>JAWKVM010000014.1:0-315892 GCA_041398025.1 Alphaproteobacteria bacterium
GCGGGCGTTGTTCATCATGGTGAACATCGCCTTCATGCCGCCCTGCTCCTCGCCGATCAGATAGCCGACGGCGCCTTCATTGTCGCCGAAGGACATGACGCAGGTCGGGCTCGCATGGATGCCGAGCTTGTGTTCGAGGGACACTGGCCTCAAGTCATTGCGGTCCCCAGGGGACCCGTCCTCGTTCACCAGGAATTTCGGCACGATGAACAGCGAGATGCCTTTGGTGCCGGCGGGCGCGCCCGGCGTCCGGGCGAGGACCATGTGGATCACGTTGTCGGTAAAGTCGTGGTCGCCGTAAGTGATGAAAATCTTGGTGCCGGTGATGCGGTAGTGGTCGCCATCCTTCTCCGCCCTGGTCTTGAGCGCGCCGACATCGGTGCCGGCATGGGGCTCGGTCAGGCACATGGTGCCGGTCCACTCGCCGCTCACCAGCTTTTCCAGATAGGTCGCCTGTTGCTCCTCCGTGCCGAACTTCAGCAGCAGTTCGATGCCTGCCTGGGTCAGGAGCGGGCAGAGGCTGAACGCGGTGTTGGCGCTGTGCCACATCTCGGAGACGGCAGTGGAGATGGTCCAGGGGAGCCCCTGACCACCCCATTCCTCGGGGAACGGGACGCCGTTCCATCCGCCTTCGATGAATTTTTCGTAGGCGTCCTTGAAGCCCTCGGGGGTGCGCACCACGCCGTTTTCGAGGCGCGCGCCCTGCCGGTCCCCGACCGCGTTCAACGGGGCGAGCGCGCCGCTCGCGAATTTCCCCGCCTCCTCCAGCACCTGGCCGACCAGCTCGCGGTCCAGCTCCTCATGGCCGGGCAGTGCCGCCAGACCCGCAATCATCGGATCGAGGATCGAGCGCATATGGTCGAGCGGCGGGTTGTAAGCGGTCATCACGTCATCCCCATTGGCAGGTCGGGCGGCGGGCCCGGCGGCGGCGAAGGGCGGAGCGTCAGAGTATGGCGCCCGGATTAAGAATATTGTGCGGATCGAGCGCCGTCTTCAACCGTCGCATGAGTTCGAGGTCGAGGGCAGGCTTTCTGCGCGCGAGATCGTCGCGTTTCAGCCGGCCGATGCCATGCTCGGCGCTGATGCTGCCGCCAAGGCTCTCGACCAGGTCGAAGACCGCGGTCTGGACTTCGTCCTTCATCGCCCGAAAGGCGGCGCCGTCTCCACCCTCGGGCTGCAGAAAGTTGAAGTGGATATTGCCGTCGCCGATATGGCCGAAGGCGACGACCCGAATGCCGGGTATCCTTTTCTCGAACAGGCCCGATCCGCGCTCGATCAGCGCCGGCACCTCGATGATCGGCACCGAGACGTCGTGGCGCAGGACCACGCCCGCCTTGGCGAAGGCGTCGGTCGGATTCTCCCGGATCAGCCAGAGCGCCTGGCGCTGGGCCTCGCTGCTGGCGATGGTGCCGTCGGTGACGAGGCCACGCTCCATCGCATCAGCCAGCACCTTTTCCAGGCGCTCGCCGAGGCCGTCCTCGAGGGACCAGGCGGTCTCGATCAGCACATGCCAGGGGGGCCGGGTCTCGAGCGGCTGGCGGCCGTCGGGCAGATAGTCGATCACGCGCTGCACGACGATGTCGCCCATCAGCTCGAAGGAGGAGATGGTGTCGCCCAGGCGCTCGCGGCAAAAGGCGAAGAGCTCGACCGCCTTTTTCGGGCTTTCCAGAGCGAGCCAGGCGGTTCTGACCTCGCGCGGCTTCGGGAACAGCCGGAGCACGGCCGCGGTGATCACGCCGAGCGTGCCCTCGGCGCCGACGAAGAGCTGCTTCAGGTCGTAGCCGGTATTGTCCTTGCGCAGCGCGCGCAGCCCGTTCCAGACCCGGCCGTCCGCCAGCACCACCTCCAGGCCGAGCACCAGATCGCGCGCCATGCCGTAGCGCAGCACGTTGACGCCGCCCGCATTGCTCGAGAGATTGCCGCCGATCTGGCAGGTGCCCTGGGCGCCGAGCGCCAGCGGAAACAGGCGATCGTGCTCGGACGCCGCCTGCTGCACACGCTCCAGCACCACGCCCGCCTCGACCGTGATCGTGTCGCCGACCGGATCGATCGTTCTGATCCGGTTCAGGCGGGACAGCGACAGGACGACGAGCCGGCCGCTGGCATCGGGGATGCCCGCCCACACGAGGCCGGTATTGCCGCCCTGGGGAACGACGGGAACGCGATTCTCGTGACAAAGCGCCAGGAGGGCGCTGACCTCGTCCACACTCGACGGCTTCAGCACCAGCGCCGTCCGCCCCCGGCCGATCCCCCAGGATTCCCGGCTGTGGGGTTCGACGCCCTCCTCATCGCTGCGCCAGCCGCGCGGGCCGGTGATCCGATCGACCGCATCGAGAAAACCGTCTGGATAAGGAGGCGAGGGCGCGTTCATTCTTCCTACTTAAGACGCGGCGAGATCGGCGGCAACATGCCGATCGGTGTCAGCCGCGGGTTCCGAGTAGGCCCTTCGTCCTTCGACGGGCTCCGATCCTGCCTGAGAGGAGCATGTCAAACGCTTCCATCAGTGATGATTTCCAAGAGTGCTGCCGGCCTCCCGTGCAAGACGCTGCGATCCCGTCGACCATTGCCCGGATCCCGAGGCGTTCGACCAAGAAAAGGCCCGACACGTCGGCAAATGCTTGGTCATTTGTCCCGTGATTTGCCGCGAATCGATCCGAATGAGGGAGAGTCAGGTGAGATTTTCAACCTTTGAAGATAAAGTGGCGCCAAATACAGTATTTTTCTGCGATTTCTGCGCGCAGGTGTCGCTCTTATCCACAGTTCGGGTTGCCAGCCGTGCCGTCTTCTTCTAGGTTGCGCGCGCTCCGCCGCCCCGCCTGGCGATTTCGCTGCGGAGCCTGATCTTCTCAAAAGGACAACGCGATGCAGCCGGCTGACTGGTTTCTTTTTCTATTGGTATTGGCGTGCGGGGTCGTGGGCCTGGCCTACGGTGTGCTGACGCGCAACATGGTGCTTGCTCAGGCCTCGGGCAACGACCGCATGCGTGAAATCGCCGGCGCCATCCAGGAAGGCGCGATGGCCTACCTCAATCGTCAATATATGACGATTGCCATGGTCGGCGCCGTGATCTTCCTGCTGCTCTGGGTCTTCCTCGGCTTTCATGTCGGCGTCGGCTACCTGATCGGTGCCGTGCTCTCCGGCGTCGCCGGCTATATCGGCATGACCGTCTCGGTGCAGGCCAATGTCAGAACCGCGGAAGCCGCGACCAAGGGCCTGGCCACCGCGCTCGGCGTCGCCTTCAAGGCGGGCGCCGTCACCGGCATGCTGGTGGTGGCCCTCGGCCTTCTGGGCGTCGCCGTCTATTACGGCCTTCTCCTGATGTTCGGCCTCGAGCTGCGCGCCATCCTGGAAGCGCTGGTCGGCCTGTCCTTCGGCGCCTCGCTGATCTCGATCTTCGCCCGTCTCGGCGGTGGCATCTTCACCAAGGGCGCCGATGTCGGCGCTGACCTCGTCGGCAAGATCGAAGCCGGCATTCCCGAGGACGATCCGCGCAATCCGGCAGTGATCGCCGACAATGTCGGCGACAATGTCGGTGACTGCGCCGGCATGGCCGCCGATCTGTTCGAGACCTACGCCGTCACCGTGGTCGCGACCATGCTGCTCGGTGCCATCTTCTTCACCGAAGCGGACCAGGCCACGCTGATGCTGTTCCCGCTGATCATCGGCGGCGTCTGCCTGCTGGCCTCCGTGGTCGGCACCTATTTCGTCAAGCTCGGCAGCTCCAACAACATCATGGCCGCCCTCTACAAGGGCTTCCTCGCGGCAGCCATTCTCTCGGCCGCAGCTCTCCTGCCGATCACCCTGCTGTTCCTCGGCGGCGAATATAGTGGCGGCGGGGCGACCTTCAGCGCGTGGAACGTCTATGTCTGCACCTTGGTCGGTCTGGCGGTCACCGGTCTCCTGATTTGGATCACCGACTTCTACACCAACACGACGCACCGTCCGGTGAAGAAGATCGCCGAGGCCTCGACCACCGGCCATGCCACCAACATCATCGCCGGCCTCGCCGTGTCGATGGAAGCCTGCGCCATGCCGATCATCGTGATCTGCGGCGGCATTCTTGTGGCCTATCTCTCGGCCGGCCTCTACGGCATCGCGATCGCCGCGACCACCATGCTGGCGCTCACCGGCCTGGTGGTTTCGCTCGACGCCTACGGTCCGGTGACCGACAACGCGGGCGGCATCGCCGAGATGTCCGAGCTGCCGCCGGAGGTGAGGAACACCACGGACGCGCTCGACGCGGTCGGCAACACCACCAAGGCCGTCACCAAGGGCTACGCCATCGGCTCGGCGGCGCTTGCGGCGCTCGTGCTGTTCGCGGCCTATGTCGAGGACCTCAAGCACTACTTCCCGGATCTGAACGTGACCTTCTCGCTGTCCGATCCCTATGTGCTGGTCGGTCTGTTCATCGGCGGCATGCTGCCTTACCTGTTCGGCGCGCTCGCCATGCAGGCGGTCGGCCGTTCCGCCAGTGCGATCGTCCATGAGGTGCGCCGGCAGTTCAAGGACATGCCCGGCATCATGGATCACACCGCCAAGCCGGAATACGGCAAGGCGGTCGACCTCCTGACCAAGGCGGCGATCAAGGAGATGATCGTGCCGTCGCTCCTGCCGGTGCTCGCCCCGGTGGTGGTCTATTTCGTGATCCGGCTGATCTCGGGCGACCAGGCCGCGGCCTTCTCGACCCTGGGCGCGATGCTGCTCGGCACCATCGTCACCGGCATCTTCGTCGCCATCAGCATGACGTCGGGCGGCGGTGCCTGGGACAATGCCAAGAAGTATATCGAGGACGGCAATCACGGCGGCAAGGGCGGCGACGCTCACATGGCCTCGATCACCGGCGATACGGTCGGCGATCCCTACAAGGACACGGCCGGTCCCGCGATCAACCCGATGATCAAGATCATCAACATCGTCGCCCTTCTGATCCTGGCGGCGCTCGGCTCCGGCATGCACTGAGCTGCCTGATCGATGAACGGAAAAGGGAGGCTTCGGCCTCCCTTTTTTCTTGGCCGTGAAGTGAGCCGGCCGAGCGAGCCATCATCTGCCGAACGGTCAATCGGCGAGGAAGGCGATGAGGCGTCCTGCAATCAATGCGCCGATCCAGCAGCTCATGGAAAGGAGGGCCGCCAGCCGCAGAACGGACGGACGGGCGTGTTCGAGAAGGGCGCCGTAGGTGGCGTGCATGACGATCGCCGATGTCGCGCCGAGAAGGATCAGCGCCAGCTTCAGACGAAACACGCCGAGCGCTGCATACTCGACGGCGCGAGCCGAAAACAGCAGCAGCCCTGCCGTGACGGCCAGCATCAGACCGAAGGCGGCAAGCGGTGTCAGCACACGCACCAGCGTCCTCTGCTCCACGCTCGGCCAGGCACCGAGCAGACGGAGATCGAGCGGGATGATCGCGCCGATGAGCAGTGCGATCCCGAGCACATGGCACGTATTGACCGCGGCATAGCTCCACCTTGAGAATCGGAGCGCCGTCGCCAGATCGGAAGCCTGGATGGCCGCCAGCAACGGCTCCATGGTCAGTTGCGGTCGGGATAGAGGATGTATTCGCGCTCGCCGAGATAAAGGCGTTCGGCCTTCATCAGCCGGTCCTCGACATTGACGGATGGCTCGCCGATCACGCGAATCTCGACGCCCTCGGCCAGATCACCGTCCACCAGGCCCGCCCGCTCGTTGCGCCAGGGCTGCCCGACCTCGACGGTCCAGACGTCGCCTTCTGCGTCGACCTCGAGCGTACCGTGCGGCATGCCAAGGCTCACCGTCTGGATGATGCCGATCAGCTCGATATTGTCACCCGTGGTCCAGCTCCAGCCATGATGCGCCCAGGCCGCAGGCACCGCCAGGCTGACGGCGGCGGCGCACGCCAGGACGAAGCTCTTGATCGATGTCATCGTCGTCTCCTCAAATGCTGAAACTCTCCGCTCTGCAAGAGTATAGCTCGCCGGGGCGGCCTGGCGACAGCGTCGTCGGCACCGGCGTCCAGCGCGCCGCCTTTCCACAGCCCACGCTCGTATCTTCCCAAAGCGCCGTGCACGGGATAACGTTTGCACAGCAGGAAACGAGAAAAACCGCCCGGCGGACGTGAGGAGGCGTGAACGTGGCAACCGATCTGGCGAAATACGCAAAGTCGGAAAAAATCCGGTATTTTCTGATCAGCTTCACCGACCTGTTCGGCGTGCAGCGTTCCAAGCTGGTGCCGGCGCAGGCGATCGGCGACATGCAGAAGGCCGGCGCCGGGTTCGCAGGCTTTGCCGCCCATCTCGACATGACACCCGCCCATCCCGACATGTTCGCCGTGCCCGATGCGGACAGCGTCATCCCGCTTCCCTGGAAGCCGGAGGTCGCCTGGGTCGCGAGCGATCTGGTGATGTCGGATCGGCCGGTCGGCCATGCGCCGCGGGTGGTCTTGAAGAACGTCCTGGAAAAGGCCCAGGCCGCCGGCCTCCGCCAGATGACGGGCGTCGAGTGCGAATATTTCCTGATCCAGCCCGACGGCAGCGCGATCTCCGATCCCGACGACCGCCAGGCCAAGCCCTGCTACGACCAGCAGGCGCTGATGCGCCGCTACGACGTGGTCAGCGAGATCTGCGACCACATGATCGCGCTCGGCTGGGGGCCGTATCAGAACGACCATGAGGACGCGAACGGCCAGTTCGAGATGAACTGGGACTACAGCGACGCGCTGACCACCGCGGACCGTCACTGCTTCTTCAAGTTCATGGTCAAGTCTGTCGCCGAGGCCCACGGCCTGCGCGCCACTTTCATGCCCAAGCCGTTCGCCAACCTCACCGGCAATGGCTGCCACGTGCACGTCTCGGTCTGGGATAAGGCGGGCAGGAAGAATCTGTTCGACGACAAGAAGGACGAGCTCGGCATCTCGGCGCTCGGCTATCAGTATCTGGGCGGCCTGATCAAGCGCGCGACGGCGCTCGCCGCGATCACCAACCCGACCGTCAACAGCTACAAGCGCATCAACGCGCCGCGCACCCTCTCGGGCGCCACCTGGTCCCCGAACACCGTGACCTGGAGCGGCAACAACCGCACCCACATGGTGCGCGTGCCCGACGCCGGCCGCTTCGAGGTCCGCCTCGCCGACGGTGCCGCCAATCCCTACCTGCTGCAGGCGGGCGTGCTCGCAGCCGGCCTCGAGGGCATCGAGACCAAGGCCGATCCCGGCAAGCGCCTCGACATCGACATGTATGCGGAGGGCAACAAAGTGCGCGGCGCCCCGAAGCTGCCGCTCAACCTCCTGGACGCGCTTCGCCTGTTCGAGAAGGACAAGGTGCTGCGCTCAGCCCTCGGCGACGAGCTGGTCGACGCCTACGCCAAGCTCAAGCACGCCGAATGGCACGACTTCACCCGCCACCTCACCTCCTGGGAACGCGACCACACCCTCGACTGCTGACGGCATGGTGGCGTGGCCACCTCATGGACTCGGACCGTCGGTGCCAGGCCCCACGGTATGCCGCCAGGTTTGGAGGCGTTGGCTCGTCACCAGCGATGACGTCGCACCGCCTCTGCCGGTGGATCGGGAAGTCCGTGCGCGTCCGCAAACCATCGACACCTGCCGTAGTCACAGCAAGCACCCAAGCCTGGACGCCCCAACGACCCGTCTCCCGCCAACACGCCACGTCACTTGCCCCGGCCGACCGCAGCCGACACCGTCAAGTCAACGCTGCAGGCCGCGCCTGCCTAGGCGGATTGGGCGAGGGGGGCGTGGCCGGCGATGATGCGGCTGACCATGTCCGAGGCGGCGCGGAAATTCCAGCTCGGCATGGCTTCGCGCAGGACCACCACCGCGGCGTTGCGCGCTGCCATCTCGCCATGGCCGCCATTCTTGCAGTTCATGTACGTCTGAACGACGGATGCGATCAGACCTTGATCGATTGACTTGAGGCTATGCTGTTGCTGATCAGTCGAAGGCTTCATAGTCACGCAATTCCCATCAACGACGACTACCCGTCCAACACCCCTGCTGCATGGCTCACTTTCTCATGCAATGGTTAAAAAACGTTTAAGGTCGGAAGGTTGAGAGTCAAGTATCGAATTCCAACCATTTGGATTGTTTCAGCCTATGCGCCCCCCGCCTGTTGCCCCTCCGCCACGGCCCCGACGCGGGGCGGCGTTGACGTTAGGCGTTAGGAAAGGTGAGGGCGTCGAGCATGGTCCTGGCGAGCTTGAGGGAGGCGCCTGTCGTCGCGACCATCTGGGGGAGGGCGAGCCATTCCAGCGTCCAGGCGCTGCCGGAGCGTTCGCCCTCATGCACCAGCGCCTGATGGAGCGCGCCAAGCTCGACCGCGTTGTAGCGGGCGAGCGTCACCAGAAGCTCGGCGCGCACCGGGTTCCTCTTGTGCGCCATCGCCGAGGACAGCCCACCCCCTGCGAGCAGCACCTCGCCGACCTCGTTCTGCGCCATCAGCACCACGTCCTGCCCGATTTTTCCGAGCGCGCCGCTCACCTTGGACAGCCAGTGGCCGATATCGACGATTCTCGTGCGGTCGGTATGCCAGGAGCCGCCGGGATCGGCGAGATCGAGGCGCTCGGCCAGGCGTTTTCGGACCTGCGGACCCTTATCCCCGAGCTTGTCCAGCGTGCCCACTGGCCCCGCGAATTGCACGGCGAGCGCATGGGCCCGAAGCCCGGCCAGAGCGTCCAGGTGGTGCACCAGCGGCGCCTTCCAGATGCCGATGCGATCGGCGAGGCGGATGGGGAGTGCTGCCTGCATGCGCGTGCGCGCCATCAGCGGTCGGTTGCCGGTCGCAGCGGCGACCTCGTCGAGTTTGCGAACCACCCCCTCGACATCCGCGCCCAGCAGCGCCAGCGCCGCCTTCAGCCGCAGCATCAGCCCGGTATCGATCACGTCCTGGCTGGTCGCCCCGACATGCAGATAGGGCCGATGCGCCTCCTCCAGCTTGTCCCGAAGCGCCTTGACCAGCCCCGGCACCACCAGCCCATCCCGCGCGACACCCTCCGCCAGCTCGTCGGCATTCGCCTCGAAGGTCTCGGTGAGGCGACGGGCAGCATCAGCCGCCGCCTTCGGGATCACGCCAGCCTCAGCCTCGGCTTCCGCCAGCCCCGCCTCGAACCGCAGCATCGCCGCGATCTCGGCCTCCGCGGTGAACAGGGCGGCGAGATCCGCGCGGCCAAGCAACGGTCGGAAGTGGGGGTGGTCGAACAGGCTAGAGGTCATGCGCGAAGACGCCTAAAAAATTCCGACCAAAGGGGCAAGCCCCTTTGGAAACCCCCGGCTGCCGCCCGACGCTCTGCGAGCGGGTCCGGCACGGTCGGCGGCTCCGCCCGCCGCCCAGCCCGGCCCCGTCGCTCCGCTGCCTCTTGAGCTCACGACTCCTCCTGAACTCCGGCACAGCGGAAGCCGACCGGAATTCCAGACGTCCGGCGGCGGGTACGCAGTTGCGGTAGGCGGAGCGCAGGCTCCGCGCGCGGTTGCCGGAGCTACCGCCACGCAGGACGCTTGGGCCCCTATCGGGCCCTTGGGGGTTGATCTGACTGCCGCGGAATAATCACCATACCAGTCGGCGCACCACTCCCAGACATTGCCGTGCATGTCGAACAGCAGAAGGCGTTCGCGGGATAGGCGCCGACCTCGCTGGTGCTGGGAACATGCACACCGAAATTCGCCTGCCTTTCATTGATGGTCACGCCAAAGGCGGAGGCGGCCGCCAATCCCGCGCGACAGGCATATTCCCATTCCGCCTCACGCGGCAGGCGATAGCTGCGCCCGGTTCGTCCGCTCAGCCACTCGCAATAGGCCGCCGCGTCCTTCCAGTTGACGTTGATCACCGGATGCCGCTCACGTCTCCAGACTTTGTCATCGGGCTTCCTGATGGCCGATCGCTGCAGAACTGACCGTATTCCTCGAAGGTCACGGGATAGCGGCCGAGCGCGAAGGGCTTCTCGATGGTCACGAGATGCTGCGGGCCTTCATCGTCGGACCGCCCCTGCTCATCTTCCGGCGAGCCCATCATGAACTCGCCCGCCGGGATCACCACCATCTCCGGGCACCAGGGTTCGTCGATGTCGCGGAACACGCGGCCGGGCGTCCAGAAGTCGCTGGTGATGATGGCGGGGGCGTCGCACGTCGATGACGGTTTGAGCCAAGTGATCAGATGATCGAGCCAGGCAAGGCCGTCATAGCCCGACGATGCCAGCTGCCGCGCGAGCCCTTCATTGCCGAGGAGAAAATGCGTTGCCGCAACGCGAGCCCTTCCCATGGCTTCGTCGCCGATGTCATGAACATCCTTCCCGGTTGCCGCTTCGGCGATGGCCAGGAGGAGATTACGGCACGTGCTGAGCACCGCGAGGAGATGTTGCTCGGGCAGTGATTGATGATCCAGCCGCCGGCAGAAAATATCCAACAAAGACTTGACGTGGTCGGTGACGAGATCACCGTCCTCCCGGATCGCTTCACCCAATTGTTCCATTAGGCCGAAGACTTTGGCCCGCTGGTCACGCGAGGTCGGGTAGCGGTCCGCCCTTTCATGCAGGGCCTTCCCTTCGGGCGTCGCAAGGACGAAGGCCATATGCTGCCTGATGAAGGTGTTGAGCAAGGCTTGCCGCTCGTAGTCCGAAGCCTGTGGCTCCGAACGCTCGAGGTCCTTGCCGGCGCTCTCCACCAGCTGAGCGACGGCGACACCTCGACACCAAACCTCATTGAGGTCGATGTCGGAGAAGGGGGCGTCTACCAGCGCACGATAACGTTCGAGATCTCTGAAAAGTGTCGACAGCGTTGTCTCGCGCGCTGTTTCGGAGAAGCTTTCGATCGCCCGTTCACAAGCTTCGACCACCGTGACGCACAGCGATTGCAATCGGTTGTGATCGGCTCCCGGCAAACTGGGAGCGTCTTTCGCGTGATCGATGAGGCCATCGCGATTTGTCAAGAAATGGATGCCGATCATCTGCGCCGGTATGATGGGCGTTGCGTCTTTCGCGACGCGCTCCGAAGCAAGCTTCATTTGCCTGGCGAGATCGAACACGCTCCGCTTCATCACCGGCGACTTGCGAAGCTTGAGGGCGTAGTCCCGCCAATCAGCATACTGACGCTGAGACAGTTCCTCAGCGACCTTGTCCGCTTTGCGGAGCGTCGGATCTTCAAGGACGTCGGCATCGATCAGGTAAATCGGCAAGATGAGATCCTGTCGGCCGACCTTCCTTTCCAGGTCCAAGAAGAACTCGACCTCTTTCATGCAATAGTCGCTGGCGAAATAGCATTGCGACAGAATGGGAATGAGAAAGCGCGCTTCTTCCAAGGCGCCATCGAGCCTGCTTGGAAAGTGCTGGCCCCAGTCGATGCCATCCTTGTCCAGAAAAATCCTGAAGGGCTTTCCCGTGCGCACGTGCATCGCGCGCTGCAATTCGTCACGCAGCCACGTGATGCCGCCCTCCAAAAAATCGTCGTCGGCATGGGCGTAACTCAAAAAAGCTTGTGCCGGCTGGTCTGGCATGGGCCGTAAATCTCGGCAGGGTGAGTCGTGCGTATGTGCATACGCTAGCCGAGCCTGCGGTCAAGCAAAAGCAGGGGCGCAACCGGGAGCCCACGGGCATGACGGTTCTGCGGTCCGGTCGAGAAAAGTCTGCTTTGGTGGTTGTCACAAATATGCAACATTGCGCTCCTGGGTTTTGTTTAGCACTGAAGTTGGAGAAAGATGAAGATTGCCATGATGGCGGCGGGGGTGGCTCGAGGCTCGATCCGGCCCGGACAAGCCGCTCAAGGTTCTGCTGCAGTTCGACGGCAAGACGCTGCTGCAGCGGCATCTGGAAATTCTGCGCGAAAAAGGGTTCGACGATCTGACCATCGTGGTCGGCCATCGCGCCGACCTGATCGAGAAGCAGCTTCGCGAGCTCGGCGCGGAGCACTGGGTGCACCCAGCTCTCAATCCCGACTACGAGAGGAGCAGCCTCCTGTCGCTCTGGTGCCTGCGCGAGGTCTTTTCGGCTGGCGAGCCCGTGTTTCATATGGATGCTGATCGCGCTCTACGATCACCGGCTGATGGACTGGCTGGTCGCGGCACCGGGCGAGCTGCCTGCTGGTAGACAGCGGGCAGGCGCTGGACGACGAGGCGCTCAAGGTCTGCCTGCAGGGCGGGGCGGTGGTCGATTTTCATAAGCAGGTTCGGGCGACGTCCTTCGACAAGATGGCCGGAATGGACCGGCTTCGCGCGCTTTCCGCGGAGCATGCACGAGAACTCGCGGAGATGACCCCAGCACTATGTCGAGCGCGGCAAGGTCGACGTGATTTACGAGGAGCCGATGCGCGACGTCATCCTGGAGGCGCCGAGAGGTGCTTTCGGTTGCGCGGACATTGCAGGCCTGCCCTGGATCGAGATCGATTTTCCGGACGACCTCAGTCGGGCGGCTAAGGACATTCTGCCGAGACTGGAGGCTGTGGGCGATGCCGTTCCTCGTCCCGATTGAGCCGCCCTGGGACCAGCGCCTGGCCAACCGGCTGATCCGGCCGTTTCTGTCGAGCGCGCTCACGCCCAATCACATCACCAGCGTCGGGCTGCTGGTAGGGCTGGCCGCGATCGGCTGCTATGCGCTGGGCGGCAGCTACATGGCACTGGGCGCCATTCTGTTCGCCGCCGCCTATGTCATTGACCATGCGGACGGCGAGTTCGCGCGGCTCACGGGCAAGACCAGCGCGCTCGGTCATTATTACGATCTCGCGGTCGACGGGCTGGTGCTGACCGGGGTTTTTCTCGGCATGGGGATCGGCCTGCGGGACCAGGTTTTCGGGATCTCGACGACATGGCTCGGGTTGGTCGCCGGCATCGGCATCGCGATCATCTTTCTGCTGCGCGGCGAGCTGGAGCGGCGCTATTCCAAGGCCGCCACGCGCCAGCCCAATCTCTGGGGCTTCGAGGTGCAGGACCTGCTCTATCTGATCCTGCCGATCACCTGGCTCGGCTGGCTGAAGCCGTTCCTGGCCCTCGCTGCGATCGGCGCCCCGCTTTACGCACTCTTCGTCTGCTGGGAAGGCTGGTCCTGGTATCGGCACGCCTCCGCGGAACGGACCTGACCTCACGATGACGCCGAGGACGCGAAAACGTATCCTGGCCGCGCTCGCCTGGATCGTCGGCCTTGGTGTGATTGGGCTCCTGATCGCCCAGCAGGACAGCGCCGAGCTGATCGAGGCCCTGTCGGCCGCCGGCTGGTGGCTGCCGGTCTTCGTCCTCGCCTTTCTCGGCACGCTCGTTCTGGACAGCCTCGGCTGGCGCGCGGTCATTCTTCATGACCGACCGGTGGCGCTCGTCGGCCTGGTCGTCCGGCGCTGGGTGGGCGTGTCGGTGAATGCGCTGCTGCCGGTGGCACAGCTCGGCGGCGAGGTGGTTCGCGCGCGCCTGCTCAGGCAGCTCGGACCGTCGGGACCGATCGCCGCCGCGAGTGTTATCGTCGATCTGACCATCGGCCTTCTGACCCAGATTTTTTTTGCCTTGCTCGGTCTGCTGCTGGCGGTGGTCGTGCTGGGTGCCGATCGAAATCTGATCAGCCTCGGCCTCGGCCTTTCGCTGTTCGCCGTTCTGGTTCTCGCCTTCGCGCTGCTGCAGATGCGCGGCACGCTGACCTCCTCGGTGGATCTGATCGGGCGTTTCGTGACGAACGGTGTCTGGCTGCAGCTTGCCGAGAGTGCGGCGCGGCTCGACGAGCAGATCCGTGCCATCTATGCGCAGAAACGCCGGGTCCTGGTCTGCGGGTTCTGGCGTCTGCTCGGCTGGCTCTGGCCCTGTCTTGAGCTCTGGCTGATCTTCTGGATTCTCGGCCACCCGATCAGCCTCGCCGAAGCCGTGATGCTCGAAGCGGTCGCGCAGGTGGTGCGCAGTGCTGGCTTCGGCATTCCGGGCGGGCTCGGCGTGCAGGAGGGCGGCGTGATGCTGGCGGCGACGCTCCTGGGTGTGCCGACCGAGCTGGCGCTCGCTGCCATGCTGATCCGCCGCGTGCGCGAGTTCGCCTGCGGCCTCGCCGGGCTGGTCACCTGGCTGCTGCTCGAAGGCAAGAGCGAGGAACGCGTCGCCGTCGCCTGACCGCTCCACCAGAAAAGAAGGCGGGGATCCTTTCTCGGACCCACCCGCTCCTCCTTCAAGTCAACGATGGCGGACGTTCCGCCTATTGGATTTTGGCAAACTCGGTGTTGATCGCCTGGACGGCTGCTGCGGCGTCGATCTCGTCGTCGATATACTGTCGGACGATGCGGTTCATCGCCTGGCTGTTGATCATCTTCGAGGCGAGGCCAAGCTGGCCGTTGGCAACACCCCAGCGGTCGGCGGTATCGAGACCGATGATGATCTCGTCGATCACCGCGGCTGGGTAGATCTCGGCGAGCGGGGCCTTCCTGTCGACGCCCACCGGCAGGGCGGACCAGACATTGACGAAGGCTTCGGGATCGTCGGCGGTGCCATGGCGCACCGGGAACTTGCCTTCGGGCGCCATGCCGAGGGTCTTGCCGTAGCCCTCGTTCATCGAGAATTTGACGAACGCGATGGCGCTGTCGGTGTCGGCATCCGCGGTGATGCCGAAATAGCGGATGTCCGCCCAGGCGGCGCCGTCCGGGTTGGAGGGGCCGGCGAAGGTGGTGACGATGCCGGTCTTCTCGGCGAGCTCGCGCGAGGTCGGGTCGTCATTGATGGTCGGTGGTGCCGAGTCGCGCAGGCCGGCGAGCTCGTCCAGGATGAAGGGCGACCAGATGATCATCGCGGCGTTGCCGGAGAAGTAAAGGGCACGCGCCTGGTCCCAATAGAGCTCGCCCGGCGGCGAGGCCTTGGCGAGCGTCTTGTAGAACTCGAGCGCCTCGGTCGCCTTGGCCTCGTCGAGCGGCTGGAAACCGTCCGCACCCACAGGGCTCACGCCGTTCGCCAGGAACACATGCTCCAGCACCTGGCTCATATAGTTCTCGTCGATCTTGGTGGCGCCGACGAAGCCGAACAGATCCGGCGGATTGTGCAGCGCCTCGATCGCCGCGGTGATCGCCTCGTAGGTGGTCGGCGGTGCCAGGCCGTTCTCGTCGAACAGGTCCTTGCGGTAGACGATCATCTGCGTCCAGCCGTCCACGGGCACGGAGGCATAACCGCCCTCCACGGCGACCAGATCGAGGGCGCGCGAGGAATAGGTCTCGGCGTCCAGCGCGTCGATGGTCTCGGTCGCCGCATCCGGGTCGAGAATGCCGGCCTCGGTCCAGGGAAGTGCATATTGCAGCGTGTGATAGATCACGTCGGGCAGGTCGCCCGCGGCGAAGGCGGCGGTCGCGCGCGTGCCGAGTTCGGTCTCGGAAACCGGGATCACCTGGACATCGATGCCGGTCGCCTCTTTGAACGCGCTCGCGATTTGCTCCTGCACCGCAAGCCGCTCCGGCTGCTCTTCGGTGGTCCAGAGCCTGATGTCCTGCGCTTGTGCACCGAATGACGCGAACAGCGCCGCCGCGCCTGCCAACAATGCCGATCGCCAATGACGCCCTGTCACCTCGAACCTCCCGTTTCTCAAGTCGATCCGTTTCTGCCCGGACACCTCCCCCAGCAGCCTTGCCGGCAATCGTAGCAGCCGCACGTACCCGGCCAATGCCGTGATCGCTATCGGCGCATGTGCACGTCATTTGGTAAATTTGGAGTCGTTCAATTAAACTAATGGTAGAAAACTGACGACAATTCCGTTAAGCGTGACGTTTGGCTGTCGCGGACCACCATCGGGAGCAGGATCGGTGTACAAGATGTCGACCGTCACGAGCCTGGCGCTGGTCCTGGCATTTGCAGGTGCGGACCGGGCAAACGCGATCATCGTCGCAGAGGGGGATGTGGCCTATGACTTCAACCCCGTCTCCGGGACGCTCTCACCGGCGCTGACGCCGCAGGATGTCCGGGTCGGACGCACCGCGCAGGGCCGCCTCAGGGTCGATGGCGGCAGCCGTCTGCGCATGGAGCCGGGCAGCGGCTTCGACCCCGACCTGGTGGTGGCGAGGCGGACTGGGTCGAACGGCAGTTCGGTGCTGATCGACAATGGCGCCATCGATCTCCTCGGTCATGATATCGCCGGTGGGGTGAACGTGCAGATCGGGCGCGAGAGTTCCGGCAGCATGACCATCCGGAATGGCGGCGCCCTCAATCTCGTCAATCCGGATCGCGGCAATCCCGATGTCGGCGGCGCCGCCCTGTCCGTCGGCCGATCGTCGCGCGGGGAGCTCGTGCTCGACAACGGTACGGTGACGCTGGACAGCGAGGACTCCTCGATCGCCATCGGCCGGGAGGGGGCGGCGGCGGTGGTCACCTTGCGGAACGGGTCGGCGGTGACCGTGCTCGACGACGGTCCGCTCGATCCCGACCGGGGCGCAGTCATTTCCGTCGGCCACAGCGGCCTGGCCAATGCGACGATGACGGTCGAGGATTCGGATGTCACCGTCAGGTCGACGGTCGATGCACGCATCTTCGTCGGCCGCGAGTCGGCGGTCGGTCGGCTTGACGTGTCCGGTTCCGCCAGCAATGTCCTGATCGATGGGCCCGACTCGAAGCTCGTCGTCGGGCGGGATGCCGGCTCGATCGGCCGCGTGCGTTTCGATCAGGGCGCCCGCGTCCTTATCAGCGGCGATGACGCTGGCCTCGAAATCGCACGCAGCGATGGCTCCGACGGCGCTGTCGTCATCGAGGGCGGCGCGCTCGTCGAGGTCGCTGGTCGCGACGCCGGTGCAAGGGTCGCCGCGGATGTCACCGGCTTTGGCAGCTTGAACGACGGCGGCGTGGGCCGGCTGGACATTCGGGGTCCCGGTTCCGCGCTGCGCGTTCAGGATGCGGTCATCGCCGGCAGCCCCGCATCCTTCGGCGGCACCGGCACGCCGAGTGCCGCGATCGTGCTCGCCGACGGCGGCAGCATCACCGCGAACCAGGTCATCATCGGGCGCGGCGCCAGTCTCAGCGGCAACGGCGGCAGCGTCACCGGCACCCTGGTGAACGATGGCGGGCTGATCGCGCCCGGCTTCTCGCCCGGCAGCATCACGGTCGACGCCTTCGTCCAGACCGCCGGCACGCTTCTGATCGAGGTCGCCGGCCTCGCTCCCGGCGAGTTCGACGTCCTGAACGTTCTCGGCGACGCCGTCTTCAGCGGCGGCGCCATCGAGTTCTCCTTCATCGAGGGTTTTTTGCCGTCCGCCGGCGACGTCATCCCCTTTCTGACCGCGACCGGCGGCATCGAGATCGTCGACACCGACTTTCTGATCGACGGTCTCGGCCCCGGCTTCGATTTTTCGGTGCGCGCCGAGAATGGCCGCTTCGCGCTGCTCGCCAACAACGATGCCCTGGCGGTCGACGAGCCGTTGATCGTCTGGATGGTCATCTGGGGCCTCGCCGGCCTCGGCCTGTTCGTGCTCGCCCGTCGGCCCCGCACGCTCTGCCGGTCCCCGGGCCGCTGAGGTCGCCACGCCGCTAGCGCAGGCGGTCACCGCCTGGCACCTAATCTCCGCCGGCTCCATCATCGCCGCCCTCCCGCCCGTCATCATGTTCTTCTTCATGCAACGCCACTTCATTGCCGGCCTAACCCTAGGCACCACCAAAGGCTGACGGCGCGGCCGTCGGCGTGGACTTGGGGCGGTGTGTGGCTTGTGGTGGCGGGGTTTGGGTGATGGAGCAGACCAGCATATTGACGGTCGCTTTGCCGACAGAGCCGGACGCTAGGAACAGGCCACTGATATGTACTGCTGACCCAATGCCGACGGTTGCCTCAACTGGCAAGGCGCAATGTAACCGTTGAGACAACCTCCTGCCTGAGATGCTGTTTAGTTCAGCTTACCCAGGAACGAAGAGACAGCCTCGTTGAACTGATCCGCGTGGTCCCACATCATCCCGTGCCCGCCCAATACGACGATGTCTGCCTCAGGCTGATAGATCTTGATGTACGAGCGCGCTGGATCAGCATTCTCTTCGCGGACCAGCATCAACATCGGCACATCGACAGCTTTGAAGGTTTCAGTCCAGTCGACCATCCAACCATCGTAAAGCAATTGGGAGGCAACGATGTCTGGCGTGAGCATGGTTTCTGCGAGGAGCCTACTTGCCTCCTCGTCACTCACACCTTTCGTATACATCCATGGAATGAAACCTCGTACTGTCTCAACACGATCAGCTGTGAAATCATTGAAGAACTGCTTAACCACGTCCGGTCCACCATCTGTCCATGCACTCGGTTCTGTTGAAAGCGGCGTCGGCGTCTGATCGATGATCACGACACCCTTCAAGTTGTCAGTTCCGAACTGGTGAAGATAGTCATAAACGGTGACACCGCCCCACGACCATCCGGCCAACACGACATCTTTAAGGTCAAGCGCCTCGATGAGCCTCTTAAGATCCTTTGCATGCTGATCGTAGAAAGCTCCGTCGAGCGTCTTGCTAGATCTTCCTTGCGCTCTGGGGTCGTAGACGACGGCTCTTGCGGAATTCGATGTCTCAAAATAGTCGATCTGCTTCGAGAAGAAATATGTAGTTCCCGTCCAGCCCGGCACAAAGATGATGGGGGTGCCTTCGCCAACGTCTTCATAATATAGCATTACATCATCATCGGCTTTAATATAACCTCCTGCCCAGCTTGAATCGACACTAATGCATAAAATCGCAAATGCGCAAAGAAAACTTGCTATCTTTATTGTCAATTTACATGTATTTTCCATAGCCCAATTTCCTCCCTATGAGTAAGCGATCTGATCAAATGTTTGCTCAATTCTATGGAGTCCGCAGCGCCAATGCAAACGGCAAAGTAGACGCGACCCGGTTTCGCCGTCCCATTGTCTATGTCCCATCTGTTTCTGTCTTGGTGGCAGAGACCAAGTCTTCGATTGAAGAAACCTCTGGAATGTCTCCTCCTGGCACAAAGCAGTAGTCGGTGAGGTGTCCGCGGACATCTCTTTACCTAGGCTATCAAATGCCTTGGCGGGTATCTCCACCACCACCCATCCCCACCAGCACCTCCCGCGTCGACTCGTCCGCCGGAAACAGCATCTCGATCTTGAGATCGGCGAGCGCGATGTCCTCGGCGGTGCCGAACTGGGCGACCGTCGAGAACAGCGACAGCGTCACGCCGCCGGCCCGCAGGCGCGTCGGGATCACGGCGGCGAGCGCGCCGGTCGGGACGGCGGAGGGGGAGCCCAGGACGGTGGCAATGGTCTCCGCTGCGGCATCCAGAACCACGTCCCCGCCCAGATGCAGGCTTTCGGTGCGCAGGCGCGCCAGCAGATGGTGCATGACCTCCCGCCAGTTCTCGAACAACGCCTCGCTGACCTCCCTGTCGGTCAGCACATCGAGCAGGCTGCCGCCTTCCTCGAGGCCGAGCACGCCGAACAGCGCGCCCGCCGCACGGTTGGCCCTGATCAGCAGCCAGTGCCGGTCGAGGGCGAAGGCGGGGTAGGGATCGTGGCGCGTCAGCATCCAGTCGAGCGCCGCCCGCACCGGCCCCATCTCCCCCTCGCTCCAGTCCCGGCTGCGATAGGCCGGCGCGAACCCCGCCGCATGCAGCAGCGCATTTCTCGATGTGCGCGGCACGTCCAGAACCTCGCCGAGCATCTGCACCATCGCCCGGCTCGGCCTGGCGCGCCCGGTCTCGAGAAACGAGATATGCCGCGCCGACACGTTCGCCGTCAGCCCGAGATCGAGCTGGCTCATATGCCGCCGATCCCGCCAGTCCCTGAGCAGCGCCCCAAAGCTAGTCCCCGTCATCCCCACCCGATCCCAACTTCGCACCCCAACCTATAGGCCAGCATCCCACGCCGCAAAACCAGGCCGCATACCGTGGGGCCAGGCACCCACGGTACAAGTCCATGAGGTGGTCATACCACTACCTCCGACGTAATTGAGACGATGACCGGGCCTGCCATGCTTCCCTGGTGAACCATCACTCCTGGAGAAACGTCATGCAGGCTCAAACCCGTACTTTCTGGTTGAAGGTGGCCTCGGAGATCGTCATCGCCTTCGGCCTTCTCATCGTCTTGGCGTCGACGTCGTCGTCGGCCTTTCCGGTGTCCTTTCTCGCCGATCTGATCTTCTGGCCCGTGGACGGCGCGCAGGCCGTCGCCGCGCCATCCAGCCATCTGCTCGCGGCCATCGCCGGCGGCGTCATGACGGGCTGGGGCGTTCTGCTGTACCTGCTGACCGCCCGCCTCTATCCGAAAGACCCCGACCTCGCGCGCCTGCTGATCACGGCGAGCATCGGTATCTGGTTCGTCATCGACAGTCTCGGCTCGATCGCCGCGGGCGCACCGATCAACGCGGTCCTCAACATCAGTTTTCTTGTCATGTTCCTCATCCCGCTCTGGCTTCCTGCCGCGAGGTCGACGGCCGGGCAGGGGACGAGGGCCGCCGCCGAGTCGTGATCGAGGTGCCAGGCATGGAAGACCAGTCAAGCCTCATGCCTGAACGCAGGGCTGGCCGTGATCCGCGGCCAGCCTTCGGCCTGAGAGTGGCCCTTGCAGCAGCCCTATGTCAGAAAACCGAGCGGCAGCGCGGTCGTATATTTGATCTGCTCCATCGCGAAGCTGGAGCTGACGTCGTCGAGCTCGATCTCCGCGATCAGGCGCTTGTAGAAGGTGTCATAGGCGGCGATGTCGGGGACAGCGACGCGCAGCAGATAGTCGACCTCGCCGCTCATCCGATAGAACTCGATCACTTCAGGCATCTTGGTGACGATCTCGGCAAACCGGGCCAGCCAGTCCGCGTTGTGATGGCTGGTCCTGATCGAGACGAACACGTTGACGCCGGCATTGATCTTCTCGCCATCCACCAGCGCCACGCGTTTTCTGATCACCTTGGTTTCTTCGAGCTTCTGGATGCGCCGCCAGCAGGGCGTCGAGGACAGGCCGACCTTCCGCGCGATCTCCGCGAGCGGCATGGTCGCGTCGTGCTGCAGGAGCTCCAGAATCTGCCGATCGGTGGCATCCATGGGCGTCGTCCGTTTTGGGTAAAATTTCTAAACTCAGGGCCCAATTGCTATTCTGTTTCTCCATTTTCTGTCAAATGCCAAATTGAGAGCAAAACGTTTCTCTTTTGTGCCATACGACGTTATTCCCTGAAATCGCTCCGTCGCCTATCTCGGATAGAGGAAAGCGGCGGAGGTCTGCCCCATGATACCGATCGTTCTCGATCCCGACATGACCAGCATCGCGCTTATCGGCCGCGGCGAGGCCGCCAGGCGGCGGCTGGCCTTGCTCGACGAGACCGGTGCTGCCGATCTTGCGGTTTTCTCCGACCTGCCGGAACCTGGCTTCGCCGCCGCGGCGGGTGATCGGCTGCTGCGGCGTCTGCCCGCCGACAAGGAACTGGCAGCATTCCAGGTCGTCTGGATCGCCGATCTGCCGCTCGATCTGGCGAGCCCGCTCGCAAAACAGGTTCGCGCGCGCGGCGGCCTGGTGAATGTCGAGGATGTCAAACCCCTTTGCGACTTCCACAACCCCGCCCTGGTGCGGCGCGGCGATCTCCTGCTGACGGTCTCGACGGGCGGCAGGAGCCCCGGCCTCGCCGCGCGCATCCGCCGCCAGCTCGCCGACCTGTTCGGCCCGGAATGGGCGGACCGCCTCGGCCAGATCGGCCGCAAACGCCAGGTCTGGAAGGGGCGGGCGCGCCCCATCGCGGAACTTGCCAAGCTCACGGATGCGACGATCGACGCCAAGGGTTGGCTGCCCAGCCAGCGGCTGGAGGCGTGACATGACCGACATGCTCGATCACCTCGCCGACCTGCAGAAGGCCCATGAGGGGCTGGACGGTCTCTCTTTGCTGCGCGCGCTCCTGCGCGAAGGGCCGCTCAAGGGCAACACCGCGCTGGTCTCCTCCTTCGGCGCGGAGAGCGTGGTGCTGCTCGACATGGTCGCCACCATCGATCCGGCCACGCCCGTGATCTTCCTCGACACCGGCAAGCTGTTCCCGGAAACCCACGCCTATCGCGAGGAGGTGACCGAGCTGCTCGGCCTCACCGACGTGCGTCTCGCCGCTCCGATGGCCGCCCGCCTCGCCCGCCACGATCCCGCGGGCGATCTCTGGCAGCGCGAAGCGGATATGTGCTGCGACGTGCGAAAAACCGAGCCGCTCGACCAGGCGCTCGACGGTTTTTCGGCGTGGATCACCGGCCGCAAGCGCTTCCAGGGCAGCACCCGTGCCGCTCTGCAAACCATCGAGGCCGACCCCTCCGCCGGCCGCGTGAAAATCAACCCGCTCGCCCGCTGGAGCAGCGAGGACGTCGAGCGCTACCGCATCCTGCGCGATCTCCCCGCCCACCCCCTGGTCGCCGACGGCTACCGCTCCATCGGGTGCATGCCCTGCACGCGGCCGACCAAGGAAGGCGAAGACCCCCGCGCCGGCCGTTGGTGGGGCCTCGACAAAACCGAATGCGGCATCCACCAGGCAGCGCCTGGAGGCTTGACTTGACGGGGCGGCTCGCGATGCCGGTGTTCGAGGCGGGCACCGTCTGGCTGGTGGGCGCCGGGCCGGGCGATCCCGGCCTGCTGACGCTGCATGCGCTGCACGCGTTGAGCGAGGCGGATGTGGTGCTGCATGATGCGCTCGTGCCGAGCGACATCCTCGCCCTGATCAATCCGCTGGCTCGCGTCGAGCCCGTAGGCAAGCGCGCCGGCCGGCCGAGTGCGAAGCAGCTCCAGATCAGTCACCGTCTGGTCAAGCATGCAGCCGCTGGCTGCAAAGTGGTCCGCCTGAAGAATGGCGATCCGTTCGTGTTTGGACGGGGCGGGGAGGAGGTGCTGGCGCTGGCCGCGGCGTCGATCCCGTTCCGCATCGTGCCTGGCATCACCGCCGGCGTCGCCGTGCCCGCCTATGCCGGCATTCCCGCGACCCAGCGGAACGTCGCGCAGAGCGTCGCGTTCGTCACCGGCCACCATGCCGGCGGCGGCGTTTCGCGCACGGTCGACTGGGCAGGCCTTGCCAAGGCTGCCGACACGCTCGTCATCTATATGGGGCTCCAGCAGATCGGTGACATCGCGCGCGCGCTGATCGAGGGCGGCAGGTCGAACCTTGACCCGGTCGCCTTCCTGACCGACGGCACCACGCCGATGCAGCGCCGCATCGTCACCACGCTGGCCGAAGCGCCGGCCGTCGCGAAGACCATCGACGCCTCCGGACCGACCCTTGTCGTCATCGGCGACGTCGTCGACTTCGAAGAAATCCTGAGCCCGCTGCAGCAATCCGCCCCCGCCATCGTCGAAACCCTGCAGCCCGAAGCAACGCCCGCCCTTCCAGCCGCCCTGAACGTCGAAAGAGGTCTGTCATGACCGGACAAGCCCTGCCGATCCTGCCGCCGTCCGCCCCCTTCGCGCCCGACCACATCACCGTGCTCAACAGCGTAATGTCGAGCACCAGCCTCGCCCAGCGCCAATGGCTGGCAGGCTTCCTCGCCGGCTACGAGGCCGCCAGCGGCACTGCCCCCGCCGCGGCTCCGGCAGCCGCACCTGCGAAAAAGATCCCGTTGACCATCGCCTATGCGACCGACAGCGGCAATTCGGAAGAGGTCGCGGCGAACGCCAAGAAACTCGCCGCCAAGCAGGGCTTTTCGCCGAAGCTCGTCGACTTCGCGGATGTGTCCGCAGCCGATCTCGCCGGTTCGAAAAATCTCCTGATCGTCGCCGCGACCTGGGGCGAGGGCGACCCGCCGGAGCGCGCTTCGGAAACCTACGCAGCCCTCATGGCCGACGACGCACCGCGCTTCGACGGGGTGAATTTTTCCGTGCTGGCCCTCGGCGACAGCTCCTACGTCAATTTCTGCGAAGTCGGGAAACGCTTGGACGAGCGCCTGGAACAGCTCGGCGGCAGCCGGGCCGCCGACCGAGTCGACGCCGACCTCGACTTCGAACGACCAGCCGCGGGCTGGACCGGCGACGCGCTTGCGCGCATTTCAGAAATCGCAAAGCCCGAACCTGCGGCGGAAGTCTTGCCGAGCGCCGAGGTTTTTGATTTTCCGACCTCGGCCTACTCGAAGGCCAACCCGTTCCCGGCCGAGATCACCGAGCTGGTCAATCTGAACGGCAGCCGCTCCGCCAAGCAGACCTTTCACGTCGAGCTGTCGCTCGAAGGCTCCGGCCTGACCTTCGAGCCTGGCGATGCCATCGGCATCATCCCCGAAAATCATGAAGCCATGATTGCCGAAATCATGATGGCGGCAGGCCTTGCCGGCGACAGTGATCTGGAACGCCGTCTGCGTACAGACGTCGACATCACCCAGCTCTCCAAGCCCGTCATGGAGGCCTTTAGCAAGGCCAGGCCGAACGCAAAGCTGCAGGAGCTCCTCGAAGGCGACGCCTGGCAGGCCTACTTCCATGGCCGTCAAATCATTGACCTGCTCACAGACTTCCCAGCGAAGCTGGAAGCGGAGGAGCTTGTCGGCCTGTTCCGAAAGCTGCCGCCGCGTCTCTATTCGGTGGCGTCTTCCCTGAAGGCCGAGCCCGATCTCGCCCATCTCCTGATCAGCGCCGTCCGCTACGAGAGCTTCGGGCGGGCGCGGGAAGGGGTGGCGTCCACCTTCGTCGCCGATCGCCACAAGGTCGGCGATCAGCTCAAGGTCTACGTCAAGTCGAACAAGAATTTTCGCCTGCCGGAGGACCCGGATCGCCCCGTCATCATGATCGGCCCCGGCACCGGCGTCGCCCCGTTCCGCGCGTTCCTGCAGGAACGTCAAGCCACCGGCGCTGCCGGCAGGAACTGGCTGTTCTTCGGCGACCGCAATTATACGCACGACTTCCTCTACCAGCTCGACTGGCAGGACTTCGAGAAGGACGGTGTGCTCGATCGCATTGACGTCGCGTTCTCGCGCGACCAGCCGGAAAAGATCTACGTGCAGCAGCGCCTGTGGGAGCGGCGCGCCGACCTGTTCGCCTGGCTGGAGGAGGGGGCCGCCCTCTATGTCTGCGGCGACGAGAAGGCGATGGCCAAGGACGTCGACGCCATGCTGCAGAAGATCATCGCGGAGTCGGGCGCCGACCCCGCGGAGTACGTCAGCAGGCTGAAGAAAGAGCGTCGTTATCAGCGTGACGTTTACTAGATGGTGATTGGAGTCAAAAGAATGTCAGAGAAATTATCGCCCAACGAAGGCATCAAGACGCGCAGCCGCTTTCTTCGGGGCACGATCACCGAGGGGCTGGAGCGGGTGATCACGGGTGCGCTCGCCGACGACGACACCCAGCTCACCAAGTTCCACGGCACGTATCAACAGGACGACCGAGACCTCAGGCCGGAGCGGCGCAAGAAGAAAATGGAGCAGGCCTACAGCTTCATGATTCGCGTGCGCGTGCCCGGCGGGGTGTGCACGCCGGCGCAGTGGCTGGCGATGGACCAGATCGCGACCGACTATGCCAACGGCACGCTTCGCCTGACCACGCGCCAGGCGTTCCAGTTCCATGGCGTGATCAAGTCCAACCTGAAGCGCTCGATGCAGGCGATCAACGCCTCGCTGCTCGACACCATCGCCGCCTGCGGCGACGTCAATCGTAACGTCATGTGCAATCCGAATCCGCACCGGTCGAAGGCGCACGCCGCGGCGCTCGAGACGGCGAAAGACATCAGCGCGCATCTCACGCCGCGCACCGCCGCCTATCACGAGATCTGGCTGAACGGGGAGAAGGTGGAGGACAGCAAGGCTGACGAAGAACCGATCTACGGCGCCACCTACCTGCCGCGAAAATTCAAGATCGCGGTCGCGGTGCCCCCGGAGAACGATGTCGACGTCTATGCCCAGGATCTCGCCTTCATCGCGATCACCGGCGAGAAGGACGAGGTCATCGGCTACAACGTCACCGTCGGCGGCGGCATGGGCATGACCCACGGCGAGCCCGAGACCTATCCGCGCACGGCCGACCTGCTCGGCTTCTGCACGCCGGCGCAGGCGGTCGACGTCGCCGAGAAGGTGGTCACCACCCAGCGCGACTTCGGCGACCGCGCCAACCGCAAGCATGCGCGCCTCAAATACACCGTCGAGGACATGGGCCTGGACGCGTTTCGGACCGAAGTCGAAAAACGCCTCGGCTACAAACTGGAAACGCCGCGGACGTTCCGTTTCGAGCATACGGGCGATCGTTATGGCTGGGTGAAGGACCACGCCGGCAAGTGGCACTACACGCTGTTCATCCAGAACGGTCGGGTCGCCGATCTCGGGGAGCGGCGGCTGCTGGGCGGCCTTCGCGCGATCGCCCATGTGCACAAGGGCGATTTTCGCCTGACCGCGAACCAGAATGTGATCATCGCGAGCGTGTCTTCGCGGGGTAAAGAAATCGTCGACCGTCTCCTCGACGAGTACGGCCTGTCGTCACCGACGACCGGGCTTCGGCGGAATGCCATGGCCTGCGTGGCGCTGCCGACCTGCGGGCTCGCTTTGGCCGAGAGCGAGCGCTATCTGCCGGATCTGGTCACGTCGTTGGAGGAGGTCTTGCGTAAAGCAGGTCTCGCCGATGGTGACATCGTCATTCGCATGACCGGCTGCCCCAATGGCTGTGCCCGTCCCTATCTCGCCGAGATCGGGCTCGTCGGCCGAGCCCCGGGGACGTACAACCTCTATCTCGGCGCCGCCTTCGACGGCTCCAGGATGAACAAGCTCTACCGCCAGGACGTCGACCATGATGCGATCGTCGGCGCGCTGACGCCGCTGCTCGAAGGCTACGCGCAGCAGCGCGAGGAGGGCGAGCGCTTCGGCGATTTCGTGATCCGCAAGGGCGTCATCGCGGCGAGCGGCAATGGTGCGGCGTTTCACGCGGACGTTGCGGCCTAGCCGCATCATCGCCTGACGCGCGAGCGCCGATTTCACATGCGGCATCTGCGCACATTGTTCGCAAAGGGCGCTTGATCGTCGCACGACGGCGTCACGCCGGTCATTGGCGGTAGCCTCCGGCGTCACGGGCTGTTATGCCAGAAAGCGCGAGGGACCGTTCGGCGAAAGGTGTTGACCCTGAACCCTTTCGTCGGGTCATCCCTGGCTGCAGACGGCATGCCGTTGCCGGTGGGCGCACGTCACCCACGCGTGTTCTCGACGAGCCAGGATCTCGCCTGCCGTGTATGCCGCACTGCAGCGAACGAGGCTTGCGCGTGGACCGCCGAGGGTGCTACCACTGCGCGCAAATTCGATGATCTATCCTTGCCGCGTTGTGACCGGTAACGTGTCGCACGGATTGGATCGAAGCACAGAGATCGTGACGATATGAGCGCGCTGCTTATCGACTACCTGCCCATCCTGATCTTCCTGGGGATCGCACTCGCGCTTGGCGGCATCATCCTGATCGCCACCTACATCCTTGCGCGCCAGCGGCCGGACACCGAGAAGCTGTCGCCCTATGAGTGCGGCTTCGAACCGTTCGAGGATGCGCGCGGCCGCTTCGACGTGCGCTTCTATCTGGTCGCCATCCTCTTCATCATCTTCGATCTCGAGGTCGCCTTCCTGTTTCCCTGGGCGGTGTCGCTCGGCAATATCGGGCTGTTCGGCTTCTGGTCGATGATGGTGTTCCTCGGCGTGCTGACCATCGGCTTCATCTATGAATGGAAGAAGGGGGCGCTGGAATGGGAGTGACGACCGACGCCGGGGCCCTGGCGCGCACCGAAGGCCGGGACGACCGGCTGTTCGAGGAGGTCAATCAGAGCCTTCAGGACAAGGGCTTCATCGTCACCTCGGCGGAAAAGCTGGTGAACTGGGCGCGTGCCGGCTCCATGTGGCCGATGACCTTCGGTCTGGCCTGCTGCGCGGTCGAGATGATGCACGCCGCGGCCAGCCGCTACGATCTCGACCGCCTCGGCATGGTCTTTCGCCCGAGCCCGCGGCAATCCGACGTGATGATCGTCGCCGGCACGCTCTGCAACAAGATGGCGCCCGCTCTGCGCAAGGTCTACGACCAGATGCCGGAGCCGCGCTACGTCATCTCCATGGGCTCCTGCGCCAATGGCGGCGGCTATTATCACTATTCCTATTCCGTGGTGCGCGGCTGCGACCGCATCGTGCCGGTCGACATCTACGTGCCCGGCTGCCCGCCGACCGCAGAAGCGCTGGTCTACGGCATCCTGCTGCTGCAGCGGAAGATCCAGCGATCCGGGACGCTTGCGCGATGACGGTTCCTTGGATCAACCGGCACCCCGCCGACAACCGGATCAGGTGAGCGCATGGCTGTTGCAACACTGGCGGAACGCGAGCAGGCGCTCGGCGAGCTGAACGACGACATCCTCGCTTCGCTGGAAGGCGCCGTCATCAGTTCGACGATCGATCGCGGCGAGCTGACGCTGACCATTCAGCCCGCGTCGATCATCAGGGTGCTCACCTATCTGCGTGACGACACCAACTGCCTGTTCACCATGCTGGTCGATGTCTGCGGCGTCGACTATCCCGAGCGCGAGCAGCGTTTCGAGGTGGTCTATCACCTGCTGTCGGTCCGCCAGAACCAGCGCATCCGCGTCAAGCTCTCGACCGATGAGGCCACACCGGTGCCGTCCGTCTACGGCGTGTTCCGCTCCGCTCTTTGGTTCGAGCGCGAGGCCTGGGACCTCTACGGCATCTTCTTTTCCGATCATCCCGACCTTCGGCGCATCCTCACCGACTACGGCTTCAACGGCCATCCGCTCAGGAAGGACTTTCCGCAGACCGGCTATGTCGAGGTGCGCTACGACGATGAGCAGAAGCGGGTGGTCTACGAGCCGGTGCAGCTTCGCCAGGACTGGCGGAGCTTCGATTTCCTCTCCCCCTGGGAGGGCGCGCATGACCTGCTGCCGGGCGACGAGAAGGCGCCCCCCGCCTCTCCAAATGCGCCCAAGCCGAGCTGAGCGGATCTGACATGGCAGACGTCGAGCTTCAAACCTACACGATCAATTTCGGACCGCAGCATCCTGCGGCGCATGGCGTGCTGCGCCTGGTGCTCGAGCTGGACGGCGAGGTGGTCGAGCGTGCCGATCCGCATATCGGCCTTTTGCATCGCGGCACCGAGAAGCTGATCGAATATCGTCCTTACGTGCAGAGCGTCGGTTATTTCGACCGGCTCGACTACGTCTCGATGATGTGTCAGGAGCACGCCTATGTGCGCGCCATCGAGAAGCTGCTCGGCATCCAGGTGCCGGAGCGCGCGCAATATATCCGGGTGCTGTTCTCCGAGCTCACCCGCATCATGAACCACCTCCTGAACATCACCACCATGGCGCTCGACATCGGCGCCATGACCCCGCTGCTCTGGGGCTTCGAGGAGCGGGAAAAGCTGATGGAGTTCTATGAGCGCGTCTCGGGTGCGCGCATGCACGCCAACTATTTCCGTCCGGGCGGCGTGGCGCGCGACCTGCCGGCGGGCCTCGCCGAGGACATCCAGGCCTGGACCCGGACCTTCCCCAAGGTCATGGACGATATCGAGCGGCTCTTGAACGACAACCGCATCTTCCGCCAGCGCACCGTCGACATCGGCGTCGTGGATGCCGAGGAAGCCCTCGATCTCGGCTTCACCGGCCCGATGCTGCGTGCCTCCGGCGTCGCCTGGGATATCAGAAAGGCCGAGCCCTACGAAGTTTACGAGAAAATGGATTTCGACGTGCCCATCGGCAAGAACGGCGACTGCTTCGACCGTTACCTCTGCCGCATGGCCGAAGTTCGGGAAAGCCTGAAGATCATCGACCAGTGCCTGCGCGAGATGCCGGAAGGGCCGATCAAGCTGCAGGATCAGAAGATCACGCCCCCCAAGCGCAGCGAGCTCAAGCGCTCGATGGAAGCCCTGATCCATCACTTCAAGCTCTACACCGAAGGCTTTCACGTGCCGGAAGGCGAGGTCTACGCCGCGGTCGAGGCGCCCAAGGGCGAGTTCGGCGTCTATCTCGTTTCCGACGGCACCAACAAGCCCTATCGCTGCAAGATCCGCGCCCCCGGCTTCGCCCATCTCGCCGCCCTCGATCCGGTCTCGAAAGGCCACATGCTGCCGGACATCCCGGCGATCATCGGCGCCATGGACATCGTCTTCGGAGAAATCGATCGATGAAAGAAGGCAGCGCCTTCAGCTTCACCAAAGAGAACGAAGCGGAGGTCCAAAAAATCCTCGCCCGCTACCCCGAGGGCCGTCAGCAGAGCGCCGTGCTGCCGCTGCTCGCCCTCGCCCAGAAGCAGGCGGGCGGCTGGCTGCCGACCGACGTCATGAACTACGTCGCCGATCGTCTCGGCATGCCCTATATCCGCGTCTACGAGGTCGCCTCCTTCTACGACATGTACAACACCGAGCCGGTGGGGCGGATTCAGGTCAGAGCGTGCACGACCACACCGTGCTGGCTCTGCGGCTCCGATGACGTGGTGCGCGCCTGCAAGGACGAACTCGGCATCGGCATCGGCGAGAGCACCGAGGACGGCAAGTTCTTCCTGCGCGAATTCGAATGCCTGGGTGCCTGCGCCAACGCCCCGATCCTCTGGGTCGACGACGATTTTTTCGAGGATCTCGACTACGACAGCACGCGGAAAATCCTGGCGGATCTGAAAGCCGGCAAGCAACCAAAGCCAGGATCGGCCCGATCCCGACAGGGCTCGATGCCGATCGAGGGACGCACCACGCTGCAATCGATGGCAGCTGAAGGTGGGGTGAAAGAGGGCGGGGACGACTGATGCTGCAGGACAAGGACCGCATCTTCACCAATCTCTACGGTGATCAGTCGCCGGGCCTGGACGCCGCCAGAAAGCGCGGCGACTGGGACGGCACGAAACAGCTGATCGAGCTCGGCCGCGAGAAGATCGTCGAGGAAATCAAGGCCTCCGGCCTGCGCGGCCGCGGCGGCGCCGGCTTTCCGACCGGCCTCAAATGGTCCTTCATGCCGAAGCAGACCGACGGCGGCCCGGTCTATCTCGTGGTCAATGCCGACGAGAGCGAGCCCGGCACCTGCAAGGACCGGGAGATCATGCGCCATGACCCGCACAAGCTGGTCGAAGGCTGCCTGATCGCCGGCTTTGCCATGGGCTGCACCGCCGCCTATATCTACATCCGCGGCGAGTTCATTCGCGAAGCCGAAGCGCTGCAGCGCGCCATCGACGAGGCCTATGACGCCGGGCTGATCGGCAAGAACGCCGCCGGCTCCGGCTATGACTACGACGTCTTCCTGCATCGCGGCGCCGGCGCCTATATCTGCGGCGAGGAGACGGCGCTGCTGGAGAGCCTCGAAGGCAAGAAGGGCCAGCCGCGCATGAAGCCGCCTTTCCCGGCGGCCGTCGGCCTCTATGGCCGGCCGACCACGGTGAACAATGTCGAGACCATCGCGGTCAGCCCCACCATCCTGCGGCGCGGCGCCTCCTGGTTCGCGAGCTTCGGCCGCCCGAAGAACGAGGGCACCAAGGTCTACTGCATCTCCGGCCACGTCAATCAGCCCTGCGTGGTCGAGGACGCCATGGGTATCCCGCTGAAGGAGCTGATCGAAAAGCATGCGGGCGGCGTGCGCGGTGGCTGGGATAATCTTCTGGGTATCATCCCAGGCGGTTCTTCAGTGCCAGTCATCCCGCGAAAGATCTGCGACGACGTGCTGATGGACTTCGACGCCCTGCGCGAGGTGCAGAGCGGTCTCGGCACCGCCGGCGTGATCGTCATGGACAAGTCCACCGACATCGTGAAAGCGATCGCGCGTCTTTCCAAATTCTACATGCATGAGAGCTGCGGCCAGTGCACGCCCTGCCGCGAGGGCACCGGCTGGCTCTACCGCATGCTGACCCGCCTCGGCGAGGGCAGGGGCGAGCTCAAGGAGCTCGATCTCCTGCAGGAAGTCACCAAGGAGATCGAAGGCCACACCATCTGCGCGCTCGGCGACGCCGCCGCCTGGCCGGTGCAGGGCCTGCTTCGCCATTTCCGCCCGGAGCTGGAGCGAAGGCTTAAAGAGATGCAGGGTTCGGAGAGGGCCGCCTGAGCATGAGCGATACCATCAAACTCACGGTCGACGGCAACGAGGTCGAGGTCCCCAAGGGGTCGACCGTCCTTCAGGCCTGCGAGGCCGCCGGCCGCGAGGTCCCGGTCTTCTGTTTCCATCCCAGGCTCAACATCGCCGGCAATTGCCGCATGTGCCTGGTGGAAATGGAAAGATCGCCCAAGCCCGTGGCGTCCTGCGCCATGCCTGCGGGCGACGGCATGGTGATCAAGACCGACACCGAGATGGTGCACAAGGCACGCCGCGGCGTGCTCGAAATGCTGCTGATCAACCACCCGCTCGACTGCCCGATCTGCGATCAGGGCGGCGAGTGCGATCTGCAGGATCTGACGCTCTTCTACGGCCCTGATCACTCGCGCTTCAAGGAGAACAAGCGCGCGGTCGAGAACAAGAATCTCGGCCCCCTGATCACCACCCACATGACCCGCTGCATCCACTGCACGCGCTGCATCCGCTTCGCCAACGAGATCGCCGGCGTCGAGGAGCTGGGCGCCACCGGCCGCGGCGAGCATATGGAGATCGGCACCTGGGTCGAGCATGCGGTCAGCTCCGAGCTCTCCGGCAACATGATCGACATCTGTCCGGTCGGCGCTCTCAATTCCAAGCCCTACGCCTATCGCGCGCGCCCCTGGGAACTCAAGAAAACCGAATCGATCGACGTGCTCGACGCCGTCGGCTGCAACATCCGCGTCGATGCCCGCGGCCCCGAGGTCATGCGCGTCGTGCCGCGTCTGAACGAAGAGATCAACGAGGAGTGGATCTCCGACAAGGCACGTTTTTCCTTCGACGGCTTGAAAAAGCGCCGCCTCGACGTGCCCATGGTCAAGAAGGACGGCAAGCTGCAGCCCGCCACCTGGAGCGAGGCGTTCGCCGCCATCGCCGAGAAGGTCAAGGGCGTGGACGGCAGGAAGATCGGCGCCATCGTCGGTGACCTCGCCGACTGCGAGGCGATGACCGTCCTGAAGGACCTGATGGCGGCGCTCGGCTCGGACAATCTCGACTGCCGCCAGGACGGCTCCAAGCTGACGGCGGAGCCGCGCTGCTCCTACCTCTTCAACAGCACGATATCAGGCATCGAACAGTCCGATTTCTGCCTCCTCATCGGCACCAATCCGCGATTGGAAGCTTCACTTGTCAACGCGAGAATTCGGAAACGCCAGCGCATGGGCGGCTATACCGTGGCGCGCGTCGGCGAGCCTGCGGACCTGACCTATCCCGTCACCGAACTCGGCGCCGGCGGCCAGACGCTCGCCGAGATCGCCGACGGTTCCCACGAGATCGCGGATGCGCTTGAACGTGCGAAAAAGCCGATCCTGATCCTGGGTGCGGCCGCCGTCACCCGCTCCGACGGCAACGCCGTCCTCGCCGCCGTCCGTGACATCGTCAAGCGCTACAACTTCGTGCAGGAAGCAACCGACGACCAGCCGGGCTGGGTCGGATATAATTTCCTCCATACGGCGGCCAGCCGCGTCGGCGCGCTCGATCTCGGCATCCTGCCGGGCAAGGACGGGCTCGACGTCGCCGGCATGGTCAAGGCGGCCGACAAAGGCGACCTCGAGGTGCTCTACCTGCTCGGCGCCGACGAGATCGATGTTGCCGGACTTGGCAGCGCCTTCGTCGTCTATCAGGGGCATCACGGTGATGCTGCCGCCCCCAGAGCCGACGTCATCCTGCCGGGTGCCGCCTACACCGAAAAGAACGCCACCTACGTCAACACCGAAGGGCGCCCGCAGCGCGCACGCCTCGCCGTGTTCCCGCCGGGCGACGCCAAGGAGGACTGGAAGATCCTGCGCGCCTTGTCGGAGGCGATCGGCCATAAACTGCCGCTCGACACGCTGTCGCAGGTGCGCGCGAGAATGGCCGAGATCGCGCCGCAGCTCGCCGAGCCCGATGTGATCCAGGCTGCACCCTGGACGGAAACGGGCTTCGGCCGCGCCGGAAAATTCCTCGCTTCCGGCTTCGCTTCGCCGGTCGCCGATTTCTACCGCACGGACCCGATCAGCCGCGCCTCCCAGACCATGGCGGAATGCAGCGCGCTGCATCAGCCGAGCGCGAAGGGGACCGGCACCCATGGCTGAGTTCTGGACGAGTTTTCTCTGGCCGCTGATCTGGATCGTCCTGCAGATCGTGGTGATCCTGATTCCGCTTTTGCTGTCTGTCGCCTATCTCACCTATGCCGAGCGCAAGGTGATCGGCGCGATGCAGCTTCGCCAGGGGCCGATGGTGGTCGGTCCGATGGGGCTGCTGCAGCCGATCGCCGATGCGGTGAAGCTGCTGTTCAAGGAAACCATCTTCCCGACCGGCGCCAACAAGGTGGTGTTCATTCTGGCGCCGGTGATCACCTTCACCCTCGCCATGATCGGCTGGGCGGTGATTCCGTTTGGGGATGGCCTGGTGATCGCCGACATCAATGTCGGCGTGCTCTACCTCTTCGCCATCTCCTCGCTCGGTGTCTACGGCATTCTGATGGCGGGCTGGGCCTCCAATTCGCGCTACGCCTTTCTGGGCGCGCTGCGTTCGGCGGCGCAGATGGTGTCCTACGAGATCGCGATCGGCCTGATCATCATCAACGTGCTGATCTGTGCGGGCTCCCTGAACCTTTCCGAGATCGTGCGCGCCCAGGAAAATCTCTGGTACTTCATCCCGCATTTTCCGATGTTCATGATCTTCATCGCCTCGATCCTGGCCGAGACCAATCGCCATCCCTTCGACCTGCCGGAGGCGGAAGCCGAGCTGGTGGCCGGCTACAATGTCGAATATTCGTCCATGGGCTTCGCGCTCTTCTTCCTCGGCGAATATGCCAACATGATCCTGATGAGTGCGATCTGCTCGATCCTGTTCCTGGGCGGCTGGCTGCCCCCGATCGATGTCGTCCCGCTCAACTGGATCCCGGGACCGATCTGGCTGATCCTCAAGATCTGCTTCATCCTGTTCGTCTTCATCTGGGCGCGCGCCACCCTGCCGCGCTACCGCTATGACCAGCTCATGCGCCTCGGCTGGAAGGTCTTTCTGCCGCTGTCGCTGTTCTGGGTCGTTCTGACGTCAGGGTTCCTGGTCGCCTTCGACATGCTGCCGAAGTAGGGGAGAACGATGGCCTTTCTCGACCGCGCCGCGCGCACCCTTCTCTGGCAGGAGCTGGTCTCCGGCTTCGCGCTGACGCTGAAATACATGTTCAAGCGCAGCGTCACCCTGAACTATCCCTATGAAAAAGGACCGCTCAGCCCGCGTTTCCGCGGCGAGCACGCGCTTCGCCGCTATCCCACCGGCGAGGAGCGCTGCATCGCCTGCAAGCTGTGCGAGGCGATTTGTCCCGCCCAGGCGATCACCATCGAGAGCGAGCCGCGCGCTGATGGCACGCGCCGCACCACGCGCTACGACATCGACATGGTGAAGTGCATCTATTGCGGCATGTGCGAGGAGAGCTGTCCGGTCGATGCGATCGTCGAGGGGCCGAACTTCGAGTTCGCCACCGAGACCCGCGCGGAGCTTTTCTACAACAAGCAGAAGCTGCTCGCGAACGGCGATCGCTGGGAGAGGGAGATCGCCGCCAACCTTGCAGCAGATGCTCCCTATCGCTAAACCCAAGGGCGCGCTGTTGAAGCGCGTTGATGAGGCCCGGCACGCTTGTGCCTTGAGGAAAAGATGATCGTTCAGCAGCTCGTCTTCTACCTGTTTTCCTTCGTCGCCATCGCCTCGGGCCTGATGGTGATCTCGGCGAGGAACCCGGTGCATTCCGTGCTGTTTCTGATTCTCGCCTTCTTCAACGCGGCCGGCCTGTTCGTGCTGATCGGCGCCGAGTTCCTGGCGATGGTGCTGGTGGTCGTCTATGTCGGCGCGGTCGCTGTCCTGTTCATGTTCGTGGTCATGATGCTCGACATCAATTTCGTGCGTCTGCGTGAAGGCTTCATGCAGTATCTGCCGCTCGGCCTCCTGATCGGCGCCATCCTGATGATCGAGCTGATGATGGTGATCGGCAGCTGGGCGCTCTCGCCGGCGACCGCCACCCTCGAACGCCCGGTGCCCTCGGAGATCAGCAACACCGAAGCGCTCGGCAACCTTCTCTACACCGATTATTTCTACCTGTTCCAGGCGGCCGGCCTGATCCTCCTGGTGGCGATCATCGGCGCGATCACGCTCACCCTCCGCCGCCGTCCGGGCGTGCGTCGCCAGAACATCGGCGAGCAGGTGCATCGCTCCGCCAGGGAAGCGATCGAAATCAAAAAGATCCAGCCGGGGAGTGGTGCCTGATGGAGATGGCAGTCCCTCTCGGCCACTATCTGACGGTAGCGGCCATCCTGTTCACGCTCGGCATTTTCGGCATCTTCCTGAACCGGAAGAACGTGATCGTCATCCTGATGTCGATCGAGCTGATGCTGCTCGCGATCAACCTGAACTTCGTCGCCTTTTCCGCCTATCTCGGCGATCTCGCCGGCCAGGTGTTCACCATGTTCATCCTGACCGTGGCAGCCGCCGAAGCGGCCATCGGCCTTGCCATCCTCGTCGTCTATTTCCGCAACCGCGGCAGCATCGAGGTTGACGACATCAACCTCATGAAGGGCTGAGCCATGACCGCAGCCGGCATCGTTTTTTTTCCCCTGATCGGCGCGATGATTGCAGGCCTGTTCGGCCGCTTCATCGGCGACCGCGCTGCGCAGCTCTTCACCTGCGGCGGCATGGTGCTGTCCGCCATCTGCGCCTGGATCGTGCTGTTCTCCGTGGTCGGCACCGAGGGCTACAAGATCGACGTGCTGACCTGGATCCAGTCCGGCACCTTCGAGGTCGACTGGACCATCCGCGTCGATCCGCTCTCCGCCGTGATGATGTTCGTGGTCTCCACGGTCTCGACCCTGATCCACATCTACTCGATCGGCTACATGTCCCACGACCCGCATGTGCCGCGGTTCATGGCTTATCTGTCGCTGTTCACCTTCTTCATGCTGGCGCTGGTGACGGCTGACAATTTTCTCCAACTTTTCTTCGGCTGGGAGGGCGTCGGTCTCGTCTCCTACCTGCTGATCGGTTTTTGGTACACCAAGCCCTCCGCCTGCGCCGCCGCGATCAAGGCCTTCCTGGTCAACCGGGTCGGCGACGTCGGCTTCGCGCTCGGCATCGCCGGCGTCTACCTCGTCTTCGACTCGGTCGAGTTCGATGTTGTTTTTTCACAGGCCGCCAAGTTCGCCGAGCACAGCATCGTGCTGTTCGGCACCGAGGTGCATGCGCTGACCCTGGTCACCTTCCTTCTCTTCATCGGCGCCATGGGCAAGTCCGCCCAGCTCGGCCTGCACACCTGGCTGCCTGATGCCATGGAAGGCCCGACGCCGGTCTCGGCCCTGATCCATGCCGCCACCATGGTCACCGCCGGTGTCTTCCTGGTGGCGCGTTGCTCGCCGCTGTTCGAGCATTCCGAATGGACCCTCGGCTTCGTCACCTTCATCGGGGCGAGCACCGCCTTCTTCGCGGCGACCATCGGCCTGGTGCAGAACGACATCAAGCGGGTCATCGCCTATTCCACCTGCTCGCAGCTCGGCTACATGTTCTTCGCGGCCGGCGTCGGCGCCTATCCCGTCGCCATCTTCCACCTCTACACCCATGCCTTCTTCAAGGCCCTCCTGTTCCTGTCCGCAGGCTCGGTGATCCACGCCATGTCGGACGAGCAGGACATGCGCAACATGGGCGGCATCTGGCGAAAAATCCCGGTGACCTATGCCATGATGTGGATCGGTTCTTTGGCGCTCGCCGGCATTCCGATCTTCGCGGGCTTCTTCTCCAAGGACCTGATCCTCGAGGTCGCCTGGGCGTCGCACGGGCCGTTCGCGGGCTACGCGTTCTGGCTCGGAATCGCCGCTGCCGTGATGACCGCGTTCTACTCCTGGCGCCTGCTGTTCATGACCTTCCACGGCGAGCCGCGTGCCAGCGAGGAGGTGATGCACCACGTGCATGAAAGCCCGCTGGTGATGACCATCCCGCTCGGCCTGCTCGCGGTGGGCGCGATCTTCGCCGGCCTGCTCGGCCTGCCGATGGTGAACCCGGACATGGCGTTCTGGGGCGGTTCGATCGCCATGCCGCATGAGCACAACATCATCGAGGAAGCGCATCACGCCGCTGGTTTCGGCGTGAAGATGCTGCCGCTGCTCGCAGGCGCCATCGGCATCGCGCTCGCCTATGTCTTCTACATCATGAACCCCGCCTTGCCGCGCGAGCTCGCCGCCAAGGCGCAGGGCGTGTATCAGTTCCTCCTGAACAAATGGTATATCGACGAGCTCTACGACTTCCTGTTCGTCAACCCGGCGAAGCGTCTCGGCACGCTGCTCTGGCGCGGCGGGGATATCGGCATCATCGACACCTTCGGTCCGAACGGCGTCGCCGCCGCGACGCTCAGCGCCGCCCGCCGCGCCACCATGCTGCAGACCGGCTATGTCTATCACTACGCCTTTGCCATGCTGATCGGGATCGCCGCCCTGGTCACCTGGTATGTCTTCAGGTTCTAGCGACATGGCCAAGACATTCACTCTTTCCATCGGTGACGAGATGACGGTGCGAGACCAGAACGGGATGGCCGCGAAAGGCAAGTCGACGAGGTGGTCGCACCCCACGCAGGGGGCGCACCCCCATGAGTGAATGGCCGCTGCTCTCGCTGGTCATCTTCCTGCCGCTTGCGGGTGCGGGCTTCATCCTGCTGATCCGTGGCGACGAGGAGGTGGTGAACCAGAACGCCAAGGCCGTGGCGCTCTGGACCGCCGGCATCACCTTCCTGCTGTCCCTGATGATCTGGGGCAATTTCGACTATGGACGCTCCGACTTCCAGCTGGTCGAGCGCGTCGAGTGGCTCGCCGGCCTGAACATCAACTACCATGTCGGCGTCGACGGCATCTCCCTGTTCCTCATCCTCCTGAGCACGCTGACCACGCTGGTCTGCATTGGCGTGTCCTGGGAGTCGGTGCAGGTCAGGGTCAAGGAATACATGGTCGCCTTCCTGGTGATGGAGACCTTCATGGTCGGCGTGTTCTGCGCGCTCGACTTCGTGCTGTTCTACATCTTCTTCGAAGGCATCCTGATCCCGATGTTCCTGATCATCGGCGTCTGGGGCGGCCCGCGCCGGGTCTATTCGGCGTTCAAGTTCTTTCTGTACACGCTGCTCGGCTCGGTCCTGTTCCTGGTCGCCATCCTGGTGATGTATCTGCAGGAAAACACCACCGACATCCCGACCCTGATGACCGCGACCTTCGATCCGGCGCTGCAGAAATGGCTCTGGCTCGCGATGTTCGCCTCCTTCGCGGTGAAGGTGCCGATGTGGCCGTTCCACACCTGGCTGCCGGATGCCCATGTCGAGGCGCCGACCGCGGGCTCGGTGGTGCTGGCGGGCGTGCTGCTGAAGCTCGGCGGCTACGGCTTCCTGCGCTTCTCGCTGCCGATGTTGCCCGAGGCAACCGCCTATTTCACGCCGCTGATCTACACCCTCTCGATCGTCGCGGTGATCTACACCTCGCTCGTCGCCCTGATGCAGACCGATATGAAGAAGCTGATCGCCTACAGCTCGGTCGCGCATATGGGCATCGTCACCATCGGCATCTTCACCCTCAACCCGCTCGGCATTCAGGGCAGCATCATCCAGATGCTGAGCCACGGCCTGGTGTCCGCCGCCCTCTTCATGTGCGTCGGCGTGGTCTATGACCGCCTGCACAGCCGCGATATCGACTTCTATGGCGGCCTGGTCGAGCGCATGCCGATGTATGCCTTCACCTTCATGCTGTTCATGCTCGCCTCGGTCGGCCTGCCCGGCACGTCGGGCTTCGTCGGCGAGATCCTGGTGCTGATCGGTGTCTTCCAGATCAATCAGTGGGTGGCGCTGTTCGCCGCGACCGGCATGGTGCTGGGTGCCGCCTACATGCTCTGGCTCTATCGCCGCGTGGTCTTCGGCGCGCTCACCAAGGAACATCTGCAGATGATCCGCGACCTGCGCCCGCACGAGATCGCGAGCTTCGCGCCCTTGGTCCTCCTGGTGCTGCTGATGGGCATCTATCCGTCCCTGTTCCTCGATCCGATGGCCGCGTCGGTCGATCATCTCCTGAGCCAGGTCGGCGGTCTTCCTCAAACCGAGCTCGCGGGACGCTGACATCATGGGCATCGACATGTTCGACCTCGCACCCGCCTTCGCCGAGATCTTCCTGATCTGCGTCGCCATGGCGCTGCTCATGCTCGGCGCCTTTCGCGGCGATGATCATGACGCCCATCGCTTCGTCTCGACCCTCGCGATCATGGCGCTGGTGGTCGCTCTGTTCATCATGCTCATGGGCGAGAAGGAGCGGGTGGTCACCTTCGGCGGCCTGTTCGTCGCCGACGGGTTCGCCGCTTACATGAAAGCGCTGGTGCTGCTCGGCGTGGCCGTCTGCCTGGTGATGACACCTGGTTTCTTCCAGCGGGAAGGGGTGAACCGCTACGAATATGTGGTGCTCGCGCTGTTCGCGACCGTCGGCATGATGATGATGATCTCGGCGAACAGCCTGATCTCGCTCTATGTCGCGCTCGAGCTGCAAAGCCTGCCGCTCTACGTCATGACCGCCTTCCCGCGATCGTTGCGCGCGTCCGAGGCCGGGCCTGGGACATTTCGTCCTCGGCGCGCTCGCCTCCGGTATTCTGCTTTACGGCTGCTCGATGGTGTACGGCTTCACCGGCAGTCTCTTCTGTCCTTCGACGGCCTTGCGACCGTGCTCGCCCGGAAGCGATCGGCGAGGGGAGCACGATCGGTGTCGGCGTCGTCATCGGCCTGCGTTCGTCGCCGCGGGCCTCGCCTTCAAGCTCGCCGCTGTGCGCCTTCCACATGTGGACGCCCGATGTTCATGAGGGTGCTCACGCGCCGGTCACCGCCTTCTCGCCGCCGCGCCCGGTCGCCGCCATGGCGCTCACCCTTCGCCTGTTCTATCAGCCGTTCGGCGAGTGGGCGAGCCAGTGGCAGCAGATCGTGGTCTTCATCTCGATCGCCTGATGCTGCTCGGCGCTCGCCGCGATCGGCCAGACCAACCTCAAGCGCCTGCTCGCCTATAGCGGCATCGGCCATATCGGTTTCGCGCTGGTCGGCCTCGCCGCCGGCACGGAGCAGGGCGTGAACAGCGTGCTCGTCTATATCGCGATCTATCTGACGATGACGCTCGGTGTGTTCGCCTGCGTGCTCGCCCTTCGGCGCAACGGCGCGCCCGCGGAGAAGATCGAAGATCTGGCAGGTCTCGCCAGGCAGCAGCCCTTGTTCGCCGCTGCCATCGCGGTCTTCATGTTCTCGCTCGCCGGTATTCCGCCGCTCGCCGGCTTCTTCGGCAAGTTCTATGTGTTCATGGCGGCGGTCGATGCGGATCTGGTGCCGCTTGCGATCATCGGCGTGCTCGCCAGCGTGGTCGGCGCCTTTTACTACCTGCGCATCGTCAAGATCATGTTCTTCGACGAGACGCTGGACCCCCTGGATCGCTCGATCGGCAGCGAGTTCTCGATTGTTCTCGGTGTCGCCGCGATCTTCAATCTCGCCTTCTGCCTGAGGCCGGGACTCCTCCTCGGACATGCCGAGCGCGCGGCCCTTGCCCTGTTCTCGTGAGGGGATCGGGACTGTCGTCTGAACGCGTGCACTCGGAGCCTCTGCCACGGGGCTTCGATCTCCGCCATTGGGAAACGCTCGGCAGCACCAATGACGAGGCCGCGAGACTGGCCGCCGAAGGAGCCCCTTCCGGCACGATCGTCGTCGCCGATCGCCAAACTGCCGGCCGCGGTCGTCTCGGACGTGTCTGGGAGTCGCCGGCCGGCAATCTTCACGCCTCGATCATTCTGAGACCGGACTGCGCGCTGCAGGCTGCAAGCCAGCTTTCGCTGCTCGCTGCGGTCGCCCTTGCCGAAACCCTCGCGGAGCATGGCCCGGACGGTCTCGATCTGAAATTGAAATGGCCGAACGACGTCCTGATCGGCGGCGCCAAGGTGGCGGGCATTCTCCTGGAGAGTGCGGCCGACAAGGCCGGGCGGCTCGAGCATGTCATTGTCGGCGTGGGTCTCAATCTGGTCTGGGCGCCGCGTTCCGCAGCCTACCCCGTGACGTCGCTCCAGGCGGAAGGCTTCACCCCCAGAACGGCCCATGCTTGGATCGCTGCCTATGTCGGCGCGCTCGGCAACTGGCTTGACCGATGGCAGCGGGACGGCTTTGCTGAAGCCAGGCAGGTTTGGCGTGCGCGAAGCTATGGTTTGGGCGGTCCGATCCGTCTTCGTCTGAACCGAGAGGAGGTGAAGGGGCGCTTCATCGATCTCACCGAAGGGGGGGCCTTGCTGATCGAACGCGAGAATGGCCAGAGGAGCGAGCTGACGGTGGGTGACATCGTCTTCGCGGATCATTGAGCCCCATCGAGACCATGACATGACCGCGCCGCTGCTTCTCGCCGTCGATGTCGGCAACACCAACACCGTCTTCGCCGTCTATCGTGACCGCGAACCGCTCGGCCAGTGGCGCATCTCGACGGTGCGCGACCGCACCGGGGACGAATATGCGGCAGCGCTCACCCAGCTGATGGCCCTGAATGGCGTCGCCTACAAGGATGTCCAGGATGTCGTGATCTCCTCGGTGGTGCCGCAGGCGCTGTTCGCGCTCAAGCAGATGTGCCGCGCGGTGTTCGAATGCACGCCGAAAATCGTGCGTGAGAACCTCGGCGTCGGCATACCGATCACGATCGACAACCCCCGCGAGGTCGGCGCTGACCGGCTGGTGAACGCGGTTGCGGCGCATCGCCGCTATGGCGGACCGCTGATTGTGGTTGATTTCGGCACGGCGACCACTTTCGACATCGTGGATGGCAGTGGTAGATATTGTGGGGGGGTGATCGCGACCGGTATCAATCTGTCGCTGGAGGCGCTGCACCGCGCGGCTGCCAAGCTGCCGCGAATCGCGGTCGAGCGTCCGGATCGGGTGATCGGCGTATCGACGGTCACGGCCATGCAGTCCGGCGTGTTCTTCGGCTATGTCAGCATGATCGAAGGCATGGTGCAGCGCATCAAGGCGGAGTTCGGCGAGGAGATGACGGTGATCGCCACGGGCGGGCTCGGGGGTCTGTTCGACGAGGCCACCGACAGCATCGATCGCTATGACCGCGATCTAACCATGGCCGGGTTGGTGGAGCTGTTCTACGACGATCGGCCGATCGAGACGAATGACTGAAAACGGGGTGTTGATGGATCAGGAGTTGTTATTCGTGCCGCTTGGCGGTGCCGGCGAGATCGGGCTCAACCTCAATCTCTATGGCATGGACGACCAGTGGCTGATGGTCGATCTCGGCATCACCTTCGCCGACGAATATCTGCCGGGTGCCGACATCATTCTGCCCGAGACCCGGTTCATCGAGGAGCGCAGCCACGAGCTGAAGGGGCTCGTTCTGACCCATGCGCACGAAGATCATTTCGGCGCCGTGCCCTATCTCTGGGATCGCCTGCGCTGCCCCATCTACTGCACGGCGTTTACCGCGAGCCTCCTGCAGAAGAAGCTCGAGGAGTCGCCGCTGAGACCGAGCGATGTGCCGATCCGCGTGGTCGCCCCTGGCGAGCGCTTCCAGGTCGGCCCGTTCGATTGCGGCCTGATCCACATGACCCATTCGATCCCGGAGGCCAATGCGCTCAGCATCCGGACCCCCCTCGGCAATCTGCTGCATACCGGGGACTGGAAGCTGGATCCTGCCCCGCTGCTCGGCGAGACTACGGCGACCGACGATCTGGAGAGCTTCGGCAAGGAGGGCGTTCTCGCCCTGATCGCCGATTCGACCAACGTGCTGACGCCCGGTACCTCCGGCTCTGAGGCCGAAGTGCGCGACAGCCTGAAGGACCTGGTTGCGAGCCTGCCGCACCGGGTGGTCATTACCACCTTCGCGTCCAACGTCGCCCGGCTGGAGACCGCGATCCATGTCGGTGCCGCGACCGGCCGTCAGGTCTGCGCGGTCGGCCGCTCCATGCGCCGCATGCTGCAGGTCGCGGCCGAGGTCGGCTATCTCAAGAACCTGCCGCCACTGATCGACGAGCGCACCGCCGCCGACTTGCCGCGGGACAAGGTCCTCTGGGTCGCGACCGGCTGCCAGGGCGAGGCGCGTGCCGCCATGGCGCGCATCGCCTACGGCCAGCATCCGAGCGTCAAGCTGCAGCCGGGTGACACGGTGATCTTCTCCTCCAAGATCATCCCCGGCAATGAGCGCACGCTCTACAACCTGCACAACACCCTGGTCGGCCACGGCATCGAGGTGATCACCGAGCAGGACCATTTCGTCCACGTCTCCGGCCATCCCTGCCGCGACGAGATCGAGCAGATGTACCGCTGGATCAAGCCGAAGATCGCGATTCCCGTCCATGGCGAGGCCCGCCATCTGCATGAGCATGTGGCGTTCGCGAGGCAGCTCGGCGTCGACAAGGCGCTCGACGTCAGGAACGGCGACATGGTGCGCCTTGCCCCCGGCGACGCGATGGTGATCGACGAGGTGCCCACCGGGCGCATGGTGCTGGAGAACGACGAGCTGATCGATGCCGGCGACGACCTGTTCAGGACCCGCCGGCGTCTGATGGCCCACGGCACCATCATGGTCGGTATCGTGCTCGATCAGGTCGGTAGTCTTCTCGCCCCGCCGAAGCTGTCCTCCTTCGGTGCCGTCGACCTCGATCGCGACGACGGCTTCGCCGACAACGTGCTCGCCGAGGTGGAAAATGCCGTCGAGGATCTGAACGATGACGATGCGCTCGACGACGGGCGCATCCGTGACACCGTGCGTGCGGCCGTGCGCCGCTCCTGCAGTCTGATGCGTCAGAAACGCCCGATCATCGAGGTGCAGATCACCAGGCTCGATCCGCATGTGCTCGAGGGGCTGGTCAGCCAGGAAACCTCATCCGCATCCTGAGCCCGGAGACAGGTCATGATCGGACGCCTGAACCATGTCGCCATCGCCGTCCCCGATCTGGAGGGCGCGGTCGCGCAATATCGAGACGTCCTGGGGGCGACGGTGTCCGAGGCGGTCGACCAGGTCGAGCATGGCGTCACCACCGTGTTCATCGAGCTTCCCAACACCAAGATCGAGCTCCTGCATCCCCTCGGCGAGGCGTCCCCAATCAAGGGATTTCTCGAGAAGAATCAACAGGGTGGCATCCACCACCTCTGCTACGAGGTGGACGACATTCTCCAGGCGCGCGACCGTCTGATCAGCGCGGGCGCCCGCGTTCTCGGCGACGGCGAACCCAAGATCGGCGCCCATGGCAAGCCGGTGCTGTTTCTGCATCCCAAGGATTTCAGCGGCACCCTGGTCGAGCTCGAGCAGGCCTGAGCCCGGTTCATGGACCTCTTCACATCAGGTGTCACCTTTCTGATCGTGTGGTGGCTCATCCTGTTCATGGTGCTCCCCTTCGGTGCCGCGCCGCCGGACGAGGTTTCGGAAGGCCATGCGAGCAGTGCGCCTGCCAAGCCGCGCCTGCTGCTCAAGCTGCTGATCACCACGGTCCTGGCGATCGGCGCGACTGTCCTGATTCATTGGTTTCTGCAGAGCGGTCTGGTTGAACTCAGGCCCGGCAGCAGCGGCTAGAAAGCCCGACCCGGCTTTCTGCTTTGCCTTTCGGTAGAAATCCGTCACGCTCGCCCCGGATCGATCGATTCGAGGGGTGATTCCTGTCTAACAGTCTGAAAAAACAGAAAAACTATCAGACGGAGGACATGCCGCCGGCAGGCGCTGTTGTCACGAGGAATGGCGCGCGTCGATCATCTATGGGCACGGCCGATGAAACGATCCTTGTCGATTCGTCTCCGGGAATAGACATGTAAAAAATTCCGACAACTTGCGATTTTCCCAGCAAAAGAGCCAGTATTTCGCTTATCCTCTTGATCTATTTCTTGAAAAATAAATACAAATAAAATTTGATGAAAAATTTCTCTCAATCTAACCATAAAACTACACCATTAATACTTCATCATCGTTAATTTTTCTCTTGCCAATAGTGAAATCCCACGCCATATTAGTGAGGTGTTCATGGGATGTTTCCCTGTGACACCCGACTTGAGGCGTTTCCTCCCTACCTTAGCCGCGTCAGTTCGCTGACGCGGCTACTTTTCTTTTGGGCGGTGGGAACATCGAATCAAAGGCTTGGCGCCTCGGCAGGACAGAGTGCGGCAGGCCGGGGGAGAACCAGCTTCGCGTCATGGTTTTCAATCTCAGGGCAATAAGCCGCCTCGATGCCCTTGCCGGGCGAAGATGACGATGGCGGTGGACAGGGCCGCAAAGGGCCGAAAAGCCATCATTGTCATGCCGGGCCGATGCCCCTAGATTAGCGCCGCCATTCGGCCCCTTGATCATGGCTCCCAGACCGCGGACCGATTCGATATGCGCCTTTCCCGGTATTTCCTGCCGCTTTTGAAGGAAACCCCTTCCGAAGCACAGATCGTCTCCCATCAGCTCATGCTGCGCGCCGGCATGATCCGGCAGAGCTCCGCCGGCATCTACAGCTGGCTCCCCTTGGGTTACAAGGTGCTGAGGAAGGTCGAGCAGATCGTGCGCGAGGAGATGGATCTCGCCGGCTGTCAGGAAGTGCTGATGCCGTCGATCCAGCCCGCAGAGCTCTGGCGCGAGAGCGGTCGCTATGACGACTACGGCAAGGAGATGCTGCGGATCACCGATCGCCACGAGCGCGACATGCTCTACGGGCCGACCCACGAGGAGGTGATCACCGACATCTTCCGCCGCAGCATCAGGAGCTACAAGGACCTCCCGCAGAACCTCTATCAGATCCAGTGGAAGTTCCGGGACGAGGTGCGGCCCCGTTTCGGCGTGATGCGCGGCCGCGAGTTCCTGATGAAGGATAATTACTCCTTCGATCTGGATTTCGAGGGTGCGCTCAAGTCCTACAACGCCATGTTCCTCGCCTATCTCAAGACCTTCAAGCGCATGGGTCTGACCGCGATTCCGATGCGTGCGGAGAGTGGTGCTATCGGCGGCGATCTCAGCCACGAGTTCCAGATCCTGGCCGAGACCGGCGAGAGTGCGGCTTACTACGATGCCGCCTTCGAGGACATCGACTTCATGGCCGATGACCTCGACATCGAGCAGCTGAAGGGTCTCTACGCCGCGACCGACGACCAGCATGACCCCGCCGCCTGTCCGGTGCCCGCCGATCGCCTGCGCTCCGGGCGCGGCATCGAGGTGGGCCACATCTTCTATTTCGGCACCAAATATTCCAAGCCCATGGGCGCCGTGGTCATGGGCCCGGACGGCGAGGACGTGCCGGTCGAGATGGGCAGCTACGGCATCGGTGTTTCCCGGCTCGTCGGCGCCCTGATCGAAGCCTTCCACGACGATGATGGCATCATCTGGCCGGAGCCGGTGGCGCCCTTCGATCTCGGCCTGATCAACCTCCGCCCCGGCGACGATGCTTGCGACGCGGCGGTCTCCGACCTTGAGGTCAAACTCGGGAAAGCCGGTCTGGATGTTCTCGTCGACGATCGGGACGAGCGTCCCGGCGCCAAGTTCGCGGCGATGGATCTGATCGGGCTTCCCTGGCAGGTCGTGATCGGACCGCGTGGCCTCAAAGAGGGTGTCGTCGAACTCAAGCATCGCGCTACCGGCGACCGCTCGGAACTCTCGCCCGAAGCCCTCGTTCAGCGTTTCGCCGGCTGATGTTCGGCTCCGTCGAGCGCTGGGTTGCAGGCCGCTATCTCCGGCCGCGCCGCGAAGAGGGCTTCATCTCGGTGATCGCGCTCTTCTCCCTCCTCGGCATCATGCTCGGCGTCGGCACGCTGATCGTCGTGCTCGCGGTGATGAGCGGCTACCGCGCCGAGATCATGGGGGTGCTCCAGGGCGTGGGCGGTCATTTCGTGGTGCGCGCCGGACCCCAGGGCATCACCGACTTTGACGGCATTGCCGAGCGCATCCGTGCCTTGAATGGCATCGAGAGCGTCACACCCATGGTCGAAGGCCAGGTGATGGCGACCGCCAACGGCGTCGCCTCGGGCGCCGTCGTGCGCGGCGTTCGCCAAGACGACCTGCTACACCAGAAACTCCTGCCGAAGAGCATTGTCGCCGGCAATATCAGGAACATCAGCGACAAGCGCATCGGGCTCGGCACGCGCATGGCGCTCAGGATGGGCGTGGGCGTCGGCGACAAGGTCACGCTGATTTCGCCGAACGGCAACGCCACCGCCTTCGGCACGGTGCCGCGCATGAAGGCCTATGAGATCGGCGCCCTGTTCGAAGTCGGCATGTACGACTACGACAACACCTTCGTCCTGATGCCGATGGAGGACGCGCAGATCTACTTCCAGCAGGAGGACAAGGCCTCCCTGATTGAGATCATGGTCGACGATCCCGACGATGTCGCCGGCTACCGCGCCGAGATCGGCCCGCTGGTCGGCGGTGTCGGGAGCCTGGTCGACTGGCAGCAGATGAACAATCAGTTCTTCAACGCGCTCAAGGTCGAAAGGAACGTGCTCTTCCTGATCCTCTCGCTGATCATCATGGTCGCCGCCTTCAACATCATCTCCGGCATGATCATGCTGGTGAAGGAGAAGGGCAGGGACATCGCGATTCTCCGGACCGTGGGCGCGACCCGCGGCACGATCATGCGCATCTTCTTCATGAGCGGTGCGGCGATCGGCGTCACCGGCACGCTGCTCGGCTTCATCATCGGCATTCTGTTCGCCGACAATATCGAGACCATCCAGGGATGGATCGAAGGGATCACCGGCAACGAGCTCTTTGCCGCCGAGGTCTATTTCCTCTCCCATCTGCCGACCCGCATCGAAACGCCGGATGTGGTGAGCGTGGTCGCCATGGGCCTCGTGCTATCCCTGCTCGCGACCCTCTACCCGGCTTGGCGCGCCGCCAATCTCGATCCGGTCGAGGCGCTTCGCTATGAATGAGGCTGGACGATGAGTGATGTGGCCGCGGCAAGGACCTTACCCGGTGACGACCTAGCGCCCATGGAGAACTCCGGCAACGTAAGGCCCCACGCCGCTGGCGTGGCGCTGAGTTTGCGGGATGTGCGCAGACGCTTTCACCAGGGCGAGGCTGCCCTCGACGTGCTGCGCGGCGTCGATCTCGACCTGCCCGCCGGCGAGGTGAGGGCGCTGGTCGGCCCCTCGGGTGCCGGCAAATCGACGCTCCTGCAGATCGCGGGGCTCCTGGAACGCCCGGACAGCGGTGAGGTGGTCCTCACCGGCGAGAGCTGCTCCAAGCTCGGCGATGGTGCGCGCACGCGGCTCAGGCGCGAGAAGCTCGGCTTCGTCTACCAGTTCCATCACCTCCTCCCCGAATTCAATGCGCTGGAAAATGTCGTTCTGCCGCAGATGCTTGCCGGACGTTCCAGACGCGATGCCTCGGATCGCGCGATGGAGCTTCTGACCGCGCTCGGCGTTGGCGAGCGCGTGACCCACCGGCCGGCGAGGCTCTCTGGCGGCGAGCAGCAGCGGGTCGCGATCGCCCGCGCTCTTGCCAATCGCCCCGCCGTGCTCCTCGCCGACGAACCCACGGGCAATCTCGACGAGGAAACCGCCGACGGCGTCTTCAACATGTTGCTCAAGACCATCCGCGAGGAAGGCAGCGCCCTTCTGGTCGCCACCCACAACCCCGACCTCGCCCGCCGCGCCGATGGCATCGCCCGCCTGCAAAACGGCCTGGTGGTGTGACCACCTCATGGACTCGGACCGCCTGTGCCTGGAGCGGCGGTATGCGGCCAGGTTTTCGGGCTCGGTGCCGATGCTGCGGCTTGGCGGGATGGGGCGAAGGGTCGGGTGCCTTCGCCGCCTGATGGTGCCTGCGATGTTCGCAATCGGCGCTATCCCATAGGCTGTGGTGACCATTCACCCGCTTGGGTTCCTGGGCATGTTCCAGCCCAGCAATAGGAAAATCTTAACCCTCCGCCCGTATGATCCAGGTTCTGGTCCATGCGATCCTGGGAATCCGCCCGCCCGTCAGAATGGGTGAGCGAGGCTCGGACTCCCAGGATCGCATGGACCAGAATGCGATTCTGGCGTGGAGAGGTTAAGAAACGATGAAGCTTGACGGTGGTGACGTCGGGCGCCAGGCCTTGGGAGAAGATCCGTGCAGGACCCGCATCGGGTTTCGCCCTCGGCAGGTGGTGCTACGGGCGTGTAGACCTATCTCTTATGACGTGCGTCCTGACCGGAGGCTTTGCCCATGACACTTCAATGGGACCATTGGCCGCTTCGTTTGATGGGGGTGCTGTTCGGGCTCGGCTGTCTGGTCGTCGGCCTTTCCGGGGCGTCTGGCGGGGAAGCGGGCGAGGGGCATGACTTCGCGGTGATCGCCATCGTCACCGGGGCGATCGCGACGCTGGGCTCGCTGATCAGCACCGACATCATCGGCTTTTGGTACTGCAACCCGAAGCGCCTCGCTGCTCGGCGCGCGCGTGAAGCGCGATCTTCGAAGTTATCCACAGGCCTTTAAAATCATTCACAAAACGTCAGGTGGCAGCTACCTTCGTTGCGCATTCCAGCGTGGGGGAAGATCGTGACCGAGCCGGCTTTCGTGCATCTGCGTGTTCGCTCCTGCTTCTCGCTTCTGGAAAGCACGGTGCGCATCCCGAAGCTGCTCGGACGCTGCATGGCAGACGGCACGCCCGCGGTCGGCGTGGTCGACAAGGCCAATCTGTTCAACGCGCTCGCCTTTAGCCAGGCGGCGGCGGGCAAGGGTATTCAGCCGATCGTCGGCTGCCTTCTGCCGATCCGGGATGAAAGCGAGCGGCGCGGCAACGGTAAGCCGCTGGGTCCGGCCTGGATGCCGATTTATGCCCAGAACGAAAACGGTTACCGCAATCTCCTGAAGCTGTTGAGCATCGCGCATCTGGAGACCGATGCCGGTATTTCGCCGGAGGTCGGCCTCGATGATCTGATCCAGCATCAGGCGGATCTGATCCTGCTGTCGGGTGGTCCAGAGGGGCCGATCGGGCGCGCCTTGCTGCAGGGCAATCGCGAGCAGGCGGTAGCCATCCTGGAGCCGCTCGCCCAGACGTTCGCGGGACGTTTCTATATCGAGCTGATGCGCCATGGCCTGGAGGCGGAGGACGAGATCGAGGGAGCGCTGATCGACCTCGCTTTTGCCCACGACCTGCCGCTGGTCGCGACCAACGACGTGCATTTCCTCGAAGCCGCCGAATACGAGCCGCACGACGTGCTGCTCTGCATCGAGCAGGGCATGCAGGTCAGCGTGCGCGACCGCCACCGGGTGACGCCGGAGCATCGCCTGAAGACGCCGGCCGAGATGGCCGAGATTTTTTCCGACCTGCCCGAGGCGGTCGCCAACAGCGTGGTCATCGCCAGGCGCTGCGCCTTCATGGTCGGCGCGCATGATCCCATCCTGCCGGCCTTCGACACCGCCGGCGGGCGGGACGAGGCAGCCGAGCTGCGCGCCCAGGCCGAGGCCGGGCTGGAACGGCGCATGGACTTTCTCGGCAAGGCCGAGGACGAGCGCGGCGTCTATCGGGAACGGCTTGCCTACGAGGTCGGCGTCATCCTCAAGATGAAGTATGAGGGCTACTTCCTGATCGTCTCCGACTTCATCAAATATGCGAAGTCGAAGGGCATTCCGGTCGGACCGGGACGCGGCTCCGGCGCCGGCTCGGTGGTCGCCTGGTCCCTCGAGATCACCGACCTCGATCCGCTGCGTTTCGGCCTGCTGTTCGAGCGTTTTCTGAACCCCGAGCGCGTGTCCATGCCGGACTTCGACATCGACTTCTGCCAGGACCGGCGGGATGAGGTCATCCGCTATGTCCGCGAGAAATATGGTGCGGAAAAGGTCGCGGCGATCATCACTTTCGGAAAGCTCCAGGCGAGGGCGGTGCTGCGCGACACCGGGCGGGCACTCGGCCTCCCCTTCTTCCAGGTGGACAAGGTCGCGAAGCTCGTCCCCTTCAACCCCGCCAATCCGCCGACCCTGGAGGAGGCGCTCCTCCTGGAGCCGCGCCTGCAGGAGGCGGCCGACGAGGACGAGCAGGTCGGCGAGCTGATCCATATCGCCAAGCAGCTCGAAGGCCTGCCGCGCCACGCCTCGACCCACGCGGCCGGCGTGGTGATCGGCGACCGCGCCCTCGACGAGCTGGTGCCGCTCTACCGCGATCCGCGCGCGTCCATGCCGGTCACCCAGTTCAACATGAAGGACGTCGAGAAGGCGGGCCTGGTCAAGTTCGATTTTCTCGGACTGACGACGCTGACCATGCTGACCCTCGGCGAGCGCCTGGTGAACGAGCGCGGCACGGCGCTGGAGCTGGCCAAGCTCCCGCTCGACGACAAGCCGAGCTACGACCTGCTCGGCCGCGGCGAGACGGTGGGCGTGTTCCAGCTTGAAAGCTCGGGCATGCGCGATGCCCTCAGGAAGCTTCTCCCCGACTGCTTCGAAGACATCATCGCCATGGTCTCGCTCTACCGGCCGGGACCGATGGACAACATTCCGCGCTACATCAACGTCAAGCATGGCAGGGAAGACCCGGAATATCTGCACCCGCTGCTGGAGCCGATCCTCGCCGAGACCAACGGCGTGATCATCTACCAGGAGCAGGTGATGCGCATCGCCCAGGATCTCGCCGGCTACTCCCTCGGCGGCGCCGATCTGCTCCGGCGCGCCATGGGCAAGAAGATCAAGGCAGAGATGGACGCGCAGCGGGAAGTGTTCATCGACGGCGCCGTCGAGCGTGGCATCAACAAGAAGCTGGCGACCACGATCTTCGATCAGGTTGCCAAGTTCGCGTCCTACGGCTTTAACAAATCCCACGCTGCCGCTTACGCGCTGCTCGCTTACTACACCGCCTACCTCAAGGCCAACCACGCGGTCGAGTTCTACGCTGCCTCCATGACCATGGATCGCGGCAATCAGGACAAGCTGAACCTGGTTCGCCAGGAACTCGCCAAGGTCGGCATTCCGCTTCTGGCGCCTGACATCAATCGCAGCGAGGCGACCTTCATCGTCGAAGATCCGAATGACGAGAACGGCCAGGACAAACCCGGCATACGTTATGCCCTCGCGGCGATCAAAGGGGTCGGTGCGCATGCCGTCGACATGATGGTCGAGGAGCGGAACGCGAACGGTCCGTTCGAGGATCTTTTCGACTTGACCGCGCGGGTCGGGACGGGCGTGCTCAACCGGCGAATCCTGGAAGCGATGATCAAGGCGGGCGCGCTCGATCAGTTCGACGACAACCGCCAGCGACTGATCACGGCGATCGACTCGGCCCTGCGCTATGGTGCGGCCCATGCCGAGCAGGAGGCGAGCACCCAGGAGAGCCTGTTCGGGGCGGGGCTCGGCTCCGAGAACCTGCCGAAGCCGAAGGTCGCCGATGTCGACGACCTGCCGAGCCTGGAGCGGCTGCAGCAGGAATTTTCCGTGCTCGGCTTCTATCTCTCGGCGCACCCGCTGGACGGCTACCGCTCCTCGCTCGCGCGCATGAAGGTGGTGAATGCCGAAGACCTCGTCCATTGCGGCAACCAGCGGGTCAAGCTCGCGGGCATCATCCTCGGCAAGCAGGAGCGTACCACGGCGCGCTCGCGCTTCGCCTTCGTGCAGCTCTCCGATCCGACGGGGACCTACGAGATCACCATGTTTTCGGAGCTGCTGAGCAGCGCCAGGGATCTGCTCGAAGGCGATGAGCCGCTCCTGATCGAGGGGGAGGTGCGCCTGGACGGCGACATCGTGAAGGTGCTGGCGAGCTCGGTGCAGGCGCTGGATCAGGCGGTTTCCGGCGGGCGTGCCAGGACGATCGCCGGGCGCGTCGCGATCCGCCTGAAGGACGCGTCGGCGGCCGACAAGGTCAGCCGGCTCCTCGGACCCCATGGCGACGGCAGCGCCGGCGTGCGCCTGGTGCTCGCCCTGGACGACAGCGAGGAGGTGACGATCGATCTCGGCGATCGGTACAAGCTGGCGCTCGGGCGGCGGGTCGACCTCGAACGGCAGGCGGGCGTGCTCAGCGTCAGTGATTGTTGAACTGGGGATTGTTGAACTAGGGATTGCTGAAACGGGGACTGTTGAAACGGCGCTGAAACGCCCTATCTACTCGGAGTCCGGCGGTTTTGGGGGCTTGCCAAAGGCGCCGGCAAGGATTAGACAACCTCCATCCCTCACGCAGGTCAGGAGGGCCAGGTCCAGCTTGGCCTTCATTCCGGTGTCCGACGTTCGGACCTCGACCTGCGGCGGCACAACCGGAACTAGGAAAACGTAACCATGGCGATGCCAACCTTCACGATGCGTCAGCTGCTCGAAGCTGGCGTCCATTTCGGACACCAGACCCGACGCTGGAATCCGCGTATGGCCCCCTACCTCTTCGGTTCGAGGAACGGGGTGCATATCATCGATCTGACTCAGACCGTGCCCATGCTGCACCAGGCGCTGGCGACGTCGCGCGAGGTCGCGGCCAATGGCGGCCGCGTGCTGTTCGTCGGCACCAAGCGCCAGGCGCAGGAGCCGATCGCGCGTGCGGCGCAGCGTTCGGGCCAGTATTTCGTGAACCACCGCTGGCTCGGCGGCATGCTCACCAACTGGCGCACGATCTCGCAGTCGATTCGCCGGCTGCGCGAGCTCGAAGCCAAGCTCGCCGAAGGCACGATCGGCCTCACCAAGCGCGAGACGCTGACCCTGACACGGGAGCGCGACAAGTTGGAGCGGGCGCTCGGCGGCATCAAGGATATGGGCGGTCTGCCCGATCTGCTGTTCGTGATCGACTCGAACAAGGAATCGATCGCGGTCGCGGAAGCGCGGGTCCTGAACATTCCGGTGATTTCCGTGGTCGACAGCAATTCCGATCCGCAGAACATCACCTTCCCGATCCCGGGCAATGACGATGCCTCGCGCGCGATCAACCTTTACTGCGACCTGATGGTCGGTGCGGTGCTCGACGGCATTCAGGCAGAGATGGCAGCTTCCGGCGAGGATATCGGCGCAAGTGAAGCCGTGCCCGACGTGGACGTGCCTGCAGCCGAGGAGCCGCCTGCGCCGGTCGAGGCGGAAGAGCCCGCCGCTGCGCAGGCTGCCGATGCGGATGCCGACGATGGCGCCGATTCCGACGAGGCCGACAGCCCGAGGGCGTCGGCCAGCAGCGAGCAGGAGACGGCCGAGGTGGCTGCCGCCGAGGAAATCGAGAGTGAGCCTCAAAAAGCGGCGGCCGCTGGCTAACATCTCTAGACAGAAGTGAGACAATCGATGAGTGAGGTGACGGCGGCGCTGGTCAAGCAACTTCGCGAGAAGACCGGCGCTGGCATGATGGACTGCAAGAAGGCGTTGTCGGAGAACGACGCCGATCTCGAGCAGGCGACCGACTGGCTGCGCAAGAAGGGTCTTGCCGCGGCCGCCAAGAAGGCCGGGCGCATCGCGTCCGAAGGCCTGGTCGGCGTCAAGGTCGAGGGCACGCGCGGTGCGCTGGTCGAGATCAACTCCGAAACCGACTTCGTGGCGCGCAATGACGACTTCCAGGCGCTGGTGCGCAAGATCGCCGATCTGGCGCCCGAGGCGAACGGCAATGCCGAGCGCCTGCAGGCGATGGAGGTGCCGGGCACGGGCCGCACGGTGACCGACGAGATCACCCAGGCGGTCGCCACGATCGGCGAGAACATCAGCTTTCGGCGCACGGCGGAGATCGAGGTGGATCAGGGCGTGGTCGCGTCCTATGTGCACAGCCAGCTCTCGCCGGGCCTCGGCAAGATCGGCGTGCTGGTCGGCCTGAAGTCCGCCGGGGACGCCGGCGAGCTCGAGGCGCTCGGCCGGCAGATCGCGATGCATGTCGCGGCGGCCAAGCCGGAAGCCGTCAACGTCGAGCGGCTCGACCCGGAGACGGTGGCGCGCGAGCGTGCGATCTATGCCGACCAGGCGGCATCTTCCGGCAAGCCCGAGAACATCATCGAGAAGATCGTCGATGGCCGCATGCGCAAGTTCTACGAGGAAGCCGTTCTTCTGGAGCAGGTCTTCGTCGTGGACACCGACCTCAAGGTCAAGCAGGCGATCGAGCGTGTTGCCGAGAAGATCGGCAGCACGATCACGGTGACCGACTTCGTGCGTTTCGCCCTCGGCGAGGGGCTGGAGACCAAGTCGGAAAATCTCGCCGACGAGGTTGCAGCGCTGGCCGGAAGCTAAGATAGTGCTCCGCACCTTCGGGTGCGGGCACCATCGTCCCCCGGGTTCGCATTACCGGGGAGCTTGCGCAATCGTCCCGTCCTTAGAAAGGGCTGATCGAACGTCATGACCGATTTTAGCCACGCCTCCCCGAAATATCGCCGGGTGCTGCTGAAGATGTCCGGCGAGGCGCTGATGGGAGGGGGTGAGTTCGGTCACGATCCCGAGACGCTGGTGCGCCTCGCCGACGATGTTCGCGCCGTGCATGGCCAGGGCGTCGAGCAGTGCATGGTGATCGGCGGCGGCAACATCATCCGCGGCGGCATGGCCGCGGAAAACGGCATCGAGCGTGTAAACGGCGACTATATGGGCATGCTCGCCACCGTGATCAACGCGCTCGCCGTGCAGAGCGTGCTTGAGCAGGCGGGCCTGCAGACGCGCGTGCTCTCGGCGATCCCCATGTCCTCGGTGTGCGAGCCCTACATCCGCAGGCGTGCGATCCGCCACATGGAAAAGGGCCGCGTGGTGATCTGCGCGGCCGGCAGCGGCAATCCGTTTTTCACCACCGACACCGCGGCGGCCCTGCGCGCGGCCGAGCTCGGCTGCGACGCCATCCTGAAGGCGACGCAGGTGGACGGTGTCTATTCGGCCGACCCCAAGAAGGATCCGCATGCCGAGCGCTATGATCGGCTGACCTATCACGACGTTCTGGCGCGCGACCTCAAGGTCATGGATGCGGCGGCGATCGCGCTCGCGCGGGAAAGCGCCATACCGATCGTCGTCTTTTCGATTAGGCATAGGGGGGCTTTCGCCCGCGTTCTCATGGGCGACGAGCCGCATACGCTGATCACGACCTGACGGCAGCCGGTCGTGCGAAAGCTTGAGGAGGCACTCGGATGAGTGGGGTCGATACCAAGGATCTGGACAAACGCATGCATGGCGCGCTTGAGGCGCTGAAGAAGGAGTTCTCGGGCCTGCGCACCGGCCGCGCCTCCACCAGTCTCCTGGAGCCGATCACGGTCACCGCCTATGGCAGCGACATGCCGCTCAACCAGGTGGCGGCGCTCTCTGTGCCCGAGCCGCGCATGATCTCGGTGCAGGTTTGGGACAAGGGCATGGTCTCCGCGGTCGAGAAGGCGATTCGATCGGCCGATCTCGGCCTCAATCCCGCGGTCGACGGCACGCTGATCCGCGTGCCGCTGCCGGAGCTGAGCGAAGAGCGCCGCGGGGAGATCGCCAAGGTGGCGAGCCGCTATGCCGAGCAGGCGCGGGTCGCCGTGCGCAATGTCCGTCGCGACGGCATGGATCAGCTCAAGAAGGCGGAGAAGGACGGCGACATCTCCAAGGACGAGCACCACAAGCTCGGCGAGCAGGTGCAGCAGATGACGGACAGCACCATCAAGCAGGTCAACGATCTTCTGGCGCAAAAAGAATCCGAAATCATGACGGTCTGACGAGGCGAACGCTTCAAGTATGTCGATGAACTCTGTGACTGGCCAAGCGGCAACCAGGCTCGGCGGCTCCGGGATTCCCGGCCTCGACCATGTTGCGATCATCATGGACGGCAACCGGCGGTGGGCGAAGGAGCGCGGCATGCCGCCGCTGTTCGGCCATCAGCGCGGCGCCGAGGCGGTGCGGCGCACGGTGGAGGCCTGCCGCGAGCTCGGCATTCCCTATCTGACGCTGTTCGCGTTTTCCTCGGAGAACTGGCGGCGGCCGCTGCAGGAGGTGGAGGAGCTGATGAACCTCCTTCGCTTCTACATCCGCCGCGAGCTGAACGCGCTCGCCAAGAACGGCGTCCGCCTGAAATTTCTGGGCGAGCTCGACGCCTTGGCGCCGGATATCGTCGACCTCTTGACCAGTGCCTCCGAGAAGACCCGGCATAACAGCGCGCTCACCATGACCATCGCGCTCAACTACGGCAGCCGGCGCGAGCTGGCGCTCGGGGCTCGGCGGCTTGCCGAGCAGGTACTGGCGGGCGAGCTCAGGCCCGAGGACATCGACGAGGATCGCCTCGGCGCCTCGCTCAACGACCTCGGCCTGCCCGACCCAGACCTCCTGATCCGCACCAGCGGCGAGCAGCGCATCAGCAATTTCATGCTCTGGCAGATGGCCTATACCGAGTTCGTTTTCCTGCCGGTCAACTGGCCGGCCTTCGACAAGAGCCAGCTCGAGCAGGCGATCGCCGAGTTCCAGCGGCGGGATCGCCGCTTTGGGGCATCGAGTGGCTGACGCCGACCCATCGCTGAAATGGCGGTTTCTTTCGGCCATCGTTCTGGCGCCAGCAGTGCTGGCGCTTGTTGTTTGGGGTGTCTGGCCCTTCGCTCTGCTGGCGGCGCTCGCCGTGGTGCTGCTGGCGCTGGAGTGGCGGCATCTGATGGCGGCGCGGATCGATATCAGAACCGGCGACGTCGCGGGCCTGGCGGCCGGGGTTTCGGCGCTGCTGGTCCTGCTGCTGGCGGCGCTCGGTCTTGATGAGCAGGCGCTGCTTCTGGCGCTCGCGGGCACGCCGATCGCGGCGCTTGCCGCCCGTTTCCTCGGCGCTTCGCCCGTCTGGACCGGCGCCGGCGTGCTCTATCTGAGTCTGCCGATGCTGGCTCTGGTCTGGCTGCGCGCCGTGCCCGGCGTCGGGCTGGCACTCCTGCTCTGGCTACTCCTCGTGGTCTGGGCGACCGACATCATGGCCTATTTCGTCGGGCGCCAGATCGGCGGCCGCCGGCTCGCGCCCTCGATCAGCCCCGGCAAGACCTGGGCGGGGCTGTGGGGCGGCATGGCGGGGGCGGCGCTCGTCGGCGCCGTCGCGGCCCTGCTGATCGGACCGTTTCGCCTGCTGCCCTCGATCATCCTCGCCGCCTGCCTCGCCGGTATCGCCCAACTCGGCGACCTCACCGAATCCGCCCTGAAGCGCCAGGCGGGCGTCAAGGACAGCGGCGGGCTCATTCCGGGCCATGGCGGTCTGTTCGACCGTCTGGACGGCCTGCTGTTCGCGGCTCCCGCGTTGGCGCTGGTCGCCCTGGCCCTGACCTGGCGGGGCTGGCCTTGATCCAGGCGCCCACGTACCAGCAGCCGCGCTCGATCACCGTGCTCGGCGCCACCGGATCGGTCGGCAGAAGCACGCTCGACCTGGTCGCTGCCGATCCCGAGCGATTCGAGGTGCTGGCGCTGACCGCCAACCGCCAGGCGGAGGAGCTGGCGGCTCTGGCCAGGACGCATCGGGCGAAGCTCGCGGTCGTCGCCGATCCCGAGGCTTACGGCGAGCTCAAGCAGGCCCTTGCCGGCAGCGGCATCGAGGCGGCGGCGGGTGCGGAAGGTTTGATGCGGGCCGCTGCCATGCCGAGCGACTGGGTGATGGCGGCGATCGTCGGTGCGGCCGGCCTGCCGGCCACGCTGGAGGCGGTGCGCCGAGGGCGCATGGTCGCGCTCGCCACCAAGGAATGCCTGGTGTGCGCGGGCGCGCTGTTCATGGAGGAGGTCGCCAAAAGCGGCGCGACCCTGCTGCCGGTCGATTCCGAGCATAACGCCATCTTCCAGGCGCTCGCCGGATCCTCGATCGAGGCGGTCGAGCGCCTGATCCTGACCGCGTCGGGCGGGCCGTTTCGCCAGGCGAGCGAGGATGCGATGCGCCGGGCCACGCCGGCGCTCGCCCTCGATCATCCGAACTGGCAGATGGGCGCCAAGATCACCATCGATTCCGCCACCATGATGAACAAGGGGCTGGAGCTGATCGAGGCGGCGCATCTCTTCGATCTCCCGGAGGCGCGCATCGACATCCTGGTGCATCCGCAGTCGATCATCCACAGCCTCGTGGCCTTCGCCGACGGCTCGGTGCTGGCGCAGCTCGGACAGCCCGACATGCGCATCCCGATCGCCCATACCCTCGGCTGGCCGGAGCGCCTCGAGGCCGGTACGCCGCGGCTCGATCTCGCGTCGATCGGCAGCCTGACCTTCGAGCCGCCGGACCCGGTGCGCTTTCCTCCCCTGCGTCTGGCCCGCGAGAGCTTGCAGGCAGGGGGGAGCGCACCCAATATTCTGAACGCAGCCAATGAAGTCGCGGTTGACGCTTTTCTTGAGGAACGCATCGGATTCTCTGACATTGCTGCTGTCGTCGAGGAGGTGCTCGCCGCCATGCCGGCGAGATCGCTCGACAGCCTCGACGTGGTGTTCGCGGTCGATGACCAGGCCCGCCGTCGAGCTGCCGAGCTCATCGCATGCCGCCAGACGGCCGCACGCTAGCTGAGGAGCGACCATGGAGCTCTTGCTGTCTTTTGGTTCGACCATCTGGACTTACGTGATTCCGTTCCTCGTGGTCCTCTCCGTCCTCGTGTTCGTGCACGAATACGGCCACTACATCGTCGCCCGCTGGAACGGCGTGCGGGTCGATGTCTTTTCCATCGGGTTCGGCAAGGAGCTGTTCGGCTATACCGACCGCGCCGGCACGCGCTGGAAGTTCAGCCTGCTGCCGCTCGGCGGCTATGTGAAGATGCATGGCGATGCCGATGCGTCGAGCTCGACCATCGACGAGCAGGCGGCGCTCGATCCGGACAGCTTCCCGGCGAAGAACGTCCTGCAGCGCATGTCGATCATCGCTGCCGGCCCCTTCGCCAATATCCTGTTCGCGGCGTTGGCGCTTGCCTTGCTGTTCATGATCGTGGGCCGGCCGTTCACGCCGGCGTTGGTCGGCGATGTCGAGGACGGCAGCCCGGCTGCGGCTGCAGGCCTGGAGCCGTTCGATCAGGTGATCGCGGTCGATGGCGACGAGATTGCGTCCTTCGAGGAGCTTAGGACCATCGAGCGCGAGAGCGTCGGCACGGAGCTGGTGCTGACCATCGATCGCGACGGCCAGCGCTTCGATCTGGCGATGACGCCGTCTGCAGTCACCCACGAGGATACCAGGCTCGATCAGAGCTTCGAGATCGGCGATCTCGGCATCGGCCCGCCGCTGACGCCGGCGGATGTCGCCAATGTGCGCCCGGACAGTGCCGCCGCGAGGGCAGGGCTCCAGGCCGGCGACCGGATCGTCGCGGTCAATGGTGAGCCGCTGGTCAGCTTCGAGGATCTGCAGGCGATCGTCAGCCAGAGCCCCGAGGTCGAACTGCTGTTCACGGTCGAGCGCGAGGGCACTGCCCTCGATCTGCCGATCACGCCCGAGCGGGTCGAGGTCACCGACGAGCAGACCGGCGAGACCACGGCGATCGGTTTGATCGGCGTCGAACGCCCGCTGCCGCCGCTGCACCGGGTCGGCCCGGTGACCGCCCTGATGGATGGTGCCAAGGAGACCTATCGACTGACCGGCCTGATCCTCGGCGCGGTGTTTCAGCTGATCAGCGGCAATGGCAGCACCGACGATGTCGGCGGGCCGATCCGCATTGCCCAGATCACCGGCGAGCTTACCAAGGACGGCCTGTTCCCGGCCGTCATGTTTACCGTGATGCTGTCGATCAATCTCGGTCTGATCAATCTTTTCCCCATTCCCGTGCTCGATGGCGGTCATCTGGTGATGCTGCTCATCGAGCTTGTGCGCGGAAAGCCACTTCCCGAGCGCAGTCAGGAAATTGCGTTTCGTTTCGGCCTCGCCTTGGTGCTGTCTCTTATGGTATTTGCCACGCTTCAGGATCTCAGCCGGTTCGACTTCGGACTGGTTGACTATGTGAAGAGCCTGGTGTCCTAGTGCATCCCTCCGAGCGGAGCGATCCGCACCGTTCGGGGAAAGGTTGGGCAAAACCAAGGAGATAGTGCAGCGGCATGGGTGATGTGACCCTGTTGCTGCATGAGCCGGAAGCGAGCTTTCTTTGCAGGAAAGAGGGGTAAGGATGGCGTTGCACTGGTCTCGACGCGTCACCAAGGCGTTGGGGGTTGCCGGTCTCGTCCTCGTGACACTGTTCGCTGCACCCGTGCCCGCAAGCGCGCAGTCCGGCGGGACGATCGCGGCTATCCAGGTCCTGGGCAACCAGCGCATCGAGGAGGGAACGGTCAGAAGCTATCTGTCCGTCCAGCCCGGCGATCCCTTCGACGACGACGCGCTCGACCGGTCCCTGAAGAATCTTTACGCGTCGAGCTTTTTCGAAGACGTGGCGCTGCGTCGCGAAGGCGATACGCTCATCGTCGAGGTGGTCGAGAACCCGATCATCAACCGCATCGCCTTCGAGGGCAATCTCAGGCTCGATGATGCGACCCTGGAGCCCGAGGTGCAGCTCCGTCCGCGCGTGGTCTACACCCGCTCGCGCGTGCAGAACGCGGTCAGCCGCATTCTCGAGCTCTATCGGCGCAATGGCCGCTTCGCCGCGACCGTCGAGCCGAAGATCATCGAGCTGCCGGAAAACCGCGTCGACCTGGTGTTCGAGATCAACGAAGGGCCGCTCACACAGGTCGGCCGCATCCTGTTCGTCGGCAACGAGGCCTTTTCCGACAGCACGCTGCGCGACGTCATCCAGACCCAGGAGACCGCCTGGTGGCGCTTCCTCACCAGCAACGACACCTACGATCCCGATCGCCTGGCTTTCGACCAGGAACTGCTCAGGCGTCACTATCTGGCGCGCGGCTATGTCGACTTCAACGTGCGCTCGGCGCTTGCCGAGCTGACCCCTGACGGCAAGACCTTCGTCATCACCTTCACGCTGGACGAGGGCGAGCAATATGAGGTCGGCAAGGTCACCATCGACTCGCGCCTGCGCGATCTGAAGCCGGAGCAGCTCCAGCAGCTGGTCAAGACCGAATCGGGCGAGGTCTACAATGCCGACGACGTGGAGGGCTCGATCACCGCGCTCACCGACGAGATCGGCAAGCTCGGCTACGCCTTCGTCGACATCGAGCCCGACCTCGAGAAGCGGCCGGACGAGCGCACGATCGACCTCACCTATGTGATCAACGAGGGGGCCCGCGTCTATATCGAGCGCATCGACGTGATCGGCAATGTGCGCACGCTGGACGAGGTGGTGCGCCGCGAGTTCCGGCTTTCCGAAGGCGATGCCTTCAACACCGCGCTGCTCAGACGCTCGCGCCAGCGCATTCAGAATCTGGGCTATTTCGAAAAGGTCGACCTGCGCACGCTGCCGGGCTCGGCACCGGACAAGACGCGCATCGAGATCGAGGTGGTGGAGAAGTCCACGGGCGAGCTTTCCTTCGGCGCCGGCTATTCGACCTCGGACGGCGCGCTCGGCGACGTGCGCCTGACCGAGCGCAATCTGCTCGGCACCGGCCGCTCGGTGACCGCCAATTTCCGCCTCTCCGAGCGCCGCCAGGAAATCGACTTCAGCCTGACCGAGCCCTATTTCCTCGATACCGACATCACCGCGGGCGTCGACCTGTTCCGCACGGTCACCGACTTCCAGGACGAGTCGTCCTTCGATCAGACCACCACCGGCGGCGCGCTCAGAGCCTCCTATCCGCTGACCGAGCATCTGCGCCACGGCGTGAAATTCACGCTTCGCCAGGACGAGATCAAGGACGTCGACAACGAGGCGTCCGAGTTCATTCAGGCGGAGGAGGGCAAGGATCTGAGCATCCTGCTCGGCCAGACGCTGACCTATGACCGGCGCGATACCCGCTTCCTGCCGACCGAGGGCTACATCCTGCGCTTCGATCAGGAAGTCGCCGGATTCGGCGGCGACACGCAATATTTGAAGCATGAGCTGATCGGCTCCTATTATTATCCGTTCACGCCGTCCTGGGTGCTCAACCTGGCGGCGCGTGGCGGCCATATTTTCGGCTATGGCGGCGAGGACGTGCGCCTGTTCGACCGGTTCTTCCTCGGCGGCTCGACCCTGCGCGGCTTTCGTTTCGCCGGCGTCGGGCCGCGTGACGGCCTGACCGACGATGCACTCGGCGGCAACACGCTCGCGACCGGGACGGCGGAGCTGCGCTTCCCGCTGGGGCTGCCGGAGGATCTGCGCATGTTCGGCCGGGTGTTCGTCGAGGGCGGCACGCTCACCGGCATCGACGTGCCTGATGGCGTTTCCGACGACAATCTTCTGGACTCGGGCAGTCTCAGGGCCTCGACGGGTATCGGCCTGTCCTGGCTCTCGCCGCTCGGGCCCATCTCGATTGACTTTTCGGACGCGCTTTTGAAAGAAGACGAAGATACCACCGAGTCCTTCCGGGTGAGTTTCGGGACTCGGTTCTAAAAAGAGAGGAGCCTGCTCGTGTCTGGTTTGAGATGGCGCGCCTTGGCCGCGGCCATCATTCTGCAAGCGGCCGCCGTCGGGTGGCCGACATCATCCTGGTCGGCTGACGGGGATCAGCTGCCGGGGACCGTGGCTGCGGTCGTCGATTATCAGCGCGTTCTGCAGGAGGCGGCCGCGTCCAGGAGCATTGCCGACCAGATGGATGTGCGGCGCAAGGCGTATCACGACGAGATCGCGAAGCAGGAGCAGCGTCTCTACGAGGCGGAGGTCGAGCTTTCCAAGCAGCGTACGGCGAAGATCCTGTCCGACGAGGCCGCCGCCGACAGGCAGAAGGAGCTGGAGGCGGAGGTGCAGGCGGTGCGCGAGCTCACGCAAAAGCGCCGCCAGCAGCTGGAGCAGACCTCGGCCGAGGCGGTCAGCAAGGTCGAGCGCGCGCTGTTCGAAGTCCTCACCAGCCTCGCCGAGGAGCGCGGGCTCAACGTCGTTCTGCCGACCTCCCAGGTCCTGTTCTTCTCGCGCCAGATCGACCTCACCGACGAGGTTCTGGCCCGGCTGGATGCGACCTTGTCGGAGGTACCGGTGGCGGATCAGACAGACTGACGATGGCAGATCAGCGTTTCTTTCGCCTTTGCGGGCCGTTCTCGCTGGCTGAGCTCGCAAGCCTCGCCGACGCCAGTCTGGTGGGCGGCGATCCGGCGCGGCCGATCGTCGACGTGGCCACGCTCGATCTCGCCGGCGACGGCCAGGCGACCTTTCTCGACAACGCCAAATATATCGATCAGGCCAGGCAGACCAGAGCGGCGGCCTGCGTGATCCGCGAGGAGCTGGTCGATTGCCTGCCGGCTGGCGTCGCCGCCCTGGTCACCGAGGAGCCCTATCGGGGCTATGCGCGCATCGCGGCGGCCTTCTACCCCGATGCCGCCGAGCCCAACCCGCTGCAGCCGGCGCTCGCCGGGATCGCGGTGGGAGCGGTGATCGATCCCGAGGCGGAGATCGGCGATGACTGCCAGATCGCGTCCGGTGCCGTGATCGAGGTCGGTGCGCGTATCGGTGCCCGCTGCCGGGTCGGCGCCAATGCCACCATCGGGCGCGGCGTGGTGCTCGGTTCGGACTGCGTGATCGGACCGAACGCGACCCTCAATCACTGTCTCGTGGGCAGCCGCGTGGTGATCCATCCGGGCGTGCGCATCGGCCAGGACGGCTTCGGTTTCGCCATGGGTCCGAAGGGGCATGTGAAGGTGCCGCAGATCGGCCGGGTGATCATCGAGGACGACGTCGAGATCGGCGCCAACAGCACGATCGACCGCGGCAGCGGCCCGGACACCGTGATCGGCCAGGGCTGCAAGATCGACAATCTGGTGATGATCGCGCACAACGTGAAGCTCGGTGCGGGCTGCATCGTCGTGGCCCAGTCCGGCATCTCGGGCAGCACCCAGATCGGTGCGGGCAGCGTGCTGGCGGCGCAGGTCGGCATCGCCGGCCATCTCAAGATCGGCCCGGGCACCGTCTTCGCGGCGCGCAGCGGGGTGATGCGCGACGTGTCAGCCGGTCAGACCATGGGCGGGGCGCCGGCCGTGCCGATGAAGCAATGGCTGCGTCAGGTCGTGGCCTTGAATCGACTGATCAAGCGAAGAGGTGTGGACGAATGACCGACGAGGTCGGCGCAGGCCCGCTCGAGCCAGGCACCAAACTGGATGCGGTCGATATCGACGACATCAAGCGGATGATCCCGCATCGCTATCCGTTTCTCATGATCGATCGGGTGGTCGATCTGGTCGCCGAGACCAGTGCCGTCGGCATCAAGAACGTGACCGCGAACGAACCGCATTTCGAGGGGCATTTTCCAGCGAAGCCGATCATGCCGGGGGTGCTGATCATCGAGGCGATGGCGCAGACCGCGGCGGTTCTGGTGGTGGCGACCCTCGGGCAGCAGACGGCGGGGCAGCTGGTCTATTTCATGACCATCGATGACGCCAGGTTCAGAAAGCCGGTGGTGCCGGGCGATCGGCTGCATCTCGCGGTCACCAAGGAGCAGCGCAGGCTGGGCATGTGGAAGTTCAAGGGACAGGCGACGGTCGACGGCAAGCTCGTCGCCGAGGCGACCATCGGCGCAAAGATCATGGGGGTTTGAGAACAGGTATGTCCGACATCCACCCCTCTGCCGTGATCGACCCGCAAGCCGAGCTGGAAGACGTCTCCATCGGCCCCTTTTGCCAGGTCGGCGCCGGCGTCCGGCTGGAGCGCGGCTGCAGGCTCGAATCCCATGTCGTGATCACCGGCAGGACCACGCTCGGCGAGGGCTGCCGCGTCTTTCCCTTCGCCTGCCTCGGCCATCGCCCGCAGGATCTGAAATATCGGGGCGAAGAGTCCGATCTGATCATCGGAAGCAACAACCAGATCCGCGAACATGTCACGATGCATCCGGGCACGGCCCACGGCGGCGGCACGACGCGCGTGGGCGCCAACGGCCTGTTCATGGCGGGCGTGCATATCGCCCATGACTGCCAGGTCGGCAATGGCGTGATCATGGCGAACAACGCCACGCTCGCAGGCCATGTCGAGATCCAGGACTTCGCCATCCTCGGCGGGCTGTCCGCCGTCCACCAGTTCGTGCGCATCGGCCGCCAGGCGATGATCGGCGGTCTCGCCGGCGTCGAGGCGGATGTCATTCCCTATGGGATGGTGCTGGGCAACCGTGCCTATTTGAACGGGCTCAACATCATCGGCATGAAGCGGCGCGGCCTGGATCGCGACGAAATCCAGAATCTGCGCAACGCCTATCGCACCCTGTTCATGACCGAGGGCACCTTTGCCGATCGCCTCTCCGAGGTGGCGGAGCAGTACCGGGACCATCCCCGGGTCATCGAGATGGTCGATTTCATTCGGACCGGAGATAACCGATCGATCTGTCTTCCCAAAGCTCAGCGGGCGGCTTGAGCGACGGTCAGCGCAAGCTCGCCGTTCTCGCCGGCAGGGGGGGGCTGCCCGCCGCCGTGATCGAGGCTGCGACCGGCAGCGGGCGGGACGTGTTCGTGCTCGGCTTCGAAGGGGAGACGGATCCGGCGCTGATGGCCGGCCGCGAGCACGCCTGGGTCAAGCTCGGCGCTGTCGGCAAGGCGATCAAGCTTCTGCATCAGGCCGCGGCCGAGGACGTGGTCATGATCGGTGCGATCGAGCGGCCGTCGTTTGCCGAGCTGAAGCTCGACATGCGCGGCATGCAGCTTCTGGCGAAGCTCGGCCTCAAGGTGGCGAAGGGGGACGATCAGCTCCTGTCGATCGTGGTGCGTGAACTCGAGGACGAGGGCTTTCGCGTGGTCGGTGCCGACGAGATCATCAGGCCGATGCTGGCGCCGGAAGGCCTGCTCACCAGGACGGCACCGGGCGACGGCGCGCGCGCGGACATCGAGGTCGGCGTCCGGGCCGTGCGCTGCATCGGCGAGCTGGATATCGGCCAGGCGGTGGTGGTGCAGGATGGGCGCGTCCTCGGCGTCGAAGCGGTCGAGGGCACGGACGCGCTGCTCGCGCGCATCAGGGACCTGAAGGCCCGAGGCCCGGGCGGCGTGCTGGTCAAGATGAAGAAGCCGGACCAGGACCGGCGCGCCGATCTGCCGGCGGTCGGCGCGCGCACGGTCGAAGGGGTGATCGCGGCCGGCCTCGGCGGCATCGCCGTGCATGCCGGTCACTGCCTCCTGGTCGATCGGCCGGCGATGGTGGCTGCCGCGGATCGCGCCGGCTGCTTCATCATCGGCATGCGTGCGGCGGGCTGATCGCGGATGGCTGACGCCAAGCCCACCAAGATCTTTCTTCTGGCCGGCGAGCCCTCCGGCGATGTGATCGGCGCCCGGCTGATGCAGGCGTTGCATCGGCAGCAGAACGGTCTCGCCCTCGATTTCTTCGGCGTCGGCGGTCCCCGGATGCAGGCCCAGGGTCTGGACAGCCTGTTTCCGATGGACGAGCTGTCGCTGATGGGCTTCACCGAGGTGCTTCCGCATGTGCCGAAGCTGCTGCGGCGCCTCGCGCAGACGCGAAAGGAGATCCTGCGCCGGCAGCCGGCGATGGCGCTCACCATCGATTCGCCGGCCTTTTCGCTCAGGCTGCAAAAGCGCCTGGACGGTCAGGCACTCCGGCGCGTGCACTATGTGGCGCCGCAGGTCTGGGCCTGGCGTCCGGGCCGCGCGGCGACCCTCGGCACCAAGATCGATCACCTTCTCGCCCTCCTGCCGTTCGAGCCGCGCTTTTTCCGGAAATACGGGCTCGCCTGCAGCTTCGTCGGCCATCCGATCATCGAGGAGGCCGGGCGCAAGGGCAACGGCGCGCTGTTCAGGAAGCGCTACGAGCAGCCGGCGGATGCGCCGATCGTCTGCCTGCTGCCCGGCAGCCGGCTCGGCGAGATCAGACAGCACATGCCGGTGATGAAGGCGGTGGCGCACAAGCTCGCCCAGCGTTTTCCGCGCCTGCGCCTGATCCTGCCGACCCTGCCCAGCCTGAAGCCGGTGCTGCGCCCGATGATCGAGGACTGGTCGATCCAGCCTTTGATCCTGGACGAGCGCGCCGATCGTTTCGATGCCTATGCCGCGAGCTGGATCGCGATCGCCGCGTCCGGCACGGTGACCCTGGAGCTGGCGCTCGCCAACCTGCCGCATATCACCATCTACCGGACCGGCAAGGTCACCGCCTGGCTGGCGCGGCGCATGATCAATGTCGACCATGTGAACCTGGTCAATCTCATCCTCAATCGTCCCGTGGTGCCGGAGTGGCTGCAGGAGGACTGCACGCCCGAGAGGATCACGACATCGGCGATGCATCTGATCGAGGACGAGGAGTACCGCGAAAGCCAGCGCGAGCAGCTGGGCGAGGTGATCGCCATGCTGCGCGGCAGCGACGACAGCCCGCCGAGCGAGCAGGCCGCGAGGCGTGTGCTCGACCTGCTTGGCCAGTCGGGCTAGCCGGTGCGCCGATCCGGCATTTGGCGATTCAGCCGCTGTTCAGCTCGGTCATGGTTGGATCGGCCGTGGATGACGCGAGGCGGCAAGCCGCATTGAGAGGGCTGGAGGATCGCCGGCGCTTGGCTTGAAGCTTCCGGCTTTGTGGGATCGCTCATTTCGGTGTCGATCATCACGCCGCACCCAGGACGGAGGACATCATGTCGGGACGATGGTCGGCATTGGTGCTGAGCGGGCTCATGTTCATGTCCGCCTGCACGGCGAACGACCAGCACTTGACCCGTGCGCAGGGGGCTGGGGCCGGTGCCGCGCTCGGCGCCGGGCTGGGCGCGCTGATCGGCGGTGACAGCGACGACATCCTGATCGGCGCTGCGGCAGGCGGTCTCGCCGGGCTTGCGCTTGGCGACGCGATCGCACGCAAGAAGGCGGACTACGCTTCCCGCGAACAGATGATCGTCGGGGAGCGCCAGATCGTCGCCGAGCAGGCCGATGAGCTGCAGGCCTACAATGCCGGGCTGAGGCGCGAGCTCAGCCTCCTCGACCGCGAGATCGCCAGGCTCGATGCCGAGGTGGCGAGCGGCCGGGACGAGCGCGCGGCCAAGCGGACCCTGCGCCGGCATGCGCGCGCCAATCTCGATCAGGCGCGGCAGCGTCTGGTCGAGGTCAATCAGGAAATTGACGTCAGCCGCAGGATCTACCAGGAAGCCCTCGACGACAGCGAGCCGGTCGACCTGGTCGATTGGGACAGGCGTATCCGCGAGCTGGAGCGGCGGCGCAACGCGCTGGTGACGCTGATCGGCGGCTTCAAGACCAGCACGGAGCGGATCGCGTGAGCGCGATCATGGCAAGAGCTCTGCCCGGTCTGGCCCTCGGCATCGCCTTCATCCTCCTGCTTGCCGGCTGCGCCACCGACGATCCGAAGGAGGGAGGCCTTCTCGGCGGGCTAGTCGGCCTCGGCAGCGGGGCTTATCGGGACCGCATCGATCGCGAGACCGCAGCCCTGAACGCTGAGCAGATCCGCCATCGGCAGGAGGTCGACGGCAAGACGGCGCTCGACGGCAGGCTGGATGCGCGCCGCGCACATGCCGCCGAACTCGACCAGCAGGTCGTCTCGCTGCGCGCTGACATCGACAGTCTCGAGACCGACATTCTGGCGCTGCAGCAGGACGAGGCGGTCACCCAGGATCAGGTGGACGCGGCCGAAGCCGAGGTGGCCTCGCTGCTCGACGACATCGATCGGATCGAGGAGGAGCAGGCCCTGCAGGAGGAAGCCCGAGCGCTTGGTGCCGACGCCGATCCGGACAGCGACCCCGCGGCCTTCGGTGAACCGCCGCTCGAGCGGGTCAGCGAGCTTCGCGCCTATATCGAGAAGCTCCAGAACGCGATCGACGCGCTGAAGGCGTCGCGTGAACGCCATGCCGGGGCCAAGGCGGAGACGCTGGAAGACTGACGGGTGCCGCTCCGTCCGGCCGACGACCAGACCCCATCCCTCACGTCACGAATCGAGACCGCATACCGCCTAGGAAAGGACGCGTTCGGCGACGGCGCCCCCCAAGTCCATGAGGTGGCCACGCCACCTAGTAGGTGGGTGGGGTCCAGTGGGTCATGAAGTCGCCGAGCCAGCCGGTGTGGTAGTTGCCTTCGGCGAAGGCCGGGTCCTCGACGATGCCCTGGAGGAGGGGAATGCCAGTCTTGATGCCGTCGATGACATATTCGGCAAGGGCGCGCTTCAGGCGGGCGAGACAGGCTTCGCGCGACTGGTCGTAGACGATCAGCTTGGCGATCAGGCTGTCGTAATAGGGAGGGACCTTGGCGCCGGCGTAGAGCGCACTGTCGACGCGCACGCCCGGGCCGCCCGGCGGGTGGTAGGTGTGCACGGTGCCGGGGGCGGGGGTCAGGGTCGCGGGGTCTTCGGCGTTCACCCGGCATTCGATCGCGTGGCCCTCCCAGCGCACATCCTTCTGGCGGATCGCGAGCGGCAGGTTCCTGGCGACATGCAGCTGGGCGCGCACCAGGTCGACGCCGGTGATCATCTCGGTCACGGGGTGCTCGACCTGAAGGCGGGTATTCATCTCGATGAAGTAGAACTGGCCGTTCTCGTACAGGAACTCGATGGTCCCGACACCCTGATAGCCGAGATCGGTGATCGCGCGGCTGACGGTCTCGCCGATCTCGCTTCTGAGCTCGTCGTCGATCGCGGGCGAGGTCGCCTCCTCCACCAGCTTCTGATGGCGGCGCTGCAGCGAGCAGTCGCGCTCGCCCAGATGGACGGCGTGGCCGTGATTGTCGGCGAGCACCTGGACCTCGATATGGCGGGGGCGCTCCAGGAATTTTTCGAGATAGACGCGATCGTCGCCGAAGCCGGCCTGGGCCTCGCGCCGGGCCATGCGCAGGCCGTCATACAGCTCCTGCTCGCTGCGCGCGACCGTCATGCCGCGCCCGCCGCCGCCGGAGACGGCCTTGATCAGCACGGGATAGCCGATGGCGGCGGCTGCGGCGCGCGCTTCGGCGTCGCTCGTCACCGGGCCGTCGGTGCCGGGGACCACCGGCACGCCGCGCGCCTTCATGGTCTCCTTGGCCTGGATCTTGTCGCCCATCAGGCGGATGTGCTCGGGCGAAGGGCCGATGAAGGTGAGGCCGTGCTCAATCACCATCTCGGCGAAGTCGGCATTTTCGGCGAGGAAGCCATAGCCGGGATGGATCGCGTTGGCGCCGGAGATCTCGGCGGCGGCGAGGATCGCGACCTTGTTCAGATAGGATTCGGAGGCCGCCGGAGGGCCGATGCAGATGCTGGCATCGGCGAGGCGGGTGTGCATGGCGTCGGCATCGGCGGTGGAGTGGATGGCGACGGTCTCGATGCCCATCTCGCGGCACGCACGGATGATGCGAAGCGCGATTTCACCGCGATTGGCGATCAGAACCTTGTCGATCATGGTCAATGCCGTCGTTCGGGACAGTCTTTGGGCAATCAGTCGATGATCAGGAGGAGTTCGTCATACTCGACCGGATCGCCGTTGGTGACCATGATCGACGCCACCCGGCCGCTCCTGGGCGCCCTGATCGGGTTCATCACCTTCATCGCCTCGACGATCAGGAGCGTCTGCCCCTCTTGCACCTCCGTGCCGACCGACACGAAGGGGTCGGCGCCCGGCTCCGGCGTCAGATAGGCGGTGCCCACCATCGGCGCGCGCACGGCGCCCGGATGGTCGGCATCGGCGGTGCGCGCGGGTGCCGCTTCCACAGCGGCCTGGGCGGCGAGGGCAGGCGCTGCCGCCATGGCCGCCGAGGGCAGCGTCGTATTGGCGATGACCGGGGCGGGCTGCTTGGCGACGCGAATGCGCGCTTCGCCCTCACTCAGCTCGATTTCCGTGAGGCCCGTGCGCTGCAGCAGCTCGGCGAGCTTCTCGATCAGTGCGGTGTCGACGTTCAAGAGACCTCTCACTTCTTCGGGCGCATCAGCCTCGGTCGGGGCATCGGACGGGTTCGGACGTTCAAGCTGCAGCGCCATGGACTAGCTGTTCCCTTCCAAAAGGCTGGCAACGCTGATCAAGGCCAGCTCGTAACCCTTTGCACCCAGACCGCAAATCACACCCTTTGCCACGAGCGAAACATAGGATCGATGGCGAAACGCTTCACGCTGGTGGATGTTGGATAGATGCACCTCGACGATCGGAACTTCAAGGAAGCGGAGCGCGTCATGCAGGGCGATCGAGCTGTGCGAATAGGCGCCGGGATTGATGATCAGCGCCTCGAAAACGCCTGCCGCCTCCTGTATCCAGCTTACCAGCTCCCCTTCGCCGTTGCTCTGCCGGCAGGTGACCTCGAGCCCGAGCCCCGCCCCCTGCTCGATGCAGGCCGCCTCGATGTCGGCAAGCGTCAGCGCGCCGTAGATGCCGGGTTCGCGACGACCGAGCAGATTGAGGTTGGGCCCGTTCAGGACCAGAACCGGACGTGCCATGACCCCCTCTGCGCCGATTTGGCCACGAAATCCAAAGATCGCTGGTATTTAGCGCTTAAGCTCGGTTTTGGCAATGAAGCGTGCAGCAGGGCATTCGCTTCTGATGAAAATTGCGGCAGACGCGCATCACTGTGCGCAGGGCGCGGATGCGGGCCGGTCAGGCTTCGAGCGCCATCCAGCCGTCTTTGGTGAGGCGCTCCAGCGGCTTGAAGCGTGCTTTGTAGTCCATTTTCGGGCTCGCAGCGATCCAGTAGCCCAGATAGACGTAAGCGAGGCCCAGCTCAAGGGCGCGCTGCACGTGCCAGAGGATGATCTGGGAGCCGAGAGAGCGGCGGCTCTCCTCCGGATCGAAGAACTTGTAGACGCCGGAAAGGCCGCTTTTCACCTGGTCGGTGATGCTCACGCCGATCAGGCTCTGATCCGGCCGGCGCCATTCGATGACGTGGCTGGTGGAGGGGCAGTCCTCGAGCATCGAGCGGTATTCGGCCCAGCCCATGCCGGCCATGCCGCCATCGGCGTGGCGGCCGGCGAGATAGTGGCGGAACAGCTGAAACTGCTCCTCGGTGGCCTTGGGCCGCTTCGTCTCGGCGGTGAGATCGGCATTGCGCCTGAGGATGCGCCGCCAGCCGCGGGTGAAGGCGAATTTTTCGACTGGAATACGTACCGGAACGCAGGCCTGGCAGCCCGGGCAGGTCGGGCGATAGGCGAAGGTCTGCGAGCGGCGGAAGCCTGCCAGGACCAGGCGATCCTGCTGCTCCAGGGCGGTGTCGGCACCGAGCTGGAGCACGAGGCGACGTTCCAGCTTGTGCTCCAGATAAGGGCAGGGGGCGAGCTCGGTGCTAAAGAACAGATTCATCGAACGGCAAATTCGGAGGTCCTTGGAGAGTGTCGTCATTCCATCATATCGCGCTTGCGCTGCCGGCGAGCAAGGCGCGTGTGCAAAGAGTTTTTCGCCTTGTCGCTTTGCCGGACAGAAAGGTGGTTGACCCTGGAGCGGCGGCGGCGGACTCTGGCCTCGGCCATCACCGGACGGAGTGACCATGGAGCCGAGAACGCTGGAAGTCGACGGGCCGGATCGTCCCTATCGCCTCGCCTACACGACCTTCGGCAGGCCGCGCGCCGGCCGGGTCGTGCTCTGCGTGCACGGCCTGACCCGAAACGGCCGGGACTTCGATGCTCTGGCGGCGGCGCTGGCGGAGGACGCGTTCGTCGTCTGCCCCGACGTGGTCGGGCGCGGGCGGAGCGAATGGCTGAACGATCCCGCGGACTACGCCGTTCCGACCTATGCCGCGCATCTGCTGCAGCTGATCGAGCATCTGGGCGCCGAGGAGGTCGACTGGGTCGGCACCTCCATGGGCGGGCTGATCGGCATGGGCATCGCCGTGCTCGAGGCGAATCCGATCCGCCGCCTGGTGCTGAACGATGTCGGCCCGTTCCTTCCGAAAGCGGCGCTGGAGCGCATCGGCGCCTATCTCGGCCTGGAGCTCGCCTTCGACAGCCTGCAGGATCTCGAGGACCATCTTCGCCTGATCCACGCGCCGTTCGGTCCGCTCTCGGACCGACAATGGGCGCATCTGGCCGAGCACAGTGCCAGACGGCGTGACGACGGCAAGGTGGTGCTCGGCTACGATCCGAAGATCGCGGAACCCTTCAGGACGGCGGATCCGGTGGAGGATCTCGACCTTTGGGCGATGTGGGAGGCGATCCGCTGCCCGACGCTGGTGCTGCGCGGCGGCGACAGCGATCTGCTTCTGGCCGAGACGGCCAGGCGGATGGCCGAGCGCGGGCCGAAGACGGATCTGGTCACCATCGATGGCGTCGGCCATGCGCCGGCCTTGATGGATCCGGGCCAGATCGCGATCATCAGGGACTGGCTGTTCGGGGACGACCGGCCGAAGGTGGCATAGGGTAAAAGGGCAGGGGGAGAACGACGTTGGCGGAAACCATGCAGACCAGGAAGCTGGGCGGATCGACCCTCGACGTGCCGCCGATCTGCTTCGGCACCAGCTCGCTCGGCGACATGCCCAACACCTATGGCTACAGCGTCGACGAGGACCGCGCTTTGGCGACCGTCAGGGAGATCCTCGACGGACCGGCGAAGTTCATCGACACGTCGCGCAACTATGGGTCCGGGCGCAGCGAGCAGCGCATCGGCGAGGTGATCCGGGAACGCGGCGGCCTGCCGGCGGGCGTGATCCTGTCCACCAAGCTCGACCGGGACATGGACACGCGCCGCTTCGATGCCTCACGCGCGAGAGAGTCCCTCGAGGAAAGCCTGAAGGCGCTCAATCTCGATCGCGTGCATCTGCTGCATCTGCACGACCCGGAATATGCTGCCGACCTCGGTGAGGTGACGGCGAAGGGCGGGGCGCTGGACGAGCTCTTCAAGATCAAGGAGGAAGGGCTCTGCGATGCGGTCGGCCTTGCGGCGGGACGCACCGACATCATGATCCCGATCCTGAAGGATTGGGATGTCGACGCGCTGATCACCCACAACCGCTTCACCCTGGTCAATCGCCATGCCGCGCCGATGATGGATCTGGCGGTCGAGAGGAACATCGCCGTCCTGAACGCGGCACCCTATGCCGGCGGCGTGTTCGCCAAGGGATCGGCGAGCCATCGGCGCTATGTCTATCAGGAGGCCGACGACGCCATGCTCGAGCCGGTGCGGCGCATCGAGGCGATCTGCGCCCGGCATGACGTCCCGCCGGGCGCGCTCGCGCTGCAGTTCTCGACGCGCGATCCGCGTGTCGCCTCGACCATCTGCGGCGTCAGCAAGCCGGAGCGCGTGCGCCAGACGCTGGACTGGGCGGCTCTGCCGATCGCCGATGCGGTCTGGGAGGAGATCGCAGCGCTTGCCTTCAGCAGCGACGATCCCGAGGCGACGCGGGCGTACGAGCCGGATTGAACGCCGGGCGGCAACGCTATGTTAGGATTTGATCTTTAGGCTGCCGCATAGCGCCCTGCCGAGGGCGAGAGGGTTGATCGTGGCCAGGAGATCGAACCATTGCCCGCTAGACGTTTGCCGACCCATGATTGACTTTTCCAGTGACGGCGGCCTGCAGCAAAGCCCGGATCAGGCCGGCCAGGACGTGGAGATCCTGAAATCCGGCCTTCACATCCTGAACTATGCCTTCTCGAATGAAGCTTTATATGAAGGCATTCTCTCGGTTTTGACCAAAATCGTGCCGTTTTCCGATGCCGCCATCCTGATGCCGACGGGCGATGGCGGGCTCGAAACCGCGGTGACCCATGCGGGCAGGCTGATGCTGCGCGTCGCCAGCCCCAAGGGGGCGTTTGCGCGCGCGGTCGCCGGCGAGGCGATCATCGCTCCCGACCTTCGCGAGCTTGACGGGTGGGCCGAGGCGGCCGAGGGCTCGACGGCGGCGTTCGCATCGGCGCTGATCGTGCCCCTGGAGTCCCTCGACGAGCCGGCGCTGATCGTCTGCGTCCATGCCGAGCCCGCCTTTACCGAGAACCATCTGCGCGCGCTCAGGACCTTCGCGCCGATCGCCGCCCAGGCGGTGCAGTGGGCGAAACAGCGGGAGGCGCTCGAACGGCATCGCGATCATCTGGAGGAGCTGGTGCGCGATCGCACGCTGGAGCTTGCCGAGCAGAAGGAGCGCCTCGCGCAGGCGCTGGAAAAGGAACTCGAGCTGAACGGCCTGCAGCGCCAGTTCGTCTCGATGGTCTGCCACGAATTCCGCACGCCGCTCGCCATCATCGACGGCGTTGCGCAGCGGGTGTCACGCCGCCATGCAACGCTCACCCCCGAGCGCCTGCTCGGCAGCGTGGACAAGATCCGGACCGGCGTGGTGCGCCTCACCGATCTGATCGAGAGCATGCTGGACGCGGCGCGCCTGGAAGCCGGCAGCCTCAAGTTCGAGCCCCGGCCCTGCTGTCTCGGACCCATGATCGACGAGGTCTGTGTCGGCATTCGCGAGCTCAATCCGAAGCACGAGATCGTCACCGAGGTGACCGGGCTCCCGGACGACTTTCCGGCCGATATCAAGCTGATGCGGCAGGTGATGTCGAACCTGGTGGGCAACGCCGTCAAATATTCGCCGGAAGGCACCCATGTGTGGGTGCGCGGCTCGGTGATCGGTGACGGCGATGTGGTGATCGCCGTTCAGGACGACGGTGTCGGCATTCCGGAGAGCGATCTCGGCAGGCTGTTCGACCGCTTCTTTCGTGCCAGCACGTCGACCGGGATCGTCGGCACCGGGATCGGCCTGCACCTGGTGCGCTCCCTGGTCGATCTGCATGGCGGTGAGGTCGGGGTGACGAGCAAGGTCGGCGAGGGCAGCACCTTCACCGTCAGCCTGCCGAGGCGCCGGAGCGACCAGCCCGGCATGGAACCGGACGCCCTGATCGGCAACGCCGCCTGAGCCGCTGCGCCCGGCTGCCGCGATCGGGTCGCGCCGCCTGCGCGCATCGCGTCAGAAGCGCAGGGTCTTGCACTGCATGGTGTGCGGCAGCCTGCAGATTGCAGCGAGGATGTCCGCCGGCACCTCCTGATCGACCTCGACCAGCGCAATCGCCTCTTCGCCGGGGGCCGTGCGGCCCACATGGAACGTGGCGATGTTGATGCCGGCGTCGCCCAGGATGTTGCCGAGCGCGCCGATGAAGCCGGGCTTGTCCTCGTTGCGGATGAACAGCATATGCGGGCCGAGCTCGGCTTCGACCGCGATGTCGCGCACCTCGACCAGACGCGGGCGGTGGGCCTGGAACAGGGTGCCGGCGACGCTGCGTGCGCCGCGCTCGGTCTCGACCGAGAGCTTCACCAGGGTCTGATAGCCCTCGACCTGGTCCTGATGCACGGTGGTGACGCCGATGTCGCGCTCGCGCGCGACCAGCGGGGCGTTGACCATGTTGACGCTGGCGAGCAGCGGGGTCAGCAGGCCCTGGAGGATGGTCGAGGTGAGCGGCTTGGTGTTGAGCTTCGCGGCTTCGCCGGCATAGGTGATGGTCACCCCTTTGAGGCCGGTCTCGGTGAGCTGGCCGGCGAACGAGCCAAGCTGCTCGGCGAGGCTCATATAGGGCTTGAGCCTGGGCGCTTCCTCGGCCGTGACCGAGGCCATGTTGAGCGCGTTGACGACAGCGCCCGACACCAGATAGTCCGCCATCTGCTCGGCGATCTGCAGGGCCACCTTCTCCTGCGCCTCCGTGGTCGCCGCCCCGAGATGCGGGGTCACGACGACCTCGTCGAGCTCGAACAGCGGGTTGTTCTTCGCGGGCTCCTGGCCGAACACGTCGAGGGCGGCGCCGGCGACATGGCCGTCCTTGATGGCATCGTAGAGCGCCGTCTCGTCGAGCAGGCCGCCGCGCGCGCAGTTGACGATGCGCACGCCCTTCTTGGTCCTGGCGATCGCTTCCGCCGAGAGGATGTTGCGCGTCTGGTCGGTGAGCGGCGTGTGCAGGCTGATGACGTCGGCGCGCGTCAGCAGGCGGTCGAGCTCCACCTTCTCCACGCCGAGGCTTTCCGCGCGCTCGGAGCCGAGAAACGGGTCGAAGGCAATCACCCGCATCTTCAGGCCCTGGGCGCGCTCGGCGACGATCGAGCCGATATTGCCGCAGCCGATCAGACCCAGCACCTTGCCGGTCAGCTCCATGCCCATGAAGCGGGATTTCTCCCACTTCGACGCGCGCGTCGAGCGGTCGGCGGAGGGGAGCTGGCGGGCGAGCGCCATCATCATGGCGATGGCGTGCTCCGCGGTAGTGACCGAATTGCCAAACGGCGTGTTCATCACCACCACGCCCTTGGCGGTCGCCGCGTTGACGTCGATATTGTCGACGCCGATGCCGGCACGGCCGATGACCTCGAGCCTGCGCGCTGCCTCGAGGACCGCAGGCGTCACCTTGGTCGCGGAGCGCACGGCAAGGCCGTCATAATCGCCGATGATCTCGCAGAGCTGGCCCTCGTTCAGGCCGGTGCGCACGTCGACGTCGACGCCGCGTTCCTGAAAAACGTCGACCGCGGCAGGGCTGAGATTGTCCGAAATCAGGACCTTAGGCATTTTTCTTCCACTTTAGGTTCGAGTATGTCTGCAAGCATGGAGTCATACGGCGCAGCGGCAGGACTCCTCGAAGGACCAGTCCAGCCAGGGGAGGAGAGCCTCGATATCGCTCGTCTCCACGGTCGCCCCGCCCCAGATGCGCAGACCCGGCGGTGCATCCCGATAACCGGCTATGTCGTACGCCACCCCCTCTTCCGCAAGTCTCGCCGTCAGATCCTTGATCAGCGCGCTCTGGCGCTCGCGGGCCTGCGCCGTGATCAGCGGATCGACGATCTGCAGGCAGATCGACGTGGTCGAGCGCGTGGCCGGCTCCGTTGCCAGAAAGTCGACCCAATCGGTGCGTGCGACCCAGCTCTCGATGGCCTGGAAATTCGCCTCGGTGCGCGCGATCAGCGCATCGAGCCCGCCCAGGCCCTCGGCCCAGCCGAGGCCATCGAGCGCATCCTCGACCGCGAGCATGGAGGGCGTGTTGATGGTCTCGCCCTTGAAGATCCCGTCGATCAGCGCGCTGCCCTTGGTCAGCCGGAAGATTTTCGGCAGCGGCCAGGGCGGCGTATGGCTTTCCAGGCGTTCGACGGCAGCCGGGCTGAGCACGATCATGCCGTGCTGCGCCTCGCCGCCGAGCACCTTCTGCCAGGACCAGGTGGTGACATCCAGCTTGTCCCAGGGAAGGGCCATGGCGAAGGCCGCCGAGGTGGCATCGCACAGCGTCAGGCCCCGGCGATCCGCCGCGATCCAGGCGCCATCCGGAACGCGCACGCCCGATGTCGTGCCGTTCCAGGTGAAGACCACGTCATGGTCGGGGCTGACCTCGTCCAGGTCGGGGAGGTGGCCGTAGTCGGCCTCGAGCGCGCGCACGTCGTCGAGCTTCAGCTGCTTCTTGATGTCGGTCAGCCAGCCGGCGCCGAAGCTCTCCCAGGCGAGCACGTCGACGCCGCGCGGCCCGAGCAGGTTCCACATCGCCATCTCGAACGCACCGGTGTCCGAGGCCGGCACGATCGCCACCCGATAGTCCCGGGGGATGCCGAGAAGGGTGCGCGAGCGCTCGATCACCTCCTTCAGCCGGCCCTTGCCGACGGCGGCGCGATGCGAGCGGCCGAGCGCCTCGTCGCCGAGGCCGGCGGCCGACCAGCCGGGCCGTTTCGTGGTCGGGCCTGAACCGAAACGCGGGTTCGTCGGTCGGATGGTCGGCTTCATGATCTGGTCACCTCTGCTGCGATGCAGCAGAGGTGTATGAGGCCTGTCGTCAAGCGTCAACAGGCAGGTTTGAGAGCGACCTGCGATGTCCGGGCGCAGGGCCGATGACGTTCGCCAGAGAGGGGATCGGCACCTCGCATGATCGCGAATTTGCCATATGGGAGGTGGACGGTGGACGTGGCGGCGCACCGGCAGGTTGTTGCCGCTCCTGCGGTGCGGTAAAGAGAGCAGGCGGTCCGGCTTCCGGGCCTTGCTGACCGAACGCCCTGCAAGTCTCAAGAAACGGTATCCCATGTCCAAGCCAGAGCTCACCATCCTGCTGGCCAATCCGCGTGGATTTTGCGCGGGCGTCGAGCGCGCGATCGACATCGTCGAGCAAGCCCTCGAGAAGAACGGCCCTCCCGTCTATGTCCGCCATGAGATCGTGCACAACAAGCACGTGGTCGACGGCCTGAAGGCCAAGGGGGCCGTGTTCGTCGAAGAGCTGGACGAGGTGCCGGACGATGCGATCGTGGTGTTCTCCGCCCATGGCGTGCCCAAGGCGGTGCCGGCGGAGGCCAGGCGCCGGCGGCTGATCTACGCCGATGCCACCTGCCCGCTGGTGAGCAAGGTGCATCGGGGCGTCGAGCAGCATTACAGGAGCGGGCGCACGGTACTCCTGATCGGCCATGCCGGCCATCCCGAGGTGGTCGGCACCATGGGCCAGCTGCCGGAAGGCGCCGTGCGGCTGGTCGAGGATGTGGACCAGGCCCTGACGATCCAGGTGGATGATCCGGGCAATCTCGCCTACGCCACCCAGACGACCCTTTCCGTGCGCGAGACCGAAGACGTGCTCGACGTGCTGAAGCGGCGCTTTCCGACCATCGCCGGGCCGAGGCGCGAGGACATCTGCTATGCCACGACCAATCGCCAGCGTGCCGTCGAGACCCTGGCGCCCAGGGCCGACCTGACGCTGATCATCGGCGCGCCCAACTCGTCCAACTCCGTCCGCCTGGTCGAGGTCGCGAAATCCGCGGGCTCGCCGCGCGCGAGCCTGGTGCAGTGCGCCGAGTCGCTGGACTGGTCGCTGTTGGAGGGCGTCGGCACCCTCGCGGTCTCCGCCGGGGCCTCGGCGCCGGAGGCACTGGTCGACGGCCTGATCGAGGCCTGTCGGCAGCGCTTCACGGTGACGGTCGAGGAGGTGGAGGTGGTCAAGGAGGAGGTCAGCTTCCGCACGCCGCCGATCCCGCTCAGACCCACGGCACGCGACGGCTTGCCGCTTGACTTTCCGAAGTTTGCCGTCGCCAAAAGGGACGCCATTCGCTAAACCCTGGGGCATTCTGGCAAAGCGGCGAGATGCATGGCGGTCTATACGGCGATCGACGAGGACTCCCTCGGCAGGTTTCTCGATGCCTATGACGTCGGCCAGGCGGTCAGCGTCAAGGGCATCGCCGAGGGGGTCGAGAATTCCAACTATCTTCTGATCACGGACGCGGGCCGCTTCATCCTGACGCTCTATGAAAAGCGCGTCGATCCGGCCGACCTGCCGTTCTTTCTCGGGCTGATGGATCACCTCGCGGACAAGGGGGTGCGCTGTCCGACGCCGATCCACGGCCGGGACGGCAAGGCGCTGCGCGAGCTCTGCGGACGGCCTGCGGCGCTGATCAGCTATCTCGACGGCGTCTGGCCGATGCGCATCCAGCCTTTTCATTGCGCGGGCGTCGGCAAGGCGCTCGCGAGCATGCATCTGGCCGGCGCCGATTTCGCGCTTGGCCGCGAGAACGCGCTGTCGCTTCCCGGCTGGCGGACGCTGTTCGATCGCTGCGCCCCCGACGCCGATCAGGTGAGACCGGGCCTCGCCGCGGAGCTGGAGAGCGAGCTCGAGCTGCTGGAACGGGCCTGGCCCGCCGATCTGCCTGATGGCGTCATCCACGCCGACCTCTTTCCGGACAATGTGTTCTTCCAGCAGCAGGCGCTGAGCGGGCTGATCGATTTCTATTTCGCCTGCAACGACCTCCTTGCCTACGACATCGCGATCTGCCTGAACGCCTGGTGCTTCGAGGTGGATGGCGCGTTCAACATCACCAAGGCGCGTTACCTCCTGGCGTCCTACAAGAGCGTGCGGCCGCTCAGCGACGGCGAGCTCGACGCCCTGCCGCTGCTCGCGCGCGGCGCCGCCTTGCGTTTCCTGCTGACCCGGCTCTATGACTGGGTCAATCAGATCGAGGGCGCCCTGGTGAAGCCCAAGGACCCGCTCGAATATCTGGAGAAGCTGCGCTTTCACCGAGGCGTCACCGGACCCGGCGCCTACGGCCTGGACTGATTCCCACGACATGGACGAATGGATGACCGACAAGACCGCGGAGACTGCCGAGCAGGACGACGAGACGCCCAGGGAGAACGTCGAGATCCATACCGACGGCGCCTGTTCCGGCAATCCCGGCCCCGGGGGCTGGGGCGCGATCATGCGCTGGCGCGGGCTGGACAAGGAGCTGTCCGGCTATGAGGCCGACACCACCAACAACCGCATGGAGCTGATGGCCGCGATCGTCGCCCTGGAAACGCTGAAGCGGCCGATGAAGGTCAAGCTGGTGACCGACAGCAACTACGTGAAGCGCGGCATCACCGGCTGGCTCGCCGGCTGGAAGGCCAATGGCTGGAGGACGGCGGACAAGAAGCCGGTGAAGAACCAGGACCTCTGGGAGCGCCTGGACGCCGCCAGCCAGCGTCACGAGATCGACTGGCGCTGGGTCAAGGGTCATGCCGGCCACCCCGACAACGAGCGTGCCGACCAGCTCGCCACCCAGGCCATCAAGACGCGCGGGGAGTCGGCCGCACCGGCTTGAGTGCGAGCCGCACTTGCTTGACTTGGACCTCGTCAGGCAGGGGGAACGTCTCTGGCTGAATAGGGTAGCGTCGCCTTGGTGAACTCTGTGTCCGGCCGACGATGCCCTGGTCGACAGGCTGCGCTACCGGGCCCGAGCACCGTCAAGTCAACGCAGTCGGCGTCCCGACACAGAAAAAAGGCCGCCCGGAGGCGGCCTTCAATCGTCAGGGAGGCTAACGGGATTAGATGTCGTAGTACATCACGAACTCGTAGGGATGCGGACGCAGGCGGACGGCGTCGACTTCCTCTTCGCTCTTGTAGGCGATGTAGTTCTCGACGAAGTCCTCCGAGAACACGTCGCCTTCGGTGAGGAAGTCGTGATCGGCGGCGAGCGCGCTCAGGGCCTGGTCGAGGCTGCCCGGCACGCTCGGGAACTCGGCCAGCTCCTCGGGCGGCAGGTCGTAGATGTTCTTGTCGACCGGATCGCCCGGATCGATCTGGTTCTTGATGCCGTCGATGCCGGCCATGAGCATGGCGGCGAAGGCGAGATAGGGGTTGGCCGAAGGATCGGGGCAGCGGAACTCGCAGCGCTTGGCCTTGAGGCTGTCCGAATACATCGGAATGCGCACCGCGGCCGAGCGGTTGCGCAGCGACCAGGCCAAGTTGACCGGCGCCTCGTAGCCCGGCACCAGGCGGTGGTAGGAGTTGGTGGTCGGGGCCGCGAAGGCGAGGATCGCCGGCGCATGCTTCAGGAGACCGCCGATATAGTAGCGGCAGGTCTGCGACAGCTTGGCGAAGCCGGCCTCGTCGCCGAAGGTCGGGCGATCGCCGTCCCAGATGCTCTGATGCACATGCATGCCCGAGCCATTGTCGCCGTAGAGCGGCTTCGGCATGAAGGTCGCGGTCTTGCCATGGGCGCGGGCGACGTTCTTGACCACATATTTGTATTTGATCAGGTCGTCGGCCATCTTGACCAGCGTGTCGAACTTCATGTCGATCTCGCACTGGCCGGCGGTCGCCACCTCGTGGTGATGGCATTCGACGGTCAGCCCGATGCTTTCCATGACCAGCGCCATCTCGGAGCGCAGATCCATCAGCGTGTCGTTCGGCGGCACCGGGAAGTAGCCTTCCTTCGGCCGGATCTTGTGGCCGAGATTCGGGCCCTCGTCGGACGCCATGTTCCAGTGGCCCTCGACCGAATCGACTTCGTAGGAGCCGAAATTGATGTCCTGGCCGTAGCGCACGTCGTCGAACACGAAGAACTCGGCTTCGGGGCCGAAATAGGCCCTGTCGCCGAGACCGGTCGACGCCAGATACTGCTCGGCGCGCTTGGCCACGCCGCGCGGATCACGGTGATAGAAGTCGCCGGTGATCGGGTCGTGAATGTCGGCGATCAGCACCAGGGTCTTGTGCTGGCAGAAGGGGTCGATGAAGGCGGAGGTCTCGTCCGGCATGAGGATCATGTCGGAGGCTTCGATCTTCTGAAAGCCGCGGATCGAGGAGCCGTCGAAGCCGAGCCCTTCCTCGATATTGTCGATCCCGAAGGCCTTGGCCGGGAACGAGGTGTGCTGCCACATGCCCGGCAGGTCGGTGAAGCGGACATCGACGATCTCCACTTCATGGTCTTTCATCGCCTTGGCGACGTCTTCCGCGGATGTGCATCCCAACATCATGATTTGAACGTCCTTTCTGGTATTGTCCCCATAGTTCTTTCTTGCGGCCTGATTCGGCCGCTTCTTGGTCGCTTGCCTTCGGTCAGATCAAAGGGCTTCGGCGCCGGTCTCACCGGTTCGAATGCGCGTGACCTGCTCAAGGTCATACACGAAGATCTTGCCGTCCCCAATCCGATCGGTTTTCGCCGCCTGCTGAATGGCCTCGACAGCCCGCTCCACAAGGTCGTCTTCGAGCGCGATCTCGATTTTCACCTTGGGCAGAAAATCGACCACATACTCCGCGCCGCGATAGAGCTCGGTATGGCCCTTCTGCCGGCCAAAGCCCTTCACTTCGGTCACGGTCATACCCTTGAGCCCGATCTCCTGCAGAGCCTCCTTGACCTCATCAAGCTTGAACGGCTTGATCACAGCCTCGATTTTTTTCATGGGACCACCGACCCTTTTTCTGCCAATTGCGATGCCACTCCAGGCGACAGCCGCGGAGATTCGTCGCGGGCCGCCAACTCGCCACTATGTACGCATAGATCGTGCCAACCGCGACTTCCCGTCGAATGAGCCGGGTTGCGATCCTTTCGACATCAGGAATGATTAAAAAATACGCACCATTGCCTAAATTTTAACCATGAGCAATCGACATCACGGATCGACGGATCGCTTGACGTTTCCAAGCCGGACCGTCTAAAGAAAACGCCGATGGCGGGCGTAGCTCAGTCGGTTAGAGCGCCAGATTGTGGCTCTGGAGGTCGCCGGTTCGATTCCGGTCGCTCGCCCCAGCTTTTTCAGGATGTTGCCGTGCCTTCCTCGCGCATCCCATCCAGAATCATGGCTAAGCGGACAGCAGGTCCCGAAGGCGTGACCAGCGCCTGACTTCGGGACGCTGCTCGATCGCGAGCTCCAGCGCGCCGGGCTCGACCAGCAGGACCACCAGGCGTCGGGCGCGGGTGATCGCGGTGTAGACGAGATTGCGTCGGAGCATGCGTCCCTGCTGGCGCGCGAGCGGCAGGACGACGGCGGGGTATTCCGAGCCCTGGGCCTTGTGCACGGTGATCGCGTAGGCCGGCACGAGATTGTCGAGCTCGTCGAAGCCGTAGGTCTGCGGGTTGCCGTCGATGGTGACCGTCATGACTTTCGCCGCGCGGTCGATCGCCGTGATCCGGCCGATATCGCCGTTATAGACCTCGCGTTCGTAGTCGTTCTCGATCTGCATCACCTTGTCGCCGGTGGCATAGGCGATGCCCCTGTGGTCGATACGATCGACAGCGTTTGCATTCAGGGCCGTCTGGAGCTTTTCGTTCAAGGCGCGCGTGCCGATCGGACCGCGATTGGTCGGGCAGAGCACCTGGATGTCCTGGACCGGATCGACGCCGAAGGTCTTCGGAATGCGCTCCGCCACCAGCTCCACCAGCGTCTCGGCAGCGCGCTCCGGCGTCGTGGCCCTGATCGCGTAGAAGTCAACGAGGTCGGCGTCCGACCTGGAGAGGTCGGGCATCTCGCCCTTGTTGATGCGATGGGCGTTTCGGATGATCCGGCTTTCCTCGGCCTGGCGAAAGATCTTTTCGAGGCGAATGACCGGCAGCTTGCCCGAGGAGATCAGGTCGAGCAGCACCTGGCCCGGGCCGATCGAGGGGAGCTGGTCGACGTCGCCCACGAGGAAGAGGGCGGCCTGCTCGGGCAGTGCGTTGCTGAGCGCCTGCATCAGCGGGATGTCGACCATGGACATCTCGTCGACGATCAGGAGATCGCCTTCGAGCGGGCGCTCGGCGTCCCGGCGAAAGCCGCGGCCGGGCTCGGCTTCGAGCAGGCGGTGCAGCGTGCTCGCCTCGCGCCCGGAGCTTTCGCCGAGCCGGCGCGCCGCACGCCCCGTCGGTGCCGCGAGCATGATGTCGAGCTGGTTCCGCTCCAGCCCCTGCAGGATCGCCCTGACCAGCGTGGTCTTGCCGGTGCCGGGCCCGCCGGTGATGATCAGAAGCCGGCTTTTGTAGGCAAGCCGCAGCGCCTCCCGCTGCTCCTCCGCCAGCTCCAGGGCGAGTGTCGCCTCCACGGACTTGACGGTGTCTTCGATGTTCCGGATGTGCCAGGGCGGGGGCTGCCAGGCGCGTTCGATCAGCGCCGCCGCGATATCCTCCTCCGCCGCGTGCATCTCCGGCAAAAACAGGCAGTCGGTGTCGCCGACCTTGTCCACGATCAACCGCCCGTCGTCGACCTCACCGTCAAGTACGGGGTCAAGCCCCTCGGCTTGGAGGAGATCGGCGGCGCGCTCGGTGAGCCAGCTGCGCGGCAGCCCGACATGGCCCTGGCCCATGGCCTCCTCGAGCACATGGCGAAGGCCGGCGGCGAGGCGAAAGGGGCTGTCGCGCGCGATCTCGAGCTTGGCGGCGAGCTCGTCCGCGGCCATGAAGCCGATACCGCGAATGTCGCGCGCGAGCTGATAGGGGTTTTTCGAGACCGTCTCGATCGCCTTGTTGCCATAAGCCTCGAAGATCCGGTCGGCGCGAAGCCGCGAGAAACCTCTGGACTGCAGGAACAGCATGATGTCCTTGACCGCGCGCTGCTCCTCCCAGGCCTCGGTGATGCGCTTGGCGAGCGCCTTCCCCAGGCCCGGCACGTCGGTCAGGCGCTCGGGCCGATGCTCGATCACCTCGAACACCTGCTCGCCGAAGCGGTTGACCAGCTTCTTCGCCATGGTCTTGCCCACGCCCTTGATCATGCCGGACGCGAGATAGGCCTCGATCTCGTCGAGCGAGGAGGGCGGGATGACGGTCAGCGTGTCGGCGGAGAACTGCTTGCCGTAGCTCCGATGCGTGGTCCAGGAGCCCTCGGCGCGGATGCGCTCGCCGGGCGCGATCGATGCCGCGTGCCCGACCACCGTCGCCGCCTCGCGCTCACCCTCGGCCTTGACGCGCAGCACGTGATAGCCGCTGTCCTCGCTCCGATACACCACATGCTCCACCACCCCCGCCAGGGTGCGCCCTGGAGCGTCGACTTGCTCGAGCTTGAAGGGGGCGGCGGTGTCGGATTGCGGGTGGGGTTCGGCCATGGCCGGGTGAAGGTGGCGGGGTGATCGGGGAAAGGCAAGCGAAGACTAGCCGGAGCTTGCGAATCTCACCGCCTCTTCCGCCGCGCGCAGCAGCGCCTTCGCCTTGTTGCAGCTCTCCTGGTATTCGCCCTCGGGGTCGCTGTCGGCGACCACGCCGCCGCCCGCCTGGACGTACATCTTGCCGTCCTTGAGGAGAGCGGTGCGCAGCGCGATGCAGGTGTCCATGTCGCCGTCGGCGGAAAGGTAGCCGACGGCGCCGGCGTAGAAGCTGCGGCGCTCGGGCTCGAGCTCGTCGATGATCTCCATCGCGCGGATCTTGGGGGCGCCGGAGACGGTGCCGGCGGGGAAGCCGGCGGCGAGCGCGTCGACCGCGTCCTTGTCCTCGCGGATCCGGCCCTCGACGTTCGAGACGATATGCATGACGTGGCTGTAATATTCCACGTTCATCTTCTCGGTCACCTTGACCGTGCCGACCCTGGCCACGCGGCCGACGTCGTTGCGCCCGAGATCGAGCAGCATCAGATGCTCCGCTAGCTCCTTCGGGTCGGCCATCAGATCCTCTTCCAGCCGCTTGTCTTCAGTCCGCGAGCCACCGCGTGGCCGGGTGCCGGCGATGGGGCGGATGGTGACGGTGTCGTCGCGCAAGCGCACCAGGATCTCGGGGCTGGAACCGACGATCGCGAAATCGCCGAGGTCCAGATGGAACAGGAAAGGCGAGGGGTTCAGCCGGCGAAGGGCGCGGTAGAGCGCGAAGGGCGGCAGCTCGAAGGGCAGGGTGAAGCGCATCGAGGGCACCACCTGGAAGATGTCGCCCGCGCGGATATAGTCCTTCGCGCGCTCGACCATCTGGTGATACTGCTCGCGGCTGACGTTGGCGGTCGGCTCGGGCAGCGGACCGGCGCTCCTCGGCATGTCCACCTGGCGCGGCAGGCCGCGGCCGAAATCGGCGACCACGTCGGCGAGCCTTTCGCGCGCGAGGTCGTAGGCGTGCGAAGGGCTCCTGTCGTCCGACGGCCAGACCGGCGTGACCACGATCACTCGATCCCGGATGGTGTCGAAGATCGCCATCACCGTCGGGCGTACGAACACGGCATCGGGAATGCCGAGCGTGTCCGGATTGGCGTCCGGCAGGCGCTCCATCTGGCGCACCATGTCGTAGGTCATGAAGCCGAACAGACCAGCCGCCATGGGCGGCAGCTCGTCGTCCAGCTCGATCCTCGACTCGGCGATCAGCTTTCGGAGCTCGTCCAGCGGCTTCCCCGGCAGGGGCTCGAACCGATTGTGATCGTGTCGCGCGTCGCGATTGATCTCGACCTGATCGCCGCGGCAGCGCCACACCAGATCGGGCTTCATGCCGATCAGCGAATAGCGGCCGCGCACATCGCCGCCGGTGACCGATTCCAGGAGGAGACTGTAGGGGCGGCCTTCGGCGAGCTTGAGCATGGCCGAGACCGGCGTTTCCAGATCCGCGACCAGCGTGGTCCAGACGACCTGCGGCTTTCCCTCGGCATAGCGGGCGGCGAAGGTTTCGAAAGTGGGGAGCGGTGTCATCGGAGGGCCTGGTCAGAAGAAGGATGACGGAGCGGGCGCGCTGCCATAGTCGAGATTGCCGTCGCTCTGGATCAGGCGGGACAGCGCACCCTGGTCGATCTCGATCGGGTACACGTCCTGAAGTGCTCGGCCATATTGCTCGAGGAGATCGGCCTGCACCTGGCGCTCCAGCTCGGCCTTGAGCTGATCACGCACGTTCTGATCGTCACTCGGGGCTTTCTCGATGACCTCGTCGACGGCGAGCACCAGGACGCTGTCCTCGGTCTCGATGATCTCGTCCGCGACGGCACCGGCATCGGTCTTGAACAGCGCCGCGATCGCCTGCCGGTTGAGGCCGCTGGCACTGCCGTCGTCGGACCGCTTGAGCGGTTCGATCGTCTCGATGGCGAGCCCGGCATCGGCGGCGATGCTCTCGAAGCTCGCGGCTTCCTGCAGCTTGGCGCGGATCTCCTCGGCCTTGGCCTTGGCGCCCGCGCGGCGCTGCTGGTCCTCATAGAGCGCCACGACATCAGCGCGCACCTCGTCCAGCGCCTTCAGGCGCGGCTCGACGATGTCGTCGACCTGCACGACGTAGTAGGCGCCGTCGTCGGTCTCTTCGAGCAGCGACGGCTCGCCCTTCTCGGCAGCGAAGGCGGTCTGCAGCATCGCCGACCAGCCCTGCAGCGCCGGCACCGGCTCGCCCGCCTGGTCCAGGCCCTGGCGGTCGACCGTCTCGACGGTGGCGGCATGCAGACCGACGGCCTCTGCGGCCTCAGGCACGGAACTGCCGGCGGCGAGTTCGTCGTCCAGGAGGGTGGCGACGTCGGGCAGGCGATCCTCGGCCTCGATCAAAGCGAGCTCCTTGCGGATGTCGTCCCTGACCTCCTCGAACGGTGTCACCTCTTCCGGCGTGACTGATGTCACCTTGAACAGGTGAAAGCCGAACGGACTCTTCACCGGATCGGTCACCTCGCCCTCGTTGATCGCGAAGGCATTCGCGCCGAGGCCGGCGGGCATGCCGGCTTCGGTGACGTCGCCGAGATCGGTGAAGCTGACGCCGTCGACCTCATCGGCGACGGCGGCGAAGTCCTTGCCCTCCTCGATCAGGGCGCTCGCCTTGGATGCGGTCTCCTCGTCCTTGGCGAGGAGCTGCTCGATCTTGCGCCGCTCCGGCGTGACGTACTGCGCGGAACGCTCGTCATAGGCGGTTCGAACCTGCTCGTCGGTGACCTCCACCTCCTCCAGCAGATCGTCGGGCTTGAGGGTGACGAAGGTCAGGCTTCGATATTCAGGTGCGGTGAAGCGCTGCTCGTTGTCCTTATAGATGGTCTCGAGTGCTGCATCGTCGGGCGTGGCGATGTCCTCGATAGCGGCATCCTGGATCTTCAGATAGCGCCCGCGCCGCTCTTCGTTGCGGTAGCGGTAGATGGCGTCGACCTGCGCGTCCGGCACGGTGGCGCCTGCGGCCACGCTCGCGGTCAGCGCATTGCGCGCAAGCTCCTGGCGAAAGGTCTGGAGATAGCCGTCCTCGCTCAGGCCGACCCGGCTCAGGAGCTGATTGAAGCGCAGGCGATCAAAGCGGCCCGCGGTCTGAAAGGTGGGGTCTTCGGTGATCAGCCGTCGGAGCGTGTCGTCGTCGACCGTGATCCCCATATTGGTGGCTTCGAGATCGACCAGGCGCTGGCTGATCTGCTCCTGCAGGGTCTGCTGCAGGAGGCCGATGCCGATCGCCTGCTCGCGCGTGAGCTGGCCGCCGAACTGGCGCTGCAGATTGGAGAGGCTGCGGTTGAAGGCGTTGTTGAGCTCGCCTGACGTGATTTCCGACGAGCCCACGCTCGCGACCTCCTGCTCCGCCGGATGACCGTAGAAGATATCGCCGATGCCCCAGATGGCGAAGCTCGCCACCAGCATCAGGAGCAGCGCTTTGACGACCCAGGATTTGGCCTGTTTGCGAATGGCGGTGAGCATGGTGATTCACGGCTTGTCGGTTGGGCCGGAGGCGGCCGGCCGGTTGGCAGAAGCGCCACACTCTAGGCAGAGTGCCGCGGATCGGCAACCGCCAAGTTTTCGGGGCCTTTTGCGCATGCGAGAGGCGGCACTGGCAAGGTTCGAAACGCTATGCTAGAGAGACGCCGCGGAACCTTCCGTTTCATGAATCGATCTCCATCAGGTGCAACGAATGCCTCACGGTTCGCCGATCGTTTTCGGCAATTGGAAAATGAATGGCTTGCGCGCGGACAGCGATGCGCTGGTGCAGGCGCTGATCGCCGGCATGGCCGACGACTCCGCTCCAGGCACGCTCGGCATCTGCCCGCCGGCAACGCTGCTCGCCATGGTGCGCTGGCGGCTCGGCGACAGTGCCATCCTGCTCGGCGGCCAGGACTGCGCGGTCGAGGCGAGCGGTGCCTTCACCGGCGATGTCAGCGCGCCGATGCTGGCCGATGCCGGCTGCAGCTTCACCCTGGTCGGCCATTCCGAGCGCCGTCACGGCCATGGCGAGAGCGACGCGTTGGTCAAGGCGAAGGCCGAGGCCGCGTTTGCGGCAGGGCTGAACGTGGTGCTCTGCATCGGCGAGACCGAGCAGGAGTGGGAGGCGGGCGAGACCATCGCCGTGCTCGACCGGCAGCTCGCAGGCAGCCTGCCCGAGGGGGCAGACGCCGAGCGGCTGATCGTCGCCTACGAGCCGGTCTGGGCGATCGGCACCGGCAAGACGCCGACCATGGATGACATTGCCAGGACCCATGCCCATCTAAGGAGCAGGCTCGAGAGCCTGGTTTCGACTGGCGCCGATCTGCCGATCCTCTATGGTGGCTCGGTCAAAGCTGCCAATGCCGGCGACATACTCGCGATCGACGATGTCGATGGCGCGCTGGTCGGCGGCGCCAGTCTGAAGGCGGACGAGTTCCTGGCGATCCTGAACGCCGGTCGATCGGCCAAGGCTGCATGAGATGTCGCGTCGGCTGCCGATCGGGTGGACCGGTCGGTTCGGCGCGTTTGCGTGAACGAAGACTTTCCCATCCGGGACGATAGAGATGACGACGATCCTTTTGATCATTCACCTGCTGATCGCGCTGGCGCTGGTCGGCGTGATCCTGCTGCAGCGCAGCGAGGGCGGTGCGCTCGGCATCGGCGGCGGCGGTGGTGCCGGCGGCGGGCTCGGCGGCTTCATGTCCGGGCGCGCGTCCGCCAATCTTCTGACCCGTACTACGGCGTTCCTGGCGATCGGCTTCATCGCCACCAGCCTGACGCTGGCGATCATCGCGAGCAACAGCTCCGGCCCGACCTCGATCCTCGATCAGCCGTCCAGCAGCCAGCCCGCGCCTGCGCCCGCACCCGAGGTGCCCGTGGCACCGGCCGGGCCTGCGGCGCCGACGGCCGACTGACCGCGGCGCATGACGTCGTCGCACAGCATGACGCCAGGCGTCGCAGGCGGGTTTGACGTCAGGGCAAACGGCCCCGCCGTTTTGGCGTTGCCAAGGGGCGGTGGCTGGCCGATAGTCTTGGCCCCATGACGCGCTTCGTCTTCATCACCGGCGGCGTGGTTTCGTCCCTGGGGAAGGGGCTGGCTTCCGCCGCGATCGGCGCGCTGCTGCAGGCGCGCGGCTACGCCGTCCGCCTGCGCAAACTCGATCCCTATCTGAACGTCGATCCGGGGACCATGAGCCCCTATCAGCATGGCGAGGTCTACGTCACCGACGACGGCGCGGAGACCGATCTCGACCTCGGCCATTACGAGCGCTTCACCGGCGTGCCGGCGCGCGGTTCCGACAGCGTCACCGCCGGCAAGATCTATTCCTGGGTGCTCGCCAAGGAGCGGCGCGGCGATTATCTCGGCGGCACGGTGCAGGTGGTGCCGCATGTCACCGACATGATCAAGGACTGCATCCTGAACGATGTCGACGACGGCGACGATTTCGTGCTTTGCGAGATCGGTGGCACGGTCGGCGACATCGAGGGCCTGCCCTTCCTGGAAGCGATCCGCCAGCTCCGCATCGAGCTCGGCCGCGAGCGCGTCGCCTATCTGCACCTGACCCTGGTGCCGTTCATCGCATCAGCAGGCGAGCTCAAGACCAAGCCGACCCAGCATTCGGTGCGCGAGTTGCGCGGCATCGGCATCCAGCCGGACATCCTCCTTTGTCGCACCGAACATCCGATCCCCGAGGACGCCAAGCGCAAAATAGCATTGCAGTGCAATGTCGAGCTTGGCGGCGTGATCCCGGCGGAGGATGTGAAGAGCATCTACGAGGTGCCGATCAAATATCACGCCGAGGGCCTGGACACGCAGCTGCTCCGCCATTTCGGCCTGCCCCATGACAGCGAGCCCGACCTCTCCCGCTGGGAGAGCATCATCGAGCGCGTGCACAAGCCGGAGGGCGAGGTCACGATCGCCGTGGTCGGCAAATATATGGGCCTGCAGGACGCCTACAAATCCCTGGACGAGGCGCTGACCCATGGCGGCATCGCCAACAATGTGCGCGTCAAGACCGTCTGGCTCGATGCCGAGATCTTCGAGAAGGACGACGCGGCGCTTCATCTGCAGGAAGCGCACGGCATCCTGGTGCCCGGCGGCTTCGGCGAGCGCGGCGTCGAGGGCAAGGTCAAGGCCGCGACCTTCGCGCGCACGCGCGGCGTTCCCTATTTCGGCATCTGCCTCGGCCTGCAGATGGCGGTGGTCGAGGCCGCGCGCAATCTCGCGGACATCGACGGCGCCGGCTCGACCGAGTTCGGCGCCTGCGCGGAGCCGGTGGTCGGCCTTTTGACCGAGTGGGAGCGGGAGGGCAGGGTCGAGACGAGGAGCGCTGACGCTGATCTCGGCGGCACCATGCGCCTTGGCGCCTATCCCTGCGTGCTCGCCGAGGGCAGCCTCGCGCGGACGATCTATGGCGAGGCCGAGATCAGCGAACGCCATCGCCATCGCTACGAGGTCAACGTCAACTACATGAACCGCCTGTCCGCGGCCGGCATGTCGTTTTCCGGCATGTCGCCGGACGGCCGCCTGCCCGAGGTGATCGAGCTTCCGGACCATCCCTGGTTCGTCGGCGTGCAGTTCCACCCCGAGCTCAAATCCAAGCCCTTCGATCCGCATCCGCTGTTCGCTTCCTTCATCGAGGCAGCGCTCAAGCAGTCGCGTCTGGTCTGAGCGTGGCCGAGGGTGCGACGCGCAGAGGTCCGCCGTCTGCCGGTCGGCAGCGGATCGAGATCGGCGATCTCAGCATCGGCCAGGATCTGCCCTTCGTCCTGATCGCCGGGCCCTGTCAGATCGAGAGCCGGGACCACGCCCTCGAGATGGCGGAAGCGCTCTCGGACATCTGCGGCGCGCGCGAGATCGGCCTGATCTACAAGAGCTCCTTCGACAAGGCCAACCGCACCAGCGGCGCAAGCGCGCGCGGTGTTGGCCTGGCGAAAGGCATCGAGATCCTGGCGGAAGTTCGAGAAAACTTCGGCTGTCCGGTGATCACCGACGTGCATGAGAGCCAGCAATGCGCCGCCGTCGCCGAGGCGGTCGACATCTTGCAGATCCCGGCCTTTCTCTGCCGCCAGACCGATCTTCTGAAGGCCGCCGCCGAGACCGGCGCGGCCGTCCATGTCAAGAAAGGCCAGTTTCTCGCTCCCTGGGACATGGTGCATGTGGCCGACAAGCTGGAACGCTTCGGCTGCTCGCGCATTCTCCTCGGCGAGAGGGGAACGTCCTTTGGCTACAACACGCTGGTCTCCGATTTTCGCGGTCTGCCGGTGATGGCGGCGACCGGCTGGCCCGTGGTGTTCGACGCCACCCATTCGGTGCAGCAGCCGGGCGGCCAAGGCGGCTCGAGCGGCGGCCAGCGGCAGTTCGTGCCGGTGCTGTCGCGTGCGGCGCTTGCCATCGGTGTCGCCGCGCTGTTCATCGAGACCCATCAGGATCCGGACAAGGCGCCGAGCGACGGCCCGAACATGGTGCCCATCGACCAGCTCGCGCGCCTGCTGTCGACGCTTCAGGACTTCGACCGGCTCGCCAAGAGCCACCCCCTCAATCCGATATCGCTGCAGGACCGATCATGATCGATACCGAAATCACAGCCATCTCCGGCCGCCAGGTGCTGGACAGCCGCGGCAATCCCACCGTCGAGGTGGACGTGACGCTGGAGGGCGGCGCCGTCGGCCGGGCTGCCGTGCCGTCGGGTGCGTCGACCGGCTCGAAGGAAGCGATCGAGCTGCGCGACGGCGACAAGAAGGTCTATCTCGGCAAGGCCGTGACCAAGGCGGTCGCCGCGGTCAATGGCGAGCTGACCGACGCCCTGTTCGGGCGGGATGCGCTCGAGCAGACGGCGCTCGACAAGCTGATGATCGATCTCGACGGCACGCCCAGCAAGAAGCGTCTTGGCGCGAACGCGATCCTCGGCGTCAGCCTTGCGGTCGCCAAGGCGTCGGCGAACGCGCTCGGCCTGCCGCTCTATCGCTATGTCGGCGGCGTCAACGCCAAGATTCTGCCGGTGCCGATGATGAACGTCATCAATGGCGGCGCCCATGCCGACAACCCGATCGACGTGCAGGAATTCATGATCATGCCGGTGGGCGCACCCACCTTCTCCGAAGGCTTGCGCATGGGGGCCGAGATCTTTCATGCCCTGAAGAAGGGCCTGAAGGATGCCGGCCACAACACCAATGTCGGCGACGAGGGCGGATTCGCGCCGAACCTCGCCAGCACCGACGCGGCCCTCGGCTTCCTCGCCAAGGCGGTGGAGGCGGCCGGCTACAAGCTCGACGAGGACGTGGTCTTCGCCCTCGACGCCGCGGCCAGCGAGTTCGGCAAGGACGGCAAGTATCACCTCGCCGGCGAGGACAAGACGCTCGATAGCGAGGGCATGGTCGGCTACTACCAGGAACTCTGCGGCCGCTACCCGATCAAGTCGATCGAGGATGGCATGAGCGAGGACGACTGGAACGGCTGGGCGGCGCTGACCGAGGCGATCGGCGACAAGGTGCAGCTCGTCGGCGACGACGTGTTCGTCACCAACCCGAAGATCGTCGCCGAGGGGATCGCGCTCGGGGTTGCCAATGCGCTTCTGGTCAAGGTCAACCAGATCGGCTCGCTGACCGAGACGCTGGATGCGGTCGAGCTCGCCCATCGCGCCGCCTATCGCTGCGTGATGAGCCACCGTTCCGGCGAGACCGAGGACGCGACCATCGCCGATCTGGCGGTCGCGACCAATTGCGGGCAGATCAAGACCGGGTCCTTGTCGCGCTCAGATCGACTTGCGAAATATAATCAGCTACTTAGGATCGAGGAGGCGCTGGGGGACCAGGCGCGCTATGCGGGGCGTGCGGCTCTCGGCCTTTGAGACGGGTCGATCGGATCTTGGGGATGGTAAGGTGCTAGCAACGGCCTTCGATTTGCGACGTCGCATGAAGTGGCAGTCCTGGCTGCTGATGGCCAGCGTCGGGCTCGCCGTCTATTTCGGCTATCACGCCGTGCATGGCAATCGGGGCATGATGGCATCGGAGCAGAAGGCGGAGGAACTCGTCGCGGCCAAGCGCGAGCTCGCCGTGCTTCAGCACGAGCGCGAGCGACTCGAGCAGCGGGTGAAGCGCCTTCGGCCCGAATCCCTCGATCCCGATCTGATCGACGAACTCGCGCGAGAAACCCTGAGCATGGTCGAGTCCGACGACGTGATCATTCTCCTGGAGCCGGAGACACCCGTCTCCGAGATCGGTCAGCGATAACGGCAGGGGGGGCGAGCGCCGGTGTTCTCGAGAGGTCGCCATCATCGATGGCAGCCTTCCGCCCAGCCGTCTTGGCATTGGCGGCGGGCGTGGTAGTGATGCGGAACGGTCGCGCAGGCGACAGGGGCCTGGTTTGGAACAGGTCACGGTGATGTGGAGACGATGAGTATGGCGACGGCGACAGGTCGGAAATCCGGCGGACAAGCCAGACAAACCGCGGCGGCGAAAAAACCGGGGACGAGCCGGTCCTCCAAGCCCAAGCAGTCGAAAGAGCAGCTCCTCGCCTATTACCGCGAGATGCTGCTGATCCGCCGCTTCGAGGAGAAGGCGGGCCAGCTCTACGGCATGGGGCTGATCGGCGGCTTCTGTCATCTCTATATCGGCCAGGAAGCGGTCGCGGTCGGCATTCAGAACGCGCTCAAGGAAGGTGATTCGGTGATCACCGGCTATCGCGACCACGGCCATATGCTGGTCTGCGACATGGAGCCCGGCAAGGTCATGGCCGAGCTCACCGGGCGTGCCGGCGGCTATTCCAAGGGCAAGGGCGGCTCGATGCACATGTTCGCCCGCGACAAGGGGTTCTATGGCGGCCACGGCATCGTCGGCGCCCAGGTGCCGCTCGGCACCGGCCTCGGCTTTGCCCACAAATATCGCGAGGATGGCGGTGTCGCTGTCGTCTATATGGGCGATGGCGCGGTCAATCAGGGCCAGGTGTACGAGGCGTTCAACATGGCCTCGCTCTGGAAGCTGCCGGTGGTCTACGTGATCGAGAACAACCAGTACGGCATGGGCACCTCGGTGAAGCGCGCGTCCGCCAATCCGGATCTGCATCTCAGAGGCTCCGCCTACAATATTCCGGGCGAGCAGATCGACGGCATGGACGTGGTTGCCGTGCATGCCGCCGCCGAGGAGGCGGTCGCCCATGCGAGGAAGGACGGCCCGATCCTGCTCGAAGCCATGACCTATCGCTATCGCGGCCACTCCATGTCGGACCCGGCCAAGTACCGGTCGCGCGAGGAGGTTCAGGAGACGCGCAGCGAACGCGATCCGATCGATCGTCTCAGAAAGATGATGCTCGACGAGAAGATGGCGGACGAGGAGGCGTTCAAGGCGATCGACAAGGACATCCGCGCGATCGTCAACGATGCCGCCACCTTCGCCCAGGACAGCCCGGAGCCGAAACCCGACGAGCTCTACACCGACGTCTATATCGACGCCTGAGGCCCCGCGTTAGGAAAGCTGGACATGCCTACTGAAATTCTGATGCCCGCGCTGTCGCCGACCATGACCGAGGGCAATCTTGCGAAATGGCTGAAACAGGTCGGTGACAAGGTCGCTCCCGGCGACGTCATCGCCGAGATCGAGACCGACAAGGCGACCATGGAGGTCGAAGCGGTCGACGAGGGCCGGCTGGGCCGGATCCTTGTCCAGGAAGGTACTGAGGGTGTGGCCGTCAACACGCCGATCGCCGTGCTGCTGGGCGACGGCGAGGCCGACACGGCCCTCGGTGACGTGGTGGCGGCGCCCGCAGCCAAAGCGGAGCTTCCAGGCGCTGCGCCTGCGCCAAGCGAAGCTCCGGCGCTCCGAGCCAGTGTCAGGCAAGTCCAGCCCGTCGCCGCCGGCGACCCGGTCGTCGCTGACGATCCCGAGCTGCCGGCAGGCACGGAGATGGTCAAGCAGACCGTGCGCGAGGCGCTCCGCGACGCCATGGCCGAGGAGATGCGCGCCGACGACCGCGTCTTCCTGATGGGCGAGGAGGTCGCCGAATATCAGGGGGCATACAAGGTCAGCCAGGGCCTGCTCGACGAGTTCGGGGCGAAGCGGGTGATCGACACGCCGATCACCGAATACGGCTTTGCCGGCATCGGCGTCGGGGCCGCGATGGCCGGTCTGCGGCCGATCGTCGAGTTCATGACCTGGAACTTCGCCATGCAGGCGATCGACCACATCATCAACTCTGCCGCCAAGACCCTCTACATGGCCGGCGGTGAGCTCGGTTCCCCGATCGTCTTTCGAGGCACCAATGGTGCCGCCGCCCGCGTCGCCGCCCAGCACAGCCAGGAATATTCCACCTGGTACGGCCAGTGCCCCGGCCTCAAGGTGATCGCCCCCTACAGTGCGGCAGACGCCAAGGGCCTGCTGAAGGCGGCGATCCGCGATCCCAATCCCGTGGTCTTCCTGGAGAACGAAATTCTCTATGGCCAGAGCTTCGAGGTGCCTGTTCTCGACGATTTCGTCCTGCCGATCGGCAAGGCGCGGATCGTCAAGAGCGGCAGCGACGTCACGCTGGTGGCGTTCTCGCTCATGGTGGAGCGCGCGATTCGTGCAGCCGAGGCCCTCGCCGAGGAAGGGATCGACGCCGAGGTGATCGATGTCAGAACCATCCGTCCGCTGGATGTCGAGACCATCGTCACGTCGGTGAAGAAGACCAACCGGCTGGTGTCGGTCGAGGAGGGCTGGCCGCGCTTCGGCTTCGGCTCGGAGATGGCCGCCCTGATGATGGAGCACGCCTTCGATTATCTGGACGCCCCGGTAACGAGGGTCACCGGCAAGGACGTGCCCATGCCCTATGCCGCCAATCTGGAGCAGCTCGCACTGCCCCAGGTCGCCGACGTGGTGCAGGCTGCCAAAGACGTCTGCTACCGTTGATTTGAAGGCACCCTAAGGTCCGAGAAGAACATGCCGATCGAAATTCTGATGCCCGCGCTGTCGCCGACCATGACCGAGGGCAATCTCGCGAAATGGCTGAAGCAGGAGGGCGACGAGGTCGCCGCCGGCGACGTCATCGCCGAGATCGAGACCGACAAGGCGACCATGGAGGTGGAGGCGGTCGACGAGGGCCGTCTGGGCAAGATCCTGGTGGGCGAGGGCACCGAGGGCGTTGCTGTCAATGCCCCGATCGCGCTGCTGCTGGCCGACGGCGAGGATGCGAGCGCACTCGAGGGCTTCAAGTCCGGCGGGGACTCGCCTCCGGCTGAGCCTGCCAAGCCGGAACCGTCTCGGGAGACCGAGCCGACGGCAGCGTCCGAGGACAAGGCGCCGGCGCCCAGGCCCGCCGCCCAAGCGAATGGCGAGGACAAGGGCGATCGCATTCTTGCAAGCCCGCTCGCCAAGCGCATGGCTGCCAATGAAGGGCTCGACCTCTCGCAGCTCTCCGGCAGCGGCCCGCACGGCCGCATCGTCAAGGCGGACATCGAGCGCGCGCTGAAGGACGGCACCGGCAAGGCGACGTCGGTGGCGCAGGCCGAACAAGCTGCGCCCAAGCAGGCTCCGGCCGCGGTGCTGCCGCCCGACGCCGAGGTCGAAGAGATCGCGCTCACCAATATGAGAAAGGTGATCGCCAGGCGCCTCTCCGAATCGAAGCAGACCGTCCCGCATTTCTACCTGACTATGGACTGCCGCCTGGACGCGCTGCTGGCACTCAGAAAGCAGCTGAACGAGCGCGAAGGCGCCGACTACAAGCTCTCGGTCAACGACTTCGTCATCAAGGCCGTGGCGCTCGCGCTCAAGAAGGTGCCGATGGCCAATGTCTCCTGGGGCGGTGACAAAATCCTGAAATACAAGTCGATCGACATCTCGGTCGCGGTCGCCATCCCCGACGGCCTGATCACGCCGATCATCAAGAAGGCAGACCAGAAGGGCCTAGGCCAGATCTCCGAGGAGATGAAGGACTTGGCCGCGCGCGCCAAGGACGGCAAGCTCAAGCCGGAGGAATTCCAGGGCGGCAGCTTCTCGATCTCCAATCTCGGCATGTTCGGCGTCAAGGAATTTTCGGCGGTGATCAACCCGCCGCAGGCCTGCATCCTCGCGGTCGGCGCCGGCGTGCAGCAGCCGGTGATCGCAAACGGTGAGGTGAAGGCCGCGACCGTCATGTCCTGCACGCTTTCGGTCGACCACCGTGCGGTCGACGGCGCTTTAGGCGCGCAGCTGCTCCAGGCGTTCAAGGGCTATATCGAAGAACCGCTCGCCATGATGCTCTGAGCCCACCGCTTCCTAATTCCGACAAAAGGACGTTCCCATGGCAGAGGACAGCTTCGATCTGGTCGTCATCGGCGGCGGCCCCGGCGGCTATGTCGCCGCGATCCGCGCCGCCCAGCTCAAGATGAAGACCGCGCTGGTCGAGCGCGAGCATCTGGGCGGCATCTGCCTGAACTGGGGCTGCATTCCCACCAAGGCGCTGCTGCGCTCCGCCGAGATCTTCGATCACCTGCAGCACCTGAAGAATTTCGGCCTGTCGGCGGAAAAGGTGAGCTATGACGCCTCCGCCGTGGTCAAGCGCTCGCGCCAGGTAGCAGGCCAGCTCTCCAAGGGTGTCGCCCATCTCCTGAAGAAGAACAAGGTGACCGTCTTCGACGGGCAAGCGGCGCTTGCAGGCTCGGGTTCGGTTGCCATCAAGACCAAGTCCGGGACGGACAAGATCAAGGCGAAGAACATCATTCTCGCGACCGGCGCGCGCGCGCGTCAGCTGAAGGGGCTGGAAGCGGACGGCAAGCTGATCTGGACCTACAAGGAAGCCATGGTGCCGGACGCCATGCCGAAAAGCCTCTTGGTGGTCGGCTCGGGCGCCATCGGCATCGAGTTCGCGAGCTTCTACCGGTCCATGGGCGTGGATGTCACCGTGGTCGAGGTGCTGGACCGCGTGCTGCCGGTGGAGGACGAAGAGATCTCCGCCTTTGCCCACAAGCAGTTCGAAAAGCGCGGCCTGAAGCTGATCACCAAGGCCGAGGTCAAGGCTCTGGACAAAGCTGGGGATAACGTCACCGCCACCATCGAAGCCGGCGGCAAGAGCGAGAAGCTGAAGGTCGACCGGGTAATCATGGCGGTCGGCATCGTCGGCAATGTCGAAAATATCGGCCTCGAAGGCACCAAGGTGAAGGTCGACCGCACTCATGTCGTGGTCGACGAGTGGTGCCGCACCGGCGAGCCCGGCGTCTACGCGATCGGCGATCTGGTCGGCCCGCCCTGGCTGGCGCACAAGGCGAGCCATGAGGGCGTGATGTGCGTCGAGAAGATCGCAGGCTCGAACGACGTACATCCGATGGATGTGACAAAAATCCCGGGCTGCACCTACTGCACGCCGCAGGTGGCGAGCGTCGGCTATACCGAGGCCGCGGCAAAGAAGGCGGGCTATGATGTCAAAGTCGGCCGCTTTCCTTTCGTCGGCAACGGCAAGGCGATTGCGCTCGGCGAGCCCGAGGGCATGGTCAAGACCGTGTTCGACGCCAGGACCGGCGAACTCCTGGGCGCCCACATGGTCGGCGCAGAGGTCACCGAGATGATCCAGGGCTACGTCATCGCCCGCCAGGTCGAGGCGACCGAGCTCGACCTGATGCATACGGTCTTCCCGCATCCGACGCTCTCGGAAATGATGCACGAATCGACCCTGGATGCTTACGGCCGAGCGATCCATTTCTAGCTGCGGTCGCGGCCATACCTACTACACGGCGACCGAAGACTGTTGAATTCAGCTTTTACGCGGATCAACTTTAAATGGTTATTTAATGATCATTTAAAGCAACTAAAAATTCAATCAAAAAAGTCCATGCCAGTCTGTGGATTATTTCGCCTGTATTCGCAAACTAAAGCTTTCAAATCCCCGGGCTTGTGGCTAAAGTCCAATCCGCACTGTGAAAACCTCCTCCCGACGAGATTGGACAAGCGATGAACGTTGCGCATGAGCCATCCATGGATGACATCTTGAAGAGCATCAGGCGGATCATTCGCAGCGACCAGGACGAAGCTAAACAACAGGAGGAGAAAATACAGGTGGTGGCTCAGCAAGAAGAGCCAAGAAAAGACGATGACAATCTTATCCGAATGAAAATACACGACCAGAAACGTTTACGCATTCTGGAGAAGAAGCTTCAGACGATCGAAGCCGAATACGAACAGAAGCTGCAGCTGCACAGGCGCAAGATGAGCGACTATCGTCGCCAGAACCAGGAGTTGAGTGCGGCTGTCGACGCCTACAAGTCCAAAATCGAACTGATGTCGGAGAGCCTGAAGACGGCGCACGAATGCCTGGAAAAACTTCAGGAACGGAACAAGGCGCTCAAGACCAAAGTGTTGCAGATGGCGCGCTTCGAAGAGGGCACGGCCGTGCTCAGGACCATCCAGCGCGAGTTCGCCAACCTCTACCATCCCGACCAGGTTACGGGTGACAAGTTCTCGAGGCTGGTCCGGCACGAAGTCTACAATGAGTTCAGCGAAGTGCTCGAGGGCGTGCAGAGCCGCTTCGAATCGCGCCGCATGTCATCCTGATCGTGCCGACAGCCTTGTCGTCCAGCGGGCGGCGATGGTTGTCAGCGCTGAGCGATAGAGCGCTCCCGACCCTGAGAGGTTGGGGGCGTTTGTGGTTGGGCGTCAGAATGCGGGCCGGATAGCGCTCAAGATCATCCGGGCAGGTGCGGTCATTCATCCATCTTAGCAGAGATGCTCTCGGTCCTGATCGATCGAGAGTTCGTCCGACGTCTCTGCCGCAGGCGCGCCTCCCTTCGATCGGCTTCGCCATCTGATCGAGGAGCGTTCGGGCCTGGCCTGAGATCGTCAGACACGGGACAATGTCCGGTCAGGCGACCGGTTCGTGCATGACCTGATCGTCTTCTTGATCGTCGGTCTCGTCATCGTCCGGCGAAGGCAGAAGGGCAGGGCCGCTCGACGACGCTTGGCAGTCGAAGGCCGGCTTGCCGTCCACCACGGTGACCACCACCTTGCCGCCCTTGGCGAGCTTGCCGAACAGCAGCTCTTCGGCAAGGGGGCGCTTGATATGCTCCTGAATGACGCGGGACAGGGGACGCGCTCCATAGAGCGGGTCGTAGCCCTTGCTGCAGAGCCAGTCGAGCGCCTTGTCGTCGAGCTCGAGATGCACGCGGCGATCGGCGAGCTGAGCCGCAAGCTCGTCCACGAACTTCTTGACCACGCTTTCCAGGATCTCGCGATCGAGCCCGCTGAACGGCACCACCGCATCCAGGCGGTTACGGAACTCAGGCGTGAACAGCTTGTTGATCGCCTCGGTATCCTCGCCTTCGCGCTGGCTGCGCCCGAAGCCCATCGCAGGCTTGCTCATGTCGGACGCGCCGGCATTGGTGGTCATGATCAGGATGATGTTGCGAAAGTCGACGGTCTTGCCGTTGTTGTCGGTGAGCTTGCCGTAGTCCATCACCTGCAAGAGGATGTTGAAGACGTCGGGATGCGCCTTCTCGATTTCGTCGAGCAGGAGCACGGCGTGTGGCTGCTGGTCGATCGCATCGGTGAGCAGGCCGCCCTGGTCGAAGCCGACATAGCCCGGAGGGGCGCCGATCAGGCGGGAGACCGCATGGCGCTCCATATATTCAGACATGTCGAAGCGCACCAGCTCGATCCCCATGACCCTCGCGAGTTGCCGTGCCACCTCGGTCTTGCCGACGCCGGTGGGGCCGGAGAAGAGGTAGGAGCCGATGGGCTTTTGCGGATCGCGCAGACCGGCGCGTGACAGCTTGATGGCGCTGGCGAGCGCGTCGATCGCCGTGTCCTGGCCGAAGACCACAGTCTTCAGCTCGACATCGAGGTTCCTCAGCGCTTCCTTGTCCCTGGCATTGACGTGCTTGATCGGCACGCGCGCCATCTTGGAGACGATCTCCTCGACGTCCTTGGCGTTGAGCTTCTTCTTGCGCTTCTCGATCGGCTTCAACATCTGTGCCGCGCCGACCTCGTCGATCACGTCGATCGCCTTGTCGGGCAGGCGGCGATCGTGGATGTAGCGTGTGGAAAGCTCGACCGCGGCGCGGATGGCGCTGTCCGAATACTGCACCTGGTGATGACTCTCGAAGCTCGGCTTCAGGCCAAGCAGGATCTTGATTGCCTCGTCATTGCTCGGCTCGTTGATGTCGATCTTCTGGAAGCGGCGGACGAGGGCCCGGTCCTTCTCGAAATAGTTGCGATATTCCTTGTAGGTGGTCGAGCCGATGCAGCGCAGCGCGCCGCTCTGCAGCGCAGGCTTCAGGAGGTTCGACGCATCCAGCGAACCGCCGCTGGTGGCGCCGGCGCCGATCACCGTATGAATCTCGTCGATGAACAGAACGGCGCGCTCATCGGCCTCGAGTTCGGTGAGCACGGCCTTGAGGCGCTCCTCGAAATCGCCGCGATAGCGCGTGCCGGCAAGAAGCGAGCCCATGTCGAGCTGGTAGATGACCGCGGTCTCAAGAACCTCGGGCACTTCCTTCTTGATGATGCGCAGGGCGAGGCCCTCGGCGATCGCCGTCTTGCCGACGCCGGGATCGCCGACGAACAGCGGGTTGTTCTTGGAGCGCCGGCAGAGGATCTGGATGGTGCGCTCGATTTCCGCATCTCGGCCGATCAGCACGTCGATCTTGCCCTGCTCGGCCTTCTCGTTGAGGTCGACGCAATAGGCGGCGAGCGCTTCGCCGTTTTGCGGAGGGCGTTTTTCCTCGCCCTGCTCCTCATTGGCGCCGCGCACGCGCTTGGTTTCCGTGAGGCCGGCACGCTTGGCAATGCCGTGGCTGATATAGTTCACGGCATCCAGCCGCGACATGTTCTGTTCCTGAAGGAAATAGACGGCGTTGGATTCGCGCTCGGAGAACAGCGCCACGAGAACGTTGGCGCCGGTGACCTCGTTGCGTCCGGAGCTTTGCACATGGATCGCGGCACGCTGGATGACGCGCTGGAAGCCGGCGGTGGGCTTGGCGTCCACCACGCCCTCGACGGCAAGGCTGGTCAATTCGTGATCCAGAAAATCCGTCAGGCTGGCCCGGAGCCGATCGATCTCGACGGCGCAGGCGCGCAGCACGGCTGCGGCATCGTCGTCATCGGTCAGCGCCATCAGGAGATGCTCGAGCGTCGCATACTCATGCTGACGGGCGTTGGCCAGAGCGAGGGCTCGGCGGAGGGTCTTTTCGAGACTGCGCGACAACATGGGCATCCGCGCCTTCCGTTAATCTTTTTCCATGGTGCACTGCAGAGGGTGTTGGTTCTGCCGTGCAAAGTCGATCACTTGTGACACTTTGGTCTCTGCCACCTCATATGTATAGACTCCACAGATACCGACGCCGTGATTATGGACGTGCAGCATAATCTGATGCGCATCCTCCTGGCTCTTGGCGAAAAAGCGTTCGAGCACATGGGTGACAAACTCCATCGGCGTGTAGTCGTCATTCAACAACAACACCTTGTACATTGATGGTTTTTCGGTCTTTTCCTTGGTTTTGGTGACAACCTGACCGGCAATGTCGGGGTTGAAGTCGTCCGGCTGGTCACTCATGTCCACTGCCGCTGTTCCGTTCACTCAACTGATCCGGATGATACCGGATTTTGCTCACGAAGGGAAAGCATCTTCACGTCATGCGTTTAGACGCTAGAGGTTAATTTCTCGTTTCCGATCGGGCGTCGGAACGCCCGCGGATTGCCGCACGATCCCCTGCAGGCAAGCGACAGGCCTCGATAAATGGGATCGGATCGGCGAGACGTCAACCAAAGCCTGATAGGCATAGCCACCGCCGGCCCGCTCGCGAGCGTTCTCAGTCGCTGAGGAAAGGTCATCTCGCGGTCGCGACGGGCCCATTGCGGACGATCGCATCGTCCGGATGCCCTCGACGTCGGGATGGATCAGCCGGCCGGTCCGGGAACGACGAAGCCTTCGTCGTCGATGATCCAGCCCTTGGGCAGTTTCTGCGCCTTTGCCGGCGCGGTCGTCTTGGCTGCGGCCGCGGTCCCCTCCGATGTCTCGGATTTGGAGGCTTTGGTTGCCGGTGCCGTACTCGCTTCCGCCTTCGGGGACACCTTCAGGATTTTGGCACGGTCGGCCGTTCCCTCCGCCTTGGCGGTGATGCGCCGTCTGCCGTTGGCACGCATGCGCGCGGCTTCCGGCTGGATCGTGAGCTGTGCCGAACCGGCACGGGGCAAGCGGAGCTGGTTGGGATCGTCCGCCGGCTTGGTGGCCGGAGGGGCGGGCATCTGCTCGTCGTCGTCCGCATCGTCGTCGTCGGCGTCCTGCTCAAGCTCGTCTCCGGAAGGGCCGGCATCGAGCCTGTGCCGGTTCTCGTAGGATGTCGGCCCGCCGGGACTGGTCAGGGACATGGCCATTTCCCGAAGCCGCTCACGGTCGACCGTCGTTGGCGCAGGAGCGGGGGCTTCCTCTTCCATCGCCTCGACCTCGGCCTCGCTCTCGGCATCCGCGAGCGTAAGCTTGAGGCGGGCGACCTGCTCGAAAAATTCCTCTCTCTCCGCCGGATTCAGCCGATTGTGCGCGCGGTCGGAAACCAGCCGCTCCGTCTGTGCGAGGACGGCGCGTGCATGACCGAGCTGGCCCGATGCATTGGTTCGACCGGCGAGCATCTGCGCCAGCGCTTTGGTCGCGGGCTGAATCAGCGGCAACAGATCGCGTGCTGAGTTTGGGAGACCTTTTTGTGGTCCCCGGTTCTTCCTGGGTGGCCCCGCTTTTGTGCGTTTTTTCGGCCCCTGCCGCCGGTAGAGAAACATATTCCGATTTTGCATCGAGTGCGTTCAGTCCTTTGTCAACGGAACATTCGTCGCGCGAAGGGCGACATCACCAGAAATCGCTCGGACGCTGCCGATTCCACTTCTGTTTCTTGTCGAAGATCGGTCAGTGCCGATCAACTTGGTACAAGCTCTGTCATCTGACTGACCGCCGGGCTATGCCCACGGGCAATTCTGCCTTCGACGGTGTGCGGCTCTATCCGACCCGTTTGAACCTCTGATCCGACGATTTCCCATTGCTCGTGCAACAGCAACCTTCTGGACGGCAATTTTCAAACACTATGACGCTAACAGTATTCCCCTAGCTACCACTGTTAAACGCGCCATTGCAAGGTTCATAATGGCCTGTTTCGTTCGATTTCAAGCGCATGAGCGCTTTTGATATCGGATTTGCACAACCCCTACTTTCATCTACATAGGTGACGCGGCAGCAAGCGGCAACCCTCGCTCAAGATAATTGTCCGTCCTTTGTCACGTCGCGATCCCCGATGCGGGCGTGTGCGGCGCAGGCCCGGAGTCGCCCTTGGACGGGGCGGGAAGGGTCTCCGCGAGGCTGATCACATGACGGATCTGTGCGGTGAGGGCAACCGCCGCTCGCTGAATGTCCCCGATACTGGCGCGGGCTTCCGAAGAGAGCGGGCCGGCCGAGCCGCTGAGCAGCAGCTCGACGTGGCCGAGAATGGCGTTGGCGGGCGTGCGCAGCTCGTGACTGAGATTGAGATAGGCCGCCATGTGGCTGCCGTCCCGCTGCGGCCGGGTATCGTGCGCCTGGGGGGTGTCGCCGGTCATCGGGCTGGGCCTGACCGATGTCGATCGGGTGGATTGGAAACGATAGGCTTCACCATCAAAGGGTTCGCGTCTTGGCGCCGCTGGGGGAGGGGCGAGAGCGGACAAAGTCGCCGCGTTGCTGCCGATGTTAGGTCAACCTAGACGATGCAGGTAAAAATCTGATTAATGCGTGACTTCCAAGGGAAGATGGATGGACGAGGGAGCGTGGACGGGTCGAAGTTGCGATCATGCGGACGGCGGTCGACACGGTACGGGGGAGCGGGGGCAAGGTGAGCATCCATCGCTATCCGACGTCGTCGCTTCTGTTCGATGGCATCCGGGCAGTTCTCGGGATGGCGCTGACCCTGGGCCCTCTCGCCTTTCTGGACATTGCCTGGCCAATGGCGGGCGTCTTGGTTCTCGTCGGGCTGATCTTCCTCGTCTTCAGCTTCAACCTTGCCGTGCGCAGCCTGTCGTCGATCGAGCTTTCCGACGACGGCGTGTGCAGGGGCGGTCCGATGACTCGACGGCTAGCCTGGGCGGATCTCACCTCTATGAAGCTTGCCCATTATGCGGCCCCGAGACGGCCGTCGGAGGGATGGTATCAGCTGACCGTCAAGGACAGCGATACGTCCTTGAAGATCGAATCCACCATCGAGGGCTTCGGCGACATCCTGTCGGCCGCGGTGAGAGCGGCCAGAGCGGGGGGCCTGCCACTGGATCCTGCGACCGGCGACAACATAAGGGTGTTCGGATGGCATGCTGATCAGCTGCACGACGATCGATGACGGCGAAACGGTGCGATCGGCATGGGCAGGCCATCAATGACGACCGCCGTGCCTGCCCGGCCGCTGACCGGCCAGCTTGCCGGAGGCTTACGCTCAGTCGTCAGAGATCGTCGAGGAGCCCTTCGGTGAGACGGTCGAATTGAAGCTGCAAAGGATCGAGCCATACCGCCTCGTCGGGCTCCACGGCCGCAGACCCTGTCCGGGTAGTTCCTTTGGGCGCCAACGCCGGCAGCGGGCTCGACTCGACCGGCGGCTTTTCGACCGCCCGGACTGGCCGCTCGCTGCCGAGCGACGATACCGACGGAGTGGCCATGACCGGCGTCGGCTGCGGAACAGGCAGTAGGTCGACTGGCGGCGACATGATAGCCTGGGCAAGTCGGGGGGCGGGTTCGAGCGACGCCGGCTCGGTTGCGCTCGATGTTTCGTTTCGGCCTCGATGCTCCTCTTTGGGATAGGATGCCGGTCGAATCGCACGTTTTGCCGAGGGCATCGCCCCTGTCTCGGGAGCGGGCGCGACCGACGCAGCCTCGCTCTTCATCGCATGGGGCAGATCACGCGTGGGGAGCACCGATGCGCTCTCCTTCCCGCGATTCGGTATCGCTGGCGGCAGCGGCGCCACCACTCTATACGCCTCGCCTGCACCTGGTCGGACCAGGAGATCGCTGCTGGAGGCCAAATCGATCTTGGCGCCGGCACCGGCAACCAGGGTCGCCTGATGTCGGCCATGGGTCGTGGCCAGCACGATGCTGCCGCCTTCGACCACGAGATCGGAGCCGTCTGGCGCCGCCTGCAGCGTCAATGTCGCGCTGGAGGCGTTGATGTCGAAATGCGTGGTTTTGAGGCGTGCTTCGCGATCGACGGCTTTGGCGAGGCGAATGCGGAGCAATCCCTGATCGAGAACGAGGTCGGCGCCCGAAGGCGGTGCGAGCTGGAAGGATGTGCTTTCGCCGGTCGTCAACTGGATGCCGTCGCCCGCAAGAATCAGGACGGCACCTCTGCCTGTGACGATTCCATGACCATCGGGGACGGTTTCCCCCGGACGCAGGGGGGCTGACTGCCGGCCGCGCGCATCGACCGAGCGACTGTCGCCGACGCTCTCCAGAACGAGCCACCGACCATCGGCCCGGTCGCTGCCGGTTCTGACGGCATGCTGGCAGCCCATGAGGCAGAACGCCACGAGTGCTAGGAGCCCCATGGCTCGCGTTCTGGGCATGATCGATCTCGGGTTCAGCGGCATTCTCATTCCCTGCTGCGTCATCGCATGCTGCGCGGTATCGAAGGCTGCCGGCTACTACGCCAGAACAAGCTTAAACTTCCGTTAAGCTTGACGCGTCGTGCTCGCTTTTTTTTGACGTCAGGCCGAAGCTGGGGTGCCTGTGCCCGAACCACGCTCTCAGCGCGGCACGGGCTCGTCGTTGATGACCGCGCAACAGGGAGACCGCGATGACGTTCAAGGTCGCCGTCGCCGGAACCGGCTATTTCAGCCGCTTTCACTACGAGGCCTGGTCACGGCTTGACGATGTCCGTCTGGTCGCTGCGGCCTCCCTCGACCCTCGAAGCCTCGCCGAAATCGGACAGCGGTTCGGCATCGGGGCCCTTTTCGACGATGTCGGCGTCATGCTCGATCGAACCCGGCCGGATCTTCTGGATATCGCAGCGCCGCCCGGCGCCCATAGGGTGCTGCTCGAGGAAGCGGCAGCGCGGAACATCCACGTGATCTGTCAAAAGCCGCTTGGCGGCGATCTCGAGACCGCGAAAGCGATGGTCGATCGAGCCGAAACCGCCGGCATCATCTTCGCCGTCCATGAGAATTTTCGTTTTCAGCCCTGGTATCGCGAGGCGAGGCGCGTGATCGATGCCGGCGATCTCGGTGAGGTCAGCAATATCAGCTTTCGCCTGCGCCCTGGCGACGGTCAGGGGGAACGCGCCTATCTCGACCGGCAGCCTTATTTTCAGACCATGAGGCGCTTTCTCATCCACGAGACTGCGATCCATCTGATCGACAGCTTTCGCTATGTCATGGGGGAGATCGCCGGCGTCTATGCGCAATTGCGCAGGCTCAATCCGGTGATCGCCGGCGAAGATGCCGGCTATGTGGTCTTCACCTTCGAATCAGGCGCTGCCGGCCTGTTCGACGGCAATCGTCTTCTCGGTTTTCCCGCCGACAATCCGCGGCTGACCATGGGTGAGCTCCTGATCGAGGGCACGGGCGGCAGCCTCAGACTGGATGGCGATGGCAGCCTCTGGCGGTGGGGCCGTGAGGGCGGTGAGCGGGCGCATGCCTATCGATGGGAGAACCGGGGCTTCGGCGGCGACTGCGTTTTCGCCCTGCAGCGCCATGTCCTGGACCATCTCCGAGACGGCGGCCCGCTCGAAAACGGCGGGCGCGACTATCTCTGCAATCTCGAGATCGAGGCGCTGATCTATCGGTCAGCCGAGTCCGGCAGATATCTGAGCCTGACAGATCGAGTCCTGACCTAGGCTGCCCGTGTGGGACGGGCAGGCCGGTCAGCGATGGCGTGCGCGCATGATCTCCGTGACCCGTGCGAGGATCGCCGGGTCGAGCGCGATGGCGCGGCGGATTGCCTTATATTCCGCAAGCGTGATGCCCTCCGCCTCCTCAATGCTCTTTCGGATCTCGCTGTTGGCCTGAAGACGCAGGGCATCGGCCGAGTGATCATCCGCGTGGGCGATTTTCGCCTGCCAGGCCGCCATCACCCTATCGACCCCGGCGGCGGCATCAATGAAAGCTTCGAGCTTGCGATCCTCGGGGTCGACATCGGCCGATCCCCGATCATTGGAGAGGCCTAAGACGGCGAGGCCGATCAGGGCGGGGACACAGAGCCTGGGAAGCTGACGTGCAAGCATGATCGCCCATTCAAGGTGTATCGATAGGAAGTCAACGCCCAAACCAGTGAGCTATTCCGTACCTTTTTTAATGAAAATTGACGAGCTATTCGGTGTTCAAAGCGACCGCTTAGCACCATATCCGCCCATTTTCCGGCTACGGCCTAACCCAATTCATCTACTTTCATACAGTGTCTTAGGTTCTTTGTCTAACCTTTTGAAAGTCCGAGATACCAAACATAGAGATAGCCAGTGCTAATGCCCAGAACCACGGCGATGGCAAGGATCGCCAGAACGATCAGCGCCACTATGCCGAGCTTGCTGAGCGGGACCCCCTCCCGGCAGAAAGGGATGAGATTGAACGCGAGCCCGCCCAGGACCACGAGGCCGGCGCCGATGCTGTAGAGGGTGAGCGTAAAGGGTTGAAAGATCATCAGCAGCGCGATGACGCAAAGGCCGATGATGCTGTATTCGACGAGTTTCGCCTGGCTCGCTGTCATAGGATGGTCACCTCATGCCAATGCCGGTTCGGCCTTCGAGGTCAGGGTCAGGCGCTGACCGTCGGCGTCGAACAGATGCAGCTGGCTCGAGCGGCAGCGGAGATGAACGACATCGCCGACGGCAGGCTTGCGCATGCGATCCACCACCACCCGCAGCTCCTGGCCGCCGATGACGAGATGCAGGAGCGTCTCGGCACCCATGGGTTCGATGATGTCGACGTTGGCCGTGATCGTATCGCCCGCAGGTTCGGACGCCAGATCGAAGGCGCGCGGGCGGAGGCCCAGTGTCGCCTGATAGCCGGCGCGCAGCGAAGACGTGGCGCCATCGATCGGCAGCAGCACCTTCTGGCCGGCGATCTGAAAATTGACGCCGTCGGCGGTGCGCTCGATCAGGGTCGCCGGCATGAGGTTCATCTGCGGCGTGCCGATGAAGCCGGCGACGAACAGATTGGCGGGGCGGGCGAAGATTTCGTGGGGGCTGGCCACCTGCTCGATCAGGCCGTCGCGCATCACCGCGATGCGATCAGCCATGGTGAGCGCCTCCAGCTGGTCGTGGGTGACGATCACGGTCGGCTTGTTCAGCCCCTCCAGGACCTCCTTGATCTCGCCGCGCATGGTTTCGCGGAGCTGCACGTCCAGGCGGGACAAGGGTTCGTCGAACAGGAAGCAGACGGCATCGCGAATGATCGAGCGCCCGACAGCCACCCGCTGCTTCTCGCCCTCGGCGAGCTGGCCGGGCGTTCTCTGCAGCACGTGATCGAGCTGCAGGATCTGCGCGATCTCGGCGACGCGCCGCTCGATGTCCTCCGCGCTTAGCCCCTCGGCATGCAGCGGATAGCCGAGGTTTTCGCGCACGCTCAGGCTCGGATAGAGCGCGTAGAACTGAAAGGACATGGCGACGTTGCGTTCGCGTGCGGCGAGTTCGTTGACCCGCCGTCCCGCGAGCAGGATGTCGCCGGACGTGGCCGATTCGAGCCCGGCGATCATGCGCAGCGTCGTGGTCTTGCCGCAGCCGGACGGACCGAGCAGGCAGAGCACCTCGCCTTCGCCGACCTCGAGATCGACCTGGTCGACGGCGGTGAGCCCGCCGAAGCGTTTCGTGACCTGCCTGAGCTCGATGGTCATGTCGGCCGGCGTCCGGCGTCGAGAGGCCGTGCGCGCATCGCTGCGTGCGCCGTCGTCTCGCGTTGACGTTTTCTTAACCAGGAGGCGTTAAGCATGGCTGGTGACGGTTGGCTCATTTTTTGACCGTGCCGAAGGTGACACCGCGCAATAGCTGGTTTTGCAGGAGGAAAGTGACGAAGAAGATGGGGATCAGGAAAAGGGTGACGATGGCTGCGAGCAGCCCGTAATCCACGCCGACCTCGCCGCCGAGCGTCCTGGCCATGGCGACCGGCACGGTGCGGGTGTCGACGCCGGTGAGCAGGAGCGCGAACAGAAACTCGTTCCAGGTGAGGATCAGGCCGAAGACGAAGGTCGCGGCGAGGCCGGCCATGATCTGCGGGATGCACATGCCGAAGAACACCCGGCCTTCGGTGGCGCCCTCCATGCGCGCGGCGTCTTCGACCTCGGTGTTGAGCTCGTCGAAGAAGCTTTTCACCAGCCAGACCGAGAAGGGGATGTTGAAGGCGGTATAGAGGAAGATGATGCCCCAATAGGAGCCGGCGAGACCGGTGATGCGGAACATCAGGAAGATCGGGATGATCACCACGATCGGCGGCAGCATGCGGGTGGTGAGAATGATGAACAGATAGGTGTCGTTGCCCTTGAGCGGATGCCGCGAGAAGGCATAGGCGGCGAGTGTGCCGATCACCAGAGCGAGCAGCACGCTGGTGCCGGCGATGAAGATGGAGTTGAAGAAATAGAGCGGAAAGTTGGTTTCCTGCGCAGCGCCGGCGGTGATGCTGGCGCGATAGAACACGCTGACGAAATTCTCCAAAGTCGGCGTGAAGAACAGCTTCGGCGGGATCGCGAGCGCGTCGGTGCGGGTCTTGAAGGCGGTGAGAATGATCCAGAGGACCGGAAAGAAGTAGATGATGCTGACGACGCTGACGAATGCCGTCCAGCCCCACCCCGCCTTCCCAATCTCCCGGGTCATAGCCATGCGATGGCCCCGTTGACTTGCCTGAGCGTAGGGCTGCGTTTGAGCAAGGCTTTCGATCTCATGGTTATTCCACGTCGGTCTGTGGGGCTGGAAGCTTGTTCTCTCAGCTTGAGGGGTAGGTCATGGTCGATCTGATGCAGGACCCGCGGCTCGATCCGAACTGGAGCGGCCCAATCCTTGCTGGTAGGCCCTCGGCTCGACAACTGCCGGACACCCTCCGGCATCCCGGCAAGGAAGCACGAACGACCCCCAGCGACGAGGCAAGTCAACGAGGTCATCGCATGACCTGCTCGCGGCGTTTGACGGCGTAGAGGTAGAGGTTGGTGAGGACGATGACGACGAAGAGCATGATGTAGGCGAGGGCTGCCGACTGGCTGGTGCGGAAGAACTGGAAGGCCATGCGGTAGACGTAGACCGCGATGGTTTCGGTGGCGGAGCCGGGGCCGCCTTCGGTGATGATGTAGACGAGGTCGAACAGCTTGAAGGTTTCGATGGTTCTGAACAGCACGGCGAGCAGCAGCAGGCTCTTGATGTAGGGGAAGGTGATGGTCGAGAAGCGCCGCCACCAGGAGGCCCGGTCGATCTCGGCCGCTTCGTAGAGATATTTCGGCACGCTCACCAGACCGGCGAGGACGAGGAGCATGACGAAGGGCGACCACATCCAGGCATCGGCGATGACGATCGCGGCGATCGCGCCGGCGGGCGTGGACAGCATGACGAAAGGCTCGGAGGTGACGTGGTTGATGACCCAGCTCACCAGGCCGAAGGTCGGCTCGTAGTAGAGCTTGAAGAACACGCCGACCGAGACGAAGGAGAGCATCATCGGGGTCAGCACCAGCATCAGCAGAATGCGTCGGAGCGGGAACACCCGGGCGAACATCAGCGCCAGAAGGAAGCCGACAATGAGCTGCAGGATGACCGAGGAGCCGACGATGATCGCGGTGGTCTGGAAGCGCTCCCAGACCTTGTCGTCGGTGAGCACGCGTTCGTAATAGTCGAGGCCGCGAAAGGTCGGCACGGTCAGCTTGTTGGCGCGGTAGTCGAAGAAACTGAGTCCGAAGGACCAGAGCAGCGGGAAGATGTTCATCACGAAGAGGACGATGATCGCCGGGGTCACCAGAAGCGGGCCACGCCGCTCCGGTGCCATCAGCCAGGCGAGGAAGCCTCCGGCTTCACCGCCTCGATCCTGTTGTCCTGCCGTCACTGTCGCCATCGTGCCTCGATCTATCCGGTCGTGAGACGTGCAGGGCCCGGCGGGGACCGGGCCCTGTTCTGGTCAGATCACTCGATGTGGCCGGCGTCCTCCAGCACCTCCTGCTGGAATTCGGCAACCTCGTCCAGGGCTTCCTTGGCCGAGATCTGACCCGTGATCGCCTTGTCGAACTCTTCCTGCTGCTGGGTCAGGAGCTCGAAGAATTCGGGGATGTGCCAGACGTCCCGCTGCCAATCCAGCATCTCGACATGCGCACGGTTCCAGGGGCGCAGGTCGTTATATTCCGGATCGGCCATGACGCTCATCAGGCCGGACTGCCCGCCATTCGCGACGAAGGTCTTCTGGGTCTCCGGCTTCAGCCACCATTTCACGACATTGAGAGCTTCCTTGATCACCTCGTCGCTGTTCCAGGTGGTGAGCACGAAAGGCTGGCCGCCGATATTGCCGGTGCGGTCGATCGAGCCGTCCTCCTTCCTGAGGCCCGGCGCCGGACCGAAGGCCGACTTGTCGGAGACGGTCGAGGTGGAGGGGTCGAGCACCGGTTCGCCGAGGCCGACCCAGTCGATGGTCGCCGCCACCTTGCCCTGCATGTAGAGGTCCTGGATGACGAAGATGTCCATCTGGCCCGTCTGTGCGACCGGCGGCATGAGCGGCAGCATCGAGAGATAGTGCTCGAACGCCTCGACCGCGACATCGGAATTGACGACACCTTCCGCCTGGGCCTCGGGCGCCTTGGTCTCGTCCCAGATGGAGCCGCCATACTGCCAGACGAAGGCGTTCACCGCCATGGTCGAGAAGTCGTAGCCTTTGCCGGCCTGGTAGGAAATGCCGTAGAAGTCGTCGTCGGCGGTGCCGTCGCCGAGCGGCTCGCCCTTGGCACGCTTGAAATGCTCGCCGATGTCGCGCCAGGTATCCCAGTCGACATCCTGCCAGTCCTCATAGGTGCAGGGCAGCTTCTTCCCGAATTTCTCCTGGAAGGCGGCAGCCTCGCCCTCGTGACAGAAGAGATCCTTCCGGTAGTAGGTGACATAGGTGTCTGGGAACTGCGGGAAGCCGTAATAGTGGGTGTCCGGCGCCGGCCATTCGCCCGCCTCCTCGAGCTGCGCGCGAGTCTTGTGCGGGTAGGTCGAATAGGCCGAGACCAGGACCGGATGCAGGTCCTTCATGATCGCGGTGAGCTCCGGATCTTCCTTCATGAGCTCGGTCAGATCCATGTAGTAGCCGCCCTCGACGAACGAGCCGAGCCACTGGCTGTCGGTCACGATCATCTGATATTTCTGCTCACCCGAGGTGAGCGAGGCGGCGACCCGCTCGTAGAAGCTCGGCCAGGGGATGAAGTCCATGTCGAGCGTGGTGTTGTTGCCGTCCGGCGACTGATAGGTCTTGTCGAACTCTTCCTTCATGAAGCGTGTCGGCGGCCAGTCCGGCGCCGCCATGGTGATGGTGATGTCGGCCGCCATCAGGCTCGTGGCCGAAGCGCTCGCCAGCAGGGCGCCGCCCGCAAGTGTCAGCAGCAGTCTCGATCCGTTAAGCATAGTCTCCCTTCCTTTCTTCTTTCGTTCACATCCCTGACGGCCGGGCAGTCTTCGACCCGTACCGTTTATCGAAAAGCCTTGCCGGAGCCTTTGTCGAACAGATGGGCGGCATCCGCGCGAAAGGCGATGTCGAGCTCCGTCCCCACGGGGTAGGCGAGCGCCTCCTCTTCCGGCAGCGCCATCTTGAGGACGGCGCCGCCGGCGTCGACGTCGAGCACCGTGACGTCGCCGAGCGGCTCGGTCAGATGGACCCTGGCCGCGAGCTTATGCGCGCCTTCTCCGGCACGCTTCGCCGGCAGAAGATCGTGCGGGCGGATGCCGAAGAGCACATCGCCGGACGCCTGGTTTTGCCAGCGGCGCGCATCGATCTCGCCGAAGGGCAGCGCGATGACCGGATCACCACCCTTGCCGGCCTGCATGTCGCCTGCCAGCAGGTTCATCGGCGGGGCGCCGATCATGGTGGCGACGAAGCTGTCGGCGGGCGTATCGTAGAGCTGGTCCGGCGTGCCGGTCTGCACGATCCGGCCGTCGCGCAGCACCGCGATGCGCTCGCCCATGGACAGGGCTTCCAGCTGATCCGGCGTGGCGTAGACCATGGTCATGCCGAGTTCCCGATGCAGCCGCTTGAACTCGGCGCGGGTCTCGTGGCGCAGCTTGGCGTCGAGATTGGTCAGCGGCTCGTCGAGTAGGAGAAGCTCGGGGTTCTGGATCAGGGCACGGCCGATCGCGAGGCGCTGCTGCTCGCCGCCGGACATGGTGCTGGGCTTGCGGTCCAGCGTATGGCTGATCTTCAGCATGGAGGCGATGCGCTCGATGCCGGTGCGCAGGTCGGCGTTCGAAACCTTCCTGAGCTTGAGCGGATAAGCGAGATTCTCCCGGACCGTGAGATGCGGATAGAGGGCGAAGGTCTGAAAGATCATCGCCATGCCGCGGCCCTGGACAGGCGCCCGGGTGAGATCCCTGCCATCGAAAGTCACGGAGCCCGCGTCGGGCCGTTCGAGGCCGGCGATGGTGCGCAGGGTCGTGGTCTTGCCGGCGGCGCTGGGGCCGAGGATCGCGAAGAATTCGCCGGAGGCCACCTCGAGGTCGACGCCGTTCAGCGCCGCGACCTCGCCGTAGCGTTTGACCAGTCCCTGCAGCCGAAGGTCCGCCATCTAGCGTGAGCACCCTCTGTCGATCTTGGTCGCCGCGATCGCAGGGGGCATTGATTCCTGCCGAAGCATATGGCCTCCCAGCATCGGTTCGTTGGCTTCATCGTAAGGTCCGAAGCCAAGAAAACGCAACCGTTTGCACGGGCAGCCTTTGGAGTTTATCGCTCTGCGCAAGGGTGATGGCTGGCCGCGCCATACCGATGGTGGTGGGTCCGGAGGCCGGGTCGTGCTAAGACTGCGCAAAACGGGCGCGGGCCGCGACATGCGGCGCCGCGCCGTCACCGATCGATGGGATCACACCACCGGCCGATGCGCCATGCGCAGGGCGGGTTGAAAGCAGGACGACGGACCGATGACCGAGGGAGAGACGCCGGGGCCGGAGAAGGTGGCACACGAGATCTCCGCCCTCGCCGAACAGACGCGCCACGTGATCGAGGATTTCTGGCAGCGCCAGTTCGACGAGGCCAAGGAGGGCGGCTTCGCGCTGGTCGATCCGAACTCGGTGACCCGGGCGTTTATCGACTTCGGTGTCAGGCTGATGTCGGATCCGGCCAGACTGATCCAGGCGCAGCTCGGATTCCTGCAGACTCAGACCGAACTCTGGCAGCGCATGCTCATGCGGGCCCAGGGCGAAGACGCCCGGCCGATGATCGCGCCGGAGAGCGGCGATCGGCGCTTCAAGGATCGCGCCTGGGACGAGGAGCTGCTGTTCGACTATCTGAAGCAGTCCTATCTGCTGAGCGCCGAATGGATGCGCGGGCTGGTGAACGAGGTCGGCGATCAGGACCCGGAGGCCAAAGAGCGGATCTCCTTCTATACACGCCAGTTCACGTCGGCGCTCTCGCCCACCAACTTCGCGCTCACCAATCCGATGGTGCTGCAGAAAGCGCGCGAGAGCGGCGGACGCAATCTGGTGGAAGGCCTGAAGCATCTGCTGTCGGATCTGGAGCGCGGCAAGGGCCGTCTCAAGATCAGCATGGCCGACGAGAGCGCCTTTCGCGTCGGCGAGAACGTGGCGGCGAGCGACGGGCAGGTGGTCTTTCAAAACGAGCTGATGCAGCTCATCCAGTATGCGCCGACCACCGAGACGGTGTTCAAGCGGCCGCTTCTGCTGGTGCCGCCCTGGATCAACAAGTTCTACATTCTCGACCTGCAGCCGAAGAACAGCTTCATCCGGCATGCGGTCGATCAGGGCCATACCGTGTTCACGATCTCCTGGGCGAATCCGACGAAAGCCCATGCCGAGATCGCGTTCGAGGACTATCTGCGGAAGGGTCCGCTTGCCGCCATGCAGGCGATCGAAGACGCCACCGGCGAGCGCGAGATCAACGTTCTCGGATTTTGCATCGGCGGCATTCTGGTGAGCACGCTGCTCGGCCATCTGGCAGCCAAGGGCGAAGATGGGCGCATCAAATCGGCGACCTTCCTGACCTCGCTGTTCGATTTCAAGGATGTGGGCGAGGCCCGGGTGTTCATCGACGACCGGCAGATCGCGCAGATCGAAAAGCGCATCGCCGAGAAGGGCTTTCTCGAAGGCCATCACATGGCCGACATGTTCTCGATGATGCGCGAGAACGATCTGATCTGGTCCTTCGTGGTCAACAACTATCTGATGGGCCGCGAGCCCATGGCATTCGATCTCCTCTACTGGAACAGTGATGCCACGCGCCTGCCGGCTGCGATGCTGGTCGAGTATCTGAAGGCTTTCTACCAGGAGAACCGCCTGCGCGAGCCCGGCGGCCTGACCATCGCCGGCACGCCGATCGATCTGAGCCAGGTCAAGACGCCGGTCTATCTGATGGCGGCGAAGGAGGATCACATCGCTCCGTGGAAGAGCTGCTATGCCGGCACGCAGCTCTTTGCCGGGCCCCGGCGCTTCCTGCTCGCCGCGTCCGGCCATATTGCCGGCGTGATCAATCCGCCCGCCGCCCGCAAATATGGCCACTGGATCAACACGAAGCTGCCGAAGGAGGCCGATGCGTGGCTGGAGGACGCCATCTGGCAGGAGGGCTCCTGGTGGCCGGACTGGTATCGCTGGCTCAAGGCCAAGGCCGGCAAGCAGGTGCCGGCGCGTGTGGTCGGCGAAGGCGGCCTCGAGCCGATCGAGCCGGCGCCGGGATCCTACGTCAAGGTGCGTGCCAGCGACTGAGTCGCGACGTACAGGCTTAGGTTTTTGTTAACCCTGCTCTGCTAGGTCTCTTCATGGTCCATGCGATCCTGGGAATCCGCCTGCCCGCCGGACGTGGTGGAACGCGGTTCCGGGTCGCCGGATGGCATGAATCCGAAGGCCGGGGCGGGCGCGGCGGCCTTTTCCGAAGGACGGCAGACGTTCGTCATGAGAGCCTCAACGCTGGTGCCCGACTGCCCGACGCTGTCTCGTGCGCGCCTCGTGAGGCAGATATGGCAGCCCACTCTAACGCGCAGCCTGCAGAACGCCGCAACCCCCAAGACCCTGGGCGCAAACCCGCCATCCAGGCCATGCCGGTCCAAGTGCATGAGGTGGCCACGCCACTAGCGTTTTTTGCGGGTGTCGTCTTTGTCGTCAGCGCGTCGGTCGGATGTCATGCCCGACATGCCGCTCATGAACTGGCGCCAGAACTGTTCCTGGATCTGGCTGAGCCCCTTGATGCCTTCGGGCAGCCAGAGCTTGAGCATGGCTTCGGGGTCGGTGCTGGAGAGGTAGGTGGAGAGCTGCTGCTGCAGCTGGGCGAGCAGCTCGTCCTGCATGGGCTCGATGTTGGGGAGGCCCAGGAAGGCTCGCGCTTCCTGCGGCGTGCAGTCGATGTCGATGGTGATTTTCATGACGTTTGCCCTTCCTGGTCAACCAGTCCAGACCAGGCGGCGTATCGCGGTCAAGAGCCCGTTCGCTCCATCATCACCTGACCGCTCGGGTCGACGATCTGCAGCGACAATGGGCCGAGGCCTGTGGCCATGGACTGCCAGCGGTCGAACAGGGCGTTCATGTAGCTGCTCTGACCGGCCTCGGGCACCGTCGCCCAGGTGTCGGTGGCCAGGACCTGGATCGCGCCGCCGCCGGTGGAGCGCACATCCCTGAACAGGTGAATGCCGGCGACCGACACGGCCCGATCGTTCAGTTCGGCGACGGTTTCGCGAAAGCTCTTGACGGCCGCGGGCTCGCCATCGGCGTCGACGGCTGCGGTCTGCGTCGCGGCGGCAGGCTCGGCGGCGACATCGGTCGGCGGGGTCGCCGCCGCCTCGGTCGTCTCGATCGACCTGCTGGTTGCCGCAGGGGCAGGGGACGGGGCCGCTTGGGGTGCGGCCGCCACGGCGACGGCATCCGGCCTGACCAGGAGCGGCCTGTAGACCCAGCCGCGCGCGCCGTGATCCGGAAATTCGACGAAGAACCAGTCGCCCTTGGCGGCCACTTCGACGATGCGGTCCCCCGGCCCGATGGTCATCAGCACGTCGGTGTTGGTGCTTGGACCCGAGCGCACATTGATGCCCTGACGCTGAACTGCCCAGAGGTCGCCTTCGGCGGCTGCGGCCGGCGGCGCAACCATGCCGGTCAGGGCGATCAGGGCAGCGGCGGCGACGGCCAATCTCATCGGCATCTCCATGCGTCCAGGCAAAGCTCGCGGGTCACGGTGCGACGGCGCGAATGAGCGGTCGAAGACCAAGACAGGACCTCCCAATCTTGCAATTCACGCCGACCGGAAGGTTTAGAGACCAAGCTCTCAGCCGCTCGATCGGATCCAGGTGGGCACTCGGTCCATGGCGACAATGCGCATCGAATAACGTCGAAAACATCGAACCGCAAGGGGCAAGAGGGGCTCGGAGTCACGAGGCCCGACCCCTGCCGCAGGGGAGAGCGGGCGGACATGGATGGTGCCTTTGCGACGAGAACGGCATGATGATCATCGCCGAACGGGTCCGTCTGTGGGATCTTGGGACCCTTGCCGGGCTCCTGCCACGTCAATTGAGCCATCGAACGTCGGAGGAAACCATGAGTAGCGATCGAACGCCGAAATCCGGTTCCTGCCTGTGCGGCGCGGTGCGTTATCGGATCACCGGCCCGCTGCGCCAGGTCGTCGGCTGTCATTGCCGCCAGTGCCGAAAGCAGACCGGTCACTACATGGCGGCGACTTGTGTGAAGATGCGCTATTTCGAGATGATCGAGGAGCGCGGGCTCAAATGGTATCGGGCGAGCGACATGGCGACGCGCGGCTTTTGCAGTGAATGTGGCTCGACCCTCTTCTGGAAGCCGGACGACGACGATCGCATCGCGATAGCGGCAGGTTCCCTCGATGGCGCCACAGGCCTCACCCTGGAGGCCCATATCTTCGTTGCCGACAAGGGCGACTACTACCGGCTGGAGGAGGATCTGCCGCACTATGACCAAAGCGGGCACGGCGTGGCCGTGCCGGAATGAGCGCTTCGTCCGATCAGCGCTCGGGCTGGAGCGCGCTTTCATGCCAGCGGCGCAGGAGAAGATGCGCGAGCGTCGAGAAGATCAGAAAGATCAGAATGCCGGTGATCGAGATCAGGATCAGCGCGGCGAACATGCGCGGGATGTTGAGCTGATAGCCCGCTTCGAGGATGCGGAAGGCGAGGCCTGAGCCAGCGCCCGCGGTGCCGGCGGCGAACTCGGCGACGATCGCGCCGATCAGCGAAAGCCCTCCCGCGATCCGAAGGCCGCCCAGGAAATAGGGCATCGCGGAAGGCAGGCGCAAATGGCGGAGCATCTGCCAGCGGCTGGCGCCGTAGAGGCGGTAGAGGTCCACCAGATTGCGATCGGCGCTCTTCAGGCCGAGGGTGGTGTTGGCGAGGATCGGGAAGAAGGCGACGATCCAGGCGCAGATGAGTTGGGCAGTCAGCGTGTCGTCGACATAGATCAGGATCAGCGGCGCGATGGCGATGATCGGCGTCACCTGCAGGATCACCGCGAACGGATAGAGGCTACGCTCGATCCAGGGCGACAGGCTGAACAGGACGGCGAGGCCGACCCCGCCGACGACCGCGATCAGAAGGGCGGAAAAAGTGATGCGCAGCGTCACCAGGAGCGAGGCGGAGAGCGTGCCCCAGTCCTCGATCAGGCTGTGCAGCACCAGGCCGGGGCCCGGCAGGATGTAGTGCGGGATGTGGTTCAGGCGGACGATCAGATCCCAGGCGACGAGGGCGAGCGCGCCGATCGCGAGCGGGACGACGATCTTGAGCGCGCGCTCGCTCACGGCGTCATCGCCCGCTGCAGGGCCGCCGACACCGCCCGGCAGCGCTCGCCATAGGCGGCGGAATTGCGAAAGCCGTCCCGGCGCGGATAGGGAGCGTCGATCGGGATCTCAGCCGCGGTGCGGCCAGGCCTTTCGGTCATCACGACGATGCGATTGGAGAGATAGACCGATTCGAACACGCTGTGGGTGACGAACAGCACGGTCCAGCGCTTGTCCTGCCAGAGCGCCAGGAGGTCGTCGTTGAGCCTGAAGCGGGTGATCTCGTCGAGGGCCGCGAAGGGCTCGTCCAGGAGCAGCAGGTCGGGCTCGGTGATCACGGCGCGTGCGATCGAGACGCGCATCTTCATGCCGCCGGAGAGCTCGCGCGGATAAGCGCCCGCGACGTCGTCGAGCCCGACCAGGCCGAGCGCCGTCTCGACCCGGGACGCCACCCGCCGCTTCGGCAACCCCTCCAGCCGTAGCGGCAGGTAGACATTGTCGAAGGCCGTCGCCCAGGGCATCAGCGTCGGCTCCTGAAAGACCAGCGCGATCCGGCGGTCGTTCGACTTCGCGCCCTCCCGCCACATGATCGTTCCACCCGTCGGCGCCGCCAGCCCGGCGATCAGACGAAGGACGGTGCTCTTGCCGCAGCCCGACGGGCCGAGCAGGCTCAGGAACTCGCGCTCGAACAGGGAAAGATCGAAGCCACGAATGGCCTCGGTGCCATTGGCGAAGGTCTTGTCGACATGCTCCAGCCTGACCAGCGGTGCCGATGTCACCGGCGCCCGCATGTCCTGCTGTCGCGTCTGGTCCTCGGCGTCGATCGGCATGGCTCCATCGTCGGACCCGAAATCCGGGCACGCTCCAGACATGACGACGTCGGCAGCCGGCGGTCAAGCCAGCGGCGGTGAGGGCCGGCCGATGTCCGCCATGTACCCCCTTTGTTCTCACATATTTTCAGTTGTATAGTCGGGCTTTGATCTTCCGAGGATCGCTGGACGAAAGGAGAGGATGGCCAAGGGAAAAGCGAAGCCGCAGCCGTCGCTGGAATGGCGGGTGCTGCGCTGGTTTTTTTTGACGGTGCTCTGGCGCCTGCCGCGTCTGATGCTGCGCCTGGTTTTCGGGTCGCTATCGCTGCTGATCGGTCTTTTTCGGCGGGGTGAGGAGGAGTTGGAGACGGCAGACAGCTTCTATCGCTCCTACAAATGGCGCCGGCTGCGGGTGGATGTGCTGGAGGCCAATCGCGAGCGCTACGGTCTGCTCGCCTGCGAGTGCTGCGGCATGGTCGACACCACCTTTCACGTCGACCACATCTATCCGCGCTCGACGCATCCCGAACTCGCCCTCGATCCCGCCAATCTGCAGGTGCTGTGCGACGACTGCAATGTCGGCAAGGCGACGCTCTACACCACCAACTGGCGGGGCGACGAGGGCCCGGAGCTGCCGAGGAGGCGCGGCCTCCTGCGCCTGTTCGGCAGGTCGTGACCTCCTCCTCCGACCTCCTCACGACCTGGCCGCATACCGCCGGTCCAGGTTCCAACGGTCCGAGTCCATGAGGTGGTCACACCACAGTGGTCAGGCGAAGACGCCGTGCAGGAACCAGCGTGGCAGCGGTGTCGAGGGGTCGTCATAGCGGCCCTCGCGGAACAGCCAGAAGCGTGCGCCTTCGCTGTCCTCGACGGCGAAATAGTCGCGCGTGGGCGCGTTCTGGCGACCGTGGCCGTCACGTGCTCGCGACGGTGGCCGGGGCTCGTCTTCCGGCTGCCGCCACCAGTCGGGAGCGACGGTCTCGGGGCCGCGCGCGCCGACCACCTTGTGCAGATGCTGCCGCCAGCGGAACAGCACGGGCGGCTCGCCCGGGAGCGACGCAATCGCCTCGATCGGCTCGGGCTGGCGCAGGAGACGAAGCGGGCGCGGTGCGGTTTCCTCGATCACCGGCTCCTCGAGTGCGGCGGGCGACAGCGCGAGCGCGGCGGCGGAGGCGCTGCGGGGAATCGGCAGCAGCGGTGCTTCGCGTGGACCTGCATCCAGGAAAGGCGGCAGCGGCGGGTGCGGCCGGGCGTTCCGACTCGGATCGGGCCATGCCCGATGGCGCCGCGGTTCGGGCTCGTCCGCAGGCGCCCGGCTGCCGTTGCCGTCCTTGCAGGCGAGGTCGGGCAGCGCCTCGTCGGCGGCGCTGCCGAGGCCGCGCCAGCGGATGGTCTCGGGCAGGATCGGCTCGATCTCGACCGCATCCAGAATGGCCCGCTCCAAACCGAAGCCGAGATCGATGCGATCGAAGCGATCGCCGATCAGAGCGGCGAGGCGGCGGACGTCCCGCAGGGGCCGATCGGTGCCGATCGAACAGGTGACCGTGCTGTTGTCGACCCGATAGAGGGCGAGCGTCAGGCGGCGCAGACCGAGGCCGGCGGCTTCGAGGCCGATGCAGAGCTGGTGGATCAGGCGCTCGACCAGGGGGGGCAGGGCCGCAGGATCGATGATCGGGTCCGCGAAGATCATCTGTGCCTGCTGTGCTGGAAGGGGCGTGTCGACGGCGATCGGCTCGTCCACCAGACCGAGCGCCTGGTCGAGCCGGGTCGCGACGTGATCGCCGAAGCGTGCGGCGAGGGCGCGGCGGGGGAGAGCGTAGAGATGCTCGACCCGATCCAGACCGGCATTTCCCAGGCGCGCGCAATCGGCCTTCTCCAGGCGAAGGGCGCTTACCGGCCAGGGCGCCAGGGCGACGCGCGCGCCGTTCGGCGGCAGCAGGCGCTGCTCGTCGCTGCCATGGCGGCAGGCCGCCCAGGCGCTGCCGGGATGATCGGCGATCGCCGCGCGGGCGTTCACCCCCTCCTTGCGCAACCGACCGAGCACACGGGCGAGCAGGCTGGCCTCGCCGCCGGAGAGATGGGCGGAACTGCCGATATCGAGCCAGAGCGCGCCACCGCGATCGTGGGGAAAGCTGCGATCGATGGCGACGAACGGCGTGTAGCGCTCGCACCAGGACGCGCAGGCCCGAAGATAAGCCCTGTCGCGCTCGGGCTCGAACGGATGAAGGAGGAGGTTGGAAACGCGGCTCACGGCCTCGGCCCTGGTCATGCCCGGACGGAGACCGGCGCGTTCGGCACGCGGGCAGAGGGCGACGAGGGGGCTGCCCTCCTCGTCCTCGCGGCAGGTCGCGCGCGGCAGGTTGACCTGGCCGGGCAGCGGTCGCGGGCCGTCATGCCGGATACGATCGATCGCCAGATAGGGCAGCCACAGCGACAGCACCCGTGTTCCCATCATCATCCTCCTATCGTGCGACATATCATCGAGATCATGCCGAAGCCAAAGAAAAATCCTTTGCGTTCAACTTATTAGCGTTGAGCGCCGTGATCTTGGCGTGCGATCCGCCAGGGTCTGGTGTGGAATGATGTTCTTGTTTTGTTCTATAGATGCCGACGCCGTTGTCAAGATGGGAACAGGCGTGCCGAAACGATCGGCAGGGCCAGGACAGTGCGTCGATCTTGTGGACGGCGCGGCCTCGGGCCTATCGTCAAGCAGAGCGACCGGGTGGCGGATGTTTGAGGTTGGGCATGGAAACAGTCGACATCATCGTGATCGGTGCCGGGATCGCCGGGGCCTCGGCGGCCTGGGCGCTTGCCGAGACCGCCTCGGTTCTTCTGCTCGAGCGGGAGGATCAGCCGGGCTATCACACCACCGGCCGCTCGGCCGCGGTGTTCGCGCCCGCCTATGGCAATCTGCCGATCCGCCGGCTCACGGCTGCCAGTCGCAGCTTTTACGAGGCGAACGCCGGCGGTCTCGCCGATGGGCCGGTGCTGCATGCGCGCGGCGAGCTCATGATCGCGCGGGCGGACCAGCTCGACGCGCTCGACCTTGCCGAGGCCGAGCTTCGACAGCAGATCGACAGTCTCGAACGCCTCGATGCCGATGCCGCCATGCAGCGCCTGCCATCCCTGCGCCCCGGCTACGCGGCGGCGGCCCTCGCCGATTTCTCGGCGATGGACATGGACGTCGCCGCAATTCACCAGGGATTTCTCAAGGCGTTTCGCCATCGTGGCGGCCGGCTGCAGGTCGATGCCGAGGTGACCGGTCTTCGCCAGGTTCAGAGCGGCTGGGAGGTCATGACCAAAGCCGGGACCTTTCAGGCCGAGATCCTGGTCAACGCGGCCGGGGCCTGGGCGGACGCGATCGCCGACCTCGCCGGTGCCGCCCGGATCGGCCTGGTGCCGAAGCGGCGCACCGCCTTCATCTTCGATCCGAAGGCGGCGGTCGACCCGCATTGGCCGGTGGTGGTCGACGTCGAGGAGAGTTTCTATTTCAAGCCGGAGTCGGGCCTGCTGCTCGGCTCGCCCGCTGATGAAACGCCGAGCCCGCCGACCGACGCCCAGCCCGAGGATCTCGACGTCGCCATCGCCGTCGACCGGATCGAGCAAGCGACGACGTGGCAGATCGCGAGGATCACCAGGCGCTGGGCGGGTCTTCGAAGCTTCGTCGCCGACAAGACGCCGGTGGTCGGCTTCGATTCGGAGCGCGCGGGCTTCTTCTGGCTTGCCGGGCAAGGCGGCTACGGTATCCAGACGGCGCCCGCACTCTCCCGCGTTGCCGCAGCGCTGGCCCTCGGTCGCTCTCTCCCCGACGACGTCGCAGGCACCGGCCTCCATGCCGCCGACCTTGCGCCTGGCCGCGCGGGACTCGTCGGCGACCGCGTCTCCTAAAATATCCATCAAATCCGAAACGATAGATACATTTCGGCAACAAATGTGCTTCTGGATTGATTGAAAGTCGGAGAAAATTCGACTAAAGGGATATCTTCAATCTATGCGTTTCTAATGTTCGCTATCCTAGCTTAAAAACGAGAAAGGGAAATGCCATGCCGGCGTCGGACAGTTTTGACCGTATTATCAACTATAAATTCATATTGCCTCTGGCTGCTATTGCGCTCCTGTCGAGTCTGCCGCTGCCCGGGCAGGCGCAGCCGGCCGTTTCCGTCCTGCCGGAGGACAAGATCAGCCCGCCGACGCTCGAAGAGCTGCACGCCCATGCTGAGACCATCGCCGACATTCTGGAGACGGCGAGTGAGCGGGTGGAACGGCTTGCCGAGTCCGATGAGGCAACGCCGGATCTGCTGGCGGCGATCAGGCAGGAGCTGTCGCTCAGCCGGCGCTGGAATCAGCATCTCACGGGCATCCTGCAGGACGTCGCCGAGGAGAGACGCGCCCTGGGCGAGCGCGAGCGCGAGGCCGCCAGGGAGATCGCGCGCATGACCGCTGCCGCCGAGGAAGCCCGGCTCGAGCTGATAGCCTTGGAAAAGGTGCTGAAGGGCCAGCCGAAGGAGGCGGAGGAAGGCAAGAAAGGTTGGACGGACAGCAGGACCGATCGCGGGGCGGCGAGCGATCTCGGCGACCGGGTGGCGGCGCACGGTCCGATCGCCGACCTCGCGATCGAGCACGGCAGCGGCCTTCCGCACGACCTCGATCGGGCGCGTTCCGTCCTCGCGTCGATGGACGCGGCTCAGACGTCCGTCCTTCAGAATGTCGATACCGTGCGCAGCAAGATCATCGAAGCGCTGCAGACGCTCGCCGCTCAGGGCGATCGCCCGCTGCATCTGCCGGCAGCCGGTGGTGATCTTTCTTCCGAGGATATCACCGCCTGGGCGGCGTCGATCGCCACCAAGACCGGCCAAGCGCCGGCAGGTCAGGGCGAGTAGAACGGCTTCCGAGCGGGTGTGATCGGAATGCACGTTCGATCTCTTTGACTTCGGATCACGCCCTTGCCGATCAGGCGGGCCTGCCTGGTCGGGAGAAGATGCGGGCTGACATCTCCCCATCAGCGTCGCCCATCGTCTGCGAAGGATTGCGCGAAACGATTTGCCTTCGACGCACAATATCAAACTTGAAATTGATAGGTTGAGAACATTTTATGAGCTTTTAATTGATATTTTCGTATAAGGCTTGTCGATTGCGTGAAACGACTTTATTACACTCCGCCGTGTGCTTTGGGGTCTTTTCTCCTCATGGCCGAACTCGATTTGGAGAGGTGGAAACGCAATGCCGCAAAGCGTCGGATCGCCGAGGATTTCAGTTGGCCGCACCGTCGTCGCCGTCGGTCTGCTCTTGGGATGGCCTACGGTCTCTTCAGTAGCGCTGGGACAGGAAGCGACAACGACCAAGCCGTCGCTGACTGACGAGCTGCTGCTGTCGACATCCAGGGATGACGACGTCGCGGCGAAGGCGTCGGACACGCTCCAGAAGATCGGCAAGACCCCATCTTTCGAGGAGCTGGATTCGGCCGCTTCCGATCTGAACGAAGCGCTGTCCGGTGCGCGCGCCAAGCTCGACGAACTGCGTCAGGCGACCGAGCTCGCAGCGATGGCGGCCGAATTGCGCGAGGAGCTCGAGGACAGCATCCAGGAGAACAACCGGCTCGCCGCGTCGCTCGCCGAAGTGCAGAGCGAGCGCAGCGATCTGGAGACGCAGAACAGCGAGGCGCAGCGCAAGATCATCGAGCTGACCGACACGGTCGAGCGCTCCAAGCTCGAGATTGCCGAGCAGGCCGAGCAGCTGCAGCGTCGCCAGGACCGCATCGACGAGGTCGACGAGGCGCGCGCCAATGCCGAGGAGCAGGTTCGTCAGCTCGAAGCCGATCTCGTCAATACCGGTGACGAGGTCGATCAGCTGCGTGGCGAGATCGCTGAGCTGACCGGCGTGCTCGAGGCGACTCGCACCGAGCTCGACGAGTCCAATGGCAAAGCCGAGGAAGCGCGCGAGGCCCGCAACAATGCGGACCGTGAGCTGTCCAAGGTGAGAAAGCAGATCGCCGGCATGCTTCGTTCCGTGCTGCTGGGCGGCGAGCCGATCGACGTCAGTCAGCTCGAGGAGGAAGACCCCAGCCTGTCCGAGGATAACAATTTCGGCCTCGGCGTGCCTTACCAGGCGATCCGCGCCTCGAACGTGCGCTCACAGCCCGATCCGGATTCCGAGCGCGTCGGCTTCGCCAAGCGTGGCGATGCGATCACCGTGCTGAAGAAGGTCGCGGACCGCAACTGGTTCGAGATCGAGACCGCCGACGGCGTTCGCGGCTATATCTTCGGGGACCTGATCAAGCCCGGCGCCTGACCGGGCGTCGCCCGGCGGATTTCACGGGGTCAGGCCTTGTACACGACAGAAAGCGTCCCGGAGTTCTACGCCGGGGCGCTTTTTTCTTAGTCAGCCCTGCAGCCGGTGGCTGCTCAGGCGACGCGATCGCCTTTCTTCACGCTCATGGTGCGGCTGTCGACGCCTGGCAGCATGTCGGCAGGATCCCGGGTGACGATGACGTCGATGACGGCAGGACCGCCCGCCTCGAAGGCGTGTGCGAAGGCCGCCGGCAGCTCTGCTGGATCCTCCACCCGGATGCCGAGACAGCCGAGCGCTTCTGCCGTCCGCGCATAGTCGGTCTCGGACAGGTCCGAGGACTGATAGGCATCCTCGCCATACATCAGATGCTGCAGCGCCTTGACGTAGCCCGAGGCCGCATTGTTGACCACCACCAGGACGATGCCGAGGCCGAGGCGGCGCGCGGTTTCGAGCTCGCCGAGCGTCATGTTGAAGCCGCCGTCACCGGTGACCGCGACCACGGGCCGATCCGGCGCGCCCAGCCTGGCGCCGATCGCGCCGGGGAGGCCGTAGCCGATCGAGGCGAAGCCGCGGTCCGGCACGAAGGAGCGGCCCGCTCGGGGTGAGTCGAAAAGGAGCCCGCCCCAATGGGCGGCGAAGCCGCCATCGGCGATCAGGATGCCGTCGTCAGGCAGGGCGTTCTGGATTTCATGCATCAGGCGGCCCATGGTGATCGGCCGCTCGTCCGAGACGAGTTTTTCGCGCGATTCGGTGCGCCATGCCGCCATGCGCTCGACCACCTCGTTCGCATAGGTCTGACGTTGCGCGCGCCGCTCGGTCGAGCCATCCTCAAGCGCTCGACTGAGATCCTCGATGCCGGCCCTGGCGTCGGACCACAAAGGGAGCGTGGTCGGATAGGTGCGGCCGATCTCGCCGGGATCGATGTCCAGGTGGATCACCGTCTTGCCCGACGGCGGCACGGTATAGCGCTTGGTCGCGATCTCGCCGAGCTTGCAGCCGATCACCAGCAGGAGGTCGCTCGCCTCGATCAGGTCATTGGCGATGCGCGAATAGCGCCCGAAGATGCCCGCCGACAGCGCGTGCGTGCAGGCGATCGCGCCTTTGCCGGACAGCGTATGCGCGACCGGGATTCCCTCCTGCACGGCAAAGGCCTGCAACGCCTCCGCCGCATCCGAGAGATGCACGCCGCCGCCGGCGAGAACGAGCGGCCGTTCCGCCGCCGCCAGCAGTTCCGCGGCCCTCGCCATGCTGGCCGCATCGGCCCGGCAGCGAAGGGCGGGGATGGCCTGATAGATCGGATCGACCGCGAACGCCTCCGGCTCGAAGCCATAGGTGTCGTGTGCGACATCTTCGGGCACGTCCAGGACCACCGGCCCGGCGCGCCCGCCGGTCGCGAGCATGAAGGCGCGGTGCACCAGCTCCGGCAGCCGTTCGATGCGCTCGACCCTGAGCACCTCCTTCACGGCAGGTCTCAGAATGTCGAGCTGGCGCGCCTCCTGGGTCATGTTCTTCCAGCTATGGGCGCGGTGCGTGTCCCCGACGATCGCGATCACCGGCGTGCCGCCATTCAGGCTCTCGACCAGTCCCGTGACCAGATTGGTGGCACCGGGACCGAGCGTCGCGTCGCAGACGCCGACCCGTCCGGTGACCCGCGCATAGGCATCGGCGGCAAAGGCGCCATTGCGCTCGTCGCTGATCAGGCTGTGCGTCATGCCCAGGCGCCGGACCGCGTCGTAGAAGGGCAGGAGCTGAAAGCCGCCCATGCCGAAGATCGGGCCCACACCGTGGGCCTGGAGTGCCCGGGCGAGCGCTTCGCCGCCGGTCATCTCGTTGCTGGTGCTCATCAGCTCTCCATCAGTGCGTGCAGCGCCGGCAGGATGTCGCGCTTCGCGGTGATCTTGACTTCGTTTTCCAGGGTAGGCGCATAGCCGATCAGAATGCGCGGCGCGCCCAGACGCCTGACCGGCGCCTTGAGATCGGCAAAGGCGCGCTCGGCGACGGTCGCGGCGATCTCCGCCCCGAAGCCGCCGACCTGCACCGATTCATGCACCACCAGCAGCCGCCCGGTTTTTCTAACCGAAGCCAGCACCGTCTCCTGATCCCAGGGCCAGAGCGTCCGCAGATCAATAACCTCGACGGCGGGGCCATCAGCCTTGACTTGGTCTGCGGCCTTCATGGCTTCATGGACCATGGCGGACCAGGTGACGACCGTCACGTCGCTGCCTTCGCGGACGATCCGGGCCTTGCCGATTTCTTCTACGGGATCGAAGTCATCATGACCGTCGACGTCGACCGCGCCGGTTAAGGGCCAGAGATCTTTGTGCTCCATATAGACGACGGGGTCGTCGCAGCGGATCGCTGCGATCAGCAGCGAGAAATTGTCGGCGGGCGTTGCCGGCGTGATCACCACCAGGCCCGGGATATGGGTGTACCAGCTTTCCAGGGACTGGCTGTGCTGGGCGGCCGACGAGCGCCACATGCCGATCGGCTGACGCGCCACCAGCGGCACCCGCGTCTGGCCGCCGAACATGAAGCGCGCCTTGGCCGCCTGGTTGACCAGCTCGTCGACGGCGCAAAGCGCGAAATCGGAAAAGCGCATCTCGACCACGGGGCGCGTCCCCATCATCGCCGCCCCGACCGCAGCGCCCATGATGCAGGCTTCCGAGATCGGCGTATCGGCGATGCGCTCCGGGCCAAACTCCTCGGCGAGGCCCCTATACTGCCCGAACACGCCGCCGCGCCCGAGATCCTCGCCGAGCGCCCAGACAGCTGGATCGGCGCGCATGGTCTGGGCAAGCGCCTCGCGGCCTGCCTCGAGATAGGTGAGCTCAGCCATGGGCGCGCGCCCGCAGCTCGGCGCCGATATCCTGCACGTCGCGATAAGCGGCGCCTTGCTCGGGCCAGGGGGCTGCTTCGGCCGCTTTGCGCGCGGCGTCGATCTCGTCGCGGGCGCCGCGTTCGAGGGCCGCGATCGCCGCTCTGTCCAGCCCGGCCTCTTCGAGCCAGGCGGAGGAGCGCAGCAGCGGGTCGCGTGTCCTGGCCTCGGCGACCTCGTCGTCGGAGCGATAGGCGGCGGGATCGGCGCCGGTGTGGCCGGTCAGGCGGTAGGTTTCGGCGACCAGCAGCTTCGGCCCTTCGCCGCCGCGGATGCGTGCGATCAGATCCGTGGCCTGATCCGCCACCGCGAGCACGTTATTGCCGTCCACCTTGACCGCCGGAATGCCCAGGCTCTCGGCGCGCGCCGCCGGCCCTTCGCCCGCGGTCAGGTCCTCGGTGCGCGTGGTCGCGGCAAAGCCGTTGTCCTCGCAGACGAACAGGATCGGCAGGTCGTAGATGCGGGCCCAGTTCAGGCCTTCGAGAAAGGGACCGCGATTGATCGCGCCATCGCCGAAGATGCAGACCACGATCCGATCCTCGCCTCTGAGCTTGATCGCGTGGGCCGCCCCTGCGGCGATGGGAATATTGGCGGCGACCACACCGTTCGCGCCGAGCATGCCGACCTCGAAATCGGCGATATGCATCGAGCCGCCCTTGCCGCCGCAGGTGCCGCCCTCGCGTCCGAACAGCTCCGCCATCATGGCCGTGGGATCGGCGCCCTTGGCGAGCGTGTGGCCGTGGCCGCGATGGGTGGAGAGCAGCACGTCGTCAAGGCGAAGCTGGCTGCAGACGCCGACCGCCACCGCCTCCTGGCCGATCGAGGGGTGGATGGCGCCGAGGACCAGGCCGCGCCCGAGCGCATCAAGCGCCGCTTCCTCGAACGCGCGAATGCGTGCCATGGTCAGGTGCAGCAGTTTCAGCCGTTCGAGATCGACATTTTGCCCGGCTCCTGCCATGGCGAACTCCCTGATGGTTCTGTCTGGACGCTGCTATAGCTGGTGGGAGAGGTCAAGGAGGAGAGGGCGAATGGGCGACAGGGCGAGCGCGATGGGCACGGACAGCGCCACCAGATTCGGTGACGAGCATCGACGTCAGGTGGTGGTCTGCGGCTCCCATGGCGGTCTCTATTGCGGCTACCTCGCCGCCGCTGCCGGGTTGCGCGCTGTCATCCTGAACGATGCCGGCGGCGGCCTCGATCGCGCGGGCATGGCCTCGCTCGACTATGGCGAAAGGCTCGGCATGGCAGCGGCTATGTGCGCCCACGACAGTGCCAGGATTGGGGATGGTGAGGACATGCTGGTGCGCGGGCGGATCAGCGGCGCGAACGAGATCGCGGCTGCGGCAGGCGTCGAGGCCGGCATGCCGGTCGCCGAGGCGGCCGAGTGTCTTAAGGCTGCGCCGCTACAGGCCTGGTCGGTCCGCCCCTACCGTGAAGCGCGGCATGTTTTCGCCTCCGAGGGCGAGGGGCCTTCGATGGTATGCCTCGATTCGGTATCGCTGGTGACGGACGAGGATATCGGTCGGATCGTCCTGACGGGGTCCCATGGCGGTCTGATGGGCGGACGACCGGAAGCGGCGCTCAAGGTCGATGCCGTCGCAGCGATCTTCAACGATGCGGGGGTCGGCGTCGATCGGGCCGGACTCGGCCGGCTGGATGCGCTCGATCGACGCGGCATCGTCGGTGCGACGGTGGACACGATGACGGCGCGCATCGGCGACGGTCTTTCGACTTACCGGGATGGCAGGCTATCCTATGTCAACGATCGGGCGGCGTCCTTCGGCCTCGAGCCGGGCATGACCGCAAAGGAAGCGGTCGAGCGGCTTCGGGCAAAGGGAGAGAGCTGAACCATGGCCTCGAGGAAAAAACGGGATGTGCGGGCGGGCGTCGATGCCGATAGTGTCGCCGAGGCTTATCTCCGTCTTCTGAAGTCGAGAGGCGTCGACTGGCTGTTCGCCAATGCCGGCACCGACTTCGCGCCGATCATCGAGGCGCTGAGCAAGGGCGCCGAGGAAGGGCACGCCATGCCCGAGGCGGTGGCGATCACCCATGAGAACGTCGCCGTCGGCATGGCACATGGTTATTACCAGATCACCGGTCGCCCGCAGGCGGTGATGTTTCATGTCAATGTCGGCACGGCAAATGCGCTGATGGGCCTGATCAACGCCGCGCGCGACAATGTCCCGATCCTGTTCACCTCCGGCCGCACGCCGATCACCGAAGGCGGACGTACCGGCTCGCGCGATCTGCCGATTCATTGGGGGCAGGAGATGTTCGACCAGGCGGGCATGCTGCGCGAGGTAGTCAAGTGGGACTATGAGCTGCGCTATGGCGAGCAGATCGAGGCAGTGGTCGACCGTGCCCTGGCGACGGCGATGACCGAGCCGAAGGGGCCGGTCTATCTGAGCCTGCCGCGCGAGGCGCTGGCCGAGCCGTTCGAGGGCGGCGGCATCAAGTCGGAGACCACCATGCCCGCGCCGGCGCCGGGTGCGCCTGATGAGGACGCGATCGATCGGGCGGTCGATCTTCTCACCAGCGCCGAGCGTCCGCTGGTGATCGTCGGCCGTGGCTCTGCAGGCACGTTCGCGCCGCTTGCGGCACTTGCGGACAAACTCGCTCTGCCGGTGGTGCATTTCTGGGCGTCCCGGCTCGGCATGGCGACGGATCATCCGCTGCATGCCGGCTTCGACGTCGCTGGCTGGATCGAGGAGGCTGATGTCATCCTCACTGTCGATGCCATGGTGCCCTGGATTCCGGATCGCCACCAGCTGGCCGAGGGCTGCCAGGTCGTTCAGCTCGGTCCCGATCCCTATTTCAGCGGCTTGCCGATGCGGAGCTATCCCGCGGCCCTGGCGATCGCCGCCGATCCGGCGAAGGCCCTTCAGGCGATGGTCGAGCGCAGCAAAGGCCGGAAGGTGGCGAAGGCGCGGCGAGCGGGACTGATCGAGCGGATCGAAGGCGCGCGCGCGTTCCGGGTGGAGCAGGCCCGCACCGGGCGAACCACCCCGATGTCGGCGTCCTGGATCAGCCATTGCGTCGATCAGGCGAAACCCGACGACGCGATCGTGGTCACCGAGCTCGGAGTCGATGTCGGGGCCATGACCTTTCGCCGGCCGGACGCGCTACTGAGCCATTCGCTTGCGGGTGGCCTCGGCTGGGGCGTGCCGGCGGCCCTTGGCGCCAAGCTCGCTGCACCGGATCGGCTGGTGATCGCGGCGGTCGGCGACGGCTCCTACATGTTCACCAACCCCACGGCCTGTCACCAGGTCGCCGAAGCGCTCGACATTCCGTTGCTCACGATCGTGTTCAACAACGGTGTCTGGAACGCCGTCAGAAAATCGACCAAGGCGGTCTATCCTCATGGTCGGGCCAGCCGCGCCAACCGCATGCCGCTGTCCTCGCTCAGCCCGGTGCCGGACTACGAGAAGCTTGTCGAAGCCAGCCGCGGCCATGGCGAGCGCATCGAGGATCCGGATGCTCTGCCGGATGCTTTGGAGCGCGCAGTGGAGATGGTGATGAACGAGCGCCGCCAGGTTCTTCTGAACGTTGTCTGCGCGATCGAGGGCTGACCGCTCTTTTTGGGATTGACGCTGCGTCGGGCGACACCGGCGTGGACGGCTGGCGGCTTTCGGCGCTAGAAGATCGGTGGCGGCATGGCGAGGCAGGCGGGCACCGCCCGGCAGCCGCTTTGTTTAGGGCATGACGAGAGCGAGCGATGGGTGCAACGACGGTCGGGAAGCCAGGTCGAAGCGGCAAGCGGAAAGCGGCCGATCAGCGGGCCGGGGCAGCCACGACGTGCCGCGCATGCGGCGAGGGCAACCAGGCCGGTGCCCGATTTTGCCAGGCCTGCGGCCGTTCGCTCACGAGCGGCGGCTGGCTGAATGCGCAGGCCATGACCGTGATCGGCGCAGCCTGCATCTCGCTTCTGGCGCTCGGGTTGCTGTTCGCCTCGGTTCTCGATCCGGACCCGGTGGTCGACGAGAATGCCGTGTCTGCGGCACCATCGAGGACCGCCTCGTCCGCGACCGGCCAGCCGCCCGATCTCTCCACCATGACCCCACGTGAAGCGGCGGATCGCTTGTTCAATCGCGTGATGATGGCGGACGAGCAGGGAAACCGGGACGAGGTCGAGCGCTTCGCGCCGATGGCGGTCGCGGCCTATGACCGCGTTCAAAGCCTTGATCCCGATGCGCTCTATCACATCGGTCTGATCCACGCAGCCACCGGCAATATCGACCTCGCCAAGGACGTCGTGGAACGCCTAAGAGCGATCGTTCCCGGCCATCTGCTCGCAAGCCAGCTCGACCATCGGCTTGCCGTGAACGAGGGCGATCAGGCAAGAGCCGACGCAGCGATCGAGCGTTTCAAGGCGAGCTATGATGACGAAATCAAGGTCGATCGCCTGGAATACCGCGACCATCGGCGCTCGATCGACCAGTTTCGCGAGCAGATCGGCTTGGGTGTGAACAGCGGAAGCTGATCGGTTCGGGCTTGTCCTGATCAAGCTTTGATGCGCTGCAAACGCGGGTTTTCCTGCGGACAGGGCCTAGCGCAGCAAAGGGGCGCCCTGCTCCTCGCTCGGGATTTCTTTGCCGAGTGCCGCATGCGGTTTCTCAGGGGCGACCAGGAGCAGGCGGCCTGCCGCGAAGACGTAGAGGCCGATCGGCCAGGCGATGAGGGTGCCGCCGAGCCAGACGGCCTGTGCATAGCCGCTGCTCATGCCGAGCGCAGCGGCCACGCCCATCATCTTTCGGCGTAATGCGGGGATGCAGAGCGTGACGATCCCGAGACCGGCCCCAAGTCCAAGATAGAGAAGACCAGCGAGCAGCAAGATCATCCGCTTTCATCTAAAGAGTTTGCAGATTAGAAAATTGTCTCCTTATAGGCAATATCAATGATATTTGACGCTACTCCGATACGCACTTCGGAGGGCTGGTGCAGCGGCACATTCCCGAGAGTCGCGAGCCGCTGCCCTGGATCTTGGGATGTGCATCGATTTCTGCAGACGTCGCCGATCGATCGGTTTGGATCGATGTATTAGGCGGCGATCTGACGATAGCCCCATTGATTGACCTTGCTCAGCAGGCGCGCGCGATCGATCGGTTTGGTGACATAGTCGTCCATGCCGGCGTCGAGGCACTGCTTGTCGTCCCCGGTCATGGCGTTGGCGGTGACGGCGACGATTGGCAGATGCGTGCTGCCCGGCCTGGTCATGGCTCGGATGCGCCGGGTGGCTTCGAGACCGTCCATCACCGGCATCTGCACGTCCATGAGGACCAGGTCGTAGGCCTTGGCGCGGACCGCCTCGATTGCAGCCGACCCGTCGGCGACGACGTCGATGCGATGGCCGGCTTTTTCCAGCATGGTGCTGGCGATTTTGCTGTTCACCGGATTGTCGTCGGCGAGCAGGATCTCCAGGCTGCCGGGCTGATTTTCCGAGAGGCTGTGGATGGTGATCAGGTCGCCCGGGAGGCGTGACGGCCTGTCACGAAGCTTCATCAGGCAGGTCAGCAGGTTCATCGGCGTCACGGGTTTGGGAAGATAGGCGGCGAAGCCGATGTCCGCGACCCGCGCCGCATCGCCCCGCAAGCCGGACGACGCCAGCATGGCGAGGGCGACACCGTCGAAGCTGCCGTTTGCCCGAATCGCCCTGCCGAGCTCCTCACCGCTCATGTCAGGAAGCGCGCTGTCGATCAGAACGACGTCGATCGGTGATCCAGCCGATGCTGCCCGCTCGAGAGCGGCCAGAGCGGTGTCACCTCTGTCCACGAGATGGGTGACCGCGCCCCAGCTCAGCGCCTGCTGGTCGAGCATCATGCGCGTGACTTCGTTGGGGTCGACGACAAGGATATGGAGGCCGGCGATCTGCCCGCTCGGTGGCAAGGCGGCCTGCTCCGGTGCCGCCTTCTCAAACGGCAGTTCGAGCTTGAAAACGGTGCCTTTGCCCTCGGCGCTGTCGACGGAGATCCTACCATTCATGAGCCTGACCAGCCGTTTGCAGATGGTGAGGCCAAGGCCGCTGCCACCATAGAGTCGGGCGACGGAGGGATCCGCCTGGGCATAGGGCGTGAACAGGCTTTCCTTCAGGTGTCCGGGTATGCCGATGCCGGTATCCTCGATCTCCAGCCCCAAGGTGAGGCGACCGCCCTCGTCGGCGAGCGGACGAAGGACGAGCCGAACCTTACCGGAGTCGGTGAATTTGACGGCGTTGCCGAGCAGGTTCATAAGCAGTTGGCGCAGCCGGCCCGGGTCGCCGGAAAGGGCTTTGGGAACGTCCGATGCGATGTCCAGTTCGAGGGCCAGCCCCTTGCTTTCCGCACGTGGGCGCATAAGGTCGATGGTGCGCCCGACCACGTTGATCAGGTCGAAGTCGATGCAATCGAGCCGAAGCTTGCCCGCTTCCATGCGCGACAGGTCGAGGATGTCGTTGATGATGGTCAGCAGCGCCTGGCCGGAAAAATGCACGGCGTCGACATAGCCCTTTTGCTCGTCGGTGAGCGGCGTTTCCATGAGCAGACGCGTCATGCCGAGAACGCCGTTCATCGGCTCCCTTATCTCGTGGCTCATGGTCGCGAAGAACATCGACTTCGCTTCATTGGCACGCTCGGCCTCGCTCAACAGCCGGCGGAGCGCTTCGAGTTCCTCCGTCAAAATGGCGACATCCGGTCCGGTCGCTTGTCGATGTCGTTCGTTGCTCATGCACGCTCCCAAGGCTCGTTCGACGGGACGTCACCCGCTGAAGACTGGGCAGAGCCTAGCGTGCCAAGGTTAATTTCCCGTAAACGGGGCCATCTTGACTTTAAGATTAAAATCCTATATCTTGCAGCTTCTTCCCAAACGGCGTTCGGGATCGTCGGGCATCGTCCGGCAGGCGCACCACGCCGACGCCGTCCTCCCATTCCCAGCGTGAGAGCGATCGATGAGCGCAGACGTTGAGCGGCATGCTCGAAGCGTGCTTAGCCGACAGGTGGTCGATTGGCGTATGGCCGCCGAGCTTCTGGCGCGTGGTTTGACCGTTGCCGAGGCCGCACGTCAGCTCGGCTGCTCGCGCAGTCAGCTTTCGCGCCGGCGCAACCATGACACGGTGTTTCAATCCTGGATCGAGGAGTTCAAAGTCAGCCTGCCTCCCTTACGGGAGCGCAGGATCGGTTCGCTTCGTCAGCGGCTGCACGATGCGATCGACGCTGAGGTGCAGAGCGGCAATGTCAGGGTCATTCTCTGGCTCGCCGATCGGCTGAAGCTGATCATGCCGACGGAGCGCACGAAGCCTTCGTCATCGATCGACGACCTCCTGCGCTCCATGACCGATCAGGATATCAAGGAGTTCGAAAGCCTGAAGGACTAGGCTCGAAGCCGGGCTGGCCGTCTCGTCGCTCCTCAGGCCTGCCCGAAGAAAAGGTTTCGCCCTGTCATCTTCACATTTTCTTAACCCTGTCGCGCCATGATGAGGCTCTGGTCCATGCGGTCCGGGGAACCCGCCGGCCGTCGCCCCGTTTCCAACCTGCGGCCTGCTTTCGGCTCAGCTGTCGGGAAGAAGCAGGTCGAGGCCGTCATCGAAATAGAGGGTCACGCCATTTTCGAAGGTGACGTAGTTGAAGCCGCTGACGTCCTCGCCGGCGGAGGTCCGATGGCTCGTGGCCTGGCCGCTCGCCACCACCTGGGCGTCGGTTTCGATGGACAGCGTGCGGAAGCCGCCGTCATTGAAAAAGACGATCTCGCCATTATCGTCCGAAATGAGGTCTTCCAGCGCCAGCTCGACGCCCGCAGGGGCCGTCCGCGGAAGCGGCGCTTCGTCGCTTTCGGCCCTCCCGACACCGGTCAGATCCCGGACCAGATCAGCCAGATTGGGCCGGTTATCAGCTGGATTGGCGTTCAAGTTTCGATCCTTGCTGGCGATGATGGATCACTCTTAGCCCAGTTTTTCGCTGGCGGCCAAGGGTTGGCGCCGAAAAGCGTGCGTACCTCATGATGGTGAAATCGCGGGTTCTGCATAATTTGCCCGAGGACCATGCCGGATGCGGACCATGGGACAGCGAAAATCCATCGCCGACACAATTCCGATCATTTTTCGCGTTGCAATTCCCGGGATGTCACGAAATCGACCGCCAGATCTGCGACACTCATACGATGATGCGGCCATGGAGCCGTCGGTGGGTGCGCGGGGAAAGGGCAGATCTTCTGTCCGGAGGCAGGTGAAGCTATGGGTGGCCAGCGGGGTATTCTCTTTCTCGTGGCGGGGCCGAGCGGCGTTGGCAAGGACAGCCTGATCGACGGGGCGCGGCACTGGCTGGCCGACGACTACAGCTTTCACTTTCCGCGGCGGGTGATCACGCGCTCGGAGCAGGCCGTCGGCGAGGATCATCAAGGGGTGACGACGGCGGAATTCGACCGGCTCGAGGCCGACGGCGCCTTCATGCTGAGCTGGCAGGCCCATGGCCACCACTATGGCATTCCAACATCCGCGGAGCGGGCGCTGGCCAACGGCCGCGCGGTGATCGTCAACGTTTCCCGGCAGATCATCGATCTCGCGAGGCGGCGCTGGCAGCCGGTGCGGGTCATCCTGGTGTCGGCGCCGCGCGAGGTGCTGGCGGAGCGGCTGGCGATGCGCGGACGTGAGTCCGAGGAGGCGATCCAGCGCCGCCTCGACCGTGCCGATTCCTACGAGATCGACGGGGCTGATGTCCTCAGACTGGTCAATGCGGGGCGTCTCGATCGCGCGATCGACTGCTTCGTCGCCCTGCTGGAGCACGAGCTGCGCACGACCGTCACATCGATCGAAAGGGAAACCGGCCTGTCTGGATGAAGGGGCCGTCGCGGTCCGGCTGCCGATAGAGGGCGATCGCGTCGACCCTGAGCGGCGTGCTGTCGATGCCGATCGCCATCTGTCGCAGGATCTTGGCAACTCGATCCCGCGTTTGCGTTTCGAGCGGGCCGGCGAGCGTCATGTGGAACTCGAAATCGTCGAAGATGTAGGGATAGCCGAAGGCCAGGAGCTGTCCATCCTGCCTCGGGGTGAGGGCGCCCTGCCGCCGCTTTTCGATCTCGGCCTCGCCAAGCGGCGCGCGCAGGGGCTCGAAGTCGCGCACGCAGTCGGCCGCCAGGCGGTCCATTTCGGCAGAAGGGCTGGACAGCGTGAACGCGATCCAGCGGGACAGGGTGGAGAGCCGGAGCGGTGGCGCATCGAACGGAGAACGTGCCGCCGCAAACGCCGCCGCCGCCTTCTCGAGGTCGTCCGCCGTGCATCCTTCGCGTAAGCGAAAGGGCGCTTTCAGCGTCGCGTGAAAGCCATAATGGCGCGCCGATCTGGTCATCTCCCGAAGATCGCCTGCGCTCAGACCGTCGATGGTGGGCTGAGCGATCTTCTCGCCCGTGATGTGGTCGCGGCCGATGACGCTGCGGCCGAAGGCTTCCAGCGCGGAGCCGGGCGGCGGCGCGAAATAGACGGCGTAGCGCGCGCTCATGCCACGCGTTCGCCCTGGCGCCAGACGGACATGATCGACGGGGTGTCGCCGACCAGGCGGACGCGCAGCAGATCCGCGCGCAGGCCAGGGCTGATCTCGCCGCGATCGTCGAAGCCTGCCATGACGGCGGGATTGCGGCTGACCTTGGCCGTCGCCGCGGGCAGGGCAAGATCGGCCTGCTCCACCAGGCGAAAGACGGCATGCAGCAGGCTCACCGGCACGTAATCAGAGGACAGCGCGTCCAGATGGCCGGAGCGCGCGAGATCGAGGGCGGCGACGTTGCCCGAATGGGAGCCGCCGATGATCACGTTCGGGGCGCCCATGATGGTCTTCATGCCGTGGGCGTGGGCGGCGGCCGCGGCTTCACCGGTGGTCGGAAATTCCGAGATGGTCATGCCGTCGCCGGCCGCTTCCTCGACATGGGCGACCGTGGTGTCGTCATGACTGGCCAGCGTCACCGCGAGGCCCCGGATGCGCTCCAGAAGGGCGCGGCGGTGCCGTTCGCCATAGAGCTTCTGCTCCTCGAGACGTTTTTCCACGAGCGCATCGAGTTCCGCCTCGGTTCGCCGGCCGCCGGTGCTGTGAAAATGCCGGTATTTCCCGAGATCGTGCCATTGGCGCTGACCCGGCGTGTGGTCCATGAAGGAGATCACGCGAAGCGAGGGGTGATCCTTCAGCGGCTCGAACATCTCGACCACATGGGGCGAGGTGATCTCGCAGCGCAGATGGAGATGGTGATCAGCCTTGAGCGCGCCTGCATCGTTGGCGTGCGCCAGCGCATCGATCGAGCGCTGCAGGAATTCGGTGCGCTCGCGCTTGCCCTCGTGGAAGCCGACGGCGACGGCGTCGCACACCGTGGTGATGCCCGCGGACGACACCTGCTGGTCATGGGCGAGCATGGCGGCATCCGGCGGCCAGCGCACGCTCGGGCGCGGCTGGAACTGGCGCTCGAGATTGTCGGTATGCAGCTCGACCAGACCTGGCATCAGGTAGTCGCCGGCGAAATCGATCGCCCGCTCCAGCTTCCGGCCCCTGGGTGTCAGCTCCCGGATCACCCCGCCATCGGCGATCAGCCCGCCTTCGATCACCGCATTCGCCGTGACGATCCTGGCATTCTCGAATGCTATCCGTTCTGTCATGAGCCCCCGCATCTCGCATTCCTGTCGACCAACGGCCCCTGCCGACACGCTGCTTTCCAAGTGGTGGCCGTCTTTGCCTGCGGCAATGGTTTCGCTCCGTCTCCGCGCTGCACCGCCCGCCGACGGCGCGATGGGAAAGGCCGTCGTCTCCATGGCAGACTACTGACGCAATGTGTCAGCAGGGTTACTTTAAAAAATCCCTTCGATCTTTTCGAGAATATGTCCAGGGGAGGAGGGCCGATGGCTGTGCTCACCGATCGCCATATCGATTTCATCAAGGGGCAGCCTCTGTTTTTCGTCGGCACCGCGGCCGCAGATGGCCGCGTCAATATTTCGCCCAAGGGCCTGGACTCGCTTCGGGTTCTAGATGGAGATCGGATCGTCTGGCTCAACCTTTCCGGCAGCGGCAACGAGACGGCCGCGCATCTCGCCGAACATGATCGCATCACCATGATGTTCGCGGCGTTTCAGGGACATGCCAAGATCCTTCGCGTCTACGGCCATGGGCGTGTGGTCCACCCGCGCGATGCCGGCTGGGACGAGCTGATCGGCCTTTTCCCAGATATGCCGGGTTCGCGGCAGATCATCGACGTGACGGTCGAAAGCGTCTTGCAGTCCTGCGGGTCCGGCGTGCCCAAATTCGATCTCGCCGAGGATCGCGGGCCTTCCGAACTGCTGCCCTTCTACGAGAAGATGGGCGAAGACGGGGTCAGGCGTTATTGGGAGAAAAAGAACGTGGTGAGCATCGATGGCAAACCGACTCACATCTTCGATGATTGACATCGGGCGATGGCCGCAGGAGCAGGCTCCGGGTCAAGGCCGTGCGCCCCGCACCTTATCCACAACTCTCTCGGGCCCAACCCTTGCCGGCTCCGGGTCGAGAGGGCATCTAAGGTCTGGCATCATTCAGGGCTGACTTGGTCATATGGACGATTTCATCCGCATCCGAGGCGCTCGGGAGCATAATCTGCGTTCGATCGACGTCGATCTGCCGCGCAACAAGCTGGTGGTGATCACCGGCCTGTCCGGCTCGGGCAAGTCGTCGCTCGCCTTCGACACCATCTATGCGGACGGCCAGCGGCGCTATGTCGAGAGCCTGTCCGCCTATGCGCGCCAGTTCCTGGAGCTGATGCAAAAGCCGGATGTCGACAGCATCACCGGCCTGTCGCCGGCGATCTCGATCGAGCAGAAGACCACGTCGAGAAACCCGCGCTCCACGGTCGGCACCGTTACAGAAATCTACGATTATCTCCGCCTGCTGTTCGCGCGCGTCGGCGTGCCCTATTCGCCGGCCACGGGCCTGCCGATCGAAAGCCAGACCGTCTCCCAGATGGTCGACCGCATCGCCGCCATGCCCGAGGGTTCCCGCCTTTACCTGCTGGCACCGATCGTTCGTGGCAGAAAAGGCGAGTACCGCAAAGAGTTTGCCGAACTTCAGCGCCAGGGCTTTCAACGAATCAAGGTGGACGGCGAGCTGTACGAGATCGATGAGGTCCCGAAGCTCAACAAGAAGCTGAAGCACGACATCGAGGTGGTGGTCGATCGTCTGGTGCTGGCCGAGGGCCTGGAGCAGCGCCTCGCCGACAGCATCGAAACGGCGCTCAAGCTCTCGGACGGCCTCCTGGTCGTGGAGAATACCGAGGGTGACGAGCCTCTCGTCCTGTCGGCAAAATTCGCCTGTCCGGTCTCGGGCTTCACCATCGACGAGATCGAGCCGCGCCTGTTTTCCTTCAACAACCCGTTCGGCGCCTGTCCGACCTGCGACGGTCTCGGGCGCAAGCTCTACATGGACCCGGATCTGGTGGTGCCGGAGCCGGAGCGGGCGCTCGGCGACGGCGCGATCGAGCCCTGGACCAACACCACGTCCACCTATTACGGCCAGACCCTGGCAGGGTTGGCGGAGCACTACGGAGCCAACCTCGAGACGCCCTGGCAGGAGCTGGACGAGGGGCTGCAGGAGATCATTCTCTACGGCTCGAAAGGAAAACCGGTCGAGCTCAGCTATGACGACGGTTTTCGCCACTACACCACGAACAAGCCCTTCGAGGGGGTGCTGCCCAACCTGGAGCGGCGCTGGCGCGAGACCGAGAGTGCCTGGATGCGGGAAGAGCTCGGCAAATATCAGAGCACGGCGCCCTGCGAGGTTTGCTCCGGCCACCGCCTGAAGCCCGAAGCGCTCGCGGTCAAGGTGCATGGCCGTCATGTCGGCGAGATCACCGGGCTCTCGATCGAGGAGGCCGGCCGTTGGTTCGAGGCGCTGCCGGCGTATCTTACCGGCAAGCAGAACGAGATCGCGGCGCGCATCCTGAAGGAGATCAACGAGCGTCTCGGCTTTTTGAACAATGTCGGCCTCGGCTATCTCACCTTGTCGCGCGACAGCGGCTCGCTCTCCGGCGGCGAAAGCCAGCGCATCCGGCTCGCGTCCCAGATCGGCTCCGGTCTCACCGGTGTGCTGTACGTCCTGGACGAGCCGTCGATCGGCCTGCATCAGAAGGACAATGAGCGGCTCTTGAAGACCCTGGTGCATCTGCGCGATCTCGGCAACACGGTGATCGTGGTCGAGCATGACGAGGATGCCATCCGCGAGGCCGATCACGTGGTCGACATGGGCCCCGGTGCCGGCGTTCACGGCGGCATGGTGGTGGCGGAGGGCACGCCCGCCGAGATCATGGCGTCCCCTGAAAGCCTGACCGGCCAGTATCTGGTCGGCCACCGGCAGATCGCGGTCCCTGAGAAACGGCGGAAGGCCAAGAAGAAAAAATTTCTCGAGCTCACCGGTGCCAGGGCCAACAATCTGCAGGGCGTGGACGCGAAATTTCCGCTCGGCACCTTCACCTGCATCACCGGCGTTTCCGGCAGCGGCAAGTCGACCCTGGTGCTCGACACCTTGTATCCGGTGCTGGCGAAGCATCTGCATCGCGCGCGAAAACACCCCGCAGCCCATGATGACGTCAAGGGGCTGGAGCATCTGGACAAGGTGGTCGACATCGACCAGTCACCGATCGGGCGCACGCCGCGCTCCAATCCCGCGACCTATACCGGCTGCTTCACGCCGATCCGCGACTGGTTCGCTGGCCTGCCGGAAGCGAAGGCGCGCGGCTACAAGGCCGGGCGCTTTTCCTTCAACGTCAAGGGCGGGCGCTGCGAGGCCTGCCAGGGCGACGGGCTGATCAAGATCGAGATGCATTTCCTGCCCGACGTCTTCGTGACGTGCGACGTCTGCGCCGGCAAGCGCTTCAATCGCGAGACGCTCGAGGTCAAATATCGCGATCACTCGATCGCCGACGTGCTCGACATGACCGTCGAGACCGCCGTGGATTTCTTCCAGGCCGTGCCGCCGATCCGTCACCGCATGGAGACCCTGCAGAAGGTCGGTCTCGGCTACATCAAGCTCGGCCAGTCGGCGACCACGCTCTCCGGCGGCGAGGCGCAGCGTGTCAAATTGGCCAAGGAATTGGCGCGTCGAGCGACCGGGGATACGCTCTATATCCTGGACGAACCGACCACCGGCCTGCATTTTGAAGATGTCAGGAAGCTTCTGGAGGTGCTGCATGCGCTGGTGGAGCAGGGCAATACGGTGGTGGTGATCGAGCACAATCTCGAGGTCATCAAGACGGCCGATCATCTGATCGACCTCGGTCCCGAGGGCGGCACCGGCGGCGGGCGCATCGTCGCCACGGGCACGCCGGAAGAGGTTGCCAAGACCGAGGGCAGCTACACCGGGCTGTATCTCCAGCGATGCCTCGGCCTGCCGATCGAAGGCGAGCGCCAGGGATCGAGGAAGCGTCGTGCCTGACGGAGGTCCACCGTCGGAGAAGCTGCATGTCCGAAGCCAAAACGCCGCTCGATGAATTCAGAAAGAGCATCGACAATCTCGATGCCACCCTGATCTACGTGCTCGCCGAACGCTTTCGCCTGACCAAGCGGGTCGGAGAGTACAAGCGGGACCAGGGTCTGCCGTCGAGCGACAGGGGGCGCGAGGACCGACAGATCGCACGCCTGAAGGCGCTCGCCCTGGACGCCGAGCTCGACCCCGAATTCGCCGAGCGTTTCCTGCGTTTCGTGATCGACGAGGTCATCCGTCACCACGAGCGGATCAAGAGCGAGTCCTCCTGACGTTCTCCGGCCCGAACGGCGGTCCCTTGCCACTGGAGCATGGGGGGAGGCGAATGGCTGCCAATCGAAAAGAGAGCCGAAATCGGCTTTTTTGCTGCCAGGGTGGAAAAAAGGCACTTTGCGGGGAATGCTGCGGGAGGTTGAACGTTCACGTTATGTACGATAAACATTCTACCTGAGAACATTGTCGTTTGCAGGCTGTCGGTGACTGGCGCCGACAGCTTCGATGGCAGCTGCATCGTTGGAGATTTTCCTGGGGATAACGCGATTTTCTCATTTTACATCTACACGAGTATTGGGGTAAAAAAGGTAAACTGATCAAGATATTGATGAAACTATGACATGGCCTGCTAGATATTGCGGCTTGTCACCAATAACGATTGCTGGAAGCGCCTTGTGGGAGTTGGAAAGATGAGTTCGAAAAATGCTTCGATGGAAGCCGCGTTGCTGGAGATCGCCAAGGATCTTCTGCAGGCGAGTGACGATCTCGCTTCGACCGATCCGTCGGCCTCTGCGAAGCTCGCCCATGAAGCCTACGAGATTGGCAGAGATCTCGGAATTGTCAGGAGCCACCTTGACGGCACCGTCCAGCTTTCCGCAGACGCGACCGCCGGAGCCGAGGGTGGTGATCTGGAAGGCGTCAGATCTATCGGGGCGGACACGGGCCTGAGTGCCGCGCGACATGGCTATGAGCGCCGTGACGGCGACGACGAGTCGGATGCGGAACTCTTGCGGATCCTCGACAGGCAGAAGGCCATGTTGCCCAAACCGGTCGAGTTGACGCCCGTAAGAAAGCCGAGCCGCGACACCCGCTCTCTGACATTCGAGTCGGCGCCCGCGAAACGTTCGGGCTGGTTGGGCTGGATGCGTTCGCGGGAATGGCGCCACGCCGGCTGATCGGCGGTACCGAAGGTGCGGACACAACGTCGCTGCGTTTGACACCGGTGCCTGCGAGACGGTTGTCACGTTCCGCAAGTCCGAAGTCTCTGACGGATCGTCTGCCTTTGCCGCAACGGGCCATGTCTGACCAGGAAGCGTCCTGATGAAGCAGGTGCAGTTCTCGGCTTTCGGCGATCCGGCGTCTGTCGTCTCCTGCGTCGAGGTTCCTGACGTTGGCCCTCCCGGCGAGGGAGAGGTGGTGGTCACCGTCGATGCCTTTCCGATCAATCCAGCCGATCTCCTAACCATTGCCGGCGGTTACGCCGTCAAACCCGATCTGCCGGCGACGCTCGGCGCAGAGGGGACGGGACGTATTGCTGCCATTGGTCGTCATGTCGCTGATTTCGCGATCGATGACCGTGTGATCATGCTGACGCGGAACAACTGGTGTCAGCAACGCCGTCTGCCTGCGAGTGAGGTGATCAAGGTGCCGAGCGATGCCGACGCCTTGCAACTGGCCATGCTCAAGGTCAACCCGGCGACAGCCTGGATGATGCTGCACAACTACGTTCGGCTCGAAGCGGGCGACTGGGTTATCCAGGATGCTGCCAATTCCGGCGTAGGCCTCGCACTGATCAGCCTCGCCAGGATTGAAGGCTTGCGCACGGTCAATGTGGTGCGTCGTCCGGGGATGGCGACCAGGTTGCAGTCGATCGGAGCGGATATTGTCGTTGAGGATGCCGATGACCTCGCTGCTCGCGTTGCAGATGCTACAGGCCGTGCGCCGCTTCGCCTCGCCATCGATGCCGTCGGCGGCAGCCAGATCATGCGGCTTGCCGATTGTCTGGCTGAGGGAGGAACGGTCGTGAACTATGGCCTGCTCTCCGGCGAGCCCTGTCAGATCAGAGCGGATCAGACCATCTTCAAAGGCGTGACGCTGACTGGATTCTGGCTGCAGAAAATGCTCACGTCGATGGCACGAACGACCATCGATGAGCTCTATCGAACACTGGCCGAGCATGTGCGGTCCAAGAAGCTCGTGGTCGATATCGAGGCGACCTATCCCATCGAGCGGATCAAGGATGCAGTCTCCCATGCTGGACGCGGTCATCGACGGGGAAAGGTCCTGGTTCTGCCCAATGGCACTGTGACCGCATGATTGGATGATCGACCGAGGATGTCCATTTACCGTTCCAAATGGTGACCTGGAACGTAGTTAGCGTAAGGAATACGCCCTGGGCGTCCTACAGCCTGCTCGGTTGGGCGCTCACCTGCCGCCTCATGGGCGGCTTGAAGGCTCTCAGGCCATCGCCGCTTGCCGTTCGGACCAGACGAAGCACTTGAGGTTATAGGCCAGGTTGGCGAGACCGATCTTGGTTCTGGCCCGGTCCAGCCCGACGGTGCGGATGAACAGGCCCCTCTGATCCTTCTGCACGGCGAAGACCCGCTTGATGCCGGTGCGAACCCTGCCGCGGGCCGCATTGGCTCTGGCGCGCTTTCGACTCAGCGGCTTCCCCGGCGAGCGGCGGAAGTGGATCTTCGAGACGAAGCCCTGACGCTCGAGATGATGCTCGTTCTTGCCGAAACGACAGGCGGTGTCCGCCCAGACCGAACTCGCCGTGTTGCTCTTGTCGAGCAGCTCGCGAAAGCGGCGCGTGTCAGGCTCGGCGGCATGGCCGACGCACCAGCGACGGATGGAGCCGTGGCGGACATCCGTGCTGACATGATTTTTGTAGCCGAAGATCGGCACGGCGATCTCGAAGGCCTGGTCGGTCGGCTTCTGCTTCTTGCGGCCACGCTTCAAGGTCCAGCGGGCATCCCGGTCCTTCTGCGTCAGCTTGGCCGGCTTGTCCTGCCAGTCTTTGAGCACCTTGCCGTCCTTGAGCGCGGCCTTCTCCTCGTCGGTCAGCTTCTGCCGCGGCGCGGCAACGATCGAGGCGTCGATGATCTGATCCGACATGGCGAGATAGCCGGCGTCCTTCAACGCGCCATCGAAGCGGCGGAACAATGTCTCGACCGCCTTGGCCCTGGTCAACGCCTCGCGGAGCGTCCAGATCGTGTTGGCATCGGGCACCGTGTCGCCGAGCCCCAACCCCAGAAAGCGCTGGACGCTCAGCCGGCCTTTGATCTGAAACTCCGTCTGCGCGTCCGACAGCGTGTCGAGCGTCTGGATCACCAGGACCTTGAACATCACGACATGGTCGTAAGGGGGTCGCCCGCCCTTGGCGCGATCGGATCTTGGCACGGCTCGTTCGAGCTCTGCTCGGAACAGTTCGAAATCGACGGTCCGGCTCAGGCGTTCCAGCGGATCGCCCTTCTTCGACAGCTCGGCAAGGCGATCCCCGACATCGAAGAAACCCATCTGTCCAGCCATGTCCGACACTGCCCAAATCCCTCAGCCAATGCGCCAGATCCTACTAAAAACTCAAAGGTTTTCGGGAGCCCTCGGCCGGCTTGCGGAATTGTGCCGCCTCCGGCCGTAGCCACCCGTCGATCGCTTGCCGCGCTGGCACGGGGTCCTGTCGGTCACCCTGCGCATGCCGGATGCCGCCGTGGTCTTCACGACGCTCAACGCTCCCGAAAGGCCGTGTTCCAGGCCCGATAGACTGGTTTGAGCAGGTATTCCAGAATGGTCCTCTGACTCGTCTTGATCTGCGCCTGGACGGTCATGCCCGGAGTCAAGGGCATTCCGTCGAGCTGGTCGCTGGCAAGCCTTATTGTTGCACGGTAGTAGGGCATAGCGTTCTCGTCGACGAATGTGGACGGCGAGATCGCCTGGACCTCGCCACCGAGAAAGCCATGCCGATGCGGCTCGATGCCGTCGATCGCAATGCGCACCTGTTGTCCTGAATGGACGTGGCTGATTTCTGAAGGCGCCAAGCGAGCCTGGACCCGAAGCCCACCATCGATTGGGATGATTTCTGCGAGCGGATCACCGGGGGCCACCGTCTGCCCCTGATGCTGCACTTTGAGTTCCATGACGACGCCGCGCGAGATTGCCCTGATTTCGCGGCGATCCAGGCGCTGGCGGCCCGCTTCGATCTGTTGCCGGGTCTCGTTCAGCTCGATCAGAACAGACGACAGCTCGTCTCCCTGACTTTGCTGCCTATTGGCGATGACATTCGCGAAGTTCGTCTTCGATTCTGCGAGCCCGGCCTCGGCCTCGCGAATTTGTCCCTGAATCTGCTTGAGTTCGAAGGCTGCATCCACGGAGTCCCGTTCGGTCTCCACCAACTGCGTTTTCGGCAACAGCCCCTTGGCAAAGAGCTGACGGTGGGACGAGAGTTTGCTCTCGATCAGGGAAAGGCGATAGCTCGCTTCTTTCTCCAGCGCGCGCGCATTGACGAGCGCTTTCGACCGCCGATCGATTTCAGCCTGTGCGAGAGCTGCCTCCGCCATTTGAGCATTGTGCTCGAAATTCAGCAGCGAGAGCTGCTCGTCGGTCACCGCCCGCGCTTCGATCGACTGCAGGATGGGCGCTGTCGAGGGGAGGGCGAGGAGAGCCTGGAGACGTCGCGCCTGGGCGAAAAGGGCGGCCTCACGAAGGCTGAGACGCTCGAGCTGGCTTTCGGACTCCGGATTCTTCAATGTCATCAGGAGCTCGCCGACCTCGACGATCTGCCCCTCTTCAACATCAATTCGATCGACAAGCCCACCGTCGAAGCTCTGGAGCATTTGACGGCCTTCGGACGCGACGATCTGGCCGTCGCTGCTGGTGACGACGTCGATCTCGATCAGCGCGCTTGCCAGGAGCCCCGTGGCAACAAAGGCGAATCCTAGAAGGCAGACAAATGCCGGCGCGCGCGGCGGACCGGCTTCCTCAAGCAATACAGCCTGGGAAAGGAAGGTCTTTTCGGTGGGAAATGCAAAACGCCTTCCTGTCGCGACAACCGCCGGTCGTCTTTCAAGGACAGCTTCGCTCATCGCGTGAAACCTGCGGGGGCCTGGTCCGGCTGCCAGGGCGACAGTCGGCCTGCATGCAGCCGAAACGCTTTGTCGGCAAGCTTGAGATGACTTGGTCGATGGGTCACGAGAAGAACTGTCTGGCGCCCCTTGATTTCGGCGAGCTTCCTCTGCAGGGCCATGTCACCGTCGAAGTCCAGAGCCCGGCCGGGCTCGTCGAGGAGGAGAAGACCGGCGCGCTCCAGATAAGCACGGGCCAAGGACAGCCGATGGAGAAAGCCGGGCGATTGCTGTCGGACGCTGGCGTCGCCAAGACGCGTTTCGAAGCCGTTTTCCAGACGCAGAATATCATCCAGGACTCCCGCTTCGATGGTGGCGGTCCAGAGATCCTGATCGCTGGAGGCAGGACGGGCCAGACGAAGGTTCTGCGCAATCGTACCCGTAAAGAAATGGGGCTGCTGGGGTGCGTAGCCGATTTGCTCGCGCAGCTCGCGCGGATGCAGCTGTCTGAGATCGAAACCATCAAGGCGCACGCTGCCGGCCTGTGGCGTGTAGATACCTGCCAGCACTTTGAGCAAGCTCGACTTTCCGGCGCCACTGTCGCCGGAGATGGCGACGAGATCCCCTGCGCCAATCGAAAGATCGATCCCAAGAAGCGCAGGGCGGCTGGCACCCTCATAGGCGAGCGTGACATTTTCCACCTGAAGCGTGCCCCGGCTGCGGATGGCTGCGAGGCGGCGCGGCCGATTGTCCGACTCGTCCGGCAGGCGCATCACCTGGTCGAGCATCGCCACCTCCATTCGGAGCTGGGCCAGCCTCGGAAGGAGACCGATGCCTTGCTGCCAGGGCGACAGGACACGCCAGACCAGTGCCATGCAGGCGATGAGCGCCCCGATGGTCAGGGCGCCGTTCATCACGCCGATGGCACCGACCAGCAACGTGCCGGTGCCGGCGATGGTGACGGCGGTCTGGCCGACATTCTGCAGGATGTCCTGCAGTTTTGCGCGCCTGACGCCGGCGAGAGCGGAGCCTGCTCCGTAGTTGCGAAAGCGCTCAAGCCAGATGGCTTCGCTGGCAAGGAGGCGGACGGCGCGCATCTCTGCCACCATTTCGTCGAAGCAGGAGTCTCTCACCTGGCGCGCCTCGCTCGCATCATTGCCGTGGCGTTCGAGCAGAGGTGCGGCAAACCAGGCGAAGACGGCATACAGCATCATCACGATCAGGGGCAGGAGCACGACAGTGCCGCCGAGCACCGTGATGGCGATGAGGAAGATGAATGAGTAGGGCAGGTTGAAGGCGACCGATACCAGGGGGTCGGCGAAATGGTCACGCCACGCCTCGAACTGACGGATCCGCCGCAACTGAGCATGGAGCGGCGCACGGCTCAAAGCTGCCGGCGTGAGACTCATGAGGCGGGAAAAGGTCGACAGCGCCACCAGCCGTCCGATCCTCGTCGCGATATAGGCCATGACGCGGGCCCGAATCAGCCGGAAGAGCAGGTCGATTGCCAAGAGGAACACCATGGCGAGCGAAAGCTGGAGGAGAAGCGGGGTCGATTGCGCGGAAATGACGGTGTCGTAGAGGAGCATGATGAAGAGCGGGGTCATCAGACCCGGCAGCGTCGCGACGAAACCTATGACGACCAGGAGCAGCAGTTGATGTCGGAATCTTGCGGCAATGTCTCGGAACCAGCTGTCGGTCCGCCGGGTTCGCTTCTGATCGCGGCTTGCCATACGCTCGAAGATGAAGGCACGGCCCCGTCCTGGCTCCGGCGGCTGGCCATCGACCGTCTTGCCGCTCGTCAGATCGTAGATCGTGAAGAGATCGTTCCTGCGATCCAGGACCAGCAAGGGCATGTTGTCGGAGCGGACGAAGAGACAAGGGAGGAGGCGGCTGTCGAGATCTGCCATGGCGACACGCAGTGACCGCGACCGGTAGTCGACATTGGCGAGAATGTTGCGCAGGTCGGTCAGATCGATGTCGCTGGCACAATGCGGCAGGATCTCGATGAGATGCCGGGTATCGCCGCGCCAGCCCAGCGCATGGAGCAAGGGGACAAGGCAGCGTGCATAAGGGGAGGCCTCCTCGAGAGCTGCAGCCTCACCATGGGCGAGGGCGCGCACGAAGCGGTCCGGCGCCTGGCCGTCACCCCAGCGTTCACAGGTCATGGCCGTGCTCATTGGCTGCGACCGTTCGGGAGAGGTCTGTCTGTCGCCTGGTGCCCGACCTTCGGCGATCCCGGCCTGTGCAAGGGCAGGAGCTTGCCGGATACGATCTCGAGCTTTCGATCGGCGATGTCGAGCAGGGAAGGCCTCTGCGTGATCAGCAGTACGGTGACCCGTCCTTTCAAATGCAGCAGAAGCTCGGTCAGGTGCCGATCACCGTCCTGGTCAAGGCCGTTATTGGCTTCGTCCAGAATCAGGATTCTCGGGCGGTTGAGAAGAGCTCGGGCGATGCCGAGGCGCTGGAGGAGACTCTCGGAGGCGTCGGTGGCGCCAGCATGGATCCGCGTCGAATAACCTTGAGCCAGCCTGGCGACGGCTTCCTCGATGCCCAGGAGCCGAAGGAGCTCGGCTTCGTCCACGGCGACATCCTCACCCTGAAAAAGGGTGAGGTTGTCCATCAGCGTGCCGTTGAACTGGGTCGCCCGTTCGCTGACCACGCCGATCTGACTGCGAAGGCAGCGAAGGTCGATGTCGGCGAGGGGGATGCCGTCATAGCTGACCTCGCCGCTGTCGGGGCTCACCATGCCGACCATGATCTGCACGAGACTGGACTTGCCGGATCCGTCGCTGCCGCGAATGCCGATGATTTCGCCAGGTTCGGCCTGCAGATCGAGGCCGTCAAACAGCGAGGCCTGGGTCTTCGGATGAAAATAGGTGACGCCGCGAAGCGCGAAGACTCCCTTGAGTTCGGGCTGGAGACTCCCCGAAACCTGGGCAGGAAGAGCGAGGCCGGCGGCCAGCTGCTGGCGTGCGATTCGTGTCGTCTGGTATTGCGACCAGAGTCCGAGCGTCTGCAAGGTCGGCTGCAGCGTTCGGCCGCAGAGCAGGGTGCAGGCTGCCATCTCCCCGAGGCTCATCTGTCCGTGAATCACGTGCCAGGCGGCTGCCGATGCCACGACCACGACCATGAGCTGCGCGAAGGCATCGCTCAGGCCGCGAACGATCGCCGTGAGCTTGGCCGCGCGATAAACGAGAGGGTCGGCGCCATCCAGCAGGCGTTCATAGCGCCGGCTCATCTGCTCTTCGAGCACCAGCGCTTTGACGGAATCGATACCCGAGAACAGCTCGACCAGGAAGTTCTGGCGTCGGTCGTCGTTGACATTGCGGTCCGATAGAACGGCATGGAGTCGGTTGCCGATGAACCATCCGGTCAGCAGGAAGGCGGCGGTGAGAACCAGGGGAATGACCACGAGCCAGCCGCCGATCAGGCTCACCAGGAGCAGGGAGATGATGACCAGCGGAAGATCGAATACCGCGGTCGCCGCCGATCCGCAGTAAAACGACTTGAGGTTGTCGATGGCAGCGAGACGTCGTGACTGCGTGCCAGGGCCGTCGCGCTCCAGGAGGTCGAGCCGGGCATTCAGGAGCGCCGAGGTGAGGGCGCAGCCGAGCTGATACTCATATTTGGCGGCGGTCCAGCTCAAAAGCTGGCCGCGGAAGGACTTCAGCACGGCGTCCAGGATCAGGATGACGAGCAGTGTGACGATGAGAACGCCGAGCGTCGACATCGACTGATTGGGGAGGACACGGTCATAGACCTGCAGCACCGAAATCGGCAGGCCGAGCGTCAGGACGCTCGACGCCAGAGAAGCGGCGACGATGCCGCCCCAGGGCATGGGCGGCATGGGCAGATCGATGGTATCACTTGCTGTCACGGACTAGGGCACCGTCAGCTGGGACCAGGTTTGTCGACGACGTGAGCTGCGCCACCAAGGTCGCCGCTCATCCCCGGAGCCTGAACGAAAATGGTGAAGATTACGTTAAGCTAAAAAGGAACGATTCGATCGAAGGGAGGTCCCGACGGAAATTGGCGGCAAGGCTGGGACTGCGGCCGATCGAAGCCTGCCGGCGCAGGTTAATGCCGCGCGTCGATCAGCGCCCGGAGCGCAGCGGCGTCAGCCCGCCAGCGCAGCCAGCGGCCATGATAGTCGACGTCGGCCAGGAGCAGGGTCTCGCCCTTCGGCCAGAGGGTGAGACGCAGGCCGGCAGCTTCTGGACTTTCGGGCTCCATGCGCAGCCAGGCGAAGGGGGCCTGCGCATCGGCCCGCTGTCCGGCATCGGCGATGGCGCGTTTCAGGCGCTCCTGCCCGGGCGCGGAGATATATTGCCACACGATGGAATGACAGAGCACGGTGACGGCATTCTCGCGGCGCTCGGCAAGGCGGGCCGGCACCCAGTCCGCGGCATCGGCCGAGGTGATCGGAAGCGGCGACGAACGGGCGATCGCCAGGGCTTGATCGAGACGCGCCAGCCGATCCGCTTGGTCCGCCCAGACATAGGCGCGAAGACGAAGGACGGCCTTGGGCGAGCTGACATCGATGGTCGCCCGGTCGCAGCCGGCTCGTTCGCTGACGACGACACTCGCCGCGGGCGGCTGCGGGCCCTCCCAGGCGGGTATCAGCAGGGGGCGGCCCGTCGCTTGGTTGATGCGGAGCCCGCCGAGGTCGTAACCGTAGCGGTCCCAATGGAGATTGAGGCCGGCGCTGGCGCCGATTTCCAGGAGCACCAGCGGCAGGGAGGTGATCGCGGCGATCGTCAGGAAGCCGCCGGCCAGGGCGGCCGAGCGTGCGACTTCGTTGGTCTGAGGGGGGCTCTGAATGAAGCGGAGGATCGAGGCGTCTTCCGTCTCCAGGGCGGTTCTCACCGCAAGCCAGAGCCGCTCGTCATCGACGATCTCATGGGGTGGATAGACCTTGATCAGATCGGCCTGCTCGCCGGTCAGGACCAGCGCATGCAAGGCGCCGGCAAGGCGGAGAGCGAGCGCATCGGCAGCGGGATCGCCTTGCCAGTCGAGGACGGCCCTGCCGACAGCCGTGCCGAGATCCAGACGGTCAGCGAGGAGATCAAGGAGCTTCGCCGTGAAAGGTGAGCCCAGGTCCCGACAGACGGTGGCCTGGCGGCGAAAGGACGCACGCACCAGAGCCTGGGTCAATGGCCAGGCTCGACGGCAGGTGATGTCGCCTCCAGCCTACTCGCAGTATCCGCCGCCGTTATTGCCGTTGTCGCCACCTCGGTCGCCTTGATTGCCGCCGTTGTCGCCAGGGTCACCGCCAGCGCTGTCGTCGCCGCCGTTGTCGCCGGGGTCGCCGCCACCGCCGTCATCATTGTCGCCCGCGTCATCGCTGCTGTTGCTGACGTCGTTGCCCGGGTCGTCTCCCGGCGAGCTGGCGCCCGGGTCCGACGGATCGTCGGCCTGGGAAACGGAAAATCCCTCACGTTCGATGCTGTCGGTCTCATACTGCCGTCCGCCGAACGCCGACCACGGCGTCACCGGGGCAGCGGCCAGCAAGGACGTGCAATCCTCGCACCAGCCATATTTGCCCGTGCCAAAGCCCGAAGCCCGGGCATCCGGCAGATCGACCGGCCTGGGCGCGGGCGTCACCGCGGCGGCTCGTGCGACCGGTGCGCTATGGCGCAGCGCCGGCGGCAGGATGGTGCAGTCTTCGAGCGGCACGCCGGCTTCCCCGCACATGCGCTTGCCGCGCTCTGCCAGGGTTTCGTTCTTGGCATCGGCAGCCATGCTCACCGACGCGCTGGCGATCAGAACAATACAGACTCGAAGAACCATCATAGCGCGTGTCGCTCCCAACAAACTCTTTTTCACACATTCAAACCTGATATAGAGCATTCGCGCGAAGATTTCATCGATTGCATCACAAATATTGGCTAACTGTTGCAAAAATGCGGGGATATTTCGGGCGTCGTCTTTTTCGGTCATGTTCTCGTTGAAGGTGTGTTGTCGTCATGGATGGCGACACTGTTGGTTGTCTGTTCCCAATGGGCTTGCCAGGATGGCGTGGTTTTCGCCTAATCTCATCGGAGGGTCGCGACGATCGCGTAGGGACGATGACGCCGGTCGCGGCGGCGCTCGGCATGACGACGGGTCCATGCCGAGCGCCGAGCGAAGGCATGTCCCGATTAGAGCAAAGGAAAGAGGATGGTCCTGGAAGATTTCAGACTTGATGGCAAAATCGCGGCGGCCACCGACCGCGGTCGTGACATCGGTCTGCGCGGCGAACGCCGACCGGGCGGCGCCTTGTCGGTGATCGCCGCCAGCGGCCGATCCTGTTGGTGATCGCCAGCCCGCCGGCGGGGCGACCGGTCGAACTCGTGATCTTCGACTGTGACGGCGTGCTGATCGACAGCGAGGTGATCAGCACGCGCTCGACCGTCGCAGCGCTGGCCATGCTCGGCTATCGGGTCTCGGAAGAGGACGGCTTTCGGCGTTTTGTCGGCAAGAGCTATGCGTCGATCCGCCTCGACATCCAGCAGGATTGGGGACAATCGCTGCCGGCCTCGTTCGAAGCCGACGTCGAGCGACGTACGCTCGACGCCATGGCCATCGATCTGCAGCCGGTGGACGGCACAGACGAGGCGCTTTCGAACCTGGCGCTGCCACGCTGCGTCGCCTCCAGCAGCTCGGTCGACTGGATCACGTCAGGGCTGCTCAGAACCGGTCTGCTCGCCCATTTCGCGCCGCATCTGTTCAGCGCGAGCATGGTCGAGCACGGCAAGCCCGCCCCCGACATCTTTCTGCATGCCGCCGAGAGCATGGGCACGGCGCCCGCGCGTGCGGTGGTGATCGAGGACAGCCTGCCGGGCGTCCGCGCAGGCGTCGCCGCCGGCATGACCGTGATCGGCTTCACCGGCGGCAGCCATATCATCGACAAGGCCGACCATGGCGCCCGGCTGAAGGATCTGGGCGCTGCTCATGTCATCGACGACATGCGCCTGCTGCCGGACCTGGTGGCGACGTGAACGCTATCGACGCCGCTTTCATCGGAGAGGACGGTCGACCCGGTTCGGGGTGAGCGTCGCCGATCGAAGCCGAAAAGTCTCGTCATACCGCGCGAGATCGGGCATCGGCAGGATCGCGCGCCGGTCGAGGGACAGGACGCAATGGCGCAGATCGTCGAGCATGCCCCGTCGTGTCGGGATGGGCGTGAACCAGATGGATGCGCATCGGGGTGCCGGGTCGTCCTAGCTGTGCATCCTGGCGCCCTTGGTGATCTTGTCGATCGTCTTTTTGTCATCGCGCATGGCGACGCCGACGATCGACATCTCGTCGGGTCGATATTGTCTGACGGCGGCGCGGTTTGCGGCGTCATGTCCGGTCTTGAACATGTCCTCGATATAGAGAGAAAGGCGCGTTCCCCGGTCCATCGCGCGCCGGTAGACCTTCGACATGCCTTCCGAATCGGTGCTGAGGACGATCATCGGCTGGATGGCGAGCGCGTTGTACGCATTGCCGTCGGCGTCCTCGTAAGCCTCGCCGATCAGCCCGTCATGGGCGCCGACGATCCCGCTGGTCAGGAACGCCGTGACGTTCAGCTTTTGCCACATGGCGAGATCCTGGCGAATGACGATCGCGATCTTGGTCTCGAACACGGTCCTACCTCCAGCGGCTGAGATCGTTCAGATTGCGGAGAGCCCGGCTGAGAGCGTCCATTTCGCCGCCGGCCGCCGTCCGTGCTTCGGCATTGAGCTCGTCCATCGCGGCATCGAGCGGCGCCTGCAGAGCCTTGCCCTGCTCGGTCAGGAACAGCCGGTGCACGCGCCGATCCTCCGGATCGCTCCGGCGCTCGATCAGCGAGGCGGTTTCGAGCCGATCGATGACACCGGTCATCGTGGCGCTGTCGAGCATCAGCCTCCCGCCGAGATCGGCACTGCTCAGGCCGTCCCGCTCCCAGAGCACCTTGAGGGCGGCATACTGAACAGGCGTCACCCGATGGGGCGCGAGCTTGTCGCGCGCGCGCTTCGTGATCTGCTGCGCAGCCTTGCCGACCAGGAAGCTTATGCAGTCTTCGACGCGATCCATGACCAGACCTGATCCATTGACCATGAAACGATGTATGCGATTATCTTGTATACAAGTCAATTGTGCACATGATACCTCGACGCAGCATCGACCCAAAGCTCCCGCCTCCGGGGGGCAGCCCATAGCCCGCCAGGGGCTGTCAAAGCGGACTCTGAGAAGCCGTTAGGCGCGTGGGGGCGCCACCTCGAGCCGTCGCAAGCCTTCGCCGATGCGGGACTATCCCTGCTTTTTGAGCCAGGCCGCAAGGCGGTCGGCGCCCTTGACCACGCGGTCATGGGATCCGGGGAAGGCGAGGCGGATATAGCGGTGGCCGCTGGCGCTGTCGAAATCGGCGCCGGGTGCGAGGGCGACCAGGGCCTCGTCCAGGATACGGTCGCAGAAGGTCTTGCTGTCGTCGGTGAGGTGGCTGACGTCGGCATAGAGATAGAAGGCGCCGTCGGCCGGGGCGAAATGCTCGAGACCGGCTTCGGGCAGGCGGCTCAGCAGGGCTTCGCGGTTCTGCTTGTAAATGTCGAGCCGGAGATCGAGCTCGTTGCTGCAGTCGAAGGCGGTGAGGGCGGCTTCCTGCGACAGGGCGGGGGCCGAGATGAACAGGTTCTGCGCCAGCCGCTCGATCGGGCGCACCAGATCGTCCGGCATGATCACCCAGCCGAGACGCCAGCCGGTCATGCAGAAATATTTCGAGAAGCCATTGATGACGATCGCATCGGGCGCATATTCAAGCATGCTGCGCGCTTCTCGACCGTAGGTAATACCGTGATAAATCTCGTCGGAAATCAGACGGATGGCGTTGGCCGCACAATAGTCGGCAAGGCCGGCGAGCTCGCCTGCGGACAGCATGGTGCCGGTCGGGTTGGAGGGAGAGGCGATCACCAGGCCGTGGATCGGACCCTTGATCGCATCCAGCATCGCCGCGGTCGGCTTGAAATCGGTCTCGGGACCAAGCGCCAGCGGCACCACCTCGACGTCGAGCGCTTTCAGCATGTTGCGATAGGCGGGAAAGGCAGGCTCCGGCACCACCACGCGGTCGCCGACATCGAATGCCGCGAGAAAGCTGAGCAGGAAGGCGCCGGACGCCCCGACCGTGACCGCGACCCGCGCCGGGTCGACCGGGATGTCGTAGGCGCGCCGGCTGTGATCGGCGATCATGCGGCGAAGGGCGGGCTTGCCCAGCGCTTCGGTGTAGCCGAGCGGACGGTGGCCGAGGGTGCGCTTCGCCGCCTCGATCACGCGCTTGGGCGGCCCGCCGCCAGGCTCGCCGACCTCCATGTGGACGATATCGTAGCCTTCGGCGCCCTTGGCATTGGCGGCGGTCAGAACGTCCATGGCGAGAAACGCATCGATGCCTGAACGTGCGCTGACTTTGCATCGAAGGGGCGTTTGCGCTGTTTGCTTCAGAGACGTCGAACGTAAGGCGGCCACCAGTCTGTTCCCGAGGCTAGGGTTTTGATACTCATGGATGCGTCGTCTGTCCCGCCCTATGCGCGAAGTGCCGCGTCGGGTCAATGTCGAGGGAGGCACAGGTGTCTTGAATAATGCGATGATCGTGGCGGAAGAGCCGGTATCCGAGCATATCGGTGCGAAGACGGGCAGGACGGCAACGGTGCGCGAACCGCGTTTCCCGCGCTGGAGCGCGTTTCGGACGCGCCTGCAAGCGCTGATCGGCACGCTCCTCGTCCTGCTGCTGCTCGTCCCGGCGCAGGCCGGTGCGCAAAGCGGCTTCAAGGTGATCCGCGATGTCGAGATCGAGACCTATCTGAACGACATCACCAATCCGATCCTGGACGCCGCCGGCATCTCGCGTGGCACGGTCAATCTCTACATCGTGCAGGACAAGACCCTGAACGCCTTCGTCGCCGGCGGTCTGAACCTGTTCATCAACACCGGTCTTCTGACACGCGCCGAGCATCCGGGACAGCTCGCCGGCGTCATCGCCCACGAGGTCGGCCATATCGCCGGCGGCCATCTGAGCCGGGTGGGCGGCGCCCAGCAGCGTGCGGTCGGCGAGGTCATTCTCTCGACCGTGCTCGGCGCGGCCGCCGCCGTTGCCGGCGCCCCCGCCCTCGGCACCGCGATCATCGCCGGCGGCCAGACCGTCGCCCAGCATGATATTCTGAGATTCTCCCGAGGCCAGGAGCAGGCCGCGGATCAGGCGGGCGTCAGCTATCTCCGCCAGGTCGGCGTGTCCGCCGCCGGGCTCGCTGAGTTCTTCCACATTCTGGACGAGCACAGCCTGCTGTCGGCGACCACGGAAAACCCCTTTCTCAGAAGCCACCCGCTCACCCGCGACCGTATCCGCTTCGTCGAGGCCCAGGTGCAGCCGCCGAAGGACGGGGGGCCGGGCTATCCTTCGGAATGGGCGATCCGGCATGAGCGCATGGTGGCGAAGCTCGAGGCCTTTCTCGACGATCCCAGGCGGGTGCTGCAAAAGGCGACCAGCGACAGCCTGACCGACCGTTATCGGCGTGCGATCGCGCTCTATCGCCTGCCGGATCTGGAGAACGCCGTCGCCGAAATCGACGCGCTGATCGCCGATCATCCGGACGATCCCTATTTCCGCGAGCTCAAGGGCCAGATGCTGTTCGAGAACGGCCGGGTCGAGGCGGCCATCGCGCCCTATCGCGAGGCGGTCCGGCTGAAGCCGGTGCCGCTCCTGCAGATCGGCCTCGCGCGCGCCCTGATCGAGAGCGGCAGCGGCGATGCCGGGCGCGAGGCGATCGATCTGCTGAAGGCCGCGGTCAGCGGCGAGCCCGGCAATGCCGGTGCCTGGCGGCTTCTCGGCATCGCCCAGGGACAGGCGGGCGAGGAGGGTGACGCGTCCCTGTCGCTCGCCGAATGGGCGCTGCTCAGCGGCAAGGCAGACGACGCCCGACTGCACGCCAAACGGGCAGAGGCCAGGATCAAACCGAACGACCCCGGCTGGCTGCAGCTCCAGGACATCTTGCGGGCGATCGAAGAGATCTGAGCCCGAAAACAGCCGGAAAACGGTTGCTATGGTGACCGGATTGTGAATGGATGCCCTTCCGCCGGCTGGCTAAGATCACTCAAGCTCTGCATCATCCGTGCCGAGATGCAGCCACGTGACCATTCTCAGGAGCGCATAGCGATGATGCAGACCATGGACAGACGAGGCGGCAGGCTTCGCATGAGAAGCCGGATGGCGGGCTTCGCCGCCCTGATCGCCGCCTTCGCCGCCCAGCAGAGCCTCGCCGACGAGGCCGCGCCGGCCACGGATCTGCCGGTCGAGCAGGTCGAGAAGATCGTGCGCGACTATCTGATGCGCGAGCCCGAGATCATCTATCAGGCGCTCGAGGAGTTGCAGCGCCGTCAGGCGGCCGAGCAGGCCGAGCGCCAGAAACAGATGCTGGTCAGCCGCAAGGACGAGCTTTTGAACGATCCGGCGACCCCTGTCGCCGGCAATCTCGAGGGCGACGTCACGCTGGTGGAGTTTTTCGACTATCGCTGTGGCTATTGCCGGCGCGTCCTGTCCTCCATGCAGGCTCTGATGGAGGACGACGCCAATCTCCGGGTGGTGTTCAAGGAACTTCCGGTGCTCGGCGAGGATTCGGTGCGCGCGGCGCGGGCGTCGCTTGCCGGGCAGATGCAGGACAAGGGCCGCTATATGGACTTCCATCTCGCGCTGATGTCCGCCCAGGACCTGTCGGCGGACGCGATTCGGAAGATCGCCGCCGATGTCGGTCTCGACCCGGACCGGCTCGAGCAGGACATGGCGAGCGAGGACATCACCAAGGCGATCGACGCCAATTACAAGCTGGCGAGCGCGCTCGGCATCGAAGGCACGCCCGCCTTCGTGGTCGGCGAGACGCTGGTGCCGGGCGCCGTCGACAAGGCGAGGCTCGCCGCGTTGATCGAAGAGACGCGCACCGCCACCAACTGATCCCGCTCGGCGCCGGCACCCCGTCGCAGGGCGGGGCTGCGGGAGGCTTTCGAGCCCCGCCCTATCCGTTAGCGTGCCGGCTCCCGGTGCTGGCCAACGCAGGCTGATCGCCGCTTGTGTGTAGTGCGCGCGGCACGGCTTGGCCCTGCCGCCGCTGCTGCTATCATAAGCCCCGAACTCATGCCCTTGGCGGCGTCGGCAATCGGGGAGAACGGTCTTGGCCGAAGCGCGAAAAGTCATCATCACCTGTGCCGTCACCGGCTCGATTCACACCCCCTCCATGTCGCCGCATCTGCCGGTGACGCCCGAGGAGATCGCCGATGCCGCGATCGGTGCCGCCGAGGCGGGTGCCGCGATCGTGCATCTGCACGCGAGAAATCCCGAGGACGGCCGGCCGGACCAGACGCCGGAGGCCTTCCAGAAGTTTCTTCCGGTGATCAAGCAGCGCTCCGGCGTGGTGATCAATCTCACCACCGGCGGCGCCCCGGCCATGACCGTTGAGGAGCGGGTGAAGCCTGCGGCCACCCTGAAGCCCGAGGTCGCCTCGCTCAACATGGGCTCGATGAATTTCGGCCTGTTTCCCATGCTCAACCGCTTCAAGAACTTCAAGCATGACTGGGAGCGCAGGCATCTCGAGGCGAGCCGCGATCTGGTGTTCAGAAACACCTACAAGGACATCGAGTTCGTCTTGCGCAGCTGCGCCGAGAACGACACGCGCTTCGAGTTCGAATGCTACGACATCGGCCATCTCTACAGCCTCGCCCACTTTCTCGACCAGGGCCTGGTGAAGCCGCCCCTGTTCGTGCAGAGCGTGTTCGGCATCCTCGGCGGCATCGGCCCGCATCCGGAGGACGTGCAGCATATGAAGAGGACGGCGGATCGCCTGTTCGGCGATCAGTATCGCTGGTCGGTCCTCGGTGCCGGGCGTCACCAGCTGCCGATCGCGGCCATGTCCGCGGCCATGGGCGGCAATATCCGGGTCGGCCTGGAAGACAGCCTCTGGCTCGGCGCCGGCAAGTTTGCGGAGAGCAACGCCGCCCAGGTCGAGCAGGCGGTCAAGATCATCGAAGGCCTGGGCCTCGCGGTCGCCAGCCCCGACGACGCGCGAAAAATCCTGGCGCTCAAGGGCGGTGATCAGGTCGCGTTCTGATCAGCCTGCCCCTCTGATCAGTCGACAAAGCCGCTGGCGGCGGCCTGGCGGTCGCGCCGGCCGCTGTCCGTGCCGTTGCCCTGGCGCAGCAGGTCGAGATGCCGGTCGTGGTGACGGCGCTGCTGCCATTGGTCCGTCCAGCGCATCATCTCGGCAGCCTTGGCCGGTGCTGCGAACTGGCTGCCCTGCATATGCGTGCAGCCCAGCTCCAGGAGCCGCGTGCGCTGATCGGCATTGTCGACACCGGTGGCGACGGCGGTCATGCCGAAATGATCGGCGATCGCGAGGATCGATTTGACCAGGCCTTCCCGGCTCTGGCGGTCGGCAGGGCCGCGGGTGAAGTCGCTATGTATCTTCAGGAGATCGATCGGCAGCTCCCGGAGCTGGCCGAGCGAGGACGATCCCTTGCCGTAGTCGTCGACCGCGATGCGGATGCGCCGTTCGTGCAGGCGCTGGAACACGCCGGTATCGACGAGGTCGGGAGTGAGCGCGCTTTCCTTCACTTCGAGGGTGAGGTTGGCCGGATCCAGGCCGATCTGAACGAGGGTGCGCTCCACCGTGTCCGGCAGATTGTCCGCATGCAGGAGCGGCGTCGGCATGTCCATGGAAAGGCCGATGGCCTCGGCGAGGCCGAGATCGCGCCAGGTGGCGAGCTGTTCGGCCGCTGACTGCAGACCCCATTCCACCAGGCAGCGCAGGAAGGGGGAGTTCAGGATCTCCGGCACGAATGTGTCGGACTCGAGCAGGCCGCGGATCGGGTGGTGCCAGCGGATCACGGCTTCCAGCGTCTGGATGGAGAGATCGTCGGCGCGCAGGATCGGCTGATACCAGATGTCGAACTCGGCGGCGTTCAGGGCGTCGTAGAGCCTTGCATCCGAGGCGGTCTGGCTGCCCTGACGCCGGCTCGGCATGCTCGGATGATAGCGCTGCCAGGTGCCGCGGCCCGACTGCTTGGCGCGGTAGAGGGCGAGATCGGCATTGGTGATCAGGTCCTCCGCCGGGCTCCGGTCCTGCGGGAAGGAGGTGATGCCGATGCTGACCCCGATCTCGACCTGGCGCCCGTCCAGGGCGATCGGTTCGGCGATGGTGTCGATGATGCGCTTGGCCAGCCGGTCGATATCGCGCGCACTCTTGTAGCCGCGCGCCAGGATCGCGAACTCGTCGCCGCCGAAGCGCGCAACCAGATCGGTCTTGCGCAGACAGTCCTGCAGCCTGCGCCCGACCTCGATCAGGAGATGGTCGCCGCAATCATGGCCGAAGCTGTCGTTCACGGCTTTGAAACGGTCGAGATCGAGGAACATCACGGCGAGCGGCCGCCCGGTCAGCTCCGCCTCCGCATGGGCGCGCTGCAGCTGCTCCTGATAGGCGCTGCGATTGGCAAGGCCGGTCAGGGAATCGTGCTGCGCGCGATAGGCGGTCTGCAGCTCGGCGCGCTTGCGCGCGGTGATGTCGCGGAAGATGCCGACGATGCGCCGCGTGGCCCGGCCCGGCGCCGCCTCGACGCTGCTCGCGCGCCAGTCGATCCACACCGGCGCGCGCCCGGGCGGCGTCAGCTCCTGCTCGCAGACCAGCGAGGGGATGCGGCCATGGCAGAGATCGTCGATGCCGGCGGCGAACCGCGCCCGGTCGACCTCGGGCAGAAGCGGCTGCCAAAAGCCGATGTCGCGCGGCGGGTCGTCGGGAGAGAAGCCCAGAATGTGGCAGGCCTGGGGGCTGAGATAGAGCTCGCCGCTGGTCACGTCCCAGTCCCAGATGCCCTCGCGCGCGCCCTCGAGCGCGAGACGCAACCTTGCCTCGCTCTGCTCCAGCCGGTGCAGGGCGGCATTGCGTTCGGTCACGTCGACCAGCACCGCGAGGCTGCGGATCACCTTGCCATCACTGCCATGCTCGGCCGTGACCGACAGGATCGCATCGAAGGTCTCGCCGTTCTTCTTGACCATCCGGCAGGGTACGTCGCGAAGCATGCCGGTCTCGCGAAAGATCGGCAGGTCCTTCCGGCCAAGCCGCTTTTGGGTTTCCGGTGTCATGAACGAGATCGAGCGGCGTCCCAGTACCTCGTCCTGGCGATAGCCCATGGCCTGCAGCCAGTGGCGTGTGACCGACAGCAGCCGGCCTTCGGCATCGACCGAATAGAGAAGGGCGGGGGTTTCCTCGTAGAGCCGCCGGATGCGCTCGCTGCTGGTCTGAAGCGCCCGTTCCGCCGTCTTCCTCCGGCTGATGTCGCTGGTGGTGCCGACCGCGCGCACCGCACGTCCGAGATGATCGCGCTCGACCACCTTGCCGCGATCCAGCACCCAGACGTCGCGGCCGTCCTGCGTGGAGAGCCGATGCTCGCTCTCGTAAAGTGCTGCCTGGCCTTCGATGTGGTCCTGAAACGCCTTGAGGGCGCGCGCCCGGTCGTCCCGATGGATCAGCGCCCAGCGCTTCTTGACCGACAGCGTCATTTCGCTGCGCGCATGCCCCAGCATGTCGGCGAGGCGCGCGCTCAGATGGATCGTCTCCTCCTTCAGCTTCCAGTCCCAGAGCCCGTCATTCGCGCCTTCCAGGGCGAAGGCCAGGCGCTGACGATTGGCGTTCAGCTTCTCATAGGCGAGGCCGAGCGCCGTGGAGGTGATCTCGACCTGATGCTCCAGGTCCTGATGCGCGCGCTTCAGGTAGTCCTGATTGGCGCGCTGGCGCTCGATCTCGCGGCGAAGCTCGTCGTTCTCGTCCGCCAGATCGACATGGGAGGGGTGGTCGTCGCCGGGAGCGCCCGACCAGAAGAGGGTGATCACGGCCACCGCGATCGCCGTCGCCATGAGCTCGACCGCCGCCTGCTCACTTTGCATCGGATCGCCGGCGATCAGGAAGCTGCCGAGATGGGTGAGGCCGCAGGCGAGCGGCACGGCGATCAGCAGGACGGCGATCGCCCGGGTGAGGGGGGTGCGCCGACAATGCAGAAGGGTGGCGATCAAGGGCGCGATCGCGAAATAGATCAGGGCCGTGCCGCTATCGCCGATGACATGCATCAAGGTGCTGCTACCTGCGAATCCCGTGACGGATCGCCGCCGGCCGGCCCGAAGTCAGGCAATCGGAAGTGTCGACGCCAAGCCATAGAACAACCTGTAGCAAAATTGATCCTTAGAATGACCAAAAAGGAGATAAAGTCAAAGTATTATTTTATCAAAAGTTGATAGCGGGCTAGTGCCATCGTCGATGCCGGGATGACAATCGGGGGCGTTCGTGGCAAAACCGAAGCCACTCAACACGATCAATGACGCCGACAGGGTCGGCGCTCGTCAAAAAGGGAGGAGACCGTTGATGCCGCGTATCCCCTTTCGGTCGGCGCTCTGTGCTGGCCGTGTGCTGGCCGTGGTCGCGGCCTTGGGCGCGCTGCCGGGCTCTCTGAAGGCCGCCGACGGCAATTCGCTGGGCGAGCTGGTGGATTCGACCAAGTTCCGCGTCTGCTCCGATCCCGACAATCTTCCCTATTCGAACAAGGCGGGCGAGGGGTTCGAGAACAAGATCGCCGAGCTTCTCGCCGGCAAGCTCGAGCGCGACGTCACCTACACCTGGTATCCGAGCACCATCGGCTTCGTGCGCAACACGCTGGGGGCCAGGGTCTGCGACGTGGTGATCGGCGTGCCGGCGACCAACGAGCTGATGCAGAACACCAACCCCTATTACCGCTCGACCTACGCCTTCATCCAGCGGGCCGATACCGATCATGTGGTCGATTCGCTCGACGACCCGGCGCTCAAGGAGATGCGGATCGGCGGAGTTGCCAATACGCCGCCGGTCACCCTGCTGGCGCGGCGCGGTCTGATCGGCAATCTGGCACCCTATCACCTCGTCGCCGACACCCGCTACGACCATCCCGCGGCGCAGATGATCGAGGACGTGGCGAGCGGCGCGATCGACATCGCCGTGGTCTGGGGTCCGATCGGCGGCTACTACGCCAAGCAGGCCGACGGCGCGCTGCGTGTCACGCCGATCAAGGCTGACGAAGGCTCGCCCGTGCGCATGGACTATCTCATCTCCATGGGCCTGAGGCGCGGCGAGCCTATCTGGAAGGATCAGCTCAACCAGCTTCTGCGCGAGGAGAAGGACGCGATCCAGGCGATCCTGCTCGACTACGGCGTGCCGCTGCTCGACAATCAGGGCAATCCGATCCTGCCGAAGGAACAGCAGCAGGGCGGCATGGTCCCGGAGCCCGACGGCTACCGCATGGCGGATTTTCGCGCGCCCGTGCCGGCGACGCTCGACGGCGCCGATGTGCTGACCACCGAACAGCTCCAGACTCTCGTCAAGGCGGAAGCCCCGCTTCTGATCGACGTCATGCCGGCGCCGAGAAAGCCCAAGGACACGGGTCTCTGGATCGCGCCGAAGCGGGACAACATTCCGGGCAGCCACTGGCTCGCCAACACCGGCTATGGCGAGCTTTCCGCCGAGTTTGCCGATTTTTTCGAGGACGAGCTGGCGCGCCTGACCGAAGGTGATCCGAGCCGCCGCCTGGTCTTCTATTGCGAAGCCGATTGCTGGATGTCCTGGAACGCGGCCAAGCGCGCCTTGGCGCTCGGCTACGACAATGTCGCCTGGTATCCGGCCGGCTCCGACGGCTGGAAGGCGGCAGGTCTGCCGTTGGAAAGCGCCGAACCGGCACCGATGCCGGATTTCCTGCCGCTCACCGACGGCTCGAACCGGACGGCCGGCCTGCAGACCCTCGCCCGTCTCGCCGACTGACCCCGCCATGCAGATCATCGTTCTCGGAGCCGCGGCCGGTGGCGGTTTTCCCCAGTGGAACAGCGCCTGTCCCGTGGGTCAGCGCGCCTGGGCGGGCGATCTTGCTGCGCCCTGGCGCAACCAGTGCTCCCTTGCGGTCAGCGACGACGGCGAGCACTGGACGCTCCTGAACGCCGCCCCGGAGATCCGCCACCAGATCCTGGCGACGCCCGAGCTGCACCCCAGGAAGACGCCGCGCCACAGCCCGATCAGCGCGGTCGTGCTGACCAATGGCGATATCGACCACGTCGCAGGCCTCCTGACGCTTCGCGAAAGCCAGCCCTTCACCCTGTTCGCGACACAGGCGATCCTCGACGTCCTGGCCGCCAACCCGATCTTCAACGCCCTCAACCCCGCCTACGTTGAACGCAGGGCGTTCAGCCTTGACCTGGACCTCGACACCGGGACGGGCGTTCGAGTCCGTCCTTTTGCCGTGCCCGGCAAGGTGCCGCTCTATATGGAGGGGGACGAGGTCGAGATCGGCAACGAAAGCGAGGACACCATCGGCCTGGAGGTGGTCGGGCGAGACGGCAAAGGCTTTTTCTTCATCCCGGGTTGTGCCGCCCTGACGCCTGCGCTCGCAGAGCGCGTCAAGGGTGCACGCCTCGTGCTGTTTGATGGGACGCTTTGGGTGGATGACGAGATGAAGCGCGGCGGCACGGGCGTGAAGACGGGGGGGCGCATGGGGCATATGAACGTCTCCGGTGCCGACGGTTCGATGGCGGCGCTCGCACCCTTGGATATCGCGCGAAAAATCTACATTCATATCAACAACACCAACCCGATCCTGCTCGCGGATTCGCCGGAGCGGGCCGACGTCGAGGCCGCGGGCTTCGAGGTCGCCCATGACGGCATGCGAATCACGCTTTAGGATCGCAACAAAATGACATGACAGGAGGCAAGGCGTGAGCGAACTGATGACCCCCGATCAATTGGAGGCGGCCCTTCGGCAGATCGGGGCGGAGCGCTATCACAGCAACCATCCCTACCACAAGCGCCTGCATGCCGGTGAGATGACCAGGGCGCAGGTGCAGGCCTGGGCGCTCAATCGCTTCTATTACCAGGCGATGATCCCGGTGAAGGACAGCGCGATCATGGCGCGTATGACCGATCCGGCGCTCAGGCGTGAATGGCGCCAGCGCGTGGTCGATCACGACGGCGAGGCGCCGGGCGACGGCGGCATCGAGCGCTGGCTGAAGCTCACCGACGGTCTCGCCCTGGACCGGGACTACGTCATGTCCACCGACGGCATCCTGCCCGGAACCCGCTACGCCGTGGAGGCCTACGTCCATTTCGTTCGCGAGAAGACGCTGCTGGAGGCCATTGCCTCCTCCCTGACCGAGATGTTCGCGCCGACCATCATCAAGGACCGGGTCGCCGGCATGCTCGCCAATTACGATTTCATCTCGGAAGAGACGCTCGCCTATTTCGGCAAGCGCCTGACCCAGGCGCCGCGCGACGCCAATTTCGCCCTCGACTACGTCAAGCGCGAGGCGAGGCGCCCGGATCAGCAGCAGGCGGTGCTGGGGGCGCTCTATTTCAAATGCAACGTGCTCTGGGCGCAGCTCGATGCCCTCGAGCATGCCTATGAAACGCCAGGCCACATCCCGCCCGGCGCCTTCGTGCCGGAGGCGGCATGACCGAGCGCGCCAGCGTCACCGAAGAGTGCGTCCCGAAACTGCCGCGCGGGGTCAAGCTCCGCCACGACAAGGCCCGTGACGCCTGGGTCCTGCTCGCCCCGGAGCGCGTCTTCATGCCCGATCCGATCGCCGTCGAAATCCTGAAGCGCTGCACGGGGCAGGCGGCGCTTTCCGGCATCATCGACGATCTCGCCACGACCTATGCGGCACCGCGCGATCAGATCGCCAAGGACGTGACGGCCATGCTCCAGGATCTCGCGGACAAGGGGATGGTGGAGGTCTGAGGGGCTGATGTCACTTGATTCTATCCGTCTTTGTATGCTTGGAGCATTCACAGGCCGACGATGCACGGCCGACCTTGACGTCATGGCGGATTGATGGACGAAATCATCGACATTCGCGAGAGCGGGCCCCACGACCTCGCGTCGATCGAGGCGCTTTATCCTGATGCGTTTCCCGATGAGGATCTCCTGCCCCTTGTGAAGGAACTCCTGCAGGATCCGTCGGTCGCTCTTTCGCTTGTCGGGATGAAGGGATCTTCCCTTGTCGCGCATGTCGTCCTCACGCCATGCGGCATCGCCGGAGCCGACGCCAAGGTGGCGCTTCTCGGGCCGCTTGCCGTCGCCTCCGCCTTTCAGCGCCAAGGCATCGGAAGCGCCATGATACGCAGTGGCCTGCAGAGGCTGGAAGACAGCGGTGTGGTCCAGGCCTACGTGCTCGGCGATCCTGACTATTATGGCCGTCTCGGTTTCTCGTCGGAGACGCAGGTCGCCCCGCCTTATCCGCTCCCGACTGAATGGCGGGGGGCTTGGCAGTCGATCAGCCTGGGGCGTGCCGAACCGCCGCGCCAAGGCCATCTCGCCCCGCCCGAAGTCTGGCTCCGGCCGGCGCTTTGGCTGCCCTAGGCGGCTTCGACGTCAATCCGTTCGCGACGAAGGCTCAAAAGCAGCGGATCTCCGCTTCCACCTGCGCCTGCCTGATCTTGTCGACCGCTTCCTTGGCCATGGCGGTTTCGCGAAACAGGGCCATCTTCTCGCCGCCGCCGCGCACCTGGCGCATGGAGAGGATGGTCTCGGCCTCTGCGTAGTCCTTGTAAGGGACGATCGAGGAGATGACGTCGATGCTGCAGGCGCATTTCTTCAGCGCGTCCTGGGTCTGGCCGTTGGAGGCCATGCAGCCGAAGAGGTAGTCGCCGATCACCTCGGTCGGGTAGTCGTGGGCGACGCTCGGGCCGACAAGTCCCAGCATGGCTGCGGTGGTGGCGATCAGGAGATGTTTCTTGGTCATGGCTGCAGGACCCTCCTGCTATTCCAGGTGGCTGGCGAGCGCGCGCGCGAGGGTGAACGCGCGCTGTTCCAGGAGGACGGGCTGCTCGCAGAGATAGGTGAGGGAGTGCCGGCGGTCGTCGAAGATGCGCACGTCCCAGTCGCGCTCGGCGACGGCGGCGTCGTGGGCGAGAACGTCGCTTCTGTCCATGCCCTCGATCTCCTGGTTCTTGGCGTTGATCTTCTCGGCGAGGGTGCGCTGCCCTTTCGAGAATTTCTTGATGCCGTTGATGATCGAGCTGCGATCATCGTTGATGATCGCCAGCGTCGCCTTGAACAGGGCAGCCAGCCTTTCCGGGGTGGCCTGGCCGTTCAAGGCCTGAACATAGGCGTCGATGTCCTGCTCAGCCTGCTCGATCGGCACCCGTCTCGCCGCCAGTTCTCGCGCGAGCGCGTCGAACTCCCGATCGCTGTCGGGCATCTCGACCTGATCCAGCGGCGGGCCCGCCCAAACCATCCCACCCGCGATTTCCGGCAAAAGCCGCTGCACGCAGGGCCAGTCCGGATCGGCAGCAGGCGCGGCCTGCGCGCTGACTTGCCCGGACCACATCATGGAGGCGACCGCGGCAAGCAGCAGGCACCGCGACAGCGTCCGTGATCCGGCCATGCCCGTCGCGCCCGTCATGGGTCGAGGACGACCACGCCCCAGGGGAAGCGGCCGACGGCGACGGACTTGAGCACCTTGTCCGCATCGACGTCGATCACCGAGATGTCATTGGAGACGCCGTTGGTGGAATAGAGGGTCTTCTGGTCCGGGGAAAAGGCGAGCTGCCACACCCGCTGCCCGACGAGCAAGTAATCGATAACGTCGTACGTTTGGGCATCGATCACGGCGATGCGGTTCGAGGGGCCGAGCGCCACATAGGCTTTGGAATGGTCGTCGAGGATGCTGATGCCCACCGGCTGGATCGCCTCGTCCGGCACGCCCGGGATCGCGAAGGTGATCCTGTGCGTGACCTCGCGCTTCTCGCTGTCGATCACCGAGACGGTGCCGCCGATCTCCGAGCTGACCCAGACCTCCCCGCCATCGGCGCTGAAGCTGGCGAAGCGCGGGCGCTGATCGACCAGGACATTGCCGGTGATCTCGTGGCTTTCGGCATCGATGAAATGCGCCATGTTGGTGGTCTCGGAGGTGTTGACCACGGTCTTGCCGTCCGGGCTCACCGCCATGCCCTCGGGCTCGACCCCGACCGGAATCTCCGATTTGATCGAGGCGCTGGCGACGTCGACCACGGTCACGAGATTGTCGTCTTCATTGGCCACGTAGATCGTGCTCCCGTCCGGCGAGATGACCATCAGTTCCGGATCCGGACCCGAGGGCATGGTGCCGACGATCTCGAAGCTCGAGGTGTCCATGATCTCGATCGTGTCGTCATCGGACGCACAGATGTAGAGATGCTTGCCGTCCTTGCCGAGCACGATGCCGCGCGGGCGCTGGCCGACGGGAACTTCCTTCAACAGCTCCAGCGTGTCGCCGTCGACGATGCTGATCGAATTGCCTTTTTCGTTGGAAACGAAGATCGTGCGGGCGTCGGCATGAGAAGCAGCCAGGGCCGTCAGCGCCGTGGCAAGCAGCAAACTCCGCTGCATGTGGTCGTTCCTCCCTTGGATGCAGCCAAGACGGTAGCACGGGGCATGTCTCGGGGGCACAGTCTACAAGCGACCGGCTTCAGCTGCGGGAGCTGGCCGGTCGACATTCGAAAGCGATGTCTTGACAACGACATAGGCGAGCAGCCGGGCGACGACAAGGGGGCGCGGTGCGCGATCTCGGCATGGGCGTCATACCGGGACGACGCCATGAGCACTTTGACCAGGTGGACGCTGTTCGCGGACGCTTCGGAGATCGGAAGCCACGCCTGGACCCGAGGCCCTTCAGTGCAGCGGGGCCTGTTTCAGGAAACTGTTGCGATCCGCCGACTTCAGGCGTTTTTCCAGGCGCTGGCCCTCACGCATCAGGGTCAGCGTCACTTCGACGCCGGCTTCGCCCTGGGCCCAGACCTTGCGCCACATGTCGGCGAGGTTCTCGATCTCGTCGTCCCCGACCCTGGTCACGATATCCGCGACCTCGATGCCGGCCTCGTCGGCAGGGCCGCCCTTGGCGAGGCCGACCACGAACACCTCGTCGCTGCTGCCGTCGGCGGTGAACATGCCGAGCCACGGCCTGGGCGGGCTCTGGACTTTGCCGAAGCGCAGCAGATCGTCGAGGATCGGCGGCAGGAGATCCACCGGCACGATCATGTTGCCTTCGGCGCTGGGCTCGTCGCCGGGTTCGCTGCCGGAATGCTGGATCAGGAGCGAGCCGATCCCGATCAGCCGCCCGTCCGTGCCGATGCAGGCCGTGCCGCCCCAATTGGGATGGGCGGGCGAGGTGAACAGCGCCTCGTCGATCAGATATTCCCAATAGCCGGCGAACTCGCGCTTGGCGATGATCTCGGCCTGCAGCGCATGGGTGATGCCGCCATGGCCGGCGATGATCACCGGGCTGCCGGCATGAACGTCGCGGATCGAGCCGAAGGGGATGGGCGTGACATCCAGCCTTGCCAGTGCCTGCACCAGCCCGAACCCGGTCGCCTGGTCGTAGCCGACCACATGGGCCTGGGCGACCTGGCCGCCATTGGTGGCGAGCCAGATGGTCTCCGCCTCGGTGATCAGATAGCCGATCGTCAGGACGAGCCCGTTGTCGCTGATCACCACGCCGTTGCCTGCGCGCTCCGTGCCGAGGACCTGGGCGGTGAAGGCGTCTTCCGGGACCTCCGCGCGCAGGGAAACCACGGCCGAAAGCAGGCGCTCGAGATCGAACCCGTATTCCGCAGCATTCGGGCGTGCGTCTTCCGGGATCAGCCCTTCCTTGGATGTGTCCACGACAGCCTCGTCGGCGGTTCTATTCCTTCTGTAGGGTGTCACAAAGGCGGGTTGGAACGTCAAGGGGAAGGAGCACAGATGGGCGGGAAACGGCAGGTTTAAGAGCGATCCTGTCCGAAAAGCACCATGGCTGGCCGCAGATGCTTGCGGCCAGCCAGGCATGGACGGTCAATCTTCGTCAAGATTTTCAGCGCGCGCGGCGACGGCGGGAGGTCAGACCGAGACCGGCCAGTGCCATGCCGAGAAGGGCAAGCGTGCCCGGTTCCGGCACTGACGTGGTCGGCACATCCGGCGGCGGGGGAGGGCTGCCGTCCGGCGAGCCGCCGAGGGTGAAGACGACCGAGGCGAAGGTGGCGTCGGGATCGAAGCTGAAGGTGATCGCCGAGGTGATGTCTTCCGGGCCGAAGGCGGCGGCGCCTGGAAAGCGCGGATCGCCGCCGACGATCGGTGACAGGCTGGCCACATCGACCACGCCGGGGATCGAAAAAGAGGCCGTGCCGGCGGTGATCGCGGCTCGAAGATCGGAGAACTCGTCGGCCGCCCAGCCGTCGAAGGTCATGCCGACGGCGGTCAGATAGGAGGCGGCGTGGGTCACGCCGACATTCTGATCGTCGTCGATGGTCAGGAGATTGAAGTCGGCGGCACCCGGGGTGCCGAGGACGACCAGATGATCGTCGCCCGCACCGAGGACGTCCTCGTCAAGATATTGGGTGAGGTCGACCTCGCCGAACGGGTCGTCGCTCGTGAACACCAGCGTGGTCTGATAGACTTGGCTGTTCGAGACGATCGAGTTGGTCGCCGTCCATTCGATGGTGCCGTTCTGACCGGCGAACGAACCGGAGGAGGTGACCTCGTCATCGCCGCTGAGCGCGGCCGGCGCGCTGACCGTCGTGTCCCCCAGACGCGTGCCGGGACCGCCGCCGACCGTCACATAGTGAAAATGGTCGAAGATCACGTCGGTCGAGCCGTTGGGGCCCACTGGATCAAGCGATCCCGAGCGTGTCTCGCCGCCATCCAGGGCGTCGACCGCCCATCGACCGTCGCCGATGATGTCATTGTCGATCAGGACGGCCTCGGCCGATTGTCCCGAAAGTCCGATCAGCCCCGATGTCATCGCCCCTGCGATGACGGCTCTCATCTTGCCCATGCCGGTTTCTATCCCCGCTGTTCATTCCGGTGTCATGCGGGGATCAGAGCAATTAGCGTGCCAGTAGAAAAAATAGTGCAAATAGAGGATTGACAGGATAAAACAGTCGCCCGCAGTTGTAATGCTTTCTGAACAGCCAGGCGCGGAAACTGTAAGAAAAGCCGACGTCCAGGCTCAGCTCGCGATGTCGCCGGCCGGTCTGACGATCGCCCGCTCCGAGCGCTCGATGACGTCGGCGGCCGTGTAGACATTGGCGGAGGCCGGCGCCTTGCCCCTCTGCATGAGAATGTCGATCTCGGCGCCGTAGTGATCGACAACCTCCTCGCCGAAGCGCGCGCGGATGCCGCTGCCGACCAGGAGTTCCTGGCGGCGCGCGAAGCTGATCTGGCTTTGCCGTCCAGCCAGGCCCTGCGGGTCGATGAAATCCGTGCGCTCGCCGACGATGAAATAGTCGAAACCGCGCTCCCGGGTCAGTTCCGCGGCCCGATAGAGCAGGTAGAGGTCCACCGTCTTGCGGGTGGTAATGCCGTTGCCCGTGAAGCCGATCCGATACTGATCCTTGCCGATCTCCCGCTCGACATAGCCGTCACCGCCGCCAGCGGCTGCCGCTTGATAGGGCGTCGGGCGGGCACAGGCGCCAAGCGCCAGAACGATGGCGACGGCCAAAACCTTCAAACGACCCATGCAACATTCCTTCCTTCCAAAATACGTTCCGGCATAAGGGGCCAGACCCAGGCAAGTCCATGACGTGGCCACGCCACTAGTCGCGCGAGGAGGGCGTCAGCTTCAGCGTCTTGCGCTCGCCCGCGCGCATGATCACCAGATCGATCGGCTCGCCGACCTTCAGGCCGTCGAGCGCATGGGAATAGTCGTAGATATTGGCGATCTTGGTGCCGGCGATCTCGACGATCAGATCGCCGCCCCTGAGACCGGCTTCCGCAGCGGGACCGCCCTCGGTCACGCCATTGATCAGCGCCCCCTCGGTCGTCTCGGCGGCATAGTCCGGAAGGGTGCCGAGATAGACCGACGAGGTGCGCCGCCTGCCGGCGCGCTCGCCCGGCTGCTGCTTGACGTAGTCCGGTATGTCCTCGGCGCCGGCTACCCCTCGCGCGATCAGCGCCATCAGGCGCGCGACATCGGCCGCACCCTCGTAGTTCAGCGTGTCGGCGGTGTCGGCGGGCGTGCTGTAGGCGCTGTGTGCGCCGGTGAACGCGTTCAGCACGGGCACGCCCTTCAGGTAGAAGGAGGCCGCGTCGGTCGGCAGAAAAGCGCTGTCATTGGTGGTGATCGCGAGGCCGACCGGCACGTTTCGCTGCTCGATCTCGCGACGCCAGATGCTGCTCGATCCCACGCCCTGGAGGATCAGGCTGTCACGGTAATGGCCGATCATGTCGAGGTTGAGATAGGCGGCGATCTCCGGCTGTAGCGTCTCGCGCTTGTCGCCGGCGAAGCGCTTCACGAAATGGCTCGAGCCGAGCAGGCCGAGCTCCTCGCCGGACCAGGCGGCGAACACGATGTCGCGCGGCAGATCGAGCTTGCCCTTGGCTTTCAGGTCGGCCAGATATTCTGCGATTTCGAGGAGGCCGGCGACGCCTGAAGCGTTGTCGTCGGCGCCGAAATGGATCTGGCCGATCTGATCGCCCGTGGCGAGGGACTTCCCCTCGATGCCATAGCCGAGATGGTCGACATGGGCGCCGATCATCACGGCGCTGCCGGTGGTGCCGTCGCTCGCGGCGAGGCGGGCGAGAACGTTTCGCCCGGTCCGGACTTCCTGCTCGAGCGCGACATGGGCGCCGATCTCGACATCGGGAATCGCGAAGCCCGGGACCTGCTCGCCCTCGTCCAGCTCGCTCTGCAGCGTGCCCAGATCCTTGTCCAGGCCGGCGAGGATCAAGCTGGCAAGATCGTCGCTGATGGACATCGCACCGAGCGTCGATCCTGCGGTCGCGGCATCGTAGCTGAGCGGCACCAGCTCGTCCTTGTAGGCAGCGTTCGGGCCGCTGACCACGATCAGGCCGCGTGCACCCCGTTCGCGCGCCACCGCGGCCTTGTAGCCGAGTTCGGCATAGCGGTGCAGATGCTGGCGGCGCTGGGCGCCGATGTCCTCGGGCAGGCCGCGGAACACCATCACCCATTTGTCCGTGACCTCCAGATCGCCATAGGAGTCATACTCGCTCTGGCTGTTGTCGCCTTTGGGCGCGACCATGCCATAGCCCGCGAACACCAGGCCGCCCGGTTCGATGTCGCCCTGGCTGGACATGCCGAGCGGCCGCCAGTCGCTGTCGACCACGGGCGAGGCCTGGATGCCGGCGATCTCCAGGCGGTTGCCGCCGCCGAGCGTGACATCGGCGGTGAAGTCGAAGGGCTGGAAATAGCTGCCGTCATCGCCTGCCGGCTCGAGACCGAGGCGCGCGAACGCCTTGGCGACGTAGTCGGTGGCGAGCTGTTCGCCGTGGCTGCCGGTCATCCGCCCTTCCATCGCCTCGCTGGCCAGCGCCTCCACATGATGGCGGAGATCGTCCGCCGAGATCTCGGCACCGCTGTCCGGCAGTGCTGGCACCCCGCCGGCGAGCGCCGCCGTCTTTTCTTCGAGACCGAGCAGCTTGCGGGCGGTCTCGTCGTTCCAGGCCGCGGTGAACAGCTGCGGCTTCTTGCTGTCGGTGCGCGCCGAGGCCCAGACCAGGGTTCCGCCGTCCGGCGAGAACACCGGCAGGCTGTCGAAGCGCTCATGGGAGGTGACGCGCACCGGATCCTTCTCGCCCTCGCTGTCCACGAGATAGAGCTCGAAATTGGCGAAGCCGTGCACGCTGGTCGCGAAGATGACGTAATCGCGCGAGGGATGGAAATAGGGCGCCCAGGACATGGCACCGAGGTCGGTGATGCGCTTTTCGCCCGTGCCGTCGCGGTTCGCCGTGTAGATTTCGGCGCTGTGCCCGTCCTCGGCAAAGCGCCGCCAGACGATCTTTTCCCCGTCGGCGCTGAAGAACGGCCCGCCGTCATAGCCGGGTGTCTCGGTCAGCCGGCGCAGATCCGAGCCGTCCGCCTTCATGATGTAGAGGTCCATGAAGTAGGACGGGTCTTTTTCCAGATGCGCCTGATCCTCCGGGGACAGCGCCTCGCTATAGGCATGGCGGTTGGAGGCGAACAGGATCTCCTTGCCGTCGGGGGAGTAGGAGCCTTCGGCGTCATAGCCGAGTGCGTCGGTCAGATTGACCAGCTCGCCGGACCCGTCGACCTTGCCCTCGAAGATGTCGTAATGCTCGTCGAAGCTCCAGGAATAGCGTCGCCCGCCCTTTTCGCGCTCGGCGAATTCCTCCTCCTGCTTGGCCAGCGCATCGGGATCGAGATGGGTCGAAGCGAACAGGAGGTGCTCGCCGTCGGGATGCAGCCAGGCGCAGGTGGTCTTGCCGATGCCGGGCGAGACCCGCTCGGTGTCGCCGGTCTCCAGATCCATCAGATAGATCTGATAGAAGGGGTTCTTGGCCTCGCGCTCGCTCTGGAAGATCAGCTTGGACCCGTCGGCACTGAAATAGCCCTCGCCGGCGCGCAGGCCCTCGAAGGTGAGCTGACGAATGCCGCTCAGGAGCTCGGCCTCATGTCCTGCCTGCTCGGCGCGCGTCCCGATATCGCCGCCTCCGAGCGTCAGGAGACCGCCCAGAAGGCCGCCCAGAAGTTCGAGAGACGCCTGCCGAAGCCTGGTCGCCGTCATGCTTGTGTTCCCGCGCTTGCTCGACTGTCCCTGGCGCTGCCGGCGCCGGGACGATTGCGGCGACGATACTAGCCGCGAGGGAGGTGCGGTCAATGTCGGGGACCGGCCGGTCCCCAGGATTCTGGAGAAGCTTCCCCGATAAGCTGCTTGCCGCCGGGCTCTGTCGCTTCCGGCGCTCTTTGTCACGCAAGGATCTCGCCAAGCCGCTCGCGGGGGGGTATGGTGCGAGCCGACAACGAAATCGAAGCCAGGACGGCTCGGATGGCCGGCAGCGCCGATGGCGGCTGCGGCTCCGGGGGAGAGCAGCATGGACGAGCAGTTTGACGACGGTCTGACCTCAGGCACACCCAACGATCTGGACAGCTTCTGGATCCCCTTCACGCCGAACCGTCAGTTCAAGAAAAACCCGCGCATCGTGGTCAGCGCCAAGGGCATGCACTACACCTCACATGACGGCCGCCAGATCCTGGACAGCTCGGCCGGGCTCTGGTGCGCCAATCTCGGCCATTGCCATCCGAAGGTGGTCGCCGCGGTGCAAAAGGCGATCGGCACGCTCGACTTCGCGCCGTCCTTCCAGTTCAGCCACAGCCAGGCGTTCGAGCTCGCGTCGCGCGTCGGCACCCATATGCCGGGCGATCTGAACCGCGTCTTCTTCTGCAATTCGGGCTCGGAGGCGGTCGATACCGCGCTCAAGATCGCGCTTGCCTATCACCGCGCCAAGGGCGATGCTGGCCGCTACCGGCTGATCGGGCGCGAGCGCGGCTATCACGGCGTCGGCTTCGGCGGCATCGCGGTCGGCGGCATGGTCGCCAATCGGCGCACCTTCGGGCCGACCCTCGCCGGCGTCGATCACCTGCCGCACACCCTCAATCTGGAGCACAACGCCTTTTCGCGCGGCCAGCCCGAATGGGGTGCCCATCTCGCCGACGATCTGGAGCGCATCATCGCCCTGCACGACGCCTCGACCATCGCCGCGGTGATCGTCGAGCCGGTGGCGGGCTCGATCGGCGTCTATCCGCCGCCTGTGGGCTATCTGCAGCGCCTGCGCGAGATCTGCGACAAGCACGGCATTCTCCTGATCTTCGACGAGGTCATCACCGCCTGGGGCCGCCTCGGCAAGGCGTCGGCCGCGGAAGTCTTCGGCGTCACGCCCGATCTGATGACCAACGCCAAGGGCCTGACCTCGGCCCATGTGCCGATGGGTGCCGTGATCGCGCGCGACTACATCTACGAGGCACTGATGGAGGCCGCAGGCGGGCCGAACAACGAGCACATGGTCGAGCTGTTCCACGGCTACACCTATTCCGCCCACCCGATCGCCGCCGCCGCCGGCCTCGCGACCCTCGATGCCTATCGCGAGGAGGGGATTTTCGAGCGGGTCGCGGAGAACGCCCGCTACTTCGAAGATGCGCTGCACGCCCAGCGCGACCTTCCGGGCATCCTCGATATCCGCAATATCGGCTATATGGGCGCCTTCGATCTGGAGCCGCTCGCGGGCGCACCCGGCAAGCGCACCTTCGAGATCATGGTGGCATGCTACGAGCAGGGCGTGATGATCCGCATTACCGGGGACACCATCGCCTTCTCGCCGCCGCTGGTTGCGGAGCGCGCGCATCTCGACGAGATGATCGGCAAAGTTGCCGATGTGATCAGAGCCAAGATGGCTTGAGGTTGAAGCAAATATTTCGCAGAAAAGTATTGTGAAATATTTATGCCAACTTGATGCTGGACGCAGCCCCGGTCTTCGCGCTATCTGAGGGGCGGCATGGCAGGCCCGAGGGGAGAGGGCCCCGTGATGCAATGAGAGTGGGGGACGACAGCGGACGGCGGCTGCCATTTGCGGCTGTGGTGCTGTCATGATGAGGAGAGGCTCGACGACATGAAAAACATCGGACACTGGCTGAACGGCGCCAGGGTGGCGGGCGCCAGCGGACGCTACGGCGATATCTTCAACCCGGCTGTAGGCGAGGCCTCCGGTCGGGTCGCGCTTGCCAGTGCCGGTGAAATCGATGCTGCGGTACAGGCGGCGAAGGCGGCTCTGCCGGCCTGGTCGGCGCAGACGCCGCTTCGCCGCGCGCGCATCATGTTCAAGCTCAAGGCCCTGATCGAGGATCATATGGACGAGCTCGCCGACCTCGTGAGCGGCGAGCACGGCAAGACCGTCGACGATGCCAAGGGCTCGATCACCCGCGGCCTGGAGGTGGTGGAGTTCGCCTGCGGCATCCCGCATCTCCTGAAGGGCGAGTTCAGCGAAAGCGTCGGCACCGGCGTCGATCTTCTGTCCTTCCGCCAGCCGGTCGGCGTGTGCGCCGGCATCACGCCGTTCAATTTCCCGGCGATGATCCCGCTCTGGATGTTCCCGCTGGCCATCGCCTGCGGCAACACCTTCGTGCTGAAGCCGTCGGAAAAGGATCCGTCCTGCCCGATGCTGCTCGCCGAGCTTGCCAGGGAGTCGGGCGTACCGGACGGCGTGCTGAACGTCGTGAACGGCGACAAGGAGGCGGTGGACGCGATTCTCGCCCATCCCGACATCGCCGCGGTCAGCTTCGTCGGCTCCACCAGGATCGCCGAATATGTCTATCACACCGGCACCGCGCACAATAAGCGGGTGCAGGCGCTGGGCGGCGCCAAGAACCACATGGTGGTCATGCCGGACGCCGATCCCGCCCAGGTGACCGACGCGCTGATCGGCTCGGCCTACGGCTCTGCCGGCGAGCGCTGCATGGCGGTCTCGGTGGCGGTCGCGGTCGGCGATGCCGGGGATCGGCTGATCGAGGATCTGGCGCCGCGCGTGCGCGCGCTCAAGATCGGCCCCGGCAATCAGCCGGGCGTCGAGATGGGCCCGCTGGTGACCGCGGAGCACCTTGCCAAGGTGAGGGGGTACGTGGATCGGGGAGTCGAGGAGGGCGCCGACCTCGTCGTGGATGGCCGGAATTTCCAGCTCGACGGCTATCAGGGTCACGAGAACGGCTACTATATCGGCGGCTGTCTCTTCGACAATGTCACCCCTGACATGGACATCTACCGGGACGAGATCTTCGGGCCGGTGCTCTCCGTGGTGCGTGCCAAGGATTTCGACAGTGCCGTCAAGCTGGTCAACGAGCACGAATACGGTAACGGCACCGCGATCTTCACGCGCGACGGCGACGCCGCGCGCAGCTTCGCCCATCAGGTGAATATCGGCATGGTCGGGGTGAACGTGCCGATCCCCGTGCCCATGGCCTTTCACAGCTTCGGCGGCTGGAAGCGCTCCCTCTTCGGTGACCACCATGTCCACGGGGCCGAGGGTGTGCGCTTCTACACCAAACAGAAGGCGGTCACGACGCGCTGGCCCACCGGGATCAAGGCTGGTGCCGACTTCAGCATTCCCACCATGAGCTAGCTCAGGGCGGAAAGCTTCAAGGAAAACGCCGCGAGGCGACGGCGGTCGGTGACCGCGTCGCCCTTCGCCAAGTCGAACAAGCGAATCAAGCAAGAAGGGGAGGGGTCATGCCCGAGCTCCCGGATATCACGATTTACGTCGAGGCGCTGGAACGGCGCCTCAAGGATCAGGTCATCGAGGAGGTTCGCCTCGCCAGCCCCTTTCTCCTGCGTACGGTCGAGCCGCCGCTCGACGAGGCGATCGGCAGGCGAGTGCGGGCGGTCCGCCGCCTCGGCAAGCGCATCCTCCTCGGCCTCGAGGATGATCTCTGGCTGGTGTTCCACCTGATGATCGCGGGGCGTTTCCATTGGAAGAGCCCGGGAGCCAAGCTCGCAGGCCGTCACGCACTCGCCGCCTTCGATTTCGCCGAAGGCTCGCTCACCCTGACCGAGTTCGGCCCGAAGAAGCGCGCGTCTCTCCATGTCGTGCGCGGCGAAGCCGGCCTTGCCGAGCATGATCCCGGCGGCATCGAGGTGCTCGACGCCGACATCGACAGCTTCAGGGAAGCGCTCACCCGCGAAAACCATACGCTGAAGCGCACGCTCACCGATCCGCATCTGTTCAGCGGCATCGGCAATGCCTATTCCGACGAGATCCTGCACCGCGCGCGCCTGTCCCCCAAGGCGATGAGCACCAAGCTCGACGCCGGTGAGGTGGAGAGGCTCTACGAGTCCACCCGCTCGACCCTGAGCGACTGGCTGGAGCGTCTGCGTGCCGAAGTCGGCGACGGCTTTCCGGAGGCGATCAAGGCGAACCACGCCGGCATGGCCGTGCACGGCCGCTTCAACGAGCCCTGTCCGATCTGCGCCACGCCGGTCCAGCGTCTCCGTCGACAGGACAGCGAGTGCAACTACTGCCCGCGCTGCCAGACCGACGGCGAGATCCTCGCCGACCGCTCGACCGCCGAGCTCTTCAAGCGCTCGCGCCCGCGCACCATCGAAGACCTCGCCTCCTGAGGCCCGGGGCGGGCCGGCCCTGACTTGGTGCTTGGGGCGGACTCGGCGACATGCCGTACGACCTGGGCGCCGGTCGACCTGATCGATCGGCAGCCTGCCAACGGGTCGTGTCCCTGGAGATGGTGTACGAAGCTCACCGCGAGCCGTCATTGGCTGAGGCTCAAGCGGCAGCAGCGGGTAGTGCTGCTGGCTCGACGGTCTGAGGCTGCATGATTTTGGCCATGGCCTCAAGGGGCATGTAGCGGCGTGTCGTCAGCCATTCCTCGTTGTTTTCGAGCAGCACGGCGCCGACCAAGCGTTCGATAGCCGCCTCGTTCGGAAAGATGCCGACGACGTCAGTGCGTCGCTTGATCTCTTTGTTCAAGCGCTCCAGGGGATTCGTGGAATGCAAGTTGGTGCGGAGCTCTTTGGGGAAGGTCATGAAGGCGAGCACATCGGCCTCGGCAGCGTCCATCAGAGCAGCGAGCTTTTCTACCTTGGGCCTGAGGTTATCGGCGACCTGGCGCCACTGCAGGACGGCAGCGTCATAGTCGGGCTGGGCGAAGGCGGTACGGATCATGGCGGCGATCATCTCGCGCTGGCCTTTGTGGGCATGGGCGGGCGCGTTGCGCATGAAGTGGACCCTGCAGCGCTGCCAGGTCGCGCCGAGCACCTTGGCCGACGCCGCCTTCAGACCTTCATGAGCGTCCGAGATGACCAGCTTGACGCCGGTCAGCCCGCGGCGCTTCAGACTTCGAAGAAAGTCGGACCAGAAGGTCTCGGCCTCTCCGCCTGCAGGCCTGGAAGGCCGAAGGTCGGGCCCGTCATGCCGGATCTTCGAAACGTAGCTCCTGCAGACCGGGACCTCGGACGGGCCGATCGCCAGTCCCAGGATCTCACAGCGTCCCTCCGTGTTGGCGCCGACCGCGACTATCGTGGCGAGGCTGACGATGCGGCCGTGCTGTCGCGCCTTGAGATAGGTGGCGTCCAGCCAGACGAACGGCCACTCACCCTCGATCGGCCGCTCCAGGAACGCCTTCACGCGGACGTCGATGTCCTTGCCCAAGACATCTGGGCACAGTCGGGAGACCTGGCTTTTCGACATCCCTGACATGCCCATCGCCTTGACCAGATCGTCGACGGCGCGGGTCGACACGCTGTGGACATAGGCCTCCTGGATCACGGCGACCAGCGCCTTTTCTGCCGCCCGCCTCGGTTCGAGAAAGCCAGGGAGATAACTGCCCTTCCTCAGCTTCGGGATCTTCAGGTCGACAGCGCCAGCGCGTGTCTCCCAGCGCCGATCGCGATAGCCGTTGCGGTGATTGGTCCGGTCGTCGCTGCGCTCGCCGAAGCCGGCGCCGCAAAGGCCCTCGACTTCAAGATCCATCAGCCGCTGCGCGGCAAAGCTCATCATTTCGCGCGGCCAGTCGCCGTCCGTGCTCTTCTCAATCAGCTCCTGAACGTCGATCATGGTCTCGGTCATCGCGTCGGTCTCCAAGGTTATCCGGTGTGAACAACCTCAACCTAACGACGACCCGCGGTGACCGCCTGACCGAAGCCCACCCTCCGCGATGTGGGAGGCTACGAGCGGGCTTCGATCAGGCTACCTCGTACACCACGCCAGGGGACACAAACTGCCAACGGCGGCCTCGCCTCCATGACGACCTCGCCTCGTCCGGCGGCGTTTGAGGACCATGCGATTGTCAAGACCCAGCTGCAGGCGGGAGGAGGGCGGGCGCGGCACGGACTCCCAGGATCGCATGGACCAGAGCATCATGATGACGGCCTTTGGTGAAGGAAACGTTAAGATGCGGTCTGGAGGCTTGCGGGCCGAGAGGTGCTGAAGCGGTCGCTTTCGTGAATCGTCGGATCGCTGGTCCGGCGGACCCGAAATGGGCGAAATCTCACCAGATCGGTCTGCCGAACCATCGCCGACAACCACCTTGGCATCCTCTCAACGATATTTTAACCCGAACATGCGATGCTGGCGATCTGGTCCATGCGATCCTGGGAATCCGCCTGCCGGCAGGGAAGCTGGGCGAGGCTCGGACTCCCGGGAGGCCAGAGGCGCCCCGATCACCTATCTGCCGCCCTGCAGCCATGACCTCAGTCCGATCGAACCGCTGTTGGTCAGACTGGAACGTTTCCTGCGCAAACGAAACAGCCCGAACGGCCGACGCATTGTCGGTGGGCATCGGTCAGTTGCTCGAACAATGCCAGCGCAATGAATGCGCCAAATGCCTTGCCAATTCAGGCTGTGAGCCCTCTGACCGCGATGCGCTTCAGGACTTCGGAATCAATGCGCGTCGCGGCAGGGCTGGTAGCGAAAGCAGTCGACCACGTGGTCGTTGACCATGCCGGTGGCCTGCATGAAGGCGTAGCAAATGGTTGGCCCGCAGAATTTGAACCCTTCTTTCTTCAGGGCCTTGGACATCGCTTTGGACGGGTCGGTGGCTGCGGGAATGTCGCTCAGGCTGCCGAAGCCATTGTCGATCGGTCGGCCGTCGACGAACTGCCAGACGAAAGCCGAAAATCCGCCGGGGCGGCGCTCGATATCGAGCATCGCCCTTGCCGAATGCACGGCACCTTCGATCTTGCCCCGGTGGCGGACGATGCCCTCGTCCTGCAGCAGGCTTTCGATCTTCGCTGGGCCGTAGGCAGCCATCGCTTCGGGGTCGAAACCGTCGAAGGCGGCGCGAAAGCCTTCGCGCTTCCTCAAGATGGTGATCCAGGAAAGCCCGGCCTGGAAGCTTTCGAGCAGCAACATCTCGAACAGCCGCCGGGCATCCCGCTCAGGCATACCCCATTCCTCATCGTGATAGGCCTGATAGAGCGGATCGTCGCCGCACCAGCCGCACCGTATCCTGCCGTCCTCTGCCATCGCTCCTCTCCCGACCGGTCCTGCACGGAGCCGGAAAGCAAAGGGAATGGACAAGCCGGGGCCCGGGGTCAAGCCTCATCTCGGGGAAGCGCGGTTCGAGCGGTTGAACGCTCCGGTCTCCGGCGTGAACGGAGCCTTCGCTCGGGTGACCGCAATGCCGAGGCTGTTGAGCATGTCTTCGATCACGTGGTCATAGCGAAGCCGAAGACGTCCTCCCTCCAGGATCTGGATCGGCAAATGGCGGTTGCCGAAATTCCAGGCAAGGCCGATGGTGTGCGCCTGATTGCGGCCTTCCACTTCGAGAACGTCTTCGGGGGCCGCCTTGATCCGCACCCAGCCCTCGTTGTTCTCGATGGCCAGACCGTCGCCGTCGTCCAGCGGCTGCGGCTTGGTCAGATCGAGCAGCACGCTTTCTCCCGCTTCCGTGGTAAGCCGCAGGCGACGGCGATGCCGGTCGTCAAAGCTGAGGGTTACGCTGTCGACATCCTCCGAATCAGGCCAATCACCAGCCTTCGCCACCAGTACCAATCGTCGCATGAAAACCTCTGAAGAGAACAATAGGAAGTGGATTCACCTAATCCTAGCGTACAAAGATTAACAATCAATTAATGGTTGATAAAGTGTTTGTCATCGGAGAGGTGTTGCCGAAACGCACAGGTGACGATGCTGGATCGCTGTCTGGACGTGGGTTCGGACGGCTGACTAAAGTGCAGACGCATGGACGTGATCATTGCATCGGGCGGGCTGCATGAACCATCTGGATCATCTGACGTCGCTGATCGGCCTCGAAGGAAGACTGGTCGTCGATGTCGGCGCCGGCGACGGCAAATTCGCCCGCGCCTTCGCGCGTCGCGGCGCCACGGTCATCGGCATCGAGATCGATGAGGACAAGGTCGAGATCGCGAGACGTGCAGAACATCCCCAGGTGCGCATTCTTCTCGGGCGCGGCGAGGACCTGCCGCTCGACGACGGGTCCTGCGACCTCGTCTGCTTCATGTTTTCCTTTCATCATGTCCCGCTCGCCCTTCAGGACGCGGCCCTCGACGAGGCCTGGCGCGTGCTCAAACCGGCCGGGCGCCTGCATGTCCTCGATCCGCGGCCGGGCGGCGCGATGAGCCAGGTACTGGCGCCGCTCGACGACGAGACCGAGGTGCGCACCAGGTCACAGGCGCGACTCGACCGGCTCGGCGAGAAGGGGCGGTTTTCTCTGCTGTCGAAGGTCGACTATGCGATCAGATATGCGGTGCCGGATTTCGAGAGCTATCTGGCGCGCACGGTTGCGGTCGATCCGAGGCGTGCCGAGAAGCTGCCGCAGGTCCGAGCCGAAATGGAAGCCGCCTTCGAGCGGTTCAGCCGGCGCACGGAGGACGGGATCGTTCTCGAGGAACCCTGCGTCGCCTATCACTTCGAAAAGATCGGCTAAAGGCGAGAGGTGCCGCTTCCGGCAATCAGGCGGCTTCCGCAGCCGGCGCCTCCGGCATCATCGCCAGCGCCGCTTCGATCACCTCGGGCCCGGCGCCGTCCCGTACCGCCTCCTCGGAGAGGTGACGCCGCCAGGCGCGCGCACCGGGCAGGCCGTTGAACAGGCCGAGCATGTGCCGGGTCATGGATTTCAGCGGCACGCCGGCTGTGCACTGCGCGTCGGCATAGGCGAGGAAACGCTCGATGATCCGGTGCCTGGTCAAAGCCCTGCTGCCGGGGCCGAACAGCGCCTGCTCCAGGTCGACCAGCGCAAACGGGTTCTGGTACGCCTCGCGCCCGATCATCACGCCGTCGACGTGATCGATCTGCTCCAGGATCTGCGCCGGCGTCTTCAGGCCGCCGTTCAGGATGACCATGAGGTCCGGAAAATCCCGTTTCAGGCGGTGCACGCGCGCATAGTCGAGCGGCGGAACCTCGCGGTTTTCCTTGGGCGACAGGCCGGCCAGGATCGCCTTCCTTGCGTGGACGATCACCTGGCGACAGCCGGCCTCGCGGATGGCGCCGACGAAGTCGCGAAGAAAGCCGTAGTCGTCCTGGTCGTCGATGCCGATCCGGGTCTTGACCGTGACCGGCAGATCGACGCGCTCGCGCATCGCGCTGACGGCATCGGCGACCAGGCCGGGCTCGGCCATGAGGCAGGCGCCGAAGCGGCCGTTCTGCACGCGCTCGGATGGGCAGCCGACATTGAGGTTGATCTCGTCATAGCCGAAGCGCTCGCCTTCGGCGGCGGCCTCGGCCAGCGCCTTCGGGTCCGAGCCGCCGAGCTGCAGCGCGATCGGATGCTCCGCCTCGTCGAAGGCGAGAAAGCGCGCCTTGTCGCCGAACAGAATGGCGCCGGTGGTCACCATCTCGGTATAGAGCCAGGCGCGCTTCGAGATCAGCCGCAGAAAGAAGCGGCAATGGCGGTCGGTCCAGTCCATCATCGGCGCGACCGCCAGGATTTTTTCGGACTCTCCAGAGGTCAACCAGGTCATGGCATGACTAGGACCACGTTTTGGGGAGGACACAGAGCATCTCGAACAGCAGATTGGCGCCGATCAGCGCCGTGTTGCCGGTGGTGTCGTAGGGCGGAGAAACCTCGACCAGATCGCCGCCGATCAGGTTCAGGCCCTTGAGCCCGCGCACGATCTCCAGCGCCTGGATGGTGGTCAGCCCGCCGATCTCGACCGTGCCGGTGCCCGGGGCGAAGGCGGGGTCGAGACTGTCGATGTCGTAGGTCAGATAAAGCGGCGCGTCGCCGATGCGTTCGCGGATTTCCGCCATCAGCGGGGCCAGCGACTTGTGCCAGCAATGCTCCGCCGGCACCACGGTGAAGCCGCGCTCGCGGCCCCAGTCATAATCGCCCGGCGCATAGCCGCTGCCGCGAAGCCCGATCTGGAAGACCTTGTCACCGATCAGCAAGCCTTCCTCGAACGCACGGCGAAACGGCGTGCCGTGGGCGATCTTCTCGCCGAACATGGCGTCGCTGGTGTCGGCATGGGCATCCACCTGGATGAGCGCGACGGGGCCGTGCTTTCTCGCGATGGCGCGCAGGATCGGATAGGTCAGGGTGTGATCGCCGCCCAGCGTGAGCGGGGCCACGTCGTGGCGAAGGATCTCGTGGTAAGCCGCGGTGATGATGTCGGCAGTGGCCCTGAGATTGAAGGTGTTGATCGCGACGTCGCCGATGTCGGCGACCTGCATCTTTTCGAAGGGGGCGGCACCGGTTCCCATGTTGAAGGGACGCAGCATGCAGCTCTCGGCACGGATCGCGCGCGGGCCGTGGCGGGTGCCGGCGCGGTTCGAGCTTCCGATGTCCATGGGCACGCCGACGAAGCAGGCGTCCAGACCCTCCGCCGTCGCCTGACTCGGCAGGCGCATCATGGTGGCAGGCCCGCCGAAGCGCGGCATCTCGTTGCCGCCCAGCGGCTGATTGTAGCGATGGGTGTCGTCGCCGGTCATGGTTCCGTCCGTCTGCATGCTTGACCCTTGTCCCTCGCCGATACACCCGCCGTCAGTCCATGTCGATCTCGTCGTCAGGAACGATATAGGGCTCGTTCAAGGCGTCGGCTTCCCATTCCTTGAACCAGGCCGAGGCCAGGATCGCATCGGTGTAGCGCTGGCAGGTGCCGTCGAGCTCGACTCCATAGGTGCGGAACCGGCTCGCCACGGGCGCGAACATGGCATCCGCGGCCGTCCAGGAACCGAACAGGAAGTCCCCCTCGCCGTCGACCCGCTCCAGGCAGTCCCGCCAGATCTCGGAGATGCGCAGGATGTCCATGTCGACGCCCGAGGCGCGGCCCTTGCCCTTGAGCGAGCGCCGGATGTTCATGGGCATGGCGCCGCGAAGGGCGGAGAAGCTCGAATGCATTTCCGCCGAAATCGAGCGCGCCCGGGTCCTGGCCCTCAGGTCGGACGGCCAGAAGCCGGCATCAGGGCGGAGCTCGGCCAGATATTCGATGATGGCGAGCGTGTCCCAGATCTCGAAACCGTCATGGAGCAGCACCGGCACCTTGGCCGACGTCGATTGCTTGCGCAGCTGCTTCTTGTAATCGATGTCCCCGAGATTGATGAACGCCTCCTCGAACGCGATGCCCGACTGCTTGAGCGCCAGCCAGCCGCGCAGCGACCAGGAGGAGTAGTTTTTATTGCCGATCACGAGTTTCGTGGTCGTCATGCCCGATCAACCCTCATTGTTGCACGTTTCCTGGCTATCAGCTTTTGCCGTGTTTGGGCATGAGTTTCAATGACGCGGAGTTCATGCAGTAGCGCTGACCGGTCGGCTTCGGGCCATCGGGAAAGACGTGGCCGAGATGCGCATCGCAGCGGCTGCACAGCACCTCGGTGCGCACCATCAGCAGGCTGTAGTCGACTTCCGTGCCGATCGCAGCATCGTCGATCGGCGCGTAGAAGCTTGGCCAGCCGGTGCCGCTGTCGAACTTGGTCTCGGAGGAAAACAGCGGCTGACCGCAGCACACGCAGACATAGGTGCCCTCGGTCTTGCAGTCGTTGTAGTCGCCGCTAAACGGCCGCTCCGTTCCCTTCAATCGGGCGATCCGGTACTGCTCGGGCGTCAGCTCGGCCTTCCACGCCGCGTCGGTCTTCTTGATTTTTTCGGACATCGTCTCCCGTCTCCCACCTGCAGAAAGGCGTCCTCGGACAGGCGAGAGATGGTGTCGGCAGCACCGGAGTCCAACGTCTCGGCTCGAAACTCGTGCGTGCGGGCCGTTTCCCCGGGGGCTAGGCGGCGTCCGGGATCGACACCTGGTTCGGCGTGCTGCAGGGGACATGAACCGTGAACGCGGTGCCTTTGCCGACGGTGCTCGAGACCTCGACGTGACCGCCATGCAGATCGACGAAATGCCGAACCAGATGCAGGCCGATGCCGGTCCCGGCGATGCCCGTGGAGGTGCTGGCACGGAAAAAGCGCTCGAACAGTTTCTGCAGCTCGTCGGGCGGGATGCCGACCCCCTCGTCACGAATCGAGATCGCAACCCCGTTCTCGCCATCGCGGCGGCCTTCGATCCAGACTTGCGAACCGGGGCTCGAATATTTGCAGGCATTGGACAGGAGGTTGGAAAACACCTGCCGGAGGAGCTTGGGGTCGGCGACGATCGATTCGGGGAGCTCGGCCACGTTCAGCATGAAATGGCGGTCCATGTTGATGTCGGCATAGCTGCCGCAGAGCTCGGCCAACATATCGATCAGCGAGCAGGCTTGCGGAGCGAAAGCGATCCGACCCTCCTCCAGCCGCGCCGCATTGAGGACGCTCTCCATCAGCTCGGTCAGGCGCAGCACCGAATGGCGCATTTTGATCAGCCCTTCGCGCAGCTGATCCGGGCTCAGCCGCTCGAGCCGGCGGTTCATCCGCTGAGCGTGGCCGTCGATGATCGCAAGCGGCGTTCGGAATTCGTGCGAGACCATCGAGACGAATTGGCGCTGCAGGCCGTTCACCTCGCGCTCCTTGTTGAGAGCGTCCTTGAGCTGTTCGGCATTGGCTTTGAAAACTTCGAGCGCCCGTGCCATCTTGCCGATCTCGTCACGCCGGTCGGTCGCCGGAATCGGAACGCGCAAATTCCCGGCGGCGACCTCGTCCATCGCCTCGGTCATCCTGATCAGCGGCTGCACGAGGCCGGTCACGAAGAGGCCGATCGTTGCCGCGATGACCACGGTGATGATCAGGAACTGCTTCAGGTGGGACCAGAGCATGCTTTCCTGCACAAGACGGAGCTGCTTGTGGGTGATGATGACGCGCAGCAGGCCGATGATCTGGCCATTTCTGGTCTTGATCTCGCTTTCCAGTGCGTGAAGGTCGTCATCGACTCGGCCGAAAATGAGTTTCCATGTTGTCGGCGCGTTGTTTGCAAGGCCTTCGTGATCGTCGTGATGGTGGTGATGGAAGACACTGTTGGCGGGTGTGCCCTCTCCATCGGGCGAGAGCGCCGTCGCAAAGATCTCGCCGTCGGGCTTGAGCACTTCGGCCTCGACAATGTCCGGATTGACGATGAGAACATGGAGCTGGCGCAGCACCTCACGGCGATCGCCGCTGTCAAGGGGCACCGAGAGCGCTTCAGCCTGGACGACGGTCAGGACATGAGTCCGATGATGCAGTTCGGTATTGGCGTGGTGAAGTTCGTCAGTGATCTCGATGAACACGACCGTGGCGTAGACCAGGGTGATCACCAGGGTGAGCACGACGATGAGGTGCGTGCGAAGCGAAGACCAGCGGCCACCGATCAGGTAGCGACACGAGCGTTTGCCGGGCGAAGCGGCCTCGGGCGGTTCGGCCATGGTCACGGGGCGGCGGAGCGCCGACCCACCCTCAGCACGTGGCGAACCACGCCCGGCAGACGAAGCGCTGTCAACGGTCTCAGCCCTGGAAAGCCGAAGGTCATGGCGCGCACCTTGATGAGCAAACGTCAGGACTATCGGAGAAAGAGCTTAAGAATACGTTAACGAAGAATGATCACAGCGCAGGCAGGAGAGCCTGCAGCCGATCACGAAGCTCGGAGGGGAGATATAGACGCCTACCCTGGCAAACGGCGCCTAGAAGACTGGCCGGTGCCGCGATGTTCGCTCAGGGGCGCTTTCTTTAGCCGGCAGATCGGAGCCAGCCGTCGCTGGCCGCGCCTCGGGTTTCGCCGCGCTGTCGTCATCCGGTTCGGTGAGCGGGCCGCCTCTGCCAGGGACGTCCTCAGCGGTCCTGAGCTGCCGGAAACGAGTTTCGACGATCTGGTGGCGCTGCCAGCCTGCCAGGTCGAAGGCGGGGTCGATGCTCTGCCACTTCGCATGGCGGGAGGTGTCCTGGAGTTCGTCGAGGCGATCGAGAAAGCCGTCGATGAAGCGCGCGATCGGCTGATAGCGCTCATGGTCGATCGGCCAGTTATAGGCGGCGAGGACAAGTGGCACGGACAGCGTCTTGATCGTCTGCTCGCCGAAGATCAGCGATGGATAGTCCTCCACGGTCAGATCCGCCGGCCGGTAGAGGCTGGTGTCGCCCATCTCGGGCAAGGCGAGAAAGCGCAGCTCGTCGCGCACTTCGACGCTCTGGAGCAGCGGGGCCGGTTTCGGTGCGACATAGACCATGCCCGCGATCTCGCCGGCCTTGAGCTGCTTCAAGGCCTGTCCGTGGCTCTCCGAGACCTGCTGGACCGGCAGCCTCAGGCCATTGAACAGCAGGGCGGCGGTCACCTCGCTGCCGCTGCCCTCGGGACCGAAATTGACGAGCTGATCGCGCAAGTCCCGGACATCGAGGATGTCGCCGCGCACCAGGAGATGGACCTCGGCATCCGCCCATTTGGCGATATAGCGGATATTGTCGACCAGGTCCGGATAGACGCCGCGGTCGCGCTCGCGCCAAAGCGCGTCCGCCTGCAGGACGCCGACATCGATTCCACTGAGATAGAGGAGGTCGGCGAGATTGTGCGCCGCGCCGCGCCCCTCGATCGCCAGGACCCTGACATTCTGATCGTCGGCCATCACATCGAGGAGATCGTCGAGCATCAGGTCCGACGTGTTGTCCTCGGTGATCATCAGCTTGACGACGCCGCGCTCGACCTGTTGGCGGATCGCCGCCGGCGAAGGCAGGTCGTCGCCGAAAAGACGGTAGTCGGTTTCGGCCACCATGGTCGCCCCGAGGTCGAGGCCGATCTCCTCGTAGTAGCGAAGGGCGCCCGGATGCAGAGGCACCGGGAGACCGGCGATGGCGGTCTCGGGCGTCAGGAACTGATAGGGCGCGTGCAGGCGCGTGAGAAAGGACAGATTTTCGAAGACCGTCTTGGTGATGGCGTAGACCACCTCCTCGTCGACGTCGGCGCGCACCGCCAGGATGTTGGGCTGTGCGATGGTTTCCAGCGGCTCGGGCTGGGCCGCATAGGTGCCGGCCGGCAGCGTGAAGGATGACCAGAGGCCGAGGCCGCCATCGGCGCGCCGGCGCTGCTCCTCCGTCCAGCTGAGGATGGTGGCGTCTTCTCCGAGCTGGTTCATGAGGTCGGCGAAGGCCGGAACCGGCGTGCTTGCCGGCAGGCTCAGCCCGTCGATCTCGCCGCGCTGAAAGGCGGCGACGCTCGGTCTGAAGGAAAGCGGAACCTGCTTGAGCTCGGTCTCGATGTCCAGACCGAGATTGCCGAGCAGCACCCGGTTCGATTCGATCGCCGAGCGTTCGCGACCGAGCGAGACCTTTTTGCCTTCGAGTGCCAGGAAATCACCGATCGTGCCGCTCGACACCAGGTCATTCCTGATGATGAAATGCTCGACATTCGGCCAGAGCATCATCACCGCGCGCAGGTCGGGCTGAGCGCCGAGGCCGGCGGCGATACCCGTGCCCGTGCGTGCATGGCGGCCGAGCAGGGCCTGGACGATCGCGAAGTCGGCCGTGCCGTCACGCAGCCTCGCAATGTTTTCGAGGGATCCGGTGGAATTGACGGTGGTGAGGTCGATCTGCCGGGTCGGCAGCAGCTTGAGCTTGACCAGAGCCGAGAGGCTGACCCCGCCCTGATGGAAGGCGCCGCCGGTGGACGCGGTCGACAGCAGCAGCCTTTGCGGGGCTTCGTCTTCGTCGTTCTGCGCCCTCACTCCCGAGGCCGCGGCCGTCATGACGAGGCCAAGGCAGATCAAGGCCAGCATGGTGCCTGCTGCTGACTGGATGCGCGCGCGTTTCACGATGGCTCCGATCGCCATCAGGCTCCGGCGGAAATGGTGTACGGTCATGCCCATATCTGACAGATTACTGCAACATCATGAGCTAACTGACTAGTATGTTGCGCCAATCGATGAAGCGGTTTTTCCTAGAAGTCGCAACATCGTGCACTGTCAGACGCCGAGCCCTTCCCCTTGTGGATGGATTCTGCCTTTCATGTGCATCGATGTCACGGCCTTGCATCGATCGATATGTACGGCGCTCGCCGAGAAAGTCGAGATCGAATGGCTTGGGCAGTAGTCGAGTACGCAAGATTTAGTGTCGCGCGTGCCCTTTCTGCCCCCATCGGTGGTATGACAAGGCTAAATCGGAGAGGCAAAATCCAGGGGACGAGGAGGCGGTGCGGACGTGTTGGGGATTTATGGTTGAATTGCCGAATGCATTAACGCCAGTAAGTTGCTGATTAGCCTCACACATTGCGTCTTGCGGGGAAACACCGTATGCACACGCTTTTCAGATAGATTCTGAACGCATGGACGATAGCGACCGAGGTGGGGGAATCAACGCGATGACGGCGAGAGCAACATCTTGGCGTTGCCTGGCTTTCTTGACCTGCTTGTGCAGTGTGCAAGTGAGCGTGGCGGGACAGCTATCGGCCCAGGACATCGATGCTCCGGGATCCTATCTCCTGGGCACGGCGACCACGGGCGGGACCTATCATCCCGTCGGCGTCGCGCTGTCCACACTGATCAAGCTCAAGCTGCTGCCCCAATTCGGCATCGATCTCACCGCGGTCAATACGGATGGGTCGCAGGAAAATGTGGGGCTGCTGCGCGACAACGAGATTCAGTTCGCCATCCTGTCCGGCCAGGCAGGCCACGAGGCGAGGAGCGGCACCGGCGACTTTGCCGGGGCGGGGCCGGACGACAATCTGCGCGCCATCACCACGCTCTGGCTGAGCACCGACCATTTCCTGGTGCGCGACGATGCCGTGAAGAGCGGCACGATCAGCGATTTCCTCGACCTCAAGAACAGGCCGGTGTCCCTGGGCCGCGAGGAATCCAGCACCCTGATCGAGAACCGTGCGCTGATGTCGGCATTCGGTGTGGATGTCGATCAGAGCTTCGATCTCGTCGAGCTTGGCTATGCGGAGAGCGCCGACGCCCTCGCCGGCGGCCGGATCGACGGCATGAGCGTTTCCGGCGGCGTGCCGATCGGCGCCGTGCAGGAAGCCTTCGATCAGCTCGGCGGGCGGGCTGCCCTGCTCGACGTCAGCGACGAGCAGCTGGCCTCGATTGATGGCGGGCGCGGTCTCTGGCAGCGCGTGGTCATTCCGAGCGGCACCTATGCCGGTCAGGACCGGGACATCTACACCATCGGCACGCCCAACATTCTGGCCGTGCGCGCGGATGTCGACGAGGAGGTGGTCTACCAGATCACCCGGACGATCTTCGAAGAGCTCGAATATCTGCACGGGCTGCACAACACCACCCGCCAGATCAGCCTGGACAATGCGGTCAACAGCCTGCCGCTGCCGATCCATGCGGGTGCCGCGCGTTATTTCGAGGAAAAGGGCGTCGTCCTGCCTTTGCCGCCGGTGCAGCTGCGGCCGGACCTGCTGGTGCGCTATCCCAGCGTCGAGCAGGCGCGGGTGGCGGCGAATCAGGGGGCCGTGTCGATGTTCGCCGGGACGGAGGGCGACACGTCGACCCGGGTCGCCGCCGAACTCGCCTCGGCGCTGGCGTCGGGCGGCAGCGGGGTGCGGCTTCTCACCACAAACGGTGGGGGGATCGACCGCAATCTCACGGATCTGCTCTATCTGCGCGGGGTCGATACCGCAATCGTGCGCGCCGACACGCTGAACTACGCCAAGGATCAGGGCATCTATCCGACGGTCGACAATCAGGTGAACTACATCAGCGAGATGTTTCCGGAAGAGGTGCATCTTCTGGTGAGCGACGATATTGGCGATCTCGGCGATCTGGCCGGCAAGCGGGTCAATCTCGGCGCTGCGGACATCGGCTCCAGCGTCACCGCCTCGGTCGTGCTTTCGCAGCTCGGCATTCGCGCGGAGCCGACCTTCTTCCCGCCGCGCGTGGCGATCGCGAAGCTGGAGCAGGGCGAGATCGCGGGCGCGTTCTTCGTCGGCGGCAAGCCCATGCCGCTGCTGAAGGAGATCGACGGCGATAGCGGTCTCAAGTTGATCGCCGTGCCCGCGGTCGACTATTTCGGCAGCTACACCGCGGCGGAGATCCCGGCGGAGGACTATCCCAACCTGATGGAGCCGGATGCCCTGGTGCCGACGATCGCCGTGCGCACGGCGCTGCTCACCTATGCCTGGCGGCCGGATTCGCCGCGCTACGAGGCGCTTGCCAGTCTCTCGGGCGCGCTGTTCGACACTCTGTCAGCTCTGCAAGAGAGCGGCTTCCACCCGAAATGGCGGGAGGTCGATCCCACCTCCGAGTTTGCGGGATGGCGGCGCTTTCCGCCCGCGGCGCTCTGGATCGACGACAACGAGGGCACGGCGCGGCGGATTGCGACCGAAGGACGCCTCCTGATCGAGCAGGACCGGACGCAGCGCGCTGCGGACAGTGCCGCCGAGCCGCCTCTGACCGGCGCCGAAGCGGAAGAACCGGCGGAAGCGGAAGCACCGGCGATCGACACCGATGTCGAAGAGGAGCCGCAAGGCGGCGTGGCAGCCACGCTCGAGCCAGAAACGCCGTCGGCGACTGCCGCGGACGAGGGAGAAAATGAGGAAGCGGTCGATGCCGCCGTCGTGCCGACGACACCGCCGGCCGAGGCCACGCCGCCGAGCACAGCCGAACCGGCTGCCGAGACGTCGCCCATCAGAAACGGTGCTGCACTCGGTGGAGGCGCTGGATTGGGAGGCCGTCGGACTGACGGCCAGGCCGTCCTGCCGCGGCCGGCCTTCTCGAACGTGCCGACGTCAGGGGTCAACGCCCCGACCTTCTGAGGGCGCCGTGGGCTTTGCCGTTCGCCCGGCTGCCGGCTCGGCTCAGACGTTGAAGTAGCGCGCCTGCGGGTGATGCAGCACGATCGCGCTGGTCGACTGCTCCGGCCAGAGCTGGTCCTCCTCGCCGAGTTCGACCCCGATCCTGGAGGCATCGAGCAGGTGGAGCAGCGCTTCCTGATCGGCGAGATTGGGACAGGCGGGGTAGCCGAAGGAGTAGCGTGAGCCGCGATAGCCCTGCTTGATCAGCTTCATGCGGTCGCGCTCGTCCAGATGGGCGAAGCCCAGATCGGCGCGGATGCGTTTGTGCACATATTCGGCCAGCGCTTCGGCCAGCTCGACACCGAGGCCGTGCAGGCGGACATAGTCGTTATAGCGGTTCGCCTGAAACCATTCCCGCGCCACGTCCGAGGCCCGCTGGCCGACGGTGACCACCTGCAGCCCGAGTACGTCACGCTGATCGTCGCCCACATCGCGCAGGAAATCGGCGATGCAGAGGCCATTTTCCTTCTTCTGGCGGGGCAGGGCGAAGCGTGCCACCGGCTTGGCCGGATCATTGGGTTCAAAGAGAATGACGTCGTTGCCCTCGGCGGCGGCCGGCCAGAAGCCATAGGCGGCCTTCGGCGCGAAGATTTTTTCCTGGTCCGCCTCCTCGACTAGGTCGGAGAGAATTGGCCGCAACTCCTTTTGCGCCCAGTCAAGGAAATCGCCCAGCGATCGGCCGTCCTTCTTGTAGCCCCAGTGAAACTGGTAGAGCATGGTCTCGTTGAGATAGGGCAAGAGCGCCTTGACGGGCACATCTTCCAGCAGGCGTGTGCCGAAGAACGGCGGCTGCGGCACCTCGACGCCTTTCGAGAGCTCATTCCGCCGAAGCCTGGTTTCCTCGACCTCGACCGGCCGGAGGGTGACATCAGGCGTATCCAGCGCCTCGAGCGTCCTCGACTTCTTGCGGCGGTTGGTACGGCCCGCTGACTTCTCCTTGCGCTCGGCCAGGTGTTCCTCGAACCTGCCGGTGACGATCTTGTCCATGAGGTGCAGGCCGTCGAAGGCATCGCGCGCATAGGCGACACCGCCGGTCGCGTAGGCGTTCGAGCAATCCTCCTCGACATATTGTCTTGTAAGGGCGGCACCGCCGAGCATTACGGGAAGGGAGAGGCCCTGCCTCGTCATCTCCTCCATGTTCTCGCGCATGATCACCGTGGATTTCACCAGCAGGCCGGACATGCCGATGGCATTGGCGCGGTTCTCGTTGGCTGCCTGCAGGATCGAGGTGATCGGCTGCTTGATGCCGAGATTGACCACCTTGTAGCCATTGTTGGTGAGGATGATGTCCACCAGGTTCTTGCCGATGTCGTGGACGTCCCCCTTGACCGTGGCGAGCACGATCACGCCCTTCTCCTGGCCCTCGATCTTCTCCATGTGCGGCTCGAGATGGGCGACCGCGGCCTTCATGGTCTCCGCACTCTGCAGCACGAAGGGGAGCTGCATCTTGCCGGCGCCGAACAGCTCGCCGACCACCTTCATGCCGTCCAGCAGATGCGTGTTGATGATGTCCAACGGCGGATATGTCTGCATGGCCTCGTCGAGATCGGCTTCGAGGCCCTGGCGATCGCCGTCGATGATGCGCTGGGCAAGCCGTTTTTCGACTTCCGCGGGGCGTTCCTTCTTGACCGTCGTCGTCTTGCGATCGGCGAACAGCGCCATGAAGGCCTGGAGCGGATCGTAGCCGTCACGCCTGCGGTCAAAGATCAGATCTTCCGCGATTTCAACTTCTTCCGCCGGAATCTTGTGCAGCGGCATGATCTTGGACGCATGCACGATCGCGCCGGTCAGCCCGCGTTTTTGCGCATGGTCGAGATAGACCGAGTTCAGCACGTGCCGCGCCGCCGGATTCAGGCCGAAGGAGATGTTGGAAAGTCCCAGAATGATCTGGATGTCCGGAAATTCCTTGGCCAGCGCCTCGATCGCCTCCAGCGTCCACAGCCCCAGCTTTCGATCATCTTCGTTGCCGGTGCAGATGGTGAAAGTCAGCGGATCGATCATCAGGTCTGCCGCGGGCAGACCGTATTTTTGGCAGGCGAAATCCACCAGCCGCCTGGCTATCCGGATCTTGTCCTCGGCCTTCTTGGCCATGCCGTCTTCGTCGATGGTAAGAGCGATGACAGCAGCCCCGAACTTTCTCGCGAGCGCCATCCGCGAGGCCGGCGGCTGCTCGCCATCCTCGAAGTTGATGGAGTTGATGACGCCCTTGCCGCCATAAAGGGCCAATGCGGCCTCCAGCACCGGCAGTTCCGTGGAGTCGAAGACGAGCGGTGCATCCGCGGCGCCGCGCAGGCGAGAAACCACCTCGGTCATGTCGGCGATCTCGTCCCGGCCGACATAGGCGGTGCAGACGTCGAGGGCGTGCGAGCCTTCCTTCACCTGCTCGCGGCCGATGGCGACGCAGGCGTCCCAATCCTCCTCCGCCTGCCGTTCGCGGAATTTCTTGGAGCCGTTAGCGTTGCAGCGCTCGCCGATCGACAGGTAAGCGTTCTCTTGGCGATAATCGACGGCGCTGAACAAAGACGCAAGGCCGGGTGCGGGGCGCACCTCCCTGACTTTGGGAGCAGGTCGGTCGCCATCGGCAGCGAGTCTCTTGAGCATGGAGTCCAGAGCCTGGATATGCTCGACCCCGGTGCCGCAGCAGCCGCCGATGACGTTGACGCCGTCTTCAAGAATGAAACGCTCCAGCCAGCCGGCAAGTTCGTCCGGGCCGAGCGGGTAGTGGGTCTGGCCGTCCACCAGCTCCGGCAGGCCGGCATTGGGCAGGACCGAAATCAGCCCCGGCCAGTTCTCCGAGAGGTAGCGCAGATGCTCCGCCATCTCCTGCGGCCCGGTCGCGCAATTCAGCCCGAGTACGTCCACCTCGAGCGCGCCGATGATCGCCGTCGCCGCAGCGATGTCCGTCCCCACCAGCATCGTCCCAGTGGTCTCGACCGTCACCTGCGCCATCAGGGGGCAGCGTCCCCTGGCCTCACTTATGGCGCGTTTCGCGCCGTTGATCGCGGCTTTGACCTGGAGCGGGTCCTGGCAGGTTTCGCATAAGATGACGTCGGCGCCGCCGTCCAGGAGGCCGGCCGCCTGAAGGGCGAAGGCATCCTCCAGCTCCCGATAGGCCACATGGCCGAGGGAGGGCAGGCGGGTGCCGGGGCCGATCGCGCCGACCACGAAGCGCGGACGAGTGTCGTCCGGCATCGACTCGATTGCCTCTCTCGCCAGCGAAGCCGCCAGCCGATTGATCTCGAACGCGCGTTCGGAAAGATCGAATTCGCCGAGCGTGATCGGCGAGCCGCCGAAGCTGTTGGTCTCGATCGCATCGGCGCCAGCCTGGAGATAGCCAAGGTGGATTTCCCTGACCAGGTCCGGTCTCGACAGGTTCAGGATTTCCGAGCAGTTCTCCTGCCCCAGAAAATCTTCCTCGATCGACAGATCGCGCCCCTGGATCTGGGTGCCCATGGCCCCGTCGAACAGGAGAACGCGCTGTTTCAGTGCCGTTAAGAAATCTGTCATGAACGTTCCGATTTGTGCGTGAAACCTTAACCAGAAGCGTAGCCCTCAACACGCGACACTTGTGACCGACCTGGAAAACCTGGCCGCATACCATCGTTCCAGGCGACAACGGTCCAAGTCGAGCCCGCGGGCGCTGCCCGCCTAGGCGGCGTGGGGCAGGGCTGGTTTCAAGCCGAGCAGCCGGCAGGTGGCGATGGTCAAGGTCGCGCGGTTCAGGGTGTAGAAGTGGAGTTCGTCGATTCCTTCGAGCACCAGCCTGCGTGCCTGCTCGGCTGCCACCGAGGCGCCGATCAGGGCGCGCTGCTCGGGGTCGTCGTCAAGGCCTTCATAGAGGGCGCCGAGCCAGTCCGGCACGCGGGCGCCGCAGCTCTCGCTGAAGCGTTTGGTCAGCGCGAAGTTGTGCACCGGCAGGAGGCCGACGGCGATCGGCACGTCGATGTCGCGCGCGGCCATGACGTCGCGAAAGCGCAGCACGGCGTCGGTGTCGAAGCAATATTGGGTGATCACCCGGCCGGCGCCCGCCTCCACCTTGCGCTTCAGATTGTCGAGGTCGTCCTCGGCACTTGCCGCCTCCGGATGGGTCTCGGGGTAGCCGGCGACCGCGATGTCGAAATCGGCGATCTTCTTGAGCGCCGCTACCAGATCGGCGGCGTAGCGGTGGTGGTTCTCCGGCGTCCAACCGCTCTCCTTCGGGCGGTCGCCGCGTAGCGCCACGATCTTCTTCACGCCATCGGTCCAGTAGCGCTGGGCGATCTCCTCGACCACCGGGATCGAAGCGGTGGCGCAGGTGAGGTGCGCCGCGGTCTCGATGCCGGCATCTTGTTTCAGCTTGCCGACCAGCGGTGCCGTTCCCTCCGCCGGATTGCCGCCGGCGCCACAGGTAACCGACGCATAGGCAGGACGGAGCTCCTTCAGCCGATCGACCGCCTGCCAGAATTTGCCCTCGGTATCCTCGCTTTTTGGCGGAAAGAACTCGAAGGAAATCCTGGGTCGGGGCAGGCTTTCGCCCAGCCAGGCAACCCGGCGCTCGTCAAAATTGGCGGTTTGGTCCTGATTCATGCGACCTGACTTTCATCGAATGGCTGCGTTTTCGAAGGGGCGGCTGATCGGCCTGTATAGGCCGGCGACGGTTTCGACAAGCTTGCAAGCTCGCCGAGGCGTGTCGCCGACCAGAGCACGACGGTCAGCGGATCGCCTTCGAGCCCGATCGGTTCCCCGGCGATCAGCCCGGCATTGTCGAGCCAGGCGCGCATTTCGCCGTCGTCGAAGCCGAGACGCCGGTGCGCGTGCTCGCGGCGCAGGAATTCCTGATCATGCGGCGCGAAGTCGATGACCACCAGGAGCCCGTTTGGCGCGAGCACGCGCGCGGCCTCGGCGAGGGCGGCAGAGGGATCGTCGGCGAAATGCAGGACATGATGCAGCACCGCCACGTCGATCGCACCGTCGCCGAGTTCGAGGTGATACATGTCGCCCTGGCGCACCTGGCAGTTTTTCAGGCTGACCCGGTCGAGATTGGCGCGCGCCACGTTCAGCATCTCGATCGACTGATCGATGCCGAGGCCGGTGCCGACATAGGGCGCCAGGAGCTGCAGCATGCGCCCGGTGCCGGTGCCGATATCGAGCAGCGTGGCGGGCGAGCGGCCGTCGACCAAGGAGAGAAGGGCCGCCTCGACCTTGGATTCGTCCACATAGAGCGAGCGCAGCTGGTCCCAGCTTTCGGCGCGGGTCGCGAAATAGCGGTTCGCCTGGACCCGGCGTGTCTCGCGCACCGCGGCGAGGCGCTGGCGATCGCGCGCGACCGTCGGGCTGTCCGGCGGCAGCATGCGGCAGAGATTGCGCGCCATGCGTGCGCCAGGGCCTGCCCGCGCGCGGCGATAGAACACCCAGCTCCCCTCGGGGATACGCTCCAGCAGGCTGGCATCGGCAAGCAGCTTCAGGTGACGCGAGACCCGGGGCTGGCTCTGCCCGAGGATCTGGGTCAGCTCGCTCACGGTCCACTCGCCCTGGGAGCAGAGCAGCAGCAGCCTGAGCCGCGTCATGTCGGCGGCGGCGCGCAGGCTGTTCAAAACGTCGTCGAGGCTGTCGGCGGTCATCGATCCGTTCGCGTCGGGCTGCATTGCTGAGACTATGAATTAAAGATATTAAGAAATCTTTATATGGAAATGTCAATGCGTTTGCTCTGTACTTCCACCCATGCAGCCGGACAAAAAAAGAGCGGCCGTTGCAGCCGCTCTGAATGGGGAGTTCGGGAGGGATCAGGCGCCGGGTCTGAGGCGGCCCGGCGTTGCTTCGTCTTCCCGCTGGCCGAAGAGCCAGCTCATCACCGTGTCCTCGACGACGCGCCGGATGCTGTCGGGATAGAGCTTGAGACTGCGCATCGCGTCGGTCAGGCTGCGTTCATCCTCATGACGCAATCCTTCCTCGAAGCGGCGAAACAGCAGACTGTCGCGACCCAGGACCTCCTGCAGGCGATCGAGAAGGCTATCCAGCGAGACGATGCGAACATCTTGCATGAAACGGCTCCAGCATCTGGAAATAACCGACGGGAAGTTCACGATTTTTTTACTATCGTCATTTACACCCCCTTCATGCAATTGTGATGAAGGGTTAATGACCATACCCGAATATGTGAGTAGGAGCATGGGACGCTGTAACCGATGGTAGGGCCCGGCGCGACGGTTGGACGGGTGCTGCTAAACCCAGGAATGGGCTGGTTAACCTTGCGTGTTGGCAAGCGGTATTCTAAGCCTGTCGGTCGGCGTCTGGGATGACGGCCAACCATGAAGGCCTGGCGATGGTGACGTGCGCGCGGGTCGGATCGGAGAACGATGTGATGAGCGTCAGCCCCATCGCAACCAAGCGGCGAAAGGCCGCTGGTCCGGCGGGATCGCAGTCTCGATGGACGGCCTTGCTCCTGGCCTTGGTGATCGCCCTCGGCAGCAGCTCTCCGCTGACCGCGCAGCCGAGCGCCGACGATCCGCTCGAGACGCTGAATCGCGGCAGCTTCGAGTTCAATCTTTTCCTCGATCGTCTGCTTCTGCGGCCGGTTTCCGAACTCTATCGCTTGGTTACGCCGCAAGCCGTGCGCACCGGCGTCTCCAACTTCATGTTCAATCTGAGCACGCCCGTGACCGTCGCCAACGATCTTCTGCAGGGCGAGCCGCGACGGGCGACGGAGAGCGTCGGTCGCTTCATGTTCAATACGATCCTCGGTTTCGGTGGCCTGGTCGACGTCGGCGGCATGCTCGGCATGCCCGAACGTCATCGCGAGGATTTCGGCCAAACCCTAGCGGTCTATGGCGTGAAGCCAGGCCCCTATGTGATGGTCCCGCTGTTCGGTCCTTCAAACCCCAGGGATCTCGCCGGCTTCGCCGTCGATTTCCTGTTCGATCCGCTGACCTTCTTTGCCTCCAGCGACCTGTCGCTGGCACGTCGCGGGACTGAAACCGTAGCGACGCGCGAGCGCAATCTCGAGACGATCGACGAGCTGGAGCGCACCAGCATCGACTTCTACGCTGCCACGCGGACCCTCTCGCGCCAGCTGCGAGACAATGAGATCCGAAACGGAGAGGCGGCCCCTCTTGATGATGCCTATGGCGAGGATATCTATGACGAGAGCATTTTCGACGAGGATTTCCAGGATCCGGCGGAGGAAAACTGACATGACCGTGAACCGTCGACAGCTGCTGATGGCGGTGCCTGCCGTGGCGCTCCTCTCGACCGTCGGCACCATGTCGGCGCTCGCAGCGCCGTCGCCGGACGATGCCCGCCATCTGATCCAGACCGTGGGCACGCAGGTGCTGGACATTCTGAAGAAAGAGGTTTCGCAAAAGGAGAAGTTCGACGAACTCGTCGTCCTGCTCGATGGCTCGATCGATCTCGATCTGGTCGCACGGCTGATTCTCGCTCGCCACTGGCGCGCCGCCAACGAGGCGCAGCAGGCCGAATATCTGAAGCTGTTCCGCGCCTATGCCTTGGATAGTCTCGCCTCCAAGTTGCATATCTACAACGGCCAGGAGTTCGAGATTACGGACTCCAAGGTCGCCGGCAAGAAGGACGCCGTGGTCAGGACGCTGATCCTCAGCCAGGACCGTCCGCCGCTGCATGTCGACTGGCGGATTCGCGAGCATGACGACGGCCGGCTGATTGCCATCGACGTGATCGTCGAGAATGTGAGCCTGATCGTGACCCAGCGCTCCGAGTTCGGCGCCGTGGTCGAGCGCAGCGGCATCGACGGCCTCCTGAACGAACTGCGCCGCCGCGTCGCCAGCGCCTAGGGGGGCGACGCGCCCCGGCGTTCACTTGGGCCGGTGGCCGCGGGCGTGCTCAGGACGAAGCCTTCGACGACGGACTCCTGCGGGCCCAATTCGATGATCACAGGCCTTTTGCTGCGGCGTCGTCCCTGCTAGACAGCTGCGGCATGCAGTCTTGAGGATCAGTGATGGCCGCCTATCAGTACATCTACGTCATGAGAAAGCTCTCCAAGATCTTCCCCGGCGGGAAGAAGGTGCTGGAGGGCATCACGCTCGCATTTCTGCCGGGCGCCAAGATCGGCGTGCTTGGCGTCAACGGCGCCGGCAAATCGACGCTCTTGAAGATCATGGCCGGGCTGGATCAGGACTTCGGCGGCGAAGCCTGGGCGGCGGACGGCGTCAAGGTCGGCTATCTGCCGCAGGAGCCGGCGCTCGATCCCGCGAAGGACGTGCTCGGCAACGTCATGGAAGGTGTGGCCGAGACCAAGGCGTTGCTCGATCGCTTCGACGAGATTTCCGCGAAGTTCGCCGAGCCCATGGACGATGACGAAATGAACGCCGTTCTGGCCGAGCAGGCGGAACTCCAGGAGAAAATCGACGCGGTCGACGGCTGGGAGCTGCAGCGCACCCTCGATATCGCCATGGATGCCCTTCGCTGCCCGCCGGGCGATGCCGATGTTTCCGTTCTTTCCGGTGGCGAGCGTCGGCGGGTCGCCCTTTGCCGGTTGCTCCTGTCCCAGCCGGACATGCTGCTGCTGGACGAGCCGACCAACCATCTGGATGCGGAATCCGTCGCCTGGCTGGAGCGCTTTCTCCATGACTACAAGGGCACGGTGGTGGCGATCACCCATGACCGCTATTTTCTCGACAATGTCGCCGGCTGGATTCTCGAGCTGGATCGCGGCCGCGGCATTCCCTATGAAGGCAACTACTCGTCCTGGCTGGAACAGAAGAAGAAGCGCCTCGCCCAGGAGGAGCGGGAGGAGCAGGCGCGCCAGCGCACCCTCGATCGCGAGCTCGAATGGATCAGCGCCAGCCCGCGTGCGCGCCAGGCGAAGAGCAAGGCGCGCATCACCGCCTATGAGGACCTGCTCAACCAGGCCCAGGACCGAGCCCCCGGCTCCGCCCAGATCGTCATTCCCGCAGGCCAGCGCCTCGGCGACACCGTGATCGAGGCCGAGCATCTGAAGAAAGCCTATGGCGACAAGCTTCTGATCGACGATCTCGACTTTCGCCTGCCGCCCGGCGGCATCGTCGGGGTGATCGGCGCGAACGGTGCCGGCAAGACCACCCTGTTCCGTATGATCACGGGTCAAGAAAAACCGGACAGCGGCGCCCTGAAGGTCGGCGGCACGGTCGAGCTCGGCTATGTCGATCAGAGCCGAGACAGCCTCGATCCCGACAAGACCGTCTGGGAAGAAATCTCGGGGGGGCACGATGTGCTCGAGATCGGCAAGCGCGACGTGCATTCGCGCGCCTATGTCTCGTCCTTCAACTTCAGAGGTCCGGATCAGCAGAAAAAGGTCGGGCAGCTCTCCGGCGGCGAACGCAACCGCGTGCATCTGGCCAAGCTCCTGAAAGAAGGCTCGAACGTCCTCCTGCTCGACGAGCCGACCAATGACCTCGACGTCGACACGCTCCGGGCACTCGAAGACGCGCTGCTCGATTTTGCCGGCTGCGCCGTGGTGATCAGCCACGACCGCTGGTTCCTGGATCGCATCGCTACCCATATGCTCGCCTTCGAGGGCGACAGCCAGGTGGTCTGGTTCGAGGGCAATTTTCAGGACTACGAAGCGGACAAGAAACGCCGCCTCGGCGCCGACGCGGACCAGCCGCATCGTATCAAATACAAGCCATTGAAGGTCGCCTAGCATTGTTCGTGTCGCGTCAGCAAGCGGCTACGGAGCAACTTGAAGAAGCGATCGATTGTTTCTTCGATGGAGCCCTTGCTGCTGCTATCACGCTCGCCGGTGCCGTAGAGGGAATGTTTCAGCCGCCTGAAGATGGCTCGCTCGACCTATTCTCCTGTCTGAAGAGAGTTGGCGCTGAGCGTGGCCATGATGAAAGTTCCCTCCTCTGGCGCTTGAACGTCGTCAGAAATTGGCTCAAGCACAGTCATGACGAAGATCAGATCAGAATTGAGAAGGAAGAGGCAATGATAATGTTAGTCAGAGCAATTACGAGATACACCTCACAGTACGAAGATGATACGGTGCCACCAAAATTGACAAAATTCGGGGAATTTCTGGAAAAAGACTATCCAAATTGGATCGCAGATCAATAGCACAATTGGGTATTAGTTGACTTCATCTGTCACCAATAGGTTAAGCTCGAACATCGCCGTCCCCTCCAGCGGGTTGTGGTAGTAGTCGGGGATTCTTTTGAACCCCAGCGTTTCGTAGATGTGACCTGCCGCCTTCAGCCGTTCGGGCATGGTGTCGAGGCGCATCGCCCGGTAGCCGAGCTCGCGCCCCGCCTCGACGATCGTTTCGGCGAGGCGTCGGCCAATGCCGTGTCCGGCAAAGCCCGGCTCGACCCAAAGGCGCTTCATCTCGCAGATGCCGTCCTCCAGCGGACGGACGGCGACGCAGCCCGCGACCTCGCCGCCAACCCTGGCGAGCAGCAGCCGGCCGTGGGGCGCGGCGTAGTTACCCGGCAGGCCGGCCAGTTCCTCGTCGAATCCCTGAAAGCAGAGATCGACGTTCAGCCAGTCGGCATAGGCGCGAAACAGCCGCCGGATATGGGAAATATCCTCGGAACTGGTCGCCTCGGCGATCTCGACATCCGTCAGCAGGCAGGTGTTCACGGGGCGCTCACTCGGTCTCGCGCAGGTAATAGATCAGATCGAGCGGCGGTGGCGGGACGTCGGTCTGGCTGAGCTGGTCGTGGATCTGACCGCGATGGTGGGTCTGGTGGTTGAACAGATGCAGCCAGCAGAGGTGAAGCGGGGTCGAGACCTCGTCGGGACGAGTCACCATGCGGTAGCGGACGATCGCCTCCAGATCGTCCCGGCTGTAGCTTTCGGTCAGATCGATCATGCGCCGGTCCTCCTCCGTCCGGGCACGCATCAGCCCCCGGAGATCTGCAAACGGCCGATCGTCGAGCTTGAGGTCCGGAGCAGGCTCGCTGAGGATGCGCGCGAGCCAAAGGCGGTCACCGACCAGAATATGGTTGAGCGTGCCGTGGATCGAACCGAAGAAAGCCGGGCGTTTTTCCAGATAGACCGCCTCGTCCAGCTCGGAGCAAGCTTGATAGAGGCGATCGTTCGCCCAGCGATTGTATCTGGCCATGCGCCGAAGGTGATCGCGCATCATGTCGGTGACCCTTCCTCCGATACCGTATCGGAGAGGACTCAACCTCGGGACGACGGTCGGGTCAAGCCCGCTGTTTGGCGGCCTTTCACGCATGCTGACAGCAGCGCGCGGGGACCGGCCCCGTCGCAGTCGCGCCGCGCCGACCGGCCAGATGCCGTCTGCGTTCGGCAAGGCGGCGGACCACCCGTCTTACCACCTCCGTGATACGGTGCCAGGCGAGCACCGCTGGCCTGCGCCCACGCTCCGCATGGGCCGGACGGATAAGCGGCGACAGGCCGAGAGGCCCGATCGGCAGCCCGCGATAGACGTCGTCGATCGAGGGCGGCATGCTCTGTTCGAAGCGGTTGGACATGGCAGTCTCCGCTGTTGATCCGGACATCGCCGGTCGTTCTGTTCGGATCGTTGGGCTAGACACGCCAGAACGGCTTGTTCTGCTCGTCGATCACGTCCTGACGCGTGAGGCCGACGTCCCGAAGCAGCCGATCGTCCAGCATGGCGAGCCTCTTTTGCTGCGCGTGTCTCGTTGCCCAGCGATTGATCCAGGCGACAAATCGCCCGCCCAGAGAACGCCTCCACGGCCGCAACTCCAAGGGCGGCATGGCGTCGTAGAGCGGCTTTTGGGTGATCAGCTCATGGGCCGGCGACACCATCGCCGTCATCGTGGTGAACAGGGAGCCAAAAGGCTGAACCGCGTTAGTTTTGCTCATTCCAACCTCCATAATCCTGCATTGGGATTTTGCGTGTTCGATGGATATGGCTTATAGTTATGCTTGTTATCGCGAGAGCACAAACGACGATCCTTCATGAGAAGCATGAGAAAAACTTATCCGATGTGGCGACCTTGAGCCGCCTGCCGCCCCTCAACGCCATGCGCAGCTTCGAGGCTGCGGCGCGCCATCTGAGCTTCACCAGGGCGGCCGACGAGCTGTTCGTCACCCAGGCAGCGGTGAGCCACCAGATCAAGGCGCTGGAGCAGGATCTCGGCGTGTCGTTGTTCCGGCGTCTCAACCGTGCGCTGGCACTGACCGACGAGGGCCAGGCGCTGCTGCCCTATGTGCGCAGCGCCTTCGAGCAGCTCACGGCCGGCGTGCGCGAACTCGAGCAGTTCTGCAGCGGCGGCTCGCTCACCCTCAGCACCACGCCGTCCTTCGCCAGCCATTGGCTGGTCGGCAGGCTTGGCCGCCTGCATGTCACCCATCCCGAGATCGAACTCCGCCTGAACGCCACGGAGCGGCTGGTCGACTTCATGCGCGAGGATATCGACTGCGGCGTGCGCCATGGTGATGGCGCGTGGCCCGGCCTGAGGGCTGACAGGCTGTTCCAGGCGACCCTGACCGCGGTCTGCAGCCCGGCTTTCCTGGCAGGTGCCAAACCGCTCGAGCAGCCCGCGGATCTCGCCCACCACACCTTGCTGCATGCGCTCGACAGCCCGGACGAATGGCGGCTCTGGCTGCGAGCTGCCGGTGTCGAGGGCATCGATGCCGGGCGCGGGCCGCGTTTCGACAACAGTGAGCTGACGCTAAAGGCGGCGGCGAGCGGCCTCGGCGTCGCGATCGCGCGTGTCGAGCTGATTCAGGATGATCTGGCGAATGGCCAGCTGGTCGAGCCGTTCAGTCTCCTGCTCGACAGCCAGTGTGCCTATTACTTTGTGGCGCCGGAAGCCACGGCCGACCAGCCGAAGATCGCAACGCTCCGGGAATGGCTGCTGGAGGAAGCCGCCGCTGCCAGACCAGGCTGAGGACATGACCGAGACGAGCGTCGGACCGTCTGGTCACAAGTCTGGACCGCTCTTTACCTAGTCTTCACTGGCCCCGAAGCTGCGCGTTGTTTCACGATTTCTTAACCCAAAACGCCTAGGATGATCTTGCTGGTCCATGCGATCCTGGGAATCCGTCCGCCCGCCAACTCTGATCAGGCGGTGAAACCCAGGCACTCCCGGTCGGAAGGATGGCGGGGAGCCGGAGGAGATGGGAGGAAGTCGAGCTGAGGCGAAGCCTTGCCTGGCGATCCCGGCCGGACAACCCATCCCTGACATCCCGACCTGGTGTCGCTCGCGTTGGAAACTATCGCATCGGCCCTCGCAAACCTGGCCGCATACCCTCGATCCAGGTTCTGCCGGTCCGAGTCCATGAGGTGGCCATGCCACTTAGGGGAGCTGGGCGTGGAGCTTGGCGAGGAGAGCGCGGCGCTGGTCGTGGTCGGGCATCGCTTCGAGCGTCTTGCCGAGCTTCAAGAGCAGGGCGGCGTAGTCGTTGTACCAATCGGTCGCGATTTCGGCGGGGGCGACGCGCGATTTTTCGCGAACGGTCGCAGGCTTTTGCCCTGGCTCGATGGTCAGCATCGCGCGTTCGTCGAGGCCGGGGAGGATGATGCGCTCGGCCTCCAGGCCTTCGGCGACCAGGTGGTCCTTCAGGACTTTACGCGCGCCGTCGTCGCCATGGGTGAGAAAAAGTCCGGCGTGGACGGGGAGGCGTTCCTTGATCCAGGCGATCAGCTCGCCCTGATCGGCATGGGCGGAGTAGTTGCCGATCCTGCGGATGCGCGCGTTGACCTTGATCTCACGGCCATGGATGCGCACCGCTTCTTCGCCTGACAGGATGAGGCTGCCGAGGGTGCCCGGTGCCTGGTAGCCGACGAACAGCACCGTGGCCTCGCGCTTGTAGAGATTGTTTCTGAGGTGATGGCGGATCCGTCCGGCGTCGCACATGCCTGAAGCCGCCATGATGATGGCGCCGCCCTTCAGATTGTTGATCGCCTTGCTGTCTTCGACCGAGGTGGTGAAGTGGAAATTCGGGTTCTTGAAGAGGTCGGCCTCGTCCATGTCGATGTCGTCGAGCGTCGAGGCGTGTTCGATGAACACCTTGGTCGCGTTGTTGGCGAGCGGACTATCGAGGAATACGGTCATCGGCGGGATCTGGCGCGCGGCCATGAGGACGCCGATGTCGTGCATCAGCTCCTGGGTGCGCTCGACCGCGAAGGCCGGGATCAGGAGATTGCCGCCGGCCTCGTGGGCGTCGATGATCTCGCGTCTGAGCGCCTGACGCCGCTGCTCGACCGTGGCGTCCTCGCGTTCGCGGTCGCCATAGGTGCTCTCGGAGAGGATGTAGTCGAAGCCGGCGGGCGCGTCCGGCTCCAGGTGGAAGACTTTCTCGTCAGGGCCGAGGTCGCCGGAGAACAGCATGTGCACGGGCCGCGCCGCGCCGGCGTTGCTGACTTTCAGCTCGATCGAGGCGGAGCCCAGGATGTGGCCGGCGTTCCAGTAGCGCGCCTGGATCCCCGGCATGGGCTCGAACCAGCGCTCCATGGCGACGTCGTCGAACTGCTTGAGGCAGGCCTCGGCGTCCCTTTGGGTGTAGATCGGCTCGACCTCCGGCTTGCCGCGCCGACGGTTGCGCTTGTTCAGGCGTTCGACCTCGCTCTCCTGGATGTAGCCGCTGTCCGGCAGCATGAAGGAGGCGAGATCGACGGTGGGCGCGGTCGCATGGATCCGGCCGGTGAAGCCGTGCTTCACCAGCTTCGGGATCAGCCCGGTGTGGTCGATATGGGCATGGGTGACCAGAAGGGCGTCGACCTTCGACGGCTCGAACGGGAATTCCCGATAGTTGAGCTCGCGCACGGTCGTGTTGCCCTGGAACATGCCGCAGTCGATCATCAGCCGGCCGCCGGCATGGCGGATTTCGTAGCAGGAGCCGGTAACCGTGCCGGCCCCGCCGTGAAAGATCAGCTCGGGCGTCATGACGCGGCTCCGTTGTGCTTATGCGGCTCGAGTCCGTGATAGTCGGCGATGATCGCCCAGGCCTGATCCGCGGTTTCGACATATTGGAAGAGGTCGAGGTCTTCCGGCGAGATCACGCCTTCCTCGACCATCGCCTCGAAATTGACCACGCGCCGCCAATAGCCTTCGTCGAACAGGAGCAGCGGGATGCGCTTGGCCTTGCCGGTCTGGATCAGGGTGAGCGCCTCGAACAGCTCGTCCATGGTGCCGAAGCCGCCGGGGAAGCAGACCAGGGCGCGGGCGCGCATCATGAAATGCATCTTGCGGATGGCGAAATAGTGGAACTGGAAGCAGAGCTCGGGCGTGATATAGGCGTTCGGCGCCTGCTCGTGGGGGAGCACGATGTTGAGGCCGATGCTCTCGGCATCGACGTCGGCGGCGCCGCGGTTGGCGGCCTCCATGATGCCGGGACCGCCGCCGGTCACCACCACGAACTCCCGGCCCTCGGAGCGATCCTTCTGGCCTTCGACCGACGCGATCTGAGCGAGGCGCCTGGCCTCCTCGTAGACGCGCTTCTTGTCGAGGACATGACCGGGCTTTCTCGCCAGGTCTTCGGGCGCGCAGCTATCCGGCGTCGGGACGCGCGCGCTGCCGAAGACCACTACGGTCGAGCGGATGTCATGCTCGGCGAGCAGCATTTCCGGCTTCAGCAGCTCGAGCTGGAAGCGTACCGGCCGGAGCTCGCGCCTGACCATGAAATCCATGTCGGCGAAGGCGAGACGGTAGGCGGGTGATCGGGTTTGCGGCGTTTCCACGACATCGTCGGCGCGCGCCATGTCTTCCCCGGCATGGGGAAAGCCGATGTCATGCTCGCTGATGGGTCTGGTCACGCGGGGTCTCCAAATGACGTGAGGATCATCCGGCATGCCAATGCCTGCCGGTTGCATTTGCGCGGAGGATGCCGACTGGCGGATCAGAACGCAACAGAGGAGAGTGCCTGGGGGCCGGCACTGCCCGCATGTGCTCTCCCGCACATGCAACAATCGGTCGCGTCCCCGGCGTTTCTTTGGCCAACACTCTTGCAATTCCAGTCCGTTGGCGACATATCAGCGCCTTCAACCTTCCGGGTTCATTCTGGTTTGCAGGAGAGCGACATGAGCCAGCACTCTCTTGCCCAAATTGGTGTGGACGCTGAGGCAGAGGCGGTGGACGCCCGAGCAGATGCGCAGATCCAAACGGGTAAGTTCGCCGACATCGATGACGAGACCAAGGCAGCTCTGGCCGAGGACGGTCCGAAAGACTACTTCATCGAAAGAAATGGCCTGCGCTACGCTGGCAGCCACCTGATTCTCGACCTTTGGGAGGCCGAGCATCTGGACGATGCCGAGGTCATCGAGATGGCGTTTCGCCGTGCGATCAAGGAAGCGGGCGCCACGCTGCTGCACATGCATTTTCACGAGTTTTCCGACAATGGCGGCATCTCCGGCGTGGCCGTGCTCGCCGAGTCCCACATGTCGATCCACACCTGGCCCGAGCGCGCTTATGCGGCGGTCGATATTTTCATGTGCGGTGCCGCCGAGCCGCACAAGACCGTGCCGATCCTGAAGCACGCCTTCAAGGCGGGCCGGGTCAGCCTGTCGGAGCAGATGCGCGGCGTTCTCTGATCGATCGCGGAAGGGGCGGGCACCCGCCCCGACCGCATCGTTCATTCTTTCTTCACGATCTCACCGTATGCTGCATTCCGGTCCATGCGATCCTGGGAGTCCGTCCGCTCGCCAAGAAGCGGTTGGGCGGGGCTCGGACTCCCAGGATCGCATGGACCAGATGGCGATGATCGCAGGAAAAGATGAAGAAACGGCCAAGGCCGTGTCGTTTGTGACGGGGTCAGGCGCGATCGGGCGAGTTGAAGGTGATCGGGTTTCATGTCTGGAGCGGATGCCGATCGGATGGGGTCGGTATGCGCGCTCTATCCTCTTGTTTTCACTGTATTTCCCAGCGGATCAGGTGTTTCCGCCTTACCAGGGAAAGCTCCAGGCCGTGATGTCATTCTTCCGGAAGTGGTTGTCGTTAACCAAATTCTAACCTGCCGTTCCTAAACGCGTGAACAGGTCCATGTGGCCCTGGGAATCCGCCCGCCCGCCGGAGATAGAGGCGCTGGGGAAAGACTCCCAAGGCCCTAGAGGCCTGATGACAGACCGGAAGGGCAAAAAGCTCGTCGTTTCATTTGCGAGGCGGTGACGGCACCTCGTGACGTGTGATCGTAATCCAGCGTCGGACGGGGCGGAGCGACGGACAAGGCAGGGGGTGAAGCGCCCCGCTTCTCGCTCTGCTTACTCCGCGGCCGTCGCTGCCGCCTTCAGCGCCTCGCCCGGTTCGGGATAGGGCCAGAGCTGATCCATGGGGATGGACTTGCCGGTGTCGGTCTGGATGCGCACGTGGTAACGCCTGAGGCGTCGCGGCTCGTGTACGCCGCAGCTATGGGCGATGATGCCGACTTCCTTCTCCATGTTCTTGGCATAATGCGCGACGCGATATTGCTTTTCCCTGGGGACAAGGCCGCGCTGCAGGTCCTTGTCGTGGGTGGTGATGCCGGTCGGGCAGGTGTTCCTGTTGCATCTCATCGCCTGGATGCAGCCGAGCGCGAACATGAAGCCGCGCGCCGAGACCACGAAATCGGCACCGGCGCAAAGCGCCCAGGCGACATTGGTCGGCGTGACCAGCTTGCCGGAGGCGATCAGCTTCACCCGCTCCTTCAGATCGTAGCGAACGAGCTGATCCGCGACCATCGGCAGGCTCTCCCAGATCGGCAGGCCCATATTGTCGATCAGGCTCTGCGGGGCAGCGCCGGTGCCGCCGTCGGCGCTGTCGACGGTGATGAAGTCAGGCGCGCTCTCGATGCCGCGGCGTTGCGCCTCCTCGAACAGCTTGCCCAGCCAGACGTCGCCTGAGATCACCGTCTTGAAGCCGGTGGGCTTGCCGGTGACGCGGCGCACGCGGTCGATGACGTCGAGAAGCTCCCCGGGATTGTCGATCTCGGCATGGCGGTTCGGGCTGATGCTGTCCTCGCCGGCTGGAATGCCTCGGATCGCCGCGATTTCCGCTGTTACCTTGTGCCCCGGCAGGATGCCGCCCTTGCCGGGCTTGGCGCCCTGGCTGAGCTTGATCTCGAACATCCTGACCTGATCATGGGCCGCGATCCTGCGCAGCGCCTCGTCGCTGAGACTGCCGTCCTGGTTGCGGCAGCCATATTTCGCCGTGCCGATCTGGAAGACGATGTCGCATCCGCCCTCGAGATGAAATTCGGACATGGCGCCTTCGCCGGTGTTGTACCAGCAGCCGGCATGCTTGGCGCCGCGCGAGAGGGACTTCACGGCGACGCGCGAAAGGGCGCCGTAGGACATGCCGGAGATGTTGAAGATGCGGTCCTGGGTATAGGGTTTTTCGCAGTAGGGACCGATGGTCACGGCCGAGGTGTCGACGGCGTCTTCGTCGAGCGTCGGGAAGGGGCAGGCGACGAACATCGGCGTGCCCACCGGACGGAGGTCGCGGGTCGAGCCGAAGGCGGTGGTGTTGTCCTCATCTCTGGACGCGCGATAGGCCCAGGTCCGCTGCGCCCGGTTGAACGGCAGCTCCTCCCGGTCCATCGCGAAGAAATATTGCCGGAAGAATTCGCCCAGATGCTCGAAGACGCTGCGCAGCCTGCCGATGACCGGGTAGTTGCGCCGGACGGTGTTGGAGGTCTGGGTGCGGTCGATGACGTAGAGCACCGCCACGCCGAGGATGATGCAGCCGATGGCGAAGACGAACAGCGTCGCCAGAAGATTGAGTGCGCTCAGCACGAAGCCCGGCAGCATCTGAAACATCGTGTCCACCTCCGGCGGGGTCGGTCGTTCGCGATCGCTGCCCGGAGCTTAGCGGCTTTTCCGATCACCCGCCTTCACAATCGGGCAACGATCCGGTGATCAGCGATCGGCGGTGAGATCGAGGGTCATCGCCTTGTGCGGGATGCCATCCTCGTCGAAGATGCCGCCATGGGCGACGAAGCCGAGCCTGGCATAAAAATCGAGCGCGTGGGTCTGGGCGTGCAGCCTGGCCTCGGCGATGCCGTGGTTGCGCAGCCGCTGAAGCGCTGCCTCGAGCAGCGCCGCGCCGACCGACTGGCCGCGCGCGTCCTTCAGGACCGCGACGCGCTCGATCTTCGCGCTGCCGTGATCGAGCGCGCGCAGGCGCAGCGTGCCGACCGGCGCGCCATCGAGCGTGGCGAGCAGATGTTCGGCCTGGTCGTCCAGGCCGTCGAATTCGAGCGGCAGGTCGACGCCCTGCTCGTCGACGAACACAGCCTCGCGAATGGCGAAGGCCGCGTCGCGCCCGGCACGGTCAGCGATATGGATGACTTCGACGCGACCCATGAGAAAGCGGCTCGATCTCGTCCTTTCCGATCCGCAAAGCATAGACACCACCCCCTCGGATTTGGCAAGACGGGCGGATGGCTAGGGAACCTGCCTGATGAGAACGTTGCTGACGCTGGTCATTCTGCTGGGCCTTCTCGCCCTGTCGTCGCTGTTCGGCTACTGGGTGTGGACGGAACTCGGCGAGGTCGAGATGAGCGTCCATGGCTGGATCGCGCTCACGCTCGGCGTGGTCTTCACTTTCCTGGTGGGCGCCGGGCTGATGACGCTGGTCTTTTTCAGCAGCAGGCGCGGCTATGACGACCGCGCCAACCGTCCGGACAAGTGAGTGCTTGAATGTGGGAGCCACAGAAAGCTGCGGTTACGTCAAGACAGACGCCCGGCGATCTGCTATGCACTCGTCTGCTTACAATAAATGCAATGATGGTCAATTCTGTCGTCGGACTGACTTTGCGTCTCGAGAGCGTCATGTGAGCGGGGAGCGCACGGCATGCGAACGGGGACGAAACGAATATGAGAAGCAACATTTCCAGACGTCGCTGGACCTTGCCGGTCTTCGCCGTCGTGACGTTGGGGGCCGTCGCTGCGGCCGCCGCCTGGTATATGCAGGACCGTACCGCCATTCCGGGCGATCCCTCCGACCTCGACCAGGTGGCCTTCGGGTCCCGGGTCTACGCCAGGATCTGTGCGAATTGTCATGGGGCGGAGCTGGATGGGCAGCTCGGCTGGGAGGAGCCGCTGAAGGACGGTACGCGCCTTGCCCCTGCCCACAACGCCGATGGCAAGACCTGGCAGCGCTCGGACGAGACTCTGTTCGAGGTGGTCAAATTCGGCGGCGAGACGCTCAAGCCCGATGGCGGGGTCAGCCGCATGCCGGGCTTTGACGAGAAGCTGACCGACCATGAGATCTGGGCGGTGATCGCGTTCATCAAGAGCACTTGGCCGAGCAGCGTGCAGGATGCACAGCAAAGCGCGTCCGCGGAAGAGGGCAGCGATCCCTAGGCCATTCTGCCGGCATCCTCGCAACCTGGGCGCATACCTCCGACCCTGGCGACGACGGACATCAGTCAATGATGTGGCCACACCACCTAACTGCCGACTTTCAGTGTCGCGGTCAGGCCTTTCAGGGCGGCGAGCGCGCTCAGTGCAGTGATCTTGCCGGTGCGCGCGTTTTCGCCGCTCGGCACGTTTTCGATGGTCATCTCGAAGCGCGCGCTGTCCGCCTCGACGCGGATGCGGTGGACATTGCGGCTGATACCTGGGTCGGCCCAGATTTCGAGGCGCGTGCGATCCGGGCCGATGCCGGCGAGCGATAGCGCTGCCGCGACATTGACATTGGCCGGAAAGCCCCTGGCGCCTTCGCGAGCGCTGCCGTCGAAGATCTTTTTCGGTTTGGTGAGCGCCGAGACGTCGATACCGTTCTCGACCAGATAGGGCGCTCCCTCCAGGCCGGCGGGCGGCTTTCTCGTCACCATGGTGACGCTGTCGATCTCGCCCTGGGCAGCCGCGCGCACGGCATCGAGGCCGAGGAGAGCGCCGGTCGGCACGAGGATGCGTCCGCCGTTCTTCTCGGCAAGCTCGATCAGATCGCCATGGCGAAGAAGGGCGCCGACGCTGAGCGGGAGGAAGATACGTCCCGCGCGCAGGGCAGGCTCGGCAACCTCACGAAAGACCGCGGCCGGCGCGCATTCGACGACGACATCGGCGTGATCCGCAAGCTCACCGAGCGCCAGCACAGGCACTTTTCGCCGGTAGCTCGCCATATTGACCTCGGCCTTGGCATGATCGCGCGCACTCACCGCCGCGAGCCGCAGCCCGGGCTCCCCCCGATCCAACCGCGCGGCGACCGCCTGCCCGATCGCCCCGAACCCACCAATCGCCACCCGCAGCTCCGGCGTCGACGACCTAACGCCAGCGTTCATGCAGAGTCTCCGTCAAGTCAGGGGTCCAGTACCCTACTGGAGTTCGAGGAGGAGGTCTTTGGCGTCGATCTGGCTGCCGGCGTTGATGTAGAGCTTGGCGATGGTGCCGTTGCGGTCGGCGTTGATCGCGGTTTCCATCTTCATCGCCTCGATGGTCATCAGGAGGTCGCCGGGTTTGACCTTCTGCCCTTCCTTGACCGCGAGCGTGGCCACCATGCCGGGCATGGGGGCGGCGAGATGGGCGGGGTTGGCGGCATCGGCCTTGGGATGGCGAACGGTCGCCGCCGCCTTCTGCTTGTCGCTGACGCGCGCGACCCTGGGCTGGCCATTGACCTCGAAGAACACGCGCACCTGGCCCTCGTCATCGGGTTCGCCGATCGCGACCGCGCGGATCATCATGGTTTTGCCCGGCTCCAGATCGACCGAGATCTCGTCGCCCGGCGCCATGCCGTAGAAATAGACGGGCGTCGGCAGGACGGCGATTGGCCCGTAGGTGGCGCGGCTCCTGGCGTAGTCGACGAACACTTTCGGGTACATCAGATAGGAGCAGAGCTCCTCGTCGGTGATCTCGCGCCCGACCTCTTCTTCCGCCTGCTTCTTCAGCTTCGCCAGGTCAGCCGGCTTCATGGTCTCGCCGGCGCGTTTGGCGAGCGGCTTTTCGCCTTTCAGCACCTTCTTCTGCAGCGCCTTGGGAAAGCCGCCCGGCGGCTGGCCGATGTCGCCGCGGAAAAAGCCGACCACGGATTCGGGAAAGGCGACGTCCTTCTTGGGGTTCTCGACGTCTTTGCAGGTGAGGCCGCCTGCGACCATGGAAAGCGCCATGTCGCCGACGATCTTCGAGGACGGCGTCACCTTGATGACGTCGCCGAACATCATGTTGACGTCGGCATAGGCCTTGGCGACCTCGTGCCAGCGGCCTTCCAGGCCCATGGCGCGCGCCTGCTCCTTGAGATTGGTGAACTGGCCGCCCGGCATCTCGTGCAGATAGATCTCGGAGGAGCCGGCGCGCATGTCGGATTCGAAGGCGGCATATTGGAAACGCACGGACTCCCAATAGTCGGAAAAGGCGCGGATGTCAGCGGGATCGAGGCCGGTCGCGCGCTTGTTGCGGGCCAGTGCCGCGACCACCGCGCCGAGATTGGGCTGCGAGGTCAGGCCGGAGAGGCTGTCCATCGCGAGGTCGACCGCATCCGCCCCCGCTTCGGCCGCGGCCAGCACCGAGGCCGCGGCGATGCCGCTGGCGTCATGGGTGTGAAAGTGGAGAGGCAGACCCGTTTCGCGCTTGATCGCCTTCACCAGGGTCGCGGCGGCATCCGGCTTGCAGACACCGGCCATGTCCTTGATGCCGATGATATGCGCCCCCGTCGCCTTCAGATCCCGCGCCATCTTCAGATAGTAGTCGAGATCGTATTTCTTGCGCTTGGGGTCGAACATGTCTCCGGTGTAGCAGATCGAGGCTTCGCACAGCCTGCCGGTCTCAAGCACGGTCTCGATCGAGACCTTCATGTTCTCGACCCAGTTGAGCGCATCGAAGATCCGGAAGAGGTCGATGCCGCTGTCCGCCGCCTGCTTGGTGAAGGCGCGCACGACATTGTCGGGATAGCTGGTGTAGCCGACACCGTTGGAGCCGCGGAACAGCATCTGCAAGAGGATGTTGGGCATGGCCGCGCGCAGCTCGCGCAGGCGATCCCAGGGGCATTCCTGGAGAAAGCGCATCGACACGTCGAAGGTGGCGCCGCCCCAGCACTCCATGCTGAACATGGTCGGCAGGTTGGCGGCATAGCTCTTGGCGACCGCGATCATGTCGTAGCTGCGCATGCGCGTCGCGAGCAGCGACTGATGGGCGTCGCGCATGGTGGTATCGGTGATCAGCAGGCGTTTTTCCTTCTTCATCCATTCGGCAAACGCCTTCGGACCGATCTCGTCCAGCAGCTGCTTGGTGCCGGCCTGCGGTTTGTCCGACCTCGGCTTCGGCGGGACGGGCTTGAGCGCGTGCGCCGGCGGACGCTGGCGGTCCTTGACCTCGGGATGGCCGTTGACCGTGACCTCGGCGAGATAGGTGAGCAGGCGGGTGGCGCGATCCCGTCTCGGCGCGAAGTCGAACAGCTCCCCATGCTGATCGATGAAGCGGGTCGTGTACTCCGCCGCCTTGAAGGTCGGGTGCGCGATCAGATTCTCGACGAAGGCGAGGTTGGTCGCGACACCGCGAATGCGGAATTCGCGAAGGGCCCGGTCCATGCGCGCGATCGCCTCGTCCGGGCCCGGTGCCCAGGCCGTGACCTTTTCCAGGAGGCTGTCGTAGTAGCGGGTGATCACTGCACCGGAATAGGCGGTGCCGCCGTCCAGCCGGATGCCGAAGCCGGTGGCGCCGCGATAGGCGGTGATGCGGCCGTAATCCGGGATGAAGTTGTTGAGCGGATCCTCGGTGGTGATACGGCATTGCAGGGCATGGCCGTTCAGCCTGATCGCATGCTGCGGCGGGACGCCGGTCTCCTCGATCTGACCGATGCGCCCGCCCTCGGCGATGCGGATCTGCGCCTTCACGATGTCGATGCCGGTCACCTCCTCGGTGACGGTGTGCTCGACCTGGATGCGTGGATTGACCTCGATGAAGTAGAAGGCGCCGGTATCGACGTCCTCGAGAAATTCCACGGTGCCGGCGCATTCGTAGCTGGCCTCGCGCATGATCTTGAGCGCGAGCTCGCAAAGCTCGCCGCGCCGGCCCTCGTCGAGCTGCGGGGCAGGGGCACGCTCGACCACCTTCTGATTGCGCCGCTGCACGCTGCAGTCGCGCTCGAACAGATGCACGATATGACCGTGCTGGTCGCCCAGGATCTGCACTTCCAGATGACGCGCGCGGGTGACCAGCTTTTCCAGATAGACGTCGCCCCTACCGAAGGCGGCTTCCGCCTCGCGCGAACCCGCGCGCACGCTCTCGATCAGATCCTTCTTGTCGTGGATCGGACGCATGCCGCGGCCGCCGCCGCCCCAGCTCGCCTTGAGCATCAGCGGATAGCCGATCTCGTCCGCGAGCTTCTGAACGGCCTTGGGATCAGACGGCAGAATGCCGGTCGCCGGCACCACGGGCACGCCCGCCTCGACCGCGACGTTGCGCGCACTCACCTTGTCGCCGAGGAGGCGCATGGTCTCGGGCTTCGGGCCGATGAAGGTGATGCCGGCCGCGGCGCAAGCCTCGGCGAGGTCCGGGTTCTCCGAGAGCAGGCCGTAGCCGGGATGCAGGGCGTCGGCGCCTGATATCTTCGCGATGCGGATGATGTCGGGGATATCCAGATAGGCCTTGACCGGGCCGAGGCCTTCGCCGACCTGATAGGCCTCGTCGGATTTGAAGCGATGCAGCGAGAGCTTGTCTTCTTCGGCGTAGATCGCGACCGTGCGCTTGCCGAGCTCGTTGGCAGCGCGCAGCACGCGTATCGCGATTTCGCCGCGATTGGCAACCAGCAGCTTTTTGAACGTCTCCATACCGGCCCCTGTCATCAAGCCGATCTCCCCGCAAACCGATCGGCAGATAGGTGATGTTGCGCTGCACAACGATCAGCACAGACTCGATTCGACAAAAACGCAAGAGCGATCAGAGCGCACTCCGCCAATCGGCGCGCATTAAAATTGTTACGTCATTCAAATCGCTTGAAATGCACCGAATCGTCGTGATGACGACAGCCGTCATGATGCGTGGCGGCGCCTTCCGCGGCTTCTGTCGGCGTCGAATTGCCGGCGTCAGGCGGCCTGGAGGAACTGGCGATACCAGGGCATGGCGGTCTGGATGCCGTCGGCCACCTCATGACTCGGCGCATAGCCGAGCAGCCGCTTCGCCTTGCCGATATCGGCCTGCGAATGGCGCACGTCGCCGGCACGGAAGTCGCGGTAGATCGGATCGGCGTCAACCTCCGCGCCGAGATCGGCGAGCGAGGTCTGGATCATGCGGTAAAGCTCGTTCAGCGACGTGCGGTCGCCGACGCCGACATTGTAGACCTCGTTCCTGGCCTCCTTGCCGGCGAGCGCCGCCAGAATGTTGGCCTGCACGACATTGTCGATATAGCAGAAGTCCCGGCTGGTCTCGCCGTCGCCGTTGATATGCACGGGCTCGCGGCGCAGCATCGCCGAAATCCATTTCGGGATCACCGCGGCATAGGCGCCGTCCGGGTCCTGGCGCCGGCCGAACACGTTGAAATAGCGAAGGCCGACCGAGGAGAAGCCATAGGCGCGGGCGAACACGTCGGCATAGAGCTCGTCGACATATTTGGTGACCGCATAGGGTGAGAGCGGCTTGCCGATGCGGTCCTCGACCTTGGGCAGCGCCTCGTGATCGCCATAGGTCGACGAGGAGGCGGCGTAGACGAAATTGGAGACACCTTCGTCGCGGGCGGCGACCAGCATGTTCAGAAAACCGCCGACATTCACCGAATCGGTGGTCAGCGGATCCTCGATTGAGCGCGGCACCGAGCCGAGGGCGGCCTGGTGCAGCACGTAGTCGGCATCGGCGACCGCGCGCCGGCAGGTGTCGATCTGCCGGATATCGCCGTCGAACATGCGAAAACGCTGCCGAAACGCCGGGCCGACCATCGCCTCGACATCCACCAGATTATGCCGGTGACCGGTCGAGAAGTCGTCGAGCCCGACGACGATCTGACCGAGATTGAGCAGGGTCTCCACCAGATTCGAGCCGATGAACCCGGCGGCTCCGGTGACCAGCCAGCTCTTCGGGCTCTGCTGAAGGCTGGTCTTGGCTTCTTCAAATCGCGTCATCCTCAAGGCGTTCAACTCCGACGGGCCAGCGCAAGGCTCCAGCCGTTACATCAGGTTTGCCAGCTACTTACAAGTTCCGGCGCGGCGAGCCAAGGGGAAATGGCACCGGCCCTCGAAGCGCCGCTTCCCTCGTCAGTTAGGTTTGCGCTCCATGCCCACCTTATGGTTGATGAATGCCGTGGTGTAGACATCGGAAATGTCGAGATCCTGCGGGTAAATCCCGGCCTCCTTGGCAAAGGCGAGAAACCTGTTCCAGCGCTCCTCCGTCATCGCGCCGATGCCGAGCGTCTCGCTGTCCCCGGAATCGACGATGCCATAGGCCCTCATCGTCTCGATCGCAAAAGCGATCTTGTCGTCGGTCATGTCCGGATTGTCTGCCTTGATCAGGGCGTTGCCCGGCGACGGGTCGCCATAGAGATAGTCGTACCAGCCAATGATCGAGGCATCGACGAAGCGCTGCACCAGATCCGGGTCGTCTTCGGCGGTCGCGCGCATGGTCTCGATCAGGGTCGAGTAGCTCTGGTAGCCGTGATCGGCGAGGAGAAACACCACGGGCTCGAACCCTGCCTCCTTCTTCACCGCATAGGGCTCGGAGGTGACGTAGCCCTGCTGGATCGCCTGCGGGTCGGCGAGAAACGGGGCCGAGTTGAAGCGGTAGGGACGGATCTGCTCGTCGCTGTAGCCATAGGTGGCCTTCAGCCACTGCCAGACCGTCTGGCGCACCAGGTCCGAGATCATGATCGGCTTGCCGACGAGATCCTCGAGCCGGTCGTTGCCGACATCGGGATGCGCCATCAGGATCTGCGGCTCCTTTTGGAACATCGCCGCGACCATGACCGTCGGGATGTCGTTCTCGGCATTGTTGAAGGCGGAGAACATGTTGCCCGCCATGTAGAAGTCGATCTTGCCGGCGAGCATGAGCTGGCGGTGATTGACCTGCGGCCCGCCCGGACGGATGGTGACGTCGAGCCCGTGCTTTTCGTAGATGCCGGCGGCGACGGCCTGATAGAAGCCGCCATGCTCGGCCTGCGCCTTCCAATTGGTGCCGAAGGTGACCTGATCCAGGGCGCCGGCAGCGCCGGGCAAGACCAGGAATGCCAGCAGACCGGCAAGCAGACTCTTGAAGCGGATCATGGTCGTGTCTCCTTCGAGCGGCCGACTTGGCCCGTGTCGCCGTCTTGTGGTCAGGGAGGGATAGAAGCAGGATTCGTACCAGCCATCACCCGGACCTAACCGCGAACCAGGGAACGCCAAGCGATGCTCATCGTCCAGATCTCCGACCTGCACTACTTGCGCAAAGGCGTCCTTTCCTTCGGCAAGGTGGACACCCATGGGCATATGGAGCGGGCGCTCGCCGCGATCAAGGCGCTTACACCGGCGCCCGACATGGTGCTGATCAGCGGGGATCTCACCAATGACGGCGATCTCGGGACCTACCGGGTCCTGGCCGACATGCTGAGTGAGCTTGGTCTGCCGATCTACCCGATTCCCGGCAATCACGACGACCGCGAGCTGATCCGCGCCGCCTTTCCCATGATTCAGGCGCTGTCGGCGGAAGGACCGCTTTGCTACGCGCTCGAGCCTTTTCCGGTCAGGATCATCGCGCTCGACAGCTCCGTGGACGGCAAGCCCTATGGCCGGCTCGGCGAGGAGCAGCTCGACTGGCTGTCCCGAACGCTCGAGGCCGACCGGCAGAAACCCACGCTGGTGATGCTGCATCACCCGCCCTTCAGGACCGGGATCGGCCATATGGACTGGTCGATGCTGCGCGACAGCGACGCGCTCGCTGCGCTCGCCCGCCAGCATCCGCAGATCGAGCGCGTGCTCTGCGGCCATGTCCACCGCGCGGTGCAGACCCGCTTTGCCGGCACTATCGCCCAGATCGGACCGGGCACCGCCCACCAGGTCAAGCTCGTTCTCGGCGAGGGCAGGGGGCCCTGGACCATGGAGCCGCCCGGTTTCCTTCTGCATCGCTGGAGCGAGGAGGACGGTCTGATCAGCCACCAGGTGTCGATCGGCGACTTCTCGCCGGAGGGCAGCTTTGGCGACGCGCATACAGGAGCGCCGCTCGACGAGAGCTCGAAAAGCTGAAGACAGCCTGCGATCGCTCCGACGAACTTCAGTCGCCGACCGAATAGGTCCCCGACAGAAAAAAATCCCAGAGCGCCCAGCCGAGCGCTGCCGCAGCCATCCAGCACCACATGCTGCCAGGGTCCGACCAGAGCTCGAAACCGAGCCAGAGCGAGCAGAAGACCGTGACGCCGATGCGGCGCCCTACCGGCTGAAGCCAGGGATGAGGATCGCTTTTCAAGACCATGACGGCGTCACACTAGCTGCTGCTGCCCGGGCTTGCATCACCTCTTTGACCCGGCCCCGCGGCGCGACTGGTGCCCTTGCCTCGGACACATGACGAAAAAGCCGCCGGCAATCGGTAATCGATGCGATTTTGTGAAGCTCGGTTAACCCTAACTTAAAACTTTGGGCGCAAGATCCGCGTCATGAGCACACCAGATAATTGCAAACCTTCCTGCGCCGTGGATGCCGAGCTGTTCGACAGCTTGGAGGACGCGATCGCCTTTGTCGCCGAATGCGGCGGCGGCAAGGTGCATACCGAGCTGGTCGGCAGCCTGCTCGCGGAAATCATTGCGGTGCCGTCGAGCGTCGAGCTGGTTCCACCGCGCGGCACGATCATGAAGCCCCTGGAGGACGAACCGCCGGAAAGCTGACGCCGACACACTCTCTCAGGGCAGGCTTGCTCTCAGGGCAGGCTTGTGACCAGACGCTGTTGGCCATCCCGCCGCGGCGGCCGCCGGCTCGTTCTGACCGAGCCACGGTCGCGAAGCGGGAAGGTCAGCTTTCGGCAGCCTGCAGCGGCTCGAAGGTGTTGAACATGATCACCGCGAAGGGCGACCAGAGGTCCCGCCACTCCGTCGGGTAGCTCAAGCGTGCGCGGATGATGCGATCGCCGTTGAGGCGGGCGGTATCATAGATGATGCGTCCCTCCTCGATCAGACCGGCGACGACGAACCAGTCGTCGCGCTTGCGTCGATACTGGACGTCATATTGGGTCACGAGCCCTTCATAGAGGACCGAGAGGTCGTCGGCGCTTTGTGTGTCGCCTTCGTCGGATACCGTCAGGAGAAGTTCGCCTTTGCCGTCTTTCGAAACATAGCGCTGACCCGTCTCGGTGGGGCCGCCGGATGACAGCAGGCCGCTCGGATAGCTGACCCGATAGCCGTTCTGCCGGTCCTCGATGGTGGTCATGCCGTAACGCGCACGCAGAAGATCGGCCTCCTTGAGCAGGGCCGCCTCCTGTTCTTCGGTGAGCCTGCCGGTCTGCTCGAGGCCCTGGCGCGCCTGATAGACGTTGATCGCCGCGATCGTGCGTCGCCCGAAATCGCCGTCGATCAGCGCGTTGTAGCCGGCGAGATAGACCAGGGCCTCCTGGATCTGGCGCTTGCCGTCAAGCCAGCGGCTTGCGCTGTCGACATAGGTCCCGTTGGACTCGGCCTCGGTCTCGGGTTGGCGAACGATGCCATTGGCTTCATCGAGACGGGCCTGGAGATCGGCGAGCTCGGTATTGATCTCCGGGAGACGGGCATTGACCTCCGCGACCTCGTCGTCGATCTCCCGCAGCCGTTTCTCGATGACGCCGATATGCCGCTTTTCGGCCTCCGTGCCGTTCGAGGGACCGCTGAGCAGCCGGCGGCGTTCCTGATCGAGCTCGGAGGCTTCCGTTGTCAATCGAGCGTGCAGAAGCTTCGCTTCCTGCAGCTCGTTCTCGACCAGGTTGACGAGCAGCTTCAATCGCATCTTGCCGCGATCGATTGTCTCGCTGCTGCCGCCTTCGCTGTCCGCCGCTTCGGTCTTGCCCGCCGTGGCCGGTTGAGCCAGCACATGGACCGAAGGGCCGATCAGACCGGCAGTGAGCAGTAGTCCGTAGATGCCAAAGCGCTTGAGCGCGTTTGCCGACGTCATTCTCGATTCCTCAGACTGACTTTGGCCATGGGTCAGAGAGCACCCTTCATGATCGATAACGAACGCACATGAAAAGCCTTTCTCGATCTCCCCGATAAAATTGTTCCTACGCCTTCTAACCTGTTTCCCGCCTTTGAAACAGGACATTGGCAATAAAAGTCAAGACTTCGCCTTGCGAGCCGTCGGCGACGATGCAACGAAGCTTGGCGATACCGCGATCGGGCTTGGAACGGCTCGGCCGCGTTTCCAGCACCTCGACTCGCGCGTGAAGCCGGTCGCCTGGCCGTACCGGCTTCAACCAGCGAAAGTCTTCGAGCCCAGGCGAACCCATGGCCGCCGACCGGATGAGAAGGCCGTCGACGAGCAGGCGGTTGAAAATAGCAGCGGTCTGCCATCCGCTCGCGATCACCCCGCCATAGATCGTGGTTGTCGCCGCTTCGGGATCAACATGAAAAGGCTGGGGATCGTAGTCCCTGGCAAAAGCGATGATTTCGTCCTCGGAAAGCGACCGGCTTCCAAGCTCGTAGACCTGTCCGGCTTCGAGGTCGTCGAGATAGATCGTGCTCATGAGCAGATCAGTCTCCCTTGGTTGAGGACAACCCGGACGAACTCCTGCAGCGCCGGCCAGACTGTTCTGAACGTGATCGTCTCGCGCCCTGTCTCCGGTGACACCGCGATCCTGCAGAATGTCGGCCATCAACGCGGCGGAGAACATGCCCTTTGATGGTAACTCATGCGCGCAATGGCTTGAAAACTCAAGGGCCGAGCGGCGTGATCACGCCGACTGGCGGCGTTGTTCACCGATCTTGCTGCGCGCGCGGCGATTTTTCGGCAGACTGTGACGTGCAGTGAGGAGCGGGCGAGCCGGTCAGGAGAGGTGAGCGACATGGCGGATCTGGGTATCAAGGCTCTCGTATTCGATGTCTTCGGCACCGTGGTCGACTGGCGAAACAGCATCGCCAAAGAGGTGGAGACACGGCTCGGGGAGGCGGGGCACGGCGTCGACGGCCAGGCTTTCGCGCTCGCCTGGCGCGCGCGCTATCAGCCGTCGATGGAGGAGGTCCGTGCCGGGCGCCGGCCTTTCGTCAGGCTCGACGTGCTGCATCGGGAGAACCTGCTGAACGTGCTCGATAACTTCGCGATCCATGGACTGTCGGAAAGCGCCATCGACGGCCTCAACCGAGCCTGGCATCGCCTGACCCCCTGGCCCGACGTGATCGCCGGCCTGACCCGGCTGAAACAGCGCTACATCATCGCGCCGCTGTCCAACGGCAATGTCGCGCTCATGGTGAACATGGCGAAGCATGCCGGTCTTCCCTGGGACGTCATTCTCGGCGCCGAGATCGCCGGGGCCTACAAGCCCGACCCCGAAGCCTACAAACGGGCTGTGACGTTGCTCGATCTCGACCCGGGCCAATGTCTCATGGTGGCCGCCCATAACGGCGATCTGGTCGCTGCCGCCGCCACCGGCATGAAGACGGCGTTCATCGCGAGGCCTGACGAATATGGTCCAGGACAGACGGCGGATCTCGTCGCCGAGCACGATTTCGACGTCATTGCCGACGGTTTCGAAGACCTCGCCGATAAGCTCGACCCCTGAGCAGGCTGACGCGTCGATGGCGCGCGTTCCGATACCGATTGCACGACGCTTTGCTCGACGGGACGGCATGCCGCTACCGTCTGGCAAGGTGTCTTCGCAGCGTTAGGTTTTCCTTAACCCATCCCTAGCATGCTGCTTCAGGTCCATGCGATCCTGGGAGTCCGCCCGCCCGACGGAAAAGTTGGGGCGAGGCTCGGACTCCCAGGATCGCATGGACCAGCTAGACCTGTCGGATCTTAGCCATGGCGGGTTAAGCAAGGATGAACAGGGCTTCCCGCCTGCATGCAGAAGTCGAGACGACGAGGAGATGGCAGAAGGCAAAAGCCATGGCTGGCGTCGCTGAGAGGGTGTCGAGATTGCCGGTGCGGGCCAATGATGGCTTGCACTGTCAGGCCAGCGATGCAATGGTCCTGCCGCTTTATTGTCACCGATTGGTCACCCTCGAAAACTTGCAAAGGGACGCACTAGAGCAGCTATGAAAGCTCTCATTCTGAGTGCTGGACAGGGGTCGCGGCTGCTGCCCCTCACAGCCGACACGCCGAAATGCCTTCTGCCGATCGGCCGGATGAGCCTCATCGAGTGGCAGCTGCAGTCGCTGATCGCCTGCGGCATCGACGAGGTGGTGGTGGTCACCGGCTATGCCAGCGAGAAGGTCGATCAGGCGCTTGCGCGCTGGCAGCGGCCCGGCTTCTCGATCAGGACGGTGTTCAATCCCTTCTTCAACGTCGCCGACAATTTGGCGAGCTGCTGGCTGGCGCGTCACGAGATGACGGAAGACTTCCTGATCATCAACGGCGACACGCTGTTCGAGCCCGACGTCCTGAAGACCGTGCTCGCGAGCCCGGCCGCGCCGATCACCATCACCATCGATCGCAAGGCGTGTTACGACAGCGACGACATGAAGGTGCAGGTCGAGGGCGATCGGCTGCTCGCGGTGGGCAAGACCCTGTCCGCCGACATCACCAACGGCGAGTCGATCGGCATGCTGCTGTTTCGCGAGAAAGGCGCGGCGCTGTTTTCGGACATTCTCGACCAGTATATGCACACGCCCGAAGGGCTGAAGACCTGGTATCTGCGCGCGATCGATCGCCTGGCCAAGACCGGGGCGGTCAAGGTGGCGTCGATCGAAGGCCGCGCCTGGGGCGAGGTCGATTTCATGGAGGATCTCGAGCGCGCGCGCCATATGGTCACGTCCTGGTCGCATCACCTTCCAGGAGCCGACGGGGTGGCGCTAGCCTCGGGCTCGTAGGATCGCCTCGGCGAGATCGAGATCGCCCGGCTTGTCGACGTCGATCGCCGCCTCGGCGAACGGCATGGCCACCATGCCGATCTCGGCGCCGACCCGCATCGACAGATGGCGAAGGGCGCTCTCGAGGCTGAGCTGACCCAGAGCGAAGCGCAGCAAAGGCAGCACGCCGACGGCGGCCACCAGGCGCCACGGACGTTTCCGATGGCGCTCCATCTCCCGCCAGAATGTGACCACCTTTCGGGCGGTTGGCGTGTTCAGCAGGAACAGATTGCAGCCGCTGTAGCCTTTGGCCTTGAAGCGGTAGAAGGTGCGGATCGCGTCCGGATAGCGTGCGCGGATCACGTCGGCCTCGGCGAGACCGATTACCAGATCGGCCTCCGCGGGCGCCCTGGCGCAGAAGTGCTCGACCATGGGCACGGTCAAAAGCGGGTGATCGGCCGTGGTCACCAGGAGCGGGAAGGCAGCGCCTTCAGGCATGGCCTCCAGGGCTTGGGCAACGCTTTCGCTCGGTGTGCGCCGAGGGGCGGCGAGGGTGATCCGGCCGTCATTGATCTCCCTGGTGAGCGCAGCACCGAAACCGTAGTCGGCCAGAGCTGCGTCCGCGCAGAGCGTGACATGCCCGATGCCGGGGACCGCGAACAGCGTGCTCACCACCCGCTCCAGCATGGGCGTGCCGGCTACCGGCACCAGCGCCTTGTGGGGCAGGCCTTTGGCCCTGGCCACCGGATCGGTCGGCCCGCGCGAGCCGGCGAGCACCAGAGCGTGGCGGGGGTGGGTGCTCAAGCCAGCGGCTTTTCGAACAGCCGATAGGTGCGATAGGCCTCGGCGCCGAGCCCTTCGAGCACCCGGCGCATGGGCATATTGTCGTCTAGGATCCAGGACATCTCGACGCGCGCGAACCCTTCGGCGACAAGGCCTCGATGCAGCGACTTCAGGAGAAGCGGCAGCAGGGCGGAGCCGATCATCGAGCCTTGATAGCGTTGGCGGATGCCCATCAGCGGCACCCGGCAGCTTTCGAAGCGGTGCATCTTCAGACGCCAGAGCAGCTTCGCCCAGCCGAACGGCAGCAGTCTGCCATCGAGATCGCCGATGATTTCGTAGAGATTCGGCAGGCAGATGATCATCGCCGCGGGCTCGCCGTCGACCTCGGCGATGAAGTTGAGGGAGGGGCGCACCAGCGGGCGCATGCCCTTGGCGATCTGGTTCATCTCGGCGTCGGTGAACGGGATGAAGCCCCAATTGTTCGCCCAGGCGTCGTTGAAGATGTCGAGCACCACGCCGAGTTCCTGCTTGTAGCGGCGCATCGCCACCGGCCGCACGGTGATCCGCGCCTCCTTGCTCAGACGTTCGAGCATGCGTTCGCCCCGGATCTCGATCGTCTCGTCGACATCGAGCGTATAGGCGAGGAGGTCCTTCGCCGGCCGATAGCCGCTCGCCTCGACGCGCGCGGCCGCATAGTCCGGCGCATACGGCATCAGCATCATGGCAGGATGATCGAAGCCGTCGACCAGAAGGCCGCATTCTTCGTTGATCGAGAGATTGAAGGGGCCGCGCGCCCGTTTCATGCCGCGTTCGGCAAGCCAGGCCTCGGCCGTCTTCAGCAGCCGGTCGACGACGGCCTGATCGTCCTCGGTGTCCAGCAGGCCGAAATGACCGGCATCATCCTTGTGGCGCTCCAGATGGAGGCGGTCGACCTGGGCGCTGATCCTGCCGACGGGGCGATCGCCTCGAAAGGCCAGCCAGTATTGGGCATCCGCATGCTGGAAGTAGGCGTTCTTGGTGGCGTTCAGGGTCTCGTCGCGCTCGACATTGAGCGGCGGGAGATAGCCTGTGCGATTCCGATAGAGCCGGTTCGGCAGATCGATGAAGGTCTTCAGGCCCGATCCATCCGTCACCGGCCGGATGTCGAGGGCGCCGTTCGCCGAAGCATGGGTCATCGGAGTCCGCATTTCGTTTTTGCAAGACCTTAGGATCGACGCGTCCGAGCTTCACGCCGACCCGGCGGGCGCGCGCAATCTAGAAGGTGACGGGGAAGCCGGCAAGGTCGGCGCGACCGCCCGCCAGACGCCCCATTGTCTTCGGCAAGTCAATCTCAAGGGACGTGCGAAAACCTGGCCGCATACCGTCACGCCCGGCGATGACCGTCCGAGTCAGCGCGGTGATCGCATCACCATCACCGGTAGGTAATGTCGACGACGTCGAAGGCGAGGCTTGGGACGAGGTTGTTGCGGGTCTGGACGTGCGACCGGTTGAGGTCGGTTTCCTTCCAGGTGGGATCGAGGCCGATCCAGTGCCCGTCGATCAGAACCTCGACCCAGGCATGGCCGCCGAGCGAAGGCGCGCTGTCGTCGCCGCCATAGACGAAGCCCGATATTTCTCGCGCGGGCAGGCCGGCGGCACGGGCCAGGGTCACGAAGAGCTGGCTGTGCTCGGTGCAGTCCCCGGTGCGGTTGTCGAGCACGTCGAAGACCGACGTGGTGTGATAGGCATAGGGGCTTTCGGGGACGTTTTGGATATAGGCGGCGACATAGTCGAGAATGGCTTTGGCGAGGCTACGTGCGTCGGTGTTGGCGCCCAGGGACGCTTCGATCTCATCGGCGATCGCCCGGACTCGCGGATGATCGGCGGGGTGGCTCGACGTCGAGCGCAGATAGTCGACGTCCTGGCCATCGCCCGGCGGGGCGGGATAGTCGCCGAGATGGACCAGCGCGGTCCTGTCGTCGAGATAGTCGACGCGCTGCCCGAAGCCGTCGCGCAGGACCTCGTCGATGGTCACCGCCGGATCGTCGATGATGGCTTTGAGCGTCAGGGTCTCGATCTCTGAAAGCCTGGTCAGGGGACGGTTCAGCGGTTTCTCGAACTCGGCGAAGAGATCGACACCCTGGTTGGGCTCGTGTGCGATCGCTTCCGACTCGGCGCGAAACTCGATCGGGCCGAGATAGAGATTGATCGCTTCGCCGTTTTGAAACCGGCTTCTCGCCGTGTAGGAGAAGGCATCGCTCGACGAGCTTGTCCGCAGGTCCTGGAAAAGGTGATCGACGCCCAGGAGTTTTCGCGTGCTGACCTCGTCCAGGCGATGGTTCGCTTTGGTCAGGACCTGATGTTCGACATCGAAGTCGACGGTGTCGATGCTGGCGCCGATGTTGGGGCGGCTTTCCAGAAAGGCGTGGATGGCGACGTCCTCCTCGTCGCAGAGGTCGCGATCGAGTCCTCGCCAGACGCGGGTGAGGCCGTCTTCCTCGAGGCGCAGATCACCGTCGACCTGACGATAGGCAATGGTTCGGTCAGGCGTTCGATAGACGCCGTCCAGCAGCCGATGCGGCGGATGCGCCTGGAAACGCCGCACCTGCTCGATGGTCTCCTCGGCCTGCTCCAGCTTGAAGGTCATGGCAAAGCGCTGGGCGATCACCTGCCGATCGGGCGCACCGCTCTCCAGAGGCTCGAACGCCATGTCGGTCATGGCATGGCCGATCTTGCGGTCCTCGAAATAGAGGCCGTACCAGCGTTTTCCCGCGATCAACGGATGGTCGTTCCCGACCACACAGGACGGATCCGCCGCGTGCGCCGGAAGAACGCCCAAAACGCAGCCGATCAGGGCGATCATGAGGGACAAAAGCTTCATAGCGTGCATGATGCCAGGACATGGTTAAATTTCGATGAAGCGGAGCGCGCATCATAGCCCTGATCAGGCGTCCGCTGTCACCTTTTCGACCAGGTCGTCGACGATCTCATCAGGCGCGCGCGCGGCATCGACGGTGATGGCGTCGTCGGGCGGCTCCAGCGTCGCGAGCTGGCTGTCGAGCAGGGAGGCCGGCATGTAGTGGCCTTTGCGCGCGTTCAGACGTCGACGGATGAGATCGCGATCGGCTTGGAGGTGGACGAACGTGACGCGGTCCGCATGCGCACTTGGCCGCAGGCGTTCGCGATAGCTCGCCTTGAGGGCGGAGCAGGTCAGGACGACAGGCTGGTGCGCCTCGATCCAGCCCTCGATCTCGGCGCGCAGCCGGTCGAGCCAGGGCCAGCGGTCCGCGTCGGTGAGCGGCTGGCCGCTTCGCATCTTCTCGACATTGTCCGCGGGATGATAGCTGTCGCCCTCGGCGAAGCGGGCGCCGATGCGGGTGGCGAGAGCCTGGCCGATCGTGGTCTTGCCGACCCCGCTCACCCCCATGACCACGATCACCCCAGGCATGGGCTCAAGTGGACCAGTCGGTGTGGAAAACGCCCTCCCGGTCGGTCCGCTCATAGGTGTGCGCGCCGAAATAGTCGCGCTGCGCCTGGATCAGATTGGCGGGCAGCGTCGCCGAGCGGTAGCCGTCGTAATAGGCGAGCGCCGAGCTGAAGGCGGGAAGGGCGATGCCCTGTGTGACCCCGAGCGCCACCACGGCACGCCAGGCGGGCTGCGCCTGCGCCAGGACGCCCGCGAAATGGGGATCGAGCATCAGATTGGGAAGCTCGGAATCGCGCTCATAGGCCGCGCGGATATGGCGGAGGAAGCGTGCGCGGATGATGCAGCCGCCGCGCCAGATGCTGGCGATCTCGCCCCGGTTCAGACGCCAGCCATGACCGGCGGCCGCGGCGTCCATCACCGCGAAACCCTGGGCGTAGGCGCAGATCTTGCTCGCCAGAAGCGCCAGCTCGAGCTGGTCGACGAAGCTCGCGGCATCCCGATCGAGAGGCTCGGAGGGGCCCTTCAGCACGGTCGCGGCGGCCACGCGCTCGGCCTTCATCGAGGAGAGCGTGCGCGCTTCGACGGCCGCGGCGATGGTCGGCGCGGTGCTGCCATAGTCGAGCGCCGCCTGCACCGCCCAGCCGCCGGTGCCCTTCTGGCCAGCGCGATCCAGGATCACCTCGACCATGGGTTTCTTGGTCTCGGGATCGGTCTTGGCCAGGATGTCCGCCGTGATCTCGATCAGATAGCTGTCGAGCTCGCCCTGGTTCCAGCCGGCGAAGATCGAGCGCATCTCGGGATAGGTGAGGGCGGCCGGACCCTTCATCAGCGCGTAGGCCTCGGCGATGAGCTGCATGTCGGCATATTCGATGCCGTTATGCATCATCTTGACGAAATGGCCCGCACCGTCGCTGCCGATATGGGCGTAGCAGGGCTCGTCGTCGACCTTGGCCGAGATCGCCTCGAAGATCGGCGCGACCCGGCCGAGCGCCTGTTCGTCGCCGCCGGCCATGATCGAGGGGCCGTGGCGCGCGCCTTCCTCGCCGCCGGAAATGCCGGTGCCGACGAACAGAATGCCTTGCTCGCGAAGCGCCGCCTCCCGCCGGATGGTGTCGCGGTAGAGCGCATTGCCACCATCCACCAGCACGTCGCCCTTCTCGAGAAGCGGCAGAAGCTGCTCGATCTGCTGATCGACGGGCTCGCCCGCCTTGACCATCATGACGATCGCGCGCGGCTTCCTGATGGCGCCGACGAACTCGGCGAGGTCATAGGTGGGGATCAGGGGACGTCCTTCGGCCTCCGGGCTGTCCGCGAACGCCTTCGTGCGCTCGGGCGAGCGATTGAAGACGGCGATGCGATGTCCGTGATCCGCGATGTTGAGCGCCAGGTTCTGGCCCATGACCGCGAGGCCGATCAGGCCGATATCTGCTTGTTCGTTCATGATTCCATCTGGACGTTGGGGCGATCAATCAGCTGTGACATAAGCCGTGCCGGCAGGCAATCCTGTGAGGCTGATCCGCCGCGAAAGGGCTGTATTCTTTTGCCTCTGCGCCGCCGTGCGCGTTTGCCCCCTGGCGCTCGACCCCGGAGCGGCGGATAGTTGTCGCATGGGCTATATCAGCGACCATTGGCGCGGCCGGCATGCGCTCACGCGCGCGTTCTGGATCAATTTTCTTGCACCCTTCGTCCTGATCGCCGCGGGTGTCTCCTGGTTTCATCCTGTAGTGCTCGACCGCCCTTACGCAGGGACGGTCGCCGCAGCGATCTACATCCTGCTCGGCTATGGCATCATTTTGCCCTGGCAACTCGTCGGCCTTTGGCGGAGCAGCCGGCGTCATCTCCAGGAGCAGGGCGATTCCACGACCGCCACTTTCGCCCAGAGTGCCGTGCTGGTCGCTCTGCTCGCGGCGGCGGGCATCACGGCGACGGCGGCCGAGCGGATCTTCATGATCGGCGGTGAGCCCGCCGAAAGCCCTCCAAGCACGCCGCGCTACGCTCTGACCTACCTCCCCGACGATCATGCCATCCTGATCGACGGTCCGTTCGATGTCGGCCTCTCACGCGATCTGCGTGCCATGCTGGCCGAGGCCGATGACATCGAGGCGATTGTCCTGGATAGCGACGGCGGCCGTATCTTCGAGGCGCGCGGGGTCGCGAAGCAGATCCTGGACCATGGCCTGGACACCTATGTCTTCGGCCGCTGCCGTTCCGCCTGCACGCTTGCCTTTGTCGCCGGCGCGAGCCGAAAGCTCGGCACGAAGGGCACGCTCGGCTTCCATAGCTACGAGCTGCGTGCGGTGATCGGATTCATCGACCCGCTGGAGGAGCAGGAGAAGGACAAGGCGTTCTTCCTGGACCGGGGCGTGAGTCCTGACTTCGTCACCCGCATTTTCGAAACACCGCATGACGCCATGTGGCATCCGGATGCCGATCGCCTGCGGGCGGCGGATGTGGTTCACGAAATCGTGACCGGTCCGTAGATCGACGCATGTATTCGCCGTGGTCTTGCGGCGCCCCAAAAAAAACTTGGCGCCACTTCCGTGACGCCAAGCTTGAACAGTCAGCAACAGACGCTTGCGATCGACGCCTAGTGAGCCGCGCGCTGCTCCGGCGAGGGCAGGGCCTGGGCCATGGCGATGGCCTGTTCGGCTTCGAGCGCCTTCATCTGCTTTTGCAGTTTTTCGAACGCGCGCACCTCGATCTGCCGCACCCGCTCGCGCGAGATGTCGTAGACGTGGCTGAGCTCTTCGAGCGTGCTCGGCTCCTCCTTGAGCCGGCGTTCGGTCAGGATGTGCCGCTCACGCTCGTTCAGCACGTCCATCGCCCGATGCAGCAGGGACATGCGATGGTCGTGCTCCTCATTGTCCGCGAGCACCTTTTCCTGACTTGCGCTGTCGTCCACCAGCCAGTCCTGCCAGTCGCTGTCGCCATCGGCTCGGAGCGGCACGTTCAGCGAGTGATCGCCGCCGCTGAGACGACGGTTCATGCTGACCACGTCCTCCTCGGTGACATCCAGCCGATCTGCGATCGCCTTCACCGTTTCCGGCGGCAGATCGCCGTCCTCGATCGCCTGCATCTGGCCTTTCAGCTTGCGCAGGTTGAAGAACAGCTTCTTCTGGGCTGCGGTCGTGCCCATCTTCACCAGGGACCAGCTATGCAGGATGTATTCTTGTATGGCAGCGCGAATCCACCACATGGCGTAGGTCGCGAGTCTGAAGCCGCGATCCGGATCGAAGCGCTTGACCGCCTGCATCAGGCCGACATTGCCCTCCGAGATGATCTCGTTGATGGGAAGGCCGTACCCCCGATAGCCCATGGCAATCTTGGCCACCAGGCGCAGATGGCTGGTGACGAGCTGATGGGCCGACTCGATATGTCCCTGCTCCTGCCACTTTTTGGCGAGCATGAACTCCTCCTCCGCTTCCAGCATGGGAAAGCGGCGGATTTCATCGAGATAGCGGGACAGGCCGGTGCCTTCCGCCGGTACGGATAAAAAGTTACCCAAAGTTGTGAGTCTCCTGACCTCAAGATTTGCCGCATATTATATCGGCAGCTATCCGGAAAAATCCAGTGTAAAACCGAATATCAGCCATGCGTGAATTGTCGTGCTTAAATTGTTAACGCCACATGAACGACTAAAATTCCCTTTGGAATTGTTCGAAAATCCTGTCGAAAACTCCGGGTGGAGATCGATCGAAGGACAATGTATTGCCTGAAACCGGGTGTTCGAAGCCAAGACGGCGGGCGTGCAGAAGAATTCGCCCGAGCTTCCCGATGTCTTTCTTCAAATCTTGACCGACATCTCTGATACGGCGCGGCCGGTAGATCGGATCACCGATGATGCCGAGACCGAGCGTGCCCAGATGAACGCGAATCTGGTGGGTGCGGCCGGTTTCGAGCGTCACCTCGAGGCGCGACGCGGTCATGCCGGCGGCGCCGATCAGCCGGTAATGGGTGACCGCCCTTTTGCCGCCGGGCACCACCGCCATGCGTTTCCGGTCCTTCGGATGCCGTCCGATCGGCTGGTCGACGGTGCCGGACGCCTCGCTCGGCACGCCCCAAACAATCGCCTCGTAGGCGCGGTCGATGCGGTGCACGGTGAACTGGGCGGACAGGCCGACATGGGCCTTGTCGTTCTTCGCCACCACCATCAGGCCGCTCACATCCTTGTCCAGGCGGTGCACGATGCCCGGACGCTGCACGCCGCCGATGCCGGAGAGCGAGCCCGCACAGTGATGCAGCAACGCATGCACCAGCGTGCCGCCGCTATGCCCGGGCGCCGGGTGGACCACCATGCCCGCAGGCTTTTCCAGCACCAGCAGATGCTCGTCCTCGAACAGCACGTCCAGCGGGATCGCTTCCGCCTCGGGCCTGGCCGGGGTTGCATCGGGCACGGTCACGGAAAAGCGCTGACCCGGTTTGACCCTGGCCGATGCGTCCGCTATCTGAGCCCCATCGCGGCTGATCTCGCCGGCGCTCACCAAGGCCTGAACGCGCGCGCGGGAAAAGGCCGGGAGCCGGGTCGCGAGGAATTTGTCGAGCCTCTGGCCGGCGTCGTCGGGTTCGGCAGTGAGCGTGAAGATCTCGGGCATGGGTGATCTAGGGTCGGGGGAGGCTGGGCATGCAGGACGAATCCGCTGCTAACGTGAACAACGTTTCCGGGCTTCTCAAGGCTTTTGTGATTCTGGGCGGCGTCATGCTGCTGATCGGCATGATCATCCTCGCCGTCATGATCATCCTCCGCTCCGGCGGCCCGCCGGAGGGTGGGCTTGCCTTTTCGGGCACGGCCGATCTGGCTTTGCCTTCGGGCGTGCGCGTCTCGCAGGTGGTTGTCGAAGGGAAACGGCTGGTGCTGCTGGGTGAGGGACCGGACGGGCGGCAGTATATTGCCGTGGTCGATGCCGACAGCGGCGAGCGGAAAAGTCTCATCCGCGTGACGGCGGAAGAATGAGGCGCGGCGGCCCGCGAGGCCGGAAAGCGGCACCGGATCCGGCGCTCGGCCAGCGGGTCGACATCGAGATCGAGCGCATCGGCAGGAGCGGGGACGGCATCGCTTCCCATGAAGAAAAGCCGGTCTATGTGCCGCTCGCCTTGCCGGGCGACCTCCTGAGCGTTCGTCTCACCAAACGGCGCGGCGAGGGCTATGCGGCCGAGGTCATCGAAAGCAGGAGCCTGATGCCGAGGCGCCAGCCGGCCTGTCGCCATTTCGGCCAATGCGGCGGCTGCCGCCTGCAGCATCTGCCGATGGCGTCCTACCGTGACTGGAAGCGGGATCAGGTGATCGCAGCCCTCAAGAGCCGCGCTATCGAAGGCGTCGACATCCGCCCGCTGATCGACGCCGAACCCGGCAGCCGCCGCCGCATCCGCCTCGCTTTTCAGCGCGCCGGCGACCGCGTCTCCCTCGGCTATCGGCAGCGTGAGCGGCAGGAGATCGTCGATGTCGGCGAATGCCCGATCGCGCTGCCCGCGATCACCGCGCTGTTCGAGCCGCTTCGCCACCTGCTTGCCAGGATCGACATGGCCGAAGCGGGGGGCGAGGTCGCGATCACTGCCGCGGACAGCGGCCTCGACCTGCTGGTCGAGACCAGGGCCGAGCCGACGCTTGCCGATCGCGAGGGGCTGGCGGCCCTGGCCGAACGGGAAGATCTCGCGCGGATCGCCTGGCGGCCCGATGCCAGGAGCGAGCCGGAGCCGATCGCCGCGCGTCGAGCAGTCTCCGTCCAATTTGGCGATGTGCCCGCGGCACTGCCGCCAGGCGCCTTCCTGCAGGCGACCGAGGCGGCCGAACGCGCGATCATCAAGGCGGTCGCCGCTGCGATCGGCGAGGCCAGGCGCGTCACCGATCTGTTCGCAGGCTGCGGCACCATCGGCCTGCCGCTCGCCCGACGCGGCCACAAGGTGCTCGCCGTCGAGCGCGAGCCCGCCATGGTCCAGACGCTGGACGCCGCCGCGCGCTCGGCCGGTCTCGCTGCCGATGTCAGGACAATGATCCGCGATCTCGACCAGACCCCGCTCGGCAGCGACGAACTCGCCGACACCGACGCCGTCGTCCTCGATCCGCCGCGCGCCGGCGCCGCCAGCCAGATCGCCGCAATCGTTCAAGGGCGCGGCCCAAAAACCCTCGCCATGGTCTCCTGCAACCCCGCCACCTTCGCCCGCGACGCGCGCGCACTCCTGGACGCTGGCTACCGCCTCGCCTGGGTCCAGCCGATCGACGCCTTTCTTTATGCCGCCGAGATCGAACTGGTCGCCGCATTTCATCGCTAAAACGCCCCTTGATTCTCGAAAGATTGCCTTTTACATAGACCGAGTTCGCACCGCGCCCCCATCGTCTAGCGGTTAGGACGCTGCCCTCTCACGGCAGAAACAGGGGTTCGAGTCCCCTTGGGGGTACCACCGGCCGCCGGCCGGATGGTTGACTTGCCTGGGCTTGCGGTCACCGTGAGTGCGGTAGCTTGGGCTTCTTTCGGCGACATCCGTCGAAGATGTTAGAATTCTCTCGATTTACCTGATCGTCGCGTGGGCCGGCATTCCGTCGACCGAGCTTCCGGTTACCCATACCTTGAGCTTGGCGGGCTCGACCCTGTGTTCCATGTCGATGCTCCAGAACGCGAGTTCGTCGCGTCCAAGCGTAAAGTGAACCTTGCGGGTCTCGCCGGGCGCAAGAGCGATGTGCTTGAAGCCCTTGAGCTCGCGCACGGGGCGGGCGGTACTGGTGCCGCGCTGGTTGATGTAGAGCTGCACCACCTCATCGCCCGCGCGCTCGCCGCTATTGGTGACGTCGGCGCTGACCTTGATGTCCGTCGCACCGGCGTTCAGGTCGGCTGCGGCATAGATTTGTCTGTCCAGCTCGACGGGTCCGTAGGAAAAGCGCGTGTAGGTGAGGCCATATCCGAACGGATAAAGTGGAGAATTAACCTCGTCGATATAGCGCGAGGTGTATTTCGGTGGCTCCTCGGCGCCCGCATCGGCCTCAGGCGGCAGCGGCCTGCCGGTGGCGAGGTGGTTGTAATAGAGCGGCAGCTGGCCGACCGCGCGCGGAAAACTCACCGTGAGCCGGCCGCTTGGGTTGCTCTCGCCGAACAGCGCGCGTGCGAGCGCAGGGCCAGCCTCGATGCCGGGAAACCAGGCGGCGAGAACGGCGCTGGACTGCTCGGCGGCGTGGGTGAGCACCAGCGGCCGGCCGCTGAACAGCAACAGCACCACGGGCTTGCCGGTCGCGGCGATCACTTCCAGCAGTGCCTGCTGATGGCCGGGCAGGCCGAGCTCGGTCCGGGACGCCGCCTCGCCGGTCATCTCATGGGCGTGCTCGCCAAGCGCAAGGACAGCGACATCGGCCTTTTGCGCGGCGTCGATGGCGTCGGCAAAGCCCGTCTCGGCGATGCCGGTGATGCTTGTGCCCCGCGCATAGGTCAGCCTGTCGCCGAGCCGTGTCGCGAGTGCCGCGCGCAAGGTGATCACGTTATCGGCCTGTCCTTTGGCGCTCCAGGCCCCGAGCATCTGGCGCGCATCGTCGGCGAGAGGCCCGATCAGGGCGACGTGTGCATCGGGACGAAGCGGCAGCACGCCGTCATTCTTCAGCAGCACGAAGGATTTTTCCGCGGCCTCGCGCGCCAGCGCCCGGTACTCGGGCCGGAGCATGGCTGCAGGCTCGATCTCGGCGTAGGGTTTGTCGAACAGGCCCATCGCAAACTTGAGCCGAAGGACGCGCCGGACCGCACGATCGATGCTCTCGATCGGCACCCGCCCGGCTGCGACCTCGTCTGCGAGAGCGGTGCGGTAGAGATCGCTTTCCATGTCGATGTCGACCCCGGCGAGCAGCGACTTTCTGGCGGCATCGGCGCCGTCGAGCGCCGTGCCGTGGGCGATCGTCTCCTTGATCGAGGTCCAGTCGCTGAGGACCACGCCCTTGAAGCGCCATTCTTTTTTCAGGATCTGGTCGAGGATGAAGGGGTTCGCCGATGCCGGCACGCCGTTGAGGGCGTTGAACGCGCTCATCACCGCGCCCGCACCTTCCTCGAGCCCGGCTTTGAAGGGGGGCAGATAGACCTCGCGCAGCAGCCGTTCCGGGATTTCCGTACTGTTGTAGTCGCGCCCGCCCTCGGCGGCGCCGTAGCCGACATAATGCTTGAGGGTGGCGAGAAGCGAGTCCGGCGTGCGGAGGGATTGGCCCTGATAGCCGCGTACATAGGCGCGCGCCATGACCGAGCCGAGATGGGGGTCTTCACCCGCCCCCTCGGTGATCCGGCCCCAGCGCGCGTCGCGGGCGATGTCGACCATGGGCGAAAAGGTCCAGGTGATGCCGTCGGCACGCGCTTCGATCGCGGCGATCCTTGCGGTGCGCTCGACCAGACCCGGATCGAAGGTCGACGAAAGGGCGAGCGGCGTCGGAAAGATGGTGCGGTAGCCGTGGATCACGTCGAGGCCGAACAGCAGCGGGATCTTCAGGCGTGCCTGGTCGACCGCGATCTTCTGGTAGCGATTGGCCTCGGCGCCGGTGACGTTGAGAAAGGAGCCGACCTGGCCGGCGGCGATCATCGCCTGGTAGCTGTGCCGGCCGGTGCCGGGACCGGTCGGCGTGCCGCCCGAAAACTGGCTGAGCTGGCCGAGCTTCTCCTCCAGCGTCATATCAGCGAGCAGCGCCTCGATGCGCGCCTCGCTTGCCGCATCCTCGGCCCATTCCTGCGCGCCGGCGGCCGGTGCCATGAGAATGGCGGCGAGCAAAAGGAGAAGTTGTCGGCAAAACGGCATCGGCACACGGACCCTGCAGGGGAACGACCGGTCGGACAGCGTCGGCTCCGGTCAAGCACGCAGCCTGAACAATGCCCTGAAGACGTCGCCCGTCAATGGCCCGTCGAGCAGCTCGCCTGGGGGCGCAACGCAATCAAGGTTGGCTTGCTTGTCGATCGCTGAGGACTTTTTTGTCGCCAACTTCATGATGTCTCAACCAAATCTGGCCACCATGATGCGCTGGTCCATGCGATCCTGGGAATCCGAGCCTCGCACCAGCTGACGTCTCGGGCGGGCGGATTCCCAGGATCGCATGGACCAGAGCGTGAGTATCGCGAGATATGGTGAAGAAAGGGTAAAGGGCAGATCGCGCTTCTGACCAGCATCCGCGATCGAGTGACCAAATCATCCGCGATCGAGCCCATGAAAGTGGACTGAGTTGCCGCCCTGGTGCAGCGGCGTATTCGGATGATTCACGAGCTGCAGCACTAGGTTATTGGTCTTGCATCAAACTCCCAAACACCGCTGATCGCTCTGCTTGGATCGATGCACCAGGCGCCGTCGACAGTCACCGGATCTGTCCGATCAAAACGCGGGCGCGCCGTCATAGCTCGGAACGGCATGGCGGGCTATCGGGGCGAACTCCTGCGCATCGGCGGCGACCGCCGCCTGCAGCTCCGACAGCAGGGTCGGGTCGGCGGCGTAGACGCGGCTCCAGGTCGGAATGAACGGGGTTTCGTGCGGGTCCTGCAGGAAGATCTGCCCCGCCCTCACGACATTGTCCGCGAACAGCTCGATGGTGCGCTCCTCGGCGTGGCGGTCGACCAGGAGGCCGTTCATCTTGGCATCGTTGTCATAGGCCTCGAGCAGGTCGAGCGCAGAGCGATAGTAGGTGGCGCGCAAGGTGCGGAACATGTTGGCGGTGAACACCGTGCCGTCGGCCGCGAGCTTGCGGAAGATCGCCTTGCTGATATCCATCGACATGCGGTTGAGCCCGGTGCTGGAGTCATGTTCGCTGACTGCCTGATGCTTGTGGTCGTAAGCGTCGGCGATCTCGACCTGGCAGACCGAGCGCGGGCCGAGATTGCGCCAGGCTTCGGACAGCACGCCGATCTCGAGGCCCCAGTCCGAGGTGATGCGCAGCTCCGGCAGGAGCGGCGTGCGCAGGGCGAGCTCGCCCGAAAGCGGATAGCGAAAGCTGCGTAGATAATCGAGATAGTCGCGATCGCCGATGGTGCGCTTGAGCGCGATCAGGAGCGGGCTCACCAGCAGGCGCGAGACGCGTCCGTTCAGCTTGCCGCCGCCGATGCGCGGGTAGAAGCCCTTGGCGATCTGATAGGGAAAGGCGGGATTGGCGACCGGGTAGATCAGCCGTGCCAGCATATCCCGTTCGAAGGTCAGGATGTCGCAGTCGTGCAGTGCCATCACCGCCGAGTCGGCGCAGGCGATCAGATAGCCCATGCTGGTCCAGACGTTCTTGCCCTTGCCCGCCTCCGGCGCCGCCAGCCCGAGGCTCGCGAGCGTGCGCTCGATCGCCTTCATCCTGGGTGAGTCGTTCCAGATGACCACATGGTCCTGAGGCAGCGCGGAAAAGAAGGCGCGCGCGTTTCGAAACTGACGCTCATCGGCCTGGTCGAGCCCGACGATGATGCGGTGCAGATAGGCGACCTGCGCCAGCTCCTGCAGGATGTTGGCGAGCGCCGGCCCCTCGATCTCCGAATAGAGGCAGGGCAGCACCAGCGTGATCCGGTGCTCGCGCGCAAAACTTTCCAGCTCATGCACGAGGTCATGGGCCGGTCGGCTGCGCAGGTTGTGGAAGTGGACGATATTGCCGTTTTGATGGAAATCAGCCATGTCCGGTTCGATCCACGTTCAGGTCAAGGTCTCGGAGGAGCTGCAGCACCGCCGCGTTCCAGCCCGCCGGGCCGGAAAGCCGCGTGCGGCGGATCCGTCCCTCATCCTCTCCGCGCAGCCGCGGCAAAGGCGGCGCATGGTCGTTCCGCACCAGCACCCCGTGATCGGCGGCTTCGAGCATGTCGATATCGTTGGGCGCATCGCCGAGCGCGATCGTCAGATCGGCGCCCAGGCGCTCGGCGATGCACCGCATGCGTTCGGCCTTGCCGTGGCCGAAGGAGAGCGTGAGGAAACGCCCGCCCCGTCGGGCCGACAGACCGCGCGCCTCGATCGCTTCGAGGAAAGCGGCGAGATCCCCGTCCACGCCGGTCCAGAGGCCCGGTTCGGAATGGCAGCGCTGCCGGGCGAGCCTTGCCCGATCGAGCGAAAGGCCCGTCGCGGCGGCGACCTCGGCATCGGTCATGTCGCCGAAGCCCCGGAAACCGCGCGACAGGGATCGCGGCAGCTGTGCGAGGGTATCTCGCAGGCGGCGATACGTGCCGTCGTCCGGCCTGTCGGAGGAGTCCGGGGCAAGCTCGCCGGCACCGTTCTCCACGATCGCCGGCCAGTCGCCGAGCGCCAGTTCTCGATGCAGCGGTCCGATTTCCGCCGCGGTCTTGCTGCTCGCCAGGATCAGGGGACAGCCAAGTGTCCGCAGCGCCTCCAGAGCCGGCGCCGCAGCGCTGTGATCATAAGTGACGTGATCGAGCAGCGTGCCGTCCAGATCGGTAAAGACGACCGGGCGCGACGCCGGTCGCTGCTCGCCGCGCGTCGGATGGCGAGGGGTGCCCGGCGCGAGCGGTGAGGGCGACCGCATCTCAGGCCGGCAGCGCAAGCGTCAACGTCCGGCAGCAGGGCTCGACGTCCATCATCACGATCCTGGGAAGCTACAAGGTGAACCTGATCCATCCGGCGCGGTGTGACCGGAGATGGGGATCCCGTCGCGTCTTTGGGCAGGGGGACGGTATGGGCATCACAGCCTCCTGAGGCGAACTCGCGACCGCTTCGATCCTGCCGACGATCAAGACGAAAAGGAAGATCTCATTCGGATGATTTTGTCTTTATTCAATAAGATTGCAGAATAGTGACAAAATATTTGAAGAAATCCTATGGACTCAATAGAAATTATTTATGATATTTACATCACCGATGTTGTTGGTTGTCAACTATTGGTTGATAGATTTGCGTGTTGATTTTCTTTTGATTTTGTTCAGGCGAGGCTTTGCGCGAACAGGCGCGGCTGCTCCGTAGCTGCGGGTATCCAGGGCAGGAGATGAGGGGCCGCGCAGATCACGGTGCCGCGATCCCATGATCGGCAGGTTTTCGAACGTTCATCTTGTCACGATTTCTTGATACCAGCGGCAAGGCGGTTGCCAGGGACAGGTGCGATAACCACATGCGCGCAAGGTTGAAATCGGCAGGAAAGGATCGACTTGATGCTCAACCCGTTGAAGACCAAGGGAAACCACCTGGCTGCGGCGCTGCTTCTCGCCGGTGCCGTCGTCGTCGGCTCGGCCGAAAGCCAGGCTGAACCCGCGGAGTTCGTGCTCGATCCGGAACACACCTACATCACCTTCTTCGTCCGTCATCTCGGCTTTGCCGATCTCGCCGGCATGTTCCTGGAGAGCGATGGCACCTTCAGCTATGACGAAGAGGCCAAGGAACTGAAAAGCGCCACGATTACGGTCAAGACCGACAGCGTCTTCACCAATCACGAGGAACGCGACGGCCACCTGAAAAGCGCCGATTTCCTGAATGTCGGCGAGTATCCCGAGATGACTTTCGTCGCTAAGACGGCCGAAAAGCTCTCCGACACCCAGGGCAAGATCACCGGCGATCTGACCCTGCTCGGCGTCACCAAGCCGATCACCCTCGACGTGACCTTCAACAAGGCGGGCAACTATCCTTTCCTGGATGGCCATTACGCGCTCGGCTTCGATGCCACCGGCAGCTTCAGGCGCAGCGACTTCGGCATGACCTACGGCGTCGACGGCGACATCGTCGGCGACGAGATCACGCTGGTGATCGGCGCCGAGGGCATCCGCCAGTAGCAGAGTTCGGCCCGCGGCGCTGCCGCCCCCTTGCACGCGATCTCGTCCTGGTCCAGGAATAGGGCCTGAGATCTTCAAGGGGAGGCAGGGATGCGGGCCAATCGGCTTCGGGAACTTTGTGCGGGCGGCGGTGCTGCCATCAATGGCTGGGTGCAGATACCGAGCGGCTTCGCCGCCGAGGTCATGGCGTCTCAGCCCTGGGACAGCCTGACCATCGACATGCAGCACGGCCCGGTCGACTACCAGGCGGCGCTCGCCATGCTCCAGGCGATGTCCCACAAGGACCCGACACCGACCGTGCGCGTGCCCTGGAACGAGCCCGGCATCATCATGAAATGCCTGGACGCCGGCGCCTACGGCATCATCTGCCCCATGGTCAACACCGCCGAGCAGGCCGAACAGTTCGTAAAGTCCTGCCGCTATCCGCCTGACGGCTTCAGAAGCTTCGGGCCGACCCGGGCGATGCTCTACGCCGGCGCCGACTACCCCGCCCACGCCAATGACAGCGTGCTCACCTTCGCCATGATCGAGACCAAGGAAGCCGTCGACAATCTCGATGCGATTCTCGACACCAAGGGGCTGGACGGCGTCTATATCGGCCCTGCCGATCTCTGCCAGAGCTTCGGCGCCAAGGAGCGTGTCGATCTGAAAGAGCCGGAGATGGTCGCCGTGCTCGACACGATTCTGGACGGCTGCAAGAAGCGCAAGCTGATCTGCGGCATCCATACCCTGGACCCGGCCTACGCCCGCCACTGTGTCGAGAAGGGCTACCAGTTCGTGACGATTGCCTCCGACGGCCGCCTTCTCGCCGAAGCCTGCCAGCAGGCGATCAAGGTGGCGCGCGGCGAGGGTGACGAGGGTGGCAAGGCCGGCGGCCCCTACTAGGTCGACGGCCTTGACTTCGGCCTTTGCAATGCGGGGAACAGTATGAGCAAGCCGGATATCCTGGAGCTTCTGGACGTGCATCCCGGCACGACCGCCAAGCTTGACGCCGACTACACCCTCCACAGGCTCTGGGAAGCGGCCGACCAGGATGCGCTGATCGCGGAGGTCGGTCCGCGGATTCGCGGCGTGGTCACCAACGGCATCGCCGGCATCAAGGGGGAGGTGATCAAACGCCTGCCCAAGCTGGAGATCATCGCCGTCCTCGGCGTCGGCGTCGATTCGGTCGATCTGCAGACCGCGAAGGGGCAGGGCGTGCGCGTCACCAACACTCCCGACGTGCTCACGGTCGGTGTCGCGGAGCTCGCCCTGGCCATCCTTCTCGATGTCGCGCGAAAGATCACCTGGAACGACCGCTATCTGCGCGCGGGCCGCTGGCCGAAGGAGGGTGATCCGCCGCTCTCCAGCTCGCTTGCCGGCCGCACGCTCGGCGTTCTCGGCATGGGTCGGATCGGCCAGGCGATCGCCGAGCGCGCCAAGGCGTTCGGGATGGACATCATCTATGGCGGGCCCAGCCGGAAGCCCGATCTGGCCTATGACTATCACGCCGATCCGGTGGAGCTGGCGCGCGCCGCGGACGTCCTGATGATCGCCTGCAAGGGCGGGGCCGAGACCGCCGGCCTGGTGAGCGCCGAGGTGATCGACGCGGTCGGGCCCAAGGGCTGGCTGATCAATATTTCCCGTGGCTCGGTGGTCGACGAACCCGCGCTGATCGATGCGCTGCAGGCGGGAAGGCTCGGCGCTGCCGGGCTGGATGTGTTCGCGAACGAGCCCAACGTGCCCGCGGCCCTGATCGCCATGGACAATGTCGTGCTGCAGCCGCATCAGGGGAGTGCCTGCGTCGAGACCCGCGATGCCATGGGCGATGTGGTTTTGGCGAATCTTGAGGCCCATTTCGCTGGAAAGCCGCTGCCGACAGCGGTGATTTAGGCTCCCGGCCCGGCCAGGGCCGATATCGGTCAGACAAGGAACAGAGGGATGCGCTTATACGACTATTGGCGAAGCACGGCGGCCTATCGCGTGCGCATCGCCCTCCATCTCAAGGGGCTCGACGTCGAGCAGCTGCCGATCGATCTTCGCGCCGGCGGCCAGCAGGCCGAGGACTATCTGGCGCACAATCCCCAGGGCCTCGTCCCGTTTTTCGAGGATGGCGATCTCGCCGTCGGCCAGTCGCTCGCGATCATCGACTATCTCGAGGAGACCCATCCGCAGCCTCCTTTGCTGCCCGCCGATCCCAAGGACAGGGCGAGGGTGCGCGCCATCGCCCAGATCATCGCCTGCGACATCCACCCCCTGAACAATCTGCGCGTGCTGCAATATCTCGAACGCGATCTCGGCTGCGATCAGCTCAAGCGCATGATCTGGTATCACCGCTGGCTCGCCGACGGCTTCAAGGCGATCGAGGCGACGATCAAGGACAAGGGCAGTGACTTCTGCTTCGGCGACCAGCCGACGCTCGCCGATATCTGCCTCGTGCCGCAGGTCTACAACGCCAAGCGCTACGAGGTCGATCTCGGCCCGTTCCCGACGATCCGCCGGATCAACGACCACTGTCAGAGCATCGAGGCCTTCGCCAAGGCTGCCCCCCAGCACCAGCCCGGCGCCTAACGGCAACGGCGGCGGCGGCGCGCCGCGGCGTTGACCTTTAGGACGCGTCTTGGAGCATGGGGAGATCCACGGTCAGCAGTTCGTCATCCTCCATCAGCGGGCTGAGCGCCGGCGCCAGTGCCTTCAGGAGCTGGGCTGGGAGCGAGCTGGTGAAGCTGTAGTTCTCGGCCTCGGGGCCGGGGACGAAAATGGTGAGATTGCCGAACAGACGCTCGCCGACGAAGAACGCCACGGTCGCGGTGCGGTTCACCACCTCGCTGCTGATCAGATTGCCCTGCCGGTCGAACGTCTTCTTCCGGTGATCCCCCGTCCCGGTCTTGGCGCCGATCGCTATTTTCGTGCCGGACGCCAGATCGAAAGCCCCCTTCAGACGCTGCGCCGTGCCGTTGTCGACCACATCGATCATGGTGCGCCGGACCACCTCGGTGATGTCAGGGATGAGCACCCTCTTCGCCTTCTCCGGCCGCCGCTCGAAGCGCGTTTCATAAGGCGTGCCCGCCGCGAAATGCAGCGCTTGAATGCGTGCCGCCGGCTTGAGCATGCCGTCGTTCAGGATGATTCCGACCAGGGTCGCGAGCGCTTCCGGGCGATCGGCGGAGCTGCCGATCGCAGTCGCGTAGGATGGAACCAGGGACGGAAACGGATAGCCGAGCCGTGCCCAGCGTTTGTGGATCAGCGAAAATGCGTCTTCCTCCAGGATCTGCCGGATGCGCAGATCCTGCGTGCTCTTGCGCCTCGTCTTGAACAGCCAGGCCGCCGCTGCGGTTTTCGCTTCCGCGCTCGCCGCCCAGGCATCGGCCACCGTCGGCATGCGCGAGGTTTGAAGCGCGCGTGCGAGCCAGAGATGCAGGGGGTGCAGGCGCACCAGATAGGCCTGGTCCTCGAAGCTGAACGCTGCTGGATCGTAGTCCTCGAACAGCGCGTCGATGCGCCCGGCCGACAGGGCCGCGGTCGCCGCGTGCGCCTTCATGAAATCGGCAAACGCCGGCTTGGGCGCATCCGGCCGAACGAAGCGGAAGAGGGCGGCGAGCCGGTCTTCGGTCTGCCGGACCCGCGAGCTCATCTCCTCCAGCACCTGATCGGCATCCAGATGGGCAAGCTCCTGATGGAAGCGGCGCAGATAGGTCATCGCCTCCTGATCCGCGAAGCGCTGCAGATAGGCCTCGCGTCCCGGATGGTCGCGGTCGGTGAGGAGGGCATGACCGGACTCGCCGATATGGTAGTCGACGATGTCGCGCATCATGCGCACCAGTGGCAGGTTGATCGAATGGCGCATCGCCTCGGCCACGGTGACGATCCGGCCGTTGTCCTTCTCGTTGAAATTGGCGAAGTGGTGGAGGCCGCCGCCGGTGCGAAAGCGCTCCTTGGTGCTGGCGGAATAGCGCCTCGCCATCGCGGCGTCGAGCAATGCCGGCAGCTTCCTGCCGGCGCTCGCTTTCAAGGTGGTCGCGACCCAGCGGGTCAGCTCATCGGCACCGCTGCGCGCGGCGTCATCGAGACCCTGAAAATCCTTTGCCGCGAAGTCTGCATGGATCTCGGCGATGACCTCCAGATAGGTGATCAGCGTCCTGAGCTTGGCGGTCGAGCCGAGATCCAGCATGGCACCGCTGTTGATGTCGAAGGGCTGATCGAGATTGTCCGCCTGGACGCGCAGATAGTTCGCATCCTCGCCGCGCTCATAGAGGGTGAGGCTGATCACCAGGGGATCATTGCTACCGTCAGCCTGCAGGAGGCGATGGCCATAGAGGCCGAGCTTCCGCGCCGTTTCGGGATCGCGCAGACCCTGCAGCATGTCGGTCACCCGGCGCTGGGCTTCGACATCGATGCTGCTTTGCAGCGTGAGGTCGAACCGGTCGAGTGCATAGAGATCGGAAACGCCGAGCAGGGCCTTCAGCTCCGTGCGAATCCTGTTGGAGGCCTTCCGCTCCAGATGCGAGGCCTCTTCGACATCCGGAAGCCTGTCCAGAAAGTCGAGCTTCAGGCCGAGCGCCGCGTCGGCGAGTGCTAGGTCGACGATCCCCTCCCGCTTCAGGAGGCGGAGATGCTGATTGCACAGCCTTTCCAGATCCTCACGGCCGGCGAGCAGATAGTGGGAGGGACGCCGCTGCGCGATCAGCAGGGCGAGCACCTGCTTATAGGCGCGCGCCTTTTGCGGAAGGAGGACGGGATCGTCGGAGGGTTCGGTCAGCAGGTGGTTGACCTCGCCGAAATCGGCGCCGAACCAGGTGAACAGGCCGTCGCCGATGCCGTTGACCTCGCCGAAACCGCGCCGCGCACTGAGCGGCGTGCCGTTGATGTAGTCGAGCGCCACCTGGCGGCGGTGCTCGGTGGTGTCGGGGCCGTCCTGATAGGCGCGAAAGCTCGCCGAGATCATCTGGCGAAGCTTGTCCCTGGCGCCATGGGTCTGCCCGTCCGGCGAGTGCCGGAATTTCTCGATCTGGGTGGCGAGCGTGCTGCCGCCGGCGGCGTTGCTGCCGGGATCGATCAGCTGCCTGGCAAGACCCGGCAGCATGGCGGCCAGCCGGCTCCAGTCGACCGAGGGGTTGCGCCTGGGCTCGCCCGGATCGAGCAGTTCGCGGTTTTCGATGAACAGCAGGGTCTGCAGGAGCAGCGGCGGGATGGCTTCGAAGGCGGGATAGATGCGGGCGGGAAAGCGGGCGTCATGCACCACTTCGCCCTTGTGGTCGAGGAGCATCAGCCCGGCGCGATTCTTCTCCTTGAAGATCGGATAGCCGCCCGCCTGGACGAACTGCCAGTGGCGCGGCGACAGGCCGGCCTGGCGGGTGAGCGTGAAGCCGCGTGCCACCAGGCGGTCCTCGAACTCGCCGAGACCGACATAGCCGAGCCGCCGGTTATGGGGTCCGGAGACGGGACGGTAGGCGCGCCGATGGTGCCCGTCCTCGATGTCGAAGCTGAGTTCCCGCCCGATGCCGCTGAACAGCTCCGACTGCAGCCAGGAGGTCTGAAGCTCGAACGCGCCGACCGCGAGAACGAGAAGCGCTGCGGCAGCCGTCACGCCTCGCGCAAGAGTCCTGGCTATCCGTTGGTCAAGGCGGCGCATCTGCATCGACATCCCCAATACAACATCATTGCAGGGACATCTTAAAATATAAGGTCTTTTTATTTCTATATATAAGAATAGTTAATGTATTCTTGAATAGAATGGTGCGTACTTGGCTATCAAAGATTAACCAATATCTTGGTGGTGTGAAAATCTTCCAGGGGTTGTTCCCTCTGGCGCTAACGATGTCTTAATCTTTAGGGTCCAAGTTCGGCAGCAGGTCCATGCGACCCTGGGAATCCCACCGCCGGAGATCTTGCCGGCTGGTGCGCGGACTCCCAGGATCCATGGACCTGATCGACGATGTTAGCGGTTTGGGGTTAACAATCCCCTTCGGAGTCACCGAAGCAGATCGACACCGCTGTCATGGCCCGACGCGCTGCGAGGCCGATCATCGGAATCCGGTGCCGCCGGCAGACAGGCTGGGCGCAGTGCGGCTATGTCGTCAGTGATCCGCTTGCGGCACCTCGGCGAATGCAGCCTTCTGCTCCACAGTCGCCTCGGTCTGATGCGCCGCCTTCCAGTCGGCATAAGGCATGCCGTAGACGATTTCCCGCGCGTCCTCGTAGGACAGGTCGAGTCCGCGCTCCTCGGCTGCGGCGCGATACCATTTGGAAAGGCAGTTTCGGCAAAAGCCCGAGAGGTTCATCAGATCGATGTTCTGGACGTCGGTGCGCTTGCGCAGATGGTCGACGAGCGTGCGAAAAGCCGCCGCTTCCAGCTCGATCCGGGTGCGCTCATCCAACTCGGTTGCGTTCATGCTCTTCCTCGGCTTCGGACCAGGCCTGGGTGATGACGGGTGCGGCAGGATCGAGGCCGGCCTGGGTCTCGTCGATCAGCCAGTCGACCACCGCACGGCAGGCTTCCTGATGATCGGCGCCACCGGCGCGCGCCTCGGTGAACACACCGATCTGCCGGTCGGCACTGGTGCCGCGGGTCACGATCATGCGCGCATGCTCCACCTCGGCGAGGCATCCCCGGCGCGCTGCTTCGATCTGGACCAGATCGATGATTTCGTCAACCAGGTCGGCAAACGGCTTGCAGGTAAGCGCGCCGTAATCGGCGAGCGTGCCGTCGATGCCGTAGCGCTGGGCGAGCGATTTGTTCTCGGCGATCAGGATCTGGCGATAGCGCCGCCAGCTCTGATTTTGCGAGCGTGCGCGGAACAGGGCGGCGAGGATCGACTGGTAGAGGGCCACGATGGTGAGCGTGTCCTCAAGCGTGGTGCAGATATCGCAGATGCGCATTTCCAGCGTCGGAAAGCGGCAGGAGGGGCGGATGTCCCACCAGATCTTGCTCGGATCCTGGCAAAGGCCGGTCTGGGCGAGCTGGCCCAGCATCTCGTGCCAGGCGGCGGCGCTCGAGAAATGCTCGGGCAGGCCGGTGCGCGGCAGATCGCCGAAGCAGGTCGGGCGATAGGATTTGAGCCCGGTGTTCTTGCCTTCCCAGAAGGGCGACGAGGTGGACAGCGCGAGCAGATGCGGCAGGAAATAGGTCGCCTGATTCATCAGGTCGATCCGGAGCTCCTCGTCCTCGATCGCCGCATGCACATGCATGCCGCAGATCAGCATGCGGTCGGCGAGCGCCTTGAGATCGGAGATCAGCCCGTCATAGCGCTCGTTGCGCACCTGGGCCTGATCGGCATAGCGCGCGAATGGATGGGTCGAGGACGCGATCATCGCCATGCCGAAGTCCTGGGCGATCTCGGCGACACCGCGCCTGAGACGGCCCAGCTCGTGGCGGACATCGGCGAGATCCTGACAGATCGGTGTGCCGACTTCGATCTGAGACTGCAGCAGCTCGTGACCGACCCGGTCGCCCAGGCGGTCCTTGCAGGCCTTCATGAATCCTTCGGGTGGTGATGCAACGAGATCGCGGCTTGCCGGATCAACCAGCAGGTATTCTTCTTCGACCCCGAGCGTCAGTGACGGCGGCACAATCGTCATCGCCAGTTCGCCTCCAGCTCCCCCATCGTCGGTAGAGTGTGGGATCGGAAAGCGGCTGTTGCAAGACCTCGTAGAGCCGATCGGCCCAAGCTTCTGCCTCGTCCCGGGTGCCGATCAGGTCCTGACGCACCTCGAAAGCGACGTTCGGAAAACCCGTCCTGAGCGCGTGAAACTGCAGCGAATAGCCATCCGGATGGTCCCCGGAATAAGGCTGATTTGCGCCGATGCAAAGGTCGGGATAGTCGCGCAGCCGCTCCAGAACCGGCCTGGCCAGGCGATCGTCCTGCGTCGACCAGAGCACGGCCGCTTCCCAGGGCCGCCACTCGCGCTGCATCGCCGGGGTGAAGCTGTGCATGGCGATGATCGCCGGCACGGCACCCCCGCGGCGCAGCTTGGCGATTTGCTGGGAAATGGCACGGTGATACGGGACGAAGGAGAGGCGGATGCGTCTCTGCTGCTCTTCCTGCGTGAGGTTCTGATTGCCGGGAACCACCGTGCCGTCGGCGACGGCGGGGATCGAGGTCGGCGAGCCGGGGAGGCGGTTCGGATCGATCACCAGGCGGGAGATGTGATTGAGCACGGCCGGCGCATCGAGGCGCTTGGCCAGGCGTCGCGTCATGTCGGTGGCGCCGATGTCCCAGGCGATGTGTCGGCGACGCTCCTCTTCGGGAAGGCCCAGATTTTTCAAATAGCTCGGAATCGTGCAGCCGGAATGATCGGAGAGAAGGAGGACGGGAGCCCGGCCCTCCGCGTTGAAAATTTCGATGCCGTCGGCGCCTCCCGGAAAATCGTCCGGCAGGGTTTCGGGCGCTTCATCGCTGCGACTTTCGATCGCGGGGTCCAGGGCATACATGACGTCGTTCTTACCAAGGTCTGGGTGAGGACTTCGAAATCAAAGGCAGTCAATCCAATCGTTCCGATATGGAGAGGCCGGTTTCGGGACAAGCACGCCTCATCAGCTTAAGGCATCGTGCTTAACAAGACGTTAAAGCGCTGTGTGCCGTATCACAGGTTCAACACCTCTCTTCCCCGCTCGTTCCCATCCGCTTCCGTCACGGATGCCGGTCTCGATCAGGCCGTCGTTTCCCCCTCGATTTCATCTGATCTCCGAAACGCCGCCCCCTCAACCTGCATCGAGGTGATCAACGCTCGAATCATTCACGCTTCGGTAGCGTAAAATTTCCGTGCGGAAAAGCCACACCCGAGTGCTCCATCGCCGTGATTCCGCGGCGGCATGTCGCTGATTTACAACAGTTTTAGATGCTGCACTGCGGCAATTGAGGTGATTGAGATTTTCTCAATGCCGCTTGATTTTGCGTCAAGCGGGCGCGCGGCGCCGTCTTGCCTTGTTTTGACAGGCGCTTGGTGTCGGCGGAGGCATGGTCGGCACAAAAAAAGGGCCCGGCATCGACATGCCGGGCCCCGCAGGCTTGGGAGGAGGAAGTTAGACTCTGCTACGCTGGGAAGTGCGGTCTCACCTCGGTGAACACGATCACGAGCAGCCCGTCGTCGAGCCGCAGGTATCGCATTTCAGGCAAGTGCCGCTGCGCACCAGAGTGAAATTGGCGCAGCTCGGGCAGGGATCACCTTCATAGCCCTTGAGCCTCGCCAGCCTCACCTGAGCAAGCCGTTCGTCGAGAACGGCCGTTTCCGGCGAGTCACTCACCGCCAGCGCGGTTCCGGCGGACTTGCCGCCGTCGCCATGCCGACTGTGAATTGGTGGGGGGGACGCTTCCTGCTGCGCACCGGCATGGCCGCCGCCATGCAGCAGGCGCAGATTGCCGCGCACGAAGCCGCTGCTGGCGATGCGCGCGATCGCGTCCCCGTCATCTCGTCTCAGCTTCTGTTCCTTCTCGCTGTCGCTCAGGCTGTCCGGATGCAGATTGGCCGGGTCGACATGGGCGAGGTCGCTGCGATCGAGATAGGAGATCGCGAGCTCGCGGAAGATGTAGTCGAGCACCGAGCTCGCCATCTTCACGGTGTCGTTGCCCTGCACCGGGCCGGACGGCTCGAAGCGCGTGTACGCGAAGGCCTCGACGAACTCCTCGAGCGGCACGCCGTATTGCAGGCCGATCGACACGGCGATCGCGAAGCTGTTCATCAGGGAGCGAAACGCCGCCCCCTCCTTGTGCATGTCGATGAAGATCTCGCCGAGGCTGCCGTCGATATATTCGCCGGTGCGGAGATAGACCTTGTGGCCGCCGACCGAGGCCTTCTGGGTATAGCCCTTGCGCCGGTTGGGCAGGCGATGGCGTTCGACCGCGACCGCGGCGACCTTCTCGGCGATCTCCTGGATGCGCGCGGCGGTCGGCGTCTCGGCGGCGACCGCATCCTCGTCGTCGTCCTCGATGTCATCGCCCAGGGCGATCGCGGACAGCGGCTGCGAGAGCTTGGAGCCGTCCCGATAGAGCGCCATGGCCTTCAGGCCGAGCTGCCAGGCTTCCATATAGGCCTCGCCGCAATCCTCGACCGTGGCCGTGCCCGGCATGTTGATGGTCTTGGAAATCGCGCCCGAGATGAAGGGCTGGGCGGATGCCATCATGCGGATGTGGCTGGAGGTGGCGAGGAAGCGCTTACCGAGCCGGCCGCAGGGATTGGCGCAGTCGAACACCGGCAGATGCTCGTCCTTCAGGCCCGGCGCCCCCTCGACGGTCATCGCGCCGCAGCAAAAGAGGTTCGCGGCTTCGTATTGCGTCTTGGTGAAGCCGATCTCGGCGAGCAGATCGAGCTCGAAGTCGGCGAGCTTTTCTTCGGCGATGCCGAGCACGTCCCGGCAGAACTCCTGACCGAGGGTGTAGGGGTTGAACGCGTATTTGATGTCGAAGGCGCTCGGAAGCTGTTGCTCCAGGCGCTCCAGAATCTCCGGGGTGAAGCCCTTGGCCTTCAGAGTCTCGTGGTTGATCTCGGGCGCGTCCTTCAGGGAACCGCGGCCGACCGCGTAGCGGATGATGGTCTCGATCCGGTCGGGATCGTAGCCGAGCAGGCCAGCGCTCGCGGCACCATGCGATTGATGATCTTGAAATAGCCGCCGCCCGCGAGCTTCTTGAACTTCACCAGGGCGAAGTCCGGCTCGATGCCCGTCGTGTCGCAGTCCATCACCAGGCCGATGGTGCCGGTGGGGGCGATCACCGTGGTCTGGGCGTTGCGATAGCCATTGATTTCACCGAGCTCCAGCGCCCGGTCCCAGGCCGCCTGCGCCGCGTCCACCAGGTCCTGCCAGTCGCAATGCGCCGCGTCCAGCGGGACAGGGCGCACGGACAGGGCCTCGTAGTCGCGCTTCTCGCCATAGGCCGCCCGCCGGTGGTTGCGCATCACCCGCAGCATCTCGTCCTTGTTCGGCGCGTAGCCGGGGAACGCTCCGAGCTCCTTCGCCATCTCCGCCGAGACCGCATAGGTCACGCCGGTCATCAGGGCGGTGATCGCGCCGGCGATCGCCCGGCCTTCCAGGCTGTCATAGCCGATGCCGCGCGCCATCAGCATGCCGCCGAGATTGGCGTAGCCGAGGCCGAGGGTGCGGTAGCGGTAGGAGAGCTCGGCGATCTTTTCAGACGGGTACTGCGCCATCATCACCGAGATCTCGAGGACGATGGTCCAAAGGCGCGTGCCGTGGGCGAAGCGCTCGGTGTCGAAGGAGCCATCCTGATTCAGGAAGGTGATCAGGTTGAGCGACGCCAGATTGCAGGCGGTGTCGTCCAGGAACATGTATTCGGAGCAGGGGTTGGATGCGTTGATCCGTCCCGACACCGGGCAGGTGTGCCACTCGTTGATGGTGGTGTCATATTGCACGCCGGGATCGGCGCTACCCCAGGCGGCACGGGAAATCTGATCCCAGAGGTCACGCGCCTTGAGAGTCTTGGAAACCTTGCCGTCGGTGCGCGTGGTCAGCTCCCAGGACCCACCGTCCTTGACCCGCTCCAGGAAGTCGTTGCTCACCCGGATCGAATTGTTGGAGTTCTGACCGGCGACGGTGAGGTAGGCATCGGAGTCCCAATCCGTCGTGTAGGTCGGGATCTCGAGGCGGGTATAGCCCTGGCGCGCGAACAGGATGGTCTGCTGGATGGCGTTCTCGGGCAGCATCACCTGGCGCGCCGCCTTGATGGCTTTTTTCAGGTCCGAGTTTTCTTTCGGATCGAAGCGCGCCTCGCCGTCCAGGCCGCCCTTGTGGCACGCCCCCAGGACCTCGTTCAGATGGCGGTTCATGAGCTTGGAGCCCGCGACCAGCGCCGCGACCTTCTGCTCCTCCACCACCTTCCAGTTCACGAACTCCTCGATGTCGGGATGGTCGACGTCGACGGTGACCATCTTGGCCGCCCGGCGCGTCGTACCGCCGGACTTGATCGCGCCCGCCGCCCGGTCGCCAATTTTAAGAAACTCATCAGGCCCGACGACTTGCCGCCGCCGGAAAGGGAGCTCGTTGGCGCCTGGCGCAATTTGGAGAAGTTGGAGCCGGTGCCGGATCCATATTTGAACAGCCGGGCTTCGCGCACCCAGAGATCCATGATGCCGCCGGCGTTCACCAGGTCGTCGTCGACGCTCTGGATGAAGCAGGCATGGGGTTGGGGGTGCTCATAGGCACTGTCGGATTTTCTGATCTCACCGGTTTTCGGATCGGCGAAATAGTGGCCCTGGGCGGGGCCGTCGATGCCATAGGCCCAGTGCAGCCCGGTGTTGAACCATTGCGGGGAGTTCGGTGCGCAACGCTGGGTGGCGAGCATGTAGCGCAGCTCGTCATAAAAGGCCTGGGCGTCGTCCTCGCCGTCGAAATAGCCGCCCTTCCAGCCCCAATAGGTCCAGGTGCCGGCCAGTCGGTCGAACACCTGCCTGGCCGAACGCTCACCGCCGAAACGCTCCTCGGCCGGCAGCTTCTTCAGCTCCTTGCTGTCCGGCTTTCTCGGGCGGAGCCAGTCCGGCACGCCCTTCTCGGCTGATGTCTTCAGCACCGCCGGCACGCCGGCCTTTCTGAAATATTTCTGCGCGAGCACGTCCACGGCCACCTGTGACCAGGCCGCCGGCACATCGATGTCGTCCAGCTTGAACACCACCGAGCCGTCGGGATTGCGGATCTCGCTCGTGGCGGTGCGGAACGCGATGCCTTGGTAAGGGCAGGTCCCGGCAGTGGTGAAAGCGCGCTCGATTCTCATCAACCAGACTCCATTCCGGCATGACCGATCGGGTCGCCCTGAAGCGATCCGTCGGATTGTTTTGCAAGCCGTAGGTCCAGTTGAATCAACACAGTTACGCTCAATCTTTATCAGCTCAACTGAGTTTTAGGCTCTTCCTGACCACACGGCAACGATTAACTCACCAATTTGGCGTCAAATCCCGCTGATCACGCTTCTCATCCCGCTTGCCGGCCCCTCGATCCTTCAAGTCCAGCAGGCGGTTAGCGCTTTTCGTCGCCCAGCTGCGGCGGCCCGTTCGGTTTTTCGGCCTGTGCAGCGCGAGGGCTCGATGATGTCAAAGATCATATATCTATCCCCCCGGCATGGCAACAGCCACTAGATGTAGTGTTTTGCCGTCGAACGCCGTGGGAATCTCCGGGAAAATTGCCGACGCAACCGCATGCACCTCGCTCTCGAAGGGCTGCTAAAGCGCATGGAGGTGATGGATGTGGAGCGCATTGGAGGTGGGCCGAGCTGGAGAAAACAAGGGATGGAGGTCAATCTCCAGGGCATGGAGATGCTGGATTTGGAACGAAACAGGAACCCTTGGGAAAAACTTATCCACAGAATGGGGAAGAATGTGGAAAAGGATGGGTGCGCAAAAGTCGCACTGGACCGGAAACGATCAGAACCCCATAGTGCGCTTCAGTCCGGTGCGGTCGTCGTCCGGACCCGTTTCGATGGTTTCGGCTCCAAGGGGCAGATGTCAGGCCATGTTCGGCACCAACAGTTTCTTCACGCTGTTCCAGACCTGGCTTAGCGGCGAGCTGGTCGGCGAAGATGCCTACGGCAATCGCTATTACCGCGAGAAGCGTCCGGTATCCGGCCGCCGTGAACGACGCTGGGTGGTCTACAGCAAGGTCGCCGAGCCGACGCGCGTGCCGCCTGGCTGGGTTGGCTGGCTGCATGGCCGGATCAAGGAGCCGCCCTCCGAGACACCGCTGCCCTCACCGCATTTCGAAGCGGAACCCATGCCCAACGCGACGGGCACCTCCGAGGCCTACCTGCCGCCCGGCGCCGTCCAGCGCGGCGGCACGCGTGCACCCGCCACCGGCGACTACGAAGCCTGGCGCCCCTAACCGCCGGCGGCGCGCCGGCGCGTGGATTTGGATCTTGGCTCGACGGGTTGCGGTTGGTGAGCTGAGGGACGCGCTTGGGGCGGTGTCGGTTCGGGCATTGCTACTCGTCGGTCAGCGGATGTCGATGGTGGTGCTCATGGCTTGACCAGGCCTTTGCCGACATGGCGGCGGTGCGGGCGCATGTCGGGGACACGAGCGTCCCCGACCAGCGGCTCGCCGCAATGGGGACAGGTGGGGGGGGCCAGGCGCGCCTCGCGCAGCACGTTCAGCATGATCAGCCGCGCCTCGCTGGCACGCAGGCCCAGACGTTTGCGCAGCTCCTCCAGACGCACTCGATCCTCTTTCGAGAGCCGGCCATCCACCAGCCGATGCTCGACCTCTGCCTCGAAGCGCTGGTCTCTGAGATGGATCTGCTCGGAAAACGCGGCGGCCAGGAGGCCCGCAGGCAGAGCGACCATGCCGATGCCGATCACCGCGATTCCGCCGCCGACCAGCCGGCCGAATGGCGTGACCGGCACCACGTCGCCGTAGCCGACGGTGGTCATGGTGATCACCGCCCACCAGAGCGCGTCGGGGATCGTGCCGAACGCCTCGGGCTGGGCTCGCTGCTCGGCGATATAAGCCAGGCTCGCGGCGACCAGGACGAGAAGGCTGAGCACGAACACGGCGGCTGCGATCGCCCGCGCTTCCTTTTCCAAGGCATCAACGAGCAGGCGGATCGAGGTCGAATAGCGGCTGAGCTTCAAGACGCGCAGCAGGCGAAGGGCGCGCAGCATGCGCAGGTCGACGTTGACCAGCGTGCCCAGATAGAAAGGGAGAATGGCCACCAGATCGGCGAGCGCCAGCGGCCGCAGCATATTGCGCAGACGCGCCCGGATGGGGTGCGCCCTGTCCTCTGCGCTCCTCTCGATCGACGACCAGATGCGCACGCCGTATTCGATCGTGAACAACGCCACCGACAGGTGATCGAACCACAGAAACCATGCGCCGAATCGCGCTTCGATGCTCGGCACGGACTCGAGGATCACCGCGATGACGTTCATGACGATCAGGGTGATCAGGAAGCTGTCGGTCACGCGCGACAGCCAGATGAGCTTCCTGTGCTCGGCCTCGTTGTTCGGCTCGGCCGGTGCCAGCGTCAGATAGGCGATGCGGCGAAGCGTGCGCCGTTCGGGCTTGGTTTCGTCGGTTCCGGCGTTGGTGCTCATGGCCAATCTCTGCAGTCGATTGCAGGCGAAAAAAGGACGGACTGTTCTTCTACACCAGATTGCACGCGACGCCAGACTCGCGTCCGGCGACGGGCTCAGCGGCGAAGGCGCTCGACCATGCGGGCCTGAAACCGCTCGACGGCCGCCTCGTCGCGCACATCGATGCAGAAGAGCCCATGGCCGCGCGCGGCTTTCAGGACCTCGTCATTGTCCCGAAGCGAGCGCGTGATGAATTTGTCGACCAGGGGGCGATGGCCTGCATCCAGCCTCTCATAGCCGCTTTCCGCCAGCATGCGCGCGCGTAGAAAGTCGTGATCGGCATGAAGACAGACGACCGCATTTTCGGTCGAGACCGCCTTCGACACATAGTCCGGCCGAAGGGCCGAGCCCTCCAGCACGAAGGGCTTGCCCTGGCCCTGCATGTCCGAGATCAGGCGCTGGATTCCTGGCCACATGTTCTCGTGGTGGTTCAGGAGAAACCGATAGATCGTCTCGTCCGACAGGCGCGCATAATATTCGGCGACATGGGGCGGGACGCGTGGCCAGGGGCGACCCGGATGGCGCGCCAGCCGGTCGGTCGACAGCACCTCCCATCCGAGCGCCCTGCCGATCGCGGCGGCGAGCGTCGACTTTCCGGTGTGGGACGTGCCTGCGATCAGCAGGCTGGACATGCTACGCGGCAACCTTCTCTCCCATGGATGTCGAGATGAGCGACAGGCCGGGCAATGGCGCCGAGCATAGGACCGAAACCGCGCGATCGACAGGGGGTTCAATTCGCGCGACGGGACAACTATGGATAGGCTGGCGACAGGAGGAGCAGGCGCGATGCAGGCGATGGTGACGGTGGCGGCGGGCGGCATGGTGGGCGCGGTGCTGCGCTATCTCGTCAGTGTCGCCGCCACCAGGCTCGCGGGCCACGGCTTTCCGCTCGGCACCATGATCGTCAACGTCGCCGGCTCTTTCGCGATGGGCGCCCTGGTCGCGGCGATGGCGCTTTCCTGGAACGCGAGCCAGGAAGCGCGCCTGTTCCTGGCGGTCGGCCTGCTCGGCTCGTTCACCACCTTTTCGACCTTCTCGCTCGACGTCTACACGCTGTACGAGCGTCAGGCCTACGGACCGCTGATCGTCTATACCCTGGGCTCGTTCTGCCTGTCGCTCGCCGGTCTCGTCCTCGGCCTTGCCGTCGTCAGGCGGTTGTTCGCCGCTTAGGAAAGCGTCGTCGCATCCGTCGCGAGCTCGGTGATCCGCGCCCAGTCGCCGGCGGCGATGGTGTCCTTCGGGACGACCCAGGAGCCGCCGACACAGAGCACGTTGGGCAGCGCCAGATAGCTCTTGGCATTGTTCGGGCCGATGCCGCCGGTGGGGCAGAACCTGGCGTCGGGGAGCGGCGAGGCCAGGGATTTCAGGAAGGGCACGCCGCCCGCGGCCTCGGCCGGGAAGAATTTGAGGTGGTCGTGGCCGTTGTCAAGAAGCTGCATGACTTCGGAAGCGCTGGCGGCACCCGGCAGGAGCGGGCAGGGGGACGTCTGCGCGGCGTCGAGGAGGGAGGGGGTGAAGCCCGGGGAGACGGCGAACTTGCAGCGAAGGGCGGCGACGTGCTCGAGCTGCTGCGGCGTGAGCACGGTGCCGGCGCCGACGATGGCGCCCTCGACTTCCGCGATGATCGCCCGGATCGCGTCCAGGGCGACGGGGGTGCGGAGCGTGATTTCCAGCACCTTCAGACCGCCCGCGACCAGCGCTTTGGCGAGCGGGACGGCGTGCTCGAGCTCGTCGATCATCATCACCGGGATGACCGGCGCCGTGCGCATGATGTCGTCCAGTGTCATCGCGCTTACGCTCCCTGCGCTTCGAGAAAGGTCACCGCCGTCGCCCCCTGCTCGGCCGGCGTGACGTTCTGCCTGAACGTCCCGAACAGCTCGCGCCCGAGGCCCGAGTGATAATGCACGAGATCGGCCGTGACCGGCTCACGAGCGGCCAAGACGTCAGGTTCCAGCAGAACTTTCAGGACTCCCGTCCGCGCATCCAGTCGCACTGGATCGCCGTCGCGCAGTTTCGCGAGTGCGCCGCCGTCAGCGGCTTCGGGGGTGACGTGGATGGCGGCGGGCACCTTGCCCGAGGCGCCGGACATGCGGCCGTCGGTCACCAGCGCCACCTTGAAGCCCTTGTCCTGAAGGACGCCGAGGGGCGGGGTGAGCTTGTGCAGCTCGGGCATGCCGTTCGCCTTCGGACCCTGGAAGCGCACCACGGCGATGAAGTCGCGCTCGAGCTTGCCGGCCTTGAACGCGTCCTGCAGCTCGCTCTGGTCGTTGAACAGCAGCGCGGGCGCCTCGATCACATGATGCTCCGGCTTGACCGCGGAAATCTTGATGACGGCGCGGCCGAGATTGCCGTCGAGCAGCTTCAGGCCGCCATTGGCGCTGAACGGAGCGTCGAGGGTGGTGACGATGGTCTTGTCCAAGGTCTCCGTCGGCCCGTCCCGATAGACGATCTCGCCCTCCTCCAGCACAGGCTCCTTGGTATAGGCTGCAAGGCCTTCTTGGGCGGCGGTTTTGACGTCGTCGTGCAGCAGGCCGGCGTCCAGGAGCTGGCGGATGACGAAGGCGAGACCGCCTGCGGCGTGGAAGTGGTTCACGTCGGCGAGGCCGTTCGGGTAGACGCGGCAGAGCAGCGGCACGAGGTCGGAGAGGTCGGAAAAATCGTCCCAGGTGAGCTGCACGCCCGCGGCCTTGGCCATGGCCACCAGGTGCAGCGCGTGGTTGGTGGAGCCGCCGGTGGCATGCAGGCCGACCATGGCGTTGACGAAGGCTTTTTCGGAGAGGATTTCCCCTACGGGCGTATAGTCATTTCCGAGCGCGGTGATCTCCGTCACGCGTTTCGCCGCCGCCTTGGTCAGGGCATCGCGCATCGGGCTGCCGGGGTTGACGAAGGAGGCGCCGGGGAGATGCAGGCCCATGATCTCGACCAGCATCTGGTTGGAGTTGGCGGTGCCGTAGAAGGTGCAGGTGCCGGGGCCGTGATAGGCCTGGCTTTCCGCCTCCAGCAGCTCGGCGCGGCCGACCTTGCCCTCGGCATAGAGTTGTCGAACTTTGGCCTTGTCGCTGTTGGAGAGGCCCGAGGTCATCGGCCCCGCCGGCACGAAGATGATCGGCAGATGGCCGAAGCTCGCCGCCGCCATGACCATGCCGGGCACGATCTTGTCGCAGACCCCGAGGAAGAGCGCGCCGTCGAACATGTCGTGGGAGAGCGCGATGGCCGAGGCCATGGCGATGACATCGCGCGAGAACAGCGAAAGCTCCATGCCCGGCTGGCCCTGGGTGACGCCGTCGCACATGGCGGGGACGCCGCCTGCGAACTGGGCGACGGCACCGACCTCGCGGCAGGCCGCCTTGATCATCGCCGGATAGGTCTCGAAGGGCTGGTGCGCCGAAAGCATGTCGTTATAGGCCGAGACGATCGCGACATTGGCCTTGACGTCGCCCTTCAGCGCGTCCTTGTCATGGGCATCGCAGGCGGCGAAGCCATGGGCGAGGTTGCTGCAGGACAGCGCCGCGCGCTTCGGCCCGCGCGCCGCGGCGTCCCGAATCATCGACAGATAGGCGCTCCGGGTCGGCGCGCTCCTGGCGGCGACCCGCTCGGTGATCTCGGTCAAACGGGGATGCATAGGCATGCTGCTCCGTCAGTGAAAACGTGCAATCTGTGGCCCGATATCGACAATGAAATGACGCCGCCTCTTCACAGTCCCAGGCAAGTCACCGCTCCAGGCCGCGCCTGGTCAGTCTTCGTACCAGGTGCGGCCGTCGCGCTCGATCAGGGCGATGGCGGCAGACGGGCCCCAGGTGCCGGCGGTGTAGCCGCGCGGTCCCTCGCTGCTTTCGCTCCAGCCGGTGATGATCGGCTCGACCCAGGTCCAGGCGGCTTCGACCTCGTCGCGGCGCATGAACAGGGTGGGGTTGCCGCGCACCACATCCATCAGCAGACGCTCATAGGCGTCGTGATAGCGCACCTTGAAGGTCTCGGCGAAGGAGAGGTTGAGGGGGGCGGAGCGCAGGCGCATGCCGCCCGGGCCCGGGTCCTTGACCATCAGGGAGAGCGTCATGCCCTCGTCCGGTTGCAGGCGCACCACCAGGCGGTTGGCCTTGAGGTTGTCGGCGCCGGTGAAGATCGAGTGCGGGATCGGGCGGAACTCGATGACGATCTCGGAGGTGCGGGTCGGCAGGCGCTTGCCGGTCCTGAGATAGAAGGGCACGTTCGCCCAGCGCCAGTTGCCGATCTCGGCCTTGAGGGCGACGAAGGTCTCGGTCTGGCTTTCGTTGCCGTCGATCTCGTCGAGATAGCCGGGGGCGGCGCTGCCGTTGCTGGCGCCGGCGCGGTACTGGCCGCGCACGGTCTTCTTGTCGACCCTGGCGCCGGTGATCGGACGAAGGGCGCGCAGCACCTTCAGCTTCTCGTCGCGCACGCCGTCGGCGGTGAACGCGGTCGGCGGCTCCATCGCGACCAGGCAGAGGAGCTGCAGGATGTGGTTCTGCACCATGTCCCGAAGCGCGCCCGAGCGGTCGTAATAGCCGCCGCGGCCCTCGACGCCGATGGTCTCGGCGACGGTGATCTGCACATGGTCGATCGCGGTGTGGCTCCAGAGCGGCTCGAACAGGGTGTTGGCGAAGCGCAGCGCCATCAGGTTCTGGACGGTCTCCTTGCCGAGATAGTGATCGATCCGATAGATCTGGTCCTCGGTGAAGACCTCGCCGACGGCGTCGTTGATGCGCTTGGCGGAGGCGAGGTCGCGGCCGATCGGCTTTTCCAGGACGACCCGGCTCGCCGGCGTGTTCAGCTCATGCTCGCCGAGCCGCGCGCAGATGTCGCCGAACAGGCCGGGGGCGGTCGCCAGATAGAAGACGCGGACGCGGTCCTGATGGGAGCGCAGGCGCTCGGCCAGATCGGACCAGCCCTCGTCCCGCTTGGCGTCGAGGGCGATGTGATCGAGCCGGTTCAGGAAGCGCTCCAGGCGCGCCTCGTCGATCTCGTCGTCGGCGATATATTCGCGAAGGGCTGCCTCGACCTCGCGCGCATAGTCCGCCTTCGACATCTCGCCGCGCGAGACGCCGATGATGCGGCTGTCCTCCGGAATCTGGTCGTCGCAGTCCCGGTGATAGAGCGCCGGCAGCAATTTCCGCCTGGCAAGATCGCCGGTGCCGCCGAAAACCACCAGATCGAAGGTCTCGACGGGAATCATGGACGGGCTCATGCACGTCTCTCCAATGGTGTCGGCTGCGGGTCATGCGGCCGATAATCGTTTTTCAACCTCAAGTCGTGTCGGCAGGGAAGGAATGGCGCCGCGCGCCGTCGTGGTCAAGGCGCCGACCACGTTGGCGAAGCGACATAGCGGCGCAAGGGCGTCCGCATCCTCCAGCACCTCGGGATCATGGACGATGCCGGCGAGCAGGCCCGAGACGAAACCGTCGCCCGCACCCGTGGTGTCGACCACGTCGACCTTGATGCTCGGCACCAGGGTTTCGCCGCGTTTCGTGAGTGCGAGGCATCCCTTGCCGCCGAGGCTGACCACCAGAAGCTTCAAGCCGTCATGCCAGAGATGCTTTCGGGCATCGTCTGCCGTTCGGCCGCCGGTCATGAAGTCGAGCTCGTCTTCGCTGATCTTGGCCACGTTGGCGCGCTTCAGGCCCTGCATGATGCCCGCCTTCGCCTCCTCGGCGCTCGGCCAGAGGGGGAGGCGCAGGTTGACGTCGTAAGAGATGAGCTTGCCCAAAGATTTTGCAAGATCGGCGGCGAACAGCGCGGTCTCGCGCGGCTGCGGGGAGGCGAGGCTGATCGAGTCGAAATGAAAGATTTTCGCGTGTTCGATCGCGGCGCGGTCGACCTCGTCCGGCACGAACAGCATGTCCGCCGAGGGATGCCGGTAGAACATGAAGTCGCGCTCGCCGTCCTTGGTCAGGGTGACGAAGGCGAGCGCGGTGCGCGCCCGGCTTTCCAGGCGGATCGAGGCGGTGTCGACGCCCTCCTTCTTCAGCGTGTCGATCAGCACATGGCCGAAAGGCTCGTCGCCCACCTTGCCCATGAAGGCGCTCTTGTGCCCGAGCTTGGCGAGACCCACGGCGACATTGGCGGCAGCGCCGCCGGGAACGGGCACGAAGGTCGGCAGATCGGCAAAATCGAGTCCGCTTTCGGTCGGCACGAAATCCATCAGAAGATCACCGAAGCATACAACGTCGCATGATCCTTTGTCGTTCTTGGCGTCGCTCATGGTTGGCCCGTCCCGTCGTCAATTCGTCTTCTCTCGACACGGCGCCATAGGTGCATCAAATCGCAGGCGATACAACCACCTATCGCTGACAGGAAGCCGAGCCGGCCACAATTTCGCGCTGCCGGTCACCCATATCTTCAAGCTTTTCTGCAAGCAAGTTTCGGGCCAGCACCCGCTTCGGATGCCCGAACGGCCGGCCCTCGCGTCAGGCTGGCAGTTTGGCCGAGGCGACGTCCAGGAGCCCGACCAGCACTTCGGGGGCCTGCGCGCCGGCGATCACATGCTCACGGTCGACCACATAGACGGGCACGCCCTGGACGCCCATCATATGCGCACGCTGGTAACCCCTGACGATATCGGCGGCAAAGCGGTCACCGGCAAAGAGCGCTTCGACATCCGCGCGCAAGAGGCCCTCGCTTTCGGCGAGCTCCATGAGAACGTCGACATCGCCGATGTCCTGTCCCCGTTCGAACATCGCCTTGAACAGGGTGGTGATCATCGCCTCGCCCTTCGCCTCCTCCTGGGCGAGCAGCACCAGGCGCTGGGCGAAAACCGTGTTCGGCGTGCGCTGGATCCGATCGAGGGCGAAGGGCAGGCCCTCCTCGCGGCCGGCCTCCTCGATGCGCGCGTAGACCTCCTTGGCGTTGCCCTCGCCGCCGAACTTGGCGCGCAGATAGACGCGTCGATCCATGCCGTCCCTCGGCAGCTGCGGGTTCAGCAGATAGGGCCACCAGCGAAGCTCGACATGAAGGGCCGGGCGCATGGCGCGCGCCTTGTTCAGGCGCACCAGGCCCAGATAGCACCAGGGGCAGGCGAGATCGGCGATCATCTCGACCATCACGGTTTTCTGATCGTCGATCGGCATATCCATGGTCAGGCTCCGGGCGAGAGGTCTCCGCTATCCTCCCAGGACATAGGGTGTTTTTTCGAGGATGCCACCCACCCCGCCGCCGAGCCCCTTGTCGACGCAGGGGCCCGCGGCCCCCTAGCGGTCGATGCGGTAGCGGTCGACGGCTTCGGGATTGAGCTTGATGCCGAGACCTGGGCCCGCCGGCACCGCGATTTCGCCGTCCACCGGGACGAGCGGCGTCGCCAGAAGCTCGTCGCGCAGCGGGTTCTCGCCGATGTCGTATTCGAGCAGGCGCGGATAGGGCGGAAAATCGCTGTGCGGGTAGTCAGGCAGCGCCGAGAGAAAATGCAAGGCCGCCGCCAGGCCGACGGCGCCGCCCCAGCAGTGGGGCGAGTAGCGAAGATTGTGGATCTGGCAAAGGGACGCGATCGCCTTCGCCTGATCGAATCCACCGCAGAGCGTCAGATCCGGCTGCAGGATGTCGACCGAACGCGGATAGACCAGGCGCGCGAAGTCGTGGATGGTGTAGAGCGCTTCGCCCGCGGCCACGGGAATGGTCGCCCGCCGGCTGAGCGCCTGGTAGCCGGCGACGTCCTGCGGCGGCAGCGGCTCCTCGTAGAGATGAATGCCGACATCCTTGATGCGCGCCATGCTCTCGAGCGCCAGATCGACGCCGTAATTGCCGTTGGCGTCCACCAGGATCAGCACGTCGTCGCCCAGGACCTCGCGGGTCAGCATGCAGCGCGCCTGGTCGAGGGCAGGGCCGAGGCCGATCTTGATCTTGGCGGCGTGAAAGCCGGCCTCGGCGATGGCCTCGAGCTGGGTCGGCAGCTTGCCCGAGGGGTTGTCGGTGATGTAGCCATCGGACGCATAGGCCGGGATCACATCCTTGCCGCGCCCGCCCAGGAGATCGGCCACGCTGACCCCGAGGGTCCGGCCGATGGCGTCGTAGCAGGCGATGTTGATGCCGCTGTAGCAGGCGGTCATCTGGTTCTGCAGGCCGAGATGGTAGCGGCGCGCGATGATGTCGGACCAGATCAGCTCACGCTCATAGAGGCGCCGGCCGATGAACGCGTCCTTGATCAGATCGAGATAGGCCGCCGTGACCTTGGGCGGGCCGAAGGCCTCGCCGATGCCGACCACGCCGTCCTCGGTCTCGACTTCGACCAGCGTCGCCTCGCGTCTGGCCGTCTTGCCCCTGGCCATGCCATAGGCTTTGACCGCGTCCATGGTGAAGGCGAGCGGGATCAGACGAATATCGCGAATGCGGGGCACGCGTCGCTACCTCCCCTATCTAGCGTCAGCCCTGTGAAGAAGCTGACGTCCTAATTGTCTACAGCACAGAACAGCGGTGCCATCAGGCACCTTTCATCAATGGTCCGAGCGCTGGAACCGGCCGCCCGAGATCCTCTATACGTACCATATGATGCTGAATTGCGCGCGAAATAGCCAGCACGCGCGCATCGCCCCCGCGCTTGCCGCAGATCTGGATGCCGAATGGCATGCCGGTGTGATCGAGCCCCGCCGGCAGGCAGACCACGGGATGGCAGGTGAGCGTCAGGCCGTAGGCGAGCGCCAGCCAGTGGAAGTAGGTTCTGAGCCCCTCGCCGTTGATCTCGGTCGGGTAAAGCTGGCCGTGGGGGAAGGGCGGCACGGACATGGCCGGGCAGATCAGGACGTCGTAGTCCTCCATGAACGCGAGAAAACGCCGGTAGAGCGCGGTGTGCGCCGTCATCGCGCGGGCGACGTCGGCAAGGCTCATCAACAAGCCCTGCTCGACATTGGCGACGATGTTCGGCCCGAGAACCTCCGGCCTCTCTTCATAGGTCGCCTTGTGTCCGGCGACGAACGACAGCGCCCGGTTCACCTCGAACGCCTCGTCAGCCCCTTCCAGGGGCGGGTTGACTTGCCTGACACTGGCGAAGGGCGTTTGGAGTTTTTCGATCGCGGCTCTGAACGTGGCGCGGATGTCGTTGTCGACGGGGGCGAAGCCGAGATCTTCGCTGACGGCGACCTTGAGGGTGCCGAGATCGACGTCTTCCAAGGGGTGCAGCGCCTCGCTGCCGAGAGGGTAGGCCAGCGGGTCGCGGGGGTCTTCGCCGGCCATCGCCTGGTAGAGCAGGGCCAGATCCTCGACCGAGCGCGCCATCGGACCCTGCACGCCGAGCGACGACCAGCCGAGCAGGCGTTTCTCCTCGGAGATCATGCCGGGGGACGGGCGCATGCCGACGATGCCGCAATAGGCGGCGGGATTTCTGAGGCTGCCGCCCATGTCCGAGCCGGTGGCGAGCGGCACCATGCCCGTCGCCAGCGCCACGGCGGACCCGCCGGACGAGCCGGCGCAGGTCTTTGCCGGATCGAACGGATTGCCGGTGGCGCCGTAGACGGGGTTGACCGTGTTGGCGCCTGCGCCGAACTCCGGCGTGTTGGTCTTGCCAATGACGATGGCGCCGGCAGCGCGCACCGCCGCCACCTGGCGCTCGTCGGCCTTCGGCACGTTGTCGGCAAATTGCGGCGAGCCGAAGGTGGTGCGCAGCCCCTCGGTCAAGGCGAGATCCTTGATGCCGATCGGCAGGCCGTGCAGCGAGCCCAGCTCGTCACCGCGCAGCACGGCCGCCTCCGCCGCCTTCGCCTCGGCTGTGGCGCGCTCATAGCAGGTCGCGACCATCGCGTTGACGCTGCCGTTCACCTGCTCGATGCGCTCGCGACAGGATGCCAGCAGCTCCACCGGCGAGATCTCCTTCCCGGCGATCATGCGCCGAAGGTCGATGGCGGATCGGTCGCAAAGCGCGGTCATTGGTTGTCCTCGGCAGTCGTCGAAGGGCAGGGCGGAACGTCGTAGTGGGGAGCGACCCGATAGGGATGGATCTCGATCTCGCGCCAGACATCGCCCGTGACGTAGGGATCGGTCGCCAGCCACCGATCGAGTTCGGCCCGTGTCTCGAACTGCGCGACCGCCGCCGTCCCGATCATCCGCCCATCATCGTCGGTAAGCGCACCACCGATCAGGAGGTGGCCCGCAGCCTGAAGCTTCGCCGCGTGTTCGAGATGGGCAGGTCGCGCTGACAATCGGCGCGCCGGCGCATTCTCATCGGTGCCGTCACGCGCAATGATCAGCCATTGCATGGTGTTTCCCTCGGATTTTATCGCCTTCCCCGACAAGGTCAGGGTAACGGCTGCCGCCTGGTCTGGCCAGGGGATGCCGGGACGAGCCATGGTAACGCTGCGAAGGCGTCGCGATGTCGTGTTTGCGACATTGGCTGGCGGTTGCGTCCTTTGTGGCCTTGTGCTGGCCTGCTAACAGGGCTCCATAAGGCTGGAGGAAAGGGAGGTGGGACATGGCCGAGCAGGCGAGGGTGGTGATCATCGGCGGCGGTGCCGTCGGCTGCAGCGCGCTCTATCATCTGGCCAGGGCCGGCTGGACCGACTGCCTCCTGATCGAGCGCGACGAGCTCACCTCCGGCTCCACCTGGCACGCCGCCGGCAATTGTCCCACCTTTTCCGGCAGCTGGAACATCATCAAGTATCAGCGATACTCGGCCGACTTATACAAGAGCCTCGCCGAGGCCGTGGACTACCCCATCAACTACCACGTCACCGGCTCGATCCGCCTCGCCCACAGCGAGCACCGCATGGACGAGTTCCGCCACGTCCGCTCCATGGCCGAGGCCCAGGGCATCAATTACGAGCTGCTGACCCCCGAGGCCGCGCGCGAGCGTTATCCCTTCCTCGAGCTGCACGACCTCAAGGGCGCCATCTGGGACCCCCATGACGGCGACATCGACCCCTCCCAGCTCACCCAGGCCTTTGCGAAAGGTGCGCGCGATCTCGGCGCCCGCATCAAGCGTTTCACCAAGGTAGTTGGCCTGGAGCAGCAGTCGGATAGCACGTGGCTGGTCCGCACCGACAAGGGCGACATCCGCGCCGAAGTCGTGGTCAACGCCGCCGGCTACCGCGCCGGCGAGATCATGGCGATGGTCGGCCAGCACCTGCCGATCGTCACCATGTCCCACCAATATCTGATCACCGAGCCCATCCCCGAGCTCGAAGCCCGCCCCGACAAGCTCCCCCTCCTGCGCGACCCCGATATTTCTTATTACTTACGCGAGGAGCGCGACGGCCTGATCCTCGGCCCCTACGAGTGGAAAGCCACGCCCATGTGGACCGACGGCCTCCCCGAGGATTTTTCGAACCAGCTCTGGGACGACGACCTGGACAGGATCGAGTGGTATATCGAGCAGGCGATCGGGCGCGTGCCCATCCTGGGCTCGGTCGGCGTGCAGCGCGTGATCAACGGCCCGATCCCCTATTCGCCCGAAGGCAACCCCTATATCGGCCCCGCCCACGGCCTCGAAAATTTCTACCAGTGCTGCTGCTTCAGCTTCGGCATCGCGCAAGCGGGCGGCGCCGGCAAGACCCTCGCCGAATGGGTCACCGAGGGCGAGCCCGAATGGGACCTCTGGTCCCTCGACCCCCGCCGCTACACTGCCTACGCCACCAAGACCTACGTCACCGCAAAGGCGATCGAGCTCTACCAGAACGAATACGCCATCTCCTTCCCCTACGAAGAACGGGCCGCAGGGCGGCCGGCCCGGACTTCTCCTTTGTATGACCGACTCAGAGCAAAGGGGGCTCGCTTCGGCGCCCGCGGCGGCTGGGAGCGCCCTGTCTTCTTTCACTTGCCTGAGTCAACCGAGGAGCCAACGCTCTCTTTTCGCAGAGACAGAAACTGGTTCGAGACAGTCGGCGAAGAGTGCAGGGCCGTCCGAGAATCCGTCGGCATTCTCGACCTTCCCGGCTTCTCCAAGTTCATGATCGAAGGCGAGGGCGCCGAGGCCTGGCTGGATCGCCTGACCTGCTCGAATCTCCCGAGCGTGGGCCGCATCGCGCTCGCCTACATGCTGAACGAGCGCGGCGGCGTGGTCTCCGAGTTCACCGTCACCCGCCTCGCACAAGACCGCTTCTATCTGATGTCGGCAGCCTCGGCCGAATGGCATGACGAGGACTGGCTTCGAAAACACATGCCCGACGACGGCAGCGTCCAGCTCGCCTGTCGCCACGGCCGGCGCGGAACCCTGGTCCTTGCAGGCCCGAAGTCGCGTGACGTTCTCGCCGCCGTGACGGACGCCGACCTCTCCAACCAGGCCTTCCCCTGGCTTTCCGCCCGCCACATCGAGATCGGCATGGCCCGCGTGCTTGCCATGCGCGTCAACTATGTCGGCGAGCTCGGCTGGGAGCTGCACGTCCCCGCCGAACACATGATCCCCCTCTACGACGCGCTCTGGCAGGCGGGCGAGCCCCACGGCATCCGCGATTTCGGCCTCTACGCCATGGAAAGCCTGCGCCTGGACAAAGCCTACCCCGTCTGGAAGCAGGATCTCGGCAGCGAATACAGCCCCCTCAAATCCAGCCTGGGGCGCTTCGTCGACCTCGGAAAAGAAAATTTCATCGGCAAGCAGGCCCTGATCAAAGAGAAAGAAACCGGAGTCACCGAAAAACTCGTCCCCCTCACCCTCGACCACCCCGGCCAAGCCGACGCCCCCTTCTGCGCCCCCATCCGGTCGCGCGGCGAGATCGTCGGCCTGGTCACATCCGGTGCCTGGAGCTACACGCTCGAAAAGAGCATCGCGCTTGGATATGTGCGCGCCGATCTGGCGCGCCCTGGCGCGGAACTTCACATCGACATTCTGGGCGAGGATTGCGCTGCGACCGTAGGCGAGGGACCGTTCTACGATCCTGAGAACAGTCGGCTCAGGGGATAAACGAGGTGAATGGGGCGCTTATCGAGCGCCAAGCCGGGCAACGCGAGAAGCGGAGCTCGGGAGAGGTCTGATCGCTGCGGCCCCATCACGACAGAATTGAGCCTGAAGGCGGCCGCTGCGCGCGGAACGCTCGTTCAACGTCTCGACCCGGACCGGTCTCTGGGCGCTGGTGTGGCTGTCATGATATGACGCGCACATCCGCTTCATTGGGAGGTTCCCGATGCCGAACTCAAGGCTTGCCAATTTCGATGATCTGGCGTCGCTCCTGGAGCCTTTGCTTCACGCCAACCCATCGATGCCAATATCGTCCGACGAAATAGCGCATCGCATCTGTGCGGAAACGATGTCGCTGAGAGGGGTTGGTCGCAGCGCATATAGACGGTCGTTCTGACCTAAGCTACGTTTCGACCTCGGCAAACTGACGATTCCGGGCTGAGACGCCGCTAAAGACAACATGCTGAGCGCCGCTTGGCAGGGTGGAAAACAATGTCGGTCTTGATGAGATTAACTGAAGAAGTTTTGTTTGGCGCAAGCTGGAAGGAAAGGCAGAAAAAGTCGATAATTTCAAAAAATGAAATTATGTCTCACTTCGGTCCAGAAGACTTATTCGCGCTCCTTTTGTCATTTGCATATGTATTCATCTTTTTTCTTTTAATGTATACTGATCCTAATGATAGCCCGCTTGGGCGTCTTGAGTATTGGCAGTATTTGGTGAGAGCGCCAATTCCAATTGTGTTGGCTTTGATGAAGTCCGTCTTCTATTTCAGAGTAAAGAGCCCAATCGTCGCGTATTGGATCGGGTTCATCTTCATGATCGTGATCTTTTTAAGCGGGGCGGAGTTGGCTTTGCTGGGCTTCGGGTTGAAGTTCGGCTGACAGCGGCGCTCATCGCAATGGCATCCTGACGTAGATTGCGGGGCAAACGGTCCCTGAGAAGGCGCCAGCGGATGGCGTCAAGTTCGAATCAGAGCCGGCTCGGCAAGAAGCGCTGGCGACAGCAATTGGCGCTTCCCTGTCACCCGCCTGGTGACGGATGATCGCCGGTAAGCCGCCTGAACCACGAGCGTCACCATGATACCTCGCTGACCCGGCGCCCCCGCCCTTGACTTCCCCCTCCCATCTGCTCTGTTAAACTCAAGCAACATGTTGAAGACGCTGCATCGCCAGGCGATCGGCATTGGGAGAGGACGCGCTCGCCGCATGGCCGCCAAGCATAAGCGAGAGGCCCGCTGCCGGGACAGCCGGCGCCGGATCAAGCCGTCATGACGGACAGCGGCGCTGATCTGGCCGTCGACGCCGTCGACGTGCACAAGAGCTTCGGCGATCTCGAAGTCCTGAAGGGCATCTCGCTGTCCGCCGCCAAGGGCGACGTGCTCTCGATCATCGGCGCGTCCGGCTCCGGCAAGAGTACTTTTCTCCGTTGCCTGAATTTTCTGGAGACGCCGGACCGCGGCCGCATCCGGATCGGCGGCGAGGATATCGACGCGAGTACGGGAAAACTCGATCAGACCTGCATCCGAAGCCTGCGTCGCCGCGTCGCCATGGTCTTTCAGAGCTTCAACCTCTGGCCGCACCGAACGGTCCTGGAAAACGTCATCGAGGTGCCGGTGCACGTCCAGTCCGTGCCCAGGGCGGAAGCGATCGAGCGCGGCGAGCGCTATCTGACCAGGGTCGGGCTCGCCGACAAGAAGGACGTCTACCCCTCCTTCCTCTCCGGCGGCCAGCAGCAGCGCGTCGCCATCGCGCGCGCCCTTGCCACTGAGCCCGAGGTCATGCTGTTCGACGAGCCCACCTCCGCCCTCGATCCCGAGCTGGTCGGCGAGGTGCTCGGTGTCATGCGCGGCCTCGCCGAGGAGGGCCGCACCATGCTGGTCGTGACCCACGAAATGGAGTTCGCCCGCGAGGTCTCGTCCAAGGTGGTCTTTTTGCATCAAGGACAGATCGCCGAGGAAGGACCGCCGAAGCAGGTGTTCTCGACACCGTCGAGCGAGCCGCTCAAGAAATTCCTGGAACGGGTGCTCTGACCCGCCAAACGAAGAACTAGAAGGAGACGATCGATGAGACACCTAGCAATCCTCGCCGCCTTGGCGGCGGTTACCCTGGGTGGCGGTGCCACCTCGGCGCAGACGCTGACCATCGCGACCGAGGGCGCCTACCCGCCCTTCAACACCACCACCGCCGATGGCGAGCTGGCCGGCTTCGACGTCGACATTGCCAAAGCGCTCTGCGAGCAGATGGGCCGCGAATGCGAGATCGTCGCCCAGGACTGGGACGGCATCATCCCGGGCCTGGTCCAGGAGAAATACGACGCGATCGTCGCCTCCATGTCGATCACGCCCGAGCGTCTGGAGAGCATCGATTTCACCGACCCCTACTACTCCAACTACCTGGCCCTGGTCGCCAAGGACGGCGGCTCGATGAGCGTCGACGACGTCGAAGGCAAGGCCATGGGCGCCCAGCGCTCGACCATCGCGTCGGAATGGGCCGAGGACAATTACGGCCGCCGCGGCGACATCAAGCTCTACGACACCCAGACGGCCGCTTACGGCGACCTCACCGCCGGCCGCATCGAGGTTCTGGTCAGCGATTATCTTCCCGTGGCCGAATGGCTGAAGGACAACCCTGACTATTCTCTGATCGGCGAGAAAATCGATATCGACGACAAGATCGGCATCGGCATCCGCAAGGGCGAGGACGACCTCAAGCAGGCCTTCAACGACGCCCTCAAGGCCATCCGCGACAACGGCAAATATAAGGAGATCAACGACCAGTATTTCCCGGTCGATATTTTCTGACCATCAGCGTGATGGTCACGGTTACTCGATCCGGCCGGTTTGATCCGGCCGGACAGATGGCTTAGGGCGGGGCCTATGGACCTGCTCGGCATCGGTCCCGGAGGTTGGGGCGATGACCTCCTGCGCGGCGCCTGGGTCACCGTCCAGCTCGCCCTCGCCGCGCTTTCCCTCGGCCTCCTGATCGGCCTTCTCCTGGCGGGCGCCAAGCTCTCCAGCTTCCGGCCGCTCAACTGGTTCGGCGCCGCTTACACCGGCTTCGTGCGCGGCGTCCCGGAATTTTTGATCCTCCTCCTGGTCTATTTCGGCTCCGAAGCCGCGATCCAGGGCCTGCTCGGCGCTCTCGGCCTCGACATCGCCTTCGAAATGCCGAAATTCCTGGCCGCCGTCCTCGGTCTCGCCTTCATCTTCGGCGCCTATGCCTGCGAGGTCTTTCGGGGTGCCTTCCAGGCCGTCCCCAAGGGGCTGATGGAGGCCGCCGAGGCGTCCGGCATGTCCCCCTGGCTTGCCTTCCGCCGCGTGCGTCTGCCGCTGATGTGGCGCTACGCCATCCCCGGCCTCGGCAATCTGTGGATGGTGATGCTGAAGGACACCTCGCTCGCCGCCGTGATCGCCCTCGACGAGCTTCTGCGCATCGCCAAGATCGCCGGCGAAACCACCCAAGACCCGCTGATGTTTTTCCTCGCCGCAGGCGTCCTCTACCTGATCATGACCGCCCTTTCCGACTACGGCCGCCACCGCATCGAGCAGCGCGCCCGCCGCGGCATGCCCGCATGATGCGAGCATAAGCATGTATCAGGACATCAAAATCGCCGCCTCGGACGGCGTCTGCGCCGTGGTCGGCCCGCTCGGCCCCGAGCTGTTCGAAAAGAACTGCGCGCGTTTCATCGACGGCTTTTGGGTGACCATCGAGCTGATCCTGTTCGCCTCGATCATCGGCCTTGGAATCGCACTCGTCGCCGTGCTCGCCCGCGTCTCCGGCAACCGTTTTTTTTCGACTTTGGCCTATATCTATATTTACGTCTTCAGAGGCACGCCGCTTCTGGTCCAGCTCTGGATCTTTTATTTCGGCCTGGGCGGTCTCGGCGAGGAGGGTCTCGGCCCGCTGCTCTGGACCTTCTTCAAGGACGGCTGGAACGTCGGCCTCCTGGTCCTGACCCTCAACACCGGCGCCTATGTCGCCGAGATCCTGCGCGGCGGCATCGTCAACGTGCCCAGGGGCCAGATGGAGGCGGCGCTGGCCTATGGCATGACCTGGCTGCAGGCGATGCGCCGGATCGTGCTTCCCCAGGCCTTCAAGATCGCTTGGCCCGCCTATGGCAACGAGGTCATTCTCCTGTTGAAGGGCAGCGCGCTGATCTCGACCATCACCGTTCTCGATCTCATGGGCCAGACCCGAACTATCTTCGCCCGCAGCTACGATCTGCAGATCTACGTCTATGCAGCCATCCTCTATCTCTTGCTGGTGGGCGTGATCACCTTTGTCTTCAGGCGCATCGAGATGCGTCTCCAGGGCTAGGGGCCGGGGAACGGCAAGCCGCCTGCGTGTCATCACCGGCAGGCTTCAGGATTCATTAACCGAATTTGGGTAAGCTGCGCGGATCTATCGTGACAGGCGTATGAGGAGCCGGCCTGTGAGCCGCATTCTGCACCCTATTGTCGTTCTGGCGGCCGTGCTGTCGATATCGGGCCAGCTCCGGGCTGCGACGCCTATCGGCATCGCGGCCGAAGGCGGCGAGGCGACCAGGCGCGGCCCTGCGCTCGACGAGGTCGATCTCACCGACCTGCAGACCTTCTCCTCCTTCGATCCAGCCGACCGGGTGCTCGGCCGCTATTGCCGCCTGTTCACCCCCACCCGGCATGACGACCTCGACGCCTCAAGCCTCCAGCTCGGCTTTTTCGAGAGCAAGGGCACGATCCGGCCTCTCGAGACAACCCGCCGACCGGACTCCTGATGGCCTTGTCATGGACGAGGACATCGGGGTTGCTCGAACAGGTCGCCATGCGTGTCTTGCCGTCGGCGATCCTCGCCCTGCTGGCGCTTTGGCTGACGGTCGGCTATGCGAGCAATCGCGTCTTTCAGGCCGAGATCGACGAAAAACTGAAGCAACAGGCTGAAAGCCAGGCGATCGTCGCAAGGACCAAGCTCGAGAACCTGGTGACGACCGTCCGCGATCTCGCGGGCAATGACCTGATCATCAACGGCCTGGTCGACCCCGGCGCGGACACCAACTACCTGAAACCTTTCTTGCGCTCGATCGCTATCGAGGGATTTTTCGATTTTCCCATCGTGCTCACGGACTACCGGGGGCGTCCCATCGGCGGCAGGCATCTTTCCGAATGGCGCCAGGCCGAACTGTCTCACTGGAACGGCCAGGTCGGTCAGGAGCGGCCCGTGCTCGCCCTCAAGGATGGGGGCCTGGTTGTCGGCGTGCCGGTTTACATCGGCCGGTTGATCGAAGGCATGCTCGTCGTCTGGTTTTCTCGAGATGAGCTCGAGCAGATCATCGACCCGATCCGCACGAACGGTCGGGTAGCACTCCTCCCGGCAGACCAGGACGCCGCTGCGGCGGGGCAGCTTCGACCCGTGGAGGAGGCCGGTGTCCAGGCTCTGGTCGAGCTGCCGCTGCCGGAGAGCGACGGCCTCAAGCTATCTTCCGCATTCCATGTGAGCGCCCTGGATCGGGAATCCTCCTACTTCCAATGGTTTATGTTTTTTGCGTTCGTTGCCGATCTCCTCGCCCTGATAGGCGGGGTCTTCGCGGCGGTCTATTTGATCATCAGGCCGCTCCGTCGGTTCATCGCTCATCTGCAGCATTCACGGCAGGACGAGACCATGGACCGGTTCGACGTCGGTGACGGGCCATCCGAGGTCCGGCTGCTCGCCGAGGCATTCAACGAATTTGTAGCCTCGGAGAAGTCCCTGCTTCAGGAGAGGGGCGACCAGGCGAAACGGCTGGCCGATGCCCTGGATCGCGAAAAGGAGCTGAACGGGCTGCAGCGGCAGTTCGTATCGATGGTCTGCCATGAATTTCGAACGCCGCTCGCGATCGTCGACGGCAATGCCTATCGGCTCCTTCGTCGTCATCGCACCATGCCCCCCGAAAGCCTGGAGGATGCGCTGACGAAGATCCGATGGTCGGTCTCCCGGCTGACGGATCTGATGGAAAGCGTGCTGAGTGCGGCTCGTCTCGAGGCAGGCACGATCAAATTCGAACCTCAACCAAGCGATCCGGTGACGATGATCGAGGAGATCGTGGCCAACCACCAGGAAGTCAATGCGGATCGCACCCTGATCGCCAATCTTGAGAAGGTGAAAACTCCGTTCCTCATGGACGTCAAGCTGATGCGGCAGGTGGTGTCGAACCTTATCTCGAACGCCATCAAATACTCGGACAACGGCACCCGCATCTGGATCGATGCGTCATCTTCCGATGAAGGGGATCTCGTGATTTCCGTCCGTGATGAGGGTGTGGGCATACCGGAAAACGAACTCAGCCGTCTGTTCGAGCGCTTCTTCCGGGCGAGCACGTCCACCGGTATTGCCGGCACCGGGATCGGCCTGCACATGGTCCAGGCCCTGGTCGACCTGCATCGCGGCCGCGTCGACGTCACAAGTGAACTGGGCAAAGGGACGACCTTCACCGTCCATCTCCCGGCACCTCTCGAAGACGTCGGCGGGCTTGCAGCCGACGACGCCCAAGCTGCCTGAGCCCAAGCCCGTCGATGCTCGCGAAGATGTACGGGCCAAAGCACCATCTGGTCGCGAACTGCCACCTGTCTGACAATCGCATTAACCCTTTCGTCATCTTGTTCGACGACACTATCCCCATGTTCGAGGACCACCAGTCGATATTGGTCGAACCATGATGCGGTCACTGCAGCAACATGCAGGCAGCGCGACGCTGTTGCAGCGCTACACCACCATGCTCGCCAGCCATCAGGCAGAGCACTACATCGACGTCGCTCTCGATCAGCGCGCGAAGCTTCAGCAGCTCGACCGTTTGATGGGCACGGTGGTCAATCAAAGTTTCGATGGCATCATGACCTTCGATCAGCATGGCGTCGTTCGCACCGCCAACGAGGCCGCCTGCAAGCTGTTTCGCTGCGCGCATCGAAAGCTCGTCGGGCTGCACATGAAGGCCCTGATTCCGGATCTCTCGGCGTTCCGCCCTTCGCCGCACGCTGAACCCGGGGGCGATCCTGAAAAGAGGCTGGAAGGTTTCGTCCGTCGGCCGGATCAGACGGTCTGCCCGGTCGAGCTTGCCCTGCGCCGGATTTCGATCGACGGTCAAAGCTGGGCCATGGCGATCCTCCGCGACATCACGGCGGCCAAAGCGCACGAGGCCAATCTCAGACATCTGGCCATGCATGATTCCCTGACCGGCCTGCCCAACCGTCTGCTCCTGAAGGATCGTCTCGACCAGTCCTTGCGCGCCGCCCGTCGCTCCGCCGAGCAGCTCAACCTTGCGATTCTCGATCTCGACCGCTTCAAGGAAGTCAACGATACGCTCGGTCATCAAGTCGGTGACGCCCTCCTGGTTCTCGTCGCCAAGCGCCTGGTCGATTGCGTGCGCGAAGGTGACACGGTCGCCCGTCTGGGCGGTGATGAGTTCGCCATCCTCCTGCCGCAGCGGCAGGGCATGTGCACGGCGCGCGATGTTGCCGAGCGCATCCGTGCGAGCCTGCGCGAACCGTTCTCGCTGGCCGGATGCGTGTCGCTCGAGATCGGCGTCAGCATCGGGCTCGCCCTCTATCCGGACGATGCCGAGACCGGATCCAAGCTGATGCAGTGCGCCGATGTCGCGATGTATGACGCCAAGCGCCACGCGACCGGAGTCGAGCGCTACGACCCGGCCAAGGATCTGAATTCCATCCGCACGCTGGTGCTGTCGGGCGGCCTGCGCCAGGCTATCGACAATGATCAGCTCCTGCTGGTGTACCAGCCCAAGCTGGACCTGCGCTCGGAAACGGTCCGGTCCTTCGAGGTCCTGGCGCGCTGGCACCATCCCGATCACGGTCTGATCCCGCCGGACGAATTCGTTCCGCAGGCCGAAGAGAGCGGCAATATCGTGCCGTTCACCCGCTGGACCCTCGCACGTACGGTGGCGTGTCTCGAAGCGTTCCACAAAAAGGGTCTGGCGGTCAGCCTGGCGCTCAACCTCTCGCCGAGAAGCCTGCATTCGAAGGAAATTCTGCTCTTCGTCAGAGAACTGCTCGATGGCAGCGACATCACGCCCTCGGCGATCACGCTCGAACTGACTGAAACCGCCGTGATGCTCGATCCCGCTGGCGCCGTCGCACGGCTGGAGCAATTGCATGCGCTCGGTCTTCGCCTTTCGATCGACGATTTCGGTACGGGTTACTCCTCATTGTCCCTTCTTCGCAGCCTGCCGCTTGACGAAATCAAGATCGACAAATGCTTTATCAGGACCATGACCAGTTCTCCCCAGGACCGGGTGATCGTCCGCTCGACCATCGACCTCGCCCACAATCTCGGCCTCGAAGTGGTCGCCGAAGGTGTCGAAACTCTGGCCCAGATGACGGCGCTCAAGGAGCTTGGCTGCGATATCGTCCAAGGCTTCCTGATCGCCGAGCCGATCGACGACCAGGCCCTGCCGGATTGGACGGCAAACGCGCCATGGCCGCTCGAGCGCGCGTCCGTCGGCAGGGAGCGCATGCTGAGCTGAGACCGGATGAACGATCGATAGACCCTCCGCCAGGAGGCCGCGCTGCTTGGGTTAAGGGAAAAGTAACCAGATTGCGCTAAAGCTGGCACTGGATGCTGACGACACCGAGGAGTTTCCAGGTTGGGTGAGAACGACCTCCAGCTAGGCCGAGTCGTATGTATTTCCGGTTCGCATGTCGTCATGGTCTGGGAGCCGCCGGCCGATGTCGGTCACGGGGTCCATCCTAGCCGTCTGCAAAAAGGCGCGCTGGTCAAACTCAGGACACCAGCCACGATCGTCTTCGCACTGGTGACCAGTCTGACCATTCCCAATCCTGGGCGATCGGTCGATCCCGGTGAAGCCTGGCTTGCCGAGCTCGAACTGATCGGGGAGAGCGATGGCGACACCAGCGCTTTTCGCCCTGGCGTAACCTCGTTTCCGACCCTTGGAGACGCGATCTGGTCCGCTGACGAGAGTGATTTCAGCAGGGTCTACGGCAGGCCCAGTTCCACGGCCATTACACTCGGCACCTTGCACAACGAGCGGGCGGGGGCGATGTATGTCGAGCCCGATCAATTGCTGGGACGGCATTTCGCCATTCTCGGCACCACCGGCTGCGGCAAGTCCTGCGCCCTGACCCTGATCCTTCGAGCTCTCCTCGACAAGCACGACGATGCCCATATCGTGCTCCTCGACCCGCACAACGAATACCAGATGGCTTTTGGCGGGCACGCCGAGCTCCTCGGGCCTGAAAGGCTGCGGCTGCCCTATTGGGTTCTGAATTCCGAAGAGATCGACATGGTGATGTTCGGTACGGGCAGCGCGGTGCCGGATCGCTCGACCATCTCGGAAATTCTGCATGAGCTGATTGCCGAAGCCAAGCATCTCTATCAGAGCGATCGCCTGAGCGGCCGGCCGGTCACCGTCAATACGCCCATTCCCTACAGGCTCAGCGACATCATGCGTCTGATCGACGACGTCATGGGAAAGGTCGACAAGCCAAGCAGCCTCGTGCCGTATAAATGGCTCAAGAACAGGCTGAATTCACTGACCTCGGATCCTCGTTTCGCCTTCATGTTCGGCGGCATCACAGTCAGCGACAATTTTGCCGACATCCTCTCGCAGATCCTGCGTATTCCCGGGAATGGCCGGCCGATCAGCATCATCGATCTGTCCTCGGTTCCCTCCGAGGTCATCAATGCCGTGGTTTCGGTCATCTTGAGGCTGACCTTCGACTTCTCCCTTTGGAGCCGCGGTGCTCAGCCCATTCTGCTGGTGTGCGAGGAGGCCCATCGCTATGCACCGCTCGATAGCAGCCTTGGCTTCGAGCCGACCAAGAATGCCCTGGCGCGCATCGCCAAGGAAGGAAGAAAATACGGCCTTTCCCTTTGCCTGGTCAGCCAGCGCCCGTCGGAGCTCGCCACCTCGGTGCTCTCGCAGTGCAACACATCGTTCGTCTTCCGCATCACCAGCCTGCGCGATCAGGAGATCGTCCACGGCACTGTCGCGGACAGCGCATCGGGTCTCCTCGACTTCTTGCCGTTGCTCGGCAATGGCGAAGCCGTGGTGATTGGCGATGCCGTGTCCATGCCGGTTCGCATTCGCTTCGACCGGTTGCCCGAAGACCAGCGCCCCCGAAGCATGACCGCCCGTTTCTCCGAAGCCTGGCGCGCCGTCCCGGTCGACAAGACCTTCGTCCGCGAGGTGGTCGACCGCTGGCGTATGCATCAGCGCTGAGGTCGGCTGGCGGATCTGTTGGGCTGAAACCTCAGCGGCGCTCGGTGCTATCGATCGCTTTCGTGGTTCAACCCGACGAAACCACCAGCCGATGCACGCGCCATCTGGCTGTTGGCGACCTACGGCCTTAACGGATATCGCCTGCTGCATCCGAAGCCATTCAGCTGCAGAGCTTTCGCTGCTACCTTTACGATCGACAGACATTCGTGCGGCGGGCGCGTCCGAGAGAGGATGGCCTCTCACCCCGGCGTCCTCTTCAGTCAGGAAGGGTCATGCTGACATTTGGCTACAAGGCCTCGGCCGAGCAGTTTGCTCCAAGGCAGCTGTTGGATTTCGCCGTTCATGCCGAGACCGTCGGCTTCGATCAGATCATGGTCAGCGATCACTTTCAGCCCTGGCGGCATAGCGATGGCCACGCGCCTTTCTCGTTCGCCTGGCTTGGCGCCCTGGGCGAACGGACCTCGCGCGCGGTGATCGGGACCAGCGTGGTGACCCCGACCTTCCGCTATCACCCATCGATCGTCGCTCAGGCCATGGCGACCCTTGGCGCCCTGTTCCCCGGCCGGTTGCTCCTCGGTGTCGGCACGGGCGAATCGTTGAACGACGTGCCGGCGACAGGCATGGTCTGGCCGCCCTTCAAGGAGCGGTTTGGCCGGCTCTCCGAGGCGATCGAGCTGATCGGGCAGCTTTGGCGTGAAGAGCGCGTGACCTTCGAGGGGCAATATTATCGAACCGAGAATGCCACGATCTACGATCGGCCCGAGATACCGATCCCGCTCTATGTCGCCGCGTCGGGACCGACGGCTGCCAGACTGGCGGGCAAGGTCGCCGACGGCTTCATCTGCACCAGCGGCAAGCCGAAGGAGCTCTATACCGAGACGCTGCTGCCCAAGGTCGCCGAAGGCCTCGAAACGGCGGGGCGTGATCCTGAAGGCCTTTCCTACATGATTGAGATGAAGGTGTCCTTCGACGATGATCTCGCTCGCGCCATGGAGGACACGCGGCATTGGGCGGCACTGGCTCTGACAGCAGAGGAAAAGATGGGCGTCGAGGACCCTGCCGAGATGGAGCGCCTCGCCGATGCCTTGCCGACCGAGCGCGCCGCCAGCCGCTGGATCGTCTCCGCCGATCCCGAGGAACATGTCGAACGACTGGCCGAGGTGATCGATCTCGGGTTCAAGGAGCTGGTGTTCCACGCGCCCGGACCGGATCAGCGGCGTTTTCTCGACATCTATGCGCAAAAGGTGCTGCCGCTCCTGCGCGCCCGCTATGGTGCCGCCGGCTGAGCTCTGGCATATCGGCCTAGGCAGACCTTGGCCGGTGATCGACGGAACCTGTCGGCCCGGCGCTCGAGGCTCCTTTTTGTCGAAGCACAGGGGACGGCCATCATGAATGACGTCGATCGCGAAATCCGAGGAATCGGCCTGCAGACCGGACATGTGTTGGTTTTCTGATGCGCGTAGCCGATTTCGATTTCGCTTTGCCGAAAGACCTGATCGCTCAGCGTCCGGCCGTACCGCGCGAGCGTGCTCGCCTGCTGTTCGTTGAGCAGGAACGGTTGGGCGATCACCACATCGGAGATCTTCCAGGGCTTCTCCAGCCTGATGATCTTCTCGTCTTCAACGACACCCGCGTCCTGCCGGCCCGTCTCAGCGCGAGGCGAGGGGAGGCCAAGGTCGAGCTGACGCTGCATCAGCCCATCGACGAGGGGACCTGGCGTGCGTTTGCGAAGCCTGCGCGCAAATGCCGATTGGGTGACTGCCTGACGATCGGCCCGGATTTCGCGGCAGAGGTCGTCGAACGCGGCGATCATGGCGAGATTGCGCTTCGTTTCTCGCTGGCAGGCGACAGGCTGATCGAGGCGCTGAAGCGCTTCGGGCGCATGCCGCTTCCGCCCTATATCAAGCGCAGCGAGGAGAAGGACCCTGCGGACGATCGCGACTATCAAACGCTGTTCGCCCGCCGTGACGGCGCGGTCGCGGCGCCGACGGCTTCGCTGCATTTTACCGAAGCGCTGATGGACAGGCTCGCCCGGCGCGGCATCGAGCACGTCTTTGTCACCTTGCATGTCGGCGCCGGCACCTTTCTTCCGGTGCGGGGCGAGGATACACGCGAGCACCGCATGCATGCCGAACGCTTCGATCTCGGTGCCGGCACGGTCGAGGCGATCGAACGGACCCGCGCTCGCGGCGGGCGCGTGATCGCGGTCGGCACGACAGTTCTGAGGACGCTGGAAGCCAGTGCCGCCGCCGACGGCGGCCTTCGGGCGCAGAGCGGTGAAACCCGCCTCTTCATCACGCCTGGCTATCGCTTCAAGGTGGTGGATCGGCTGTTGACCAATTTTCATCTGCCCTGCTCGACGCTGTTCATGCTGGTCGCCGCTTTCTCCGGCCTCGAGCGCATGAAACATGCCTATGCGCATGCGATCGAGCGGCGCTACCGTTTTTTCTCGTACGGTGATGCCTGCCTGCTGACTCCCGCTGTCGATAGGGAAGGGAAGGGCTCGTGACGCGCTTTCAATTCGAGCTTCGGGCGACCGACGGCAAGGCTCGCCTCGGCCGTCTCGAGACGGCGCATGGTATCATCGACACACCGGCGTTCATGCCGGTGGGCACGGCCGCGACCGTCAAGGCCATGACCAACGAGATGGTGCGTGCGACAGGGGCGCAGATCATTCTCGGCAACACCTATCACCTGATGGTGCGGCCCGGCGCCGAGCGCATCGCCCGGCTCGGCGGGCTGCACGCGTTCATGAACTGGCCGGAACCGATCCTGACCGATTCGGGCGGCTTTCAGGTGATGTCGCTCGAAGGCCTGCGCCAGATCAACGACCATGCCGTCACCTTCGCCTCTCACCTGGATGGGCGGCGGTTCGAGCTGACGCCCGAGCGATCGATCGAGATCCAGGACATGCTCGACAGCACGATCACCATGGTGCTCGACCAGTGCGTGCCTGCAGACTCGCCGGAAAGCCTGGTGCTGACCGCGATGGAACGCTCGCTGCACTGGGCGGAACGTTGTCATCAGGCGTTCAGACGGCGGGATGGCTATGGCCTGTTCGGCATCGTGCAGGGCGGCACGGACCCGTCATTGCGCGAGCGATCGGCGGCGGGGCTGGTGGCGATCGGCTTCGACGGCTATGCGATCGGCGGGCTGGCGGTGGGCGAGCCGCAGCCTGTGATGTTCGAGACGCTGGATGTCACCCTGCCGATCCTGCCGGCGGAGCGGCCGCGCTACCTGATGGGGGTCGGCAAGCCTTCGGATATCGTCGGTGCCGTGGCGCGGGGGGTCGACATGTTCGACTGCGTGCTGCCGACGCGCTCCGGGCGGACGGCGCAGGCCTGGGTGCGCTCGGGCTTCGTCAACCTGCGCAATGCGCGCCATGCCGAGGACATCGCACCGCTCGATCCGACCTGCGGCTGCGACGTCTGCAAGGCGCACAGCCGGGCCTATCTGCATCATCTGACCAAGGCCAGGGAGATCCTCGGATCGATGCTTCTGACCTGGCATAATCTTCATTATTATCAGACGCTTATGAGCGAGATGCGCGCCGCGATCGAGGCCTGCCGGTTCGCGGATTTCCTGGCCGACTTCGAGCGCGTTCAGGCGTGCGAGAGCCCCTGAAGCGACGGGCTCAGCGGATCAGGACCTGGTAGGCGCAGAGCTGGTATTCCGTGCTGCCGCTGCCGATCTGGGTGCCGCTCGGATCGTGGCTCGCATAGTGCAGCTCGACGCCGGGAAGGCTGCGATGGGGGAGCGGGCCGCTGGTGTCGCTGGCGCCGCGCATGCGCAGGCCGACGGCGATCGGGCGTGACGGCTCGAAGGACGCCGCGATCGCGTCGAGCTTCGGAATCGACGCCGTTGCGACCACCAGGTAGACGGTCAAGGGCATGACGCTGCTCGGATCCGCGCGGAAGCGGTCGCGATCCGTGCTCTCGATGACCGCCAGCGGTCGGGTGCGGCCATCGACGGCGTTCAGGCCGTTTCCGGAGCTGAGCTCCCAGGCGAGATCGGCGTCGGTCACCGTGAACGCGTAGTAGGTCAGGTTCGGATCGGGCCTGCCGTTGAACATGATCTCGTAGTCGGGCAGGTCGCCGGTGATGACGTCGCTCGGCTGCACGATCCAGGGGCACGACGCGAGCGCCGGTCCGCTGAAGGTGGCCGCGATCAGGCCGGCCGCCAGCGACGCCGCCCAGCGGCGATCGCGAAGTGATGAGCGTCTGAGCGTCAAGGGTCGCATCGATCTTCCCCATCCACTGTTCTGACATTGAAGCGCACCGAGCCTGGGGCAAGGGAGCTCAGGAAATTGGCGGCTGCGGTCAGGTCCAGTTCACTGTCATCGGTGTTGGTGGTCGGAAAGCGCTCCACCAGGGCCTGGCGGATGTCGGCCGCATTGAACGGCTTTTCCGGCTGGGCCAGGAGCACGAGCATGTTGTTTTCGGCCTTTTCGGTCAGCTTCCAGCCCCATTCCCAGGCACCGCCGGGCGGCAGTTCGACCGGCTGACCGTTGGGCAAAGAGGGGGTCACCACCTTGGCCGGCGACGAGCTGGCTAGCATGATCTGTGCCAGATGATACTGGCCGGGCCGGCTCCATTGGCCGAGAAGGTTGCCGTTGTCGCCGAGATCCTCGACCTGCACGTTCCAGCCGAGGGTCGAGCCTGCGGGCATGGTGCGCACGATGCCGTCGCGGTCGAGCGGCACCGGATAGTAGCCGCCATCGGCGGTGAAGCAGGCCTGGTAGGGCTCGGCGGCGAGCGCCATGCCGCCGGCGGGCAGGAAGGTCAGGGTGACGCTGGGGCTCGGCCAGAGATGCCAGGCGACGCCGCCCGCGATGATCAGCGCCATGACCGCGGCGGCCGCCTGCAGCAGCCGGTCCGCGGCGAGATGGCGCGCACGCCTCGCCTTGAGGATGGTCGCCGCCTCGCCGAGACGGGCGACCGGGACCACGCGCACCCCGAATTTGAGGAGCTGCTCGACGACCGGGAGGGACGCCACCTCGCGCTGCTGGCCGTCCTCCTCGAAGGTCAGGGGGGTGAAGAACAGAAGCTCGCGCTCGCGGCTGAAGCGCGGCAGGTTGTCGTGGCTGGCCAGCGTCAGCACCAGATCGAGCTTGGCGGGCAGGCTGCCCACCGGCAGCACCTCGACGTCGTCCACCGGATGGCCGCTCGGCTGGCCGCCAAGGGCACCGGTCGCGATCACCTGGCGGTCCGGGCTGCCGCTCGCCCCCATCAGAAGGGCGAGGGCGAGACCGAGCTCGGCGCTCCGGCCCTCGCTGGGCCCCGACGGGCTCGCGGACTGGAGGCGCTGGGTCTCGATCCAGGCGAGCCTCGCGACCTGCTGATAAAGGGCGCCGATCGGCGGTTCGATACCGAGTTTCCTGACCGCGCTGGCGGCAGCACAGCCGGCCTGATAGAGGCCGACCTTTCTGAGCGGTGCCGCCACCTGGTCCCAGTCCTTGTCGCGCGCCTTGCTGTCGATCGCCGCGGCGTTCGCCGCTTCGGCGCTGCTCAGCGGGCTCAGACCCTGATGCTGGGTGTAGATCTCGATCAGCCGATCTTCCTGACGCCGGGCGCCCGTCTCCTGGGGCCCGGGCTGAACGATCGGGATGTGAACGGTTCTCCTGCTCTTATGCATGGCTGTCCACCGAAGCCTGTCGATCCGGCGCCCGGACCTAGACGTCGTCGATCGTGCCGAGGACGGGACGAAGCAGCGCCCTTCGGGTCGCGCCATCGTCATGCAGACGGATCATGCCGTCGCCGTCCTCGTCGAGCTCGACCAGCCCGATCAGCGTTTCGTAATTGCCCTCCGCGGCAAGGCCGATCAAACGGCCGGCGAGCTCGTCGCTGGCATCGCCCAGCGCCTGGATGAGCACGCGTAGCATCTGGTCGTCGGCCTCGGCGATTTCCAGGCGAAAGCGGCCGTCGCTGGTCTCGAGCGGCGCTGCCGGCAGCGGGATGTCACCGCCGGCGCTGTCGGCGGCGAGGCGGGTGAATTCAGCGATCTGGTTGAAGCGCTGGCGCTTCGGATCGAAGCGGATCACCTCGGCCGTCTGGCTCTGCTCCACCTCGCTCTGCTCGGCCGCACCCTGCAGCCAGTCGCTGATCGACTGGCTTTCGGTGCGCGGGCCGAGCTGCTGCAGCAGGTCATCCACCATGTCGCTGCCGACCGGCGGCTCGACATCCACCAGCCGCAGGCGGTGGGCGGCAAACTTCCAGAGCGTCTCGCGTTCGTCGTCATTCATGGGTTTCGTCGTCATATCATTTTTCTCCTGGCCCGAATCTCAAGCTGACGCCTCCGATCCTCACGCTGAAGCCGAGGCCTGGCGGTTGAGACCGCGCTTGATCAGCTTCTGTGCGCGGCGGTACAAGGCCGCCGCGAGGGCTTCGTCGTCCAATTCGGCCAGTTCGTCATCGCCGGCCACCAGGGCCAGAAAGTCCGGGTCGAACAGAACGCCCTCATCCCCCTCTTCGGGATAGAGAGGCCGCCCCCGGCCCAGAACCTGCTCGAAAAAATAGCGCATGGCCGGATCGAACCAACCGGGCCGGTCGGTGATCAGGCGCGTGACCCAGGCGCCGGCGGCCTCCCGCTCGCCGAGGCGCTGCTCGATATCGACGGCATCCTCGTCCGCCAGGAGGTCGTGGCGCGAGCGGTCGTCATCGTCGTCCTCGCCGCCGATGGCATCGTCCAGGGACTGCACGGGATAGCGCAGCATGGCCATGCCGACCTCGCTGGTGGCGAAGTCGTCGAAACCGTCGAAGCCGGCGATCTCGCCGCCGCTGCCGGCGAGCTCGGCGAGCTCGGCGAACGCCCGGCGATAGGCGCGCACCGCCTCGTCCTCGATGCTCTGGCGCAGATAGTCCTCCGCCTGCTGCCGGAGGCGCTTCAGATCGCGCAGCTTGGCGATCGAGGGGGTGTCGCGCTCATGCCAGCGCTCGGGATCGAGGCCGCAGCTGCGCAGCAGGGTGTAGCGTTCGTTCAGGCTGTCGAGCACGCGCACCACCAGGCGCTGGGTCTCGACATCGCCGGTGAAGCCGGCGGCGAGCGGCACGGGGACGGCGTCGATCACGTCGAACCAGGACATTTCTTCCGGCATCTCGGCGGCGTCGGGCGGGCGGATCAGCCAGAGCGGGCCATATTCCTCGCGCCGGCGCCTGGCCTCGTCGCCGAAATCGTCGCCCAGCGCCGAGCGCTGCGCGTCCAGGGCCGCGGCCAGCGGGGTGCGGAAGTCTTCCGCCCCGTCCCTGGCCTCGAGGGCGGGATCGCGGCGCAGCTCGACCGCCGCCCAGCCATCGCCTCTGGTGCCGAAACGGGCGAGCTGTCCCAGGAGCAGATGCATGTTGCCGGGCTCGTGCTTCAACCGTCTCGCGAGCCTGAGGCGGCGCATCAGCACCTGATGGAGATAGACCAGGCTCTGCTCATGCACTTTGGCGGTTTTGTTGCCGGGGAGCTTGTAGCGATGCCATTGCTGATCGCCCGCGGCGCGGAAATCGCGGTAGAGGAGCTGGCTGACATAGAGCTGCTTGGAGAGGGTCAGGAGGATGCCGAGATAGAAGCGGTCGCGATCGGGCTCGGACAGGGTCAAACCCCTCTCCATGAGACCGAGCATGTCGACGGCCAAGCGGTCAAGAATCGTGTTGATCTTGAACCCTCTGATTGCCTGATCCGCCATGCCGTTCTCTCCCGCGTCAGCCCGTTCTTGTCCAGCGCTCTACCGTCATCGAGCCTGTTTAGCAAAGCTTGGCGCAGAGTGCATCACTCCTGACGGGACGGGGCGCGATCGACGGCGTCTTCCTGCGAGCGCGGCCTCGGCCTTGCCCAGGGGAAGGGACCAAAGGCAACCCCCGCGTCGCGGGGCGCGCGACGCGGGGGCAGGGGCAGGCGAAGCCGGAGGCGCAGGGGGTTATTGCTGGAGCGCTGCCAGGTCGGAAAGGTTGGTGAACTCGACGCGGCGGTTCACGGAAGCGAGCGGATCGGCGGGATCATACGGATCGAGCTCGCCGCGGCCGACGGCCTGCAGGCGCTCGGGTGCCACCCCATAGGTCGTCACGAGATAATCACGCACCGAGTTCGCGCGCCGCTCGGACAGGCTGAGATTATAGTCTTCGGCACCGCTGGCATCGGCATGGCCTTCCAGCAGGATCCGCTTGTCGCGCATCAGATTGTCCTGCAGCACCTGCGCGAGCTGGCCGAGCGTGGCCTTGGAGTCGTTGGTGAGCTCGGCGGAATCGAAGAGGAACTGGATGCGCATCGCGATCGAGAAGGACGGCGGATCGGCCGCTGCCACCTGCGGCAGGCCGGACGCGGTCTGGGCCGGCGGCTCCTCCTGGCTGTGAATGCGGATACCGCGCGCACGGCCGAGGCCGGGCATGGCCTCGGGGGCGGCGACCCGGCAATCGCCCGGCACGTCGGCGCTGATCGCGCGGAAAATCTCGCAGCGCGAGGCGTCGTTCTCGAGCAGCACGGCGTCGCCGGCCTGGGCGGACAGCGGCAGCAGGCCCAGCAGGCCGGCGATCACCGCGGAATGGCGTAGGGTTATCATGGACGCTCTCCAGTTTCGTTCAACTGATGACGGCGTTCGGGATAGAACGGGTGGTCGTCTCACAGATTTCTTGCCCATTTTGCGTCCGACACGCCTTTAATAGGGGGTGCCAGGGACGCCGGTCCGGGCGCCCGGTATCGTCAGGCTTGCCGTGCCCGCTGCAAAAGGTCAATTTTTAAGGCGTGGAATCATCAGAAAAGGCCTTCCCTATCCCGAAAGCGGTAATCAAGCGCATGACATCAGCGTCACCGCATCAAGATCTCGGAGCGAAGCCATGTTGAAACTGTCCATTCCCCTGATGATCGCCGCCCTGCTCGCCACCCAGGTCGCCGCCCCGATCGCCGAAGCCGGTCAGTATAATCAGCCGAGGCATCTGAAGGTCGGCTCCCAGGCCAAGATCAGCCGCGTGATCGCCAAGTCCAAGACCCTCACCAGCCAGTCCAAGAAGAACAAGTCGAAGACGCCCGGCTGCGGCGAGGAGCGGGACGGCGTGATCGTCGATCGCGGTATCGGCAAGGAAACGGTCCTCGTGGTGACCAAGGACATCATCAACAACGGCGGCGATGTCGAAATCGGCCGGGAATGCGACTGAGCGCAGGCCCGCTGGCAAGGAGTTGGTAGCTATGTTGAACAGCGTCTCGAAACACAGGTCAGGCCTCGCCGCGACGGCGCTCGGGCTGCTCATGCTTGCAGGCTGCGCCACGGATCCGAAGGAGGCGATCGAGATCGCCAAGCCCAAGACGCTGCCGGCGACCAATCTCACCAATTTCAGCGACTCGCTGCGCTGCATGGATGATCTGCTGGCGTCGTTCGGACGCCGCGACATCGTGGTCACCAGCGCCGGCATTCCGGACGCCACCGGCAGTGTCTCCGCCGGCACCAAGGACATGCTGATCTCCGCGATCTCGCGCATGTCGGTGAACAGCGGCGCCTTCACCTTCGTCGACTACGACGCCACCCAGGCCGATGTGCACGACCTGCAGAGCCTGATCGGCTTCAGCGACGATTTCGTCGTGCCGAACTACTATGTGCGCGGCGCCATCACCCAGCTCGACGAGGGCGTGCTCGACGAGGCGCAGGCGGCGGCGATCGGCATTCCGGAGGCCCAGATCGGGGTGTCCCGGGACCAGACGGTGTCGGTGCTGTCCCTCGACCTCAATGTCGGCAATCTGGTGACCCGCCAGATCATCCCGGGTGCGTCCGCGCACAACTCGATCGCGGTGTCGCGCAAGGGCCTTGCCGGCGACCTCGCCGGTGAGATCCAGAAGCTGGGCTTCAGCTTCGACGTGGTGCTCAACAAGGGCGAGGGCATGCACCAGGCGGTGCGCACCCTGGTCGAGCTCTCGACGATCGAGGTGCTGGGCCAGCTCGCCGAGGTGCCTTACTGGCGCTGCCTCAAGATCGAGCAGACCAACCCCGCCGTGGTCGAGCAGGCCAAGGACTGGTACGACGACATGTCACTCGACGACCGCGTGACCTTCGTGCAGCAGGCTTTGGCGAGCGAGGGCTATCTGACCGCGCCGATCACCGGCGAGCGGGATGCCGCGACCAAGGAGGCGATCGCCCACTACCAGGCCGAGCACGGTCTGCTCGCCGACGGCCGTATCACCTTCTCGCTCTATGCGAGCCTGATCAACGAGGACCTGAGTCTCGGCCAGCAGCCGGACCCGGCGAAATACATCCCGGCGAGCCTGGACAAGGCCAACGACTTGCAGGTGCGCAAGAGCCCGCTCAAGCTGGCCCTGCGCTCGCTCGGCGGCGACGCCAGCGCCTATCCGCGCAACAGCACGCTCAACGTCAGCGCCGCCACCAGCCAGGACGCCTATGTCTACTGCTACTATCAGGACGCCGATCTGAACGTCGCGCGCATCTTCCCGAACCAGTATGACGCGGATCCCTACGTGATGGCCGGCCAGTCGGTGACCATTCCGAGCGCGGAGGCGGGCTTCGAGATCTATCTCGATCGTCCCGGCGCCGAGGAGCAGATCGCCTGCCTCGCCTCCGAGGTCGAACTCGGCCTCCGCCTGCCGCCGGCGCTCAAGGCCGCCGACCTGGTGCCGCTGCCGGTGAACTCGATCGACGAGATCGTCGACACCTACCGCCAGCTCGGCCGGCAGGGCGTAGTCGAGGCGCGGCTGGACATCACCGTGGCGCGCTGAGCCCTTCCCGCCATCAGCGATAGCCGACCAGGAGGTTTCCGTTCGAAAGGGCGGAAACCTCCTGGCGTTTCGGGCGGAGATCGGGCATGAGTGAGCTCCTCCTGCGATCCCGTGAGCGATGATGCGGACCCCGAACGTCGACATCGTGATGATTGCCGACTGGCGCCAGGCCGGTCCGGTCTTCTGGTATCAGCGCAACCTCGCCGAGGCCGCGCTCGCAGCCGGCTACCGCCTCGCCGTCCTCCAGGTGGACGGGAGGCGGGGTGCTGCGAGGGCGGGCGTCCATCCCTGGCTCCGCGCCATGGTCGATCGGCAGCGGATCATCCGGCTCGATCCGGCAGGCGAGGCCGAAGCCGCTCTCTCTCTGACCGTCGACGACACGCTGCTCGAGGGCGAGCTCAGCCGCCCGCTCGGTCTGATCGCCGATGTCAACCTCGCCATCCGCATAGCGCAGGGCGGAGGCGAGGCGGGCGACGGCGCTCGGTCCGACCCGATCGACATGCTGGAGATGCAGCTTCGCCGGCCGGTCGTGCTGGCGGCGGCGACCGATCTGATCGCCGCGGAGCTGCCCGGATCGACCCCCGCCGGCGGCGGCGATGCGCCGATCTGGCGCCCGGCGATCGACGTCGACGCGTTCGGCGGAGAGGGCCCGCAGGCACCCCTCAGCGGGCCGCCGGTCGTCGGCAGCTGTGTCGACGGGGTGGGCGAGCTCGACAGCCGCCTGTTCGGCTGGCGCCACCGGGCACTCCGCCTGCGCGGACCGAAGGCGGCGCTGCTGGAGCGCCGGCAGGCCTGGCCCGCAGGCTGGCGGATCGAGGATGTCGCCGATCGGCCGCTTTCTGACTTTTGCCGATCGCTCCATGCCTATCTCGAAGGCTTCGCGCCGAAGAGCGGCAAGGATGCGCTCTGCGCCGGCAGCATTCTGACGGCAGCGAGCGGCGGCCTGGTTCTCGCACCTCCGGGCCTCGAGCCCTATCTCGGCGGGATCGCGACCACGAGCGACGCGCCGGCGGCCGCCGTCGATGCGCTCGCCGAGGATGCGGCCGGGCAGAGGCGTTCGCGCGAAAAGGTCCGGGCAGCGCTTCTCGAACGCCATGACTGGCGCTGTCATCGAGCGCGCCTGTCCGAGCTGATCGGGGCGCCGCGCCAGGCTGCGGTCAGTCTCGCCAGCCCGTCCGCCATGCCCAGGCGTCGGGCGCTGTTCTTCTCGACCAACGGCGTCGGCATGGGACATCTGACCCGGCAGCTCGCGATCGCGCGGCGCCTGCCGGCCTCGATCGAGCCGGTCTTTCTCAGCATGTCGCAGGCCTGCGGCCAGGTCGAAAAGTTCGGCTTCCCCGTCGAATACACGCCCTACCACGCCTATTACGACGGCCATGTCGATCACTGGAACGCGCATCTGACCCATCTGCTGCATGAGATGATCGCGTTCTACGATCCGGCCGTGCTGATGTTCGACGGCAATTACCCCTTCAGGGCGCTGATCAACGCCCGCCGTCAGCATCCCGAGCGCGCCTTCGTCTGGTGCCGGCGGGGTCTCTGGCAGCCAGGCCAGAACGCCGCCGCCCTCGACCGTGCCGCCCTGTTCGACCTGGTGATCGAGCCGCTCGATCTGGCGACCGTGTTCGATCGCGGTCCGACCAAGAGCGAGCAGGGCAAGGTGCGCTGCATCCCGCCGATTCGCCTGCTCGAGCCCGAGGAGCTCGACGACCGCGAGACGGCGGCCGCAGCCCTCGGTCTCGATGCCGACAAGCCCGCGGTTCTGCTGCAGCTCGGCTCGCGCAACAATTACGAGCTCGCCCCGCTGGTGGACCGTCTCCTGCCGGCGCTGCGTGCGGTCGACGGGTTGCAGATCGCGACCATGCAATGGCTGATCAGCGAACAGGATCACGGCTGGCCGGACGATGTGCAGGTGCTCTCCGGCTATCCCATGGCCCGGCACATCGCCGCCTTCGACTTCTCGATCGCCACACCCGGCTACAACAGTTTTCATGAGCTGGTGGCCTATGGCGTGCCCACGGTCTTCATTCCGAACGAGCACCCGAGCATGGACGACCACGTCGCGCGCGCGCACTTCGCCGAGCGCCAGGGGTTCGGCTTCGGCCTGCGCCGCTCGGAGGTCTACAAGATCGCCCCGGTCATCGAGGCGATCGGCCAGCCGGGCGTGCGCGCGCGCATGCGCGCGGCGGCCAGGCGCCACGCCACCCCCAACGGCGCCGGCCTCGCCGCCCGCGCCGTCGCCGACCTGGTGCATTCGGTCAAGGGCAGGGGCGAACCGGCCGATATCGGCAGGAGACAGAAGGCCGGGACGTAGAGCGCATCGCGGTCAGGCGGCATACCCTGATCGACAAGAACCGAACGACGAAACCAGGGCATGGAGCGTCGGCCCGATCGACATGCGATCGAGATCCTTGGCTCTCGGACCGAATGCCGAGGGGCTCGCGCTGCAGGCCGTGGCGACGTTCTATCGATGCAATGGCGAGACAACGCGATGGGCGAGGCTGCCCGATGCCAACCTGACTCGCCGCTGACCATCTTTTCAGGACTTGGAGCCTGTCCCTTTGGCCTATCATCTTTACCGTGCGTTAAGGTCTCTCGGCTATAGTCCTTCCTGGTCCATGCGATCCTGGGAATCCGCACCTCGCGCATAATTCTTTCGCGCACGGACTCCCAGGATCGCATGGACCGGATGGGATGATGACAGCAAGAGATTGAGAAAATCTTAACGTTGGGGTCGAGCGGGGCTGCCTGCCTGGGACTGCACGATAGGCAGTCCATGGTGGGGGGCCAGGATGGACCAGAACAGTCAGCCGCCAGGAACCTCGGCACAAGATCATCCGACTTGAAGCGTTAGGGCGCTGATTGTATTTCGAGCCCGTAGTAAATGCCGATCCGATGCAATCGGATCCCTGCTCTATCTGGTCGTTTCCCAACAATTCCCGATCGAACAGCTGGTGTCGTCTGTTCGGGAATAGGCCCGGCGACACGCTGTCGCCGGAAAAAGTCGACCTTCCTTTACGCTCTATTTACTTTTTCTTGCGAAGAGACTTGGCATGACGGTCCATGCGATCCTGGGAATCCGCGCGTCGCGCACACTTCTTCCGCGCATGAACTCCCAGGATCGCATGGATCAGGCCTTGATCCTGCCATGGTCGGGTTAAGAAAACGTGAAAGGGCGCGGCCTCGATCGGCTCTGATCGGCGTGTAGTCCCGAAAGACCTCGCTCGGCCGCATCGTTTGATCGCGTCGATCATCCCGTCCGTTCAGGAGAAGCGCCGTGCGCTCGCTCCTGCAGGCATGATGGCGGCCTGCCTACAGCGCGGCCTCCGACGCCTGTTGTTCGAGCATACCCGAGCTCTCGCAGCGATGGCCGTTCGAGGTCAATGCGGAGCCGCCGCTTTCGAATTCGAGGCGTTCGGCCTTGAGGCCGATGCGTTCGTTCAGGTTGTACACCTCGGTCACCATCGAGACGATGTAGCGGCTGTGCGGTTTGACCTCGAGCTTCTCCTTCTGGTCCTGGTGACGCACCACCACGTTGGTGAGCGCATCCAGGCGGACCCAGCGTTCGATCGAGACGGGGTCACCCTTGTCGTCGATCGCCTCGAAGGCGATGTTCTCCGAGAGATTGACCTTCGCCATGCCGCCGCCAGGGGTCAGCCATTCGGCGGGGTCGCACACCACATAGCGGTCGGCGGGGCCGCCATAATGCAGATTGACCAGGCCGTGATCGTCGTCGAGCTGGACGCCGAGCACCTCCTGCCCGTCGGCGGTCGCCGCCAGCGTGATCTTGCCGAGCGCCGAACGGATTTGCTCGCGCATCTTGCCGGCGTCGGCCTCGGCCGCCGGGGTCTCGACGGGCTCAGGGGCGCTCGAGCACGCGGACAGGGCGAGCAGCGAGGCGACGACAAGGCAGGGGCCGAGGGGCCGGCTCCTGCTGGGCGCTTCTACATGGCGTATCATGGCGTTTGCCTTTCTTTACCGGATACGATCAGTCGGATGGACGAGGCGCTGTTGTCATGATCCGGCCAGGGCCGCCTCGGCCATGCGCGTGAGCAAAGCTGGGGTGATGCCGAGATCGCCACCGTCGCGGCCGGCATCCTGCTGGAAGCGTTCGAGCGCCGCCCGCGTCGCCGGTCCGAGCCTGCCGTCGATCGTGCCGACCTGGTAGCCGGCTGCCTGCAGGAGAAGCTGGGCGCCCGAGGTCAGCGCCTCCTCCGGCAGGGCGGTCAGGCGCTCGTTCACCAGGGTCTCGAGCTGGGCATCGCCATCGGCGCTGGCGAGAGCCGTCGCGTACCAGCGCACCGCCTGTCCGCTCGACGTCTCGACCCCGGTTCCGGCCTCGTAGAAGCGCCCGAGGTCGCGTGCCGACCAGCCGACGCCGCCTTCGGCGGCGCGGCGATGCCAGTCGGCGGCCGCTTTCAGATCATGCTCAACCTGCTCGCCTTCGCTCAGAAGCTTCGCGACGTCGCGCGCCGCCCAGGGATTGGTCTCGGCCGCTTCGGCATAGAGAGCCAGCGCGGCCGCCTCGTCCTTCGGCCCGCCGATGCCGCTTTCCTTCATCCTGCCGAGATCGCGAAGGGCGTCCTTCTGGCCGTCGTCCACGGCTTCCTGCAGGAGGGTGAGGGCGCGCCCGGCATCCTCATCCACGCCCTTGCCGTCCCGATAGAGGCGGGCGAGGCGAAGCTTGGCCTCGGGGTCGTCCAGCTTGGCGGCGTTGCGGTAGAGCTGCAGGGCGCCGAGCAGATCGGCATCGCCGGCCATGCCGCGCTCGCTCATCACGCCGAGCCGGGTCATGGCATTGGGCACGCCCTGACCGGCGACGGTGCGATACCAGCGCTCGGCCTCGCTGAGATTGCTGGCGACGCCCAGGCCCTGCTCGTAGATCTTGGCGAGGCGGTATTGGGCGGTGAGCTCGCCGCTGCGTGCGGCGCGGGTGTACCAGCGCACGGCTTCGCGGATGTCGGGCTCGACGCCCTTGCCGGTCTCGTGCATCTCGCCGAGATTGTACATCGCCCAGTCATTGCCGCGCGACGCTGCATCCTGATACCAGCGCAGCGCCTGGGCGTAGTCCTGGGGCACGCCCGCCCCTTCGCGATACATCGCGGCGAGCGCCGTGCCGGCCGCGGATTCGCCGCGTTTCCAGGCTTCCTCGAAGAACATTTTCGCGCGCGCGAGGTCTTTTTCGACGCCCTGTCCGGCCCAGTGCATCAGGCCGAGCACCACCATCGCCCGGTCATGGCCGAGATCGATGGCGCGCAGATGCTCGGCGATCGAGTCCTCGTAGCGGCCGGCGAGGCGGTAGGCGCGGGCAAGCTCGGCGGCGAAGCGGCCGTTGTCGGGATAGTCGGCGACCGCGAGCTCGCAAACCTCGATCGCCTGGTCGGCGCGCATCTCGAGAATGAACTCACGGGTGCCGGCGGTGACCCGCTTGATATCCTCGGGCATGCCGGCGAGCAGGTCGCAGGCATGGACCCAGGATTCCAGGCCGATCTCGTAGTCGTCGCGGGCACCGCCCTGGCCGAGCACGGAAAAGCCCACCAGCTCCTTGCCGCCGTGGGTGCCGACGGTCGGCCGAAAGCTCGCCTGCATGAACGCCTGGCCGTCGATGACGTCGCGCGCTTCGACGGCCGAACCGTCCGGGAGGACGATCTGGCCGTATTTGGGCTCGTCCGTCAGCTGCACCCAGAATGCACCCTCATGGGTCCGGTCGAGGGGCGGAAGGTTGAGCGGCGTCGGATCGACCCCGATCGGCGCCGAGGTCAGCCATTCCGGCACGAAGGGGGCATCGTCGGCGGGCGTCGCGGCGTCGTCGCCGGAGCGCGAGGCGGCGGCTTTCGGCCAGCTTTCCTCCGCCGGCTGACCGCTGTCGGCGGGCGGCTCCCGGCCCGTCAGGGCGGCGAGCTCGGTCATCACCGATCTGCGGAACCTGCCCTCGGGAAACACCTCGAGATAGGTGGCGAGCGCGTCCGGCTGCTGGTGATGCTGGATCGAATACCAGAACGAGCGGTCCAGGACCTGGCGCGGCGGCAGAACGCCCAGCGTGTTGGTCGCCACCTTCATGCCGGTGACCGCGTCGGTCGCCTGGTCGACATCAGGGCGGAAATAGAACTCGTGCTCCAGCGTGCTCGAGGTCCAGGGGATCTGATAACCTTCGGTGCTTTCGCGCACGGCGCCGCGCACGCGCCGGAACAGCATGCCGATCTCCAGCCCCGGCTCGTCCAGATAGTCGAGCAGGGCCTGGGTATAGGGACTGTGCTCGGTCTCGCCGTCGAGGGCGACCTCGCCCGGCGCCGTGGCGTAGGCGACCAGGGTTTCGGTGCTGCCGCTGGCGTTCATCTCGGCGAGGCCGCCTGTAGAGGCGCGCGCGGCCGGCGACGGCTCGGCGCCGCCCGCGACCGTGGCGCCGCGGCTGGCGTCGGCGGTCTGCTGGAAGCTCGCAAGCTGGTGGAACGGATTGTTGCGGCAGGCATCCAGGATGACCACGCTGAACGCCGCACCGGACTGCTCCATGGTCTGCAGCACCGTGCGCGCGGCGATGCCGCCGGCGGCGATCTGGGCCTCGGATTCGACCGGGGTCGCCACGGGAACCAGGTAATTGACATTGTCGACCGCGACGCCGTGGCCGGCATAGTAGAAGACGGCCTGGGCGCCCGGCGTCAGGCGGTTGGCGAAGGTGGCGATGCCGTTGATCATCTGCTCGCGATCGGCGTCGATCAGCTCGATCACCTCGAAGCCGGCATTCCACAGGGCTTCGGCAAGGGCGGCGGCATCGCGCGGCGGGTTGGGGAGGATGTCGAGGGTCTCGTACTGGCCATTGCCGATCACCAGCGCCACGCGATTGACCGGCCGCAGCTCCTGCGCGCCGAGCGGAACGGCGAGAATCAGGCAGCCTGCCAGGGCGAGGCTGGAGACGGCGGCGCGCAGCCCCAGGCCCGGCGGCCGCCGCTTCTCCCGTCCGACGATGTCGTGTCTTGCCATGATCCTGTTCCCTGCGCTGGCAGCGTCGGGCGCTGGATCTCAGTAGGGATCCAGCAGCCGGCTCGCGACCGACCCCTTGTTCCTGGCCGCGCCTTCGACACTTGGCGCACTCGGCCTGCTCAGCGAACCGGACGCATCCGGCGAATTCGCGGGCACCGCCGCCAGGGTCGGCTCGAGCGGTGCGGGCATCAGGCCCTCCACCAGGAGCTGGTTGTCGAACGCGGGCTCGAAGATCGGTCGATCCGTCTTGACCACGGCGCTCACCAGATCGCGGAACGCCTCAGCCGTGTACTGGCCTTCGGGATAGCGGCGCAGGAAATCGCGATAGGACGCCTCGGTATTCTGGGCGCGGGCCTTGTCGAACGCCTGCTGCTCGGTATTGACGGTATCCTGGGCGAGGCCGCCACGCGAAAAGAAGCCCAGGAACATTGCGACGACCAGCGCCCACCAACGTGTGACCGACTTTGCCATCTTTTTCCCTCACTGCTGACTCTCTTGGTTAATGCCTTCGGGATAGGTATATAGCTCAGTCGATAAAACGCCAGCCTCCGACGGCGGGAGACAATGCGATTGGGGCGGCGGTGTCGCATTTCGGTACGCGGGAGCCCTTGTCGACCATGCCTCAGCTGATCTTCTATCCCGACTACCGGCGCGCGAACCCCTATCAGAGCCTGCTCTATGCGCATGTCGATCCGGTGTTCGCGGTGTGCGCCGGCACGATCGACGAGGCGCGGCCGCTGCTCGGGCTGAAGGGGCGGCGCGAGCGCGACGTGGTGTTCCATCTGCATTGGGAAGATGCGCCGCTGCGCGCGATCAAGGACCCGGCGGAGGCCCTGGCGGCGGCAAGGCGCTTCACCTCGGCGCTGCGCGGCTTCGTCGAGAGCGGCGGGCGGCTGATCTGGACCAAGCACAATCTGCGCCCGCACGACTTCGTGCATGCCGATCTCGCCGAGGAGATCACCGCCGTGGTCGCCGAGCATGCCGAGACCATCATCGTGCACACACCCGCGGCCATCCATGCCGTAGCTGAGCACTATCGCCTTGATCGGAAACGCTTTTCGCTGCAGGTCCACGGCCATTACCGTCAGCAGTATCCCGTCGTCTCGCGCGCCGCGGCGCGGGCCCGGCTGGGGCTCGACGAGCGCCGGCGCTATGTGTTGCTGTTCGGTCGCCTCACCGGCTACAAGGGCGGCGATCTTCTGCTGCAGGCGCTGAGCGATCTGGACGATCCGTCCCTGCATCTCCTGGTGGTGGGCAAGCAGCCGTTCGACCAGCTGGCGATCCCGGAGCGCCTCGCCGGCCGCGTGACCGTGATCTCGCGCTTCGTCGAGGATGCCGAGGTCGCCGACGTGTTCGCCGCCGCCGACGTGGTCGCCTTGCCCTATCGCGAGATCCTGACCTCCGGCACCCTGTTCCTGGCCTTGGGCGCCGAGCGTCCGGTCATTCTGCCGCGCCTGCCCACCCTGATCGAGGCGGCCAATGACGCGATCGCGTTCAGCTACCGCCCGGGCGACGCCGAAAGCCTGACGGCGGCGCTCCGAAACGTCGCCGCTGTATCCGATGATACGCTGGCGGCCATGGGCAGGCGCGCGGCGGAAATCGCCCTTTGCCATGACTGGCACCTGGCCGGCCGCCAGCTCAGCGACATCATGCACGGCCTCCTGGCGCGCCGCGCCCAGGCGACGTTCGGCAGGCTCCAAGCATCCGCGGATCGCGAGGAGGAACCTGCCTATCTTGGCCGCCTGACCCGGCCGTTTCTCGATGCGGCGGAGTAGCGCATGAGCACGCCTGCAGGTCGCCGCTGGCCCTGGCATTGGGGGCGGCGAGGCGAGAGCGAGACGCAGGATGCCGGTGCTGCCGACGACAAAGCACCTGTCCCGCCCAGACCGGAGGTGCTGCTCGAGGACAGCGCGCTGCGCACACGCTACCGTGTCGAGGCGACGCCGTCCTTCATGTTCATCTCGATGTTCGGCATGACCGCGGAGGCGATCGCCGAGCGTGCCGATCTGGTGGACGAGGAACTCGCGGAGAAGGGGCTGGTCCCGGTCTATCTGCTCGACGAGGCTGACTTCTCGTCGCTGCGCGCGCCGCGACGTCTGTTCGAATATCTGCCGTCCCACTGGCAGGGCGTTCGCCACGCACCCGATCTCGACTGGCCCTTCTATCTGCGCCGGCGCTATCTCCTGCTGCAGGCGAAATGGCAGCCGATCGGCCGGATCGATTTCGGTGACCTGCCAGACTGGCTGCCGGACCACCAGGACAGCGTCCCGGCGCCGGACGCGCAAACGCCCCGGTCCTAGACCGGGGCGTTTCGTAATCGGGGAGGCTTGGGAGCTTGCGCTCTTCGGCTTAGTTGGGGTTGCGCTAGTTGCCTTCCTGGCAGGGAGCGAACTCGCCGATCGAACCGATCGCCTGGCAGGCGACGGCTTCGCTGCCCTCGGCCAGGTTGTCGTTGTGCGAAGCGGAGACGGTGTTGTTCAGGGTGCCGTAGACCTCGGTGCCGCTGTGGATGGTGCCGATGCTCTGATAGGCACGGGCATAGGAGCCATAGGCGGTGTTGTAGTTGTCGTCGGCATAGACGTCGTTGTTGACCGTGCCCTGGATCTTGACGCCGCCGGTGTCGGTGGCGAAGGCGGCGCCGGCAGAGGCGAGGAGCATGGTCGAGGCGAGGACGAGAGAAATGCGCTTCATGAGAGTGATCTCCGTTTTCTGTCCGGGGACACTCACCGTCGGTGTCCCTCATGTTCGATCGGTTCGGGATAGGGATCGGCGGCGCGTGTAAATTTTTTTTCCGGCGGTCTCGGTTTTTTCCGGGGACAGGCGTTTGCTCGGGCCGAATCCGACAGAGATGCAGACTTTGTCTGCTTGTTTTTGCGCGCATTCCCGATCGGGTGTGGGAGGCCGCCTGATCGCCGTGAGTTTCGCGAGCGTGGCTCGATCCATCCAGCGGGTTTCGCGGCGAAACGATGGCCGGCGGCTGATTGGCAGGCAGATCCGAGATGAAAGGTCATTTCGTCTCGGAAAGGGCGGGATCGTATGTCGACCCCTGCCTCCGACGCACGCGAAAACGCCCCGGTCCAGGACCGGGGCGTTTCGTGAGCGGGGGAGGCTTGGGAGCTTGTGCTCTTCGGCTTAGCGGGCGTAGCCACCGTCCTGGCAGGGAGCGAACTCGCCGATCGAGCCGATCGCCTGGCAGGCAACGGCTTCGCTGCCCTCGGCCAGGTTGTCGTTGTGCGAGGCGGAGACGGTGTTGTTCAGGGTGCCGTAGACCTCGGTGCCGCTGTGGATGGTGCCGATGCTCTGATAGGCACGGGCATAGGAGCCATAGGCGGTGTTGTAGTTGTCGTCGGCATAGACGTCGTTGTTGACCGTGCCCTGGATCTTGACGCCGCCGGTGTCGGTGGCGAAGGCGGCGCCGGCAGAGGCGAGGAGCATGGTCGAGGCGAGGACGAGAGAAATGCGCTTCATGAGAGTGATCTCCGTTTTCTGTCCGGGGACACTCACCGTCGGTGTCCCTCATGCTCGATCGGTTCGGGATAGGGATCGGAGGCATCGTCATTTTTTTCGCGCATCGCTTTCACGGGTCGGAAACGCTGCTGCGAGGTCGTCGAGCCTCCGCTAGAGTTCGGGCCTGTGCCGGGAGAGCCCACCGAGCACCGCTGCTGACAAGGAGGAGAGGGCGATGCAGGCCATCCTGTCGATCCAGTCCGACGTCGCCTATGGCCATGTCGGCCATGCGGCCGCGGTCTTTCCGCTGCAGCGTCTGGGCTTCGAGGTCTGGCCGGTGAACACGGTGCAGCTCGGCCATCATCCCGGCTATGGCCGCTTTCGCGGGCATCTGGTGGAGCCGGAGCGGCTCGCGGTCATCGTCGATGCCGTGCTCGACCAGGCACCGCTGGAGAGCTGCGTCGGGCTGCTCGCGGGCTATCTCGGCGACGCAGCGGTTGCCGACGTGATCCTGAAGGCGCTGGACGCGATCCGGCCGGTGAACCCGGATCTCACCTTTCTCCTCGATCCCGTCATCGGCGACGACGGCAGCGGCGTCTTCGTGCGGCCTGACGTGCCGGAAGCGATCCAGGGCCGCCTGCTGCCGCGCGCCTCGATCGTCACCCCCAACCGCTTCGAGCTCAGCCATCTGACCGGGCATCGGATCGAGAGCGTCGACGAGGCGGGCCTCGCCGCCGAGCGGCTTCTGGCCGAGGGGCCGGGGCTGGTGGTCGCGACCGGCCTGCCGCTGGCCGACGATCGGGAAGAGCTCGGCCTGCTCGCGCTATCCAGAGACGAGCGCCTGCTCATCCGCACGCCGAAGCTGGGCCGGGGTTTTTCCGGCACCGGCGACGCCTTCAGCGCGCTGTTCCTCGGGCACTATCTGCGCGCGCCCGACCTCCAGACGGCGTTCGAGCGTGCGGCCTCCGCCATTTTTTCCCTGGTGGAGCTGACCGAGCGGCAGGGCGAGCAGGAGCTCAGCCTGGTCGCGGCCCAGGATCTGTTCACCGCAGCCGAGCCCCGTTTTTCTGCGATCCGGATCTGATGCCGTGCCCATCGAAAGGGGAGCGGTTCGACGCGGCGTGCTCATGTCGGCGGAAGGAAGTCCATCCAAAGCCAGCCATCCAAAGCTGCCCATCTGCGACGTTAACGCTTTCTTCAGCCGAAGCTGCCACCATGACCGTCTGGTCCATGCGATCCTGGGAGTCCGAGCCTCGCCCCCTTTCCGGCCCGAAGGACGGACTCCCAGGGTCACATGGACCATCAAAAGACATGGCAGATCGAGATTAACGCTGGGTTAAGACGGCGTGATCTGTCGGCCTTCGACGATGGCCGGAAAGACCGGTCCCGGCCGGTGAGCGACGCGTCACCATCCGCTGCCGCCGGTGTTCTCAGAAGGAATTGGCGATCGCCTGCAGATGGCGGTGGCGGCGCTCGTTCATCGACTGCACGCGCAGGCCGTAATAGACGCCGTCCCGCTCGACCAGGCGCACGGTCAGCAGCTGCCGAAGCGATCCGATGCCCCAGTCGCAGTCGATCACCCAGCCGTCCTCATGGTCGGCCCTGGGCTCGGCGCAGGAGTCGAGCGGCAGATCGGAGAGCGAATGCACGACGTCCTTCAGACCCTGGAGCGACGTCCACCAGCTCTCGCCGGCGAAGGGATTGTCCTGGTCGTCGAGAAAATTGGTGAGCGCGCTTTCCAGGCCGCTGACGTCGATCTGCACCTGCTTTTTCAGCCACGCCGCCGGGTCGGCGACCACGCCGTCGACCGGGCTCAACGTCAGCTCGCTCAGGCTGGCGAAGGTGCCGTCGGTCGGATGCACCGAGACCTCCCAGGCATCGTCGCCGCCCTTGCGTTCGACCGTGCAGGTGAGCTCGTAGCCATCGGGCACGAACAGCCGATCGCAGGGCTGCTCTGCCGCCCCTGCCGGTCCGGCAGGCACGACCACCCATAATCCAAGGACAGCAGCGGTCGTCAATCCATAGCGCAGCATAGGCATGTCCAATCCCGTGGTGCAGCCCTTTCGGAAGGCCGGGCCGGCACATCGCGTGACGCTCCGATGCCGCACCCGGCCGCTGCGTCGACCGCATCGACTGCAGCCGCCGCACCATCGACCGGTCAAGCCGCGGCCAAGCGCTTCTCCGAGCACAATATCTGGGTGGTGAGCAGCATGCGTTCCAGCTTTTTCTGCAGGAGATGGCAGTCGCGCTCGGCGAGATCGGCGATCTGCAGATCGATCAGCAGCGGCCGGCCGGGTTCTGCATCCGAGCGCGCGACATGGCAGCGCTCGGGCACCAGGTCGAACATGGCGACCATGTCCAGGATGCGCGGCAGCACGGAGGGATCGGCTTGCGCGATGATCGAAAAGCAGGTGACGCGGGCGGAACGGGGCAGGTGAGGGCGGGGCGCCTGATCAGGCAGCAATCCGGACGTGAGCATGGCGAAACTCCAGGTCATAGCACGCAGGTGTCGGGCGAACGGCACGGTCCCGGCTTCCGAGCGAAGCCGGGCGGCTAATTCGCGACTGCACGCTATGGTGAAGAGTCGTCATGCCGGAACTTTAGGGCGCTGTCTTCCGCGGCACAAGAGATTTGTCGGAGGACCGGGCGTGATCAGGTGAGCGGCACGAAGGCGACGGGGAAGAGCGTGCGCCTGGTCACCTCGCCGCTCCCGTCCTTGGTGAGCAGCATGAGCTGCTGGGCGCCGCTTTCGCCGATCGGGGCCACCAGGCGGCCGTTTGCGGCGAGCTGCTCGATCAGGGTAGCGGGCAAGGTCGCGGCGGCGGCGGTCACGATGATCCGATCATAGGGGGCGTTCTCCGGCGCGCCCGCCCTGCCGTCGCCCACGATGAAGCGGATGCCCTCATAGCCCTGGTGCTCGAGCGTCGTTCGTGCCGCCTCGGCGAGCGGCTTGATGGTCTCGATGGTGGTGATGTCATCGGCGATTTCGGCGAGCACGGCGGTCTGGTAGCCGGAGCCGGTGCCGATTTCGAGCACGTGATGGCCGGGCCGGAGCTGCAGATGATGGGTCATCAGCGCGACGATCAGCGGCTGCGAGATGGTCTGGCCATGGCCGATCGGCAGGGGATGGTTGACATAGGCCTCGGCGCGCTCCAGGTCCGGCACGAATTTTTCACGCGCGACCCGGCGAAGGGCGGCGCACACGGCGGGATCGAGCGCATGCGCGCCGTCGCCGGTGCCGTATCGCTCGACCTGAGCCTCGACCTCGCGGATCAGCGCCTCGCGCGCTCGGGCGAACCCATCCTCATCGGGCCGGCCCGCCATCGGGGCCTCAGCCGTCGAACGCCGGGCCGATCAGCTGGCGCAGCTGGTCGAGGCCGGTCTGGGAGACACGGTAGCGGCGGAGATGCTTGAACACGCGCTTGGCCACCAGGTTCTGCTTCACGCATTGGGACGGATTGCCGACCTTGATGCCCTGGTCTGTCAGGAGCGCATTGGCCTCGCCCGTGCCGAAGGAATTGTCGCCGGAGCGCAGCTGCGCGTAATAGCCGGCAAGCAGCATGCGGTCGACGTCGGTGGCGCTGCGCGGCATGTGCTCGAGCCACTCGCCCAGATGTTCGGGCGCCGTGCCGTTGCGGGCTGCACCGTTGGACGAGCCGGCGCCTGCGCTGCGCGACGCCGTTTCGGCGGGAAGGGCGGGGGCGGGGCTCGGCTCGGCGCCCCTGCCGTCTTTCAGACCCGCGAACAGCGCGTCGATGCGCTGGGCGTAGCGTTCGACGAAGGCTTCGCTGCCCTCGACCTCGAACTCGCCTTGAGAGAGATTGATTCTGAGCCGCGTTCTGCTGCCGTCCAACTGCCTCTCCGATCGGCCTGATCACGCCAACCCCTGCTGACCGGCGGCACTCTAGCGGCAGGAGGGCAGGGCGCGCAAGCTGATCGATCTGGAGGCAGGGCCTCAAGCGCTGGAGATCAGAAGCCTCGACAGAGCGTTTCGGATCGGCTCCGGCACGGGCATCGGCGTCTCGCTCGCGCGCTCGACGAAGACGTGGACGAAATACCCGTCCGCCGCACTCTCCTGCTCGTCACCGCGAAACAGGCCGATCTCGTAGCGCACGCTGGAGCGCCCGATTTTTGCCACGCGCAGGCCTGCGGTGACGTCGTCCGGGAACTTCATCGCCTTTCTGAAGCGGCAGCCGCTCTCGACGCAAAAGCCGATCACCGCGCTCTTCCAGGGGTCGAGGCCGCCCTCGTTCATGAGGTAGTGAGCGATCGCGGTGTCGAAGAAGCTGTAATAATTGACGTTGTTGACGTGGCCGTAGATGTCGTTGTCCATCCAGCGGGTCGGGAGGACGGAAAACGCCCGGTAGCCGTCGCGCGGCTGGGGTCGATCGGCGTGCATGGCGGGCTCAGGCGCTGTTGGCGAAACGGGTCTGGATCAGGCGGACCAGGGCACGAAGCGCCGTCGCCTCGCCGCCCTTGGGACGGCCGGGCTTGGCGCTCGGGTTCCAGCCATAGATGTCGAGATGCGCCCAGGCGCTGGTCTCGGTCACGAAATCCTGGAGGAACAGGGCTGCGGTGATCGCGCCGGCCATGCCGCCGGCGCCGGCATTGTTGATATCGGCGACCGGGCTGTCGATGATCTCGCGGTAAGGCTTGAACAGCGGCAGGCGCCAGAGCGGGTCTTCGGCCGCTGTGCCCGCGTCCAGCAGATCGGCTGCCAGCCGATCGTCCGGGGTGAACATCGCCGGCAGCTCGGCGCCGAGCGCCACGCGGGCGGCACCGGTAAGCGTAGCGCAGTCGATCATCAGATCGGGTTTTTCCTGATCCGCGAGCGCCAGCAGATCGGCGAGCACCAGGCGGCCTTCGGCATCGGTATTGCCGATCTCGACGCTGAGGCCCTTGCGCGTCCGGATGATGTCGCCCGGACGAAAGGCGTTGCCGCCGACGCTGTTTTCGACCGCGCCGATCAGGAGGCGCAGGCGCACGGGCAGGCCGAGCGCCATCACCGCTTTCGCCGTCGCCAGGGTCGCTGCCGCCCCGCCCATGTCCTTCTTCATCAGCAGCATGGCCGAGGACGGCTTGAGATCGAGGCCGCCGGTGTCGAAGCAGACGCCTTTGCCGACCAGGGTCAGCTTGGGCGCTGCGGCATCGCCCCAGGTGAGGTCGATCACGCGCGGCGCCCGATCCGACGCTCGGCCGACGGCGTGCACCGCCGGAAAATTTTCGTCGAGCAGCGCGTCGCCTTCGATGGTGCGAACCGCTGCGCCGTAGGAGTCCGCGACGGTGCGCGCCGCACCCTCGAGGTCGGCCGGGCCCATGTCGTTGGCGGGGGTGTTGACCAGGTCGCGGCCGAGATAGATGGCATCCGCGAGGATGCCGGCCTCGCCGGCGCCGCCCTCGACCAGCAGCCGGCGTGCCTCACGCTCGCCCTGCTTGTAGCGATCGAAGCGATAGGCGGCGAGCGCGAAGCCGAGGGCGGCGCGCTGCCTGGTCTCGCCGTCGATCTCGCCGGCAAGCGTCCAGTCGCCGGGCGGCAGGCCGCTGTGCAGGCCGGCAAAATCCCAAAGAGATGGCGGCTCGTCCGGAATGATCAGCGCACCCGCAAGGGCGCCGTCCGGACCGGGCAGGACCGCCGAGCGTCCGGGCTTGGCCTTGAAGCCGGTGCTGTCGAGCCAGGCCCTGACGCCTGCCGGCTGATCCTCGAGCCAGGCGTCGACGTCGGCAGCAGGCACGCAGTGCAGGGGAAGGGCGGGGCGGTCGCCCGCGGTTTCGATCAAACAATCCGGCATGGTTTTTCCCCGCAAGGCGACATCGTCATCGATGAGTCTCTGTTCCGCTGGAGCGAGTTCCGATCATTCACGATCGGACTATACGCCCTATCTCTTTGTTTTTCTGCATTTTCCTGCCGGTCAGACGCTTCCACCTGGCCGAAAAAGCTCTGGAGTGGACCCGATTGGATATCATCGGGATGCAGGCCCTATCTCCTTGTTTCGTGGCATTTCCCGATCGATCAGGTCTTTCGGCCTGATCGGGACAAGCTCCGGGCCGTAGTGACCGACAAGCTGCTGATTTCTTTCCCGCCGCTAACGAGAGTTTAACGCGCCTGCTCCACACTCCGCGACCTGGTCCATGCGATCCTGGGAATCCGTCCGCCCGCCGGAAGGGGGAGCCAGGTTCGGACTCCCAGGATCGCATGGACCAGAGCCTGGATGATAGGGACCGAGCGTTAAGATCTTCTTACTCCTGGCTGGAATGGACCCCGGGACTGGAACAGGGCCTCAGGGCTGGAACAGGGGCGAGGACCCGAGCCGGCGAATTGTCACCACGGCCTAACCCAATCTTAACCTTCAAGCCCTACATTCTTGACTCTGGTCCATGCAATCCTGGGAATCCGCCTGCCCGTCGGAAGGGGGAGCGAGGCTCGGGCTTCCAGGATCGCATGGGCCGGCAGGGCGAGGATAGAGGGCGAACGTTTCTCATCCGACCGGCAATCAGGTTCATCCTCATCCGGCATATCGCTGGAGAACCGGGCCTTCCAGAACGTCGAGGCGGTCCTATCTGACGCGCGCAGCCGTGACATTCTCTTTCACCAGAGGAGGATGATCTGGCACCAGGGGAGGGGATGATCTTCCTCGGTCCGTCCAGGAGCGGCGACGGGCCAGGCCGGTCCCGTGGCCGGCGGCGATCAAGGGCGAGGGCGGGGTTTGGGCCGGCACGACACCTCACGCCGCGATGCGGGCGAGCGCGGCTTCGAGCTTTTCCCGGCTGCGCTGCAGCTCGGCCTGGCGT
>JAWKVM010000015.1:0-234037 GCA_041398025.1 Alphaproteobacteria bacterium
CCACCATCGCCGGGAACGGCGGTGTGCAGCCACGTCGAGCGGGGACCGAGAGGTTCTTCCGTGGCGAGCGCACCACTAGCGATCGACGCCATAGGCTCGGCTCAGGCACTCCTCGGCGAAGGACAGCGACAGGAGCGCGAAGCCGACGGGCATGGCAGCCTGCGGAATCCACAAGGGCGTGGTCGAGGCGAAGGCCGAGCGCGAATCGAACAGGAGGCTCAGCGCCCAGGCCTGGTAGCCCGCATAGGCGGAAAAGCCGCAAAGCAGGAGGCTGGCGAGGCTGGCGACCAGGAGTGACGAGGCGCGCGTGCGTCGGCCCATCAGGCCGACGCCGAACTCCACCCGCAGCAAGGCGCCCGAGCGGTGGGCGTAAAGGAGCCCCGCAAGGATGATCACGGCGAAGCCGTAGCCGCCATATTCGTCGGCGATCAGCGTCGAAAAACCGAAAAGATAGCGACTGACGATCTCGACGTTCATCAGGCAGAACACCAGCGCCAGAGCGCTCATGGCGACCGCGGCCAAAAGGCCCGCGAGCAGGTCCAGCCCGCGCCGCAGGCCGCGCAGCCAAGACGGCAGCGCGGCCGCGGCTGCGGAAGGATCGGCGATCTCGCGGTCTGCCATGAAGCCGGCGCTAGCTCGAGCAGGCGGCGCTGACCTGGTCGAGAAGCTTTTGCGCAATCTCGCCATTGGCATCCGCCCATGCCTGCCAGATCGGCTTGGTGGTGGCCCGGGCCGAGGCGAAATCCTCGCTCGTGGGGGTGAGCAGGGTCATGCCCGCGGCGGTGAGCTTCTCTTCGGCCTCTTTGGCAGCGGCATCGATCGCCTCGCGGAACTTGCCCTGCCAGGCCTCTGCCGTCTCGGTCAATGCTGTCTGGATCTCCGGCGCGAGGCCTTCGAAAGCCGCTTCGTTCACGGCGATCAGCTGGTCGGTCATGGTGAAGTTCAGCATGTAGCCGTAGTCGGCCACCTCGTAGAGCTTCCAGTCATAGGCGGGGATGACCGCGGTGATGGCGCCGTCGACCACGCCGCGCTGCAGGGCGGGAATCACCTCCGCCGGCGTGATCGCGACGCCGGAAGCGCCCATGAGGTCCAGCATCTCGACCTGGATCTTGTTCCATGTCCTCACTTTGCGGCCTTCGAGGTCGGCGATCTGCTCGACGCCGTCGCGCAACCACACCTGCTGCGGCGGCATGGTCCAGCCGGCGAGCGCGCGCACCTTGAACTTGTCCTGCAGGCGTTCATCGAAAATCGGCATCGCCGCTTCGATCGCCCGGTAGAACTGGTCCGTCGAGGTGCAAATGAAGGGCAGGCCGAAAACCGTGAGTTCCGGCACGTCGCCGGCCACCGGGCCGAGCGCGAGATCGGCGATCTGCACCTGATCGGTGGCGAGCGCCTTGAGAATGTCGGTGTTCTTGTAGGGGAGCTCGCCGGAGGAGAAGACCTCGATCACCAGCTCGCCGCCCGTCGCCTCGACGACATCGGCGGCAAATTCACGGTAGAGCTCGGTCGGCTTGTCGTTCGTGGTGAACGGCGTGAACAGCGACCACGTCGTCTCGGCCTGCGACGAGCCCGCCGTCGCCAGCAGCGCTGCTCCGGCGATCAGCGCGACTTTCCTGAAAGACACTGTCCCTTCCTCCCCATCTGCGGCCCGGATGTTCCAACGGGCGGCGTTGGCGTTCAGAGCTCGTTTTGGTATGCTCTGCGCCGGATCGATCATTTGATCGGCTATCGATATTTTATGCGGGTCGTCAGGTAAGTCAATTCTCCTCGGGCCGGTGTCGGGCCTTCGATGGCCCTCTAGCAGGGTCTGGTCGGTGAACGATCCGGCGATAGAATGTCACGACGATGAGCCGGCCTATCGAGCAGCCAGAGAAAGGAGGCCAATGGTAACGCGGCCGAGAAACGGAGCGACGGACGATCAGAGCGACAGACGGCTCGATCTCGCCGCGCGGGTGGCATGGATGTCGTTCGCGAGGAACCGCACCCAGGACCAGATCGCCCAGGAATTGCAGGTATCGCGCCAGGTGGTGCAACGGCTCATGGCGCTCGCCCACAAGGCCGGCTTGATCGAGTTCCGTCTCAATCACACGCTGACCGAATGCATCGAGCTCGCGGAGCGCCTGAAGGATCGCTTCGGTCTGCGCTACTGCGACGTCGCGCCCAATGAGAGCGAGTCCAACGAGGATCTGGCGACCGTCGGTGCGCTCGCCGCACGCTATCTGGAGACTGTCCTGCAGTCGCCGAGGCCGATGACGCTGGGTGTCGGCAACGGCAAGACGATGCGCGAGGTGTCCCGCCACCTGGGCAGGCTGGACCGGCCGGACTGCCGCTGCGTGTCGATGATGGGCAACCTGACGCGTAACGGCCGGGCCAGCAACCACGACGTCGTCACCTGGATCGCCGACCGGCTGAACGCCGACTGCTATCCGCGGCCGATGCCCGTGGTGACCGAGACCGTGGCGGAATGCGAGGTTCTGCAGGCCCAGCCCGGCTATGCTCGGATCAGCGAGCTCGTCGCCCAGGCCCATCTCCTGATCATGGGCATCGGCTATTGGGGGCGGGACGGATCTCTGCTCGAGGACGGTTTCATCAACGAGGATGAAGCGCGAGAGGCCATGCAGGCCGGCGCCGTCGGCGAGTTTCTCGGCTTTGCCATCGATAGCGACGGGCAGGTCGTGGACGCCCGATATCACGCCCGGCTGACCTCCTATTTCCCGGAACCCGATCAGCAGCGACCCGTGGTGATCGTCGCCTCGGGTGTCTTTCGAGCGCCGGCGGTGCGGGCGGCGCTGGCCGGCAGGCTGGCCAACGGCCTGATCACGGACGAGAATACCGCGAGGCTGCTGCTGACCGGCAAGGCCGCCCCGGCCTGGGGCTAATGCTGCGTTCGGAACGTTTGGCGCCCACGGTTGACAGCGGCGATGATCTCATCCGGCTTGGCCGTCCAGACGAACGGCTTGGGCTCTTTGTCATGCTCGTCGATGAAGCGATTGATCGCTGCTTGAAGATCGGCGACCGAGTGGAACGCGCCCCGCCTGAGCCGACGCTTGGTGAGCCTGGCGAAGAAGTTTTCGACCGCATTCAGCCATGAGCTCGATGTCGGCGTGGAAGGGAAGGTCCAGCGAGGATGGCGGGCGAGCCACTGGCGGACCTTTTCATGCTTGTGGGGGCTGTGATTGTCGGGGATGACCTGGATCACCTTGCCGGCCGGGACGTCGCGCTCGATCCCGTTCAGGAAGCGAAGGAACTCCTGATGCCGATGGCGCTTCATGTTGCGGCCGATCCCGGTGCCGTCGAGCCCATTGAGAGCGGCAAACAGCGTGGTGGTGCCATGGCGCTTGTCGTCGTGGGTCATCGCGCCCGACCGCCCCTTCTTCATCGGCAGGCCTGGCTGAGGTCGATCGAGCGCCTGGATCTGGCTCTTTTCGCCCATCGACAAGACGACCGCATGGGCCGGCGGCCGGCGGATCGACATGGAGGCCGACGACGTCCTGCAGCTTGTCGACGAAGGCTGAACGCAGGGCTGCCGCCGCGTTCAGCGTTGGAGAGCTTGAACTGACGGATGCGATGCGGCGCCAGGCCGTGGGCATGCCAGATTTTCTGGACGGTGCTGCCGCGAAAGTCTCGTGGCGTGCCGCGGGTCGATGATCGTCGGGTGCTCAATGGAACCTTCTGGCGGTTTCGCAGGGGCTCGCCTTGGGCTGACATGCCCGAGCGTTACGGGCCGCACACCACCTGTTGCAATCAGTTCGCGAGCCTGTGACACCGAGGCCATCCGCAGCTTTGCCGATGACCGCGGGGCCTGGGCCAACATCCCGCCAAAGAGCAATCGAAAGGACAGCTTCGCCTTCAGCCAATGGATCTATCGGCAACGCAACCTGGTCGAGCGCTTCTTCAACAAGATCAAAGAGTTCAGAGGCACCGCGACGCGCTATGACAAGAAGGCCGAAAACTTCCTCGCCGCCGTCAGACTCGTCGCTGTCAGACTATGGCTCAGACCTAATGAGTCTGCGCTCTAGGTAGCGTGGACGAATTCGCTAGCGTGGTTCAATGTCCGCTTTCACGCCATTCTAACCCAAGACCTACCGTTCCGGGCCCGACGACGAAGCAGACATTCGTCCGCAGCCGCACCCTTCGCCGCTATTCCAGCGTGTTCTTGTAGATCTTGCCGTCCTTAATGATCAGGTCGAAGTTCTTGTCCGGATCGGGGACGAGGTTGATATCTTCGAGCGGATTGCCGTCGACGAGGATCAAGTCGGCATAGGCCCCCTCCTTGATCACACCCAGTTCGCCGGCCTGGTAAGGATCGCGCGGGCCGCTCATCTTGAGCAGCAAGGCGTTGTCATGGGTCGCAATCTTGAGGGCCTCGTAAGGCGTGAACCATTTGGTCAACTTGGAGAGGGACTTTCCCTGCTTGGGCAGCAAGGTCGGATCGAATTGTAGGTCAGTGCCCCAAGCAATGTTCACGTGATACTTCTTCGCAAGGCCAACCACCTTGTCGATTCCCGCGACGGCATCCTTGAACTTCGCGTTGCTGGAGGGGTTATCGAATACCAAGGCATCTTCGCCGGTGGCCTCCATGGCCTGCATGCTCCACCACACGCCTTTCTCGGCCATCAGTTTGGCGGTCGCGTCTTCGACGAAAAAGCCACGCTCGACTGACTTGGCGCCCGCTTTGACCCACTGCTGGATGGCCGCATCAGTGTTGGCATGGATCGCCGCATAGGTGTTCCAAAGTCTTGTCGCTGGCCAGGACCCTGTTGACTGGCCAAAAATTCAGCATGGTGCGTCGATCAGGCCGGGATCATGGTCCGCCCGCCGCCATCGATCACGGCAGCGCCTTCGGCCGAGATAGGCCCTTTGGAGACTGGCTTGATCAGATTTCCTTCGATCAGGACATTGGCGTTTTCGATCCGCTTTTCGTGGACACCGTCGAACACATTGACGTTGGTGAACAACGTCCTCGGGGGTGCTGCTTCCTACGCAAAAGACAGTGCTGACAAGAAAACAGAAATGCTGGCTACGATTGCGGCAACGGCTTTCATGGATGGTTCTCCCTCGTTTCGGACTCTTCACTGAAGTCCAAGCCAGCCGTGACTGTTCGTGCCGATGTAAACCACTCAGACACAGAAATGCTACGGAACGGAAAATGGGGATCAAGGTGCGAGTCTTTACGCACAGTCAGCGTGACGCATGCGAAAAGATATGAACTTCATCGGGTTGCGAGAGCGTCCGTTTCCCCCGACTTTCCTCGCGTTCAGTGGCCCGTGCAAGGCTCCTGAATCCGTGGTGACCCCGGCGTGATTCGAACACGCGACATTCGGTTTAGAAGACCGATGCTCTATCCAGCTGAGCTACGGGGTCCCAATACGGTTCACTGGAGGACCGGTAACGGCTAACCTGCAATACCCCCATCCCTTTCGCGGCCCAGACCCTCCGCTTAAAAGGCCGGTGCTCTATCCAGCTGAGCTAAGGGCGCCGCATCATGAGATGCGTATCACAGCTTGTCCCGTGCGGGCAATCATGATGCTGCTCGGCCCTGCACGGAACGGAAACGACACTATGCGGACCCGGTCAAGCCGGGCGCGTGAAGTTGTCGGCGTAGGACTTCGGGACGACGAGACGTGATTTCGGTGTGAAGACACGGGCTTCGATGCCGTTTTTCCTGGCATAGGCGAGAGCCGCTTCTCTGGTCGGGAAGCGCAGCTGGATCTGCTGCGCTGTGTCGCCGGAGCCGGACCAGCCGCAGAGCGGATCGATGACCTTTCGGTCTTCGGGCTCCATTTCCAGGATCCAGTGGCGGGTCTTCGCCCGCCCGGATGACGTCGCGGTTTTCGCCGGCTGGTAGATGCGAGCGGCCATGGGCTGGGTCAACTCCTCTCAAACGTTCTGCTCAAGACTTACGGGACGCCGCCCGGCGCTTCAAGCCCGTTCGCGGCCGGCAAGCCAGGCGCGGCGCAGGCGCTCGCGATGCAGCTGGAGCCACTGCAGCGCGATGATCGTCGTCGCCATCTTGATCCTGCCTTCCGCCAGCCAGGCCACGGCCTGCTCGAACGGTAACACGTGAACCTTAATATCTTCCCCTTCGGCGGCGAGGCCGAACAGACCGCCAGCGCCGGCGGCGGCGATCCTGGCGATGAACAGCTGCACGGTCTCGGTCGAACCGCCGGGGCTGACGAAATAGCGCGCGACGGGCTGGAGATCGGCCAGGTCGAGCCCCGCCTCTTCCCTCGCCTCGCGCCGCGCGACCTCCTCCACGGCCTCGCCGGGCTCGACGATGCCGGCGACGATTTCGATCAGCCAGGGATCGGCCTCGACGCCGAGCGCGCCCGGTCGGAACTGCTCGATCAGGACGACCTCGTCCCGCTCCGGATCATAGGGGAGAACCGCGACGGCATGACCGCGCTCGAAGATCTCGCGCGCGAGCGGCGGGGTCTCACCGCCGGCGAACGTGCCATGGGCGAGGCTGTAGCGGATGATCTTGAAATAGCCGTCATAAGCGAGCTTCCGCTCGATCACGCGAACCCGGCGCTCGGTCACGGACGCCTCCGCCGATCAGCCGAAAGCTTTGTGCGCGATCATGGTGAAGCTGTCCCTGACCCCGTCCAGCGTCTGCACGTGATGGGTGACGAAGCGGCCGATGTCGTCGCCATCCTCGAGATAGATCTTCATCAGAAGATCATACTGGCCGGAAATCGAATGCACCTCGGAGACGGCATCCAGTTCCTGCACGGCCGCGTCGGCGACATCATAGGCACGGCCGAGCTCGCATTTGACCAGCACGAACAGGGTCTGCATCAGCCCTCATTGGCCTTTCGCTGAATGGGGACGGGGCGCTGCATGAACAGCGGCACATGGTCGCCCATGCCGATCACCGGATGATCGGTGTCACGCTGATGGCCCCTCTGTACCTTCGATCGCGACGCGGCCGGCCGCGGCCGCCTGCCGGAGCCCGGAACCGCGGACAGAGCATGGACCGTCGCTTCCGCTTCTGCCGCCGGCTCGGCAGCCGAGGCGGCGCTGCTCTCGGTATCCTTCTTCGCGGCACGGCGTCGCCGCGGCGGACGCTGCACGTCCTCGGCGCCATCGGTTTCGGCGGGTGACGGCCGTCCCCGGTCAGCGCCGGACGGCTTCTCATCCGCCTTGGTGGCGATGTCCAGCTTCGGAATCGTCTTGCCGGTCAGTCTGGCGATCGCATCGACGAACTTGCCCTCTTCGCCGAACGCCAGCGTGTAGGCGCGTCCTGTCTGGCCCGCGCGCCCGGTGCGGCCGATCCTGTGGACGTAGTCTTCGGCATGGGTCGGCACGTCGTAGTTGATGACACAGGGCAGCATCGCGATGTCGATGCCGCGCGCCGCGACATCGGTGGCGACCAGGAAATTGACATTGCCCTCCTTGAAGGCGTCGAGCGACTGGGTGCGCTGGCTCTGATCGAGATCGCCATGGATATCACGTGCGCTCAGACCGGCACGTTCCAGCTGCCGCCGGAGGATCGAGACATCGCGCTTGCGATTGCAGAAAATGATCGCCTTTTCGACATCCTGGGTTTCGATCAGGCGTTTGAGCACCTTGAACTTCTGGCGCGGCTGCACGATCGTCAGATGATCGGCGATGCGCTCACCCGTCGTCGCCTGCGGCGAAGCCTGAAGGGTCGTCGGCTCGACCAGGAATTTGTCCGCAAGCCGCCGGATTTCGGGCGGCATGGTGGCCGAGAACAGCAAGGTCTGTCGGCGTTTGCTGATCAGCGTGATGAGGCGTTCGACGTCGGGAATGAAGCCCATGTCAAGCATGCGGTCGGCCTCGTCGATCACCAGGATGGAGACACCGCCCAACAGCACCTTGCCGCGCTCGAACTGGTCGAGCAGCCGTCCGGGCGTGGCGATCAGGACGTCGACGCCACGCTCCAGCTTTTTCCATTGCTCATCCATGCCGACGCCACCGATCAGGAGCGCCATGGACAGCTTCAGATGACGGCCATAGGTTTCGAAATAGTCGGCCGTCTGGGTGGCGAGTTCCCGGGTCGGACTTAGAATCAACGACCGCGGCATGCGCGCCTTGCTTTGCCCCGAGGCCAGACGTTCGATCATCGGCAGGACGAAGGCCGCGGTCTTGCCGGTGCCGGTCTGGGCGATGCCGAGGACGTCGCCGCCGGTCAAAATCGCAGGGATGGCTTGTTCTTGAATGGGCGTGGGTTCCTGATAGCCGGCCTCTTCGACCGCTTTCAGAATGTCGCTCCGCAGCGCGAGCTCGCTGAACTTCATGCGTATCCAGTTCGGAATATCGGAATCGAGATACAGCTCTTCATGATCCGAGCTGTTGCTTTCCGATGTAGAGATTTAACGCGATTTGTCAATGATAGACGCGGAAACACCGATCTCCTTCCGCGTTTTATTTTGTCCCCTGCTGACCTCGGCGCCATCTTACCCATGTACGCGACCGTTTCTGACATGGACAAGGAGTGTTTTTGTTGTTGATCGACGCCCGTCATTCGCTCCTGTTGTTGATCGATCTGCAGACCAGGCTGGCGCCTGCGGTCGATCGCGCCGAGGCCTGCGTCGCCCGCTGCCGGCAGCTTGTCGACGCCGCCCGCAAGCTGACCGTGCCGATCCTCGCAACCGAACATTGCCCGGAGGGCGTCGGGCCGACCGTTCCCGCGTTGAAGCAGCGTCTTTCCGGCAGCGAGGTCGTCGAAAAGCGTCATTTCAATGGATTGGCCGAACCAGTACTCCGTGACGCACTCGCTGCGCATGGCCGACGGACCGTCGTCGTCGCCGGCATGGAAGCCCATGTCTGCGTGCTGCAGACGGTGCTCGGTCTGAAGGAGGGCGGCTACGAGCCCAAGGTCGTGGCCGACGCCGTCGCCTCCAGAGCCCCCTCGTCGCGTGAGCTTGCGCTCGGTCGCATGCGCCACCATGGCGTCGACATCGTGAATGCCGAGATGGTGATGTTCGAGTGGCTGAAGAGCGCGGACAACCCGGCTTTCAAGGAGGTCCTGGCCATGATCAAGTCAGGTCCGTCCGATTGACCTCCGGATGACATGACTCCAAGGCGATTGCCGCTCGTCGAAGAAACGCCGCCGCATCCGCGTTCAATAGCCCAAGGTCAACGCCCCCGCGCGCCGCGGGTCGGAGGCGCCGTAGAGGCCGCCGTCGGTCACCATGATCGACTGGGTGCTGCCCATGGCGTCCTTGACCACCACGTTGTGGCCGCGTTGTTCCAGAAGCGCGATGGTATCGGGACTGATGCCTTCCTCGATCCTGAGCTCGTCCGGCAACCATTGGTGGTGGATGCGCGGCGCCTGGGTCGCTTCCGCGATGTTCATGCCGTGATCGATCACGTTCATGATCACCTGCAGGGTCGTGGTGATGATGCGTGATCCGCCCGGACTGCCGGTGACCAGGAAGGGTTTGCCCTCCTTCAGCACCAGGGTCGGGCTCATCGAGGACAGCGGGCGCTTTCGCGGCTCGACCGCATTGGCGTCGCCGCCGATCAGGCCATAGGCGTTGGGCACGCCCGGCTTCGCCGAGAAATCGTCGAGCTCGTTGTTCAGGAGGATGCCGGTACCCTCAGCGACCAGGCCGCTGCCGTAGCTGAAGTTGATGGTATAGGTGTTGGCGACCGCATTGCCGTCGGAGTCGACCACCGAGAAATGGGTGGTCTCGTTGCTTTCGTAGTCCGAGAGATCGCCCGGCCTGATCTCCGCCGCCGTCGCGGCGCGCCCCCGGCTGATGCGGGCGAGGATGTCCGCGGCATAAGCCTTCGAGGTCAACGCCTCGATCGGCACGTCGACGAAGTCGGGATCGCCGAGATACTCGCTGCGGTCGGCGTAGGCGACCTTCATCGCTTCGGCCATCATGTGGATGCTGTCGGCGCTGTTATGGCCGAGATAGCCGATCGGCACGCCTTCGAGCGTGTTCAGGATCTGGACGATGTGGACCCCGCCGGAACTCGGCGGCGGCATGGACAGGACGTCGTAGCCGCGATAGCTGCCGGTCACGGGTTCGCGTAGCTTGACTTCGTAGCTCTTGAAATCATCGAGCGTGAGATGACCGCCGGCAGCGTCGACCGCGGCGACGATCTTTGCGGCGATCGGCCCCTGATAGAAGGCGGCAGGCCCCTCGTCGCCGATCATCTTCAAGGACGCTGCGAGGTCGCTCTGCACCAGGGTCTCGCCGGGCTCGAAGGGCACGCCGCCTTCCTTGTAGAAGACAGCCGTCGACGAGGGCCACTTCTGCAGCCGCTCGGTCAGAGCTTTCAGGGAATCGGCGAGATCGGCGGTCACCTCGATGCCGTTTTCGGCAAGCTCGATCGCCGGCGCCAGAGCGTCGGCGAGGCTGAGGGTGCCGTAGCGCTCGAGCGCCAGCGCCATGCCGGCGACCGTGCCGGGCACGCCGACCGCAAGCCCGCTATAGCGTGACTTCTCGGGATCGGCCTCGCCCTGATCGTCGAGATACATGTCGCGAAAGGCGGCGGCCCCCGACATCTCGCGATAGTCGATGGCGACGGTCTCGCCGCTTTCGGCGTCATGCACGATCATGAAACCGCCGCCGCCGAGATTGCCGGCTCTGGGCAGGGTGACCGCGAGCGCGAAGGCCACGGAAACCGCGGCATCGACGGCATTGCCCCCATCCTTCAAGACGTCGAGGCCGACCTGGGTCGCCACCGCGTCCTGGCTCGCGACCATGCCGTTTTTGCCATAAACGGGGTGGACCAGATCACGATCGCTGAAGATCGCTGCGTCCTGGCCGCGCACGGCGTTCACGCCGAACAGCAACAATGCCGACGTCACGATCCATGCCCGCGCGATCATCCTGTTCATCACCATGCCCTTTCCGATCTTTTTTATCCTGTCGTGGTTAAGGCTTCCTTAACCCTGATGCACTAATCTGCAAAAACTACGACACTGCATGAAGGATGACCAATTGAAGTTCGCGCAATCATCGCTAGCTTGTCAGCTCGATCTGACGCTGCTGATGGATGACCCATGGCTTACCCGAAACTCTCCCTTCTCGCCGGCCAGGATCGCCGACTGCGTGCCGGCCATCCATGGATCTATTCCAATGAGCTGAAGATGGACGACGCCGCCAAGGCGGTCGAGCCCGGCACGCCTGTGCGGGTGATCGACGCCGCCGGCAAGGCGATGGCGGTGGCGCAGTTCAACCCGCATTCGCTGATCGCGGCGCGCGTGCTCAGCCGCAATCAGCAGGCGACCATCGACGCCGATTTCATCGAGCGCCGTCTGCGTCGCGCTTTGGGTCTGCGCGATCGGCTTTACGCTCATCCCTATTATCGGCTCGTGCACGCCGAAGCGGACGGTCTGCCGGGGCTGGTGATCGACCGCTTCGGCGAGGCGCTGGTGATCCAGGCCAACAGTGCCGGCATGGATCGCCTGACGCCGGTTCTGCTGGAGGCGATCGATCGGGTTCTCGAGCCTGATCTGATCATCCTGAAGAACGACAGCTCGGCGCGCCGGCGGGAGGGCCTGGAGCTCGGCGTCGAGGTGGTCCGGGGCAAGGCCGATGGTGCCCTCGAGCTTCTCGAAAACGGCCTCAGCTTCTTCGCCGATCCGATCGAGGGCCAGAAGACCGGCTGGTATTTCGATCAGCGCGACAACCGGGCGTTCGCCGCGCGGCTGGCGCGTGACGAGCGCGTGCTCGATCTGTTCAGCTATGGCGGCGGTTTCGGCGTCACGGCGCTCAAATCAGGTGCGAAAGAGGCTCTTGCCATCGATCGCTCGGAAGGAGCACTCGCGCTGGCGGCGATGGCGGCGGAGAGGAACGGCGTCGCAGCGAACCTGACCTGCGTGCGCGAGGAGGGGTTTGCCGCCCTCGACCGCCTGGCCAGCGAGAAGCAGCGCTTCGGCCTGGTGGTGGCAGACCCGCCGAGCTTCGTCAAAAGCAAGCGTGAGTTGAAATCGGGCCTGAGGGGCTACCGCAAGCTCACACGTGCCGCCGCCCCGCTGGTGCGCGAGGAAGGCTGCCTGGTGATCGCCTCCTGCTCGCACAACGTGCCGCTCGATCTGTTCCGCGACGAGGTGCGCAAGGGCTTGAGCGATGCCGGCCGGGGCGGGAGGCTTTTACTGCAATCCGGCGCCAGTGCCGATCATCCGAGCCATCCGATGCTGTCGGAATCGGCCTATTTGAAGTGCCTAGTCTATATGCTCGATTAATATCGATATGCCGCCTTAATTTTTTACATTTTTTGACTTTTATCTCGACAATTACCTTTCTTGCCTTAATTCTACTTGGGGTTGATTTTGCCAGCGAAGATCATGCATAATGATGATCGTCCTCGGCCAATCAACACGAAAATGGCGTCAACCCCATGGACTTTTCGCTACGTCAACACTCTCCTTTCGAGCAGGCCGGCGCCCGGGCGTCCTCGGAGCCCGGTGCCCGGGTCTCCACGAAGGCTCCTGACCATCTCTGCCTCGCCTTCGTCGAGCTTTGCCGCCGCCTGAAGCGTCCGTTCTCCTCGTCGCAGATCGTCGCGGCGGCGCCGCCCACGCTCAGCGGATCGACGGCCGGGACCATTCGCCTCGCCGCGGCGCGGCTCGGCTTCAAGACGCGCTCGGTCAAGGCGTCAAGGGACCATCTCGCCCAAGTACCGCCGCCCTTTCTGCTGATCGGCCGAAGCGCCGGCGAGGGCTGGCTGGTGATCTCGAGGCTGGAGGACCGGCTCGAGCTCGCGTCCATGGGCGGCGGCGAAACGGTGTTCGAGCCGATCGCCGACATGGCGGGCCGAGCCACCGAGATCATGCTCGCCAAGCCGGAGACCGAGGCCCCCTCGCCCGGCAACTGGCGCACGCCGATCCTGCAGCGGCTGAAACCGATCCTCTGGGAGCTCGGCCTCGCCTCGGTGATCATCAACCTGCTCGCTCTGGCCACACCGATCTTCCTGATGACCGTCTACAACAAGGTGATCAATCACGGCGCGCTCCGCACCCTCGACGTCCTGGCGATCGGCATGCTGACCCTGTTCGCCTTCGACTGGCTGCTCCGCATCCTGCGCAGCTACATCACCAGCCATGCGGGCGGGCGCCTCGATGCGGCGCTCGGCAGCGAGGTCGCGCACCATCTCGTGCACCAGCCGCTCAAGACCTTCGAGCAGATCCCGACCGGCCAGATCATGGAGCGCCTGCGTCAGCTCGATCATCTGCGCCTGTTCTTCACCAGCCAGATGCCGCTGCTGCTGGTCGATCTGGCCTTCGTCGGCGTCTTTCTGGTGGTGCTGTTCTTCCTGGATCTGCGTCTCGGCCTGATCACGGCGGGCGCGATCCCGTTCTTCCTGCTGCTGTCCTACGTCGCCAGGGGCAAGCATCAGGCGCTGACCGAAGCGGGCTTCAAGGCGGCCGCGGCGAAGGCGTCCAGCCTCTCCGAGACCGTGGCTCAGGTGATCACGGTGAAGGCGCTCGGCCTCGAGCCGGAAATGGAGCAGCGCTTCAAGCAGCGTCTGGCCCATGCCGCCGAAACCAGTTTTCGCGCCAGCCATCTCGGCGGGCTGATCGCCAGCTCCGGCCAGATCCTGCAGCAGCTCGTCGCCCTCCTCCTGGTCTATGTCGGCGCGCGCGCCATCATCGCCGGCGACATGTCGATCGGCGCCCTGATCGCCTCGACCATCCTCGCCGCGCGCACGCTGCAGCCGATGCGCCAGATTCTCGGCGCCTGGCAGCAGCTGCAGGCGGTGCGCATCGCCTTTGCCCGCCTGGACGAGCTCATGGCGCGGCCGACCGAGCTCATGGATCTGCCGATGCCGGCGTTGCATGTACAGGGGCGAATCCGCTTCGAGAACGTCACCTACCGCTACGCTCCCGACGTCAAGCCGGCCCTGCAGACGATCGACCTCGACATCGCGCCCGGCCAGATCGTCGGCATCGTCGGGCCGCCGGGATCGGGCAAGAGCACGCTGACCAAGCTGCTGCTCGGCCTGGACCGGCCGGAAGAAGGGCGGATCCTGATCGACGATCTCGACATCCGGCTGTGGTCGCCGACCACCCTGCGCCAGCAGGTCGGCGTGGTGCCGCAGGACATCCAGCTGTTCACCGGCAGCATCGCCGAGAACATCGCCATCGGCGCCGCCGACCAGAGCATCGACCGGGTGATGGCCGCAGCCAAGTTCGTGGGCGCCCATGACTTCATCCAGCGGCTGCCCCAGGGCTACGACACGGTCCTCGGCGAGCGCGGTGCCGGTCTTTCGGCGGGCCAGCGCCAGCTGATCACCATCGCGCGCGCCCTCGTGCGCAATCCCAAGGTTCTGGTGCTCGACGAGGCGACCAGCGCACTCGACGCGGCGACCGAGAACGCGCTGATGGCCAATCTCAAACGCGCGTCGCGCGGCCGCACCATCATCATCGTCACCCACCGCCTGGCGGCGCTGGAATTCGCCGACCGGGCCATTTCCCTGGTCGACGGCAGGCTGATGGTCGATGGCCGCCCGGTGAAGGCGGCCGCCGCCGGCACGGCGCCGAGGCCCGACGCCCGACGTTCCCCGAATCCCCAGAAGTCCCAGCAACCGGCACCGGCCGCCCTCCGGCCGCAGCTCAACCCGATATGAACGCCATGCCAACCTTGCCGATCGCGATGCAGGACGTCCGCGCCCGGGCGGACAGTGCCTTCGAAAAGCTCCGCTCGCTGCCCGTCTTCCGCCGGACGGAACCGGGCGCGCAGGACGAGCGCTTTGCCGAATTCCTGCCGGATACCGAGGGAATCGTCGCGGCCCGGCATTCGCCCGCGGCCGGCTATCTGATCATGGCGATCGCGGCGATGGTGGTGAGCGCCCTCCTCTGGGCGGGGCTGACCGAGGTGGAGCAGGTGGTGCGCGCCCAGGGCCGGGTGGAACCGGCCGGCCGGGTCAAGATCGTCAACCATCCCCATGGCGGGCGGGTGGCGGAAATTCTGGTCAAGGAAGGGGAGCACGTGCTCGAAGGCCAGCCGCTCTTGGCGTTCGATGCCGAGATCGGCCAGGCGGAACTGGACGATCTGCTCAGCCGCTGGCAGGTGAAGGCGGCGGAGGCCGACCGGCTGCGCGCCGAGGCGATGGACGAGACGCTGATCTTCACCGAGAGCCTCGCGGAAAGCCGGCCGGATCTGATCCTGCAGCAGACGGACCTGCTGCGCACGCGACGGCAGAGCCGGGACAGCCGTTGGGAAACCCTTACCCAGGCGATCGAGCGTGAAGGGCATCAGGTCGAATCGCTGATCGCCGAGCGCGCCCGGCTGGAAAACAGCGAAAACATGCTGGGCCACCAGGTGAGCGCCGTCAGGCAGCTGGCGATGCAGGGCCTCTATCCGCGCAACCACCTGATCGCCGCCGAGCGCCAGCTCGGCGACCTCTCCGGTGATATCAGGAAGACCGGTGCGCGGCTGGCATCGGCCGAGTCGGCGCGCGCCGAAGCCAGGAGCGCGCGCGACAGCTTCGAGCTGGAATGGCGCTCGGTCGTGCTGGCGGAGCTGGCCGAGGCCGAGGCCGAACGCGACCGCCTGGCCGAGGCGATCAAACGCCAGCGCACCATGCTGGACAATCTGCTCCTGCGAGCACCGGTGGACGGCGTCGTGCAGGAACTGGTGGTCGCCGGCGCCGGACAGTCGGTCGGCTCCAACGAGCCGCTGATGAAGCTGGTGCCGACCGGAACCGGCCTCGTGGTCAGGGCCAGGGTGGACAATCGCGACATCGGCCAGCTGAAGGTCGGGCAGGCGGCCAAGGTCAAGGTTCAGGCGTTCGATTTCCTGCGCTACGGCGCGCTCGACGGCGCGGTGCAGCAGATCGCCGCGGACTCGTCGGCGGACCGCGAGGACGGCACGCTGCGCTACGGCATCATGGTCGAGACCGACACGGCCGAGCTCACCGATGGCGAGACCTGGCACAATGTGCTGCCCGGCATGGCGGTCGAGGTCGACTTCCTGGTGCGCGAGCGCACCATCCTCTCCTACCTGACCGACCGCATCTTCCGCGTGCCGTCGGAGGCTTTTCAGGAAGGCTGAGCCGACACCGTCGGCACGGCTGACGCGCGGCACCTTTCCTGGTTCGAACGACCGTCGTCCGGCAGCGGCCGCGATCAGGCATCCACCTCGCTCTGCCGCGCCTGCTGGTACATGGTCGGCGGCGGGCGATCGAGGTCCTTGGGCGGCAGGGCCGGCTGCGGCATGGCGTAGAACTTGGGCTCGAGGTCGTCGAGCGACGGCTCGAACGGCAGGCGCATCTGCAATTGCCCGTTCTGCTCCTCCGCCTCGCGCGCCGCGGTCTGCAGCTGCTCGGCGAGATCCCGGTTCCAGGGCAGGACATAGGCGCGCGGCTCGCTCACCTCGGCGAGCTGCAGCCAGAGGAAGATGCCGACCTCCTCCTGAATGGAGCTCGACAGCACCGTGGCCTCGTCCGCCTCGCCCAGCCACCATTCGAGCGACACCGGCTTCGGCTTGGACAGGAGCGTCGCATAGCTGACATAGGCGAGCGGCAGGAACAGCACGGCGACGCCGAGCGCGCCCGCCCGGATCCATGAGCGGTGGCGCGACCACACGCTGATCATCGACAACAGCCCGGCGAGCGCTGCCGTGGTCATGAAGAGATAGGAAAGTTCCGTCATGTCTCAGGTCCTCTCGGGGCTCATGTCCGCCAGGCACGGAGTTTGCGCTGCAGGCTGTGCACGCTCCCCGGCACGAGGTTACCCTCCCCTTCCAGCTTGAACCGGTAGACGGTGATCTCCTGACCTTCGCGCACCAGCTCGATCTTGCTGGCGAGAAGCTGGCGCGTGGTCGAGGATGGCGTTTTCTTGACCGATGTCACCACCGTCACGGGGATCGGCGAGACTCGGGTCTTGTTGCGGTAGAGATGAACGTTGACGGTATACTCCCCGTCCGGAATGCCGCGCGAATAGGAGACCTCGTAGTTCATGCCGGTGACATCGGAACGCTTGCCGAGGTCGTCGCGCAGAAGATTGAAGATCGTGCCGCCCTTGTTGGAGTAGCCGACGGGACGATCGCCCGGCGCTTCCACCCAGAGATCGATATCGGCATCGACCTCCTCCGGCCAGGTGAGCTCGACGATCACATTGCCCGGCGGTGAGGTGTCCTCGTCCGACGCCTCGCCCACCGGATTGAGATGCGGCAGGAGCAGCACCACCGTGGCGACGAAACCGGCAAGCGCCAGCATGATGACGTCACGAAAGACCGTGCCGCCCTCGTCCTCGTCAAAGGGATCAAGGCCCAGCATGGCATTCTCCCAGCTCGACGATGGAGGTCAGGAGCCGCGTGGTGCCGCTCTCCAGCAGGCGGTAGTTGACCATCAGCCAGATGTTGAGCACCGCACCCACCAGCGTGGTGCTGAGCGCCACCGACATGCCGCTGATCAGGGTCGACACCATGGGGCCGACGGCGCTGATATCGGCGGCCAGCTCCGGATCGACGCCGGACAGGGCGATCATGAAGCCGATCACGGTGCCGATCAGCCCGAGAAACACCAGGCTGCCGGCGATGTGGCGCACGACCGCGATGCGCGAGGCGAGCTTGAGCTTGAGCGACGAGGCCGCAAGCGCCCGGCTCGGACCGTCCTTGCCGGCGATCGAGGCGAGATAGCGCGTCACCCGCGCCTTCGGATCGGCAGCAGGTGCTCGAATGCGGTCCAGCTCGGTGCCCACCTGCAGCACTTTCATGGCACAAAGAAACAGCCCTGCCAGGAAGACCGCGGCGATCACCAGAACCAGCCTGGTAGCATCGCCCTTGAGCACGATATCGAGCCAGCCCTGCATCCAGACAGCGGCCAGCATGGCCAGACCGACCAGGTTGACGACCGCAAAGCGCATGATCAGCAGGTGACGATGCGCCAAGGGATCGTCCGCGCCATAGACGCTGAACCAGCCATTCAGCTGGGCGGCCTGCCGTCGAGGGGGCGTCTGCAACGGATCTGGCGTGTGGCCGGCGGCAGCAACTGGTGAGGCGAGAGATGAGTTCACAAAAGGTCTCCTCACACAAACGAGCCCACAAACAAAAGAATATGTTGGGCCAAATAAGTCGACCAGTGGGGTAAATTACACAATGCTTGGATGGAATTGTCACAAGCTTGATAATATCCCGATTTATAAAAGAAATTTTGTGATGCGCATCACAATAAGATTTTTTTATTTTGCATGCTTGAAGCCAGGCCTGATCGAACCAGGAGAGGCACCGTCCCGGATCAGGCGGACACTGCCCGTCGGCTGCGGCGGCCAGCGCGTTATTCTGTGGATCGGCGGGGTGCCTGCCGGATCTGCCGGTCGTCAACGCGTGATCGCCGGAACGATCCCCCCAGCCTGCGCGGGCGTCGCACCCGGAAGCCCGCGCAGCGGCAGTTCGCCTGAAGGTCCGCCTGCGCCTCTTAGCGCTTGAAGTCGAAGAAGGGAGCGGCGGTCAGGATCTGATTCTGCTGGGTGACCAGATAGCCGGCCTCGGCGCTCTTCTTCAGGTAGGCCTGCCAGTCGGGATCGCCATGCATGCCGGCACGGCGCTTGGCGCGGTCGGTAATGTCCTCATAGGCCCAGACGTGGATATAGGTGTTGATCGTTCCGGTCTCGGTGACGCCGTAGAGCACCGGCTTGCCGAGATGCTTCTCCTGGGGTGCCTTGCCGTACTTTTCGTAGAGAGCAAGGTGCAGCGCAATGGTGCCGGGTCTGCAGGTATAGGTGCGATGATCGAAGATCATGGAGGTCTCCAGGTCAGAGCGGAACGATGGGTCGGAACTGTCGGGCGTCCGTGGTCTTCCGCCGGATCAGACAGTCAATCCCAACGCATGCATCAGAGGGTCCTCCAGGGCAAGCCCGAACACGCCCTCGAGGATGAGGGCGAGCGCCAGGGCCACCGGCACCGAGAACAGGCAGAGCGCCCCGAGACGGCGCTCGCCCAGAAGCATGGAGCCGAACATCAGAAAAAGCGACGTGGCGAGGAAGAAACCGAGAGGCGGCAGGAGAAAGGCATAACCGACCATCAGGCCTACCAGCCCGAGAAGCTGGGGCCAGAAATCCCGCACCGTGGCGCGCAGCGAGCGATGGGTCTTGCCGGGCGAGAGCAGCATCAGGACGGCGATCAGGCTGCCGGCGAGGGCTGCGGCGAACAGAAGGCGGCCGGAAGCGGGCCCGGATGGCGCGGCCTCGGCCGCCGATGCCAAGTCGTTGGCCAGCACCCCGAACATGGTCGAGGCGGCCAGCAAGACAAGCACCGTGAGTTTGTCACGACTGTCGACGCTCTGCACGCGCGAGCCTCCTGATAAAAGGCTTCGTTGATTGATCGAATTAGTTCAGCGGCGTGCAAAAAGCAAGTCGCACGTCGATGGAACATTTGCCGCGTGCCTCGGGGTGCGCCTTCGGCGCCTTCCGGCGCTCCCTCCGGTAAATGCCGCCGCCTGCGTGAAAAGGCGCAGGCATCCCGCCGGGGCTTGCCAAGCCGGCCCCGCTCTGCAAGGAGAGGGCTGGTTTCAGCGCTATTCCTGTGGAGGGCCTCAAAGGTGGGTATTTTCGATTTCGTCAAGGATGTGGGGGCGATGGTCGGCATCGGCAGCGCCGAGGCGGCGCCGGCGGCCGAGGATCTCAAGAAAGAGGTGGAAAAGCACGGTCTCGATGCCAAGGACCTCAAGATCGAGGTGGACGGCGACAAGGTGAAGGTCGAAGGCGACGTTCCGGACCAGGCGACCAAGGAGAAGCTGATCGTCGCCATGGGCAATGTGAAGGGCGTCGCCCAGGTGGACGAGAGCATCAAGGCCGCCGCCCCCGAGCCCGAGGCCGCCATGTACACGGTGAAGAAGGGCGACACGCTCTGGGCGATCGCCAAGTCGCACTATGGCGACGGCAACAAATATCCGGTGATCTTCGAGGCCAACAAACCGATGCTGTCGGACCCCGACAAGATCTACCCGGGCCAGATGCTGCGCATTCCCCCCGTATGACGGGAGCACTGACCTGGGTCGGTGACGCCGACCCGGGTTTGCGCCCAAGCATTTGGAAAAGGTCGTCCTTCGGGGCGGCCTTTTTGCTTTTGCGCGGCTGCCGGTCGAGGCCCGCCTGTTTTGGCGACACCGCCCGGCATAGCTGGAAAATCGGCGGAATCGGCCGAATTTAGGAATTTCCAGAAAGCAATTGTGGGTCCGGGACGCGGTTGCTAGGCTCGACGCACCTTGTCCACGGCCGCGGCGCGAAGACCGGCTGGACGTTCATCAAACTGGGAGGTTTGACCATGAGACCGTTGACGATGGCGGCAGCTGCGATCAGTGCCCTTGCTCTGACGGCCGGTGCTGCCAGCGCGCAGAGCACCAAGCTGCGCATCCAGACTCACTTCTCGCAGGAGACCCTGTCGGGCCAGCTGGCGGAAAAATACATCGACGACATCACCACCATGTCCAATGGCGAGATCGAGGTCGAGATGTTCTACGCCTCGGCCGTGGTGAAGTCGGCCGAGACCTTCGATGCCGCCGCGACCGGCATCCTCGACTGCGACATGACCGGCGGCGCCTATCAGACCGGCAAGAACCCTGCCTTCCAGTTCGCCGGCGACCTGATGGGCGGCTACACCAACCCTTATCAGCAAATGGCCTGGCTGCTGCATGGCGGCGGCCGCGAGAAGCTGAACGAGCTCTACAATGCGCACAACATGGAGTTCGTCGGCTGGTGGATTCCGGGCCCTGAATCACTGGTGTCGACCGCCCCCATCCGCAACCCGGAAGACTTCAAGGACTGGAAGTTCCGCTCGCCGCCGGGCATGGAGACCATGATCTTCAAGAACCTCGGCGCCTCGCCGATCGTCATGGACTTCAACGAGGTGTTCACCGCGCTCGAGACCGGCATCATCGACGGCGCCGATGCCGCCAATCTGACCAACAATGTCGGCCTCGGCCTGTACGACCTCGCCAAGCACACCACCTATCCTGGCTTCCATTCCATGCCGGCCGACCATCTCGCCTGCAGGAAGGACGTCTGGGATGCCATGCCCGAGCATCACAAGCGCATCATGACCGTGGCCATGGACAGCCTCGCTCTGCACAATGCCACCATCAACGAGGTCAAGAACGCCCAGACCGCGAAGGACCTGCAGGCCAAGGGCGTCACCCTCTATGAGTGGAGCCCGGAGGATCTCGCCACCTACCGCGAAGCCGTGAAGGCGGGCTGGACCGAGTTCGCGACCACGCCGGAAGCCAAGGCGCTCCTGGAGAGCCACATCGGCTTCCTCACCGATCTCGGCCTGATGAAGTAGGCAGGCGGGGCCTGCACCCCGGACGTTTGCACCGGGAGGGCGGGCGGGGCCGTTCGAGCCTCGCCCGCCCCTTCGAAGATCGGCCGATCGAGGATCCGGCTCGCCCATGGCGGTGAGCCGGGCATCGCTCGACGCTGCAGCGGGGAGAAAGCGGCGTGACCGAAGAAACCGCCAATCCAAAAACCGGCACACTCTGGGAGTGGGCGATTCCCGCCGCTTTCTTCGTCTGCATGGGCTGGACGATCTGGCACATGCCGGCCTTCATCCTCGACTTCATCCCGCCCGACAATCCGAGCCTGGTCGACCAGATCAGCGCGCTCCATCTGCGCAAGGACGTGACCCCGGGCCTGCCCGGCCTGTTCGGCGGCTACGCCGATGCGATCGACTGGGCGTCGCTGATCGCGATCCCGGTGCTGCTGATCATCGGCCTGCGCGGCGTGCGCGTCGCCGAGATGGAATTTCAGGACTGGCGCCCGGTCGATCGGGTCGCCCTGTTCATCGGCCGGGTCACCATGATCCTGATCATCTCCATGACCCTGGTGATGCTCTATGAGGTGTTTCTCCGTTACGTGATCAGGCGCCCGACGCTCTGGGCCAACGAGCTGACCCTCTGGATCGCCGGCTTCGTGTTTCTCTGCGCCGGCTTCTATGCCATGCAGCAGCGCTGCCATATCCGGATCTTTTTGCTGTATGACGTGATGCCGCGCTGGGTGCAGCGGGCCTTCGACATCCTCTCGGCGGGCCTGCTCGTGCTGTTCGCCTTCTTCCTGGTCTATGGCAGCTTCCAGCAGGTTTTCATCAACAAGTTCTACAAATGGGAAATGTTCGGCACCGCCTTCGACCCGCCGATCCCGGCGACCGTGCAGCCGGCGATTCTGATCATCGTCACGCTGATCGCCCTGCAGGCGGTCGTCAACGTCATCTCGGACTGGAATCTCGAGCCGACCAAGCACACGGCCGCTGACGACATCGACGAAGACGAGCTCAAAGCCATCAAACGCAGCCTGGGGACGGACTAATGGACGTCGGCACCATCTCGATCGTCCTGGTCCTGGGACTGGTCCTTCTTCTGGCCATCGGCATGCCGCTCGGCTTCGCCTCCGCCGTGCTGGCGGTCGTGGTCATGGTCATGAAGTTCGAGCCGAACCTTCTGCTCGACCCGTTCAGCTTCGGCGAGGGCCTCCTGACCGGCAATCCCGGCACGGGACCGCTCTATATCCTGACCCAGAAGATCTTCGATCTGCTGACCGAATACGTCCTGATCTCGGTGCCGCTGTTCATCTTCATGGCGGCCCTGCTGGAGCGCTCCGGCGTCGCCAAGCAGATGTACGACGCGCTCGATTTCTGGCTCTCCCGGGTGCGCGGCGGGGTCGCCATCGTCACCTCGCTGATGGCGGTGATCATGGCGGCGATGTCCGGCATCATCGGCGGCGAGGTCGTGCTGCTCGGCCTGATCGCGCTGCCCCAGATGCTGCGCCTCGGCTACAATCAGAACCTGGCGATCGGCACCATCTGCGCCTCCGGCTCGCTCGGCACCATGATCCCGCCGTCGATCGTGCTGATCATCTTCGGCCTGATCACCGAAACCTCGATCAAGGCGCTGTTCACCGCGGCCTTCATCCCCGGCTTCATGCTGGCGAGCTTCATCATCATCTACATCATCATTCGCACCCATCTGAACCCGGACCACGCGCCGCTCCCCGCACCGCGCGACGACGACCCCTCCGGCGGCCAGAAGGTGGTGCTGTTCACAGCCTTTCTGATCATCCTGGCGATCGGCTTCGTCGCCCTTCTCCTGGTGCGCGCTCTTTTTCTGACGCTCACCGGCCAGAACGACATGAGCGTTCCCGATGCCCAGCCACTGACGCTGGGCATGCCTTACCACCTGCCTTGGCTTGCCGGGGCCATCGTCGCAGGCATCGCCCTGCTCTTCCTCGTCTTCGGCAGGGAGCGCACCAGCCTCGCCTGGGAGCACGGCAAGGGCCTGGTGCCGCCGTTTACGGTGATCGGCGTGGTGCTGGGCTCGATCTATGGCGGCATCACCGGCATCACCGAAGCGGCCGGCATGGGAGCACTCGCGGTGTTCGTGATCGCGGCGTTTCGCGGCGAGGCCTCGGTGGATCTGCTCTGGGACAGCCTGATGCGCACCCTTCGCTCCACCGGCACCATCATCTGGGTGACCATCGGCGCCGCAGCCCTCGCTGGCGCCTATACACTGGCGGGCGGCCCGCGCTTCATCGCCGAGCTGATCGTCGGCTCGGAGCTGCCGACCATGCTGGTGCTGCTCACCATGATGCTCATCCTGCTGTTCATGGGCGCCTTCATGGACTGGGTCGGCATCGTGCTCCTGATCATCCCGGTGTTTCTGCCGATCGTGCAGCGCCTGCCGGTCGAGGAGATCGGCTTCATCGGCCAGCTCGAGCCGCGCTTCGTCGCGGTCTGGTTCGGCGTGCTGTTCTGCATGAACATGCAGGTGAGTTTCCTCAGTCCGCCCTTTGGCCCCGCGGCGTTCTACCTGAAGTCCGTCGCCCCGCCGCACATCTCGCTGACCGACATCTTCAGGGGCTTCATGCCGTTCATCATGATCCAGCTCCTGGCGCTCGCCGTGCTTCTGATCTGGCCGCCGATCGTCGAATTGCTGTTGTGAAGCGGCGCCGGCCCGGGTCCGGGGAAAGGCCGATCGACGCCGGCAGGCGGTCGATCGGCGTTTCGGCGCGAACTCATCCAATATGCACATAAATAGCGACCGATTGCATTTCAGGTTGCAATGCACAATTTTTCGATGCCCAAGCTCCTTCAAAAGAAACACAAGGTTGATTCTAAAGACTAGACATCATCCTCTAATTGTGACACTTCTTGGTCTATAAGATGGGGGACTCGGAACGCCGAGCGCGAACGAAAGGGGACGATTGATGTTCGTTCGACAGATATTGGACGGCAAGGGCAGAGACATTGTGTCGATAGGGCCCAAGGCCAGAATTGCCGAGGTCGCAGCCTTGCTGAGCAAGGAGCGGGTGGGTGCCGTGGTCGTGCTGGACGCGGATCAGCGCCTGGCCGGCATCGTCTCCGAACGCGACATCGCGCGCCGGCTTGCCGAGCATGGCGCGGCGCTCCTGGACATGAGCGCCGATCAGATCATGACCCGCGAGGTGGTCACCTGCTCGCCCGATGACGGCGTCGACAAGCTGATGCGCAAGATGACCACCGGCCGCTTCCGCCATCTGCCGGTGATGGAGGGCGCGACCATCGTGGGTCTGGTCAGCATCGGCGACATCGTGAAGCACCGCCTCGAACAGCTCGAGTCCGAAGCAAGCCTCCTCCAGGACTACATCGCCGGCGCGGCCTAGCTGGCGACGCGCCAGGGCGTTCACTTGACGGAGACCGGGTAACGAACCGTCGGTGGCGGTTGGGGGCGTCGATACGCGGGAGGCTTCGAACAAAGGGGCTGACGTTCGGCTTTCGCCTGATCTATAGCATCAGGAGATCGGCACGCACGAGACGCGAGCTGCCGGCTGATAGATCAGGGGAGAGACGTCGTGGAGCCATCGAGCACCAGAACGCTTGGCCGGACGGGCCTCGAGGTCACCTGCTACGGCATGGGCAGCGCGCCGATGGGCGATCTCTGGGAGCGCCTGCCGGAAGCGCGGGTCGAGGCGACGTTCGCCGCCGCCTTCGACGGCGGAGTCCGCTATTTCGATACGGCGCCCTGGTATGGCAACACCCTGGCCGAGCATCGGCTCGGCCATTTTCTGCGCCGGCGGGATGACACGTTCGCGGTTTCGACCAAGGTCGGCCGGGTCTATCGCCGGCCGAAGACGCCGGACGAGCAGCCGATCGGCCCCTGGGCCGGCGGCCTCCCCTTCATCCTGCGCTTCGACTACGGCTACGACGCCGTCATGCGCTCCTATGAGGACAGCCTGCAGCGCCTCGGCCTGCCGCGGGTCGATCTCCTGGTGATCCACGACATCGACATCCAGTATCACGGCGACGACGCCGGCATCGAGCGCTGCTTCGAGCAGCTCGATCAGGGGGGCGGCATCAGGGCGCTCGAGGAGCTGAAAGCGTCGGGCGACATCAAGGGCTTCGGCGCCGGCATCAACGAAGGCCCGATGATCACCCGCTTTCTCGACCGCTTCGACCTCGATTTCTTTCTGGTGGCCATGCCCTACACCCTGGTCGACCAGGCGCCGCTGGACGACGCCTTCCCGCGCTGCGCGGCCAAGAACGTCGGCATCATCATCGGCTCGCCCTACGCCTCCGGCATTCTCGCGACCGGCCCGGTCGAAGGCGCGAAATACAACTATTCGCCGGCGTCGGCGGAGGTCCTGGCGAAAGTGCGCGGCATCCAGGACGTCTGCAGGCGTTACGACGTGCCGCTCCAGGCGGCAGCGCTGCAGTTCCCGCTCGGCCATCCGAGCGTCGCCGCGATCATCCCGGGCGCGGTCAGGGCCGAGGAGGTCGAGCAGAATCTCTCGTACTTTCGGAAAGAAATCCCGGCGGATTGCTGGGCGGAGCTGAAGGCGGAGGGGCTGCTCAGAGAAGATGCGCCGGTGCCGGGGTGAGATGTGCTACCAATGGCTGTAACGCGGTCCGGGATATCTTGGAGCATATGCCCTCATCTCTCCGATCAGGTCGCACGCACAATCCGCGTCAACGTTAATATTGAGATTCGCGTTGGCTCTAAAAGGTAACAAACCATAGCGGCGAGCACTTCTGCGATAGGTGCGCCTGGCAGCTGCCGAGCGATGGGGTGGTGGTCGAAATGCATATCGATCATCACATGTCTCGTCATAATCAAAGCCGCGATCGATCGGCTGATAGGCAACCATCCGATATTGCCGCGGCTGGCAGGCGCCGAGCGTGACCGTAAGGGTCACCACGCAGCCCGTCAAAACCGTCTTCGCCACCCCGCTGTGCGCCATCGGTTCATCTCCAAACACAAAACTAAAAATCAGTTCAATATCGTTGATAATTCAACTTTAAGTTATTTTCAATGCGGAAGGATCACTTTGAACGCACATGCCGATAGCGTCCCCTCGGGCGGCGGGCCTATGCTCTGAACTGGGAAAAACGGGAGGCATCATGACCAGGATCGATCGCGTCGACATCATCCCCTTCAGCTACGAGGTCGACGATCTCGGCGTTCCGAGCCATGGGGCGGCCGGGGTTGGCAATGTGCAATATGTGAAGGGCGGCAAGGCGACCATCGCCCGCTATGCCATCAGGATCCGCACCGATGACGGGCTGGAGGGCGCCTATGTCACCCACTGGGTCGGCACCCAGGCGTCGCTCGGCCAGAGCCTGATGCTCGCCCCGCATCTGATCGGGCGCGATCCGGAACAACGAGAAATCATCTACGACGACCTGAAGCGCGAGCTTCGCGCCTACGATCATATGGGCCACGGCCCGATCGACATCGCGCTATGGGACCTCGCCGGCAAGAAATATGGGACGCCGATCGCGAAGCTTCTGGGCGGGTATCGCTGGCGCCTGCCGACCTATGCCAGCAGCTATCACGGCCAGGAAAGCGGTGGCGGCCTCGACAGCCCGGAGGCGTTCGCCGACTTCGCAGCCTATTGCAAGGACGAGCTTGGCTATGTCGGCTTCAAGATCCACGGCTGGCTGAACGGCGACGTCGCCAGGGAAATCGAGAACATCCAGGCGGTGAGGAAACGAACCGGCGCTCGGTTTCGGCTGATGCTGGATCCGGCCTGTCAGCTCAGAACCTTCATGGATGCGCTCGAGGTCGGCCGGGCCTGCGACGATGCCGGGTTCTTCTGGTACGAAGACCCCTATCGCGATGCCAGCGTTTCGGCCTTCGCCCACGCCAGGCTTCGCGAAAAACTGAAGACGCCGCTCCTGATCACCGAGCATGTGCGCGGCCTGGAGCAGAAGGGCAGCTTCGTCGTCGCCGGCGGCTGCGACATGGTCCATGCCGACCCGGAATACGACATGGGCATCACCGGCGCGATGAAGATCGCCCATCTCTGCGAGGCCATGGGGCTGGATGTGCAGCTGCACGCCTCGGGCCCGGCGCACCGCCATTGCATCGCCGCGATCCGGAACACCCACATGTACGAGCAGGCGCTGGTCGGACCGTCCATGCCGAACGCCATGCCGCCGGTCTATGCCTGCGGCTATTCGGATCTGCTCGAGGACATCGGCGAGGACGGCTGCTTTCCCGTGCCGACCGGGCCCGGCCTCGGCGTCACCTATGACTGGGAGCGGATCGAGAAGAGCAGGCTCGGCGAGCATGTGTTCGCCTGACGGCGGACAGCCCCTCGTCGATCCGCCCCAGACGACCTTACTTCAGGACGGAAAGCCGGGTCGGCACGATGCGCTTCACGCTGATGGTCTCACGATTGATCAGCTTGCCGATTCTGTCCGCCAGGGCGTTCTTCCAATGATCGCTCTCATAGACGGCGGCATAGAGGCGCTCGCGCTCGGCCTCACTCTCGAAGCGCCTGATCCAGATATAGACGCTGTCGTCGTCCTCGCCCCGAAAGCTGCCCGCGATCAGCATGCCCTTGGAGATCTGAAACGGCATGATCTCGGTTTCCATCAGCTCGATCCAGGCCTCCATCTTGCCCGGGCGGATTTCATACTGGCGAAGCTCGTAGAAGGGCATGCGCGGCTCCCTGACCGTTTGCCTGCTGCCTTGATCGGCAGCGATGACGCCAGTTTCGGGCATGATGCCGCGAAAGCCAAGGGGCCGGCGCGGGCTCGAATCAGGGCATCATGGAGACGGTGACGATCCGGGATGCCCGGACCGGCGATCTCGACGCCATCGCCGACCTGCAGGCGCGCGCCATCATGACGTTCGGCATCGAGACCTACGGGCAGACCGCCTGCGAGGCCTGGGCGAGGTTGGGGCGGCAGATGCGGCACAGGCTGCTTGCGAGCGGCAGCTTCTTCGTGGCGGAGGGCCGTGACGGCCTCGTCGGCGTCGCCGGCTGGACCGCGGACAGTCGGGATCCGGACTGCGCCTGGCCGCGCTATGTGTTCGTCGCCCCGGAAGCCGCCGGGCACGGGATCGGCCGGCGGTTGATGGAGATCATCGAACGCTCGGCGCTGGAGGCGGCACGCCCTCGGCTGCGCCTGTGGTCGAGCCTGAACGCCGTCGCCTTCTACCGAGCGCTCGGCTATGACGAGGTCAAGCCCGCGCGCTGGCCCGTCGCCGAGGGCATCGAGATGGAGCATCGCCTGATGGAAAAGCGGGCGGCGCCATCGGCTTGTGATCGCCGATCGCGGGTGATAGCGTCGTGACATGAAACAACAGACCGGGGCGTCGTCGGACGAAGTCGGTCGTTTATCGTATGGGGAGGTTTCGACCGATGACATTCACGCGCCGCCTGCTGCTCGGCTCCATGGCTTTGGGCGCCCTCCTGGGCGCTGCGCCTGTTGAGAACGCCGTCGCCCAGGACAAGATGACCATTGCCCTGATTCCGGGCCTGACCACCGACGCCTTCTACATCACCATGCGGAAAGGCGCTCAGCACGCGGCGGACGCGCTCGGCGTCGAGCTTCTGTTCCAGGGCGGGCCGGACTTCAACCCGACGGTGCAGGTGCCGGTGCTGAACGCGGTGACCGCGCGCCAGCCGGACGCGATCCTGATCGCCCCCACCGACAAGCAGCAGCTCATCGCGCCGCTGAAGCAGGCGATCGATGCCGGCATCAAGGTGATCACGGTCGATACCTTCATCGACGACGGCGAATACCAGGACGGCAATGGCGAAGGCGACTTCCCGCTCTCCTATGTCGCCTCGGACAATGTGCTCGGCGGCGCGATGGCCGGCCATGCGCTGGCCAGGTCGATCGGCGAGCAGGGCAAGGTCTACGTCTCCAACGTCAAGCCCGGTATCTCGACCACCGATCAGCGCGAAGAGGGCTTCAAGCAGGCGATGGCGGACTATCCGAACATCGAGGTGCTGGAAACCCAGTTCAACGACGACGACGCCAACAAGGCGGCCTCGCAGCTGCAGGCGGTGCTGGCGAGAAACCCTGATCTGGTCGGCGTGTTCGGCGCCAATCTGTTCTCGGCGATCGGAGCGGCGGACGGCGTCAAGGCCGTGGGCAAGACCGGCGAGGTCAAGGTGGTGGCGTTCGATGCGCCGCAACGGATCGTCGACGACATCAAATCGGGGCTGATCGACATGGCGATCGCCCAGCATCCGGCGGAGATCGGCTACTATGGCGTGATGACCGCCTACGCCGCGCTGACCGATCAGTCCGTGCCGATCGCTATCGGCACCGGCTTCACGGTGATGGATGCCTCCAATATCGACGATCCGGCGATCCAGAAGTTCGTCTATTCCGACTGATTTCTTTTGACGTTCGGGGCGGCGCCGCAGCGGCGCCGCCCCTGCCCTTCCTCCAGCAAAGGCATTCGATGGCGACCAGCGACGTCGACATGGCCGCAAACCAGGCCTCGGCTGCCGAGCCTGAATCCGGCCTCCTGAGCTTCCTGACCTGGGCCTGGTCCTGGCTGTTTCTGGCCGTTCTTCTGATCTTTTTCGAGAGCTGGGCGCGCTTCGCCTATGGCATCTCGTTTCTGTTCAATGGCTTCAATCTGCAGAGCATCGCCCTGTTCGCGGCCGCCCCGCTGCTGCTCGGCCTCGGCCAGACCTTCGTGATCATTTCCGGCGGCATCGATCTTTCGGTCGGCTTCGTCATGGGTCTCGCCGCCGTGGTGATGGCGCGCATCATGCAGCAGGCGGCCGGGCTGCCCCCCGGCCTCGCCCTCGGCATCGGTCTGTCCGCAGCCTTTGCCGTGTCGCTCGTTCCCGGCCTGATCAATGGCTGGCTGATCGCGCATCTGCGCGTGCCCGCCTTCATCGGCACGCTCGGCATGTACGGCGTCGCCCGCGGCACCGGCTTTCTCGCCGCCAACGGCACCACCGTGCCGGTCAACAATCCCTGGCTGTTCGAGATGGGCAATGGCCGGCTGCTGGGCGTGCCGGTCCCGGTGGTGATCACCGTCATCGCCGTGCTGGCGATGCACTATGTCCTCTCCCAGACCCGGTTCGGCCAGTATACCTACGCCATCGGTGGCAACCGCATGGCGGCGATCCGATCCGGCATCAACGTGCGCCGGCACACCATGATGATCTATCTGATCGCGGCGGCCTGCGCGGGTCTTGCCGGCATGATCTATACCGCACGCTTTTCGGCGGGCGCCGCCCAGGCAGGCGAGCCGATGCTGCTGGATTCGATCGCCGCCGTGGTGATCGGCGGGGCGAGCCTGTTCGGCGGCTCGGGCACGATCATCGGCACGGTGATCGGTGCGCTGATCATCGCGGTCATCCAATACGGTCTGGTGTTCGTGAACGTCGAGCCGTTCTGGCAGTTCGTCGCGGTCGGCGTGGTGATCATCGTCTCGGTCCTGGTGGATCAGTCCCAGAGCCGGCTGCGCGGCGAGCTTCAAGATGCCGACTAGGGCGCGAGGCGCGCCAGCCTTGACTCCTGTTCTTTCCGTGCGGGGAGTCTCCAAGCGCTTCGGCGGTGTGCAGGCGCTGAGCGGCGTCAGCTTCGATCTGCAGCCGGGCGAGGTGCTGGCGCTCGCCGGGGACAATGGCGCCGGCAAATCGACCCTGATCAAATGCATCTCGGGCGTGCATCGGCCCGATGAGGGCGAGATCCGCTACAAGGGCGATGCGGTCGAGATGGCCAATCCGCGCGAGGCGCGCAGTCTCGGCATCGAGACCATCTATCAGGACCTGGCGCTCGCCGACAATCTCGACGTCGGCGCCAATGTCTTTCTTGGGCGCGAGCCGCCGAAGCGCTTTTTCGGCCTTCTGCCGGCGATCGATAGAAAGCGCATGCGCGAGGTCGCCCAGGATGTCCTGCACACCCTCGAGATCGAAATTCCGAAAGGCAAGCTGACCAGGCCGGTGCGCACGCTGTCCGGCGGACAACGCCAGGCGGTGGCGATCGGCCGGGCGATCTACTGGCAGGCCGAGGTCCTGATCATGGACGAGCCGACCGCAGCCCTCGGCGTGCCTGAGCAGCGCAAGGTCAGGGAGCTGATCGAGCGCCTGAAGACCCAGAATGTCGGGGTGATCTTCATCTCGCACAATCTCCAGGACATTTTTGCGGTCTCCGACCGGATCCTGGTGCTGCGCCGCGGACGCGCCGCCGGCGAACGTCGGATCGGCGACACCGATCACGACGAGGTGGTCAAGCTGATGGTCGGCGCCGACGTCTGACTTTTTTTGACGGCAGCGATGCTGAAGGCAGGAGACGTCTGCTCGGATCAGGCCTTCCCGCCCGACTGGACGGCTTCGTCGTCCTGCTGCTGATCCTGCATGAAATCGATCAGGCGGTGCGGGATCTGGATGACCGAGGCCGCGCGCAGAAGTTCGGCGATGCGCTGTTCCGGCCGGGCGAACAGGCCGCCGAGCTGGAATGGGCTTTGCCGGCAGGGGATGGCAACCAGCAGATAGCCCTCGAACCAGGTGCAGCCGACTAGCCTGGAGCCGTCGATCAGCGGCATCAGCTGGTCAGCGGGCAGACGCTCCGGGGGGTCCGGCCAGCGGATCGCGGCGACGATGCCGTGGAACAGGTCGCCGCCGCTATGATCGAGGGGAATGTCCTCCATGTCGTGCCAGAGATCGACCATGGCGAGGCTCAGATGGCGGCTTCGATAATCCCCGAATACGGCGTCCTCGATCATGCTCTGGCTGTGGCGGGGGAGGAGACCGGCGCGCACCATGCGATCGAGGCAGATGTCGGGTGCCTCGCCCATCGTATGCCTCAGCCGGCCGATGCCCTCGCAGAGAGCCGGGAGCGACTCGCAGCGCACATGGTGGCGATAGAGGGTGAGCGCATGCTGCAGGCTGGCGGCGCCGAGCGCGATCACCGGCAGGATGAACGGCAGAGCCCAGGGCGAGTCGAGCACCCTGGCCAGGAGGTAGACCACGGTGGTGACCATGACGATCGCGGAGAGGCACTGGTGCTCCACCAGCTCTCTCGACGCCTCGAGGTCCGCCGACAGCGCCGCGATCCGCTGGGTGAAGCGGACATTCTGAAAGTGGTCGGCGTTGAGGGAGGAAAATCGGGGAAACGCAGCGGCCATAGGCACCCTTCATCTCGGATCGGAGGCACGGACCAGAGAACTGTGCCATCTCAGGGTTAATTATCCGTTAAGGCCTGACGTTTTCTTCCGCTTCCGCCCCGCCGCAGGGAGGGTTGGCCCCCTGCAGACGGGCGGCGACAGTACCTCAGGCAGACGCAACAGCCGAGGGCCGCCATTTCCCACATGGTTCGGCGTGGAATCTGATGTCTTGGCTCGGTGACTTGCGTGGTGTCGGGCATGGCGGGCGACATGGGATTCGTTGCCGTCGGAGACAAGCTTGCCGGGCTGTGGAGGAAGGGCGATCGGTTGAGCGTCAGGCAAAGGGGACGACATGCGGCGGCGTTATCTGAGAGCAGGAAGGTCAGCCGGCACTCTTGCTTATTTGGCATCGTGGCAGGTTGCTTCAGCAGCAATCGGCAGTTTCATGAAATGGCCTCTGTCTCCGCTTCCTTACCGGCAGCCGCGGACGATTCACGGATGAGGCCAGATCGCCATCTGCTCCTTCCGCACGACAAAGGCCCGCGCTTTGCCAGCACGTATCCCGCCGCGGGCCGCAAATGATGCCGTCAGGGACGAAGCTTCTGAAGCAGCGCGAGGACTGAGCCTGCGAACGCCATCAGCCCGAGAGAGCAGGCACGGCACAGCGGCTTGAACAAGATCATTGCCTTTTCCGTCCAAGGGTCGCTCTAGTGTTGATGATCATTGAAGCGCCTGGTCAACGCCTGGCGCTGCGCCTTGGAGATCCAGTTGTCGACCTGGAGGGCGATCCTGTCGCCGACCTTGCCGACCTTGCCGCGCAGCAGGGGAATGCCGCCGCAGCGGAGGGTGGCAGGTTCCTGGGGTTTCTTGTTCAGCTGAAGGGTCGAGCCGACCTGCAAGGACATCAGCTCGCTCAGCGGCACGATCTGCTCGCCGAGGGACACTTCGACCTCGATGTCCGTCAGCATCATCTCATCGGTCCAGTGCGCTTCCCAGACGGCGTCGCGACCGAACTTCTCGCCCATGAACATCTGCTTCAGGAGATGCTGCACGGGTTCCAGCGTGGGATAGGGGATGAGGACTTCCAGGCTGCCGCCGCGCGAATCCATCTCGACGTCGATCCTGAACATGATCGCCGTGTCGGTCGGATAGGCTATCGTCACCAAGCTGGGATTCGACTCCATGCGCTCGGAGACGAACGCCACGTCGGCCAGCGGCTTGAACGCGATCGACATCTCCTTGAGAATCAGATCGATCATACGCTCGATCAGCGTGACTTCGATGACCGTGAAGGAACGCCCTTCCACGGAGAGTGGCATGGCCGAGCGGCGGCCACCGAGCAAGGCGTCCAGTATCGAGTAGATCAGGGGGCTGTCGACGCTGATAAGCCCGCAGCCATTCCATTCGGTGGCCCGGAAAACCGAGATGAGCGCCGGCAGGGGAATCGTGTCGATGTAGTTGCCGAAGCGAACCGAGCTGGTGTCCACCAGGTTGACCTCCACCTCCTCGGAGGTGAAGTTGCGCAAGCTTGCATTGAGAACGCGCACCAGTCGATAGATGCAGGCCTCGAGCAGCGGCACGCGCTTATGCTGTATGCGGTTGCTGTTGAGAAGAGCCTCGATTCCCGTGGTCGGCGCCTCCTCGTCCATGCTGATGCCGAAAATGTCGTCGATCTCGTCCTGGTGGAGCAGGCCGTCGTCCGTGAACGCGACATCATCGTCGGCAACACCGCTATCGGCGAAAATATCGTCAGCCGGCGCCTCCCCTGCCCCCCCGGCATCGTCGGGCGGGCTGGCATCGGGGTCAGAAACGTCGTTGTCGTCGCTCATCCACCTGCTCCACTGAACATAACGGGACCGCTGCCGGTGCTCGGCACGGGCATCGCGCGGGCTCGCATGAACCGGCATGGTATCGAATTATCCTTAACGAATTCTCAACGCCGCCAGCGGTAACCACGAGCCGATGGGACCGTTCCTGATCATCTCAGCAACGTTAACGGTATGTTAAGAAAGATTGGCTATCGATAGGGGCGAGACAGGGTCGATGCCGTGGGATGCCATCGCCGCCTGCCGAGATTGACCGATATTCGCGCCGAACAGGCCATGACGAGGACCGCAATGTTCGCTCAACCCGCCGCCGATACCCAAGATCGCAGGATTCCAGCGGCCGGCGATCACGATGAGGCCGGTGGCGAGGACCGCTCGCAATATGTGAGCTTCACCGTTGCCGGCTGCTATTACGGCATCGAGATCACCCGCGTTCGCGAGATCAAGGGCTGGAGCGAGCCGACCACCCTGCCCAATGCGCCCAACGCCATGCGCGGCGTGCTCAATCTGCGCGGCGTGGTCGTCCCGGTCTTCGACCTCCGCTGCCGTTTCGGGCGGGGCAATACCGACGTGACCGAATCCCATGTGGTGATCATCGTCTCGCTCGACGACCGGCTGATCGGCATTCTGGTGGACGCGGTTTCCGACATTCTGACCCTCGGCGCCAAGGAAATCATGCCGGTTCCGAGGACCGACACCGACGTCAATCAGGACTTTCTTGCAGGCCTGGTCTCGCAGGGCGAGCGCATGGTCACGCTTCTGAAACTCGACAGTCTGTTCGACATCGGCGGCTGATCTACGCGCGGCGAACCTCCGCCAACTCCATTGGTCCCCGACAATCATGTCACATGAAGAAGGAAAGAGATGGTCAACCCTGTGACCACGCCCGCAGAGGGCGTCGACAATTCCGCACGCAAGATCACGGACATCATCAGCGTGATCGAGCAGATCGCCTTTCAGACCAATCTTCTGGCACTGAACGCCAGCATCGAGGCGGCGCGCGCGGGCGAGGCCGGCAAGGGATTTGCCGTGGTCGCGCAGGAGGTCCGCCAACTGGCGCAGCGGTCCGCGCAGGCTGCCTCGGACATCAAAGTGCTGATCAAGGACACCAACGTCCAGGCGGCTTAGTGCTTGTTCCGGTCAGATCGCCGCCCCTGATCGACAGGAACATGCGGCGAGACCGGGAAAGTCGGGCGCGCCTTTCGATCGCATCGGATCGGACCCAGCTCTAGCTGGCGCGCAGGCGCAGCCATCGCGGACCGAGCAGCAGCCAGAAGGCGATCGACATGTTCACGAGATTCCAGGCGATGCCGTTGAGGAAAGCCGCCTGATAGGATCCGGTGAGGTCAAAAATCTCGCCGGACATCCAGCCGCCGATCGCCATGCCGACCACGGTCGCCATCAGCACCAGGCTGACCCGCGCGCCCGCCTCCCTTGCCGGGAAATAGTCGCGCACGATCAGGGCGTAGCTCGGCACGATGCCGCCCTGGGAGAGCCCGAACAGGGCGGAGACCAGATAGAGCGACACCAGGCCATCGAAGGGGAGATAGAAGAGAAGGGCGAGGCACTGGCCGATCGAGCCGAGGATCAGCGTCCTCAGCCCGCCGATGTGATCGGCGATCCAGCCGGAGACCAGGCGGCTGACGATGCCCAGCGCCAGCATCAGCGAGAGCATCTCGGCACCGCGCGCCGTGCCATAACCGAGCTCCAGGCAATAGGCGACCATGTGCACCTGCGGCATGGACATGGCGATGCAGCAGGCCAGCCCCGCCATCACCAGCAGCGCCTGGAGCATGGCTGGCGAGAGGCCGGCATCACCTGCAGGCGCCCTTGGCGCCCGATCGATCAGCCTGCCATCGCGCATCACCGCCCGTCGTCTGAGCGCGAGACTGAGCGGCAGCATGGTGACCAGGCAGACCATGCCGATCACCATGTGGGTCTGGCGCCAGCCGACCTCGGCGATCAGATGCTCGATCACCGGCGGCCAGACAGCGCCTGCGAGATAATTGCCGCTCGCCACCAGCGCGATCGCGATGCCGCGCCGCCGCCGGAACCAGAGCGAGATGTCGGCGACCAGCGGCCCGAAACTGACCGCGGCACCCAGCATGCCGATCATCACGGCCTGGAGCAGCACGAACTGCCAGTAGGCGGCCGCCTGTGCCGACAGCATGTAGCCGCCGGCCAGCATCAGCCCGCCCATGATCATCAGCGGCATCATGCCGAAGCGGTCGGTCATGCGCCCGATCAGGGTGCCGCCCGTGGCGAGGCCGATCATGGTCGCGAGATAGGGCAGCGACGCCCCGCCCCGGTCCAGACCGAACTCCAGCTCGATCGCCGGCAGGACCACCACCGACGACCAGATCCCCACCCCGCCGATGGTCGACAGCAGGACCGAAACCAGGAGGCGCCGCCAGGCGGCGGCACCGTCGATATCACGATCGACGTCGAGGGCGATCGCAGAAGCGGCCATGGGCGAAAGCTCGTCTGTCAGGGGTCGGAACAAGACAACGGCAACACCCTACCCTTTAGCCTCCGCCGTCCCTGAATCCTAGAGCGGATCGCCGAAGGCCCGGTCGACGCGCCCTGCATCATCGGGAAAACGTCGCCTGGAGGTTCAGCCAACATTCGCCCGATCCAGCGTTATTGGTTCATTTCACCGATAACGCAGCGGCCGGCGAAATGACATGGCTGGGGATGTGTTAGCTCCACACCGGACAGCCGGTGTCTGCACCAACCACAGTCCCAACATCGGATCGATCAGCTTGACTTGCACGCTCCGGAACCGACGCGCTCCTGCCGTTTGGGCCGCTTCGACGATCGTCACCCTCCTCGCCACCGTGGCGCACGGCCAAACGCCGAAGCCGTCCGCCCCGCAGGCCAAGCTCTGCAGCCCGCCGGGGCAAGAAGGCCAGGTGTCGGCGCAGGCCCTGCTGGCGTGGCTCCTGGACGAGCCTGTCGTCCGCGACGCCGTGCTCGACGCGAACGGCGACGGCAACACGCTGGTCGGCGAAAAGATCCGCGCCCTGACCGAGGACGATTATTGCGCCTCGATCGCCGCGAGCTGCAACGACGAGGAGAAAGCGGCGCTGCAGCGCGCGCGAGAACGGCTTCGAGCCTTCGCGGCCGGGCAGCCGGGCTACGTGATCGAGCGTCTGGATGCGGCGGGCGTCCCCTCGCCCGTCGGGCCTGGCCAGATCGACGCCCGCGACCTTCTGGATCAGCGGGGCCAGCAGCTGCGTATTCGCTGCGTGGCCCTGCCGCCGGAGGCGGTGAAGGAGGAGGCCTACTGGCATGAGAATGGCGAGCGCGACGGCGGCTTTCGTCTCACCGGCGATATCGACAATCTGAGCAAGAGCCGGGGCTCCCTCGGCGCGGTCAAAGCGGCACAGCTCAGCATCACCAGCGATCTGATCGAGGACGAGACGGCCTACCGCGTGAACGCCGTCGCCGGCTATGCCTTCGAGGTGGCCGGCGGCGATGACGTCACCATCTCGTTCATTCCCTTTCTCGAGGCGGAGCGGGTCACCAGCGGCGACGAGACCCAGATCGACAAGCTGGGCGCCGGCTTCCAGCAGGCCGCGACCGTCGACTGGCCCTGGACGCTGCGCTCGCAATTCGCGGTCACCCCAGTCTACGAGACCGACAGCGACTTCGAGAGCCAGATCGGAACGCTCAAATTCCGCTGGACGCCGGCCCTCGCGCCGGAAACCGGCTTTCCGCTCGGCTTTTCCCAGGTTTACGGGCCGCTCGATCTGCGCTTCGGCCTCGATTTCCTCGCCGATGCCGGCCGCGTGTTCGATGATGGCGATCAGGGCAATCTCGAAGGCGAAGGCACCTTCCTCCGGCTCGGCAACCAGGCCTCGATGCAGCTCCGCGGCGCGCCCGAAACCCTGCTGCGTCCCTTCGAGATCCAGATATCCAATCGCTATCTCTACAATGTCGACACCAATTTCGAGAACATCAATCAGTTCGACGCGGCGATCGCCTATCTGTTTCCGGGCAAGGAGAACTATCAGCTCTCTTTCGCCTACAGCAACGGCCGGGACGAGAACTCGCTGGAGCTCTACGAGTTCTGGCAGACCCAGTTCGGCATCCGCTTCTAGTGCATCGATCCAAACAAAGCTGATCGCTTTGTTTGGAAAAATTGATGCAAAACCAACAACCTAGTGCAGCAGCTCCTGAAGCTTCTGAGTGTACCGTTGCACTAGGGATGCATCGGTCCAGACAGGGCGAGCGGAAATCCGTGTCGACCGGGGTCGGCACACCCCTTGGCAACGCTGCCGGTAAAATATTCTAGGAGAAAAATTCGCATCCCGTGATCCTCTTAATTGCAAAGACAGTGCAAATCAACTCGATGCATTGCAATACTCTCAATCGTTTTTTAGAAATCACTGAGATGGATCGCGTGATTTATTGGAGGGAGGAATTGAGATGGTGTCTGTTACTGGCGCGATGAGTAGCAATGTTGCACAGCCACTCCCCCCAGGTGTGGCCTCTGCACAAGCGTTCGAAGCCGCGATGAGCGACGCCCGCGCAGGCGGCGGCAGCTACACCGTGCGTTCCGGCGATACGCTGAGCGGCATCGCCCAGCAAAACGGCGTCGGTCTCGCCGACCTGATCGCCGCCAATCCGCAGATCGCCGACCCCGACCGCATCCAGGTCGGCCAGGAGATCAACCTTCCCGGCGGTGCAGCGGGCGGCGGAACATCAAACGGGGGCGGCGTCAGCGGCGGCGGCTCCTCCGGCAGCGTCGGCCCCGTGGGCGGCGATGCCGATATCGACGCTCTGGTGCAGGCAGTGCCCACGAGCATCCGCAACGCCAGTCCCGATGTCGCCCAGCATATCCAGCGGATCCTGCAGGTCGCGCAGCAGGAAGGGCTTACCCGGGAGCAGACCGCCTACGTGCTCGCCACCGCGACCCATGAATCCCATCTCGGGCGCTATATGGAGGAGCTGGCTTCGGGCGCCGCCTATGAAGGCCGGCGCGATCTCGGCAACACCCAGCCGGGCGACGGCGTGCGCTTCAAGGGCCGCGGCTACGTGCAGATCACCGGCCGCGCCAACTACCAGGACTGGTCGAACCGGCTCGGCGTCGATCTGGTGGGCAATCCCGAACGGGCCGAAGATCCGGACATCGCCGCCCAGATCCTGGTGCGCGGCATGAAAGACGGCACCTTCACCGGCCGCCGCCTGGACGACTACATCAACGCCTCCGGCACCGACTTCAGAAACGCCCGGCGGACGGTGAACGGCACCGATCGAGCCGATCTGATCGCAGGCTATGCCCAGGACTTCGACCGCGCGCTCGCAGCAGGCGGGAACCAGACGGGCACGCCCGCGCCGGCACCATCGACCGGCGGCGAGAGTTCGAACAGCGGCAGCTACACCGTGCGCTCCGGCGATACGCTGAGCGGCATCGCCCAGCGAAACGGCGTCAGCCTCGCCGACCTGATCGCCGCCAACCCGCAGATCGCCAATCCCGACCGCATCCAGGTCGGCCAGCAGATCAACCTTCCCGGTGCTGCCGGGGGCTCGGCCGCTCAGCCGAGCGGCGGCGGCGGCCAGGTCAGCGTCGGCCCCGTGGGCGGCAATGCCGATCTGCAGGTCAAGAGCGGTGCCAACATCGCCAATCTCGACCCGCGGGTGCGCGATACTTTCGATGACATCGCCGCCGCCTGGGCCGCGGCCGGCGGTCCCACGCCGGTGATCACGTCAGGCAATGACAGCACCCACAGCCGGGGCTCGCTGCACTACAGCAATCTCGCCGTCGACTTGCGCGCCAACAACATCTCCGATAGCCTCGCGCAGTCGATCGCCAATGATCTGCAGGCCCGGGTGGGCTCGGATTTCGACGTGATCTTCGAGCGTTTCCCGAGCAATCCCGCCAATGATCACATCCATCTCGAATATGATCCCAACTAGCGCGCGCACGGCGAGTCTCTGGCAGATCCTTCTGGCGCTCGGTGTGGGCTGCCCGCCGGCGCTGGCGAGCAGCCTGCCGCCGGCGGTCGCCGGACTGGTCGAGCAGAGCCTGCCCGACTATCACCTGTCGGCGTCGGCAGCATCTGTCGCTTTTGGCGACTTCGACGGTGACGGCAGGGACGATGTCGCCCTTCTCCTGGAGGGTGCTGCGGACTGGCAGCTCGTCGTCTTTCGCCATCAGCAGGACGAGCGCTACAGCACCGACCTGATCGAGCAGTTCCCGGGCAGGGACGCCGACTTCAAGCAGCACTACCCCGCCCGTGACCTCGCCCTCGATGTCGTTGCGCCGGGTCCCGAGCAGGTGCTCGACGGCATGGTGATCGACCCGGCGGCGAGCGATGCCGCGGGCCTGGTGCTGCGCCTGCCGCCGAGCGAGGAGGCGGCGCTGCTGTATCGCTGGGATCCTGCCCACCAGCTGTTCGGCACGGCGCGGCTGCATCTGACGGCGGCGCGGGCGGCAAGCGCCTGCGCCTATGATCCGCAGGCGGACAGGCCCAATCCCTTGGGCATGCGCGCAGCCATCACCCTCGAGGAGCGGGACGGCAATACCAGCGTCGTCTACGAGCAGTTTCCGGAAAACCTGCCGGGCGAGGTGCCGGCCACGCTTGCCACAAGGCGCGAACTGGTGTTTTACGAAACGCCGATCGAGCGGGCGCGCTCCCTCATGCGCGACGATCCGAGCTACTATCGAGAGATGACCGGCGATGACGATCCCGCCGGCTTCGCGGCGGTCGACGACACCTTTCTTTGTCAATAGCCATCGTCCCGCACGGCGGCTTGCCTGGGATCAGGCAGCGCCGGTGCCGCTGGCAGCCTTGGGCGTTGGTGCCTGGACGATGCCCGGCTCCAGCGGCCGCCGTTCGGCGACGGACCGATAGACGGTCTCGAGGCGCTTGCCGATGCTCGGCCAGTTGAACAGGCGGGTGACGGTCTCGATGCCGCGTTCGCCCTGGCGCTTGAGCGCGTCCTTGTCGGCGAGCATGGCGAGCGCCTGGCTGGCGAAGCGTTCGGCATCGACCGGCTCGACCTTGCCGGCGCCCGCGGCCTCGATCTCGTTGTGGATGTTGACCTTGTCGGAGATCAGAACCGGCAGGCCGGAGGCCATGGCCTCGATCACGGCGATGCCGAAATTCTCGCTGAACGACGGCAGCACGAACAGGTCGGCATCGGTCAGGGCGCCGAGCTTCGCCTCGCCGACCAGCATGCCGGTGAAGGTGGTTTTCCCGAGCACGCCCTCGGCCTCGAGCCAGGCCTCGACCTTGGGCTTGAGCGCGTCATTGTCGGGGCCGGCGATCACCAGATGCACGTCGTCCCGCTGGCGCGCGATCCGACCGAACGCCTTGGCGAGAACGTCGAGACCCTTCTTGAAGTTGATGCGGCCGAGAAACAGCAGAATGGCCTTGTCCCGGGTCTCGGGAAACCGCGCGCGGAACGTGCCGCGCGGCGGCAGCGGCCGGTAGTCCTCGATATTGAGGCCGAGCGGCGCGACGAAACCGGGCCGGCCGAAGCTGTAGGGAGCGGCGAGGTCGCGCTCGTCTGTGGTGGTGAAATGAACGGCGGCCGCCCGCTTGAACATGCGGTCCTGATAGAGCCACTCGACCACGCGCTTGCGCCCGCGATGGCGCGGATAGATGTAGGGATCGAGGGTGCCGTGCGGGCGAAGGATCAGCGGGACGCCGTGGCGATGCGCGAAAAAGCCCGCGGCCAGCGTCGTGAACAGATAGAGCGAATGCACGTGCACGACATCGAATTTTTTCAGATTTTCATTCAGCGCCCTGGCGAACGGGCGGGAGATTCGAAAATAGTCGGGCGGCAGATCGACCGGGAAGGTGTGCACGGTGATATCGGTGCGTCGACCGGAAAGTGCGGCCACCGAGGGTTCGACATAGCCGCCGAAGCCGTCATAGTTGGTGGTGAAGATCTCGACGTGATGACCGAGATCGGCGAGCGCCATCGACATCTCGCCGCAGGCCTTGGCCGGTCCGCCATAGCGCGCGGACATGGTCGGGATCACATGCAATATGCGCATCAAATCCTGTCTCGGCTGCCCTCTGCAAGGCCTTGGGGTCTCTCGATCCCCGGACCTCACGATCGATAACGGCGTTGCAGAAGCGCCAGGTGCGCCGTTCGGTCGCCTGTGGCGTGAAATTACAAAGGCCATGGCCCGAATCGACACCCCCGGCCGTCGGCCAGGGCAGCGCTCTCTTCACATGGGTTCGACTTTTACGATCAGCTTGAACCCGGCAACAAACGCTCTGATAGTTCAGGCTCAGGCCGGCTGCAAGGCGTTCCCGCTGATTTTTCAAGAATTTCGCGTCAAAGTTACAATGGCAAGTGACGCAACCTCAAGTTTTCATCTCATTGCATGACGCTATGCCGCCATGGTCGCCGGCCGCGAGGCGGCAGGCCGGGACGCACCCGTCCGCGCCCGCCCGCCGCCGCTGCCCGAAACCGCCCGACGTCTATAGAAAAGGGCTGTTGCTCCTGAACTTCCAGCCGCCGCTGTCCTGGGTCAGGAGATAGTAGTTGTCCGAGCCGTTATCGGTGAGCGTGCAGGCGGTGTGCACGCGGCCGAACAGGCCGATATTGCTGCCGTCCAGGATGATCGCCGGCTGCGCCTGCGAGAAGCTGGAGATCAGGTCGAGACCGTTCACGCGGTAGCCCCGCCCCTTGAAGCGCACCGGCGGGCTGGTGACATTGCCGCTTTCGCCGCGCACCTGCAGATAACCGATCGCCCCCGACACCGCATTGACATGCACGATGTCCTCGCCGACCGGCATGGTGGTGGACTGCGGGCTTTCCGAATAGAAGGCGTCGACCACCGGGCCGATGTTTTCCTTTCGGGTCAGGCTCTCGACCGCGTAGAGATGGAGTGCGGCGACCGCGCCGTAGCTGTCCACCCGTCCGATATGCAGGTTCTCGGTGTTGGTGAGCGAGATCGGGCAGCGCCCGGCATAGTGGGTCAGCCGGTCGATGGTGATGCCGTCGGGCGCGTATTCGCCGGCGAAGGAGGAGGCGCCGTAGACGTAGATTCCGCCGCTGCCATTGCTGGTGATGTCGATCGCGGCGCCGCCCGAGGTGGTCGAGAGCTGGAAGCTGGTGCTGTTGCGGTTGACCACATGGTAGACCTGGAAGCGGTTCAGACCGCCCGGCATCGCTCCGGTGGCGGTGTGTGCGGCCACGAACAGGGTCTGGCCGTTCTGGAACGGATTCGTGCCATTCGCCACGGTCAGGCGGTCGGTGCTGCTCGAAACCGTGACCCGGCGCGACCAGGGCAGGCTGTCGGTGATGCCGTAGTGAGCGCCCTCGATCCAGATGTTCTCATACGTCCAGCCATAGTGGTTGGCGCCGTGATGGATGAAGCCGCAGCCGTGATTGGCATGCTTGGTCGAGACGTTGACCACGCAATTGCGCACCACGCCGAAGCTGTGCAGCCAGGCGGCGTTGATGCCGGGATCGCCCGTCGCCGTGGGCACGAAACTGGTGGTGTAGGCGATGCAGCAGGGCCCGACCGCGAGACCTGCGGTGGTGCAGCGGTTGAAGCCGGTGGTGAGGTTCGGGCTGCCGGTTCCCGTGTTCAAGCGGAAGCCGAGATTTTCGTAGACGTGAACCTTGACGAAGCGGTCCTGCACCGCGGCGCCGCCCGGATCGGTGATGCGGAAAATGTCCTGCCCGGAGGTGCGGCCGATCAGGGTCGTGGCCCAGGGGCTGGCGCCTTGAAACTTGATGGCGCGGTTGTGCGGGACATTCAACCTATTGACGGAATAATTGCCAGGCGGCAAATAGACGACGCCGTTGTTCGCGGTCGCGTCGATTGCCGCCTGGATGGCCGCCGTGTCGTTGGTCGTGCCGTCGCCGGTCGCGTTGAACGGCGCAGATTTGACGTTGGTGGTGCCGTTGCTGCTGCCGGAGGAGACGACCGGCAAGTCACTGAGCGCCACGCTGCGAAAGGAGCCGTCGGTCTGCTCGACGGCGACCTTGGCCGTGTTGGCGGGGCTGGGTTGCTGAGGAAGTGCGGTAATGGTGACGTCGCCGGTCTGGCCGAGAATGCTCTTGTTCTGCAGCGCCTCGATCTCGGCCTTGGCGGCCTGGAGATTGTCCCTGAGGTCGCTTTTGACGGCGGGGACACCGTCCAGAGGCTTGGTCGGATCGATGGCACTTACCATGGGGCGAAGTCCACTTTTCTCTGGAGAGGAGCGAGTATTTTGGGACTAATATCCTATTACTAGGCTTCTTGTCAATATGAAGCTCAACTTTCGCGATGGTTTGGTCTGCGTGGTCGGGGGAGACGACCGCCTCATGGGAAAGCGAGCATGAAGATATCGATCGTGACTCTATCCTTCAATCAGGGGCCATTTCTGGAGAGCGCGATCCGCTCGGTGGTCGAGCAGCAGGGCGTCGATCTCGACTATATCGTCGTCGATCCCGGCTCTGCCGACGACAGCCGGTCGATCATCGAACGCTATCAGAGCCGGATCAGCGAGACCGTGCTCGAACGCGACGACGGCCCGGCGGACGGCCTCAACCGCGGCTTTGCCCGAGCCACCGGCGACATCTACGGTTTCCTGAACGCCGACGACGTCCTGCGACCGGGCGCGCTCGCCAAGATCGCACAGGCCTTCGAACAAAATCCGGAGGCCGACGTCATCTCCGGTCACGGCCATATCATCGACGAGCAGGGCCTGCCGATCCGGCGCATGTACTCCGACCGCTTCAGTGTATGGGGCTATCTCTATGGCGGTGTGGTGCTGCTGCAGCAATCCACCTTCTTCCGCGCACGCGCCTTCGAGCAGGCGGGCGGATTCAATGGCGACAACCGCACCTGCTGGGACGGCGAGCTCTGGCTGGACATGGCACTCACCGGCAAGCGTTTTCAGCGTGCGAACGGGTTCTGGTCGGGCTTTCGGGTCTACGGGTCATCGATCACCGGCTCGATCGCGGAGGGCGGCGACTGGCGCACCGCCTATGAGCGGGATCGCCGGCGCATGTTCATGAAGGCGCGCGGACGCCTGCCCGGCGGCCTCAGGGACAAGGGTCAGCGCATCGCGGCGCGCGTGGTCAAATGGGGCACCAATCCAATCGCCTTCTCCGCCCGCGTCGCCTCCCTCCTGAACCCCAAAGTCCGTCGCAGCCCCATCTAGTGGCGCGGCCACCTCGTGGACTCGGACCGCTGGTGCCTGGCCCCCGCGGTTTGCGGTCGTATTCTGGGGCGGCTGAAGGCTGATCGGGCGCGTCGAACCCCTTTAGTGAACCCCGAAAACTTGGGCGCATACCGCCGTGCCAGGCCACGCCGGTCCGAGTCCACGAGGTGGCCGTGCCACTAGATGGGTAGGCTGCGGATCGCGGAGCTCGTGGCTTTGCCGGCGTTCAGCATCAGCGAGAGGTCGCTGCCGGCCAGGATCAGGCGAAAGCCCATGGCGACATAGCGCTCGATCAGGTCCTGGCGATAGATGCCGCCGAGGCCGGGATAGACGCCGTTGGCCCGGCAGGCGGCGACGATCTTCTCGAGCGCTTCGACCATCGTCGGATGATCGAGCCCGCCTGGGATGCCGAGCTCCATGCTGAGATCATTCGCGCCGACCAGGAGCACGTCCACCCCCGGCACCGCCGCGATCGCTCCGGCATTGGCGACGGCTTCGCCGGTCTCGATCATCAGGATCACCAGGGTGGACTCGTTCACGGCTTCCGCAGACTCGGCCAGGGGCATCGCCGCGAAATCGAGCTGCGGCAGCACGCCGACCACCGAGCGCTTGCCGAGTGGCGGGTAGCGGCAATGCTGCACCATGGCCGCCGCGACCTCGGGCGTATCGACATGGGGCACCACGATCCCCTGCGCCCCGCCATCCAGCGCCTTGGCCGCATGATAGTGCTCGAAGCCCGGCACGCGCACGATCGGGGTGATGCCGGCATCCTGCGCGGCGCAGGAGATCTGCGCGGCGTCGTCCAGGCCAAACGCGCCATGCTCCTGATCGATGAACAGCCAGTCGAATCCGGCGGTTTTCATGGCCTTGGCGATATCGACCGTGCGCGCCTGGCGAAGGCCGATACCGATGGCGAGCTCGCCGTTCTGAAGGCGTTCCTTGGCGACATTGCGGATGGTGGTCATGGCCTCCCCCTCTCTTTCCTTCGAATCTCCCGACCTCCAGACAGCTCTGCTACCCTTGCCGGGCATGAGTCAACGAGCAAGGCCGACATTGGCCAGCATCATCGAAAGCGCCCGCTCCAGGGTGGCCATGCGCACGGCCTGCCGATCCCCCTTGAACAGCTCGCGGACGACGACGCCCTTCTGCCCGTCCGCAAGCGCCAGATAGACGAGGCCGACTGGCTTGCCTGGCGTCGCGCCGCCCGGGCCGGCGATGCCGGTGACCGCGACCGCGAGATCGACGCCGGCGCGTTCCCTCGCCCCTCGTGCCATCGCCTCGGCCACTTCGGCGCTGACCGCACCATGCGCCTGCAACAGGTCGGCCGGCACACCCAGGAGATCCTGTTTCGCCCGGTTGCTGTAAGTGATGAAGCCGCGATCGACCACGGCCGAGGAGCCGGGGATCTCGGTCAGGCAGGCCCCGATCAGCCCGCCCGTGCAGGACTCGGCCGTGGCGATGGTGAGGCCGCGCTTCGTGCAGGTCTCGATGATCTCGGCGGCTTGCTTCAGGCTGCGGTCGGGAAAGGGCATCGCCGGATCCCGCGGGCTAGAGCGGCAGGAGCACGGTCGCGACCGCCTGGGCGGCAATGCCCTCGCCGCGGCCGGTGAAGCCGAGGCGTTCCGTGGTCGTCGCCTTGACGCTCACCTGCCTTTGCGGCAGGCGGAGCAGCGTCGACAGCCGCTCCACCATGGCGTCCCGATAGGGCCCGATCTTCGGCCGCTCACAGATCAAGGTGGCGTCGACATGCAGGATGGCGCCGCCGGCGCGCGCGACCTCGTCGACGGCATGGGTCAGAAAAATCGCTGAGTCCGCGCCCTTCCAGGTGGCATCGCTCGGTGGGAAATGACTGCCGATATCGCCGCTGCCGAGCGCCCCGAACAGCGCGTCGGTGATCGCATGCAGACCGACATCCGCATCCGAATGGCCGATCATGCGATACGGCTCCGGCAGGCTCAGTCCCATCAGCACCAGCCCGCCCCCGTCACCGGGATCTGCGGGTGCAAGCCGATGGACATCAAAGCCCATCCCGGTGCGCGGTAGCAGCGTGCCGAGCAGATGCCGCTCCGCGCGCTGGAGATCCTCCTTCAGCGTCACCTTGATATTGCCCTCCTCGCCCGGCACCACCGCGACCGCAAGCCCCGCCGCTTCGGCGATCGCGCCATCGTCGGTCATCGCCTGCCCCTGAAAACGGCTATGGGCCGAAAGAATGCCGTCATAGCGAAAGCCCTGCGGCGTCTGGGCGCGGAAAAGCCCTGCTCGATCGACGGTTTCGATCACCCGATCGCCGTCGACCCTTTTCAGGGTGTCGGCCACCGGCAGGGCCGGCACCGCCCCCTCGTGGCGATCGAGGGCGTCGATCACCCGCCCGATCAGGCGAGAGCTGGCAAACGGCCGCGCGCCATCCTGGATCAGGACCTTGTCCGGCGACAGTCCGGCCAAGCTCTCCAGGCCGAGACGCCCCGAGTCCTGGCGCGTGTCGCCGCCGCAGACCGGCGCCATCAGATCGAGGCCGGCGGCCGCCTCGTCGTAGAGCGCTCGATCGTCGGGATGGATGACGGCGCGCACGCCGGTCACCTCGGGATGGGCCGAAAAGCGCTCGAGCGCGTGGCGAAGGAGCGGCCTGCCGGCGAGAGGCGCATATTGTTTCGGCAGGGCGTCGCCGAAACGCTGCCCGCGCCCGGACGCCATGATAATGGCGATGCAGCCCGTCATTCGCGCCATAGTCCTGTCGACAGCATGGCTCCCTCTGTCACGCGTCCAGCCCTTTCACGTCTCCCTGCCCAGGGTCGACTGTCGCCCATTCTCCAAGCGCTTACCAGGAATAGCCGCCGTCGGTCCATGGCTGCGCTTTCCGATATGCTGTCGTTCGGATCATTTTCGAGAAGCTCTTGCCAATCTGTCCGGCGCCGCGTAACTTTTGCTTGTATTTTGTGCACGGACAAGGAGTGCCCAAAAATTAGCCAAATAACGTCCTCAAAGGGTGTGGCACCCTGGGACTCCGGCGCCGGGATCGAAGGCATGATCCTGAACGCGATGGCTTCGAGCGTTCTGGTGGTCACGCCGACCATGCGCGTCGTCTTCGTCAACCCCGCCGCCGAGCAGCTTCTGGGGGTCAGCCGGACGATGCTGCGCGACGTGCCGCTGCAGGAGCTGATGCCCGAGGACAGCCCGTTGCTCGACCGCATCCGCCGGGTCCAGCTCGACGGCAGCAGCATTTCCGATTACAGCGTCGAGCTGCCCTTCGCCAAGGAGGCGCGCCATCTGCTCGATCTGCATGTCTCGCCGCTGGCCGAGCGCCCCGACGACGTGCTGGTGCTGCTCCACCCCTGCTCGGTCGCCAACCGCCTGAATCACCAGCTGAACCATCGCGGCCGCGCGCGCTCGGTCGCCGTGCTCGGCGCGACGCTCGCCCATGAGGTCAAGAACCCGCTCTCCGGCATTCGCGGCGCCGCCCAGTTGCTCGAGCCGGAAATCAAGGAGAGCGAGCGCCCGCTGGTGCGCCTGATCTGCGATGAGACCGACCGCATCTGCGCCCTCGTCGACCAGATGGAGCAGTTCGCCGATCTGAAGCCGCTGACCCGCGGCCCGGTCAATATCTACCAGGTGCTGGAGCGCGTGCGCCGACTCGCCGAGACCGGCTTCGCCAAGCGCGTCAAGTTCGTCGAACGCTACGACCCGTCGCTGCCCGAGGTCGACGGCGATCGCGATCAGCTCGTGCAGGTCTTCTTGAACCTGGTGAAGAACGCGGCCGAGGCGGTGCCGGCGGAAGACGGCGAGATCATCCTGACCACCCAGTATCATCACGGCCTGTCGATCCGCGTCCCCAACAGCCGCGAGCGCGTCGAGCTGCCGATCACCATCCGCATCCAGGACAACGGCTCCGGCGTCAGCGACGACGTCGCCAGCCACATCTTCGAACCCTTCATCTCCACCAAGCATTCCGGCTCCGGGCTGGGCCTGCCGCTGGTCGCGAAGATCGTCGGCGACCACGGCGGCATCCTGGAATTCGAGAACCTGCCGAAAGGCGCTCTCTTCCGTGTCCATCTGCCGGCCTATCGCGCCGAGTCGCGCAAAGCCGGTCAGCACGGCGTCGTCAACACATGAGGTGGTCACACCGCTAGGAATCAGCATGGCCGAGCCGACCATTCTTCTTGCCGACGATGATGCGGGCATCCGCACGGTCATTTCCCGCGCCCTGACCCAGCAGGGCTACCATGTGCGCGCGACCGGCATGGCCTCGACGCTCTGGCGCTGGATGGAGGACGGCTCCGGCGACATCGCCATCCTCGACGTGGTGCTGCCGGACGAGAACACCCTCGACCTCCTGCCACGCATCAAGCAGCGCCGCCCGCAGCTGCCGATCATCATGATGAGCGCGCAGAACACCCTGCTCACCGCCGTACGCGCGACCGAGCGCGGCGCCTTCGACTATCTGCCGAAGCCGTTCGACCTCTCCGACCTGGTGGCCATGGTCAAGCGCGCCTTCGCGGTGCCGGCGGTCGAGCCCAAAGTGACCGGCCCCGCGGAAGAGCCCCTGCCGATCATCGGGCGCTCGGCCCCGATGCAGGACATCTACCGCATCATCGCGCGCCTGACCGGCACCGATCTCACGGCGCTGGTCAGCGGCGAGAGCGGCACCGGCAAGGAGCTGGTGGCGCGCGCCATGCACGATTACGGCAAGCGCCGGAACGGCCCCTTCATCGCGGTCAACATGGCGGCGATCCCGCGCGAGCTGATCGAGAGCGAGCTGTTCGGCCATGAGAAGGGCGCCTTCACCGGCGCCGCCGTCAGGAAGATCGGACGCTTCGAGCAGGCGGAAGGCGGCACGCTGTTCCTGGACGAGATCGGCGACATGCCGCTCGAAGCCCAGACCCGCCTTCTGCGCGTCCTGCAGTCTGGCGAGTTCATGACGGTCGGCGGCCGCTCGCCGATCAAGGCGGATCTGCGCATCATCGCCGCGACCCATCGCGACCTCCGCCATCTCGTGGCCCAGGGGCTGTTTCGCGAAGACCTGTTCTATCGCCTGAACGTCGTGCCCATCCGCCTGCCGCCGCTGCGCGAGCGTGCCGAGGATATTCCGGCGCTGGTGCAGCATTTTCTGGCGCGGGCGGTCGATGAGGGCCTGCCGTTCAAGACCATCGAGCCCGAGGCCATGGGCCTGCTCAAGGGCTATGAATGGCCGGGCAATGTGCGCGAGCTCGAGAACCTGGTGCGCAGGCTCGCGGTGCTCTATGCCGAGGACGCCATCGGGCGCGACGTGATCGAGGTCGAGCTTCGCGCCAACCGGCCCACGCTCGACAACGGCATCGAAGACGCCGGGGACGATCTCATCGGCTTCGTGACCCGGCATCTGGACGAGATGTTCGACAGTTTTGAAGGACGCTTGCCGCCAAGCGGGCTTCATGGCAGAATTTTGCGCGAAATCGAGCGGCCGCTGATCGAGAAAGTGCTGGCGGTCACCAGGGGGAACCAGCTGAAGGCGGCGGCCCTCCTGGGCGTTAATCGGAATACGTTGCGCAAGAAGATTCGCGAGCTGGACATCGAGGTGACGCGCGGGCCGCGCTAGCCGGCTCGTCGACGACACAATTCGGGGTCCGCTCTGACGCGATGGCGAGTCTGCTGACGACACCGTCTCAATCGACCTTGAGCCGGCTTGCTGCCCGGTTTCGCAAGCCGTACATGGCGCGTCGCCTCGCGGTGGTCCTGGCGCTCGCCGCGACCGTCGCCGGGCTGGTCACCTATGTCGTCCTCTCGGGATCGGAGCAATTCGGCGCGGATGCCGAATGGGTGCTCGGCCTCCTCTATCTCGACCTGATCCTCCTCCTTTCGCTCGGCGTGGTCGTCGGCTACCGCCTGGTGCAGATCGTCCTGGCGCGCCGCCAGGGATCGGTCGGCTCGCGCCTGCATGCGCGCATGGTCACGCTGTTCAGCGTGGTCGCCGTGGCGCCGGCGATCGTGGTCGCGGTGTTCGCGGTGATGTTCCTGCATTACGGGCTGGAAGCCTGGTTCAGCGATCGGGTTAGCCAGGCGCTGACCAATTCGCTCTCCGTCGCCCAGTCCTATCTCGAGGAGCACAAGGAGATCATCCGCGCCGACGCGCTCGCCATGGCCGCCGACATCGACCGCGAGGCCCCTGCCCTGGTCGGCGATCCCGCCAAATTTCAGCGCATGTTCGACGCCCAGGCCGCCCTGCGCTCGCTCACCGAAGCGATCATCTTCGATGGCGACGGCAATCGCATCGCGCGCACCGGGCTGAGCTTCGGGCTCGAGATCGAGAGCCTGCCCGCCGCCGGCCATCTGGAGCAGGCGGCCGCCGGCGAGGCGGTCATCCTGACCAACGATACCGAAGATCGCGTGCGCGCGCTCGTCCGGCTGAACGCCTTCGAGGACACCTATCTCTATGTCGGTCGCTTCGTCGATGCGCGCGTGCTCGGCTACCTCGCCCAGACCCGCGAGGTGGTGGAGGAATACCGCTCGCTCGAGCTGCGCCGCTCCGGCATCGAGCGCGCGTTTGCCGTCATCTTCGGCGTGGTCGCGCTGCTTCTCCTCCTGGCGGCGATCTGGGTCGGGCTGATCTTCGCGAACGGCGTCGCCGGGCGGATCTCGCAGCTTACCAACGCCGCGAGCCTGGTCAGCGACGGCGATCTCTCGGTGCGCCTGCCCGAGACGGAAAAGAACGACGAAATCGACGATCTGCAGAGCACCTTCAACCGCATGACCGACCAGCTGAGCTCGCAGCATGACGAGCTGGTGCAGGCGAACAGCCAGCTCGAACAGCGCCGCGCCTTCACGGAAGCAGTGATCGGCGGCGTGTCGTCAGGGGTGATCGGCCTGGACCGTCAGGGGCTGATCACACTCCCCAACCCGTCGGCGCTCGACTTTCTTGGGTCCTCGGCCGAGCGGCTGATCGGCCGACCGGTGATCGCCGTTCTCCCGGAGATCGCAGGCCTGCTCGCCGGCGCCGTGGCGGCGCCGAACACGCCGGCGATGGAAGAGCAGCTCGAATTTCGCCGGCCGGGCGGCCACCGCACGCTGCTGGTGCGCGTTGCCGCCCAGCTCGATGACGACGGCGAGATCGCGGGCTTCGTCGTCACCTTCGAGGACATCACCGAGCTGCTCGGCGCGCAGCGCACCGCCGCCTGGTCCGAGATCGCCAGGCGCATCGCGCATGAGATCAAGAACCCGCTGACCCCGATCCGTCTCTCCGCCGAGCGCCTGAAGCGCAAATATCTCCCGCAGATCGAAACCGATCAGGATACCTTCACCGGCAGCATCGACACCATCGTACGGCAGGTCGATACCATCGGCGCGCTGATCAACGAGTTTTCCGCGTTCGCGCGCATGCCGGCACCGGTCTTCAACCATGAATCCGCTTGCGATCTGGTGCGACAAGCCGTTTATTTGCAGCAGGGAGCGCGCGCGGAGATTCGCTTCGAGACTGAGCTTCCCGATCGGGAAATACAGCTGTATTGTGACAGCCGAAAGGTCGCGCAGGCGCTCACCAATCTCGTGCAGAACGCGGTTCAGTCGGTGCTGCAGAGATTGGCGAACGAAGCGGACGGAGGCGAGCGCGGCTGGGTCTTGGTGAAGCTCGAGGCGACTGAGCAGTTCTGTTCGATCGAAGTTCATGATAATGGTCTCGGTCTGCCCAAGGACGAGCCGGTGGGGCGGTTGACCGAACCTTACGTGACCAAGAGGGCTGACGGGACAGGGCTTGGATTGGCGATCGTCAAGAAGATCATGGAAGAGCATTCCGGGACGATCTCGCTCAGCAACAGGGATGGAGGCGGTGCGTGCGTTTCTCTTGCCTTCCCGATGATTCCGGCGGCCAGCCCGACCGCCAGCAAGACGGCGGCGGCGTGATGGCATTGCCTGTGAACCACTCAGCCGCTAGGTTTCCCCGCGCCGGGCTTTTTTGGCTTCGAGCCCAACAGCAATTTCCGAGAGTGGTATGAAGGGCGAAATACTCATCGTCGATGACGAGCCGGAGATCCGGCAGGCCATTGCCGGCATCCTCGAAGACGAAGGCTTCACCGTACGCCATGCCGGCGACGGCCCGGGCGGTCTCGCGGAGATCGAAGCGCGGCCGCCGAGCCTCGTGCTGCTCGATATCTGGCTCGAAGGCTCGTCGATGGACGGCCTCGAAGTGCTCGACCACATCCAGACCACGCGCCCCGAAGTCCCGGTCATCGTGATCAGCGGCCATGGCACCATCGAGACCGCGGTCACCGCGATCAAGAAGGGCGCCTACGACTTTCTGGAAAAGCCCTTCAATGCCGACCGCCTCCTCGTTCTGATCGACCGTGCCCGCGAAAGCGCGCGGCTGAAACGCGAGAATGCCGAGCTCAAGCTGAAGGTCGGCGAGGATCTGGAGCTGATCGGCAAGTCGCCCGCGATTCAGCAGGTCCGAACCGCGATCCAGCGGGTCGCCATGACCGGAAGCCGTGTGCTGATCACCGGCCCCCCAGGCGTGGGCAAGGAGATCGTCGCGCGCCTCATCCACCTGAACTCCAAGCGCTCGGAGCTGCCCTTCGTGGTGATCAACGCCGCGACCATGGCGCCGGAGCGCATGGAAGTGGAGCTGTTCGGCTGCGAGGCGGGTTTCCTCGGCTCGGAGCGGCCGCGTCAGATCGGCACCTTCGAGCGCGCCCATGGCGGCACGCTCCTGCTCGACGAGGTCGCGGACATGCCGCTGGAGACCCAGGGCAAGATCCTGCGCGTGCTGCAGGAGCAGAGCTTTGCGCGCCTGGGTGGCGAGCGCAGCATCGAGGTCGACGTGCGCGTGATCGCGGCGAGCAACCGCGATCTGCAGGAGGAGATCCAGGCGGGCCGCTTCCGCGAGGACCTCTATTACCGCCTGAACGTGGTGCCGATCGCGGTGCCCCCGCTATCCGAGCGCCGCGCCGACATTCCGATGCTGATCGACCACTTCATGACCAGGGCGGCCGAAGCCGCGGGCCTGCCGGCGAGGAAGCTGTCCGCGGATGCCCAGGCGCTGTTCCAGTCCGCCGCTTGGCCGGGTAATGTCCGCCAGCTCAGGAACGTGCTGGAAAGCCTGCTGATCATGGCGCCGGGCGATCCCAAGACCGAGATCGGTGTGGATGCGCTGCCGCCTGAGATCGTCGACGAGACCACGGCCAATCTCAGCCCGAACAGCAATGGCGAGCTGATGGTCCTGCCGATCCGCGAGGCCCGTGAGCATTTCGAGCGCGCCTATCTGCAGGCTCAGCTCGAACGCTTCGGCGGCAACATCTCCCGGACGGCGAACTTCGTCGGCATGGAGCGATCGGCCCTGCACAGGAAGCTGAAATCCCTCAGCATCCACGCCGACGACTAGTGGCATGGCCACCTCATTGACTTTCCGCCGTCTCAGGCCGTGTCGGTGGTATGCGGCCAAGCCTGTCGGAGCAGGCGAGGCGCGCGCTGATCAGTCGTCCGGCGCAAACCCGCGGGCCAGACACCGCCGCCAAGTGAACGCTGCAGGGCGTCCCTGCCGATGAAGGTGATCATTTGTGGGGCTGGTCAGGTCGGCTACAATATCGGCCGCTATCTCGCGGTCGCCGGCAATGACGTCACGGTCATCGACATAAGGCCGGAGCTGACCGAGAAGATTGGCGAGAGCCTCGACATCCAGGCGATCACCGGCCACGCCTCCCACCCCGACGTGCTGGAGCGCGCCGGTGCGGAGGATGCCGAGCTCCTGATCGCGGTCACCCACCATGACGAGGTCAACATGGTCGCCTGTCAGGTGGCCCATTCGATCTTCAACGTGCCCATCAAGATCGCGCGCATCCGTCAGCAGAGCTATCTCGAGGGGCGCTGGCAGGCACTGTTCCGGCGCGAGCATCTGCCGATCGACTTCATCATCTCGCCGGAGCGCGAGATCGCCAAGGCGATCGCGACCCGCATGGAGGTGCCGGGCGCCACGTCGGTGATCCCGTTCGCCGACGGCAAGGTGCGCCTGATCTCGGCGCGCTGCGGCGAGGACTGCCCGATCCTGGACACGCCGCTGCGCCAGCTCACCTATCTGTTTCCCGACCTGCATCTGGTCTGCGTCGGCATCACCCGCGACAACCGCTTCTTCGTGCCGTCCGGCGACGATCATCTCTCCAAGGGCGACGAGGTCTATTCGGTGGTCGACGCCGCCCATGTCGAGCGCGCGATGCGCGCCTTCGGTCACGAGGACAAGATCGCCGAGCGCATCATCATCGCGGGCGGCGGCAATATCGGCCTGTTCCTCGCCCATGAGATCGAACGCCGCTGGCCTCATGCCTCCCTCACCGTGATCGAAGCCAATGAGGAGCGCGCGCGCTTCGTCGCCGACCAGCTGCCGAATCAGGTGGTGCTGCATGGCGATGCGCGCGAGGCCGAGATTCACGACGAGGCCAATCTCGCCACCGCCGATGCCATCGTCTGCGTCACCAATGACGATGAGGTCAACATCATGTCGGCGCTCCTCGCCAAGCGTGCGGGCGAGCTGAAGGCGCTGACCCTGATCAACAATACCGCCTACAGCGCGCTGCTCGGCCCGCTCGACATCGACGTCATGATCAATCCCCGGGAGACCACGGTCTCGAGCGTGCTGCTCCATGTGCGCCGCGGCCGGATCCGTTCCGCCTTTTCCATCCGCGACGGCGAGGCCGAGGTGTTCGAAGCGGAAGTGCTGGAAACCTCGTCGCTGGTCGGTCTCACCTTGAAGGACGCGCGCTTGCCGGCGGGGGTCATCGTCGGCGCCATCCTGCGCGACGACGACGTGGTCGTGCCGCGTGCCGATACCCTGATCCATACGGGCGATCGCGTGGTGATCGTCGCGCGCGGGACGATGGTCAAGAAGGCGGAAAAGCTCTTCTCCGTGCGCATCGACTATTTTTAGCGGTCTTGGGGGATAAGAAGTCGACTAAGGCTGTTTGTAGCTTGAGGCATGGGCGGCCGGCCATCGCCGATGCACGAATGGCTTAGTTCATGCTTGCCTCTTGACGATCTGAAAGCTGCGAACAACATGCCTAGATCAGTGATGGACTCCGCCGATCGATGATGTCAGGCGTGGCCACGACAGAGAACAAGAACGGATCCAGCAATTTTTTTCCCGATATCGTACAAAAACCAGGGCTGGGCCCTTGGCAGACAATGATATCAGTGGTTGATTGTGCACCGCTGGATTTTTGGCTGTGGGTTGTATATCCAAGGCCAGATCGTTCGGCAAATCGGCCAGGCTGAAAGGTCTTGGATGACATGGTTTCGACTTGCTTGCGCCCAAGGCGTGCCCAGGCAGGACGGAGGAAGCACAGGCAGGACGACAATCACTGCCTCGAACAAAAAGAAAGGATTGAATGAATGTCCGGCGAAAAGACTCAGAATGTGCAGGACGTATTCCTTAACCACATACGCAAGAACAAAGTTCCAGTAACGATTTTTTTGATCAACGGCGTCAAGCTTCAGGGCGTCGTCAGCTCGTTCGACAATTTTTCCCTGCTGCTTCGCCGTGACGGCCATGTCCAGCTCGTCTACAAGCATGCGGTGTCGACGGTGATGCCTTCGACGGTCATTCGACTCTACGAACCCGGCGCCTCCGACTCGGACGAGAGTGCAGGGACGCCGTCAGCCGGAGCCTCGATCGACGCCTGAACAATCAACCGGAGAGATGGGTGAGACCAGCCGCGCGCTGGTCCTGCACCCGAGCCTCAAGTCTTCGGAAACCTCGGAACAGCGTTCGCCGGACGGCAGGCTTGCCGAAGCCGTGGGGCTCGCGCATGCCATCGACCTCGAGGTGGTCGATGCCTTGTTGCTGCCCCTTCGCCAGATCCGGCCGGCCACGCTGATCGGTCCCGGCCGTGTCGACGAGCTCGCCGAGCGGGTGAAGTCCGAGAACATCGATCTGGTCGTGGTCGATGCGGCGCTCAGCCCGATTCAGCAGCGCAATCTGGAGCGTGCCTGGAAGACCAAGGTGATCGACCGCACCGGTCTGATTCTTGAAATCTTCGGCGCCAGGGCGCGCACTCGGGAAGGCAGCCTGCAGGTGGAGCTCGCGGCGCTGAGCTATCAGCGTTCGCGCCTGGTACGCTCCTGGACCCATCTGGAGCGGCAGCGGGGCGGCCTCGGCTTCATCGGCGGTCCCGGCGAAAGCCAGATCGAGCTCGACCGGCGGCGCATCGACGAGCGCATCACACGCATCAAGGGGCAGCTCGAGGACGTCAAGCGCACCCGCGGTCTGCATCGGGAGTCGCGAAAGCGCGTCCCCTATCCCGTGATCGCGCTGGTCGGCTACACCAATGCCGGGAAGTCCACGCTGTTCAACCGCCTGACCGGGGCCGACGTCATGGCCAAGGATCAGCTGTTCGCGACGCTGGATCCGACCATGCGCCAGGTGACGCTGCCGGGCGGCAGGCCGGTGATCCTCTCGGACACGGTCGGCTTCGTCGCCGACCTGCCGACCGATCTGGTCGCCGCCTTCCGTGCGACCCTCGAAGAGGTGCGCAGCGCCAACCTGGTGATCCATGTGCGCGACATCGCCCATCCCGACAGCGAAGCGCAGAAGACGGACGTGCTCGCGGTTCTCGCCGATCTCGACCTCGGGGATCTGGCGAAGGAAGGCCGGCTGCTCGAGTTCTGGAACAAGCGCGACCTACTGGATGCGGTGGAGGTGGACGCCGTGGCCGCCGAAGCCGCGCGTCAGCAGGACGTCGTGCTCGGCTCGGCGATCACGGCGGACGGCCTCGATGAGGCGCTCGCGGAGATCGACCGACGCCTCGCCGCGCGCTCGACCCTGGTCGAGCTCACCCTCGACTCCTCGGATGGCGAGGGGCTCGCCTGGCTCTATCGGCATAGCCGGGTGCTGAAACGTCAGGATGAGGACGGTGCCACCCGCATCACGGCGGCCCTGGAGCCCGCGGAACGGGCGCTTCTGGAGCGCAGAATCTCGCCTAAATCGTTGATCGACCTGCACTGAAAAATTTTCCGGTGCCGGCGTTGACAGCGTTTACCATGCCTCTTACATAGCCGCTTAGCACTCACCGAGAGAGAGTGCTAACAAACCTTCCATTCATGAAGACAGGCGTCGGCCGGCTCTTCAGCGCAGCCGACGAGCTAACTAGGGACGCACGGAGAAATCGATGCATATCAAGCCTTTGCATGATCGGGTCGTGGTCCGCCGGATCGAAGAAGACACCAAGACGCCCGGCGGCATCATCATCCCCGACACCGCCAAAGAGAAGCCCATGCAGGGCGAGGTGGTCGCGGTCGGCCCCGGTGCCCGCGACGAAGACGGCAAGCGGATCGAACCGGATGTCAAGCCTGGCGATGTGGTGCTGTTCGGCAAGTGGTCCGGCACCGAGGTCAAGATCGACGGCGAAGAGCTGCTGATCATGAAGGAAAGCGACATCATGGGGATCCTCGAGGGCAAGGCCGCCGCCAAGGCTGCGTAAGCACGCTCTCGTCGATGGAATTCTAAGGAGGCAAAGCTCCTATGGCTGCTAAAGAAATCAAGTTCGATACCGATGCGCGCGCCAAGATGCTGCGCGGCGTCGACATCCTGGCCGATGCGGTCAAGGTGACCCTCGGTCCCAAGGGCCGCAACGTCGTCATCGAGAAGTCGTTCGGTGCACCGCGCATCTCCAAGGACGGCGTGACCGTCGCCAAGGAGATCGAGCTCGCCGACAAGTTCGAGAATATGGGCGCGCAGATGGTGCGCGAGGTCGCTTCCCGCACTTCCGACGAGGCCGGTGACGGCACCACCACCGCGACCGTGCTCGCCCAGGCGATCGTCCGCGAGGGCGCCAAGGCGGTGACCGCCGGCATGAACCCGATGGACCTGAAGCGTGGCGTCGACATGGCCGTCGAAGCCGTGATCAACCAGGTCAAGAGCCAGTCCCGCCCGGTCAGCTCCGAGGCCGAGGTCGCTCAGGTCGGCACGATTTCCGCCAATGGCGACCAGGAAATCGGCGACATGATCGCCCAGGCCATGCAGAAGGTCGGCAAGGAAGGCGTGATCACCGTCGAGGAGGCCAAGGGTCTGGCCACCGAGCTCGACGTGGTCGAGGGCATGCAGTTCGACCGCGGCTACCTTTCCCCCTATTTCGTCACCAACTCGGAGAAGATGAACGTCGAGCTCGACGATCCCTTCATCCTTCTCCATGAGAAGAAGCTCTCCGGCCTGCAGCCGCTCCTTCCCGTGCTGGAGCAGATCGTGCAGTCCGGCAAGCCGCTTCTGATCATCGCCGAGGACGTCGAAGGCGAGGCGCTGGCCACCCTCGTGGTCAACAAGCTGCGCGGCGGTCTCAAGGTTGCCGCCGTCAAGGCCCCTGGCTTCGGCGATCGCAGGAAGGCCATGCTCGAGGACATCGCGATCCTGACCGGCGGTCAGGTCATCTCCGAAGACCTCGGCATCAAGCTCGAACACGTCACCATCGACATGCTCGGCACCGCCAAGAAGGTCCTGATCACCAAGGAAGAGACCACCGTCGTCGACGGTGCCGGTGACAAGACCGCGATCGAAGGCCGCTGCGGCCAGATCCGCTCGCAGATCGAGGAGACCACCTCCGACTATGACCGCGAGAAGCTCCAGGAGCGCCTGGCGAAGCTCGCAGGCGGCGTTGCCGTGCTCAAGGTCGGCGGTGCCACCGAGGTCGAGGTGAAGGAGAAGAAAGACCGCGTCGATGACGCCCTTCATGCCACCCGCGCCGCGGTCGAGGAAGGTGTGGTCGCCGGCGGCGGCGTCACCCTGCTGCGTGCCGCCTCCGCGCTCGACGGCCTGAAGCCCGCCAATGACGATCAGCGCGTCGGCATCGACATCGTGCGTCGTGCGCTGTCCGCGCCGGTTCGCCAGATCGTCGCGAATGCCGGTGGTGACGGCTCGATCGTCGCCGGCAAGATCGGCGAGAACAGCGATGTCAACTTCGGCTACAACGCGCAGACCGGTGAATATGGCGACATGATGCAGGCTGGCATCATCGACCCGACCAAGGTCGTCCGGACCGCGCTGCAGGATGCCGCCTCCGTGGCCGGCCTCCTGATCACCACCGAGGCGATGATCGCCGAGAGGCCCAAGAAGGAGAGCGGCGGCGCTCCCGACATGGGCGGCATGGGCGGCATGGGCGGCATGGACTTCTAACGTCCGTTCCTACCAAAGCCCAATCAGATCGGGGCCGTCCTTTCGGGGGCGGCCCCTTTCTCTTGCCTGAACGAAAAAAGCCCGCGGCCGGCATGGGCTGGCGACCGCGGGCAGGTGCATGGCAGGAGAGGAGAACACATTTAGGGTTATATTCTATATGATACCAAAAGTAAAGTTTTTTTTCCTATTTCTTACGCTCACATCCTGAACACTCGCCTAACGCCCTCCCCTGGGCGGAGCACCGATCGAGGCCATCATTTCGGGTCGAGCTCTATGTCTCGAGGGGATGAAACGATCTCGATGTCCTTCGGGATATTCGGCTGGCCATAGTCGGCAGGCTTGCCTCGGCGTTCCAGAACCGAGTCATGCACCTTGGCGCCTGGCGCGATCCAGCGGCGCTCGGAAAGCGGCAGATACCAGCCCATGAGCGATGGACGGCCCGAGCATCCGTGGGACGGCACGCGGCGCGGCAGACACTCCAGGAGCTTCCAGGCGCGGTTCATCGACTCGCCTTTGGGCGCCAGCGCATCGGGCGCTACATAACGCTCCTTCGCATCCTTGCCGAGCACGATCCTGTTGATCGTCTGCATGCTGTAGTCGAGCCCGAGCGGCCTCGTCTCCCTGATCATCCAGTCGAGCGGTATTTTCGCGAGTTGGCTCGTCGCCTCCGGCGAGCCGCCGCCGACATCGCCATGGACGCCGGAGAACCAGACTTCCTTCACGTCCTGCGGTTTGGCGCTGTCTTTGCAAAACCGCAGGCTCCAATAGTCGCGCCCCCCCGGCCAGAGCTGCGGGCGGAACATGGTGCGGCGTTCGTCGATCGCCACCGCGTGCCGCACCGCCTCGACGCTCGGATTGGTCTTGGTGAAGGCATGGTAGTGTAGCCTCGGGCCGAGGCGGCCCCACTCGAACACCGAACCGACCGTATCGAACAGACCGAGGCAGCGGATCACCGGTCGCCTTGGCCGGAGGATCCGCTCGTAGAGACGCACCTCGGCAAAGACACGGCTGCCGTCTTCGGCATCCTCCGACGCCTCGGTATCGCCGATGCCCTTATAGGCGCGATAGGCGTAGTCGAGCAGGTTGAGATTGGTCGGGCGGATCAGGCCGACCGCATGCAGAAAGCCTGCGAGGACCCGTGCCGTGTAGGCGCCGCGGCTGAAGCCGAACAGGTAGATGCGATCGGGCTCGACCTTCGATCCGTCGGCACGCTCGCCGTCATCGAAATTGTCGACCAGAAAGCGATAGGCCTCCTTGACGTTGAGATTGAGCCCCCAGCCGGTCGCCAGCCCCCAGATCTCGTGCGCCTTTCGGTAGTAGTAGGACCAGGCATTGTCGGCACCGAACGTGCCGACGCCCGGATCGTAATAGACGACCTGGCCGTCGGATTTGGTGAGCGTGCCGTAGAGGCGGAGGACATTGGTGCGGTTCTCGGAGATCGCGTTGGAGGTTCCGTCGCAAAGGATGACGATGTTCTTGGGCATGGATCTCTCAATATCCGGTTGTTGAAATCAAGCCGCCGCAATGCCCGACCCTGCCCCGTTGCCGGTCGCCCGGCCGAGTAGGAATTTTATCTCTGGATCATACTATGACTCAGCGCGAGATCCAACCGTCGAGCGTGCTCGTCCACCAGGCTGTCGCCTAACGCTCGCCCAGCTCCAGCGCGCGCGCCTCCAGCAGGGCCTGGTTCTGCGCGAGAAACAGGTCGGTCAGGCGCACCTCCGCGACCACCTCCATGCTGGTCTCGTCCTTGACCACAGGCATGTGCTCTTCGTGATTGGCCTCGCAGATGCGCAGCGCCTTTTCCAGATCGTCGTTCGGCGTAAGTGCGACCGGCAGGCGATGCACCAGATCACGCGCCGCTGGCAGCTTCTCCGGGTCCGGCTCGAAGGCGGCATCGGCGAGATCCTCGAAATGGATGGTGCCGACCAGATGCCGATCCGCGTCGACCACGAAGATCGGCAGATGTCGATGCAGAAACATCGATTTCAGGTGGTCGAGATCGGCATCGAGGCCGACCGTCACCACTTCCGGCCGCATGATCTCGGCGACCTTGCGAATGGCCAGCAACCGTTGATCGTGGCGCGCATAGAGATCGATGCCGCGGCGCAAGAGCTGCCAGCTGAAAAAGGAATGCCAATGGAGCTGGCGGAACATCAGGGATGCAATCGCCACGGTGACCATGAGGGCGAAGGTGATGCCGTAATCCGCGGTGAGCTCGAACACCATGATGATGGTCGAGATCGGCGCACCCAGCGTGCAGGCGGCCACAGCCGCCATTGCCAGCAGGGCATAAACGCTGGTCGACGAGCCCAGATCCGGGAAGAATCCGACGGCGATCAGCCCGTAGGCCGTGCCGACCAGGGCGCCCAACACAAGGCTCGGGCTGAAGATTCCGCCGCCGAAACCACTGCCCAGGCAAAGGACGGTCGCGGTCGCCTTGGCGATGGCGAGCAGGATCACGAAATGCAGCTCGTAGCTGCCCTTCAGCGTGTTGTCGGTGGTCTCGTAGCCGACACCCAGGACTTCCGGAAACTGGATGGCGATGAGACCGACCATCAGACCTGCCAGCGCAGGACGAACCCAGGACGCGAGGCCAAGGCGGTCATGCACCCACTGGACCAGCGCGATGCCTCGCAGGAGCCCCATCGCCGAGAGCGCGCAGACCGGCCCCAAAATCATGAACGCCGGCAGCTCCCAAAACGATGTGACCTGCTGCGGCGGCAGAATGAAGGCGGCGTCGGCGCCGATATGGATGCGTGTGATCACCGTGCCGATCACCGAGCTGATCACCACCGGCGAGAACGCGCCGATGCCGTAATGGCCGATCACCACCTCGAGCGCGAAGAACACGCCGGCGATCGGCGCGTTGAAGGCGCTGGCGATCGCCGCCGCCACGCCGCAGCCAAGCAGCGTGCGCGCGAGCGACGGCGACAGATGCAGACGCTGCGCGACGGCTGACGCGAAGGTCGCCCCCAGATGCACGATCGGCCCCTCCCGGCCGACCGAGGCACCGCAGCCGATGGAGCCGGCGCTGAGCAGAGCGGCCGCAAGCCCTTCACGCAGGGACATGCGGCCGCTGCGAAAGGCGCTCGCCGCCATGACGTCGGCCACACCCTGGGGCAGACGCCCCGGCAGAACATGCTTGACGAACAGGCCGACGCCGAGGCCGCCAAGCGTCGTCACGATGACCAGATGCCACCAGGGCAGCCGCGTTGCGCTGCTCACGATCTGGTCCATGGGATTGCCGAACCAGCCCCACTGCAGCCCCGCGGCCAGCAGGCGAAAGCCGATGGCGCCGTAGCCGGCCGCCATCCCGATAATCGCTGCCAGGACAAATAGCACCACCTGGTCGTTTCGGCAGAATTCCCGCCAGGCGCTGGTGAGCCGTTGCATATCGCCAACACAATGTAAAACGAGAACATTTGCAACTTAGATGAGGAGAGCGCAGACCATAAGAGCCCGACGGTTGATCCTGAACGCGACAGCCCGTCACACCGGGCGCGGCCGGGCATGGCCCGGTGCATTGACTTGGGTTCGGGACCAGCTGGTAGGGTATGCGGGCTCGCCACGAGCGTAGAGGCAAACGGGAACACCACGATGACCGAGAAGAAGACGGGGATGGCGCATGGGTTGACCCATATGGGGGATCCGGACTTCGCGCTCTACATGCGCCGCTCCTTTGCGAGCTCGATGGGCTACAGCCGGGAGATGCTGGAAAAGCCGGTGATCGGCATCGTGGATACCTCCTCGGGCTTCAACAATTGCCATCGCGGCGTGCCGGAGCTGATCGAGGCAGTGAAGCGCGGCGTGCTCGCAGCGGGCGGGCTGCCGATCTCCTTTCCCACCATCTCGCTCGGCGAAAGCTTCGTCTCGCCGACCACGCTGATGTTCCGCAATCTCATGAGCATGGACGTCGAGGAGATGATCCGCGCCCAGCCGATGGACGCGGTCGTCCTGATCGGCGGCTGCGACAAGACCGTGCCTGCGCTCCTCATGGGGGCGATCTCCGCGGACAAGCCCGCCATCCTCCTGGTCACCGGCCCGATGATGACCTCGCGCCACGGGGCGGAGCGCCTCGGCGCCTGCACCGACTGCCGTCGGTTCTGGGCGGAGTTCAGAGGCGGCAGGATCGACCGCGACCAGATCGACGCGATCGGCGCGCGCCTGTGCACCACCGAAGGCACCTGCCCGGTGATGGGCACGGCGAGCACCATGGCCTGCATCGCCGAGAGCATGGGCATGACCCTCCCCGGCACCGCCGCGATCCCGGCGGTCCACGCCGATCGCCTGCGCGCCGCCGAGGCGAGCGGGTCTCGCGCGGTCAGCCTTGCCGCCGAGGGGCTGAAGCCGAGTGCGATCGTCACCCAGGCCGCGGTCGATAACGCCCTTCGCGTGCTGCTGGCGATCGGCGGTTCGACCAACGGCATTCTGCATCTCGCCGCGATCGCCGGCCGTGCCGGGATCGACCTGCCGCTGGATCATCTCAATCGCATCAGCGACGAGACACCCGTGGTCGTCGACCTCAAACCCACCGGCCCGCACTACATGGAAGACTTTTTTGCAGCCGGCGGCGTCGGCCCGGTGCTTCGGGGCCTGCAGCCCCTGCTGCAGCTCGAGGTCATGACGGTGACCGGCGAAACCCTGGCCAAGCGATTGGAGAACGAAGCCGAGGTGGCGGATATCGGCATCGTCAAAAGCCTGGATCAGCCGCTTCAGCCGAAGGGCGGGCTGATCGCCCTGTTCGGCAGCCTTGCGCCTGGCGGCGCCATCCTGAAACGGTCTGCAGCCGACAGTCGGCTGTTCGAGCACGAAGGCCGGGCGGTCGTGTTCACGAGTCTCGAGGATCTCGCCCTGCGGGTCGACGATCCCGACCTCGACGTCGAGCCGGACGACATCCTGGTCCTGCAGAACGCCGGCCCGAAAAGCGGCACCGGCATGCCCGAGGCTGGCTATCTGCCGATCCCCGGGAAACTGGCCAAAGCGGGCATCCGCGACATGATCCGCATCTCGGATGCGCGCATGAGCGGCACCGCCTTCGGCACGATCATCCTGCACACCACGCCCGAGGCAGCGCTCGGCGGCCCGCTCGGGCTGGTGCGCGACGGCGACCGCATCCGGCTCAGCGTCGAGCGCCGCTCACTGGATCTCCTGGTCAGCGACGACGAGCTCGATGCCAGGCGCCGCGACCACCAGGCACCGGAACGCCCGACCCGCGGCTACGCCCGCCTCTATCACGATCACGTCCTGCCGGCCGATGCCGGCTGCGACTTCGATTTTCTTCAGGCGAAACCGAAGTCCTAGGCTTTCCAAAAGGATTGGCGACCGCGACGTACGCGCACGGCACCGAGACCTGCCAGGCCAAAGGCGAGCAGCACCAGGGCCGAAGGCTCAGCCACATCGACCAGCACGTTCTCGATCGGCTCGTTGATTGCAATGGTGTCGATGAAAAAATCCCACTCGCCGGCAAACGGATCCGAAAGATCGGCGGCGATCGTCACCAGATCGATGATGGCCCCGCCGGAGTCGAGCCTGAAAACGTCGAACCCGTTGGCAAGGTTGGCGGGCAGATTGTCGAGAGACACCGAATCGACCAACGCCGCGCCGGAGAAGGCCTGAATGAGAAAGCTGTCGACATCGATCAGACCGTTGAACAACAGCCCTTCGATCGTGGTTGCAGCGACGGCGCCGTCCAAGGTGATCGACAAGGCAGGCTGCAGCGACGGATCGCCGACCGCGCCGCCCGCGGGATGGTTGGCCGTGCTGTAGAGATTGGGCGTGGTCGCGAATGGCGTCGCCGGCAGGAATGTCGGGAAGCCCAGGACCACGCCGCCACTGAATGTCACCCCACCGATCGTAATATCCTGCGCCGGCCCGGCATCGGCAAAAACACTTGGCCCGGTGGCGAGCGGCGGCACGCTCTCGAAGTCGATGATGATCGCCTGCGCGACGTTGGCCTGCGCTCCCAGGAGCAAGCCGAAAGCTCCGCCGATGATGGTCCTCATGGTCTCCTCTCCCCGCATACAGATGACGTCTCAAGACGCCTGACACTAAATCAACCAAAAGTTTTGCAAAAATCATGCCGCATGATCTGAAAGATCTCGCGGATCAGAAAAAGCCTCTGTGATGCAAAGAGTTAACGAACTCCTCATTGCACGCGATCGGCTGGTCATCGGCAAAAACTGTAAAAAAGATCGGCAAAACTCTTGAAGATTTGTAAAGTTTTCAAGACATGCAAGGGTGCCTGCTTGCCTCGACAGCCCAGCCGAACCACCTCAATCTGGTGGTGCGACCACATCATCCGATGGGCCCAGATGCCGGTAAATAGGCGTGGAATCAATATGTTACGCGCCCAGGCAACGAAGTCCTCAGATGTGGTCATACCCCTTGATCGTGATCGGATGGACATCGCCTTACGAACTGGACCATCGACTATGCGGCTTCGTTGCTGTCTTGCGGTTCTGGCACTGTTGAGCGCCCACATCCTCGATGCCATGCCGGCACGGGGCCAGACACCGGCTTCGCATCCCACCAACGGCGATGCCATCGACCTCGATCCGCTGCGCCGCTACATCCCGCGCGCCGACATCTACATGCCGATCCCGGGCGGGGTCGCCGCGCTCACCAGCCCCGCCGACTACGCCGGCACCATCGAGGAACAAGCGGCGCAGCGGCATGGCGGGCTGATCGTCGGCTATTGCCTGAAGGCGAGCTGCCGCTATGTCACTCACCTCGTCGTCCTGCAGGTCTGCAACAATCAGATCGGCGGACCTGATGGCAGTGATTATCTGACGCTTGCCGTGGTGCGTCTTCCCTATGGCAACAAGCCCGGATTTCTGAAGTCACTGCAGGGTCGGGACTACGCGCATAATTTCCAGGCCTATGGTCCCTATGAACAGAGCCTGCCGCTGGGCAGCGCCTCGAACAAGGTCGAGGCGCTCTATGCGATGGCGGCGGACGGCGCCGGCCCGATCGCACCGCTCGATTATCTCGGGCACACGCCGAAATCCCAGCAGAGCCCGGAAACCCTGGCCCTGTACGCCACCATGTTCAAGAACGCCGACGGCGTCCCCTTCCCGCATTTCCAGGTCAGGCATCTCTGCCAGCAGCCGGTGAGTTGATCTTTCTTCTACGATTCTGGCCTATAGGACAGCCTCCCGGTCAAGGCAGTAAAGGGATCATGTACTTATCTGAAAAAATTTAAATAATATCTTATCAATACTGTAAAAAAGCATAGATAATCAGCTAACTTTAGTAAAATTATCACATTTTTTACTTCTTGTGATTTTGAAAAACTTGTGATTGATTTGCTCTGTAACATTAACACTATTCAGCGCATTTTCATGTCGCTTCGAGATGCAGCGTATGTTGGTTGAAGAGATACGAGCGAATCTCCTTAGTGAGAACAAAGCCACCCGTTTGGGTGCCCTGTTGCTCATCAATCTTCGACTGATGCGAGATCCATGCAGAATCGATACGTTCCTCTCCTATCTTGAGGAGCATATAGAAGCGGGATCGGACCACGAGGTTCTGAGCTATCTCCACGGCGTCATTGCCAACTGGAAGTCACTTCGCAGACCGCTGGACAGAAGGAATTTCCGGAAAAGGAGGAGACGGGCGGACCGGGTCAACTCATGGAGAGCCAGGGACGTGCCTTCTTCAGCGAGAAGATCGTGGCACTCCTCAGCTATGCCCATAGGGATGACGAGTTCCATAGAGGATTCATCACTACCGTCAGCTGAATCCATAAGAGATGCCGTCAACCTATATCTGGGAACAGATGGATTCGTCGATGTCGTCTATGACGCAAAAGACATAAAAATCGGAGAGCAATGGAAGAGAAAACTAGACATTATTCTAGACCGAACCAATTTCCTAATCCCTATAGTCTCACCCAACTATGTATTGAGCAAATATTGCCTATATGAGCTTGAGCGATTCATGGAAAGAGAGCGAGAGCAAAAGAAGACGATCTCATTATTCCAATCAAGTTCGTAACATTGGATAATGTCGACACGAGTAAGCTTGGCTATCGTCGAGAATTTGCTGAAAAGGCAATATGTCGACTGGACAGGACTCAGGCTGGAGCAATCCGCCAGCGACAAGGTCTTCGTTGCCGTCGATGAGTTGGCCCAACAGATCGTCGACGCCATCGCTCGGAGTGGCATCGAAACGCGACCGACCGCCATCGGCCAAGCGATGGCATGACACCCGCTTCTCCGACCGGAACCAGGTCAGTGCGCCGAGATGCTCCCCCTGGAGGCTTCGATCATCGCCTCGGCAATCTCGATGTCGCGCTCGAGCTTCGCCTTGGTGACGTCGTCCGATGCCTCGGTGAGGTCGTCCTTGGCAAGACGGATGCGCTTTTCCGCCTCGGCGACATCGATTTCCGCGACCGGCACGGCCTCCTCGGCGAGCACCGTGCAACCCTTCTCGTTGACCTCGGCAAAGCCGCCGCCCACGAAGATGCGCTGGGCGACACGGTCGCCTTCGTAGACTTCAATGATCCCCGGGCGCAGCAGGGACATCAGCGGGCTGTGCTCCGGAAGCACGCCGAAATCGCCGGCAGCCCCAGGCGCAACCACCATGTCCACCTCTTCGCTGGCGAGCAGACGCTCGGGCGAAACCAGCTCGAACGCCACCTTCCCGGGCGTAGCCGATCCTTCAGCCATCGATCCGCTCCTTAGGACTCGGCCGCCATCTTCTTGGCCTTCTCGACTGCTTCCTCGATATTGCCGACCATGTAGAAGGCGGCTTCGGGAAGGTCGTCATAATCGCCGTTGCAGATCGCCTTGAAGCCGGAGATCGTGTCTTCGAGCGAGACGAGCTTGCCGGGCGAGCCGGTGAACACCTCGGCGACGAAGAACGGCTGGGACAGGAAGCGCTGGATTTTTCGCGCACGCGCGACCACCAGCTTGTCCTCTTCGGAGAGTTCGTCCATGCCGAGAATGGCGATGATGTCCTGCAGCGCCTTGTAGCGCTGCAGCGTCTCCTGGACCTCACGGGCGACCGCGTAATGCTCCTCGCCGACCGTCTGCGGCTCGAGGATGCGCGAGGTGGAATCGAGCGGATCCACGGCAGGATAGATGCCGAGCTCGGCGATCTGACGGGACAGCACCGTGGTCGCGTCCAGATGCGAGAACGCGGTCGCCGGCGCCGGGTCGGTCAAGTCGTCGGCGGGCACGTAGATCGCCTGCACCGAGGTGATCGAGCCCTTGTTGGTCGAGGTGATGCGCTCCTGCAGGCCGCCCATGTCGGTGCCGAGCGTAGGCTGGTAGCCCACCGCCGACGGGATACGGCCGAGCAGGGCCGACACTTCGGAACCCGCCTGGGTGAAGCGGAAAATGTTGTCGACGAAAAGGAGTGTATCCGCGCCTTCGGCGTCGCGGAAATGCTCGGCGACGGTCAGGCCGGAAAGGGCGACACGGGCACGCGCACCCGGAGGCTCGTTCATCTGACCATAGATCAGCGCCACCTTGGACTTGGCCTGATCTTCCAGATCGATAACGCCCGATTCGATCATCTCGTGGTAAAGATCATTGCCCTCGCGGGTGCGCTCGCCGACGCCGGCGAACACCGAGAAACCACCATGAGCCTTGGCGACGTTGTTGATCAACTCCATGATCAGCACCGTCTTACCGACGCCCGCTCCACCAAAGAGCCCGATCTTGCCGCCCTTCGGGTAAGGAGTCAGCAGGTCCACCACCTTGATGCCGGTGACCAGCACCTCGGTCTCGGTGGACTGGTCGACGAATTCCGGCGCCGGCGCGTGGATCGGCGCAGTCGCCTTGGCGTTCACCGGGCCGCGCTGATCGATCGGCTCGCCGATGACGTTCAAGATGCGCCCGAGCGTCTCGCGCCCGACCGGCACCGCGATCGGCTCGCCGGTGTCGATCACCTCCTGACCGCGGGTCAGCCCCTCGGTGCCGTCCATGGCGATGGTGCGCACGGTCTGCTCACCCAGATGCTGCGCGACTTCCAGCACCAGCTTGTTGCCTCGGTTCTCGGTGTGCAGCGCGTTCAGGATCTCCGGCAGATGGCCGTCGAACTGCACGTCCACAACGGCGCCCATGACCTGGGAGACCTTGCCGGTTTGCACATTTTCTTGCGTTGCCATGTTTCTTCCTCGTCTCCGTCTCCGAGGTTCGCGTCGAACCTCGTTGGCCGGGCCCGGTCCTGTCTACAGGGCCTCGGCGCCCGAGATGATCTCGATCAGTTCGCTGGTGATCTTCGCCTGACGCGTGCGGTTGTAGACCAGCGTCAACCTGTCGATCATGTCGCCGGCATTGCGTGTGGCATTGTCCATCGCCGACATGCGAGCACCCTGCTCGGAGGCGGCGTTTTCGGTCAGAGCGCCATAGATCTGCACCGCCAGATTGCGCGGCAGCAGCTCCTTGAGGATCACATCCTCTTCCGGCTCGAACTCGTAGACCGCCTTCACGCCGCCATCGGCCTCATCGCTCTCCGGCGTCTCCACCGGGATAAGCTGCTTCAAGGTCAGGATCTGGGTGATCGCCGACTTGAACTCATTGAAGATGATGGTGCAGACGTCGAACTCGCCAGCGTCATAGAGTTGCTCGATCTTGAGCGCGATCGCCACCGCCTCGTCGTAGCTGAGCCGCGCCTTGCCGACCCCGTCGATCGTCTCGATGATCTTGCTGCCGTGATCGCGCCGAAGCTGATCCCGGCCCTTGCGCCCGATGCAGAGCACCTTGACCGTCTTGCCTGCTGCCTCGAGCTCCACGATCTTGCGGCGCGCGCCGCGCGCGATCGAGCTGTTGAAGCCGCCGCAAAGTCCGCGATCCGCGGTGGCGACGATCAGGAGATGCACCTCGTCCCTGCCGGTGCCGGCAAGCAGCTTCGGTGCGTTCTCGGGATCGGCGACGCCGGCGGCCAGGTTCCGGAGCATGCTGCTCATGCCTTCGGCGAAAGGCCTGGCGGCCTCCGCCTGTTCCTGCGCCTTCTTCAGCTTGGACGCCGCCACCAGCTTCATCGCACTGGTGATCTTCTGCGTCTGCTTCACGCTGCCGATGCGGTTCCTGAGTTCTTTTAAGGATGCCATCGATCAGCGCTCAAGCGAAGCCTTCGGTGTAGGACGAGATCAGCGACTTCAGCTTGCCCTCGGTCGCCTCGCTGATCGCGCCTTCCTCGCGAATGGCGCTCAAGATCTCGCCACCATCCGCCTCCAGCTTGCTGACCAGGCCGTTCTCGTAGCGCACCACGGCCGAGGTCGGAATGCCGTCGAGATAGCCATTCACGCCCGCATAGATCACGGCCGCCTGCATCTCCACCGCCATCGGCTGATATTGCGGCTGCTTCAGAAGCTCGGTCAGGCGCGCACCGCGGTTCAGCAGGCGCTGCGTCGCGGCATCGAGGTCCGAGGCGAACTGCGCGAACGCCGCCATCTCGCGATACTGCGCAAGCTCCAGCTTGATCTTGCCGGCGACCTGCTTCATCGCCTTGATCTGCGCCGCCGAACCCACGCGCGACACCGACAGACCCACATTCACCGCGGGCCGGATGCCCTGGTAGAACAGGTCCGTCTCCAAAAAGATCTGGCCGTCGGTGATCGAAATCACGTTGGTCGGGATGTAGGCGGACACGTCGTTCGCCTGGGTCTCCACCACCGGCAGCGCGGTCAGCGAGCCTGCGCCCAGATCCTTGTTCATCTTCGCGGCGCGCTCGAGCAGGCGCGAATGCAGATAGAAGACGTCACCCGGGAACGCTTCACGGCCGGGCGGGCGGCGCAGCAGCAGGGACATCTGGCGATAGGCCGTCGCCTGCTTGGACAGATCGTCATAGACGATCAGCGCATGCATGCCGTTGTCGCGGAAATACTCGCCCATGGTGCAGCCGGCATAAGGCGCCAGGAACTGCAGCGGCGCACTCTCGGACGCGGTCGCGGCGACCACGATCGAATATTGCATCGCACCGGCGTCTTCCAGGATTTTTACGACTTTGGCGACGGAGGAACGCTTCTGGCCGACCGCGACATAGACGCAGTAAAGCTTCTTCGATTCATCGTCGCCCTCGTTCACCGGCTTCTGGTTGATGAAGGTGTCGATCGCGATCGCGGTCTTGCCGGTCTGGCGGTCGCCGATGATCAGCTCGCGCTGGCCGCGGCCGATCGGGATCAGGCTGTCGATCGCCTTGAGGCCCGTCTGCATCGGCTCGTGCACGGACTGGCGCGGAATGATGCCCGGCGCCTTCACCTCGGCCAGGCGGCGCTCCTCATACTCGATCGGGCCCTTGCCATCCAGCGGATTGCCCAGCGGGTCGACCACGCGTCCGAGCAGGCCCTTGCCCACCGGCACGTCCACGATCGACTTGGTGCGCTTGACCGTGTCGCCTTCCTTGATGTGCCGGTCGTCGCCGAAGATCACGATGCCGACATTGTCCGTTTCGAGGTTCAGCGCCATGCCGCGCGTGCCGTCCTCGAACTCCACCATCTCGCCGGCCTGAACCTCGTCGAGGCCGTAGGCGCGGGCGATGCCGTCGCCGACCGACAGCACCCGGCCAACCTCGGTGACCTCGGCCTCGGTGCCGAAGTCCGCAATCTGCTGTTTCAGAATGTCCGAAATTTCAGCAGCACGAATGTCCATCAGGCAGCCCCTTTCATCGCCAGCTCGAGCTGGTGCAGTTTCGTTTTCAGCGACGCATCGATCATGCGCGAACCCACGCGCACCACCAGCCCGCCCAGAAGCGAGGGGTCGACGCGCCGCGTCATGGTGACGGTCTTGCCGACCGATTTCGAGATGTTTTTCTGAACGTCCTCGGCCTGCGCCTCGGTCAGCTCGACGGCCGAGATTACCTCCGCCTGCACCAGGCCCTTCTCGTCGGCCAGCAGGGCGTCATAGGCATCGATCACCCCGGGCAGCGCAAAGGCACGGCGCTTCGCGGCCAGCAGTCCCAGAAACTTTTTCGTAAGGTCGGCCAGCCCCGCCTTCTCGGCGACCGCCGTCAGTGCCTTGACCTGATCGTCCTTGGAAATCGCCGGGCTCTCGATCAGACGGGTGAAATCCGCACTCTCCGCCAAAAGCCCCTTCACGCCCGCCAGATCCTCCTGGACCTGATCGAGCACCTCTTGCTCTTTCGCCAGATCGAACAACGCACCGGCATAGCGCCCGGCAAGCCCGGACGCCTCAGATGATACAGCAGCCACGCTTTCGGCTTCCCAATCTCTGGGTCAGTTTCCCGAAAACACGCGAAAACCCAGCATTTCCGCGGTCCCCCAAACGTTCCTGCGCCATCTAGCACACCGCGCCGCAGCAAAGCAAGAGACCAACCGGTCGCAGGCGCGAGCCGCGCCGGGCTGGACCTCGACGCGGCGGTGGACAGGAGGGACGATGGTGGGGTCCCCGATTGGGGCGACTGTACGGGTTGCATGACCGAGCGAATTGAACTCGCTGTGCAGAGATGGGCAAAAGGCATCGTTCTCGAACGACGGAGTCAATGCTGGCACGAATGCGGATGGCTACCAAATTTCGCGGAACTCCTTAAAGGCGAGCATCCGCATGAGCGACTCGTCGTCTCCGAAAAGTGTGTAGTCGTTGATGTTCATGGAGAACAATCTTGATAAGACTTTCTCCTTTTCCCCGGCGGAGATGACGAATTTGATAATCTGGTGATTCTCCGGGTTTTGCCGCCAGACATCCTCATAGCTGCCGAGACAGTGATTGCCTTCTTTCTTCACCGTACAAAGGGTATAGGTTCCTCTCTGTCGATAGTGCCGGCCATGTGACTCGACGTAAGGTCCGCAATCGTTGATCCGGGTATCGCCACCCATGTAAGCTTGGCCATTCTCAGTCCACGCCTGAAGAGCGTAGATCGCGACGTCTTGTGGCTGCCTCTTGTCTTCTAACACTATTGCGTTGCTGAACGCGAAGAACGCTGCAACGTAGGGCGAGTAACTCCAGTCCAGCAGAGGGCTTGGAAAACCGAGATGACGAACAAATGAGAGAAGTTCATAATGAGGGGGCGTTTTCCAAGGGTCATAGTTCAAATTATCAAGATCAATTTTTCCAAATCGATATGTCGTAAGCGAGTGGATTGATGGGACAATTGCACAAAGCAATCCATAATAATCATTAATCTTGTAATTTCCATTTTCTTTTTTTATACTCTTCAAATAGCGATCCAGCGAAGTATCTAACCTCCAATTTTTGTCTGAATGGCCACGATAAACCCAGCGCGTACTAGCGGAGGCAAACTCATCGACATCGGCCTGTCGCTTGCGTTCACATTCTCCGATGTCATCCGAGACCCTTTTCTCGAATTGCTCCCACGTGAGTGCTTCTTCCACGGATTCGATGCCCATCACTATCGCGCCTTCCAAAATTCAACTTTTGATAGATAACAATATCGATTTGAAAAAACTTCCACAACAATCCCTTGCTTCTGAGAAATGCGCGCCAAGGCCCTAAACCAATCTCGTGTTCATTTACCATCCGCAACTTCAAACCTCGATAAGATCATCGACAAATCGTACGCCATTACCGTACATTCATAGATGAAGATCGAGAGCTTTCGCCACAAAGGCCTACGCCGCCTGTACGAGGATGACGATATCCGCGGCCTGCCACCGCGAATGGTCGGAAAAATCCGCAACATGCTGGCGGCGCTCGAAGCGGCGGCGACGTTGGAGCAGGTCGCAACCTTTCTCGGATGGCGGCTGCATCCTTTGAAAGGCGATCGGCGGGGGGACTATGCGATGGTGGTCAGCCGGAACATGCAGCTGACATTCCGGGTCGACGGCGCATCGCTGCATGATCTGGATTTCGAGGACTATCACGAGTGAGGAGGTGACGAGATGCCCATGAAGAACCCGCCTCACGTCGGCGAGGTCGTCCGCATCGAGATCCTGGACGAGCTCGGCCTGTCGATCACGCGCGCCGCCGATGTTCTCAGGGTGCGCCGGGCCACGCTCTCCGATCTCGTCAACGGCAAGGCGGCGCTCACCGCCGAGATGGCTCTTCGCATCGAAAAGGCGTTCGGCGTCAGCATGGACATGCTGCTCAGCATGCAAGCAGCCTATGACGCCGCCCAGGCAAGATCACGCGCCGATGAGATCGACGTCGAGCCCTACGCCATCGCCTGAGCATCGACCGCCGCGCCAGCCATCTCGTCCACGGCACGCGGCCTCCGAAAAAGGACATGCGCGGCGATGGCCGGGCCGCCGACAAATGGCCCCGCGCCATGCCGGCGAACTACGGCGCCGATGGCCTCCGCGAAGACCAGGCCATGTTCGAAGGCCCGCTCAACGAAACCACCCTGCACGCCATCACCATGCAGCTCCGCGTCTGGCGCCCGCTCTATTACACCGCCGCCAGCGCCCTGGTCCTCGTCGCCATCTGGTACGCGATCCCGCCGCTGATCGCCGCCGTCACCGCCCCCCTCCCCGAACTCCTCCTCTGGATCGCCCACAACGGCGACTGGTCCGCCGTCCAGTCCTGCTTCCCCGACGCCGCCCCAACCCCACCCCTCCACTGGCCATGGTCCTGATCACCTTCGAAACCCCCGCCCCGCGCTAACCTTTCCTTAACCTCGATCTGCCACCATCCATCCCGGTCCATGCGATCCTGGGAATCCGTCCGCCCGCAGGAGAAGGTTGGGGTGAGGCTCGGACTCCCAGGATCGCATGGACCGGCGAGACGAGAACGTGGGTAGCAGGTTCCGGTTAAGGAAAGGTTAGCGCGGCGGGTTCCGACATGTGTGGCGAGATCGGCGTGGCCGCATTCGGTCGTTCGCAGGCTGGGCTGCGGAGGCGCTCAGGCGCACAAGATAAAGAGGGGCCGCAAAACGGACGAACCGCCCCACGCATATTTGGCGAGGGGCGGTTCGGATCGTCATGTCAGATGGAGTGTCTATGGCGTCTTCAAGAATCACCTGACCCAATTCGAGACGAGCCCGCATACCCATCGGCAGGCGGACACGTTCATCGACAGCGGTCACAAGTCAACGAGGTGGCCGCGCCACTTAGGAGGGGTCGGGCCAGCTGAAGCTGGGCTGGAGGCCCTGGTGGACGGGGCGGCCGTCATTGGGCCAGGGGACACCGGCGTTGGGGTCGTAGAAGGCGTGGTAGGTGGCGGGCATCTTGGCGGCGTCGTGGCCCATCAGGTTGGGCACGATCACGCGGATGCGGTTCTGCTTGTCGTCGAGCATGATCGGCGTGCCGCAGTCGGCGCAGACGCAGAGCTCGAGCGGGCCGTCGGGGTTCTGGTCGTTGAACGGCTGGCGCTTAAGGCCGGCCTCGTTGTCGACCTTCATGTCGCCATGCTTGAAGAACACCACGTGCGTCGTCGGCTGGCCGGTCACGCGCTTGCAGACGGAGCAATGGCAGGTGTGGCTGTCGATCGGATCGGCGTCCGACGTGGTGTGGATGTGGCTGCATCCCCCGGCATATTTCGGCATCGCTGCCTCCCTTGGTTGGTTTCTGTCAGCCGGAAGTGTATGCAACCGCGATGGTCATGGAAAGTGTCTCTTTGATGGCGCCGTCGTCAGGGCCGCGAGCGATGTCTTGGATGTGCGTTCGCATCAGGCCGGGAAGGCATGTCGAGAAATGAATTACGACGAGTATAACGGCTTTTGCGCTTCACTGCCCGCGACGACCCATGTGGTGCAATGGGGCGGTGCCCATGTCTGGAAGGTCGGCGGCAAGGTGTTCGCGATCGGCGGCTGGGATGACGGCGAGGCACCGCGCATCACCTTCAAGGTCTCGCCGATCGCCTTCGAGATGCTGCAGGAGCAGGACGGCCTGCGTCCTGCGCCCTATCTGGCGTCACGCGGCATGAAGTGGATCCAGCACTACGCCGAACCCGGGCTCTCGGACGACGAGCTCAAGGCCTATATTGAAGAGTCCCACCGCATCGTCGCCGGCGGACTTACCAAGAAGAAGCGAAAGGAACTCGGTCTGCCGGGCGACGCTTGAAGAAAAGCCCCGGCAGAAGCCGGGGCCAATGATCGAAGCGCGCATCCAACGTCCATGCGGGCAGAGCCGCTGCCCTGACGCTAGTAGCGGAAGCGGAAACTGCCGCCATTGAAGTAGCTGTCACCGAAAGAGAACCCGCCGCGGACGCCGTATTCGGGGTAGTAGCGGCGATGGTGGTGATGGCGGCGGTCGTCGTAGAAAGACCGGCGGCGGGCATCGAGATAGCCCTCCTCATAGCCGCGCTCATAGCCATGCTTGAAGATCTTCCGGCCCTTCTTCTTGAAGTGCCGGCCGTCATAGCGATCGTCATAGCGGCTGTAGCGGCGATCGCCACCGCGATCCCGGTGTTTGCCGGGCTCGATCCAGCTGCCTCTGTCCGTCACGAGCTGCACACCCGCAACTCCACCAGGAACGGCGGCAGGCTTCGCGGAAGCGAGGGTTCCCGCCTCCGCCTGTCCCATGGCACCCAGGGCCAGGAGGCCGAGGGCGGCAAGAAAACTAGTCCTGATTCTGGTCATGGCTGACCTCCCAACATATCCATCATGCAACCGGAATAGCGCGGCGGGCCTGAACCCAGACTGAACCTTCCGTTCAGAAAAACCGGCCCGCCTGGCCGATTCGATCCAAGGTCGTCATGCGCAGTAATGGCGGCCGGTCAGGTGCTGCTGCACGATGGTAGGCCACCCCTTCGAACTCCAATGGTGAAACCCTAGCCAAGTTCCATCGATCACGCCATAGTGCCTTTTAACAGCCGGAACGGGCGTTGATCCCTTCCGAAGAGAGACGTGGGCGGAGCTGCGGGGAGATAGCCTTCATGGCCCTGTTGGAGCTCAGGGGCATTGCCAAGCATTTCGGCGCGATCGAGGCCCTGAAGGGCGTCGATCTCGATCTCGAGCCCGGCGAAGTGCTGGGTTTGATGGGTGACAACGGTGCGGGCAAGTCGACGCTGGTCAAGATCATCGCCGGCAACTTTCCGCCTTCCGAAGGCACCATGGAGCTCGCCGGCGAGCACTGCCATTTCAGCAAGCCGCTGGACGCCAGGGGACGGGGGATCGAGGTGGTTTATCAGGACCTCGCCCTCTGCGACAATCTCACCGCCGCCGCCAATGTCTATCTCGGCCGCGAGGAAAAGAAGAATCTCGGGCCGTTCAAGATCCTGAACTATGCCCGGATGTATGAGCGCGCCGGCGAGCTGTTCGCCGAGCTCAAATCGGAAACGCGCCCGCGCGATCTCGTGCGCCAGATGTCGGGCGGTCAGCGCCAGGCGGTGGCGATCGCCCGGACCCGCCTGTCCGATCCGAAGATCGTGCTCATGGACGAGCCGACGGCCGCGATCAGCGTGCGCCAGGTCGCCGAGGTGCTCGACCTGATCCATCGCCTCAAGGACCAGAACATCGCGGTGATCCTCATCAGCCACCGCATGCCCGACGTGTTCGCCGTGTGCGATCGCATCGCCGTGCTGCGCCGCGGCACCAAGGTCGCGGAAAAGGCGATCGCCGACACCTCGCCAGAGGAAGTCACCGGCCTGATCACCGGCGCGATCGCCAGCGCCTAGCGGAGCCCGGAGGAACCATGTCGACCAACCGCCCCGCCGCCTCCGGCATCGCCATCGAAGAGGTCACCGGCATCCGGGAGAAGACCTTCTGGCAGCACACCATCGCGAGCCAGGCCTTCTGGGTGACGATCACGGTGATCCTGATCTGCATCGGCACGGCCATTCAGGAGCCGAACTTCGCGACCAAGGCGAATTTCTTCAACATCACCCGGAATTTCGCGGCGATCGGCATCATGGCCATGGGCATGACCGCCGTCATTCTGACCGGCGGCATCGATCTCTCCGTTGGCTCGGTGATGGCGCTCGCCGCGATCGGTGCCGCGCGCATGCTGGAGCTGGATTTTCCCTGGTACGCCGCCGTCTTCGCCGGCCTGTCGCTCGGACTGATCGTCGGCGCCCTCAACGGCTGGCTGGTCGCCTATGTCAAGCTGCCGCCCTTCGTGGTCACGCTCGGCATGCTGTCGATCGCGCGCTCCATGGCGGTGGTCCTGTCCGAAAACCGTGTCATCTACCAGTTCGGCAGCGGCAGCGAGGTGTTCAAGGCGATCGGCGGCGGCAAGGTCTCGATTCCCTGGATCGACGGCGGCACGCTCGATCTCTCGAACATGTTCGTGATGCTGATCCTGGCCACGTTGCTGATGTCCTTCGTCCTGCATTTCACCGCCTGGGGGCGCTATCTGTTCGCGATCGGCGGCAATGAGAGCGCCACTCGCCTCACCGGCGTGCCGGTCGACCGCATCAAGTTCCAGGCCTATCTGCTCGCCGGCCTGACCGCCGCGATCGCCGCCGTGATGATGACCGGCTGGCAGGGCTCCGCCTCCAACGGCATGGGCAAGGGCTTCGAGCTCTACGTGATCGCCGCGACCGTGATCGGCGGCGCCAATCTCATGGGCGGCCATGGCAGCGCCTATGGCGCGTTCATCGGCGCCGCGCTCATTTTCCTGATCCGCAACAGCCTGATCATGTTCGGGGTCGACGCCAATTGGTACGACCTGTTCGTCGGTCTGTTCATCATTTTCGCGGTCCTGCTTGAGCGGATCCGCGGAAGACGAGGCGGCTAGGGCGAGGCGCCCTGGCCCTGACTGAAGCGAAAGAACCCAATAGGGAGGTTAGAAACGCCATGAAGAAGCTTGCGTTATTGATGACCGGTGCTGCGGCACTGGCTCTTTCCGGAGCGGCGAATGCCGCCGACTACACCTTCGCCCTCGTGCCGAAGAACGTGAACAACCCGTTCTTCGATCAGGCGCGCGACGGCTGCAAGAAGGCCGAGGCCGAGCTCGAAGGCAAGATCGAATGTCTCTATATCGGGCCTGGCGAGCATGGCGGCGGCGAAGAGCAGCTGCAGATGGTCAACGACCTGATCGCGCGCGGCGTCGACGGCATCGCCGTTGCTCCATCAAATGCCGCGGCCATGGCGACCGCCCTGCAGCAGGCGAAGGATGCAGGCATTCCCGTTCTCACCTGGGACAGCGATCTCCTGCCTGAGAACGCCGATCTGCGCACCGCCTATATCGGCACCAAGAACTACGATATCGGCGTGAACCTCGCGAAGATCGCGCAGACCATTAAGCCGGACGGCGGCACCATCTGCATCCAGTCCGGCGGTGCGGCTGCGGCCAATCACAATGAGCGCATGCAGGGCATCCGCGACACGCTTGGCGGCAAGACCGGCACCACCTCGCCGGGCGAGCGTCTCGAAGGCGAGAACGGCTGGACCGAGGCCGAAGGCTGCCCGCTCTACACCGACGACGATTTCCCGCGTTCGGTGCAGCAGCTCGAGGACACCATGGCGCGCATGCCCGATCTGGATGCCTTCGTGCCGACCGGCGGCTTTCCGCAGTTCATTCCCGACGCCTACCGGAACGCCGTCACGCCGCTCAAGCCGAAGATCGACGACAAGTCCCTCGCCCTGGTGGTCGCCGACACCCTGCCGGTGCAGATGGACCTGATGAAGGAAGGCCTGTCGCTTGGCCAGGTCGGCCAGCGGCCGTTCGAGATGGGCTACACCGTCATGCACGCCCTTTACAAGATGAAGACCGAAGGCGTGAACCCCGAGGATCCGACCTATACCGGGCTCGACGTCTGCACCCCGGAAACCGCCGACACCTGCATTGGTGGCTAACGGCCAGCGGCTGCCAGCCGCGGGTTGACTTGACGGCGCCGGATCGGCGTCTGTCAGTGCAAAAAGAACCGCCTCCGGGTCGCGCCCGGGGGCGGTTTTCTCTATGGTGGCGACGGACCGGCAAGGGAGGATGGCGATGGCGGAGGGCAAGGTGATCAGGCTGGAGGCGGGCGACTATGCGCTTGAGCTTTGTCCCGAAGGCGGGGGGTGCATCACGGCCTTTCGTTATCGCGGCCTCGACGTCATGCGCACGGCGACGGACGCGTATTGGAAGGACTTCCAGCCGCGCGAGGCCGCCTCATTCCCGCTGGTGCCGTTTTCCAACCGCATCGCCGACGGCCGCTTCACCTATGGCGGTCGCGATTACGAGCTCCCACTGAACATACCGCCGGAGCCGCATAGCATTCACGGCGACGGCTGGCTTGCCTCCTGGACCGTCGAGGCGCACACCTCTTCACGCGCCATCCTGCTGCACGAGCCCGAGGACGCTCCCATTCCCCATCGGTCGCGCCAGATCTTCGAGCTCGACGACAACGGCCTGACCGCGACCCTGGAGATCACCAACACCGGCGAGCATGCCCTGCCCTTCGGCTGCGGCCACCACCCCTATTTCCCGCGCACCGAAGGGCTGACGCTGCAAGCCGAGGTGTCCGAGGTCTGGCTCCCCGACGAGCGGAAGCTGCCGAAGGACAAGGTTGCCCTGCCCGAGGACTGGGATCTGAACAGGCCGATCCGTCTCGCCTCGCTCGACCTCGATCATTGCTTCACGGGCTTCGGCGGCAAGGCGGTGATGCGCTGGCCGGAATCCGGACTCGAACTGACGATTAAGACCGATCCGGTGTTCGGCCATCTCGTGGTCTACGTGCCGCCGGGCAGGAGCTTCGTCTGCGTCGAGCCGGTGAGCAACGTCACCGATGGTGTCCACCAGCTCCAGGACGGACGCGACGACACCGGCCTGAAGGTGCTGGAGCCCGGCGCCAGGCTGGACGGCAAGATGCGCTTTTCAGCCGCGCTCGCCTGAGCTCCCGGCTTCAGTCGCCTGACGGACGATCGAGAATGCTGAGGTCGAGCCCGCTCTTGTCGCGCGAATAGCTTGCCTGATCGATGCCCGGAGCAGGCGTCTCCGATGCCGCAGCCTCAGATTTTGGGGCCGCCCGGGAGTCCGCAGGCTCGGCAATCGCCTCGTCGGCCGGCAGCTCCCAGATATAGGCATCCTTGGCCATGCCGAGCTCGATCGCATAGTTGCGCAGGCGCTCCGCCTGGTCCCTGGGCAAGCGCCGACCGATGACGATCGCATGATGCGGATTGCTGTCGTAATAGGGCTCGTGAAGCTGGAAATAAGCGTCTTTCCAGTGGCGCTGATGTTCCCCCAGCTCGTCCCAGCCTTCATCGGCATCGGACGGCGAGGCGACGATCACGGCCCAGCGATCGTCCTTGTTCGGACCATTTGCCGGACGGAACCACAGCCGGCGCCACAGTTCGCGGATGGAGAGATCGATCGACTGCTCGACCCGCTCGACTTTCGCCAGATCGGCCTCTTCCTTGTCCTTCCGCCCGCTGCCGATGTCCTCTTTGATGTCGACCGCATCCGATATGTCGGTGGCTTCGAGGAAGGCTTTTCTGAGCTCGGGAAGGGCAGCGTAGAACGTGTCGAGATCGCTGGTCGCCCTGGCGCAGCGATCGGCCACATTGGTGAGCTTGTCCAGAAGTGCCGACGGCGTTTTCGCGTGGGCCGCCATGATCGCCTGCTCGTCGATGCCCCGATGACCGTGCAGATCGAGAGCGATGGTCAGGCGCTGCAGCAGACGTTCGGCTTCGGCTGGGATGTTCGTGGACGTGATATCGGGCCGTGTCGCGTCCGGACAAAGCAGCACCTGTGCCGGCGCTTCACTCGCGGCGACCAAGCCCGTCAGGACCGCAGCGGCAACGATCGATCGCAAGATCATGGCTTTCTCTCTCAAGTCTCGGTATCTCGCGGCCAATCCTCATGCTTGCCGCATGAATCCGCGAGAGCCCCCACAGCGCCGCAGATCAAGGACAAGACATAATGAGCATTCTGATCTTTGACGCGAATAGTCATCGGCAAGACACTGTTAATTAACGACAACTTTTTGCAAAATACAACCAAAAATATTATGACGCTACGATGACAAGCAACACATCGTCGTCTGGGCGCAGAACTGGTTCGATGCGTTTGCCGTCAGCTCGCCGGAACGATCTTGAAGACTTTGCCGCTCTTGCCTTCGGGGCCTTGGGAGTCGTTGGTGAGGAGATAGAGCTCGTTGTCGAGATCATGGGCGATACCGAGCAGGAAGTGCGGAAAGCCGCCCTCGATCTGGATGCGCTCGTAATTCCAGGCTTTGCCCTCCCCCTCCTCCGGCGATGCTTCATAGACGACGCCGGTGGGCTCGCCGCCGTCGATGCTCCAGTCGCCGAAGATCAGCTTGCCCTCGAACGCGGGCAGCGCCGTCCCGCGATAGACCACGCCGCCGATGGTCGAACGTCCCTCGCTTTCATCGGGGTGCTTGCCGCCATTCTTGTATTCGATGATCGGATCGATCATCCCCTCGTCGTCGCAGCCCTCGAAATGGCCCTCGAAATCGTCCCAGTCGAAGCAGTGGGTCGCTTCCTTGATCGCCCAGCCATAATTGCCGCCGGGCACGACGAGATCGATTTCCTCGTAGGAATTCTGGCCGACATCACCGGCGAACAGCCGCCCGGACCCGTCCGGATCGAACGAGATCTTGTAGGGGTTGCGAAAGCCCATCGCAAAGATCTCGCCGCGATAGCCATCCTTGCCGACAAACGGGTTGTCCTCGGGAATGCCGTAGGCGGTGCCGTTCACCTGGTCGACGTCGATCCGGAGAATCTTGCCCAGCAGATCGTCCGGCATCTGGCTGGTGCCTTCCCGCGGATAGTCGCCATTTTCGGGGGCGCTGCCACCGTCGCCGAGCGCGATGAACAGCTTGCCGTCCGGCCCGAAGGTGAGCGTGCCGGCATTATGCGCGAACTGCGGCTGGTCCACCTGCAGCACCAGGCGCTCATAGTCGGGATCCGCTTTGTTCGGATCGTCTGCGGACACTCGGAGCTCGGCGACATGGCTGGTGTGCGTGCCCCACTCCTCGTTCATGAGGGAGTGATCCTTGCGCAGCGGCGCGCTGTAATAGACATAGACCTTGCCGTTCTCGGCAAAGTTGGGATGGAAGGCGAAGCCGAGCGCGCCGCGCTCGTCGAAGCCGGGCTCGATGGTCGGATCCAGGCGACCCTGAAAGTCGAGGAAGGGTTCGTCCAGGAGCTTGCCAGCGGCATCGATCACCCGGATGCGTCCGATCTGCTCGAGCACGAACAGCCGGCCGCTGCCATCAGGGGCTTCGGCGAGGGTCAAAGGCGAGGTCAGCCCTTCGGCCAGGAGCTCGACGCCGACCTCGGGCGCCTCCGCCTGCGCCAGGTTCGGGAGCGCGCCGAGCGCCAGCATCGCCGCCAGAGCAGCACCGCTCCCAAGGCTCGAACGTCCAACGACAGATGGCATCGATTTCTCCCGCCGCATGCGCGCTTTTTCGTGGCAATCCCGGCGCTTAGCCGTCAGGCGGCAGCATCCGATGATCAGACGCCTGAAGATAGGGATGCGCAGGAAATCATCAAGCCGCGCGGCGATGATTTCAGAACGCTAGGCATCGGACGGCGTGAAGCGGCTCTGAATGAAGCGGCCGAGCTCCCTGAACTCGTCCTGATGCGGGCTGGAGCGCCGCCAGGCAAGTCCGATGGTGCGAAACGGCACGGGCTCGGCAAACGGCACGACGGCAATAGGTCCTGGGGCAATCGGTCCGGGCTCGCCGACCTCTGCGGGAATCGCCAGCGCCGGCAGAATGGTGACGCCATAGCCGTTCGCCACCATCTGCACCACGGTCGTGAGGCTGCTCGCGCGGAATTCGTCGGTCTGCGCCGTCTGACAGACCGCCAGCGCCTGGTCGCGCAGGCAGTGGCCCTCCTCGAGCAGCAGCAGATGCTGATCGACAAGCTGCTCCTGGGTGATGGCCGCCGACTGCGCCAGGGCATGCGCGCAAGGCAGCGCCACCGAGAAAGGATCGTCGAACAGGGTCATGGTCGTGATCTCGTCGGGCTCCAGGGGAAGCGCCAGGATCAGAAGGTCGAGAGCGCCTTCGAGCAGATCGTTCACCAGCACATGGGTCTGCGATTCGCGGAGGTTGAGCACGAGATCGGGATAGGCGCGATGCACGTCCGGCAGCAGCTTCGGTAGCAGATAGGGGCCGATCGACGGGATCACCCCGAGGCGAAGCCGGCCCGCGAGCGGATGGCGATGGTGGGAGGCGAGCTCGGTCAGATCCTGCACCGACATCAGGATGTCACGCGCGCGTTTTGCGATCTCCTGGCCCTCCAGCGTCAGCAGCAGCCTGGTCGAGCCGCGCTCCACCAGGGTGACGCCGAGATGGGCTTCGAGATCCTTGATCTGCATGCTGAGCGCGGGCTGCGACACATGGCAGAGCTTCGCCGCCTTGCCGAAATGCAGCGTCTCGGCAAGCGCCGAAAAATAGCGAAGCTGTTTCAGCGTCAAATGCACACCAGTCGCCCCCCTTCCGATCGCAGCGGCATCGCCAAAGCGATCACTTATGAAAGGCCGAGAGCGCGGCCTCGATCAAGACTCCTTATCGCAGATTCAAGAAAAATCGATTTGCCTTGATCGCAGCGTACCCTCATGTTGAAGGTGGTAGGAATGCAATGGGAGAAAACCATGCAGTGGAATACGCCGAAGATCGTTGAGATCGCCTGCGGTTGCGAGATCAACGCCTACTTCCCGGCCGACCTCTAAGGCCAGGTGACGGTCCGGCGGCCCGCCGGTCCAGATCACTCTGGCCTCGGGCCGCCGAGCCCTCTTTCGTTTCCTGAATACCGGCATCACAAGATCGGTAGATGACAAAAATTGACGGGTGGGAAGGCTTGCGTTGCAACCTGACAATCTGCTGTCTTCGCCTCTGCGCAGGCGACGTATCGGCTGTCCTTCGTGATGGACGGTAACGGCGTCATGCAGGCAGATGCGGACGGGCAGCCGACCAACGGTGCGAAAAAGGCGCTGCCCCCGCCCGTTTCTCTTCTTGCGGAGCTGACGCACCGCTGTCCGCTGCAATGCCCCTATTGCTCCAATCCGCTGGCCCTGGAGCGGGTGAGCGGAGAGATGGATACCGAGACCTGGTGCCGCGTGATCGACGAGGCCAACGACCTCGGCGTTCTGCAGACCCATTTTTCGGGCGGCGAGCCGACCTTGCGGCAGGATCTTGCCGATCTCATCCGCTTTGCCACCGGCATCGGCCAATACACCAACCTGATCACCGCAGGAGTCCTCCTCGACCGTGCGAAGCTGGAAAAGCTTGCCGATGCGGGGCTCGATCACCTGCAGCTCAGCATCCAGGACAGCCGCGACGCCAGCGCCAATCGCATCGGCGGCTACAAGGAAGGCCACGCCAAGAAAATGGCTGTCGCCGACTTCGTGACCGAGATCGGCCTGCCGCTCACCATCAATGCCGTGGTGCATCGCCAGAACCTCGACAATCTCGGCGAGATCATCGCGCTCGCGGTCGAGAAGAAGGCCAGGCGACTCGAGGTCGCCCATGTTCAATATTACGGCTGGGCGCTGATGAACCGCGCCGCCCTGATGCCGACCCGCGAGCAGACCGACCGCGCGATGGACATCGTGCAGGAGGCGCAGGAGCGGCTGAAGGGCATCCTGGTGATCGACTATGTCGTGCCCGACTACTACGCACGTTATCCCAAGGCCTGCATGGGCGGCTGGGGCCGGCAGAACCTGAACGTCACGCCGTCCGGCAAGGTGCTGCCCTGCCATGCCGCCGAGACCATCGAGACCCTGACCTTCGACAACGTCAAAGAAAAACCGCTCGCCGAGATCTGGCATGACAGTGCGGCATTCAAGGCGTTTCGCGGCACGGACTGGATGGAGGAACCTTGCCGCAGCTGCGAGCGCCGCTTCACCGACTTCGGCGGCTGCCGCTGCCAGGCCTTCGCCTTCGCCGGCCGCGCGTCCGCGGTCGACCCCGCCTGCTCGTTCTCGCCGCTGCACCAGGAGCTGGTGTCGATCGCGGCCAAGGAGGCCGGCGACGCCGTCAGCGAGTTCGTCTACCGCGCGCCGAAGAACCAGCCGGCGCCGACCTCATAGGCAGCTAGGCAACCGACATCTGCTAGTTGGCAAGAATGGGCATCGTGAAGAACGATGTCCAGTTGGTGGCGAGCGCCATGCTCTCGTCGACACGAAATTCATTGGTCAGGACGAAGATCAGCGCCGCGGTGACCACCAGATTGACAATGCGCATGGCCTGATGGAAGCGCCGGACAGGCTCAAACGGAATGAAGGATGAAGGAATGGTCACGTAAACCGCAAAGGCGATCATGAGGTAGGACAGCAGAGGCGGCACATTGATCGGCAATTGTTGAAACAGATAGGCTTCACAGACATCTTTCATCGCAGCGTCTTTTCTCGAGAAGCAGTGGACCTCTGTTCTGCAAGGACATGCCGACCGTCGGCACATCCAGCGGCGGGCCGCCTGGAGACACGTCACGCAGCAGAAGCGTTCGGAGCTACAACTGAATATTGTAGAGCTTGTCGAGAACCACAAAAACCGCCGAGGTCAGCCAGAAGCCGGCAATCGCAATGGCATCGTAGAGGTGATAGCCCAAGACGGAAAAGAGAAAGAAGCCGACGAACAGCCTCATGGCGTAATAGAAGGCGTAAAAGGTCGCCGGAATGGGGCTCGGGCTCGTGAGAATGGGAATGCCCAGCGGCAGGGACATGTACAATTCAAAAAGCAGAGCGGCCACGATGATAGTTTCGACCAAACCCGCGACACCACGATTCTTGTTGTCGCCCGGCGCGCAAGCGATATCGACGCGCCGTCCGGGCGGTTTCCCCATTCTTTAAGTCTTGGTCGGCAGGTGCCTTTAATCAAGCGAGCGTGCGATCGCTCCGAAGCCGTGCGCTACGCCTGCCGCAGCACCGCCACGCCCGGCAGTTCCTTGCCTTCCAGCCACTCCAGAAAAGCACCGCCGGCCGTGGAAATATAGCTGAACTGGCCGAGCACGCCGGCATTGGCGAGCGCCGCCACCGTGTCGCCGCCGCCGGCGACGGAGAGCAGCTTGCCTTCCTTGGTCATCTCGGCCGCGGCGATCGCGAGTTCCGTGGTGCCGGCATCGAACGGCTGCAGTTCGAACGCGCCGAGCGGGCCGTTCCAGACCACGGTGCGGCACTCGGCGAGCCGGTCCTCGAACATCTCGGCGCTGTGCGGCCCGATGTCGAGCATCATGCCGTCGTCCGGGATCATCTCGACCGGTGCGGTCACCGGATCCACGCCTTCCTTGAACTCCTTGGCGATCGCGCCGTCGATCGGCAGGAGAATGTCGCAGCCCTTGTCCTTGGCCTTGGCCATGATCTCCTTGGCGGTATCGAGCATCTCATGCTCGCAGAGCGACTTGCCGATGGGCGTGCCCTGGGCGGCGAGGAAGGTGTTGGCCATGCCGCCGCCGAGGATCATGACGTCCACCTTCTCGATCAGATTGCCGAGCAGCTCCAGCTTGGTGGAGATCTTGGCACCGCCGATCACCGCCATCACCGGACGCTTCGGCTTTTCCAGCGCCTTGGAGAGCGCCTCGATCTCCTGCTGCATCAGCGGGCCGGCGACCGCCGGCAGGCGTTCGGCGAGTCCGGTGATCGAGGCATGGGCCCGGTGCGAGCAGGAAAACGCATCGTTGACGTAGATATCGCCGAGTGCGGCGAGCTGATCGGCAAAGGCCGGATCATTCGCCTCCTCGCCCGGATGAAAGCGCAGGTTCTCGAGCAGCAGCAGATGGCCGTAGCGCAGCGACCTGATCGCCTCCTCGACCTTGGGGCCGACGCAGTCGTCGACGAAGCCGACATCGATGCCGCGCAGCGCCTTGGCGAGCGCCGCCTGCAGCGGTTTCAGGGACATGGCGGCCTGCGGCTTGCCCTTGGGACGGCCGAAATGCGAGAGCACCACCACCTTGGCGCCGGCTGCGGACAGATCGCGCAGGCTGTCGACCACCCGGTCAATGCGCGTGGTGTCGGTGATCTCGCCATCCTGCATCGGCACGTTGAGATCGACGCGCACCAGCACGGTCCGGCCCGAGATTTTCACGTCAGCCAGCGTCCGAAAGCCCGCCATCGCAGGAACTCCCCCTCATCATTTTTTAAAGCTAGCGCCGCCGCCGGTCCCAACGGAATGTCAGGAGCGGCGGCAGGCGTGTTTCAGAAGATCAAAGCTTGCCGTAAAGGGCGGCGACGTCGCTCATGCGGCAGGAAAAGCCCCACTCATTGTCGTACCAGGACGCGACGCGCACCAGATTGCCCTCGATCGCCTTGGTGGCCTTGAGATCGACGGTCGAGCTGTTGCCATTGTGATTGAAGTCGATCGACACCAGCGGCTCCTCGGTCACCCCGAGCACGCCCTTGAGCGGGCCGTCGGCAGCGGCCGCCTTGAGCGCCTCGTTGACCTCCTCGGCCGAGGTTTCGCGCGCGGGCGTGAAGGTCAGATCGACCAGCGACACGTTCGGTGTCGGCACGCGGATCGCCCCGCCGTCGAGCTTGCCCTTGAGCTCGGGCAGCACCAGGCCGACCGCGCGCGCGGCGCCGGTCGAGGTCGGGATCATCGACATCGCGCCGGCGCGCGCCCGATAGAGGTCCTTGTGGAACACGTCCAGCAGCGACTGGTCGTTGGTGTAGGAATGGATCGTGGTCATGTGACCGCGCACGATGCCGATCGCATCGTTCAGCACCTTGGCCACCGGGGCGAGGCAGTTGGTGGTGCAGGACGCGTTCGAGACCACCTTGTGGGCAGCGCTGAGCTGGTCATGATTGACGCCGTAGACCACGGTCAGGTCGGCGTTCTCGCCGGGGGCGGAAATCAGCACCTTCTTGGCGCCGGCGTCCAGATGCTTCGCGGCCGCGTCGCGCTTGGTGAAGATGCCGGTGCATTCCATCACCACATCGACACCGAGATCGCCCCAGGGCAGGCTGGCCACGTCGCGCTCGGCGATCACCTTGATCGGGCCGGTGCCGCAATCGAGCGTATCGCCTTCGAGCTGCACCTTCGCCGGAAACTTGCCGTGCACGGAATCGTAGCGCAGCAGATGCGCGTTGGTCGCGGCAGGCGCGAGATCGTTGATCGCGACCACCTGAACGTCCTCGCGGTCATTCTCGACGATCGCGCGCAGGACGTTTCTACCGATGCGCCCAAAGCCGTTGATGGCTACCCGAATGCTCAACCTAGTCACTCCCGTTTGTCGATTTTATCGCAGCCGGCACCGCGTTCCTGCGAAGAGCCGGCCCCTATCCCAAGCTTTCCCGGACCCGCGCGGCAATCGCCTCGGCCGTGATGCCGAATCGCTCATACAGCTCTTTATAGGGTGCCGAGGCGCCAAATCCATGGATTGCGATCACATGCCGCTCTTCGTCGCCGACATAGCGGCCCCAGCCATAAGGCGAGGCCGCCTCGATCGCAAGCCGCAGGCCCTCACCGAGCACGGATTGCCGATAGCCGACATCCTGCTGATCGAACAGTTCCTGGCAGGGCATGGAGACCACCGCGGTCGCGATACCATCAGCCTCCAGAGCCTTGGCCGCGTCGAGCGCGATCGACACTTCGGAGCCGGTGGCGATCAGCGTCGCCCGGCGCTGGCCATCCGCTTCCTTGATCACGTAGCCGCCCTTGGCCGAGAGATTGCCGCCCTCGGCATCGCGCATCGTCGGCACACCCTGCCGGGTCAGCGCCAGGACGGAGGGTCCGTCATGCCTGGCGATGGCCAGCGCCCAGCACTCCGCCGTCTCGATCGCGTCGGCGGGTCGCATCACCCAAAGTCCGGGAATCGCGCGCAGGCTCGGCAGCTGCTCGATCGGCTGATGGGTCGGACCGTCCTCGCCGAGGCCGATCGAGTCGTGGGTCATGACGTAGATGACCCGCTGCTGCATCAGCGCCGACAGGCGGATCGCTGGCCGGCAATAGTCGGTGAAGATCAGGAAGGTGCCGCCATAGGGAATGACGCCGCCATGCAGCGCCATGCCGTTCATCGCCGCGGCCATGCCATGCTCGCGCACGCCATAATGGATATAGCGGCCGCCGGGCTGATCCGCGGTCTGCACCGTCAGCGCCTTGGTCTTGGTCAGGTTCGAGCCGGTGAGATCGGCGGAACCGCCCACCAGCTCCGGCACCGCCTCGGTGAAGACCTCGAGCGCCTCCTGGCTGGCCTTGCGCGTCGCCCAGCCCGGCCGCTCCTCGGCGAGTCTTTTCTTGTGGGCGTCGAGCGCCGCCTGCAGCGACGGCAGCGCCGGCGCGCTCAAGGCACCGACAAAGGCGCCCTTCTCCGGCGCCGCGTCCAGCCGTGCCTGCCATTCCTGCCGGGTTTCCGCCTGACGCCTGCCGACCTCCCGCCAGGCCTGGAGAATGGATGCCGGGATCTCGAACGGCGGGTGGTGCCAGCCGAGTTCCCTGCGCGCCGCCTCGATCTCTTCGGCACCGAGCGGTGCGCCATGCACGCCCGCCGTCCCGGCCTTCCCCGGCGAACCCTTGCCGATCACCGTGCGACAGGCGATCAGAGACGGCCGATCGGAGCCTAGCGCTTCGTCGATCGCCGCTTCGATCTCGTCCGGATCATGGCCATCGGCCTGCATCACATGCCAGCCATAGGCCTGGAAACGGCCGAGCTGATGGGTCGACATGGCGAGCGATGTCGGCCCGTCGATCGAGATCTGGTTGTCGTCGTAGAGGACGATCAGCCGTCCGAGCTTCTGATGCCCGGCGAGCGCCGCCGCCTCGTGGCTGATGCCTTCCATCAGGTCGCCGTCGCTGGCGATCACATAGGTCCAGTGATCGACCAGATCGCGCCCGAACCGCGCCGCCAGATGACGTTCGGCCAGCGCCATGCCGACCGCCGTGGCAAATCCCTGCCCGAGCGGCCCCGTGGTCGTCTCGACACCGGGCGTGTGCCCCACCTCGGGATGGCCCGGCGTGATCGAGCCCCACTGACGGAAGTTGCGGATCTGCTCGATGGTCATCTTGGGATAACCGGTCAGATGCAGCAGCGCGTAGAGCAGCATCGAGCCATGGCCGGCGGACAGCACGAAGCGATCGCGATCGAACCAGTCGGGATCGCCGGCATCGAAGCGAAGAAACTTGGAGAACAGCACGGTTGCGACATCCGCCATGCCCATGGGCATGCCAGGATGGCCCGAATTGGCCTGCTCCACCGCATCCATGGCAAGGGCACGAATCGCATTCGCCATGTCCTGATGACAAACGGCGACGGCGGACGAATCGTTGGTCTCGGCATTCGACGGTGAGGTCATGTGATCAATCGTTCTTCTGCTGTCCGCGGAAGGACCTGGATGGATGCAAGGGATGGGATCGCCATCACGCTTGGGAACGGTGACCCCAACCTCATTGTTTTTCGGGAAAAATCAATATGATTCCTTGACGCACCTCAATCAGAGGTCATGTCGAGTTGACGTGCCGCGTGTTCTATGTCAAGTCAGATCGCTAAATAGTTGTTTTTTAAGTCGAGGATTCCCCGAAAGCTATGTCTGCGCTCAAAATAGCCGAGCAGCACCTGAACGAGGCCTTGTCCCGCCTGGAGCATGTGATGGCGCGCCGTCTGACTGCGGCTGATCCGGACCAGGCAGCGGTCATCGATCGGCTGACCAACGAGCGGGATGCGCTGAGCGAGGATGTCGAGCGCTTGCGCGCCGAGTGTGAACGCCTGAGCGAGGCGCTCGCGACGCTCGAAAGCGAACATGACGACGTCAAGCGCACTACCGGACAGGTGGCAACCCGGCTCGACAGTTCCATCGACGAACTCGATCGGATGATCGGAGACTAGACGCCATGCCCATGGTCGAGATCACCGTCAATGGCCGCCGGCATTCCGTACATTGCGGCGAAGGCGAGGAGGCCCGCGTCCGGGGCCTTGCCCAGTATATCGACCGCAAGGTCGCCGAGCTCGCGGTCGACGGTACCAAGATCGGCGACGCCCGGCTGATGCTGCTGGCGAGCCTGATGGTCGCCGACGAGCTCTCGGATGCCTATGACAAGATCCAGGAGCTCGAAGCCGCAAAAAATGGCGGCTCCGCGCCTGCAGCGTCATCCGCCGAGCATGAGCGTCAGGCTGCGGCCTTGATCGAACAGGTCGCCGATCAGTTGAATGCAGTTGCCGCGGAGCTCGAGAGAGCTTAACTAAAGGATGGCGGTCGCTGCCTGGTGCGTCAGGTCCACAGATCCCTGGGGCCAATGTTCTCTCGATAGGGAGCTGTCCCTGTCCTGGCCGTGGTCAGGGCATTACGGCGCCCACCTGCGTAAGCAGGCCACAGAGGACTTACCGGACCAACGGCCAAGGTGGCTCCGCCACTATTTTTCTTTAACGGCTGCGCCGGTTATGGGCATGAACCTTCCGAGCTTGGCGGACCAGAAGGCCGATCTACGGAAACGCTGCTATGACAGGCGTATCCGGATCGAGAAGACCGAGGCCGATGCCGCTGCTTCGGCGATTGCGGGGCGTGTAAACCAGCTGGTGGACATCGATGACGGCACGACCGTTTCCGCCTACTGGCCCCTTCCCGGCGAACTCGACCCCCGCCCTGCCTTGTTCGCGCTAGGTGAGCGCGGGGCCACGCTGGCCCTGCCGCGGGTGATTGGTGACGGCCATCCCCTCGCCTTCCATGCCTGGCAGCCTGACGATCGCCTGATCGAAGGGGGCTTCAAGGTGATGGAACCGGCCATGGACGCGCCCGTCGCCACGCCGTCGATCCTGCTGGTGCCGCTTCTGGCCTTCGATCGCGGCTGCCGACGCCTGGGTCATGGCAAAGGCTATTACGACCGCACCCTTCAGGGTTTGCGAGCAAACGATCGCACCGTCCGGGCGGTCGGCATCGCCTTTGCGGCGCAGGAGGTCGAGCGCGTGCCGACCAACGACTTCGATCAGACCCTGGACATGGTGATCACCGAACAGGCGGTCTTCCGGCCCGCATGATCCGGCTCCCTCGGTCGAACAACGCGATCGCGGCCATGGTCATCCTCGCCTTTCTTTCCGCCTGCGGCAGCAGTCCGCCGGCCACGCTGGGCCTCGACGGCGGCCGGCTTGCCCCCTGTCCCGATCGCCCCAACTGCGTCACGAGCAATGCCGAGGACGAGGCGCATCACATCGCGCCTTTTTCCCTCGCTCTCGACCACGCGGCGACCTGGAGCGCCTTGAAGGAAGCCGTCGCCAACCTGCCGCGCACGGCGATCATCACCGACGACGGCAGCTATCTGCACGCCGAAGCGAGAAGCCGCCTCTTCGGCTTCGTCGATGACCTCGAATTCCAGCTCCGCCCCGACGACGACGTGATCGCCATCCGATCCGCCGCGCGCAATGGCTATTCGGATCTCGGCGTGAACGCCGAGCGCATCCAAACCCTGCGCGCGAGCCTGGAGGCCGCCGGCGTCCTGCGCTGAACCGCCTGTGCGGTGGCGTATCAGGGCCGCCGCACCTTGAATGCCAGCACGTCCCATCTGTCCCGCCGCTCGAACCGCCCGGCAACCTCTGTCCGGCCGCCATGCCACGCCTTGCCGAAACCGGCATCATGATGTCCCTGGGTTCCAGTTCCTACCGCAGCAGAAGGCTTGCGGTTTGTCAGTTTTTCGCCATTCTTGCAGGATCGAAAATGACAGAGCCGGCCTGTGCTTGCCCGCTAATCGGGTCCGGTCAAAATCCAGGAAGAGAGGCGTCCGATGACGAGAATTGGCAAGATCACGGCCGGGTTGATGGGAGCCGCACTGGCGTTTTCGGCAGCGAATGCCGCCGCCGAAGGCGTCAAGGTCGGCCTGATCTACACCCTCTCCGGCCCGCCGGCCGTGCTCGGCGAGCAGGCGCGCGACGGCTTTCTCCTGGCCCTCGACGATCTCGGCGGCAAGCTCGGCGGCCTTGATGCCGAGGTCACCGTGGTCGACGACGAGCTGAAGCCGGATGTCGCCGTCAACAAGGCGAAGGAGCTGGTCGAGCGCAACCAGGTCGACTTCGTGGTCGGCCCGATCTTTTCGAACATTCTGATGGCGATCATGAAGCCGGTTACCGACAGCGGCACCATCCTGATCAGCTCGAACGCCGGCACCTCCAACTTCGCCGGCGCCGAATGCAACGCCAATTTCTTCGTGACATCCTATCAGAACGACCAGAATCACGAGGTCCTCGGGAAATATGCCGAGGATCAAGGTTACAAAAGAGTCTTTCTGATGGCGCCGAACTACCAGGCGGGCAAGGACAGTCTGGCCGGCTTCAAGCGCCATTTCACCGGCGAGGTCACGGACGAGATCTACACGCCGCTCGGCCAGCTCGACTTCTCCGCCGAGCTCGCACAGATCGCCGCCTCCGCCCCGGATGCCGTCTTCACCTTCATGCCCGGCGGCATGGGCGTGAACCTGGTGAAGCAGTATCGTCAAGCCGGGCTTGAAGCCATTCCTTTTCTCTCCGCCTTCACGGTCGACGAGACCACGCTTCCGGCGCAACAGGACGCCGCTGTCGGCTTCTTCGGCGGCGCCAACTGGGCGCCCGATATGGACAACGAAGCCTCCAAGGCCTTCGTCGCCGCCTATGAAGCCAAATATGACCGCGTGCCCGGCACCTACGCCATGCAGGCCTACGACGCCGCCAAGCTGATCGACAGCGCGCTCGCGGCGACCGGTGGCGATATGAGCGACAAGGACGCGCTCCGCGCCGCCCTCGAGGCCGCCGACTTCCAGTCGCTGCGCGGCGACTTCACTTTCGGCGACAACCACTACCCGATCCAGGACTTCTATCTGGTCAAGGTCGCCAAACGCGACGACGGCAAGTACCAGACGGAAATCGCGGAAAAAATCTTCGACGACTACCAGGACGTCTACGCCAAAGACTGCCAGATGTAAGGGCCGAGGCGGCCCGGCCTTGACTTGCCTGAGACCGGCCCGGGCGACCGGGTCACTGCAGGTCGAAGGCTGAGCGTGGCTCGAACGGGTTTGGGGCGTTGCATGGCTGCTGCTGAGCTGGAGACTGCGGATCGGCTGGTCTGATCGATAGCGAAGATTCCCTGTGGATGGCGGATTTGCTATCATTTTCGTGAGCGGCTTGAGACGGTCGTTGCCGATCGGACCAGTTTGCAAAAGCATGTTTGGCGGGCAGAGATCGTGCTGCTGACGGCTGCTGGTCCTGGAACCGACGAGATCATGCGGCGCACGGGCAGGAGCGCTTCATGACCGACGGCATCGATGGCCTGCTACGCGACCGGACCCGGCCAGCGGGCAAGACGCCAATCTCGGACGCCGTCGTCGCCGGGATGATCGGGAAAACGCTGCATGAGACGCCGCCCGCTGCAGCCCATTGGACGGTTCGCGACAGGGCAGAGACCATGGGCATGAAAAGGTCCGCCAGTGGCTCGCCCGCCATCCTCGCTGGACCTTCCCTTTCACGCCGATGTCGGCGTCCCGGCTGAATGCGGTCGAAAACTTCTTCGCCAGGCTCACCAAGCGTCGGCTCAGGCGGGGCGCGTTCCGCTCGGTCGCCGATCTTCAGGCAGCGATCAATCGCTTCATCGACCAGCACGACAAAGAGCCCAAGCCGTTCGTCTGGACGGCCAAGCCGGATGAGATCATCGCCGCTGTCAACCGTGAGCGCCAAACGTTCCGAACGCAGCACTAGAAGACCTGCGCACGGATAGGATTTGCTTTGGCGTTATCCTTCCAATTCGATTGAAGAAGGAGCAACACCGCCATGTCGTGTCACCGGCTTGGTCATGAGATGATGTTTTGGGGCAAGCGAGAAGCGATCATCGCCTGACAAGATCGCCGGTTCGTGATGTTTCGCACGCTGCTGCAGCCGAGATTCGACCGCTGAGGGTCTCAGCCGGTTCAGCTGCGGCGCGGGCCAGCCGCCATCGTCGAGCCCGCGGCTTTCAGAGCCTCCAAGGCGTCGCCGAGGGCGTCCTGATAGGCAGGCATGGCGTGGATGTCGCCATGGCCGGCGCCGTCGATCCTGCGATCGAAGACGAGATTCGGAAGGGCCTGGCGTAGTGCGGCGGTTCGCTCGGGCTTGATCACCCGGTCGTTCTCGGCGGCGATGATGGCGGCCGGTGTCGGGTTGGCGACCATGAAGTCGACGCTGGGGAAGCGATGCTTCAGCAGCAAGCCGACCGGCAGCCATGGATAGGCGGCTTTTGCGACGGCTTCGATCGAGTCGTAGGGCGTGATCAGAAGGACGCCGTCGAGCGGCCGCTGCTTCGAGAGATAGCTCGCGATGCCCGAGCCGAGGGAGATCCCGAGCGCATAGACCGCTTGCGGCGCAAGAGCCTGGACCAGGCGGTCATGGATCGCCTCGGCATCGCCGAGAAGCTCGGCCTCGCCGGGCGAGCCGCCGCTCTCACCGTAGCCGCGATAGTGGAAGACGGCGACATGCAGGCCCGCGAAGGCCGCGGCCAGGTCCTGTCCCAGGACTTCGGCATCCTGGGCATTGCCACCAAAGCCGATCACCAGCCCGTCCGACGGCAGATCACCCCTCGGCGCGAACAGCATGCCGGCAAGCGTCACGCCGTCCTCGCGCGCGATCGTCAGGCGCTCAGGCGAAAACGGATGGTCGAGCGGACGGCTGGGCAGCCTCGTGCCGGGAAAGATCAGCGAGGCCTGGGCGCCATACATGAGGGCGACCAGGGAACCATAGCCAAGAGCCAGGAAAAGCAACGCCTTCATCATATCGAGCCGAGAACGCCAATGCAGTGCTCAATCCAATGTCCTCGCTCGACGACGATGCCATCCCAGCCGTCCTGCCTATGGTGATAGTCCCTTGAGGTTAAAGTTGTGTTAATCACGGACGGAAAGATCATCGACGACGCATGACCGGCTCGGCGGCCATGCGCCGCTCGGGCTGCAGGGCCTCCCGCGGCGCAAGCCGTCACTTCAGGTCCTTCGGCCGCACGAAGGACGAGAGGTAACCGCATCCTGGGGCCACCTCGTTCCACGAGCGCAGATCGAGATCGACCACCGCCAGCGCCGCGGTCGGGAATTTCGCGGCCATGGCCCTCATGCCGAGCGGATCGCCATTGGTCACGAGATTCCCGGCAAAGGTCGCAAGACCGGGATTATGGCCGACGATCATGACGCTCTCGACGTCGTCGTCCAGCCGCTGCACGGAGGCGAACAGCTCCCCGGCAGACGCCAGATAGAGCGACACGCGCATCGTCACCTTCGGTGCTGCGCCCGCCTCGCGCTCCCATTCGGCGGTGACCAGTTCCAGCGTCTGACGCGCGCGCTCGGCCGTCGAGCAGAGCACCAGATCGGGCAGAAGGTCTCGGCCGCTCATATAACGGCCGATCACCGGCGCCGCGCGCCGCCCTCTCGGTGCGAGCGGCCGTGACATGTCGTCGAGATCGTCCTGATCCCAGCTCGATTTCGCATGCCGCAGCAGCAAGAGCCTGCGCATTTGGCTATGTCTCCCGGCCGTTCTTGAGCCTTCGCTTACGGTTTTCCTCTATTCTCCTTGACCTCGACCGTAGCTCATGGTGCGCTGAACCGCGACTCCAAGCTGAGGAGAAACGACCTGATGTCGGCGACCGACACCCACGCAAAGGTTGATCTCGCCGAAATCGACCAGGATATCGATCAGGACTTGCTCCCCGAGACCGAGCTGTCCGATGCGGGCGGCGACAGCCTCTCGTCCCGCTCGCCGGCGCGATTCTTCAATCGGGAACTGTCCTGGCTCGCCTTCAACGAACGCGTGTTCGAAGAGGCGAACAACAGCCAGTATCCCCTGCTCGAGCGCCTGCGCTTTCTCGCCATCTCCGCGGCCATCCTCGACGAGTTCACCATGGTCCGGGTCGCCGGCCTGCTCGGCCAGGTCTGGGCGGGGGTGAGCACGCTCAGCCCCGACGGCCTGACGCCTGCGGAGCAGCTCAGGTTGATCGACGGACGGGTCAGCAAGCTCACCGACGATCAGCAGCATTGCTGGCAGGCGTTGCGCGCCGAGCTGCGCGAGGCCGGCATCGCCGTGATCACCGCCGCTGAGCTCACCAGGAAGGAGCAGCGCTGGCTGGAGCGCCATTTCAGCGAGCATCTGTTTCCGGTGCTGACGCCGATCGCGGTCGAGCCGCCCAATCCCTTCCCGTTCATTCCCAATCTCGGCCTCAGCATGGTGCTCGATCTCTGGCGCGAGCATGACGACAAGCGCATGCACGGCCTGGTGCCGATCGCTACGCCGATCGACCGCTTCGTGCGCCTGCCCGGCAGCGTCTCCAGGTTCATCCCGATCGAAGAGATCCTGCCGCTGTTCCTGGACAGCCTGTTTCCCGGCTTCAATGTCGAGGGCCACGGCGTCTTCCGGGTGATCCGCGACAGCGATCTCGAAATCGAGGAGGAGGCGGAAGATCTGGTGCGCCAGTTCGAGAGCGCGATCAAGCGGCGACGGCGCGGCTCGGTGGTGCAGCTCGCGATCGCCGGGCGCATGCCCGAGGACCTGGAGAGCTTTCTGGTGCGCCAGCTGCGCGCCGCTCCGGAAAACGTGCTCGGCCTGCAGGGCATGATCGGGCTCGCCGACGTGCAGAAGCTGATCGACGATCACTGGCGCGAGCTGCAGTTCCGACCGTTCAGCGCGCGCTTTCCCGAGCGTATCCGCGATTTCAGCGGCGACTGCTTCGCAGCGATCCGCAACAAGGACATCATCGTCCACCATCCCTATGAGAGCTTCGACGTGGTGGTGCAGTTCCTGCGCCAGGCCGCGCATGACGACGACGTGGTGGCGATCAAGCAGACGCTCTATCGCACCAGCAACAACTCGCCGATCGTCAAGGCGCTGTGCGAGGCGGCCGAGGCCGGAAAGTCGGTGACCGCCCTCGTGGAGATCAAGGCGCGCTTCGACGAGGAGGCCAACCTGCGCTGGGCGCGCGATCTGGAGCGCAGCGGCGCTCAGGTGACCTACGGCTTTGCCGACCTCAAGACCCACGCCAAGATCTCGCTGGTGGTGCGGCGGGAAAATCAAACACTCCGCTCCTACGTGCATTTCGGCACCGGCAACTACCACCCGATCACCGCCAAGATCTATACCGATCTCTCCTTCTTCACCTGCAATCAGGCGCTTTGCCAGGACGCGGCGCGCGCCTTCAACTACATGACCGGCTTTGCCCCGCCCGACCGGCTGGAGGCCCTGGCACTGGCGCCGGTGACACTGCGCAAGAAGCTGCTGCAGCTGATCGACGACGAGATCGGTCATGCCGAGGCGGGCCGGCCGGCGGCGATCTGGGCGAAGATGAACTCGCTGCTCGACCCGGACATCATCGACGCCCTCTACCGCGCGTCCCAGGCGGGCGTCGACATCGAGCTGGTGGTGCGCGGCATCTGCTGTCTCAGGCCGCAGGTGCCGGGTCTGTCCGAGCGCATCTGGGTGAAAAGCATCGTCGGGCGCTTTCTTGAGCACAGCCGCATCGTCTGCTTCGGCGCGGGGCATGGCCTGCCGTCGCGCGACGCCAGGGTGTTCATCTCGTCCGCCGACTGGATGACGCGCAATTTCGACCGGCGCATCGAGACCCTGGTGCCGATCGAGAACCCGACCGTGCATCGCCAGGTGCTCGATCAGATCATGATCGCGAATTTGAAGGACCAGACCAACAGCTGGGAACTGATGCCCGATGGCAGCTATCAGCGCCTCGCCGCCGACGCCGAGGCGTTCAGCGCGCATGCCTATTTCATGACCAATCCGAGCCTTTCCGGCCGCGGCAGCGCGATGAAGCGCGCGCCGATGCCGCCCAAACTGACGGTCGACGACGGCGATCTCTAGACTGGATCCCGGTATGAACACCTCGCTCCGGCCCCTCTTCGAAGGGGCGATGGTATCGCGCGGCCGCTCCCCCTGACCGAGATGCGCTTCAGGTCGCCGAACGGTGCACGGCTTGGCAAAAAGCCTGGCATCCGGCCGCGTGATCGAGGGGCGAAGAGCGGATCCTGGTCAGATATGATCGAGATGCACGCTCTATCTCATTGTTTCGCTGCATTTCCTGATCGATCAGCCGTTTCCGCCTGATCGGGCAAAGCTCTGGGCTGCACGTCGGGGACGCCCACGCCAATTCACGACGCTGCCATCGGTTGCCATCGATGGAACACCCCGCTGCTTCCGTCTGACAAGTTTTCTTCCGGGCGTTAGGCATTCCTTAACCCCTCCCCGGCATGTTGTTTCATGGTCCATGCGATCCTGGGAGCCCGAGCCACGCCCAATTTTTGCGGGCGGACGGATTCCCAGGATCGCATGGACCAGCGAACCTCAGCCCACAATAGCCATGGCAAGTTAAGGAACGATGAATAGGGCCGCCTCCTGCGCCTATCGGTCGAGGCCTGCTGAATTGGTATCAGATGATGGCGTGATGGCGCGCAGTCCGACCACAGGATCCGCTCGCGTTGTTCCTACAGTGTTGATGGCGTGGGGTCAGGGGCCCGTCGCATGCCGCAATCTGGCGCGTGCGAGGCGATCGCGGTCAAAAATCCGTCTGGCGCATGTGAGAGGCGGTCCGGAGAGGTGGCGATACGACGGCCAAAGGTGGAGCCGAAGGGCGTGCCGGCGATCAGCAGTCGACGACGTTCACAGGAATCTCGACCACATTGACCGCGAGACCGCCGCGCGCGGTCTCCTTGTACTTCAGCTTCATGTCGGCGCCGGTGTCGCGCATGGTGCGGATGACGCGGTCGAGCGAAACGAAGTGGCTGCCGTCGCCCTTGAGTGCCATGCGCGCGGCATTGATCGCTTTGACCGAGGCGATGGCGTTGCGCTCGATGCAAGGGACCTGCACCAGACCACCGACGGGATCGCAGGTGAGGCCGAGATTGTGCTCCATGGCGATCTCCGCCGCGTTCTCGACCTGGCCGGGCGTGCCGCCCAGCACCTCGCAAAGCCCGGCCGCCGCCATCGAGCAGGCGGAGCCGACCTCGCCCTGGCAGCCGACCTCGGCGCCGGAGATCGAGGCGTTCGTCTTGCAGAGGATGCCGATCGCCGCCGCGGTCAGGAGAAAGTTGATCACCCCGTCCTCGTCGCCACCGGCATGACGGGTGTAGTAGTGCAGCACGGCCGGGATGATGCCGGCGGCGCCATTGGTGGGTGCGGTGACCACGCGCCCACCCGCGGCATTTTCCTCGTTGACCGCAAGCGCATAGAGATTGACCCAGTCCATGATCTCAAACGGGTCGCCTGTGCCCTTGCCCGCCTTGAGCTTCCGGTAGTAGAGCGGTGCACGGCGCTTGATCTTGAGCCCGCCCGGCAGGATGCCTTCCTGGGTGCAGCCCTTGGCCACGCAGTCCTGCATCACCTGCCAGATCGCGATCAGCTGCCGGCGGATCGCCGCTTCGTCCCGCCAGGCCTTCTCGTTTTCGAGCATCAGCCGGCTGATCGACAGCCCATGCTCGGCGGTCAGACGCAGCAGCGCTTCCCCGGTGGTGAAGGCAAAGGGCAAGGCGGTGTCGTCGTCCCTGATCCGGTCATCGCCCATGACCTCCTCGTCCACCACGAAACCGCCCCCGATCGAGAAATAGACGGCGCGGTGCAGGATCTCGCCCTTCTGATCGACGGCGGAGAAGCGCATGCCGTTGGGATGGCCGGGGAGCGATTTTTTGCGGTGCAGGACGAGATGTTCGGCATCGGCGAATGCAATCGGCTTCTTGCCGAGAAGCTGAAGGCAGCGCTCGGCGCGGATCTTGGCGATCCTGGCCTGCACCTGATCGGTGTCGACGCTTTCCGGCCACTCGCCTTCGAGCCCGAGCATGGCGGCCTTGGGGCTGCCATGGCCGACCCCGGTGGCGCCGAGCGAACCGAACAGCTCGACCTTGACCGCATGGACCCGATCGAGATGGCCATCTTCCTCGAGCCGACGCGCGAACAGACCGGCAGCACGCATCGGCCCGACGGTGTGCGAGCTCGAGGGGCCGATGCCGATCTTGAAAAGGTCGAAAACGCTTATCGCCATGGCGTCACCTGTGCGTATCCGAGACGAGACGGCCCCGGCGACCGGTCTCTCAAGCACTGTAACGCCCGACTTTGGCGACACTATCCAAAATCCGGCATCAGCCATCGGATTTGCCGGCAGCGGCGGCGCTGCCCGGATGTCACGCGCTCACCCGCCTCATGGCGGCCAGATGGCCGAGACCGTCACCTCGCCGAACAGCCCGATCCCCTGTCATCGACCGCCCGGGCAGGGATCAGTGGCTGGGATAGCCGCCGTAGACATACTCCTCGGGGACGGAGCCGCGCAGGCGCGAGAGCACCACGCCGGCGATCGGGCGACCGGCGACCGAGAGGCGCTTCAGCGCCTCCTGGATCATCTTGACCCGGGTCACCCGCCAAGCGGCGAGGAACACGATGGCATCGGCGGTGTCGGCGAGGTTGATGGCATCGGGAACGCGCAGCACCGGTGGCGAGTCGACGATCACGATGTCGTAATGCTCGCGCGCTTCGGCGATCAGCACGCGCAGGCGGGTCGACGAGACGAATTCGCGCATCTCCGAATGGGTAGCCTTGGACATCAGCATGTCCATGCCGGTCACCGGATCTTTCACCACGGCGTCCTGCCCCCAGTCGAGCGCACCGCTCAGGAAGTCGTTCAGACTGGCATCGGGCTGGAGCTTGGTCTGGGTGGTGAAGGAGGGCCGCCTGAAATCGCAGTCGATGACCAGACAGCGCAGCCCATCCTGCGCGGCCGTGCGGCCGAGCGCGATGCAAAAGCTGGTCTTGCCTTCGGCCGGTTCGGACGAGGTGACAAGAATGACCTTCTTCGGGTGGTCGACGGCACTCAGATTGAGGCGCAAAAGGATGCCGCGCAGCGTTTCGGTGATGCCGCTATTGGGGTAGTCCGCGACGTAGCTCGCCAGATTCTGCTTAGGCTTCAGCCAGCTCGCGACCGACGGGATGGCGCCGATGCCCGGAAGCCCGGTGATCTGCGAGAGCTGATCCAGCGTTTCCACACCCGAGCTCAGATAGCGCCGCCCGACGATGGAGCCGGCCGAGATCAGAAAGCCCGCGAACATGCCGACCACAGTCAGGAGACCGGGGCCGGGGCTCGACGCCTTGATCGGCGGCACGGCGACGGACGCGATGCGCACATCGGCGCCGCGCATGTCGATATTGGTGAGCGTCGACAGGGTCTGCTCGTAGAAGCCGCGGTAGCGGGTGTACAGCTCCTGCTTGACTGCGACCTCGTCCTGCAGCTGCTGCAGCCGGGTGCGTTCCTTCGCCACTTCGGCGGCATCGCCCTGGCTGGCCTCGATCTGCTGGCGAAGCTGCCGGTCCTGGTTGTCCAGACTGGCGATACGCTGCTCGAGACTCTTGGAGATACCGTTCGCCTCGGCGCGGATCTGTTCCTGAATGCTCTCCAGCTCGCGCTGCAGCGCGATGCGTCTGGGGTGGCGTTCCCCAAGGTCGAGGGCCGCTTCCGAAAGGCGCCGGCGCCCGGCGGCCTCGTCCTCCCAGAGCCCCTGCAGCCTGGGCGTCACCAGGCGGGCGTCGAGGGCGGTCAAAGCGCCGCCGGCGATCGCACCGACGAGCTGGCCGAGGTCGGCTGCGAGCTGATCACGCTCGGCGCGCAGCGTGCGGCGCTGCTTCACCAGATCGGCGAGGTCCCGCGACACAATGGTGCCTTCAGGCGTGTTGATCAGGCTGGCATTACCCTCCTCCTCGCGCACCTTGGCCTGCGCGAGGGCGAGCTCCTGCTGCAGCTCGTCGAGCTTGGCTTTCAAGCCCTCGCTCGACTGCTGGGTCGCCGCCCGCTTGTCGTCGACCTGACGCGCGATATACAGCTCCATCAGGGTGTTCACCAGGCGCGCGCTCTTCTCCGGGTCCTGCCCGTTGAATTCCACCTCGATGGCGTAGCTGCGCTCCTCGCTGAACGCGCTCAGGGACTCGCCGATAAGACGCGCGACCTCGCGCTCGATCTCGCGATCGAAGCGTGGTTCGACCGGCTCAGCGAACGAGGCGAGCCATTGGCCGATCGGCCCCGGAATCCAGGAGACCTCGGCCAGCGCCTGGAGGCCGTGCGGACGCAGCGTCTCGTTGAACTCCGGATCCCGCACCAGGTCCATCTTCTGCACGAGCTGTTCGATCATCTGCTGCGAGGTCAGGACCCGCGCCTCGCTGCGCCCGCCCCAGGGCTCGACCGTGCGGTTCGAGGTCAGGGTATCGAGTTCCGGGATGTTGGAGCGAAGGGTATCGACCACGAGGAGGCCGTTCGCGGTGTACCAGGGCGGCAGAGCGCGCGCGACGTGGTAGGCGATCAGGCCGCCGACGATCATCGCCAGCAGGATGAGGCCCTTCCGCCTGAGCAAACCATCCAGCAATTCCTGGGAGGTCACGCCACCACTCGCCGCCTGCGGCGTGCGGCCGGGGAATTGGCCGACGAAAGGACGCGAGGGCGGCCTTGGCCCGCCGCCAAAATTTGAATGGGTCAGATCGGTCATCGATGCACCAATGTCAGATAGCCGCCTGGCGTCAGCATGGGCGAGCCGGCGAGGGACGCGGCATCGCATCCGCAGTCGCCGTCCACAACATAGTGTGGATCCGCCTGCTGCATAGGGGGGCAGCAGGGCCTAGCCAATATTTGTTCCTCGTCACTCATCATTAGCATTAGCCGATCTTTGCCTTAACGGTGCAACATCTCCGCGAAACTACCACAGATTTCCTTAACGTCGTCATAAGATAGCAACAGCAATACAGCCACGAAGGTGCCGCCGCCGGCGACGATCCGACCCGCCAGAAGGCCGACGTCTCCGACAAACCCAGCCGCGACATGGGACCAGATCAGAACCACGGCCACCATCATGCCCGCTGCGATCCAGATGGGCCACTGATCCAGGATGCAGTTGCGCAGATCGAGGCCAAGGCTTCGGCGAAGCGCCAGCCCAAAGACCGGGACCGCGAGCATATTGGCGAGACCGCCGGCAAAAGCGGCTGCGGCCAGACCATGGGGCGCGGCTATGGTCACCGCGACCAGAAACATGATGACATTAATGCAGGAGAGGCGAAGGAAAAGTCCTGCATGGCCAGCCGAGAGGAGAATCTGGCCGGATATCAGGGAATGGGCGAAAAAGATGCCGAAGGCGCTCAGGATCTGAAAGGGGAGGACGCTGCCCTGCCATTTCGCACCCATGGCGAGCGGGATCAGGAGATCGGCCACCAGGGCCAGGCCGACCAGGGTCGGCAGGCAGATCAGACTGACCAGGCGAAGTGTGCGTCTGATCGCCGCGAGATGCTCGCCCCGATCATGGGCGAGGCGCGACAGTACTGGTAGACCGATCTGCTGTATGGAGTGGTAGGTGAGCATGCCCGCCGAGAACATCAGGCGATTGGCGACCGAATAGAAGCCGATCTGGGCAGACGGCAGAAACATGCCGAGGATCAGGAGATCGAGACGGCGCATGGCGAACTGCAGAAGGGCGGAGAGCGTGGTCAGGCTGCCGAACGCACCCAGCTTCTGCACCAGCTGCCAATGAATGCCAGGCGCCGGCAACCAGCCGCTGGTGACGGCGAAGACCAGAAGGCTGATCGACGCATAGGTCCATTGCTGCGCGACCAGGCTCCAGACGCCATAGCCGGCCCAGGCCAGGGTCACGGCGACCAGGCCGCCGGCGAGCGATGCCGAGATGGACGCAAAGGCAAAGGCGCGCAATTGCAAGCCGCGGCGCAGCTTCGCCTGGTAGATGCCGCTCGCCGCAAACAGGAGAAGGGTCGGGGCCAGCGCCCGAAGGACCGGCGGCAGGTTAGGCTCGGAGAACAGCAGGCCGATCAGATCCGCCCCCGCGATCAATGCCAGAGCGCCACCGCCGCCGATCACGAGATTGAGCCAGAAGGCCGAGGCGAAATGCTGAGGGCCGGCCTCGTCCGACTGAATCAGCGCCTCGCCCAGGCCTTGATTCAAGATGAGTTGCGCCGCCAGAACGAACAGGGTCGCCTGCGCGACGATGCCGACCTCGGCCGGCAACAGCAGACGTGCCGACAGAATGAAGGCGCAAAAGGCGAAGATCTCCGCCCCCATCACCTCCACGACGCGCCACGCCGCCCCTCTGGCGATATCGCTGCGTTGATGTACGGCGACGGACATGGGCGCTAAGACCTGATCCGGTCGATGATCATCGCCCCTGACCGACAGCCGGCCCGATCATCCCGCAGGCGACGCCCGGCCATGTCAGCTCGCTAGCCGCGTGACGGTCCGGCCGAGAGGCCGCGCGGCGCTTGCGCCTGCGCTTCGGCTGCCGCTTTCGATGCCGGGAAAACGGAGGCTCATGGTCGTGGCGCCGCCGCCGATATGCTCAATCTCATAGGTTCGGCTCTTGGCCGGTCCGGCCAGATGCAAAACGGACAGAGGCTGATAAGGCGCTTCCGGCCGGCAGAACAGCTTCGCCTTGGGGTCCCAGACGGGCGGATGGCGGTCACAGATCCAGTTGTCCGTGGAGGCCAGCTCCACGGTGGGGATCCTGTCGATATGGATCACCTCGTTGAAGGCGAACTGTTCATAGGGGGTGATCCGCTGCGTGCGCTTCAATGCATGCTCGAAGCGCTCGCGCCAGGGCTTCCAGTGGGGTGCATCGGCTTTCAGGCAATAGAGGCCAAGATTGTAGGAAGGCCGAACCATCAGGGTAAGGCCGTGCCACAGCCCCGAGCCGACGATCTTGTGTTTGAGATTCCAGGCCCAAAGCCAAGCCTGGAAGCTGTAGAGCCGGTCACTCTCATGAGCGATGGCCGCACCCGTCTTCTCGGCACCGTCCAGCATGCGCTCGAGCACACCGCTGTCCTGCAGCCATAGATCGGGATCCAGCCACAAGGAGTAATCATAGCCAGGCAGATAGTCGTGAATGAAGAAGCGCACGAGAGCGGCACGCTCGTAGCTCTTCGCAATCTCTTCCGACATGCCGAAATGCCAGTTCGGATCAATCACCCGAACACCGTCCTGCTCGAGCGCCTGGCGATGCTCAGACGTGAAGCCCACGTCGAACACCGCGATGGCAGTGCCCCGCCAATCATCAAAGCGGCGCACGGAGCGGATCATGCCGTTCAGGAGGTCAAAATAGCCGCTATCCGCGGCAGTGACGATGACGGCTCTATCTTGGCGTCCGGTCATTATTTCTCCTTAAGATTGAATTTGCGGGACGATATGTGCATATACCCCAATCTCTCTGGTCCCTCTCTTTCGTCAGGCCGACAACCGATCAGACCGGCGCGCCAATCGTTGCCGGGGCCTGCGAAGCCTGGGCAAGTTGGTAAACCTTGATCGTCTTCTCGGCAATCTGCTGCCAGCTCGGAATTCTCTGCCGCAGGGCCACCATTTCGACACGCATGGCCTGCACCTTGGCTGGATTGTCGATGAGATCGACCAGCGCCGCAGCAAGGGCTTCGGGATCACCCGGCGTTACCAGCCTGCCCTCCCTGCCATTCACCAGCATCTCGGAAAAACATCCAATGGCGGAGGCCACCACCGGAATGCCGCGCGCGATCGCGGCCATCAGAACGCCGCTGGTATCGATGCCGCGATAGGGGAACACCAGCGCATCCGCCTGATCGAACAGCGCGGCCATCTCCGCATCGCTGACGAAGTCAAAACGCAGATCGACAAAGGGGTCGAGCCGGTGACGCGCAACCAACTCGAGCAGAGGCGCCGTGTCCAGGTAGGGACGACCGACGATCGATACACGGCAGCGCTCGCGCTGCGCCCCGTTCAAGCGACCGAGGGCATTCAAGAGAACATCGACGCCTTTATAATCCTTGATCTTGCCGAATTGCAGGAGGTGAACGCGCCCGTCGTCCTGCCTCGCCCGAACATCCGGACGATCGATTGGCTCGCCGAGCAGTCCATGAGCAATGCGATGCAGCCGCGCTTGCGGCAGTCCGTGCTCTACAAGCTGCCTTTCCGAAACGTCATTATGGACGATCCAGCGATCGCAGCGTTTGAGCGCCAGCAGGTTGCCCATGCGCAGGAGCAAAGGTCCGGTACCATTATAGGGATTGCTATCGTGGACGGTGAGAACGACGGGCGCGATGCGCCGCAGCAGCGGCACGAATAGCGCATCGATCAGCGGCAGGGGCAACCATTGCGCGTGAATCACATCGGGTCGCATGCGTCGAAGCGCCGACAGGCACCTGATCTGCCCTTCAATATGACGGAGGCCCTTGGCGAGTAGCCTGACCGGCCCCGGCATTGAGCGCGCGGGTTCCTTGAAGAGGCCGAGTGTCGCATACCCTGCCGTCCCGCCAGTACGCCGGCCCTCACCCTCCACACCGACCTGCCCGATGAGGGTGACGTCATGACCGATCGAGGCGAGCCCGCAGCAAAGCTCGTCATTGTAGGGCGGCGTGAAGCACCACGGATCGAGAACGGCGATTTTCATATCGGCTTCACCATCTCATCGGCTAGGCTGGTCGCTGGGCATGTCATTCCGCGCCGAGCCCGCCAGATCCCAGGTGACGACAGGCTCGCCCCAATAGGCGCGCCAGACACCAATAGTATTCCCTGCAAACGCCAGGAGAATATTGCAGATCTGGTCGATCAGGCGGATCTTGGCGAAGGTGCCGAACATCAGGGCGCCTGTCAGCACGGCGATGGCGGCCAGCATCACCCAGAATCCGAACCCGACCCAGAGCGCCAGTGCCGAGAAGAACGCGGAAGCGAGGAGGAAGTAGCCACCGACCCATCGGATCAGACGATGGCCGACATATTTGTAGAGATTCCAGACCGAGAGCGCCCTGAGTTCCGGCCAGAGCGCCCGGTGCACACCCATGCACTGACAGGCGATCCGCACCTTGCGCTTGAATTCGTCGCGCGCGATCGTGGTATGGGATTCATAGGCATAGACGTCGGCACCGCGGATCAACCGGTAGCCACTGCAGAGGATGCTCATGGAGACGAACAGATCATCGATCAGATGGTCCGGGGTCGGCCGATGCAGCTGCCTGCGAATTGCAAACAGCGACCCGTCCGCCCCCATGGCCGAACCGGTGTCGGTTTCCAGCCCCTTGGTCCATTCGTCGAGGCGCCAGTAGAACGAGCCGACCTCCGAGGTCGCGGTATCGCCGGGATTGGTATAGGATAGGTGGCTGGTGACGCAGCCGATCTCCGGGTCGGCGAAATAGCGACGAAGATTGGCGATCGCGGCCTTGTCGATCATCACATTGGCGTCGGTGAACATGATGATATCGGCATCGGTCAGGCTGACCAGCCGGTTCATGCCCCAGGGCTTGCCGTGGCGCTCTTCCGAAGGCACCAGCGTGACCTCGGGTTCGAACGACCTGACGATATCCGCCGTCTTATCGCTCGCGGCGTCCACATAGATCAGAATGTCGAGGTCACCTGCCACGTCTCGCAAGGCCAGCATGTTCTCGATCTTCTTCTTGATCACCGCCTCTTCGTTGTAGGCGCAAAGGCAGATGGCGAAGCGCAGGTCGTCGGCCACATCCGCAGCTTGCCGGCCGATCGGCTTGACCAGCCCAAAGCGCTTGGCGATCAGCAGCGTGAGCTGATAGGGGCCGAACGGATAGACGGCAATGAACAGGCTTACGCAAGCGATGCCGAAGAGGAGAAGTGCCCAGCTCGAAGAGGTCATGGCCGATCAATTGCTGTCAGGGTGAACGATCGAGAAGTCGGTGCGGGTCAGGTGCGGTCACGTCGGGGCTAAAAAGCATTCTCCCCCTCGAGACTCGCAAGCGGCGTCAGGATCACGATCTTCAGATCGAGCCAGAACGACCAGTTTTGAATGTAGTAGAGGTCGTACTCGACACGGCGAACCAGCTTGTCCTTGGTGTCGGTATTGCCGCGCAGACCGTTGATCTGAGCCCAGCCGGTTATGCCTGGCAGGACGCGGTAGCGGGTGTAGAAATTGTCGACGACGCGATCATAAAGCTCGCCGCCAGCCTTGGCGTTCAACGGATTGGGCCGCGGCCCGACCATCGACATTTCGCCGCGCAGGACGTTGAAAAGCTGGGGTAGCTCGTCGATGCTGAAGCGCCGGATGAAGGCGCCGACCCGGGTCACCCGGGGATCGTTGCGCTCGGTCAGGCGGTCCGCCATCTGGTCGCTCATCTCGTGAAACATGGACCGGAACTTGTAGACCTCGATGATCTTCTTGCCGAAGCCAAAGCGTTTTTGCTTGAAGAAAACCGGGCCGGAGCTCTCAAGCTTGATCAGCGCTGCGGTCAGCAGCATCAGGGGGGCGAGGAAGAGCAGCAGCAGGAGGGCGACGAAGACATCGAACACGCGCTTGATCGCCTGCTCGGCGGCGCTCAGTGGCTGATCGACCAGCGCTGCATAGACATAGCCCGGCTGGTTCGATTCCAGGGCGGGTCTCGGAATGGCCAGACTCACACGCACCGGCAGCACCTCGAGCGACCGCACGGCATCATGGATCCATTCGCGATTGTCATGGAGCGACGGCAGAATGACGACCTCTTCCACTCCGTCGGCGTGAAGCCGCTCGATCCAGCGCTCGCCCTCCGCGCTCTGCACATCGTCCGGATGGTCATAAAGCCGACAGATGCAGTTTCGGTCGAACAGGCCGGAGAGATCACGATCGAGACCGTCCAGCTCGTCATGGACTTCGCCGCCGGCGCCGACCACGGCGACCAGCCTGTCGAAGCCTTCGGACGGCATCCAGGCCTTGAATGCCGGCACCAGGACCGTACGGCTGAAAGCGAGGGCCACAGCCGCATAGGCCGCCCAGACGAAGGCCCAAGACCAGGACGGCCCCGCGCTCAGCGTGGTCATCGCAAGACCGGTGAACAGGCAGGCGGAGACCACGATGCCGAGCACCCGCAATGGTAGATGTCTCGGCAGAGCCAGCGATCTCGGTGTATAGGTATCCGCACTTTTCAGGCAGGCGACGACCAGCACCGTGCCGAGCACGGAACCCAGAAAAACCACGTCGCGGATCGACGGAGCCAACATGTTTCCGCTCACGGTGTGCGCACTCAGCACGCCAGCAAGAAGAACCATCAATGCTTCCAGTGTCACCACAGCGGGAATCAGGAGGTCACATGAGAACCCCTGCTTTCGTACGGCACCAAGCACGCTGCATCCATTCACATTCGATGGCACAAGGCCGCCCACAACGGGCAGGCGACTGACATGTAGCACGATGATCTTTAATTGTTCGTTACACTCTCACTAGCGTTCCTGGTCATTTATCAAAAATTGTCCACAAGGGCAAAATGGTTTTGGGAAGGCGGCAGAAGCCCGTTGCACATAAATGCGCAAGAGTCGCATCCAGAGCACACTGCACGCTCGTCATCGAGATTGGACCGAAGGCCGCGCAGCCCGCCTAGTCCAAGACAAATGCTGCACTAAGGACATTTTCGGTGGACTCACCCTGCGCGATTTCGTGCGATCCGGGCGCCAGCACTGAAAGCGCGTTGCTGGTAAGAATTAATTAACCAACATCAACTTAAAGTGACGCTCCGTTCTGCAATCCCAGGCTGGAAGGATCTGACGTCACATGCACTCGCGGTTCAGCCCTCTCCTTCTTTTCGTTCTCGTTTTACTTTGGTGTCTGCCTGTCGGAATATCACCAGCGATTGCGAAAACCTGGCAAAGCCTGAGCGCTGACGGATTGCGCGCCGCGGATGAAGGTCGCTTCAAAGAGGCCGAAGCCCTGTTTCGACAGGCTTACGATCTCGGCGCCGACTTTGACCAGAGCGACCCTCGTCAAGCCACCAGCCTCAACAACCTTGCCTATGCCCTGCATGCCGCGGGCCGGTACAAGGAGGCTGCCGATCTCTATCTGAAAGCCATAGCGTTGCGCGAGGCTCTCCTCGGCCGGGACCATCCCGATATCGCCGAGAGCTGCAACAATCTCGGCGAGCTTTACCGCGCGCTGGGACAGTACGACGAAGCGGAGCGGTTTCATCGCCGCGCCCTCGACATACGGACGCGAACCCTCGGCGCGGACCATCCGACAAGCGCTCAATCCATGAACAATCTGGGGGTCCTGTATGCGGAGCGCAGGCTGTTCGACAAGGCAGGCGTCCTCTACGAAAAGGCGCTCGCGATCCGCGAGTCGTCTTACGGTCTGGATCATCCGACCACGGCGGAGACACGGAGCAATCTCGCAGCGCTGCACTACGCCAAAGGACGATTTGCCGAGGCCGAGGCTCTCTATCTCGACGCGCTGGCGATCGAAGAGCGGAAGCTTGACAGCCACCACCCCTCACTGGCGATCACGCTGTCCAATCTTGCGGAACTCTACCGGACCCAGGGCAAGCTGGATCAGGCCCTCACGCTGCATGAACGCGCCCTGGACATCAGGAAGCAGAGCCTTGGACCGGAGCACCCTGCAACGGCGCAAAGCCTGAACAATCTTGCCGTGACCCAGTTCGAGCGCGCCAATATCGCCCAGGCGGAAAAGCTCTACCGCGAAAGCCTGCGCATCCAGGAAGCCGTTCTCGGCAAAGATCATCCCGACCGCGCACTGACATTGAACAATCTCGCGGAGTTGCTGCGTACGCAGCGCCGCTTCGACGAAGCCAAGCCGCTTTACGGCCAGGCTATTGCCATAGCGGAAGCCACCTATGGCCCGGACCATCCTGAACTGGCGTTAGGGCTCAACAATCTCGCCTTGCTCCACTTCGATCGTGGAGCCTACAGAGAGGCCGAAGGCCTGCTGGATCGGGCTCTGGCCATCGAGGAGGGGCATGCCGGCCAGGACGACCAGGGTCTAATCGTCACGCTCGAAAATTACGCGGTGGTTCTACGCGAGCTTCGTCGGCACCGAGAGGCGGAGCAGGCCGAGGCGAGAGCCGAGAGCCTGCGGGCGAAGCTTTGAGGCTGCCGTTTTCGAACGGCCGGGACCGGACGTCGCAGAGGCCCGGATCGAATGACCTTAATCCGCCATATCCGGCAGGCAGATCCCGTGACTCACGGCGATCTTCCCGTCATCACCGGACCTTCTTCGACATCGGAAAGGATGCAAGATCAGGCAGAGCAGAACCACATCAGCGACGCCATGCAGGCAGCCTCCTCGCCAATCGGCAAGGCCTCCGCGATCGGCAAAGGCTCCGAAGCCGCGAGCGGCCCCGGCTACATCGCGTAGTCAACCTCGCGCTTGGCCTCGCTGACCACGCCGCGCTCCCTCGCCCGCTGGCACAGGTCTTCGATGGTCACACGATCGAGCCTGGTCATCAGCTCGTGTTCGGTATTCGCCCAAAACGGCCCCACCACCTTGCGGCCGAGTTCGGACGCCGACCCGAACTCCTCCTGCACCGGCTGCTCTTCGATCCCGCGCACCACCCTGACGACGTCACCGACGCTCACGCGATTGCGCTCGCGGGCCAGGCGATAGCCGCCGCGCGGTCCCCGAACACCGCGCAGGATTCCAGCGCGCACGAGCTGCTGCATCACCTGTTCGAGATAGCGCCTCGGCAAGATCAGGCGTCGCGCGATGTCCTGGCTCTGCACTGGCTCAGGGCCGCCGTGAAAGGCTATATCAGTGACCGCCTCGAGCGCCAAAACCAGTTTCTTTGAAGGTCTTAGCATGGCAATCCATCCCGCATTTCTGTTTTCCTAATTAAGGCCATCTTAATTTAGATGTGTCGCATGCTCGAAATTGACAGGGGGCCGCCGTCTTTCCTTGCCTGATTTTTGATCATCCCGCCTCGGCATCACCATCTTGGCGTTCATCCCGATGTCCCGCGAGATGGTCTGCGATGCGCTGCACCAGCCGTTCGGCCACGGCCACCTTGGTCTGAAGCGGCCAGACCTCCGGCTGCTTGTCCCGCCGGTAGAGCGTGACTGCATTATGAACATTGCCGAAGGTGTTTTGTTCCGCCGATACGTTGTTTGCGACGATCCAATCACAACCTTTGGTCGCCAGCTTGCGCCGGGCGTTCGCATCGACCTGTTCGGTTTCCGCAGCAAAGCCGACCACCAGGCGCGGACGCCCGGTGCCGGCGCGCGACAGGGTCTTCAGGATGTCCGGGTTCTCGACCAGCGAGATCGAAGGCGGCGCCTCGCCTTCGCGCTTCTTGATCTTCTGCCCCCCCCGATCTGTCGGCCGCCAGTCGGAAACCGCAGCCACGCAGACGGCGATATCGGCGGGAAGGGCCTGCTCGCATGCGTTGAGCATGTCGATCGCCGAGGACACCCTGACCACCTTAACCGAGTCCGGATCCGGTTCCTGCACCGGGCCCGAGACGAGCGTCACCTCGGCGCCGGCGCGCTGCAGGGCCGCCGCCACCGCGTGGCCCTGCTTGCCGGACGAGTGGTTGGAAAGAAAGCGCACGGGATCGATCGCTTCGACGGTGGGGCCGCTGGTGACCAGGGCATGCCTGCCGACCAGCGGTCCTGAAGGCGATGCCAGGCGGGCGATCACGGCGGCGACGATCTCGTCCGGCTCGGCCATGCGGCCAAAGCCGGTCTCGCCGCAGGCCATGTCCCCCTGATTCGGACCGATCAGACCAATGCCGTCCTGGCGAAGCCGCTCGACATTCCGCCTGGTCGCGGGATGGTCCCACATCTCCGGGTTCATGGCAGGCGCGATCAGCACCGGCTTGTCGGTCGCCATCAGCGCGGTGGAGGCGAGATCGTCGGCATGGCCGTTCGCCATCTTGGCGATCAGGTCGGCGGTGGCCGGGGCGACCACGACCAGATTGGCGTCGCGGGAGAGCTGGATGTGCCCCATCGCCGCCTCGTCGGTGAGCGAGAACAGGTCGGTGAACACCTGGTCTCCGGAGAGACTGGCGATCGACAGCGGCGTGACGAACCCGGCGCCGGCCGGTGTCAGAATGCAGCGCACGCCGAGCCCGCGGTCACGCAGCCTGCGGATCACCTCGAGGCTCTTATAGGCGGCGATGCCGCCCGCGATGATCAAAAGGATACGCCTGGACAAGGCCTGGTCACCTCCGCGTCGAAGACCGGATCGATAGTGTTTCCAGGATGACAGATGGGTGCCGGCTTGCAAATCGCCAGTCGGCTCAGGCCTCAGGTCAGCAACGCGCCGAGAATCACGCCGGCGGTGACCAGCAGGACCGCCCAGCCGATGGGAACGAGGCTGCTCTGCCCCCCCTGCAAGGCGCCGGCATCGAGCTTCACGCCGTCATCGAGGGCCGATTCGAGCGCACGCTCGGCGCGTTCGATCAGGTGCGGCAGGCGCCGGAGCGTCTCGACGCCATCCTCGATGACCGTCCGGATCTGCGCCTGCGGTCCCAGATTGTCGATCATCCAGGACTCGATCAGCGGCTGGGCGAGCTCCCACATATTGATGTTCGGATTGAGCCTTCGCCCGACGCCCTCCGCCACCACCATGGTCTTTTGCAGCAGCAGCAGCTGCGGCTGGGTCTCCATGGCGAAGGTCTCGGTGACCTCGAACAACTGCCCGAGCAGACGGCCGACCGAGATGTCGGCGAGCGGCCGGTCGCGGATCGGCTCGGCGATCGAGCGGCAGGCCTGCATGAACGCCTGCCTGTCCTGGTTCGCCGGCACGTAGCCGGCATCGAAATGGACGTCGGCGACCCGCTTGTAATCGGCGTCGAGAAAGCCGAGCAGCATCTCGCCGAGGAAGCGACGGGTCGCCGGATCGAGGCGGCCCATGATCCCGAAATCCACCGGCACCATGTCGCCCTTCGCGTCGATGAACATATTGCCGGGGTGCATGTCGGCGTGAAAAAAGCCGTCGCGAAACACCTGCTTGAACAGGATTTCGGCGGCGCGCTTGAGGATCAGATCGGGATCCAGGCCGGCGTCGATCATGCCGTCGCGATCGTCCGAGGCAAGGCCTTCGACGCGCTCCAGGGTCAGGACCCGGCGCGCCGTGCGCCGCCAGTCGATCCGCGGCACGCGAAAGCCGGGATCGTCCGCACAGTTCTCGGCGAGCTCGGCCGCGGCGGCGGCTTCCAGGCGCAGATCCATCTCGATCCGGGTCGAGGCGGCAAAGGTCTCGACCGCGGCGCTGGGCCGCAGGCGCCGGAAACCGGGCTGCAGCCACTCCACCCAGTCGGCGATCCAGGCGAAGAGATCGAGATCGGCAGCCATCTGCTGCTCGATCCCCGGGCGGAGGACCTTGACCGCGACCTCCTCACCCTCGGTGGTCGTGGCGAAATGGACCTGCGCGATCGAGGCCGCGGCCACGGGCCGCCCGTCGAAGGAGGCGAACAGGTGATCCAGCGGCTCGCCGAGCTCGGATTCGATCAGGCTGCGCGCGGTCTTGGCCGAGAACGGCGGCAGCCGATCCTGCAGCTCGGCGAGATCGGCGGCGAAGCGCTCGCCGATGAAATCCGCGCGCGTCGCCAGGCTCTGGCCGAATTTGATGAAGCTTGGCCCCAGAGCCTGCAGGGCGCGCGCCAGGCGCTGGCCGGGACGGCCGGGCGCCTTGTGATTGGAGATGTGCCGGCAGAACCAATGGACGATGCCCGGCAGCGGCAGACGCTCGACCAGAAAAAGCGCGTTGTGACGGGCGAGGCAGCGGCCGATCTGGATCAGCCGGAGCACATGCCGAAACGACCGCCACACGGTCAGATGCGCCAGGCCGAATGCAGGGCCGCCACGCCGCCGGTCATGTTGCGATAGCGCACGCGCGACAGACCGGCCGCCTCGATCATGGCAGCGAAGCTGTCCTGATCGGGAAAGCGGCGGATGCTCTCCACCAGATACTGATAGGCGTCGCGATCATCCGCAACCTGCTCGCCGAGCCAGGGGACGACCTTGAAGGAATAGGCATCATAGAGGGGCTGGAGCTGTTGCCAGGTCAGCGCCGAGAATTCCAGGCAGAGAAAGCGCCCGCCCGGTTTCAGCACGCGGCAGGCCTCGGCCAGCGCGCGCTCGATATGGGTGACGTTCCTGATGCCGAACGCGATGGTGTAGGCGTCCATGCTGGCGCTTTCGAGCGGCAGGCGCTCGGCATCGGCCGCGATCCAGTCGATGCCGGACAGGCGGTTCTGGTCGATCGCCCGATCCCGGCCCACGGCGAGCATCGCGGGATTGATGTCGGAGACCGTGATCGCCGAGGGCGGCCCGTCCCGGCCTTTCAGCCGGTCCTGCACGCGAAAGGCGATGTCCCCGGTGCCGCCGGCGACATCGACCATGCGGATGCCGGGCCGGGGCGCCAGAAGGTCGACCATCGCGGCCTTCCAGAGCCGGTGGATGCCGCCGCTCATCAGATCGTTCATGAGGTCGTAACGTTCGGCGACCCGCGCGAACAGGTCGCCGACCAGGGGGGCCTTGTCCTCGGGGCGCACGTCCCGATAGCCGAAGGATGAAGCCAGCCGCGCCGCGGCGCTGTGTCCAGCCCTTTGGCGTCCGGCCTCGTCTCGCATGTCGTCTGCCTCGGAATAGGTCATGATGTCCCTGCCGCCGGCGCTCGATCGCTCCGCGCCGATGTTGTACGAAAGCGCCCGCCATGCGACAAGCGCCCGAGGATGCGAGGAGCGCCCGCAGGAAGCGGCAAGCCGAGGGAGGCCGACGAACCGCCATGCCGGAACTGCCGGAGGTCGAGACTGCGATGCGCGGCCTTGCCGCACGTCTGGTCGGGCGGACGATCACCGAGGTCGCCCAGCGCCGCGCCGATCTGCGCTTTCCGCTCCCCCCTGCCCTGCCCGAGCGCCTCGCCGGATGCCGCATCCAGCGCTTCGAGCGCCGCGCCAAATACATCCTGGCGACTCTGGACAACGGCCACCGCCTGCTCCTGCATCTCGGCATGTCGGGACGGCTGCTGTTCGACGGCGAGGCCGCGGGGCCGCATGAGCACCTGACCTTCCGCTTCGACGACGGCACGGTGCTGCGCTATGTCGATCCCCGGCGTTTCGGCATGCTCGATCTCGTGGCCGAAACGATGCTCGAGACCCACCCCCGCCTCGCCGGCCTCGGCCTGGAGCCGCTCGATCCGAGCTTCGACGGCAAGGCGCTGCAGCGTGTGATGAAGGGCAGGATCAGCCCGATCAAGACGGCGATCATGAACCAGAAGCTGGTGGTCGGGGTCGGCAACATCTATGCCTGCGAAAGCCTGTTCAAGGCGAGGATCGCGCCGTCTCGCCCAGCCGACCGGGTGAAGACGGGCGAGTTCCGCAGGCTCGCCGAGGCGATCCGAAGCGTGCTCCTCGCCGCGATCGAGGCCGGCGGCTCGTCGCTTCGCGACTATGTGCAGACCGATGGCGAGCTCGGCTATTTCCAGCATCAGTTCGAGGTCTATGGCCGCGCCGACCAGCCCTGCCCGTCCTGCCAGCACCCGATCGCGACCACGACCCAGGCCAATCGCACGACGTTTTTCTGCCGGCGCTGCCAACGCTAGGGGGAGCATCCGCGTCCTTTGCGTCCCTCCGCCATCGCCAAGATGGGCGGTATGCGGCCATCTGCGCAGGGCGTCGGTGGGAAGCCTTTGGATCAGACACGTCCTCGGGACCATGGCCACCTCGGCGGGTCGCCCCGCAGGCAAGAAAGAGGGCTGGCGATCGTGATCGCGGGAACGGCCCGGCGGGTCTGGACGGCAACCCTGCTCATGGTGTTTATTCCCGCTCCGTTCCGGCGGCCGCTTGGGAACGGCAGAACAGGCCGGGACGCTTTGCAGGGGGAGAGGACTATGGCCTACGAGACACTCTTGGTCGACAGCCGAGATCCGGTCGGGGTGATCACCCTGAACCGGCCGAAGGTGAATGCCCTGAACGCGCAGGTCATCGACGAGCTCAACCAGGCGCTCACCGCGTTCGACGCCAATCCCGACATCGCCGCCGTGGTCCTGACCGGATCCGACCGGGTGTTCGCCGCGGGCGCCGACATCGCGGAGATGGAGCAGAAGGATTTCGCCGAAGCGCAGCAGAGCGACTTCATCCGCCCCTGGCAGCGCGTGACCGAGATCAAGAAGCCGATCATCGCCGCGGTCGCGGGCCACGCGCTCGGCGGCGGCTGCGAGCTCGCCATGATGTGCGACATCATCATCGCCGCCGACAATGCCAAGTTCGGCCAGCCCGAGATCAATCTCGGCACCATCCCGGGCGCCGGCGGCACCCAGCGGCTGACCCGCGCGATCGGCAAGTCCAAGGCCATGGAGATGGTGCTCACCGGCCACATGATGGATGCCGAGGCCGCCGAACGCGCCAATCTGGTGGCACGCGTGGTCCCGGTCGGCAATCTGCTCGACGAGGCGATCAAGCTTGCGACCACGATCGCCGAGAAGTCGCAGCCGATCGTCGCCATGGCCAAGGACGCGGTCAACACCGCCTACGAGACCATGCTCAGCGAAGGCATCCGCGCCGAGCGTCGCCTGTTCTATGCCACCTTCGCGACCGAGGACAGAAAGGAAGGCATGCAGGCCTTTCTGGAGAAGCGCACCCCCAACTTCGGCCACCGCTGAGCCGAAAAGCGTCGGTTTTCCGCAGATTCCCGGAAAATTCGGGCATGCCCCGATGTTGACGCATCGCGGCCGGATCAGTATATGACCTGCTGCACGATTTTGGAATCGAGGTTCAAAACTCTATGGCTCATCACCGTTCCGCCAAAAAGCGCATCCGCCAGACGGAGAAGCGCACCCTGGTCAACCGCGCGCGCACCAGCCGGATCAGGAGCTACATCAAGAAAGTGGAGATGGCTGTTGCCGGCGGCGACGCGGAAGCAGCCAAGAGTGCACTGCGAGAAGCCGAGCCCGAGATCAGGCGCGGTGTGAGAAAGGGTGTTCTCAAGCTCAACACGGCGTCCCGTCGGATCTCGCGTCTCACCCGTCGCGTGAATCAGCTTTCCGCCGGTGAAGGGGCTTCTGCCTGACACCGACCACAATCTACTCATGGATGTGTGGAGAATGAGCCTCGCCAACCGTTGCGGGGCTTTTTTCTTTCTGAAATCCCAAGAATTTAGCCCAAAACTCTGCCTATTTCCCTCAATTTTTTGTTCAACTTTAGCGCGATAATCACTGTTCTCCTTTCGGTCACCTTGCCAGCATCATGGGGTGGAATTACCGTATTGTCACAGTTGAATGACAGTTTCCGCCGAGCTCGGGGCGTGTCCTAGGGCCGTAAGTTCGTTTTTCGGTCAACTCCGAGTTATGCACTGAGCGGATGGGCTGAGCGTCGCTTTACTGAGTCGATGTCTCTTTAAAATCGGGCCGTCAATGCCATGGCTGTAGCGTCGAAATGATTATGAATCTCCGCCCTGAGAGCGCGCCGTTCGATCTCGAACAGCAGTGGTCCGAGGTGCAGGCCCAGCTGCGCACCGAATATGGTGAGGCAGCGTTCAAGACCTGGCTCGCCTCGATCACGCTGGACGGCCTCGAAGGCAGCCGCGTGCGCCTCGGCGTGCCGACCCGCTTTCTCAGGGACTGGATCGCGTCGCACTATGCCGACCGCATCAAGCTGCTGTGGCGCCGCGCCAATCCGGTGATCGACGGCATCGCGCTCACCGTGGCGCCGACGCCGACCCGGGTGAGCAAGGCGTCCGCCGCCATGACCACGCCGCGGCCCGCCGCGCGCGCCTCGGTCGGCGAGCCGGAGACCCCCGAGGCCAAAGCCTCGGTCTCCGAGATCGGCCCGAGCGCCGATATGAGCGCGCCCCTCGATCCGCGCTGCACCTTCGACAATTTCGTGGTCGGCAAGCCCAATGAGCTCGCCTTCGCCGCTGCCAAGCGCGTCGCCGAACTCAATGAGCTGCCGTTCAATCCGCTGTTCATCTATGGCGGCGTCGGTCTCGGCAAGACCCATCTGATGCATGCCATCGCCTGGGAGATCCAGCGCCAGGACCCGTCGCGCAAGGTGGTCTATCTGTCCGCCGAAAAGTTCATGTACCAGTTCATCCGCGCGCTGCGCTTCAAGGACACCATGCGCTTCAAGGAGCTGTTCCGCTCGGTCGACCTGCTGATGGTCGACGACGTGCAGTTCATCGGCGGCAAGGACAGCACCCAGGAAGAGTTCTTCCACACCTTTAACACCCTGATCGACCGCGGCAGCCAGATCGTGATTTCGTCCGACAGAAGTCCCGCGGAGCTGTCGGGCCTGGAGGAGCGCATCCGCTCCCGCCTCGGCTGGGGGCTGGTGGTCGACATTCACCCCTCGACCTACGAACTGCGTCTCGGCATTCTGCAGTCGAAAGCCGAGGGCATGGCCGCCCACGTCAAGGTGCCCGACCGGGTGCTGGAATTCCTCGCCCATCGCATCACCTCGAACATCCGCGAGCTCGAAGGAGCGCTTAACCGCATCGTCGCCCAGGCCACCCTGGTCGGCCGCGCGATCACCCTGGAAATGGCCCAGGAGGTGCTGCAGGACCTGCTGCGCGCCCATGAGCGCCGCATCACCATCGAGGAAATCCAGAAAAGGGTCGCGGAGCATTACGGCCTCAAGATGAGCGACATGCACTCCGCGAGGCGCGCGCGCGTGGTCGCGCGACCACGCCAGGTGGCGATGTATCTGGCGAAGCAGCTCACCCCGCGATCCTTGCCCGAGATCGGCAGGCGCTTCGGCGGCCGCGACCACACCACGGTGATGCACGCGATCAAGAAGATCGAGGAGCTGCGCGCCCAGGACTCGATCATGAGCGAGGACATCGAAAAGCTCCGCCGCCAGCTCCACGGCTAACGGCGGCGCGCCGTGGCGTTGACGCTGCCGCGGGGGGCGGGGGACCGTCTCGGCGCAACCCTCGGACGGTCGAGCCGCCGCGGGCACCTCGCGGACGCTGCCGCGGTAGGCGGGGATGGTCTCGGTGCGCCTCTCGAACGGTCGAGCGGCTACGGGCGCGGTAGGTTGGCGCCCGCAATACGAGCCGCCTGAGGCAAGTCCGGCCTCACGCGGCTCGCGTGCGGCCCGCGAGCTTTAAAGGTGCTAAAAAATAACCATTTATTGGCTAAATCTACTGTTTTTCCCCTGGTTTGGTGATATGGTCCGGTCCCGGCGGGAATCTGCTCGTATCCGAGATGCGACGTTGCCGTCCGCGCCGGCCGTTAAGGTTAAGTGGCACCACCTTTTGGATCAGATGGCGCGATTATGAAATTGGCCTTCGAGCGTGCGGCTCTCCTGAAAGCTCTGGCCCATGTGCAGAGCGTGGTCGAGCGACGCACCACCATTCCCATCCTGTCCAACGTCAAGCTCGAAGCGGGCGAGAACGGCATCAGCCTGACCGCGACCGACATGGATCTGTCCGTGGTCGAGGCGACCGAAGCCGAGGTCATCCGCCCCGGCGCGATCACCGCCCCCGCGCACACGCTTTACGACGTGGTCCGAAAACTCCCGGAAAACAGCCAGATCGAGCTGGAACGCAGCGACCAGGGCGCCGAGCTCAGCCTGCGCTCCGGGCGCACCGCCTTCGATCTGCCCTGCCTGCCGGCCGCCGACTTTCCGGCGATGACCGACGAGGGGCTGGATCACAGCTTCTCGCTGTCGGTCGGCGATCTGAAAAAGCTGATCGACCGCACCCGCTTTGCCATCTCCACCGAAGAGACGCGCTACTATCTGAACGGCATCTTCCTGCATGCAGTCGACGAGGGGGCGGCGAGCTGCCTCAGGAGCGTCGCCACCGACGGCCATCGCCTGGCGCGGGTCGAGGTCGGGCTCCCCGAGGGCGCCGCCGGCATGCCGGGCGTGATCGTGCCCAGGAAGACCGTGGGTGAGCTCAGGAAGCTGATCGAGGAGCTCGATCCGGACACCGCGGTCGAGGTGGCGCTCTCGCATGCGCGCATCCGCTTCAAGGTCGGCACGGCGGTGCTGCGCTCCCGCCTGATCGACGGCACGTTTCCGGACTACGAGCGCGTGATTCCGAGCGACAACGACAAGCTCATGGTCATGCCGACCAGCGAGCTCGCCGAGGCCGTGGACCGCATCGCCACCATCTCCACCGACAAGTCGCGCGCGATCAAGCTCGCCTTGTCCGAGAGCAAGCTGACCCTCACCGCGATCAGCCCGGATGCCGGGCGCGGCGTCGAGGAGCTGGATGTCGACTACAAGAGCGAGCCTATGGAAATCGGCTTCAACGCTCGCTATATTCTGGACATCACCGGACAGATCGAGGGCAAGGACATCGAGCTCGCTTTGGCGGACGCCGGCGCGCCCACGCTGGTGCGCGATCCCAAGGACAGCAGTACGCTCTATGTGCTGATGCCCATGCGCGTGTGATGATCCTGACGCTCGATCGTCCCCGACCTTCAGAGATCGAGACGCCGGAGCGGACCAGCCGCTCGCCGGCGGTCATGCGTCTGACGCTGCAGGATTTTCGGTCCTACCGGCAGCTGTCGATCGACACCGATGCGCGCCCGGTGGTGCTCACCGGGCCGAACGGTGCCGGCAAGACCAATCTTCTGGAGGCGGTCTCCCTGCTTGCCCCGGGCCGCGGTCTGCGCCGCGCGAAAACCGCGGAGCTCGATCGGCGGGACGGCAACGGTCCCTGGTCGGTGGCGGCACGGATCGAGCATGGCGGCCTGATCACGGCGATCGGCACCGGCCGTGGCGACGATACCGCCCGTGGGGGCGGCCGCGACCGTCGCCTCGTGCGCATCGATGGCGAGCCGGCCCCCAACCAAGCAGCGCTCGGCGACCTGATCGCTGTGCTTTGGCTGACGCCGACGATGGACCGCCTCTTCCAGGAAGGCAGCAGCGAGCGCCGGCGCTTTCTCGACCGCCTGGTGCTGGCCAACGACCCCGCCCATGTCGGCCGGGTCACCTCCTATCATCAGGCCCTGAAGGAGCGCGGCCGCCTGCTGCGCCAGGGGCGCGCCGATCGCGCCTGGCTGGATGCGCTCGAAACCCGAGCCGCCGAGGCCGCGATCGCGATCGTCGCGGCAAGGCGGCAGACCGTGAACGCGCTCGAAGCCGTGCTGCGCACCGATCCCGGCCCCTTCCCTCGTCCGACCCTCGCTTTGGAAGGTGTGGTCGAAGGCTGGCTCGACGAGCTTTCCGCCCTCGACGCCGAGCAGCGCCTCCTGGAACGGCTGCGAGCCGAGCGCGGACGGGATGCCGAGACCGGCACCACGGCGACCGGCCCGCATCGAAGCGATCTCGTGGTGCATGACGCCAAAAGCGGCATGCCCGCAGGCGACGGCTCGACCGGCCAGCAAAAGGCGCTGCTGATCAGCATCTGCCTCGCCGAGGCGAGAAGACGCGCCAGCCTCGATCAAAAACTGCCTCTGCTTCTTCTGGACGAGGTCGCGGCCCATCTGGATGCCGTCAGACGCCGCGATCTCTTCGACGAACTGACTACCCTCGGCACGCAGGCCTGGCTTACGGGGACCGACAGCTCGGTCTTCCAGCCCTTCGGCCGCCGCGCGCAATATCTTTCCATCAACGCATCAAAGCTGCAGTCCTACGATGTCCAATAGCAACGCCATGCCTACCCCGACCGAACAGGAAACCTACGATTCGAGTTCCATTCAGGTGCTCGAGGGCCTGGAGGCCGTGCGCCTCAGGCCCGGCATGTATATCGGCGACACCGATGACGGCTCTGGCCTGCACCACATGGTGTTCGAGGTGGTCGACAACGCCATCGACGAAGCGCTCGCCGGCTATTGCGACCAGGTCGACGTGGTCCTGAACGCCGACGGCTCGGTCACGGTGCGCGACAATGGCCGCGGCATCCCGACCGACATCCATGGCGGCGAAGGCGTGTCCGCGGCCGAGGTGATCATGACCCGCCTCCATGCCGGCGGCAAGTTCAACCAGAATTCCTACAAAGTGTCCGGCGGCCTGCATGGCGTCGGCGTGTCGGTGGTCAATGCGCTCTCCGAGTGGCTGGTGCTCAGGATCTGGCGCAACGGCAGCGAGCACATGATGCGCTTCGAGAACGGCGGCGAGCCGGTCGCCCCGCTGGCGCGGGCCGGCGATGCGCCCGAGGGCCGACGCGGCACCGAGATCACCTTCATGCCGTCGGAAAAAACCTTCACCAAGACCGACTTCAGCTATTCGACGCTGGAACACCGCCTGCGCGAGCTCGCCTTTCTGAACGCGGGCGTCAAGATCGTGCTGCGCGACGATCGCGCGGACGAGCCCCAGGATGTCGTGCTCAACTACGAGGGCGGGCTCGAAGCCTTCGTCACCTATCTCGACCGCGCCAAGACCGCCCTGCACAGCCCGCCGATCTCCATCTCCGGCGAGCGCGACGGCCTGTTCGTTTCGGCGGCGCTGGAGTGGAACGACGGCTATCACGAGAACACGCTCTGCTTCACCAACAACATCCCGCAGCGCGACGGCGGCACGCATCTTGCCGGCCTGCGCACTGCCCTCACACGCTGCATCCAGGGCTATGCCCAGGAAAGCGGCGCCATGAAGAAGGAAAAGGTCCAGCTATCGGGTGAAGACGCGCGAGAGGGCCTGACCTGCGTGCTCTCGGTCAAGATGCCGGACCCGAAATTCTCCTCGCAGACCAAGGACAAGCTGGTGAGCTCCGAGGTCCAGCCCGTGGTCTCCGGCCTGATCAGCGAGGCGCTCAATCGCTGGCTCGAGGAAAACCCGCAGACCGCGAGGACCATCGTCGCCAAGGTGGTGGACGCCGCGGCCGCGCGCGAAGCCGCGCGAAAGGCGCGCGAGCTGACCAGGCGAAAGGGCGTGCTCGACGTCGCCAACCTGCCTGGCAAGCTCGCCGACTGTCAGGAACGGGACCCCTCCAAGGCCGAGCTTTTCCTGGTCGAGGGCGACAGCGCCGGCGGCTCGGCCAAGCAGGGGAGGAACCGGAAAAATCAGGCGATCCTGCCGTTGCGCGGCAAGATCCTGAACGTCGAACGGGCCAGGCTCGACAAGATCCTAGGCTCGAACGAGATCGGCACCCTGATCACGGCGATGGGCACCGGCATTCGGGACGATTTCGACCTCGCCAAGCTGCGCTACCACCGCATCATCATCATGACCGACGCCGACGTCGACGGCTCGCACATCCGCACACTGCTTCTCACCTTCTTCTACCGGCAGATGCCGGAGATTGTCGAAGCCGGCCATCTCTACATCGCCCAGCCTCCGCTCTATCGGGTGAAGCGCGGCAATGCCGAACGCTATCTGAAGGACGACGCGGCGCTTGAGGACTATCTGATCGGCTCCGGCCTCGAAGACGCGAATCTCGCCACGGCGGATGGCCAGGTCCATGAGGGCGAGCCCCTCGCCGAGCTGGTCGAGAAGGTCCGCCAGATCTCGCTCCTGGTGCGCTCGCTCGAGCGCCGCGTTCCTGCCAGCCTGATCGAGGCCACGGCCATGGTCGGCGCCTTTGCCGAAGGCGCGCTCGGCGATGAGGCCGACAATCAGGCCATGGTCGAGCGGATCGCCGAGCGGCTGAACGCGACCGGCTCCGATCGCTGGCAGGGCGTGGTCGATCAGGACGGCACACCGATCTTCACCCGCCAGCGCGGCGAACGCCGGGATCGCCATCGTCTGGATGGCCGCATCGTCAAATCGCCGGAAGCGCGCCGACTGCATGCGCTGATGGAGCAGATCGGCATGACCTTCGACGGCCCGGCACGCTATACGCGCAAGAGCTCTGAGACCGAGGTCAGGGGCCCGCTCGCCTTTTTCGAGGCGATCATTGCCGCCGGCCGGCGCGGCATTTCCATCCAGCGCTACAAGGGTCTCGGCGAGATGAACCCGGAGCAGCTCTGGGAAACCACCCTCGATCCCGAGGTCAGGAGCCTCTATCAGGTCTCCATCGACCATGTCGACGAGGCCGACGAGATTTTTTCCACGCTGATGGGCGATGTGGTCGATCCCAGGCGCGAATTCATCCAGAACAATGCGCTCAAGGTCATCAATCTGGACATCTGAGGCCTGGTCCCGTTGTTTGGCGCGGCGACGGCCCGGAGGGCTGTCGGGCGACGGGGGGAGCCGCGCGTCCTGCCGCTTTGCGGCGTCGCACGCTTGGAAAAGCCGTACCGGTCGCTTGACTGCACGCCTCTTAAGGGAAGATTAACGAAGATTTCTTAAGGTTTGGTCCGACATGCCATCCAGGCGCTGACCCGGGCCGTCCCTTTTGAGATTTAGACCTGTCCGATATGCAATTCATGGTGTTCTGGCGGTCGCGCTTCTCGCAGGGGCGACGACCGTCTGGATCATGCTTGCTGCGATCGACGGCAAGGCCGGCGATCTCGTGCGCTATGCACGAGTCGACAATTGGACCACCCAGCAGACCCAGATCCACAGCTATCAGTTCCTCGTCGCCCTGGGCGAGCATGTGGCCGGCATCGACGACGTATCGATGGAGCATGTCCGACGGCAGCTCGGCCGCCTGGCGAGCACCGCCAATCTGCTCAATCTCGATGAGCGCAGCCCTCTCGTGCAGGCGCTGCCGGGCAAGCTCGACCTGCGTGCGGACTTCACGGCGGCCGTGATCGAGATCCGCTCCCTGCTGGAGGGTCGGGACAGTCTCAGGGGCGACAGCGAGACTTTTCGTAAAATCAAGGCGATCCTTGGGCCCTGGCTCACCGACCTGCAGAGCCTGATGGTCAATCTCACCCATATCCGGCTCGGGCTGCAGGATCGCGATCTGGCGAATGCATCCAGGCTGATCCATGTCAATCGCTTCCTGCTCCTCGGCATCGTCGCGGTCGGCGCCATGTTCACGACGATGCTGATCGTCGAGACCCGCGCCGCCCGCCGGGCGGAAGCCGACGCGCGGTTCGACCGGCGGCGCTTTCAGGACTTTGCCGGGATCGCCTCCGACTGGCTCTGGGAGACCGACGAGACCCTTCGTCTGACCTTCGTATCCGATGAGATCCACTCCTTCCGGGGCGAGCCGGCGTCGCACTATATCGGCAAGCCCATCACGTATCTGGTCGCACGCTTCGACGACGAGGATGCCGGCTCACGCCTGACGGCGGCGACCGCCGGGCGCGAGCCCTTTCGGGATCTGATCCTTTCCATCGGCGACGGATCGCAATTCCTCAAGATCTCCGGGAGCCCGGTACGGCATGCGTCCGGACAATTTCGGGGCTTTCGCGGGATCTGCACCGACATCTCGACGGAGGTCCGGCGCGAAGGACGCATCCGTTTCCTCGCCGAGCACGACACGCTGACCGGCCTCAGCAACCGCTCGCGCCTGCAGACGCAGCTGCGCGCCATCCTGGAGGGCGAACGCAGCGCTGATCAGCGCGGCACGCTGCTCCTGTTCGATCTCGACGGCTTCAAGGAGGTCAACGACACCTTCGGTCACGATGTCGGGGATGCGCTTTTGGTCTGCATCGCCGAACGCCTGCGCGCCGATCTGCGCCAGGCCGACACCATCGCGCGCCTGGGCGGTGACGAATTCGCAGTCATCCATGTCGGTGACGGGCGCGACGACCCGGAGATCATGGTCCTGGCCAGGCGTCTGCTCGCCAGCATCAGGCGGCCGCTGCAGGTTCATGGCTTCGAATTCGTCGTCGGCACCAGCATCGGCATCGCCTGCTTTCCGAAGGACGGCACCAGCGTCGAAGATCTCCTGAAGGCCGCGGACCTCGCTCTCTATGCGGCCAAATCCGTCGGCGGCAACGAGGCCGTGATCTACCATCCCGACATGAGCGAGCGCCTGAAACGCAAGCGCCGCCTGGAGGAAGACCTGAAGCAGTCGCTGGAAACGGATGGGCTCAGCCTGCACCTTCAGCCCCAGGTGGATCTCGCCACCGGCCGTCTGATCGGCGGCGAAGCGCTGCTGCGCTGGCATCACCCGGAACTCGGCCCGATCAGCCCCGAGGTGTTCATCAACGTCGCCGAGGAGACCGGCCTGATCCTGCCGCTCGGCCGCTGGGTTCTGGAGGAGGCATGCAGGGCGGCCAGGCGCTGGTCCACGCAGATGGGCGACGGGATGATCGCCGTCAATGTGTCCCCCGCCCAGTTCATCCATCAGAACCTGGTGGACGAGGTTACGGACGTCCTTGACAAGACCGGCCTCGATCCCTGCCATCTCGAGCTGGAGATCACCGAAGGCCTCCTAATGCGCGACCAGGAGCTCGCGATCAGGACCCTGGCCACACTCGACGGCATGGGCGTGCGCCTCGCCATCGACGACTTCGGCACGGGCTATTCCTCCCTCAGCTATCTGAAGCGCTTCAGGGTTCACAAGGTGAAGATCGACAAGGCCTTCGTGCGCGACCTGGGGCATGATCAGGGCGACGACAGCATCGTGCGCGCCGTGGTGATGATGAGCCAGGCCTTCGGCTTCAGGACCATCGCCGAGGGGGTGGAAACGGAGGCCCAGCGCAGGCGTCTGATCACCCTTGGCTGCGACGAAGGCCAAGGCTACCTCTTCGGCAGGCCGGAACCCATCGACAGTTTTCTCACCAATGTCGCCGGCGGTGACGCGCCTGGCGGCGATCGGGGCCGATGGGCCGTCCTCGAACGATCGCGATCCTCGGCGTGACGAGCGCGAGGCCATCCAGCGCCGCGGCTGGTGCTCACCAAATCTTAACGGTCTGTTTACGGATTTTATCTAAAATACATCTCGAACTCGATAGATATCGGCCGTCATGGCTGCAGGAACGAAGGTTGCCGATGACCAGAGCCAAGCCATCTTTTGGCCTTAGCCGGCTAATCCGCGACGATCGGGGCTCGATGCTGCCGCTTCTGGCGGCCATGGTCATCCTGGCGGTGTCGGGAGCGGCGATCGCGGTCGACCTCGCGCGGGCCCATGCGCTCCGCCAGCAGCTGCAGCTCACAGCCGATGCCGCCGCCCTCGCCGCAGCGGTCAACCTCCCCGATGTCGAGGCCGCACGCAACGCCGCCTATCGCTATGCCCAGCGCAACATGCCGGGCTATCTGGACGTGATCACGGCTGACGACATCGCGTTCGGCCAATGGGACTCCGAGGCTCGCAGGGTCAGCGCCAGCGAGGCTGCGCCCAGCGCCGTGCGCGTCACGCCGAGCCTGACGGCGGAAAAAGGCAATGCCATCGCCACGCTGTTTGCCGGCGTGCTCGGCCACGGACTGCTGGACGTCTCGGCAAGCGCCGTGGCCGGCAAACGCTCGCCCATGTGCATTCTCGCCCTCGAGCCCGACAAATCTGCGGCACTCGCGCTGGACGTTCTTGCCGAGATCGAGGCACCGAACTGCACGGTCCAGGTCAACTCGCGCCACCAGATCGCCTTTCGCATGCTCGCGACCAGCCGCTTCCAGGCGGAGGGGCTCTGCGTGACGGGCGGCGCCCAAACGAGTCTGCTGGGATCGGTTACACCCGAGCCGACGACGGGCTGTCCGCCGCAGCCGGATCCGCTCGCCGATCTCGAGGCCCCGGAGATCGAGGACTGCGATTTCACCGACACGGACCTGGACGGTCATCACGGCACGCTGCAGCCCGGCGTCTATTGCGGCGGCCTCGTGGTCGGCGGATCGTCCGATGTCCAACTCGCAGCCGGCCTCTACGTGATCAAGGACGGCCCGCTCAAGATCAGCGACAGCAGCAAGATCACCGGCGACGGTGTCACCTTCTTTCTTACCGGCAAGAAGGCCGTGATCGATTTCGAGGACGAAAGCGAGCTTTCGCTGACGGCGCCGGCCGAAGGCGCGCTTGCAGGCATCCTCGTCTTCCAGGACCGCGATTTCGGCGGCGAGCATGTCTGGGACAGCAAGGCCCCCACGAGCTTGTTCGGCACGATCTACCTGCCCGAGGGCAGCCTGATCTCGGAGAGCTCCAACGCGATCACACCGGTCAATTCCTGCAATGTGCTGATCACGAAAAGCCTGCGTTTCAAGTTTCAAAGTGCCGTGTCCATCGATCTCAGCCAGGAGCACTGCCGCGACTATCTCCCCGGCGCCGTGCTCGGCACGGTCGCGCTGCTCGACTAGCGCCGGCTCGCCTGGCGTTCGGCCGCGTGCCGCCAGCTTCGGGCATAGGCGCGAAGGCCATCGATCTCGGGCGCAGCGACGGCTTCGACGTCGAGAGCGGTCGTTCTCGGCCAGCCCCAGAGCAAAGCGGCGCCGAGCGGCGTGCCGTCTTTTGCCGTCGAGACCAGGACCGTCTGCTCCGGCCGAAGTGCTGCGAGCAGACCGGCAAACAGCCGGTTCTCGGCAAAGCTGCCATCGATGACGACATCGCCCCCGGACTCCAGGAGATCCAGGTCGACCGAGGTCATCAGGGCGACGTAGAGACTGGCGAGCGCTGCGCGTTCGGCCGGTGCTTCGGGCGAAGGTCCGAGGATGCGCCCGCGATGGCCGGTGCCCGGAAACGGCCCGCCGCTGTCGGTGAAGGACGGCAGCGCCATGGTGCCGCGGGCGAGCAGGTCAGCGACATCCTCGATGCCGGGCGCCGCCCGCAGCCCGTCGTCACCGGCAAGCTCGAAAAATTCGCGCCCGCCCATGAAGCGGGTGCAGGCCACCGCCCGGCCCTCGAGATCGGTGTTGGACACCATGTCCCGCTCGGGCGCCAGACGTTCCAGCGGCAGGTCGGAATCGAAGGTAATCAGCCAGGTGCCGCTGGAAATCAGCGTGAAGCGCTCGAAGCCAGCGGCGAGATAGCGGGTGTAGTTGGCATTGCTGTCATGCACCCCCACCAACACCGGTGGCGAGGCGCCACGGCCCTTACTTTGGGCCAGAGTGTGGTTGAGGGGGCCGAGAATCTCGTAAGCCTTTCGGAGCGGTGGCAGCATGGCGGCCCAGTTCTCGCGCACCGCCAGGCTGGAAGGGCGGTTGCTGCGCGGGTTCCAGAGCTGGGTCTGGGCGCCGAGAGAGGTTACCTCGGAGGCCATCACGCCGGTGAGCCGCCAGGCCCAATATTGTGCCGCCGGCAGAATCCAGCGGACCTTCCCGAAGTGGTCGGCAAAACCGCGGCTTTGCCAGAAGAGCTGGCGGGCAAGCGTCAGCCCGCCCGGATTGACCGGACAGCAGACCTCGTCGAAGGCAGGGGCGAGTGTCGCATAGGCCGACTTGATGTCCTCGGGCGGCTCCGCCTCGTAGTCCATCATCGGCAACACGAGACCGCCGTCCTCGCCGATCAACGCCGCGGTCGAGCCATAGGCCGAGGGCACGATCGCCTCGACATGAAACCGCTCGCCGAGCTCGGCCAGCGCCCCCACCAGCCACGCGAAGATCGCCTCGACATCCGCATGCAGGTAAGGCGCCTCGTCGACGGATCGGTTCTCGGTCTGCAGCGCCTCGACCACCTCCCCCGCCGCCGGGTCGATGGCCACCAGCTTCACATGCGTCTTCCCCACATCGAAGACCACCACCGCCGAAGGCCTGCCGCTCCCCATCCGGCCCTCCGTCAGGTAAGGCGATCCAACGCGCTGCGTTGGCGATGCATGGTGAGGAAGATGCGGTAGTCCCGATCGAGGCCGGGCCGCCGGGCGGCGTTCGGCTCGATGACGGCACCGGCGCCGGTCATCGCGGCCGCTGCGGCGCCGAGATCGGGATAGAGGCCGGCGGCCGCAGCCGCGACGATCGCCGTGCCCTGCAGGACGACGTCCTCTTCCGCCGATGTCACCACCTTGCAGCCGGTGGCGTCGGCATAGAGCTCCATCAGCAGCGGGTTCTTGGTGTGGCCGCCGGCGACATGCAGATGATCGATCGCATAGCCCTTGTCGTTCAGCGCATCGAGAATGTGGCGCGTGCCGAGGGCGATGCCGACGGCGGTGCGGAAATAGAGGCGCGCGAGGCTGTCGAAGGAGGTGTCGAGGGTGAGGCCGCTGATCACGCCGACGGCGTGCGGGTCGGCGAGCGGCGAGCGGTTGCCGTGAAAGTCCGGGAGCACGTGCAGGCGCTCGGCAAACGCCTCACCTTCGGCGGCGCGCAGCTCCTCGATGCGCAGCAGCATGCGGCCATGCCGTTCCTCGCCCAATGTCCGGCCCATGACGTGCCAGTCGATGATGTGATCGAGCAAGGCGCCGGTCGCGGACTGCCCGCCTTCGTTCAGCCAGAGATCGGGAGCCACCGCGCCGAAATAGGGGCCCCAGACGCCGGGCACCGCGCGCGGGCTTTCGGACAGCGCCATATGGCAGGTGGAGGTGCCGGCGATCAGCCCGATATGCCGATCGAGGGCCGATGAGGCCTCGCCGAGATGCTGACCGAGAGCCGCGAGCGCGCCGGCATGGGCGTCGATCAGTCCTGCGCCGACCTCGCAGGCCGTGGTCAGGCCGAGATCGGCGGCGGCGGCTTCGGTGAGCTTGCCGAGCGGGGTGCCGATGGCGTCGGCGCGCGCCGGCAGTGCCGCTCGTTCGAGAAGATCGTCAAGCCCCATGGCGTCGAGGAAATCCGCCTGCCAGCCCGGGTCTTCATGGGCCAAATAGGTCCATTTGCAGGTGAGCGTGCAGCAGGAGCGCCGGTTCGAGCCGGACGCGCGAAAGGTCAGAAAGTCGGCGAGATCGAGAAAGCGGCGATAGCGCTGCCAGCGCTCGGGACGATGGCGTTTCAGCCACATCAGCTTCGGGATTTGCATCTCCGGCGACATCACGCTGCCGACCGATGCGAGCACCGCATGGCCGCTTGCCGTGCACTCCTCGGCCTCGGCGAGGGCCCGGTGATCCATCCAGACGATGGTGTTCCAGCGGTCCTCGCCGGTGGTGGAGACGCTGACCGGCCGATCGTCGGCGCCGAGCGCCACCAGCGAGCAGGTGGCATCGAAGCTGATGCCGACGACCGCTTGCGCAGGGATGCCGGCTTCGGCGCGCGCCGCTTTGGCGGCGTCACCGACCGCCTGCCAGATGTCCTCGCTGTCATGCTCGGCGTGATCGGTCAGCGGCTGCTGCATCAGGATGGGCCGCTCCGCCCGGCCGAGCAGCCGGCCCGTCTTGTCGAACAGGCCGGCGCGCGCACTGCCGGTGCCGACATCGACAGCCATGACCGCGTTGTCCAAGGACTGGCCTCCCCCCTGCTCTCCCGGCCATCGTTCGGGCCGGCGCCGTTCGATCGATGCTCCTCAGTCTAACGATTTTTCCCTGATGCGACAGCGGCCGCTCATGGGCTAGACTTCATCCGTCAACAAGCAACGACAAAACCAGGGAGGCGAGCGTGCTCAAAGGTCTGGATCCACTGTTGAACGCCGAACTGCTCGGCGTGCTCAGCGCCATGGGCCATGGCGACGACATCGTGCTGGCCGACAGCAATTTCCCGGCGACCACCATGGCGAAACGCCTGGTGCGCATGCCCGGCATCAGCGCGCCTCGGGTGCTGGAGGCGGTGCTGTCGGTGATGCCGCTCGACGATTTCGTCGACGAGCCCTGCGGACGCATCGAGGTGGTGGGCGATCCCTACGCCGTGCCCGAGGTCTGCCGGGACTTTCAGGAGATCATCGACCGCGAGGTCAATGGCGGCATCAGGCTCGCGCGGATCGAGCGTTTCGAGTTCTACCGGCGCGCGCGCGAGGCCTTTGCGGTGGTGCAGACCGGGGAAACCCGGCTTTACGGCTGCATCCTGTTGAAGATGGGCGTGGTCCGGCCGGATTGAGCGGCGGCACCGCTTTTGTCGGAAGCACGCGTCTTGGGTTGATGAAAGGAGAGCTTGCACACCTTGTGGCATGACGTGCACGGGTGGACCAGGTGGCGGCCGGACCTTGATCGATAGACCAGGGTCGGCAATGAAATGGACGATGACCCATGAAACGCCCCCCTCGCCATCGCTCTGTTCTGCTCCTCAGCCCTGCTCGCTGAGCCCGGCGCCGCGGCGCCGGCATGCAACGAGTCCTACACGACAGTGGCCGGCGATACGCTCTCCAAGATCGCGCGCTCGGCCTGCCAGGACCCGAATCTCTGGCCCCATATCTACGGCTACAGCGACAATGCCCCTGCCATCGGCCGCGACCCGCGCCTGCTCGATATCGGCATCACGCTGAACCTGCCGCCCTGCCCGCGGACCGCCAAGAGCGCTGCCGTCACGCCGATAGTCAACGATCGACGGCAGCGCAGCGCGGACACGATCGAGCTGCTGACCGCCGGGAACTATGCGCCCTTCACCGATCAGACCTGGCAGAATGGCGGCATGCTGACCGAGATCGTCGACGACGACACGGCCGAGGATGGGGAAAGCTTCGCCTTCTTCGTGAGCGGCGACCGGGTTGCGGTGACGATCCAGCGGCGACGCGTCGAGGTCAGGATCGCCGATGACGACGGCTGACGTCCCCGGCCTCAGCACCCGAGCCCCACCGCAAAGACCGAAAACCTGGCCGCATACCGCCTCGCCAGGCCAAGACGGCCTGAAGTCAATGAGGTGGCCATGCCACCACCTAGCAGCCTTCTTTTTTGATCACCGCGTCGGGGTCGCATAGGAGGAACAGCTTCTTGTCGATCTTGGCGCCGACCTCGGTCTTTTCCAGAATGATGTAGGTGGTCAGCCCCTGCGCGTCGGTGACCGCCCAGCGCCGCAGCTCCATCGGCTGCTTGGCGAAGGCGAGCTCGACCGTGCCGAGTTCGGGCTCGTCGGTCTGCACCAGGGTCAGCAGGATCTCGCCGTTCTGCTCCTTGACGTCGGTGACGGTGACGTCGCCTGAAAGCTTCACCTTCTTCTGCAGGAGGAAGGCGAGCGGCGTCTGGCTGGTGAGCAGATGGCTGACCTGATCGAGCTTGCGGTCGTGGTAGATGACCTGCCAGCCATTGGCGACGATCAGCACCGGGTTGGGTGCGTCGTAGTCGAGGCGCATCTTGTCCGGACGCTGATAGTAGAGATCGCCGGACGAGGTGCCGCCGCTGGGCTCGAGCTGCACGAAATCCGCGCGCAGCGATCTCAGATCGCTGAGATAATCCTCGATCTCAGCCACCTGCTCGGCCGCGACACTCCCAGGCGTCGGCATCACCGCCAGCACCTCGGTGATCGGGGCGGCCGAGACGCCGGCCAGCGTCGACAGGACGGTGAGCGCGATCGCGGTCTGCAGCCCGCGTCTCAGGCGGTCGAGACTTCGCCGAACCGTTTGCAGGTGCTCAGGCAAGTGACAAAAAACTACCATGGGGCATCGACTCCGCTGGGTCCGTCGTCGTCCCCACCGCCCATCAGCACTTTTCTGCGGCCGACGTGATCGGGCGAGCTGACGTGACCGTCCTGTTCCATGCGCTCGATCAGCCGGGCCGCGCTGTTGTAGCCAATTCTGAGCTTCCGCTGCAGGAAGCTGGTGGACGCCCTGCCCTCCTTCGCCACGATCTGCAGCGCCTGGGCGTATTGCGCGTCCTCCTCGTTGTTGATCTCGATATTGCTGCCGCCACCGCCGCCGCCATCGGCCTCGCCGCTATTGTCCAGGAACGCCTCGTTGGTGACGGCGTCGATGTAGTCGGGGCTGCCCTGGCTCTTGAGATAGGTGACCACGCGCTCGACCTCCTCGTCGGTGACGAGGGGGCCGTGAATGCGGGTGGTGCGGTCGCCGGCCATCATCTGCAGCATGTCGCCCTGGCCGAGCAGCTGCTCCGCGCCCGGCTCGCCCAGGATGGTCCGGCTGTCGATCTTGGAGCTGACGCGGAAGCTAATTCTCGCGGGCAGATTGGCCTTGATCACGCCGGTCAGCACGTCCACGGACGGCCGCTGGGTGGCGACGATCAGATGCACGCCGGCGGCGCGCGCCTTTTGCGACAGGCGCTGGATGCAGCCCTCGATCTCCTTGCCCGCGGTCAACATCAGATCCGCGACCTCGTCGACGATCACCACGATCAGAGGGAGCGTCTCCATCCTGATCGGCTGCTGCTCGAAGATCGGCACGCCCGTTCCAGGCTCGAACCCGGTCTGCACCTTGCGGGACAGTTGCTCGCCCCGAGAAATCGCCTCGGAGATGCGGCGGTTGTAGGCGAAGATGTCGCGCACGCCGAGATGGGACATCAGGCGGTAGCGGTCGTCCATCTCGCGCACGATCCATTTGAGCGCGACCACCGCCTTGTGCGGCTCGGTGACCACCGGCGCCAGCAGATGCGGGATGCCGTCATAGACCGAAAGCTCGATCACCTTGGGGTCGATCATGATCAGCTTGCAGGCGGACGGCGGCATCCGATAGAGCAAGGAGAGGATCATCGCGTTGATCGACACCGATTTACCGGAGCCGGTGGTGCCGGCGATCAGCAGATGCGGCATCTTGGCGAGATCGACCACCACGGGCTCACCCGAGATGTCCTTGCCCAAGGCGAGGCCGAGACCGGACGAGGTTTTTTCGTAGGCCTCGCTGGAGAGCAGTTCGGAGAGATAGACGGTTTCGCGCTGCTCGTTCGGCAGCTCGATGCCGATGACGTTGCGGCCGGGCACCACGGCGACGCGCACCGACATGGCGCAAAGGGAGCGGGCGATGTCGTCGGCGAGCGCGATCACGCGCGCGGCGCGGGTGCCGGGGGCGGGCTCGAGCTCGTAGAGGGTGATCACGGGGCCGGGCTTGACCGCGACGATCTCGCCGCGCACGCCGAAGTCGTCCAGCACCTTCTCCAGCGCCTTCGCCGTCTCCGCGGCCTCGGCGTCGTCGATGCGCACACGACTGCGCCGCCTCGGCTGCGCCAGGAATTTGAGCGGCGGCAGCTCGAAATTCTCGGCGGGCTCCACGATCTCCGGGGGGGGGTCGGCGGCCACCGGCTGCTCCGGCGCGAGACGTTTTCTCGGCCGGCGCCCGGGACGATCGGGCGCCTCCATCGGCTCGTCATCAAGGTCCGCTTCGGCGGGCACCGGTATATGGATGTTGCGGGTGATGCGCGAGCGATCGACCTCGGCGCCGCCCCGCCGGCGGAAGAGCGCGCCGAACAGGCCGGCGACAGCGCCGCCGAGGCCGCCGAGCGCCCGGCGGGCGATCCCAGGCTGGCCGGGCTCGGGGCGCGGGCCGCGGGCCGTGTTCGCGGCGGCCTGTCCTTTAAGCGGTCCATTGCTGACGCGCTCGTAATGGGTGGTGAGGCCGAGCATGTTGCGAATGCCGCCGACCGCTTCGCCGGGCGTGATCCCGATCGCGATCACGCCGAGCAACAGGGAGGCCAGCATGGTGTAGAGCCCGTAGCTCGCGCCGAGCGCCGGCTCCAGACGGTGCAGCGCAAAATCGCCGACCACGCCGCCGAGCCCGACCAGATAGGGCCAGACCTCGATCGGCGGCACGTCGAAGGTGGCGAAATAGGTGGCGAGCGCCAGGATCGCCGGCGGCAGGGCGGCGACCGAGAGCCAGATCCAGCCGGGCACGCGATCCAGGATCAGGCGCACGCCCCAGATCGGCATCACCAGCACGGCGAGCCAGATGGCGGTGCCGACGGTCTGCAGGCAGAGATCGGCGAGCACCGCGCCGAAGCTGCCGAGCGGATTGCTGCTCGGACCGGAGGTGGCGTAGTTCAAGGACGGATCGCTCGCGTCATAGCCCCAAAGGGCGACGGCCAGCACCAGCGAGAGCAGGCAAAGTCCGATCCCGAGCGCTTCGGTGAAGCGGCGCGCCAGGAAATCGGTCAGATCGAACTGACGGCGCCCTGGCATCGATGAGGTTGCCATTGTCAGGCGTTCTCCCGTTTCAACATAAAGTCTTGACCAGTCGATCCAGCGCTCGCTCGGTCGTCGCCGCATCATGCACCAGGGCCACTCGGATGGCGCCGGCGCCCGGATTCCAGCCCTTCTCGTCCGCATAGCCGAGATAAGCCCCCGGCACCACTTTCAAGCCGGCTTTCGACCAGAGCCTCTTCGTCGCGGCCTCGCTGTCACCGACGTTCAGCCAGAGGAAAAAGCCACCATCAGGCCGACTATAGTCGAACGAACCTGAAAGGAAGCTGTCTGCCAGATCGAATTTGTCACGATAGCGCGAGCGGTTCTCGCGCACATGCTCCTCGTCCCGCCAAAGGGCGGTCGCCGCGGCCATCAGCGGCAGCGGCTGCACGGCGGCACCGTAGCTCCTGAGCCGGGTGAAGGTCTTGATGATCGCGGGATCGCCGGCGACGAAGCCCGAGCGCAGGCCGGCCGCGCTGGAGCGCTTGGACAGCGAATGGCAGACCAGGACATGGTCGAGATCGCCGCCGAGCGCCGCCGCCGCTGCGAGGCCGCCCGCCGGCGGCTGGCCGGAATAGATCTCGCTGTAGCACTCGTCCATGATCAGAAGAAAATCGTGCCGCCTGGCGAGCTCCAGCGCCCGCTCCAGATAGGCGAGATCGGCAGCGCTGCCCTGAGGATTCGATGGCGAGCAGAGGAAAAAGGCGACGGTGCGCTCCAGCAGGCGCTCGTCGAGCGCATCCAGATCGGGCAGATGGCGGGTTGCCGCGGTGACCGGCAGCAGCACCGGCTCGGCGCCTGCCACCAGCGCGCCCCCGAGATAGACATTGTAGAAGGGGTTGGGCATCAGCACCGCCGGCCTGGCGCCCGCCTTGCTCTCGGGCGTCACCACCTGCGAGATCATGAACAGCGCTTCCTTGGTGCCCGCGACCGGCAGGACATGCCGATCGGGGGACAGCATGCCGGCCGGCAGATCGAAGCGCCAGGTGAGCCAGTCCGTGACCGCCTCGCGGAACGCGGGCGTGCCGATCACCGGCGGATAGCGCCCCCAGAGATGGCCGTTTTCCGCGAGCACATCGGTCAGCAGCGCCGGTGTCGGATGCATGGGCTGGCCGATCGAGAGATCGATCGGCTCCAGGTCCGGCGCAGGCGTCACCGGCTCCAGGAGGGCGGCAAGCCTTCGGAAGAAATAGTCGCCAAGACCATCGAGTCGCGGATTGTGCATCGGCGCTGCGGTTTCACATATAATCAGGCTTTGAGAGCCAAAGGACAGATGGGGAGCATGACTTTAACATCGCGACACAAGTTCTTTCAACCAAAGAAAAAACTTTAGCCAGTCGGTTTTTGATCCGGGCATGCGTCGGGCCCTTCCGCCCCACCCTGGATCGGACTAACCTCCATCCGATCCGGGACCCATCAGCCAGAAGCGGTTGTTTTTCAAGATGAAACCTGACCATGGCCGAGCATGACGCGAGCGTTCTGACCCTGCGCCGGCTGGTCCATCGCTTCGGCAAGCGGGTCGTTCTCGACATCGACCGCTGGTCGGCCGCCAAGGGCAGGCACTGTCTGATCGAAGGCCCGTCGGGCTCCGGCAAGAGCACGCTGCTGCATCTGATCGCCGGCCTGCTCCGCCCCGATAGCGGCGAGATCATCCTCGAGGATCAGCCGCTCGGCGCTCTCTCGGGGCGGGCGCTGGACCGGCTTCGCAGTCAGCGGATCGGCATCATCCTGCAGAATTTTCACCTGATCGAGGCGCTCGACGTGCGCGCCAATCTGCGCCTCGCCCAATCCCTGTCCGGATCGCAGCCCGAGCCCGAAGTGATCGACGCTCTCCTGGCGCAGCTCGGTCTCAGCGGGCTTGCGCAGAACAAGCCCGCGGCGCTCAGCCAGGGCGAGCGTCAGCGCGTGGCGATCATCCGCGCGGTGCTCAATCGGCCGACCCTGCTGCTCGCGGACGAGCCGACCTCGGCCCTCGACGACCGCCATGCCGAGGCCGTGCTCAAGCTTCTGATCGACCAGGCGGACGCCGCCGGCGCGACGCTGCTGATGGCGACCCATGATTCCCGCGCGAAAGCACATCTGCCCGTGGGGTTGAAGCTTGGCGATCCTTCGCTTCGCGAGCGGCCGACATGCTGATCGAGCTCAGCCTCGCCTATCTGCGCGAGCGGCCGCTGATCACGGCCCTGAACACCCTGCTGCTGGCGCTCGGAGTCGGTGTGATCGTCCTGCTGCTCCTGGTCAGCGAACGCCTGGAGCAGCGCCTGACTCGGGACGCTGCCGGCATCGACCTGGTGATCGGCGCCAAGGGCAGCCCGCTGCAGCTCATTCTTTCCAGCGTCTATCACGTCGACATTCCCACCGGAAACATCCCCTTCGAGGAGGTCGAGCGCTGGCGCCACCATGATCTGGTCGAGGCGGTCATCCCGCTTGCGCTCGGCGACAGTCTCGGCAGCTTTCGCATCGTCGGCAGCGAGCCCGCCTATCCCGAGCACTACGGCGCCGAATTCGCCGAAGGCCGCTACTGGCAGGCGCCGCTGGAGGCGGTGCTGGGTGCAAGCGTCGCCGCCAAGACCGGCCTCGCGGTCGGCGACCGCTTCGCGGGCAATCACGGCCTCGCTCCCGGCGGCCCCGCCCATGCCGACCACCCCTACACCGTGGTCGGCATCCTCACCCCCACCGGCAGCATCATCGACCGCCTGGTCCTCACCGGCATCGACAGCATCTGGCGGAGCCACGGGCTCATCGATGACATCGGAGACGGGGACGACGGCCATGGCGACGCGGGCCCCGACGTCGACCACCACGAAGAGGACACGGCCGCCGAAGCAAGCTCAGGCAAGTCAACGCTCAGCCCACCGGCTGTTACGGCGTTGCTGGTGACGTACAGGACGCCGCTTGCCGCCGTGCAGTTGCCGCCGCTGGTCAATCGGACGCCGGGCCTGCAGGCGGCGGCGCCCGCCTGGGAGATGGCGCGGCTGCTCGCGCTGATCGGCGTCGGGGTGAACACGCTTCGGGGCTTCGGCCTGGTGCTGATGGCGGCCGCCGCGCTCAGCCTGTTCGTGGCCCTGACCACGGCCCTGCAGGCGAGACGGCACGACCTCGCCGTGATGCGCACGCTCGGCGCCTCGCCCGGTACGCTCTGGCGCCAGCTCCTGCTGGAAGGCGCCCTGCTCGCAGCGCTCGGCACCGTTCTCGGTGTCCTTCTCGGCCACGTCGCCGCCGGCCTGCTCGCCCTCGTCTCGCCCGATGCCGAGGCCCTCGGCCTCCGCAGCCTGCATATCCGCGTCGAGGAGCTCTACGTCGTCGCCCTCGCCCTCCTGACCGGCCTCGCCGCCGCCATGATCCCCGCCCTTCAGGCCTACCGAACCGACATCGTCCGCCTGCTGGCGTCAGGCCGATAGCTGGCCTAAACTCGGTCTCCGATCCGGCGTCGCGGCCGGAGGTGAACAGGGAGCGGAACGTGAACAGGAAGAAGGCGGCGATGCGACCGTTTCCAGCTTCGGTGCTCTCGATCGTCGCCTGGCTGGCCCTGATGCCGGCAGTCGCGGCGCAGAATGCAGCGCCCGGCGGCGAGCTGATCGACCCGAAGGACATCCCCTCGGTCCACAACACGCTCTACAAGGTGCCGGACGGCGTGGTCAGCTGGGACGTGCTCGGCACCATGGACATCCAGGTCGAGGTGCTGGGGCCCCTGCAGGCCAGAAGCACCGAGACCTTCACCGACAGCGTGCGCGCGCTCGACGGCGATACGATCAAGGTCATGGGGTTTCTCTACCCGCTCGAGGGCGGCGTCGGCCACGAGCATTTCCTGCTGACCGCCTGGCCGCCGAGCTGCCCCTTCTGCCTGCCGGCCGGGCCGACGATGATGGTCGAGACCTTCGCCGCCGAGCCGATCGACTTCACCGAGGGGGCCATCGTCATGGCCGGCCGCTTCGAGCTGCTGGAGAACGATCCGAGCGGCTTTTTCTACCGCATGCAGGACGCCGAGCTGGTCGAGCGCTTCGACGACATCCGCTGGCCCAGCGGCAGCGAGGCGCTGCAGCCTGGACTTCAGTAGGTTTCCGCTAGGCGAGGTCTTGTTCCATGATCGCACGCATGGCGTCGGTCGGCGCGGTCGAGCGGCGTGCCTTCAGGTCGAAAAAAACGTTGACGCAGCGGCTGGTGGCGAGGCACTGGCCGTCGCGGAAGACGCCGAAGCCGGAGCGCATCGAGCTGTTGCCGATGCCGAGCAGCCTCGCGCCCACCTCGACCTCGCCGGGAAAGGTGGTTTCCTTCAGAAAGTCGATGCTGAGATTGACCAGGGCGGTGTCGATGCCCTCGGGCGCAGCCTCGAGATAGCGCCGGATGAGCATGACGCGCGCGACCTCGATCCAGGCGGCGTAGATGCAGTTGTTGACATGGCCGAGCGGATCCTCGTCGGTGCTGCGGACGGTGATCCGCTGCCAGTGACGAAACATCTCGCGGTCGGTGAGATCGAGGCCGTCGCCGGCGTTCAAAATGCTGTCCTCATACGGTCTCCATCAAGCCGATGGCCGAGAGCAGCAGGCCGAATTTGTCCTCACCGCGCCTGCGCGATCGGCGCGCGCTGAAAAAACGCTGCTCGTCGGCAAACGTATCCTCGGGCAGGGCTTCGACGTTTTCAAGGCCGAGCCTTTCGAGCCGCCTCCGGACATAGGCCTTGAGATCGAACAGAGAGCGGTCGCTGCCGGCAACCGGCGTGAACAGGTCGAGCCCGCCTGGATCCGCATCGGCGAACGCGGCATGCATGTCGGGCCCGACCTCATAGGAGAGCTTGGCGATGCAGGGCCCGACAGCAGCGACGATCCGCCTCCTCGCGGCGCCGAGATCGAGCATCGCCTGAACCAGGCTGTCCGTGATCCCGGCGAGCGCGCCCCGCCAGCCGGCATGAGCGGCACCGATGACGCCGGCGTCGCGATCGGCCAGGAGAACGGGGGCGCAATCCGCCGTGAGCACGCCGAGCACGATGCCCGGACGATCGGTCACCAGCGCATCCGCCTCGATTGCGGAAGGGCCGGGCGCCGGCGCCTGAACCCGATGCACTGCCGTGCCATGCACCTGCTTCACCGTGGTCAGCCATCCCGCCGGCACGCCCAGCTTTTCCATGGCGATCGAGCGGTTGGCCAGCACCAGACGTTCGTCGTCGCCGCTGCTGAACCCGCAATTCAAGAAGGCGTTGACCCCCTGGCTCACCCCGCGATCGCGGGTGAAGAATCCGTGGCGAAGCCTGCCGGGAGCGTCGAGATTGGCGGCGGTCAGCATCATTGTCCGGTCCATGGAATGGTGCACAAGAGGCGGGTCGGCGCGCCGTTAAACCGCATTCCACCGCCGAAATCCAGCGCCTGTGTCACGTCAGGCGCGCGGCGATCGCTCTTGTGGCGGCCGCGCGCCAGGGCCTATCATGGCGCCTCGGCCGACCGCGGCGTCGAGGGAGTGCGGCATGGAAGCCCTGGTTCTCGAGCGAAAAGACGAGCTCAGCCTTCGCGACTTTCCGATCGAGCGCGCCGAGGAGCGCCTGGGGCCCCACGACGTGCGCATCCGGCTGCGCACGGTCGGCGTCTGCGGCAGCGACGTGCACTACTACACCCACGGCGCGATCGGTCCCTTCGTGGTACGTGAGCCGATGATCCTGGGGCACGAGGCCTCGGGCGAGATCGTCGAAGTCGGCAGCGAGGTCACCGGGCTCGGGACCGGCGACCGGGTATGCATGGAGCCGGGCATCCCCGATCCGAACAGCCGTGCTGCCAGGCTCGGCCTCTACAATCTCGATCCGGCCGTCCGGTTCTGGGCGACGCCGCCGGTGCATGGCATCCTTCGGCCGACCTGCGTGCATCCCGCCGCCTACACCTTCAAGCTGCCGGACGAGGTCGACGACGATGCCGGCGCCATGGTCGAGCCGCTTGCGGTCGGCGTGCATGCCGCGACCAAGGCGAAGATCCAGCCGGGCGATGTCGCGGTGGTGACCGGCGCCGGGCCGATCGGCATGGTCACGGTGCTGGCCGCCCTCGCCGCCGGCTGCGCGCGCGTGATCGTCTCGGACGTGCAGGAGCCGAAGCTCGAGATCGCGGCGAAGCTCGGCGCGATGACGCCGGTGAACGTCAGGAGCCAGAACCTCGCCGATGTGGTCGCCAGGGAGACCGACGGCTGGGGCGCCGACGTGGTCTTCGAAGCCTCGGGCGCCGAAGCGGCTGCCGCGGGTGTCTTCACGCTGCTGCGGCCCGGCGGCTGCGTGGTGTTCGTCGGCCTGCCGCTCGGGCCCATCGCCTATGACGTGGTCGGCGCCTCGGTGAAGGAAGCGCGGGTCGAACATGTGTTCCGCTACGCCCACGTCTATCCGCGCTCGGTCGCGATGCTGGCGAGCGGGGCGATCGACGTCAGCCCGCTGATCACCGATCATTTCGCCTTTGCCGACAGCATCGAGGCGTTCGACTTCGCCAAGGCCATGCCGGCCAGTTCCGTCAAAGTGCAGATCAGAATGCCGGCGTAGCGATTGAAACGCTGTCCGCCATGGCACGACGATGGCGCAAAACCTGCACCTGCGCCTGCCACCAGTTCATTTCGACCACGAGTGGATGGAAAATTCGTTAGGGTTAACTTTTCCTTCACATTTCAGCATTAGGCTTGCAGAACTGTTCCCGTGCTATGCGAAAAATAACTACATTGCGGAAGCTTAGGGCTATCAAACCGGGGAAGGATGATCGCTGCACGCAGCCGACAGCCTTTGGAGATGAGTGCCGGCTGTAGCCATGCTGCTGTTGCCAACTATCGATGCGCTGAAAACTGGGGATTCATGAAACAGGGTCTGAACATGCCCTTCGGACCGATGAGTCGACGAATGGCGTGGGTTGCGGCTGTTTGCTGTCTGCTGCTGGCACAGACGGCCGTTCTGGCACAGCCCGCCGACCGGCAAGTCTACAGTCTCGGCACCGCGACTACGGAAGGCGTGTCCCATCCGATCGGCGTCACCCTTGCCGCCCTCATCAAGCTGAAACTGCTGCCCCGGGCCAATATCGACCTGGACGCCAGAAATACCGAGGGATCACGGAGCAACGCCCTTCAGCTGCGCGAGGCCAAGCTCGACTTTGCCATTCTCAGCAGCTTCGATGCCTATCATGCCGCTCGCGGAACCGGCCCATTCGCGGATGCCGGCCCCGACGAGACATTGCGATTTCTGACCAATCTTTGGACCAGCGCCTTCTATTTCGTGACCCGCAACGACCTGGCGCCCACGGGCGGGTTCGACGATTTCCTGAATCTCAAGGGGCGCCCTGTCGCCCTTGGCGCCGTCGGTTCCGATCTGAGGAACCAGGCCGACGCGCTGTTCGCCGAGTTCGATGTGGACATCGACGCCTCCTATCGTCTGGAGGATCTGCCTGCCCAGGACGCGGCGCAAGCCTTCCTGGACGGTGACATCGATGGATTCCTGCTGGTGGATGATCGCCAGGGTGCCGACATCGACGGCTTTCTCGACAGAGCCGGGGACCAGGCTGTCGTCCTGGTGATGAGCGACGCGCAGCTTGGCGCCATCGAGCGTGGGGGTGCGCAGCCCTGGACGCGGGCCGTCGTTCCGGCCAACACCCTTCGCGGACAGCCGGAGGAGCAGTCGACCATCGGGCTTCGCTATCTGCTCGCGACCAGTGAGCGGGTGTCCGAAGAGGCCGTCTATCAAATCACCAAAACCATCTTCGACAACCTTCCCTTTCTTCAGGAAATGCACGCCGCGACCGTCGGCATCGGTCTGGAGACCGCCCTCGATCAACTGTCTCTGCCCGTGCATGCCGGCGCCGCCGACTACTATACCGAAGTGGGGATCACCCTTCCCGAGCCTGAGCCGATCCGAATCAGCACGCTGAGCAAAACGCCTTTTCTCAAGCGGTACGACACCGCTCTGCACGCGCGTGAGCAGCTCAGCGACAGCGCCTTCACCATGATCGGCGGCGGCGAAGGCGAAACGGTGACGCGCATGATCAGCGAACTCGCGGACAGCTTCGACGACAGCGACGTTCGGGTCCAGGGCATCATCACGCCGAGACCTGCCGAAAACATCGCCGACATCCTGTATGCGCGCGGCGTGGACAGCGCCATCGTACCGCTCAGCATCCTGAACTACGCGCGCGAGCAGAATGTCTACCCGGATCTGGCGAGGAAGATCGCCTATGCGACCGAGTTGTTCACCGAGGAAGTCCACCTCGTCGTGCGCGACGGCATCGACAAGATCGAGGATCTGATCGATCAGCCGGTCAGTCTCGGCCCTCCTGGCAGCATTTCCGAATTCACCGCGGCCTTCCTGCTGGACAAGCTGAATCTGCCTGTCGAGCCTACCCATGACGATCCTCGGACCGCGCTCGCACGTCTTGCCGAAGGTGATCTGGCGGGCGTTTTCCTCGTTTCGGGAAAACCCATGCCGCTGCTTGCCGAGATTCCTGCCGACGCCGGCCTTCGGCTTCTCCCGGTGCCGACGCTCGAAGGCGAAGCCTATCGTCCGGCGACGCTCTCGGCGGCCGACTATCCCAATCTTCTGGCAGACGGCGCAGAGATCGAGACGTTCGCTTTGCGCACCCTCCTTCTCGGCTACAACTGGCCGGCCGACAACCCGCGCTTTCTCGCCCTCTCGACCTTCACCGACAGGTTTTTCCAGCATCTGCCGATCATGCAGGAGGCGGATCGGGGGTTTCACGCCAAATGGCGGGAGATCGACCCTCAGCGCAGCATCGAAGGGTGGGTGCGATCGCCGGCGGCTGTCCGCTCGCTGCAGGGGCGGAACGGCAATGCGCCCGTCACGCCGCTCCGTTCGGACGGCTGAAGAGCAGCACCGGGGACAGCCGAGACCGGGGAAGTCTTCAGGAGAGACCGATGGCGCGTGCGCGGTCGGCACCGTTCGACAGCTGTCGTACGGACGCTGCCTGCGCCATGACGTCCTGCGTCTCCTTCTCGCCGAGCAGCCGAAGGCCTGTCGCCACCGCGTCGCGATCCTGACCGGCGAGCGCCAGAACGAGAACCAGATTGCGGTGATGCGAACGGCGGGCTTCGAGCGCGTCGGTGACGTCGATCATGAGATTGATCGCTTCGACATGACGGTCGTAGAAGGCGTAGGACAGAGCGAGATTGCTTTTGAGGTCCAGGTCGTCGGGCACGACCTCCAGCCCGGCGGTATAGATGGCCACCGCCTGGTCGTGACGCCCCGCAATGTCGAGGGCGGCACCGAGGGCGGCGTAGCGCACCGTGTCCGAACCCTTTCCTGGATTCACCAGCTCCTGCAGATATTGAATGCTCTTGTCGATCTGACCGAGCGAAAGATAGGCGACACCGAGACCGAGAAGGGCATCCGGGTTCTCCGGATCACGTGAGAGGGCGCGGCGAAAGGCGCCGGCCGCGCGCTCGTTCGCGCCGGCTTCCTGAAGCGCCCGACCGAGCAGGACGAGTTCCCGCGCATCCTCGGAGCTGGCTGCCGCGCGCTGGTAAAGCGCGATCGCCGTGGTCAGCTCGCCGCGCTCGTGCAGTCCGTCGGCGAGGCGAACCAGCGATGCGACGTCCTGGCTCTCGGCCACCGGCTCCACCGGCCGGGTCACCTTCGACTGATCGCCGGCGCACGCGCCGAGGCCGAGCGTGAGCAGGACGGCAGGAGCGAGCGAACGCCACGCCCTCGATGCCGTCAGCCGGCCTGATTCAGGTGAAGGCAGAACGTGTCCCATCGGCATGAGCATCCCCGGCATCCTTATCTTCGTCTTCATCAATCCGCAGCATCCGCATCGGCAGCAGAGTCGTGACCGCCGGCTTCGAGACGCTTCACCGTCTGGCCGACCTTGTTGCGCGCCATCACATCCATGCGAATGGTGACCACCGGCTGCACCGTGAACTCCGGCGCCAGATCCTGAAACGACAGGACCGGCACCTGGATATTGTTCTTGACCAGAAGCGAGCGCAGGAATCGGCGGATATCCAGCGAGGTCAGCACCACCGGTCTGACCTTGTCGGCCTTCAGACGCTCGGCATGCTGATGGAAGGTGGTCAGCAGGCGAGCACCGTCCTCGTCGGAAAGGGCGAGATAGCCGCCGACCGAGGTCTGACGGATCGCCTGGCGCAGGACCTGCTCGACATCCCGCTCCAGCAGGAAGGCGTGCAGCACTTTCTGCTGGTCGGCGTAGGTGTGGCAGATCTGGCGCTTGAGCGCCGAGCGCACATATTCGGCGAGCAGCACGACGTCCTGCTCCTTGTTGCCCCACTCGATCAACGCGTCCAGAACGATACGCAGATTGCGGATGGACACGCCCTCGTCCAGCAGGCGGCGGAAGATGTCGGCCATCTTCTGCACGGGCACCACCTTCTGCGCCTCGCGCACGAGATCGCCGTAGGCGACATCGGCATTGGCGAGGATCGCATGGGTCTCCTGCACGCCGATGAACTGGGAGGCGTAGCGGGTGAGGGTGTGGCGGATGCAGGCCGTCAGGCATTCGACCACGTCCATATGGCCGATACCGGCGTCCTCGAGCGTCGCCTTGTGCTGCTGATCGATCCAGATGGTGTGGCTGCGCTCGAGGAACGGCCCGCCGGCCTCGCCCGGAACGTCAGCAAGCTCGAGATGGTCCGGCTCGTCGCAGAGAAGCAGCTGGCCGAGGCGCAGGCTGCCGTCGTCCATGGGCACGTCGTCGAGCTTGACCTGATAGCGCCCGCCGCCGAGCTGGTCGTCCTGGCGCACGCTGATCTGCGGAAACGGCAGACCGAGCTGATCGTAGAGAGCCTTGCGCAGACGCTGCAGACGCCCCTCGAAATCCTCGCCCCGGACCCGCTCGAACAGCTCGGGCGACAGGCTGAGGCCGACCAGCTCCTGGCTCGGCAGGGATGCCGGGCTGTCCACGACCTTCAGCGCCTCGGCCGCGGCGCGGGCGTCCTCCTCCTCGGCCTGCTGCTTGTCGCGCAGATAGAAGAGAATGCCGGTGCCGCCGAGGATCGCGCCGATGGTCCAGAAGATCGCCGTCGGGAAACCCGGGACCAGGCCGAGGCCGAACAGGACGATCGCCGCGAGGCGAAGCGTGCGCGGGTTGTGCACGAGCTGGCCTGCGATGTCGGAACCGAGATTGGTGGTTTCCTCGGTGGTGACCCGGGTGACGATGGTGCCGGCGGTGATCGACATGAACAGCGCCGGGATCTGCGCCACCAGGCCGTCGCCGACGGTCAGGAGCGAGTAGACCTGCAGCGCCTCGCCCATGGCCATGTCGTGCTGCAGCGTGCCGACCATGACCCCGCCGAGCAGGTTGACCGCGATGATCACCAGGCCGGCGATGGCATCGCCCTTGACGAACTTCATGGCGCCGTCCATGGCGCCGTAGAGCTGGCTTTCCTTCTGCAGGAGCTGACGGCGGCGCTTGGCCTCCACCTGGTCGATATCGCCGTTTCGCAGATCGGCGTCGATGCTCATCTGACGGCCGGGCAGCGCATCCAGGGTGAAGCGCGCGCTCACCTCGGCGACGCGCTCGGAGCCCTTGGTGATCACCACGAACTGCACGATGGTGATGATCAGAAAGACCACGAGGCCGACGATCAGATTGCCGGAGATCACGAACTCGCCGAAGGTCTCGACGATCCTGCCGGCATCAGCCTGCACCAGGATCAGGCGCGTGGTGCTGATCGACAGCGACAGTCGAAACACGGTGGCGATCAGGATCACCGAAGGCAGGGTCGAGAAGTCGACGGGGTCGCGCAGATAGATGCCGACCATCAGGAGGAGCACGGTGAGCGCCATGTTGGTGGCGAGCAGAATGTCGATCACCACGGTCGGCAGCGGCAGGATCATCATGATGATGGTCATCACCATGAGCACCACCAGCATGAGATCCTGGCGCGCGCCAAGCCTGTCCAGCCAGGATTTGAGGGTCGGCGAGATCATCGCAGACGCGCCGCCTGCGCCGACCCGGCCCTGGTGACCGACAGCTCGCCATTCACCGGCATGACCTCGCGGCCATCGGCATCGACGATGCCGTCACCTGCGAAGCCGGCGTCGAGGCCCTGGGATCTCGCCTTGCGCAGCTCGACGAACTGTCTGAAGACCGCTTTCGCCTCGACCCGGCGCCCGGCATGCAAAAGGGCGCGCGCCTTGAGCAGATGCCGCATCCGGTCGGCATCGCCGGCGAAGTCCAGCTTCTCCAGACGCTCGATCACCTCGAGCGCCTCGTCCGGAGCGTCATTGGCGACGAAGGCATAGGCGAGCGTGCGCAGGATGCCGATATCGTCGGGCGCGTGGCGCGCCGCCAGCAGGATGAGCGTGAGCGCGCGCCGGTTCTGGCCGTGGCGCAGATAGAGAAAGGCGAGAGCCTGGAGGAGATCCTGCTGGTCGGGCGTCATGACATCGGCCTCAGCTGTCGACCAGGCTGTTCAGATACTGCCAGAGCAGCCGATGCTTTCTGACCTCGTGGCGCAGGACCAGAGCCCCCCAGCGGTCGATCTGCTCATTCGCTTCCTCGGGGTCGCCGAGCTGATCGGACAGGTCCTCGAGCATGTCGAGATAGCGGCTGCCTTCGAACATGCCCGGATTTCTGAGCTCGGGCATGATGAAGTCGAAGATCTCGTCGACCAGGCCGTCGCGGGTCGCCTGCCCCTCCTCCACCGTGGTGGGATCGCGCCATACGGCGCTGAAGCGCTCGAGCTGCGGGCGGCTGACCTCAGCCTGGTCGCTGCGCCCGATGCGCTCCAGCGCACGATCGAGACGAACGGGATCCGGTCTCAATGTCGACATGAGCTTCCTTCCTGGCCCATTGATGCCGAGCCGGCCCGCCGCGCGCTGTGCGCCGGATCACAAGGTGAGAGAAAAGGACTTGCCACCACGCTCGAAGATGATCTCGTTGGGTTCGATGCTGCCGATCGTCCAGCCGTCGCCGACATGGGCGCCGACCGCGAAACGCTGTCCGCCGGCGATCAGATAGGGATCCTCACCGGACCAGACGGCTTCGATCGCCAGCTTCGGCGGTTCCTCCTCCTCGGCCGGCGTGACGTCGGCGACCAGGAGAACCTCCTGGCCGAAGCTGCCGTCGAACCACATGCGGATCGCCTGCCAGTCGGCGAGGCGCGCGGGCTCGGCGACACCTTTGACCATCAGGCGGTCGGTCCCGGTCCTGACGTCGATGTCGTCGAGCTTCTCCTCCGCCAGGCGCGCACGCAGGGCGGCCGCCGCCTGATCGAGGCTGACGGCGGGCTGCTGCGGTGGCTCGTCTGCGGCGGACGGGGCCGGCCCGCCGGCCTGAGCAGGGAGATCGGGTGCCGTCATCGAGGCGGTGTCGATCGACCCTTCGAAAGCCGCCGCCCCTCTAGACTCCGCCATCCGCATGGACATCGCCGGTTCCGCCGGGTCTTCGGCATTCACCATGCCGAAAGGATCGACAATGTGGATTGACAAGACCGCGAGGGCCACGAAGCCTGCGGCGATCGCGGCTTTCAGCAGCCGGCGGCGCGCGCGTGCAGCATCCTTGGGCGCGGTGATCCGGATGCGCGTCGCGCCGATGGTGAAGGTGGTCGGAAAGGTCAGATGACGCTCGTCGCCGGGTACCAGATCGGCGGTCTCGCTCCCGATGACGATCGCGCCCTGCAACGGCTCCAGGCGCAGGCCGCGCTGATCGAGCTCCACGATGAGGTGGATCGCCTCGACCCCGTCGTCGGCCAGAATGATGTCGGCATCCAGCTCGCTGCCGAGGGTGTAGATCCCGGGCGAAAGCCGGCGCACGGTGCCGGCATGCAGGCCGGTTTCGATGACAATCGTGAACGCGCTGCCGGGGTCGGCGCTCATGGGCTCGATCTCGCCTGTCAGGTCAAAGCCGTCGTCGCATCAAAAAAGAGCGCAAAAGCGGCCCGGCGCCTCCACGCCGGGCCGCTTCGCGACAAAGCAATCAGATCTTGGGCTTCTCGTTGAACTTGGCGATCTCGGTATTGCCCTTCACGGAGATCTCGGTGAACTCCTTCCGATCGGCCGCAGCCTGATCGAAAATGGCCTTGAGATCGCCGGCACCGCTGCCGCCGCCGCTGGACCCACCACCGGTAAGACCGTCGACCGCACCCTTGATGGCGCCACCCACTGCGCCGAGAGGATTGAAACCCATGTCCTAAGTCCTTTCCTGCTGAGTTTGCCAAAGTGCTGGCAGTAGACCCAAGCCTGCGCTGCAGGCGGCCATCATCGCATTCAAACGTTTCGCTTCTTCGGGGGTGACACCATGATCCAGCTGCAAGCGGCAGTGCTCTGCCGCATCGACCAGCTTGCGCTGCATGGCCTGGACCTGGACGCCCTCCACATCCTGGGCAAGGACCTGATCGAGCTCCACAATCGACATTTGCTCTGACATCACCACATCACCTCGCCAAATCGCTTATCGCCTGATCACGTGGCAGTCCACAATCACAAGCTTGGAAACGGGTCGAGGGAAGCCATAGGACAGCATCGTCGTCAAGCAAATCATGCAGGAATTCTTCAAAAAGAAACCACAAGTTTACAAAACTTACATTTGTGCACTTAGAAACTGCAAAGCATTCAATAACGAATTGCCATTCACTTCTTTCATTCAATTAAACAACTAGTCAATTTCTATTGCTTTCACTTGGAGCGTCGGCTACGGTCCGCTTGTTCGTTCGGTAAGCGTATCGATAGTCACAAAGCCAAATTTGACGGGAAAGTCGTCGAGGGTGCCTTCCGTGATGTCGCTGAAGCGAGGTTTGGTCTCCGTCGTCGTGCTGGGCACGGCGATCCTGTCCGCAGGGCTCGAGGCTGGCAAGGCCAGCGCCGAGCAGGCGGGCATGACGGCCATGCTGGAGGGTGACTACCCCTATCTCGTGGTCGATCAGGCTCTGCCGGATGCGCTGCGGGAGCTCGGGCATAATCTCGACATCGCGGTCGATGTGAGCCCGGCCATCGGAGGGCGGGTCCGGCATTACGATCACGGGGGAACCGCCGCCGATTTCCTCGCGCATCTCGCCAGCGAGCATCAGTTGGACTGGGTCATCGATCAGGGGCGCCTGTTCATCTCGACGGCCGACGAGCAGACGGCGAAATCATGGTCGGGGGGTGCCGGCGCCTATGAGGCGGTCAAGGCGGCGCTCGCCCATGCCGGGATCGACGATCCGCGCTTTCCTCTTGGTTTCGATTCGGGTCGAGGTGAGGTCAACCTGTCCGCGCCGCCGCGCTACATGGCGCTGGCGACGCCGGTGATCGACCGCGCATTGGCGCCCAAGGCGACGCGCACGGTCAACGTGATTCATGGCCGCGCCCGCGAAGGCGGGACCTAGGCTCTGATGGAGTGACCAGATTGACAATGTTGGCAATGGCCCAGGACATCACCGATCTTCCGCCTCAGAAGGCCTTTGAGCCCGACGAGGAGGTGCTGAAGCTGCTTGCCGAGATCGGCTTGTCGGCGGCGGTTCGCGGCTGCGGTGAGCCGGCGGCGCCGATCTTCGACGCGCTCGCGCTGTTCAAGCCGGACAATCCGCTGGCCGCGATCGGCCGGGCGTTCAGCGACATCTCCGCCGGCAGGCAGGAGGAAGCGATCGCCGGTCTTCGACGCGCCGGCGTGGCCAATGACAGCTGTCCGGACGAGTTGAAGGCGGTGCTGCTGATCGCGCTCTGCCTGGCAGGGCATCAGACGGATGCCGCCCTGCTGTGCCGGCGGCTTCTCAACAGCGGCGATGGTCCGAGCCGGCAGATCGCGTTGCGGCTGAAGCCGGTGATCGATGCCGGTCTCCCCGGTGCGGCGGCGCCCTGATCGGTGCGGCCTGCTCACGATGCTTTTGGATAGAGGGAAAGGAGATCTGTGATGAACCCAGTCGGTGGCGCTCCCCCCGTCGCTCCGAGCGGCGGCCAGCAGCAGGCGACGACGTCGGCTGCAGGGCAGAACGGCCTCAGCGCCGAGGAGCAGGCGGCCTTCAATCAGGCCATTCAGGATTTCGCCGTCGGCGAGCTGTTGACCGACCATTTCGTCGTGGAACAGCCGATCATCGACGAGATCAACAAGGAGTCCGCGAAGTAGAGACGCCTTGGACGGTCGACAGAGATTTCTGACGGGAGTCGGCAGCCGAGGCTGAGGACGCCCGCGGAAAGAGCGGTGGACCCGGGTCATCTGGAGGGGTGTCCTGACCACCAGGTTTCGAGTTGGAAACAAGGAGGGAATGATGTTTCCATTGATTGGTGCGTTGATGGGCGGCGCTGGTGCCGCCGGTTTCCTGGGTGGCAGCGCCGGCGGCGGTCTGCTGGGCAGCTTGGTGAGCGGCCTTGCGAACACCAGCCTTCCCGGTCTGCTCAACAATCTCTTCAGCGGCGGTCAGCAGGCCGGTGGCGCGAGTGCTGCGAGCGCGAACAGCCAGACCAACCAGCTTCTCGGCGACATCAAGAACATGCTGAGCCAGCTTCTGGATCAGAAGGGTGCCGAAGGTGCCAACGGTCACGGCAGCGCCCATGGCGTCGGCGAAGGCGGCTGCCACAAGCCGGATCATGGCCATGAGTGTGGCGGTTCCAAGCCGGAGCCCAAGCATGACCATGACGATTGCGGCCATTCCCGCAAGCATGGCTGCCATGAGCCGAAGGAGGAGCCGTCGTGCGATCATAAGAAGAAGCATGACTGCGACGATGCCGGCAAGGCGGACAAGGGCGGCTGGGACGGCAAGGACAAGTCGCCGAGCCTCGATCGCGAGCAAGGTGCTGCGCGTCTGCTCGAGCAGGCCAAGGAGACCGACGATCCCAAGGAGAAGCGCGAGCTGATCGAGATGGCCCTCGAGATGCTCGGTGACGGTCCGAAGAAGAAGGGGCCGTTCGGCAAGATCGCCGACCGCATGGACGGCAACTCCTACGACAAGGACATCGTCAAGCAGGCCGAGAAGATGCTTGATCAGATCGACAAGGGCTGCCTCAGCGACTGCGCGGAGAGCAAGGCTCTGGATTCGGTCATCGATATGCTCACCGAAGAAGGCGGTGTCGACGGCAAGCCTGCCGCCAACGACGTGAACGGCGACGGACGTTATACCAAGTGGGACAAGCGTCACGCCCACGCCGACTGATCCGTTGTCACGTTATCCTTGAGCATTGGGGGCCGTGCGGCGGCCTCCCGTCATCCCCCCGACGGAAGACTGCCGTGCGTCCCTCATGCTCAAAGCGAAACCATGGAGCCGATAGCAGACGCGAGATGAAGCACCCAGCGACCATAGACGGCGAGAGCAGAGAGCGGAGGGCCGGCAACGGCGCCAACGCGCTCGGCCGCGGCGGCTGGATGGTGCTGGTCCGCTCCCTGCTGTCCGAGACCAGGCTGCTCCATCGCGTCGTCCGTTCGCTGTTCAAGCCGACGGGCGCTCTGGTTTCGCCGATTCTCACCCTTTTCAGTTCCCTCCTGCTGAAACCGACAGAGGCGTTGATGCTGGTCGGCATCCGCTCTGCAGGCGCAGGAGGCGGCGGACCGGGGCACTGACCCCGAGACGGCATGTCGGGTCGCCAGGCGTCGACCCTGCCCTGCCGATGACTTCCGCCCGTTGTTTCCCTCCAGGAAAGATCGACCCTTCACCTATCGTCGGACGTCGCTCCCAAGATCGTTCCGGCCCCGTTCAGCGGATCCCTCCAACCGTCTGACCGATGCCAGCAGAACGATCGACGGCCGAAGATCGATGCCCATGGGCAAGAGGCGCTTTGACTGCGGCAACCCTCCATCCCTCCAATGCCGTGGACAAGGGAACGCCGGAGCCTTAGACAGGCATCGAGCGAAGGATTGATCGGACAATGTGGCGGATGTGATCGTCATCACTTCGGACATGCCGTCTCACCTCTAATGTCGCCAAGCAAGAAGACAGAAGCCCGATTGCGGGAGGAGCCGTTCAGATGACCATCGATCCCATGGCAGCCGTGAGCAGCGTGACCGGCAGCCCCGCGGCCGATGCCGGCGCGGTCACCTCCGGCGCAGCGGCCTCCCCGACCCAGCCCGTTTCCCAGGTCCAGGCCCCCGCCGAAGTCAGCGCAGCCGATCAGGGTGCGAAGATGGACCTCTTCGACTACTCGGCGCGGCATCGAAATGCGCCGCCCGCGATCGACACGCTGCAGCCCGAGAGCAAGGCAGACTATCTCGCCAATCCCGCGGCGCTGGGCGAGAAGGTGCTGCAGCGCATGGAGACCCTGCATCAGCGCTCGGTCGACTATCATCATCAGCTGCAGACAGGGCCGGCGCCGGCCGCCGCCGGCAGCGAGGGCACCATGGCGGGCCCCGCCTCCGCCCATGTCGCCGGCTCGGCGAAGACGGCGACGACGGATCCCACCTATGCCGGCCTGATGCAGATGTTCGACTACGCGGTCGAGACCAAGATGGTCTCCATGGCGTCGTCGCAGTTCGTCTCGGCGGTCAACACGCTGATGAAGGGCCAATAGGGCGGTATCCGCCCCCTCGCCTCTCCTGTCGAACGACGGAATGACGTGCATGCGCAGAGATCGAACATGGGGTGTGGCGCGCATGCTGGCGTTCGGCCTTTGCCTGCTGCTGGCAGCCTGCAAGGTCGAGCTGCACAGCGGCCTGGACGAGCGCGACGCCAACGAGATCATGGCGATCCTCCTGAAGAACGGCATCGCCGCCAGCCGCGAGATCGCCAAGGACAAGACGCTCACCGTCATGGTCGACGAGGGCAGCTTCGCCGAGGCGGTCGACATTCTGCAGGCGCACAGCCTGCCGCGCGAGAAATTCAGCGATCTCTGCTCGGTGTTCGCCGGCGAGGGCATGATCTCGTCGCCGGTCGAGGACCGCGCCCGCCTGATCTGCGCCCTCAGCCAGGAACTTTCCCGCACGATCTCGGAAATCGACGGCGTGATGTCCGCGCGCGTGCATGTGGTTCTGCCGGAGAACGAGCTCGGGCGCTCCAACGCCAAGCCCTCCTCGGCTTCGGTGTTCATCCGCCATCACCAGGATGCGCCGATCGAGAAGCTCGCCCCGCAGATCAAGATGCTGGTGGCCAACGGCATCGAAGGCCTGGTCTACGACAAGGTGTCGGTCGCCATGGTGCCGGTTGTCTCGCCGGTGCAGATCGCGACCAGCGCGAACGAGTACACCGCGGTCGCCGGCCTCTGGGTGCACAATACCAGCGCGCTGCGCGCCAAGGTGACCATCTATCTGCTGGTGGCTCTCCTGCTCGCAGCGCTCGTCGCCAACGGCTATCTCTACTGGCAATGGCGCCTCCGTCCCGCCGGCCGCCGCACGCCGAGCGCCGCCAAGCACCTGCCGGCTGAATGACCACGGCGAACGACCAGCAGATGCGGGCGGTCCGGCCTTCGGGCCCGCACAAGGCACGGCTGCGTTTCGAACGCCTGCCCGCCGCCTGGTGCCATCCAGATCGCCTGGCGGGGCTGCTGCCGCAGGGGCTGCCCGCCGGATTTCAGGGCCGGCTGCAGGGCTCACCACGCCTGCGCCTTCGCCTGTCCGCCCTGCTCACCCGTCGCTTCGCGCTCGAACCGCTGGGCGCGCGTGACCTGGCGACGCCCGAGGGCCGCTTTGCCCGCCTCGAAGGCGAGGCGCTGCAATCAGCCCTTCGCCGGATCGGCGCGATCTGGCATGCGCGCGCGCTGCGCAACGTCATCCTGCAGGACGAGTTGCGCCGGCTGATCGAGCGGCTCGGCCGGGGTAATCACCGCGCCGGCCTTCGCCGCACCGATCTGGCACCTTCGGATGACCGGGAGAGCGAGGACGCCGCGGACGATGCTCCGGATGTCGACACGCTGATCGCGCGGATCGAGCGTGACGGGCTGCTCGCGCTGAATGCCTGGTGTTGCCTGCAGCCGGCATCGCTCGCCGCGCGCCTTCGGCTGAAGCTGCCGCCCTGTTCCGAGGCCGACGACGAGCCGCCGGCGAGCCACCGGGAGCACGGTCCGCGGATCGTCGATGCCGTGGTCGCGATGCTCGCTGCCGAAGCTGAAGCCCGTGGCTGACGTCGAGGCCAAGGACATGGAAAGCGCGGCCGCGCATGACGCCGAGCCGGTGCGCTACCGCCCGCGCGGGCGCGTGGTGCCGGCCAAGGAGATCGCGGCGTGGGAGACCGGCAGGGCCTATATGCGGGCCGCGAGCCGAGAGGCCGAGCGGCTGAAGGAGGAAGCGGTCGACGCCTATGAGGACGCGAGGCGGCGCGGCTTCGAGGAGGGGAGGAAGGAAGGGGCCGAGGCGGCAGCACGCCTGCTTGCCGAGACCACGGTGCTGGCCGATCGCCGGCTTGCCGAAGCGGATCGCGAGATCGTGGACCTGGCGCTCGCCGTGGTCCGGCGCGTGCTCGGCGAGCTCGATGTCGGCCAGGCGACGCGCCATGCCGTGCGCCACGCCCTCTCCCGGCAGCGCCAGGACCAGCATCTGACGCTCTATGTGGCACCCGACATGGTCGACGACCTGCGCGCCGACGTCGACGCCCTGTTCGACAGCGCCGTGCGCCACCTGATCACGGTCGAGCCCGACGCCCGCCTCGATCGCGCGGACTGCCGGCTGGCGAGCGAGGTCGGCTTCGTCGACCTCGGCATCGAGGCGCAGCTGAACGCGCTCCACAAAGGCCTCGCCGACGGCCTCAAGCGCCAGGCGCACGATTGAGAGCGCACCGATGAGCCAGGCTGCCGAACGTTCGGAACGCAATCATCTCAAGCACCTGCTGCAAGCCATCGAGCCGCGCCCGCTCAAGGGCCGGGTCATCCGGGCGACCGGCACCGTGATCCATGCCGCCGCCCCCGACGTCGCGGTCGGCGAGCTCTGCCGCCTGCGCGATCCCAACAGCGGCCGCCAGCTCCTGGCCGAGGCCGTGGGGCTCGCCGGCGAGACCGTGATCCTGACGCCGATCGGCGACATGCGGGGCCTCTCCACCCAGACCGAGGTGATGCGCACCGGCGCGCCGCTGCAGGTCGCGGTCGGCCCTGCCCTGCTCGGTCAGATCCTCGACAGCCTGGGGCACCGGCGCGGTGCAGCGTTGGATCAGGAGGCCGGCGCGCCTGAGACCGGAGAGGGCTGGACCACCTACCCGATCCATGCATCCCCGCCGGACGCCATGGCGCGCCAGCTGATCAGCCGGCCGATGCCGCTCGGCATTCGTGTGATCGACGGCCTCCTCACCACGGGCGAAGGCCAGCGCATCGGCATCTACGGCGCCCCCGGCACCGGCAAATCCTCGCTGCTCGCCAGCATCGTCAAGGGGGCGGAGGCCGATGTCGCGGTGGTCGCGCTGATCGGCGAGCGCGGCCGCGAGGTCCGGGAATTCGTCGAACGGCATCTCGGCGAGGACGGCCGGAAAAAATCCGTGCTGGTGGTCGCGACCTCCGACCGTTCGGCCATGGAGCGGGTCAAGGCCGCCTATGTCGCCACCGCGATCGCCGAATATTTCCGCGACCAGGACAAGCGCGTGCTTCTCCTGATCGACAGCATCACCCGCTTTGCCCGCGCCCAGCGTGAGATCGGCCTTGCCGCCGGCGAGCCGCCGACGAGGCGCGGCTTTCCGCCCTCGGTCTTCGCCGAGCTGCCGCGCCTGCTCGAACGTGCGGGCGCCGGCAGCAAGGGGTCGATCACCGCCTTCTACTCGGTGCTGATGGAGGGCGACGGCACGGCGGATCCGATCGCCGAGGAGAGCCGCGGCATTCTGGATGGTCACATCACGCTCTCGCCCAAGCTCGGCGGCGCCGGCCATTACCCCGCGATCGACGTGCTGGAGAGCCGGAGCCGGGTGATGGAGAGCGTGGCCAGCCGCGCGCATATCCGGGCCGCGACCCATCTGCGCGCCTTGCTCGCGCGCCATCAGGAGATCGAGCTTTTGCTCCGGGTCGGCGAATATCAGCCCGGCAGCGATCCGCTCGCCGACGAGGCGGTCGCCAAGATCAAGGCGATCCGGGATTTCCTGAAGCAGGGCGAGGACGAGCGCACCGGCTTCGACGACATGCTGCAGCGCCTGCAAGGGCTGGCGGGCTGATGCTGTCCGAGCTCGAGCAGCTTCTCTCCTGCCGGCGCGAGCGCGAGAACCGCGCCGCTGCCGCCCTCTGCCAGGCACGAGCCCGGCTCGATCGGGCGGAGGCCGAGGCCGAGGCGGCCCGCGCCAGGCTGGACGAGCATCACCGCGAACGCAAGACGCGCCAGGACAAGCTCTACCGCGACTCGCTGCGCACGCAGCTTTCGAAATATGAGGTCGACGATCTCAATATCGAGCTCGATCTGATGGCCGAGGAGACCGAAGGCTTTCTGCGTCAGCTTCAGGGGGCCGAGGCTGCGCTCACCGTGGCGACCAAGGAGGTCGAGGCGGCGGCCGCGGTCTATCGCCGCCACCGCCAGGCCGGCGACCGCTTCGGCCATCTGGTGGACGACGTCGCCGAGCGCGAGCGGCGTCGGCGCGAGCAGGCGGAAGAGTTCGCGGTCGAGGACGATCTCGGCGACCGGCGTGTCGCCGGTCAGGAAGGGATGGGATGATGGACCACGCGACCCATCTCATGGAGGATGACGTGCCCAAAGCGCTCGGCGCTCAGACGACGGCACGCGTGCGCGCCTACCGTCCCCCTGCCGTCGATCCGAAGCAACTGGCGCTGGCCAACCGTCTGAGCCTCAGGCGTCCTCCGGTCGCCGTCTCCCTGGGCGACACGGCGCTCGCCTTCACGCCGATCGGTCTCGACACGCTCGATGCGCTCGGCCCACCTGCGGCGCGCGTGCTCTTCTGGTTCACGATCGACGGCAGGCCCCTGGTGCTGCAGATGCCGCGGGAACTGTTCGAGCGCCTGCTCGCGCGCATCGACCCCGAGCTGCTCGCCGCCGACATCGACCGCGAGATCCTGCCGCTTCTGCTCGAATCCTGCGTCGAGGAGGGCCTGGGCACCGCCGAGGCCGACCTTGGCAGCCGAATCGAGCTGGTCGCGGTCCAGCCGGGTGCCGCCTTCGATCTGGAAGGCCTGGATGTCGCGCTGGAGGTAGCGCTCGACGGTGAGAAGGCGGGCTTCGCTGCCCTGCGCGCGGCCCGCAAGGATGTCGAACGTCTCGCCGATCGGCTCGCCGCGCGCGACAAGCCGGCGCGCTCATACGGCGATCTCAGGATCGAGCTCAGCCTGCGCGCCGGCTCGATCTGGCTCGACCTCGGCGAGCTCAAGGCGCTGGACATCGGCGACGTGCTGCTGGTCGAGGACGATCCGTCGCGCTGGGAGCGCATGGCCGCGACTGCCGGCGAACGCTGGATGTTTCCGGTGGAGATGACACGCAAGGGACCGACGGCGCTGGCGCCTTTTCGCCGCGCCGGTCCGAGAGATCGGGAAGAATGGATGATGGTCGAGCCAAGTCCTGTCGATGATGCTGACGAGACCTTGAGCGATAGGCCCAAGGCTACCAAGGGCAGCGAACGCCCGGAGGCGGATGCCGATCTCGACGCCGGCCCTGTCTCTCCGCCCGCGGATGCGGTGTTCGACGAGCTGCCGATCAAGCTGGTTTTCGAGCTCGGCCGCATCGAGCTGCCGCTCGGCCAGCTGCAGGAGATCGGGCCGGGCCACGTCTTCCAGCTCGACCGCACGCTCGGCGAGGCGGTCGAGATCCATGCCGGCGGCCGGCGCATCGGCCAGGGCCAGATCGTGCAGATCGACGAGCAGATCGGCGTGCGCGTCGTCCGCCTGTTCGGCCAGCGCGGAGCCTAGGGACCCGATGCTGGGCGCAGACGGCGGCGGCAACACGATCGGCATGATCCTCCTGGTCGCCGGCCTCGGGCTGGTGCCGTTCATGGTGGTCACCACCACGTCCTTCATGAAGATCGCGGTGGTGCTGTTCCTGATCAGAAACGCGCTCGGCATTCAGCAGACGCCGCCCAATCTGGTGCTCTACGGCATCGCCATCGTGCTCTCGGTGTTTCTCACCTCCCCGGTGATCGGCTCGGTCTACGCCCAGGTCAGCGACCGCACGCTCGACTACGAGAATTTCGAGGACTGGCAAACGGCGGCGGAGCGCGCGAGAATCCCGCTGCAGCAGCATCTCCTGAAATTCACCGACGAGCCCGCGCGCAATTTTTTCTACCAGGCGACCGCGGAGGTCTGGCCGAAGGAGGCGCACGAGGCCGCGAGCAGCGACGATCTGATGATCCTGATTCCGGCCTTCGTCATCTCCGAGCTGACCCGCGCCTTCGAGATCGGCTTTCTGCTCTATCTGCCGTTCATCGTCATCGACCTGATCATCTCCAACATCCTCCTTGCCATGGGCATGATGATGGTGTCGCCGCTGGTGATCTCGGTGCCGTTCAAGCTCTTCCTGTTCGTCCTGGTGGACGGCTGGTCCAGGCTGCTCGAAGGCCTGGTGCTGAGCTATCAGTGAGGGCAAGCGAGGGAGGCTGACGCATGACCGAAGCGACCATCGTCCATCACATGAACGTCGCGCTCAGCCTGATCCTGCTGCTCTCCATGCCGACGCTGCTGATCGCCTCGGTGGTCGGCCTGGTGGTCGGCCTCCTGCAGGCGGTGACCCAAATCCAGGACCAGACCCTGCCGCTCGCGGTGAAGCTGATCGCGGTCATCCTCTCGATCGTGCTCATGGGTCCTCTGCTGGTGGGCCCTCTGCTCGAGCACACCGAGCAGATCTTCCGTGATTTTCCGACGCTCACCCACTAGGGCGTCGTTGACGATGGCCAACCTCATGAAGCGCCAGATGATACGGACAGGCTGACATGCTGCTGTTCGACGAGGCCTTCCAGGACATCATCACGCTCGGCTACAGCTTTCTGATCGCCATGGCCCTCGCCATGGCGCGCGCCGCGGGCATGGTGATGGTCCTCCCGGTCTTCGTGCGCACCGGCATCTCCGGCATTCTGCGCGGCGGCGTGGTGATCGCGATCGCGCTGTCCCTGGTGCCTTATGTCATGGTCGAGATCGCCGAGGCGGGCGAGGTCGGCGCCCTGGTGCTGACCGGCGTGCTGCTGAAGGAAGGCTTCATCGGCTTTCTCCTCGGCTTCGTGCTCGGCATTCCGTTCTGGGGCGTGCAGTCCGCAGGCGACGTCATCGATTTCCAGCGCGGCCTGATGGGTGCCAGCATCTCCGACCCCTCCCAGAGCTCCGAGGCCTCGGTTACCGGCACCTTCCTGGTGCTGACCATGATCACGCTCTTCTTCATGGTCGACGGCATGATGATCGTGATCGAGACGCTCTACCAGACCTACACCATCTGGCCGCTGTTCGACCTGTCGCCGGAGCTGTCGATCGCCAGTGCCGTCGCCCTGTTCAAGCTGATCGACGACATCATGCGCCTCGCCTTCGTGATCGCCGGGCCGGTGATGATCGCCATGTTCCTGGGCGATGCCGTCCTCGCCGCGATCACGCGCTTCGCCCCGCAGCTCAACGTCTTCGTGCTCTCCATGGGCGTGAAAAGCGCGATCTTCGTCGCCATGATGCCGCTCTACGCGGTGTTCATCTTCGGCTACATCAACGACGCTTTCGCCCCGCTTCACCACGTCGCCGAGCAGTTCAGGGAGCTGATCCGATGAGCGGCAACGACCAGTCCGAGGAGAAAACGCTTCCGGCATCCGACAAGAAGCTGCGCGATGCCAGAAAAAAGGGCCAGGTCTCCCAGAGCAAGGACATGGTGATCGGCACGGGCACGGTCGCCATTCTCGCCTATATCTGGCTCGCCTGGGACCTGCTGCAGAGCAACTTCATCGCCCTTCTGGTGCTGCCGTCAGACGTCTACGACATGCCGTTCCTGAAAGCGGTGGAGCGCGTCACCGGCATCGCCTTCGAGCTCGCCGTGATGACCGTTCTCCCGCTTATCGTGATCATCATCCTGGTGAGCGTGCTGACCAATGTCGCAGTGATGCAAGGCTTCGTGTTTTCGACCGAGCCGATCAAGCCCAAGGGCGAGAAGATCAATCCGATCAGCGGCTTCAAGCGCATCTTCAGCCTGAAGAACCTGGTCGAGCTGATCAAATCGATCCTGAAGACCGTCCTGCTCTCGGCGGCTGCCATCGTTCTCGTGCTGCTCGGTCTCGAGACCCTGGTGAAGGGACCGGTCTGCGGCCCGGACTGCGTGGCGCTCGCCTTCACCAGCATGGTCAAGCCCCTGTTCATCGCCTTCGCCCTGATCTTCCTCCTGTTCGCGCTGCTCGACATCGGCGTGCAGCGCTGGCTGTTCCTGCGCGACATGCGCATGACCATCACCGAGTTCAAACGCGAGCGCAAGGACATGGAGGGCGACCCCACGCTCCGCCAGGAGCGCATGCGTCAGCGCCGCGAATTCTCCGATGGCGGCGAGGTGCCGGTCGGCATCAAGAACGCCACGGTGCTGATCGCCGACGGCGCATCCTCGATCGTCGGCATCCGCTACATCAAGGGCCAGACGCCCGTGCCTGCGATCGTCTGCAAGGGCCGCAACGACCGCGCCGCCCAGCTCATCGCCGCCGCGCGCCAGCTCTACATCCCCGTGGTCGACAAGCCGGAGCTGGCCAGGGAGCTTCTCAAAAACGCCGACATCGGCACCTATGTCGAGCAGGCCTACTTCCACGAAGTCGCCGGCGTCCTCATCCAGGTCGGCCAAACCTAGTCGTGCCACGACTTGGTGGACTTGCCTGACACGGGCATCCGGGTTCGGTGCTGGCCGCGGATGCGGTGGCGCTCGTGCACGGGCGGGCTGTGGGAGCTGGATGGAGCGGCCTGAGGAGCAGTGTTGCGGCGGTGATCGGACGGCCATCACCGACTTATACCAAACGCACAAAACTCTGACCCATGCAGAATTCGGTGCGTCCGCCGAACGATCGGCGCCGGATGGTTCCCCAGTTAAGTGTCGATAGGTCAGAACTTTGTGTGGTCGGTATTATCCCAACCTGCCTCGACATGGGCCGATTCTGCGACTGGCGATGCATGCCTTTGCCACGGGGCTCTTCGACCCTGGCAGAAGGACATCCATCATCGGCGTTGACCTTTTCCTAACGAAATACCGTCATCATGGCTTCCTGGTCCATGCGATCCTGGGAATCCGAGCCCTGCCCAACATTTTCCGGCGGGCGGGCGGGCGGCTCCCAGGATCGCATGGACCAGGAAAAGCCACATTGACATGCAGAGGTTAAGAGAACGTGAAAGGGCGAGGAATGGGTGGCGCGTACGCGGCGGACGTCCGGGAGGTCTCCGTCAGGCCTTTTCGCGTTGATGCTGCACGATCCACCAAAGCGCGCGGTTCTCGTCCAGGCTGGAAAACACGATGTCGCCCAAACTGGCGGAGTCGCGCGGGCGAACGTGGTACCAGTCGTCGCCCTGGAGGCTGCCGGGGCGAAGGCAGGTGTAGTGGGACTGGGCGAGGATGCGCTTGAGATCGCCGCTCTGCCGGAGCTGCTTGAGCTCGCGTGCGATCTTCCGGTCTTCGAGCCAGTACTTGAAGCGTTCCCAGGTGGACAGCCTGTCGGGCATCACATCGCTCCGTGACCGGCGGCCGATCGGGCCTCAGCTCTCGGCGATCGCGCGCAATCCCGGCCAGTGGGTGGCGGCGGTCTCGATCGATGTGCGGATCATCAGCCCGATCATGCCCGGAAGCAAGCCCTCGCCGCCGGCCATCATCGCCTGGGCGCGAAAGGCGACGATACCCGCCGGTCCGTCATAGGTGAAGCCGAGCAGAGCAAGCTTCAGGTTGATCCGATGCAGCGCCCGGCCGATGTCGCTGCGGCGATCGACCGGCACCGTCATCGGCAGGGGCTGGATGAACTGGACCACGCCCGGCGTCGGCTCCCAGCGGATATGCAGCACCGAGTCGGCATCGCCGAGCCTGGTCGGCAAGGTCACGGCCCGCTCGCCCTCGACCTCGCGAAACGGCAGGTCTTCGCGCCGAAGCTGCGCCTTCAGCGCATCGAAGCTGGAGATCACGTCGCTCAAGGTTTCTCCCTCAGAACCAGCTGGAAATCTTGTCCCAGGCCCCTTCGAGCACGCCGTCGCCGACATTGTCCTCGAGCACGTCGCCCAGACCTTCGCGCGCCCAGTCGGCAGCGCCGGTCTGCTCGAGGGCTGCGGACGTGCCCCAGCTCGCGAGCATGCCGACGCCGAAGCCGATCACGGCGCCGACCGCGGTGCCCGCCACCGGCACCACGCTGCCGATCGCCGCCCCGGCGGCAGCACCGGCGAGGCCCGAGGCCACGCCCACGCCGGTATCGACCACGACATCGGCGGTCGCATCGGCGGCGCTGATCTCGCCGCGTTCATAGGCGCCGGCGTTGCTGTACAGCGAGGTGCCGGCGGAGATCGCGCCGTCGATCACACCGCCCGCGCGCAGACCGCCGATGCGCGGCGACAGGACGTCGTCGGCATAGGCCGCCGCAGCGCCCGTGCCGGTGCCGATGGCGACATCGCGTGCGTCTTCGGCAGTCAGCTCGCCGTCGCTCAGCGCCTGCACGCCGGACACCAGCGCTCCACCGGTGGCGCCGTAGCGCACGCTGCCCGCACGGCTGTGGGCGGCGGCATCGTCGACCCTCACCTGCGCCGTCCTGTCCGGATTGTGCATCGGCGAGGCGGGATCGTGGATGTTGGGTGTGTTCGCGGGCGGCGGCGGCGAGATGCTGCCGGGCGTCGTCTGCACCGGTCCGGGCACGCCATTGGCATCGAAGGTGACATGGTCCCGATACTGCAGTTGCGAGGCCGGGTCGGTCATGTTGCCGGGCATGACGCCGACATGCACCGCACCCTCGCCGGCCGGCACGCGCACGCCTTCGGCACCGCGCGCCCGCGCTGCATCGTTCAGGGCGCGCGTATTGGTATAGGGATCTTCGCCGGTGACGACGCTGAGCGTGCTGCGCTCCCGGCCCTGCTGGCCATAGCCTTCGGTCAGCGCCCCGTCGGTGACGTTCGGCAAGGTGGTCGCGTCGATGACATTGCCGTTGAGCTCGCTGCGCGTGACCGTCTTGCCGGCAAGCCCGGTCGGATCGGTGGCGCTGGGATAGCGCCCCGCCTCGACCTCGATGCCGTGCATGGACTCCGAGGTGTAGAGCGTCGACTCGCCGACCCGGTTGTAGCGTCCGGGCGAGCTGTACTGCGCGTCGTTGTAGGTCGACGCATAGGGCGTGTCGACGCTGCGGTAGACGTCGCCGTCATAGGGCGTCATCGGCGCGTTGTTGACCCTGTCGGTCACCTGCCGGGTCTGGGCGCCGACATACTCGTTGCGCGACTGCGCGGCGGAACGTCCGACCACAGCAGCATTGGCCTGGTTGTCGTCGGCCGTCTCGTCGTCCGGCGTCGGCTCCGGGGAGAAGGCATAGCCGTCGATCACGCCGGCGCCATCGGCGAGCGCTTCGCTCTGCGCCGCGGTCAGGCCGGCATCCGAGGTCGGCCCGGACGATGTGGACGTTGTCGACCCGTTGCCATTGCCGGCAGAGCCTGAACTGTCGCTTCTGTCGCCGCCTGAATTTCGACTGCTGTCCGCCTGGGACACGCTGCTGCTGAAATCGGAACCGCTGGATGCGCCGGACGAGCCCGATCCGCTCGCGGCACCGCTCGACGAGCCGCCACTGCCTGCGCTGCCCGCACTACCCGACTGTCCGCTGGAAGCACTGCCTCCAACGCCACCGCTCGGACTGCCCATTGGAATGCCCTCCAACAATCAAGCAGGTTGTCCGCACTATATCGCGTTCCCTCCAAGGACGCCCGTCGAGACTATCGAGCGATAGTACAAGGTCAAGGCGGGCTTTAGGTGAAACTGCAGGCGACTTTTCCCTTCCAAATTGCCACGCCCGTTCTCACGGCTGGAGACTCGGCCACCCGCGCCAGTCTCAGGCAAGTCAACCAGGTCCTGGTCAGGACTGGAGGGCGTCCCACATGAGGCGGTCGCGCTCCGCCGTCCAGATGCGCGGGGTGTCGATGCCGCGGGCCTCGTCATAGGCGCGGCTGACGTTGAAGGGCAGGCAGTGCTCGTAGATCGCGACCTTTTCGAACTTGGGATCGCAGTTTTCGCGCACCGCCTGGAATGCTTCCTTGAGCGAGCCGCCGCGCGCCGCGACTGCTGCGGCCGGGCGATAGGTGCTGTCGATGAAGTCCCAGGTGAAGCCGAGCGCGTCGTTCACCGCCTGCTCGCCGACCAGCGCATCGCCGCGCCCGGGCGCGATCGCGTCGGGCCGGTAGGAGGCGATCGCATCCAGCGTGCCGCCCCAGTCGGAAAAATGGGCGTCGCCGCAATAGCAGGCGGAATGGCTCTCGACGATGTCGCCGGTCATCATCACGCCCGCATCCGGCACCCAGGCGACGATGTCGCCAGCGGTATGCGCGCGGCCGAGATGGAGCAGATCGACCCGGCGCTTGCCCATGTAGACGGTCATGCGGTTCGAGAAGGTCATGGACGGCCAGGTGAGCCCGGGAATGCTCTCATGGCCTTCGAACAGCCGCGGAAACCGCCCGAACTCGCTGTCCCAGTCCTCCTGGCCGCGCTCATGGATCATCGCCCGGCAGACATCGGAGGCGATGATCTGCTCCGCGCCGTAAGCCGACGCGCCGAGCACGCGCACGGCGTGATAGTGACTGAGGGTCACGTATTTGATCGGCTTGTCGGTGACGCCTCTGATCTTCTCGATCACCATGTTGGCCAGCCTGGGCGTGGCCTGCGCATCCATGATCATCACAGCATCGTCGCCGATGATCACGCCGGTGTTCGGATCGCCCTCCGCAGTAAAGGCCCAGATATCCCGACCGATCTCGGTGAACGATACGGTCTTCGCGGTCATGTCCCCGGTGGAGGCAAAGCCCTTGGCCATCTTCTTCTCCGGCGTGCTCGGATGTCGTTCGTAGAGAGGGCACAAGGGCAGGAAGAATGCAAGGCCGCTCGGTCTGGGCCGAGCCTTCGGCAGCCATGTCCGCTTTTGGGCCGGAAGCGGTTACAGTGTACCTGTCTTGCTGAGATCCAACTTTGACCCATTTGAGACCCAACGGATTTGAACATTGGTGAGCGACCGATACCTATCTTGAGAGCCTTCAAATTCAAATTCCGGGGTGCCGCCGGGCCATTGATCCTGTGAATCTTCTGTTTCCTCGCCCTCGTCACTGCTATGGCTGCACTCAAGAGCTGAGCCTGATAGAAGAGCCACGCATCGCGAGCGCCTACCCCCTTGATTATCATCCATTTTTACATAATTGTGTTGTTATAATTTAATCAATTACTGCGATTGGACACTATGGATTGCGCACCCGCGTGCTGCGATGAATGCACCACGACAATCGAACTCCTCACGACCTGGATCGAGGTGTCAATCGAGCTGACAGTTCGGATCATCACCTATGGCCTCAAGCTTGGCCCCATCGGCATCACCATAGTTATTACAGTTACCATAGGGATTTACTTCACATTCTACACATGCGGCAGGGGAAAGGCAGTCAGCGGCAACACCATCCAAATCAGCAAGGTGAAGTACCGCCTATATGGCGTCGCCGCACTTAAGCCTGGACAGAAACTGAGATCTGGCGATGCCGGCCCAATAAGCGGTTTCGCCTACTGTCGTCACGCTCTGATGGCAAAAATTGGCGATCTTAAGGTCTGTTGTCGGGAGTATCCCGACGCTCCCGACCCTCTCAAGAGAACAGTCGCCATATGCACGATTTCCAAGGGTTTCCGTTACCGAGGAGAGGACATAGGGCGGTGGCTAGTCCGAAATGGATATGCGGTTGCTGATCTAGACTATATGGAGAGAAATCCAATTGATAATGGGGCCTACGCGCAGAGGCTCCTTGTTGAACAGGCGTTCGCCGAAGAGCACAGGCTCGGTATTCATGCAGGCGAATACGATAAGCCCAGGGAATATGCACGAAACTATTTCCGCGAGAGATGGAAAGAGAAGGGTCTTCTGGGCGAGCCGACATTCAGGACCGTGAAAGAGCTGGTTCTCGAGCTCAAGCTGGAACTCGAGCTGGAATGGAAAGGCGAATACTTCGAGATATCCGCGATCCTGATCTTGCGATCTCGTTCTTACTGCCTTTGGGCCTTGCCTCGGTAGTTTAAGCCTAACTCAGCCCGAAATACCAAACATAATATCGATCACAACGTCAGATACCGGTAGTGTCCGCACATGGGCACAATCCAGGCCTTCCCACCATGCCGCGAAGGCGTCAGCTTTTCACTCGAAAAGAGACACAAGAGTCACGTTCCGACCGACGCAAAGCTTCGTGCTCGATCAGCGAAAAAGCCTCACCCAGCCGTCACCCGCACCACGGCATAGGCACCGAGATCGAGCAGGTCGGTCGGGCCTTCCTCGGTCTCCAGCCCGTCCGGATCCCCGGTGGCGGCGATGAAGCTTTCGAGGTCGAGGGTGGCGATCCGGCCCTTCGCCCCCTTCAGCCCGTCGATCACCACCTCCTGCGGCTGGCCGGTGAGGTTCGCGATCCAGAGGACCGTCTTCCCGCCGTCTTGATAGGCCACGGCCTGGATGGCCGCACCGTCGGAAAGGTCGGTTTCGAGCATCGGCTTGCCGGCGCCCGCCGCCATGCCGCGGATCACGTGATAGACCGGGTAGACGCCGGAGCCGCGCTGGTCGAACCAGGGCTGCTCGAAGTCCATCCTGGCATAGGCCACCCCGAATTCGCCGACCGGCGCCGACAGCGCCACCGCCTCCGCCTGGCCGCGCGCCAGATGAGCGACATAGCCGAGATTCCAGGCCGCACCGGCGAGGCCGCGCTGGCGCGGGTCCATGCGGGTGAGCGCGAGGCGGCGGTTCTGCGGGTTGGGTGCTGCGGCCTCGCCATAGGGGTTGTCGCGCGCGCCGATCGCGCTCGGGCCGACGCGATAGGGCAGGCCGGGGGCGATGGCACGCACGCTTTTCACGATATGCGGCAGCGCCTCCAGGTTCTCCATGAGCGTGATGTCGTCGGAAGCGTGGACCATCGGACAGCTGGTGTGGCAGATGAAATCGATGGCCTCGACCGGCGGACGCTTGCGGTTGAGCTCGGTGAAATACGAAAACATGCCGCCGCCGACCGGCACGCCCGGAAAGGCCTTCCGGGTAGCCTCGAAGATGGCCGTGGCGTCGGGGCAAGGCGGCCAGACGCTGCCGGGAAGGGTGCATTTCAGATCCGAAGAGGGCGATACCGCCACCTTGGCGAAGCTGACGCCGGCATCCTCGGCGGCCTTGCGGATCAGTTCCAGATCGCGGCGCATGATCTTTTCGTCAGCGCTCGGCGCGCCCGCCGCGTCACGGCAGGCGAGCACGGCTTCGAGCACCAGCTCGGCCCCTGTGGCCTCGCCGACTGCCTTGAACATGGCCATGACCTCACCCCGGCCGCCGAGGCGTGGATCGTCCAGCGGGAAGGTGGACACGCGCGGCCCGCCGAGGCCCCTGGGGGCGCCCTCAGCGATCCTGGAATCGAAGGGACAGACCAGGAACTGCGGCGCCAGCGTCTTCACCGGCTCGAGCGCCTGCAGGATCGCCCGGTCCTGCTCCGGCGGCAGGCTGAGGCCGATAGCGGGCATGGTGCCGGCCTCCTTGCCGATCTTGAGCGTCACCGGCTTGATGCCGTTGCCGCCAGCGACCGCGGGCGCCTTCCCGGAAAGCGTCAGCACCACCGACTGCTCGGTGCTTTCGCCCGCCTTGATCTCATAGGGCCAGGGCTTGGCCAGCGGACGCACATAGGTCTTGAAGGAGGCGTCGTTCCAGTTGCGGTGATCCTCGGTCTCAAAGGCGTCGCCTTCCATCCGGCAGGTCACCTTGATGCCGGGCAGCACCTCGTGGGCGAGCGCGCGCACGTCCTGGAACGGACACATCGGGTCGATGAATTCGGGAAAGGACGTGCTCTCGGTCGAGCCGTCGACGCGCTCAACCTCGGACGGACAGCCGGCCACACCATCGACCGGGTGCAGCACGACGAAGCCGGTGCGGTTGGTCACGAAGTCGGTGATCGCCTTGCCGGTGCCCTCGAAGACCAGCGTGCCGTCCGATTTGCCCCTTATCCTGGCGCTGTAATGCAGCTCCTGACTGGCATCCTTGCAGATCGCGTCGAAGCTCACTTCGAAGCCATTGCCGCTCTGGCCGATCTTCAGATTCTGCAGGACCGGGTTGTACGTACCCCAATCCTTGTCGCGCACCACGAAGGCGATATTGCGGATCGCCTCCTTGCCGCCGACCTTGATGTACCGAAGGGCGCCGTTGTCGAATTCCACGGTGAGCGGCCCGGCGCGCAGCGTCTTCGAGCTCGCCACCGGCTCGTCGGTGCCGAACAGAGCGATCGCACGAGGCGGTGCGGTGATCATGACGAAACTCCCTGGATTTTCGGCGTGATTACAGCGCCTTGGCCTTTTCACGCAGCACGTGCTTTTGGATTTTGCCGGTGGAGGTCTTGGGCAGCGGCTCGAACACCACCGTTCTCGGGATCTTGAACCCGGCGAGCAGGGTTCGGCAATGGGTCATGAGCTCTTCGGCGCTGGCTTTTTGCCCGTCTTTCAGGGTGACGAAGGCACAGGGGCTCTCGCCCCATTTTTCGTCCGGGCGCGCGACCACCGCGGCCTCGAGCACCGCAGGATGGCGGTAAAGCGCGCCTTCGATCTCGATCGACGAGATGTTTTCGCCGCCGGAGATGATGATGTCCTTGGAGCGGTCCCTGACCTCGGCATAGCCGTCCGCGTGCATCACCGCGAGGTCGCCGGTGTGATACCAGCCGCCGCGAAAGGCCTCCGCCGTGGCCTCGGGGTTCTTGAGGTAGCCCTTCATCACGGTATTGCCGCGCAGCATGATCTCGCCGATGGCAGCGCCATCCCGCTCGACCGGCCGCATGGTCTCGGGGTCGATCACGTCGAGGCCGTCCAGCGTCGGATAGACCACGCCCTGGCGCGCCTTCTTCGCCGCGACCTCGTCGGCCGAGAGGGCTGCCCAGTCCTCCTGCCAGGCGCAGACCGAGGCAGGGCCGTAGCACTCGGTCAGGCCGTAGAGATGGGTCATGTCGATGCCGATCTCGGCCATGCGCGCCAGCACGGCGGCGGGCGGCGCCGCCCCTCCGGTCATGGCGTGGACCCGCTGGGAGAACGAGCGGCGCGCCGCCCCCGGCGCGTTGGCGATCATGTTCATGACGATGGGGGCGCCGCACATGTGGGTGACCCCGTGATCGGCGATCGCGTCATAGATCGGCCCGGCCTCGACCTTCCTGAGACAGATATGCGTCCCGGCCTGCAGGGTGACCCCCCAGGTAAAGGTCCAGCCATTGCAATGGAACATCGGCAGGGTCCAGAGATAGACCGGATGCAGCGGCATTTCGCAGGCGAGCGCCTGGCCGATCGCGTTCAGATGGGCGCCCCGGTGATGCACCACCACACCCTTGGGATCGCCGGTGGTGCCGGAGGTGTAGTTGAGGCCGATCGCCTGCCATTCGTCGGCGGGATAGAGCGGCTCGAAATCGGGATCGCCCTCGTCCAGGAGATCCTCATAGGTGAGCTCGCCGAGACGCTCGCCGACCTCCATGGTGTCGACCACGTCGACCACCAGGGGCGGATTGTCCAGGCCCTTGAGCGCTTCTCCGACCGTCTCCGCGAACGCACTGTCGGTGAGCAGCACCTTGGCGCCGCCATGGCCGAGGATGAAGGCGACGGTGCGCGCTTCCAGGCGGATATTGATGCTGTTCAGGACGGCGCCGGCCATGGGCACGCCGTAATGCGCCTCGAGCATCGGCGGCGTGTTCGGCAGCATCACGGCGACCGTGTCGCCCGGCGTCACGCCGCGCCTGACCAGGGCGGAGGCGAGACGATGGCAGCGCGCGCGAAACAGCGCGTAGTCGGCGCTGTCTGCGCCATGGATCCAGGCGATGCGGTCCGGAAAGACGGCGGCGGTGCGGGCAAGAAAGCTGAGCGGGGTCAGGGGCGCAAAATTCGCGGCACGCCGCTCGAGGTCGACCTCATAGGCATTGTCGATGGGATGACCTGCCCGCTGCACGCTTGCCTCCATGGTTCCTTGGTCCGCGAAAGCGAGAACCTAGCACCCGCGGCCGACCCGGTCATGAGACCAACCGGACAAAAGTCTGCGCCGTTTACCAAATTTTTACCAGACTGGACCTAAAACGGAGGGTGCACAGGTTGAATTGTAGAGGCTCTTTCGGGAGTTCCGCAGGTGAAGCGAACGAGCAGGCAGCGTGGCGGCAAGGCTGGAAGATGGGGTGCCATGACGCCGCCGCGACGCATGGTCGGAGCGGTCATCTGGATCGGCGCGTTCGTCGTTTCGGTCATGATCACCGGCCGCACCGACGCTGAACTGCTGCCGGAGCTCGAAGCCGTGGATGCGCAGATCGCGCACGCGATCACCGACCGGCCCGATGACACGCCCGAGCCCTGGCATGTCGAACAGCGCATTCAGGCCCTCATCCCGGATGCCCGTGACAACTGTCTGCCAGTGACGGCGAAGCCGCAAGCATTCCATGAACGCACGGCAACGCCCGCGCAGGTCGCATTGGAGGCAGCGCTTCGCCAGATCCGGCAAAGCGACGTCGGCGCCTGGATGGTGCAGGTCGCCGCCACGCAGCAGGTGACGATCTGCCTCGATCACGGGACCGAGCTGGAAGCCCATTACCGGGCCCATCTCCATCTGATCGGCCTGAATGCGAGGCTCGATCCGGCGGGTCGGGTGGTCTTCCTCGCCCATGAGCTCGCCCATGTGCCGCAGCACCCGCGCTTTTCCAACAATCGTCAATTCGCGCCGGCAGACATGGTCCTGCTGCAGCGGGTGCGCGAGGCGGCGGCCGAGGCGGTGGCCACCCGCGTTCTCTGGCAATTGCGGCAGCAGGGCGTGAACGCGCCCTGGCGGAAGAAGCTTACCACCGCCTATCACGACATCGCGGAAGCGTTCGAAGCGTCGATGGCGGAAGGCGACGGCGCCGGCCGCGAACTCTGGGCAACACGGTCGGCCTTCCATCACTGGTTCACGGCCGACTGGCGTCTCGAGATCTATGACGATCTCATGCTCAGAACCTTGAGGCGCATCGCCGATGACCCGATCGGCCTGGTGCCGGCCTCACGCCACCTCTCCGACGGCTATCTCCGCAGCATCGCCGACTATGCCAGCCAGCGCTTTCTGATCAGCGGCGACGGCGAAGCTCTGATCAGCAGCTTTCGAGCCCATGAGCTGCCTGCCGGCGGTCAGGCTCGGCTGAACGCCATCATCGCGACGGCCGGTGAGGGCTATCCTCTGGAGCCGCCTGCTTTCACAGGCGAAACCCTCTCCGCCATCAGCCCGCCAAGGGTTATGCCCGATCAAGACCGGTAGCGAGCTCGAGCCGTATGCGGCGAAAGGAGCGTGATCGGCCTTGTCCGGAGATCGCGGCCCGGCTCACGGGAAAGCGCGGACAGGTCATCTGAAATAGCCTGTCTCGCAGCAGGGCATCGTGCAACGACACAGTATCGACATCACCGAAATGCGCAGCGAAAAGGACAAGTGCTATCTGTTTGTGGCGATCGATCAGACATCCAAGTTCGCCTTCGCCAGGCTGATGGGTCGCATGGACCGGACTGCGATGGTTGCGGGAACAGATGAAGAAACCGCCAAGTGCCCGTCGCTCGTGACCAGATCATACGCGATGGAGCGACATGCAGCCGTTCAGTTTTCGGGGCCAAGCCTTTGGTTCGGCGTCAAATCCGCAAATGCCGCTGATCGCTTTCTTTGAGGCGATGCAGGAGTTCACGGCGCTGTGATAACGGAACCAGCCGCATTGTGACCATCGTCACAGCCTATTTTTCGGGTTTGATGCATCCTGCAATCAATGCTGGTGGCGATGAAGCGCATGACCTTGTCGACGGCGAGCGCCCCCTCTCCCGAGCGGCTTCTCGCCGCCAGCAGCCGTTTTTTCCACGTCATTTAACCCCGAAGTCTCCAACGGGCTCATTATCGGCCAACGCTGGAGACCATCAGGCTTTTCGATGGTGACTGATGATGACGCGCCTTTTCCATGCCGGCGTCGGCTGGTCGCTCTGGCATGTTGTCGAGACCGCCCTTGCCCATGTACTCCGGCAGCTCAATCCATTCAACCAGGACCGACGGCTTTCCCGGCGACGGTCGATGGCATCGATGCCGCATCGCCAGCAGCAGCATTTCGGCTCGCTCGACGATCAGCTGCTCAACGATCTCGGCCTGCAGCGGAGTGACATACGCGGCGCTGAATACGGCATCCTCCCCGGCAATCAAGCACTGCATCAGGACGATGCAGCCCCCGTGATCGAGCGCCGTCACTCGCGGACATAGGGGTTTCTGCCGGTGCGTTCGAGCAGACGCAGCGCCACGCCCTCGAAGTCGAAGGCCTCGCGCAGGCTGTTGGCGAGATAACGGAAATAGGAGTCAGGCAGAGCCTTGGCCTGGCTGACGAACAAGGCGAAGGTCGGCGGCCGGGTCGCGATCTGCGTGGCATAGCGGATCTTGACCGGCCGGCCCTTGCCGAGCGGCGGCGCATGCTGGTCGAGCGCCTGCTCCAGCCAGCGATTCAATGCCGATGTCGACACCCGTCTCGACCAGTTGGCTTCTAGCGCGACCACCGCCGGCAGCAGACGATCGACGTTCTTCCCGGTCTTGACCGAGATCGGCTGACAGACGACACCCTTGATCTGCGGCAGACGGTGCTCGATCCGTTCCCGCAGCATGGACAGAGCGCGTTTCGGTTCCTCGACCAGATCCCATTTGTTGGCGGCGATCATGAGCGCGCGGCCAGCATCAAGCGCGCGGTTGGCGATCACCAGATCCTGCTTTTCCAGCGGCGCCGAGGCATCGATCATCAACAGCACGACATCGGCACTTCGGATCGCCGCGAGCGAGGCCTTGCTCGACAGCTTCTCGATGCTGTCATCGTCGATTCTGGTCCGGCGCCGGAGCCCGGCGGTGTCCACCAGATCGATCCGCCTGCCCTGCCAGGACCAGCTGATCTGAACTGCATCACGGGTGAGGCCGGGCTCGGGGCCGGTGAGCAGGCGCTCATCGCTCAGGAGGCGGTTGATCAGGGATGATTTTCCGACATTCGGACGCCCGACCACAGCGAGCTTCAAAGGCCGGGCGCCCTTCTCCCCGCCCTCGGCGATCTCACGCTCGACGGGCGCCTCAGGACGATCGTCGTCGGCCATGCTCTCCATCAGGCGCTCGGCGAGATCGGCCATGCCTTCGCCGTTCTGCGCCGAGATCAGCACCGGCTCACCGAGGCCGAGCGCCCAGGCTTCGCTTGCAAAGCCTTCGGCAGCACGTCCCTCGCATTTGTTGGCGACCAGAATGACGGGCTTGGGGTGACGCCGTAGCCAGCCTGCAAACTGGCGATCCAAGGCCGTGAGGCCGGCCTTGGCATCGATCAGCATCAGGGCGACGTCGGCGCCGGCCACGGCGCTCTCGGTCTGGGCGAGCAGCCTGCTTTCGAGCTCGTTGGCCCGGCCTTCGGCGAGACCGGCAGTGTCGATCACATCGAAGGCGAGATCTCCGATCCGCCCTTCGCCTTCGATCCGGTCGCGCGTGACGCCAGGCGTCGGGTCGACCAGGGCCTGCTTCTTGCCGATCAGACGGTTGAACAAGGTCGACTTGCCGACATTCGGGCGACCGACAATGGCGATGGTGAAGGACATGGTCGATAGACGGCTCACGTCAAAGGGATCCGGGCGATGTCCGGACGGTGCGGAAGCCGCGATCCGTCAGCGATAGGCCAGAAGCTCGGCGTCCTCGGTCAGGATGAAGGCGGTGCCACCGGCGAACACCGGGTTCGTCGCGGCCGGTGCCGGCAGCGTAAGCTGGCTGATCTGCTTGCCGTCATAGGGCGAGAGCGTGACCAGATCGCCGCCGGAGCTGGTGAGATAGAGGCGCTCGCCAGCGAGTACCGGCCCCCGCCAGGTCAGCGTGCTGGCCGCGGCGTCCTCGGGATCGGTGGTGTGCGGCATCCGCGTCACCCACCTGATCCGCCCATCCCGACGCACCAGGCAGACCACGTCTTCGCCTTCGGTCAGGAGATAGATGAAGTCGCCTGCGACCCAAGGCGTGTCGACCGCGGCGAGATCGGCGTCCCAGGCGCGTATTCCGTGGCGCATGTCGATCGCAGCAACCTGACCGCCGCGCCCGCCGACATAAACGAGATCGCCGTCGATCACCGGGGCGCCGTCGATATCGTTGATCTCGGCAAGCGCCTGGGTGCGGCGCGGCCGTTCCAGCGTGTCGTTCCAGAGCGGACGACCGTTGTCGAGCCTGAGCGCAAACACCTCGGCCGAAGAATAGGGCACGACCGCGATACCGCCATCGACAGCGGGGCTCGGCCCACCGAGGACACCCGAGGCTTCGAAGAAACCGGCATGGCGCCAGGTGGGCTGGCCGGTGTCACTATCAAGAGCGTAGACCTGATTGTCTGCGGTCAGCACCAGGACGACGCCATCCGCGACGGCCGGCGCCGAGCGCAGCGGCAAGGTCAGCGGCTGACGCCAGATTTCTCCACCATTCTTGGCATCGAGACCGATGACGTCGCCGGTGGTCAGGGTGACGAACAGCCGGCCCTGATCGAACGCGATGCCGCCGCCAAAAACGCTGTCGTCGAGCGCCAGGTCCTCATGGGTCTTCTGCCAGCGCAAGGTGCCGGTCTTGGTGTCGATAGCGCTGATCGTGCCGAACGCGTCCATCCCGTAGACCGTGCCCTCGGCGACCACAGGGCGCGCCAGGAGCTGGCCACTGCCGGCGGCGCTCGCCCCGAGCTGGACACGCCAGGCGAGCGCCAGATCCTTGGGTCCCGCCGGATGCTGCGGCCGGTAGGCAGGCGAGCCGCCCTGCTGGGGCCAGGCTTGGTTGACGACCGCAGGCGGCAGGCTGACCGGCAGGTCGGCAATATTGGGATCCGCACTGAGCTGGCTGTCGCGCAGCAGGACCGCGACCCGATCGCCCGGAAGCGCCGGCTCTTCGCTGTCTCCATACCAGCCGCTGCAGGCGGAAAGCACGCTGCAGCAGACCAGGAGAGCGGGAAGCGCGCGCACCCTCATTGCTCGGGCTCGTCCTTGAGCGCGGCCGCATCGTCGACGGCCTCATCAGCGCTGTTTTGGGATACGGTCTGGTTCTCCTCCTCGAGCGGACCGCCAAGCGCGTTCAGGAGTTCGCTCGCGCGCCGCTGCAGATTGCCGGGCGTGTTCTGATCGGCAAGCAACGTCTCCAGCGTCGCACGGGCTTCTTCCGTGCGGCCGGCCTTCATCTGCGCCACCGCCTTCAGCTCGATCAAACTGGCGCGCCACGGGTTGTCGGGCGTCGCCGCCTGATCCAGATCGCCGATCATCGCATCGGCGTCGGCTGCGCCCAGGGACTCCTGGAGGGCAAGGAGGGACGCGAGGCGCTGATAGACCGCGCCGGCGTCGCCGCTGCCGGCGAGGCTTTCGAGCACGGCCAGCTTGGCCTCGGTATCGCCCGCCTGCTTTTCCGCTTCGGCCGCGCGCAGGCGCGCCACCACCGCCATGCCGCCGCCGACATTTCCGGCAAGCGCCTCGAAGGCATCGGCAGCCTCGGCAGGCTTCTCCTGGAGAAGCGCAGTCGCATCGGCAAGCGCCTTGGCATTGGCCGCACGCTGGCTCGCCTGATAGTTCTGCCAGCCGACGCCGGCCGCCGTTCCGACGATGACGGCAAGCGCCGCGCCGACGATATAGGCGCTATATTGGTTCCAGACCGCCAGCCAACGATCCTGGCGGACCGCCTCGTCGACTTCGCGAATGAAGCCGTCCGAGTTCTCGCTATCCCGGCTGCGCATGGTGGGCCTTGCAGTTGATTGTGGATCCAGAGGGTGTAGGTATGAGACCGTCGAGCGTTTGGCAAGGGCCGGATCCTCTTCCTCAGAGCGTGCTGGTCACCCTACTCCGCCTTCGAGCGCGTCGCGCATGCCTTTTCACGAAACCTAGCGAAGTCCGACCATGCCCCGCCTTTTCGTCGCCCTCGACCTCCCCGATGAGATCAACGAATCCCTGGCACCGCTAATGCGCGGCCTCGGCGACGTGCGGTGGATGACCGACGACCAGCTCCATCTCACCCTTCGTTTCATCGGCGAGCTCGACAATGGCCGCGCCCACGAGGTCGCCGATGCGCTGTCACTGGTGCCGGGCATGGCCTTCGAGCTTCGCCTGAAGGGTATCGGCCATTTCCCGCCGCGCGGGGAGCCCAGGGTGATCTGGGCGGGTGTCGAGCGTCAGCCGGAGCTGAACGGCCTCAAACGCCGCATCGACCGTGCCCTGGAGCAGGCCGGGCTCGAGCGTGACCCGAAAAAATACACCCCTCACGTCACCCTGGCACGCCTGCGCCGCCCACCGACCCAGGCTGGTCTGGCGACCTATCTCATGCGTCACAGTCTGTTCCAGAGCCCGAGTTTTCCGGTGAGCGGCTTCAAACTCTATTCGAGCTGGCTCGATGGCCATGGCGCCGACTATCAGGTGGAGGCGAGCTACGATCTCGTGCCTGGGAGCGAGGACGAGGCCTGGGCGTGATGCGGAGGCGACGTCCTTCAGGAACGGACGAGCTACGCCGCATTTTCGTGAGGGGCGGACCGGGCCGCAGACCCTTCGCCGGCGGAAATGGGCAAACCGCCGCCTTCCGCGGGGTCTGCTGACGATCCGCGATTTGGCAGATGCACATGGAAGGTCGTGCCCGCCCCCTCCGCGCTCTCGACGTCGATCGTGCCGCCGTGCAATTGCACCAGGTGAAAGGCGAGGTGAAGGCCGATGCCGGTGCCGGCGATTCCTGTCGACGTGCTCGCCCGGAAGAATCGACTGAAGAGCTTCTGCTGCTCCGCGACCGGTATGCCCACGCCTTGATCGCGCACGGCGATAACGATGCCGCCATCTTCCTGCGCTCGCCCATCGACCCAGACATTGCCGCCATCGGGCGAATATTTGATGGCGTTGGACAAGAGGTTGGAAAAGACCTGACGAAGGAGTTTGGCGTCAGCGACGATATGTTCAGCGGCCTGATCGACGTCGACCAGGATTTTGTGGTTGGGATGGAGTTCGCCATAATTTCTGGCGAGTTCAGCAATCATCTCGAGAAGCTCGCAGTCGGCCGGACGAAACTCGATGCGTCCGTCCTCGAGCCTTGCAGCGGCCAGGACGCTTTCCATCAGATCGGTCAGGCGCGTGACAGAGGTTCGGATCTTGCGCAGCGCCTCGATCGACCGATCGGGCGTAGCCGCAGTGGATCGCCTCAGAAGACGCTGAGCGTGACCGTCGATGATCGCAAGCGGCGTGCGAAACTCGTGGGACACCATGGAGACGAATTGACGCTGCAGCCCGGCAAGCTTGCGCTCCTCGTCGAGCGCATCGGCGAGACGTTCGGCCTGATCCTGCAGTTCCGTCGTCCGCTCGGCGACCAGCTGCTCCAGATGGTCGCGATATTGCTCCAGCTTCGCGCGCGCGGCCTGACGCTCGGTGATATCTCTTACCGCGACAACTTTGGCCGGCCGCTTGCCATAGTTGATGGACTTGACCAGCAGTTCGGCAAAGATCGGTGAGCCCGACGCCGGAAGAAGCGGCAGTTCAAACGTGCGATCACCGCCGTCGGTCAAGGCTTGGCCCAGCGTGTCTCGTCGTTCACGATCGACGAACTCGTCGATCGGTCGGCCTTGCAGGGAATGCACAGGCACCTTCAGCAGGTCGGAAAGGGCATCATTGACCTCGACCAGCCGGCCCTCGACGCAGATCCCGATACCTTCGAAGGTCGCATTCACCAGGCTGCGCAGCCGTTCCGCTTCGCGCGCCCGGCGTCCGGCGAGATGCTGATCGACAAGGGCGCCGCAGGCACCGACGGTCATGATGACGAGGGCTGCAAGGCCGATGTCGAATCCCAGCCTGGCGCTGGTCAGATAGGCCGTGGGCATCGGCATGAGCGGGCTCGGCGTCAATTCCAGTGCCGCCATGCCGGTGAAATGCATCGAGCAAATGGCGAGGGTCAGCAGGAGAGCACCGCCGATACGAGCCCGGATCGCGTGCTTGCCATGGGCCAGCCTGATCGCCGCGACCGCGAAACTGCAGCCAAGAAGCCAGGCAGCCGCGACCAGTAGAGGATCCCAAGTCATGACGGCAGGCACGAGGAGTCCCTGCATGCCGACGAAATGCATGGTCGAGATGCCGATGCCGAAAACCACGCCTCCGGCCTGAGGCGCCATGCCATGCCTCAGATAGACGGGCAGGGCCAGTCCTAAGCCCGTGATGACGATGGCTGCAATCAGGGAGAAGACCGTCAGCTTGATGTCAAAGCCGGTGGGCAGGCCGGTTTCGAATGCGAGCATGGCGACAAAATGCGTTGCCCAGATACCCGTCGCCGAAATGAAAGCTCCGGCGACCAGCCAGGCAGCGCGCACCACGCCATCATAGCTGTGCGCTCGGTTGGTGATGCTGAGTGCCGCGAATGCCGCGAACAGGCAAAGAAGGGCTGCCAGAACCACCAACCAAGGATCATGTTGCTGCGTGATGCACGCATAGACACGGACCATGCCAACTCCCTCGCTCGTGGCAAGGTAGCGTAACATCGTAAATTTTCTCTTTACGGACTGATAAGTTGATGTCGGGGCAGCGCGGCAGCGTGTTTCGCTGTCCATCGATGCGACGGCGGTGTCTGCGTCGCGATCGTCTCGGGCGCCTCAATCGATGGACGGCAAGGCCGCCTGCGCCTCTTTTGGCAGGCGCAGACGGACGCGACGGTACGACTCAGTGAGGTGGTGACGGAGATCGTCGTCCGAGGTGTCGAAGGGGAGATTGACCCAGGAGCGGTGGAAATAGGGGGCTTTGACGGCAATACCTGCGTCGATCAGCATTTCGGCGATCTCGATGCTCTCGGTCTTGATGGAGACGCCGGGCATCACGGCGCCGATGCAGGCGAACATCTTGCCGCCAATCTTCCAGGCGTCGTGGCCGCCGCCCCAGGGATCGGAGACTTCGGCGCCGGGCAGGGTTCGGCAGATGGCGTTGATACGGTCGCGATCTCGCTGCGACATCGGCGTCTCTCCAGAGATCAGGCAGCCCTGCGGCGGCGCGGCGCTGCCAGCCACCTGTCCGGCCAGGCGTTGGCGGGACGCCGTCGGGTCTCGTCGATAATCGAAGCGACCGCATCGATCGAACGGCGTTTTCCCAAGCCCGTCGGAATGACGAAATCCGCCCGCTTTCGCTTCAACCGGTCCGGCAGTTGCCTCGCAAGGATGGCGTCGAGGCGCTGCCTCGACATGCCGGGGCGGCGCAGCACGCGCTGGGCCTGGAGAAAGGCGGGTGCGCTGACTACGGCGACGGCGTCCATCAGCCTGTCGCCCCCGGTTTCGTAGAGCAGCGGGATGTCCATCACGGCAAGCGGGCGGCGGGCCGCGGCCTGCTGCACGAGAAAACGGCGCTGGGTGGCCCGGACCAGCGGATGCACGATGCGCTCCAGGCGCTTCAAGGCGTCCGGGTCGTCGAACACGGCTTCGCCCAGAGCTTTACGGTCGACGCCGTGCGTCGTGCCGCAGCCGGGGAAGGCGGCGAGAACCGGGTCGACAGCCGCGCCGCCCGGCGCAAACAGGGCGTGGACGGCGGCATCGGCGTCGAACACCGGGACACCGAAGGCCTGGAAGATGCGGCTTGCGGTGGATTTGCCCATGGCGATCGAGCCGGTGAGGCCGAGGATGAAGGGCATCGGCCGCTCAGTCCGCGAGGACGACGGCGCGCAGCGCGTCGGTCACCTCGGGATCATGGCCGAACCAGGCGGCGAAGCCGGGGCGGCCCTGATGCAGCAGCATGCCGAGGCCGTCGACCACCGGATTGCCCCTTGCCCGCGCTGCGGCGAGCAGCTCGGTTTCCAGGGGGGCATAGACGATGTCGGTGACGACGGCGGTCTCCGGCAGCGAGCCAAGGCCGATCTCCAACGGCTGTTGGCCCGACATGCCGAGGCTTGTGGTGTTGACCAGCAGGCCTGCGCCGTCGAGTGCGTCCTGCCGCTCGTCCCAGGCGATCACCTCGATCGCGCGGCCGGTCGCCACGGGACGAAGGGCGGTCGCCAGGTGCTCGGCGCGCTCGGCCGTGCGGTTCGCCAGCCGGATCGACGGCACGCCGGCATCGAGCAGCGCGACCGCGATCGCACGGGCGGCACCGCCGGCCCCGAGCAGGATGGCGGGGCCGTCACCCGGACTCCAGGTCGGCGCACCAGCCTGAAGGTTGGCCATGAAGCCGAAACCGTCGGTATTGTCGCCTTTGATGCAGCCATGTTCGCCGAAGATGATGGTGTTGACCGCACCGATGCGCCGGGCGGTCTCGCTCATCTCGTCGACCAGGGGCAGGACCAGCTCCTTGTGCGGCAGGGTCAGATTGACGCCGCGAAATCCGAGCGCCTGCAGGCCACGGATGGCGGTTTCCAGGCGCTCCGGGACGACGGCGAGCGGCACATAGGCGCCGTCGACGCCATAGCGCTTCAGCCAGTAGCCGTGGAGGCGCGGCGAGCGCGAATGCTTGATCGGCCAGCCGATGACGCCGGCAAGCCTGGCAGCGCCGCTGAGATAGGTCACGTCGGTCATACGGCGATCACCCCCTGGTCGCGCAGAAAGGCGAGGGTCGGCAGGAGCGGCAGGCCGAGGATGGAAAAATGATCACCCTCGATGCGCGTGAACAGATGCGGGCCGAGCCGCTCGATGTGATAGCCGCCCACCGTCTCGAGCGCAGCGTCCCCGATCGCATCGAGATAGCGGTCGACGAAGTCCGGCGACAAAGGGCGCATCCAGAGGCGGGTCCGCGTCAGGTGATGCCAGATGCGGGCGCCGCCTCGAAAGCCTACAACGGCGGTGTGCAGCTCATGGGGTTTGCCGGCGAGCGTCAGGAGCTGCGCCTTCGCGGCGTCGCGATCGGCAGGCTTGTCGAACCAGGTCTCGTCGCAGGTCAGGATCTGGTCGCCGCCGAGCACGACCGCCGCGGGCGGGGCGTTGACGGCGATCCGGGCAGCCTTGAGCTCGGCGAGCGCCACGGCCGCCTCGCCCGCCGATCCGCCCGCCGCCTGGAACGACGCCTTGACCTCCCCCTCGTCCACCGCCGCCGGCTGCAGGACGACCTCGATGCCCGCAGCCTCGAACATGGCGGCCCGCGCCCGGCTGGCCGAGGCGAGGATCAGCGGCGGGGCCCCTTCGTTTTGCGGAAACACGCTCAAATCCAACGACTCCATCGGGCGCAACCCCGATCAAACACCGATATCCGCCAAGCCGCTGTCGCCAGAGGCACCGTCATCTTCACGATGTCTTAACTACTCCATGCCATTCTGGCCATCAGGTCCATGCGATCCTGGGAGTCCGAGCCTTGCCCCACCTGTTCAGGCGGGCGGGCGGGCGGATTCCCAGGATCGCATGGACCATGATGTGAAATGGCAGCTTCAGGTTAACATCAGGTTAAGAACGCCAAGCCGGTGACCCGGAGAAGACAGTCAACAAACCGGCCTTGTTTCAGCCGGATTGGCGTGACGTGCTGCAAACGCCGGCTCCCTGAGTTTCCACTCATCGCCTGCGGTCGACATGGCCGCTATGGCGCACAAGGACCGACGTGTCGCCCTTCCCCTCTCCGCCCGGCCCGAGAGCGTAACCGCATACCGGCGAAAAACCGGGCGCGTTCCCCGCTCCCGGCCGAAAAAGTCCATGAGGTGGCCATGCCACGCCATCAGCAGGGGAGGCGGATGAGGACGCGGAGGCCGCCTAGCGGCGAGTCGTGGAGCTGGATGTCGCCGCCGTGGCTGAGCACGATGTCGCGGGCGATCGAGAGGCCGAGACCGACCCCGCCGGTGCCGGGATTGCGCGAGGCGTCGAGGCGGAAGAACGGCTTGAACACGGCCTCGCGCTGGTCGGCGGGGACGCCGGGGCCGTCATCGTCGATCGCGATCCAGACCTGGTCGTCCTCCATGGTCGCACGGATGTTGACGACGCCGGCATAGCGCACGGCATTCTCGATGAGATTGGCGATGCAGCGCCGGATCGCCACGGGTCTGAGCGGCATGGTGATGGGGCGTTCGAGCTCGATGTCGATGCTGACACCGTCCTTCGCCGCGCGGCTGCCGACCTCGTGCAGGATGTTGCCGAGATCGGTCGGCGCCATGCTCTCCTGGCCCTCGCCGCGGGCGAAGGCGAGATAGCCGTCGACCACCTTGGCCATGTCCTCGACATCGCGCTGCAGGGCCTTGATGTCGTCGGGATGCGGCTTGGTGCTTTTCAGCATCTCGAGTTCGAGCTTCATGCGGGTGAGCGGTGTTCTGAGATCATGGGAGACCGCGGCGAGCATCTCGGTGCGCTGGGTGAGCTGGCGGAGGATGCGCTTCCTCATGGTGTTGAAGGCGGCGCCCGCCTGGCGGATCTCGGTGGCGCCGGCGAGCTTGAAGTCGCCGACGTCCCGGCCCTTGCCGAAATTGTCCGCCGCCCAGGCGAGGCGTCGGATGGGGCGAAGCTGGCGGGTGAGAAAATAGATCGCGAGGATCAGGAGCAGCAGGGAGAGCCCGACCATCCAGCCGATGAAGATGCGGGTGGTGCTGCTGTCCACGCGTTTGCGCGGCGCGATCACCTGCAGCAAGCCGTCCTCGAGCTCGACGAAAACCGCGATCTGGCGCGGACGCTCCGATGTGAGCGACGTGTCGATGGCGAAGGGATGCCTGAGCTGGCGCGTGAAGGTCTTGGTGAGGGTCTGATCGAGACGCGAGACGGTGCCGCGCTGTCCGATCGGGACGTCGCTCAGGCTGCCGCCCGGGTGCAAGGTCACGATGAAGCCGAAATGCTCGCGCCCGAGGTCGAGCGCCTTTTGGCGCGTTTCCGGGCGATCGGCTTTCTCGATCAGGTCGGCCAGGAGGCTGATCTCGCCGGCGACGCCGACCGCGAGCCAGCGGGTGACCGTGTCCCAATGGCGTTCGTAGAAGACGTAGGCGAGGACGGCCTGCAGGATCAGGAGCGGCAGGAGGACGATCAGGAGCGACCGGCCGAACAGGCTCTTCGGCATCATCTGCCGAAGCAGCGGCTCACGCGGCGCCAGGCCTTCCTGGCGTATCGCGCCCCACTTATCCGCCAGTTCGGAGAACATAACCGGCTCCTCGCATGGTCAGAAGATATTGCGGCCGGCGCGGGTCGCGCTCCAGCTTGCGGCGAAGGCGCGCGATCTGCGTGTCGACCGCACGGTCGGAGCCGCTGATCCGGCCCTGCTCGGAGAGATCACGGCGGTCGACGGCGGTGCCGGGCTGGCGGGCGAGGATGGTCAGCAGGGAAAGCTCGGCGGTGGTCAGGTGGACGGGCTCGCCGTCGCGCGTGAGCTGCTGCCGCTCCAGGTCGAAGGTGAACCTGCCAAAGCGCACCTGGCGCTGCATCAGGTCCTCCTCCTGGCCCGGCGTGGCGGTGCGCCGGAGAATGGTCGCAATCCGAAGCAGGAGCTCGCGCGGGTCGAAGGGCTTGACCAGATAGTCGTCGGCGCCGGCCGCGAGCCCGCTGATCCGATCCTCGGTCTCCCCGCGCGCGGTCAGGAGCAGGATCGGCAGATCATTGGCTTCCCGAAGCTCGCCGGTGAAGCTGATGCCGTCCTGGCCCGGCATCATGACGTCGAGTACCATGAGATCGAAGGCGAAATTCCTGAGCGCCGCGCGCGCCTCCTCGGCATCGCCGGCGACGCTGACGTGATAACCGTTGTCGGCGAGGAAGCGGCGCAGCAGGTCGAGCAGGCGGACGTCGTCGTCCACCACCAGAATATGGCGGTCCTCCAGGCCCTCCACGCCGCTCGCCGGTCTGTCGTTCATGATGCCTGCCAACGCTGTCCGCTGCCGTTTCGCATCTGATGCAGATAGTGACGCGCGGGGTCGCCGATCAAGCCTTCGAGCACCTGATGATAGCCCGCGACCGCTTCAGTGCCCGCGGCGCGATAGGCGGGCCAGGCGCCGGCGCAGGCCGTCGCTCAGACGCTGGTCGAGCGCCCTGCCCTCGTCGGTCAGCGCGAGCAGGCGCTGGCGGCGATCGCTCTGATCCATGGTCTGGGTGATCAGCCCTTTGACGGTCAGCTCCTTCAGCAGCCGGGACAGGCTCTGCTTGGTGAGCGGCACGATCTTCATCAGGTCGACCATGGTGATTCCGGGAGCACGGCCTATGAAATGCAGGAGCTGCTGGTGGCTCCGCGCCAGCCCGAGCTCGTCGAGCAGGGCCGTCTGGTCGCTCTTCAGGCCGTTCAGGGCAAATTCCAGAAGTTCCAGCCCCTCGATCAGCTCTTCGTCCTTCAGGAAAAGCGGGTTCGGAGGAATCGGCGGAAACGGGCGGGTCGCCTTGGGTTTCGTCACGTTGACACATCCGCATCGGCAGTGCTACGCGGTTGTGTTTAGCATGACGGTTTCGGAAAGGCAGCGTCTTATGTCACTCGTCCCCTATGACGATCGCGACGGCTATATCTGGTATGACGGCGAGATGACGCCGTGGCGTGATGTCCAGTGCCATGTCCTGACCCACGCCCTGCATTATGCGAGCGCGGTCTTCGAGGGCACGCGCGTCTATGACGGCGCAGGGTTCAAGCTGACCCGGCACAACGAGCGCCTGAAGAAATCCGCGGAGATCATGGGCTTCGAGATCCCCTACAGCGTCGCCCAGATCGATCAGGCGTGCAAGCAGGTGATCGCCGCCAACGGCCTCGCCGACGGGGACGGCTATCTCCGGCCGATCGCCTGGCGCGGCTCGGAAATGATGGGCGTGTCCGCCCAGGCCTGCAAGATCCACCTGGCGATCGCCGCGTGGGAATGGCCGGCCTATTTCACGCCGGAAGCGCGCATGGAAGGCATCCGCATGACCTGGGCGAAATATCGCCGCCCGGCGCCGGACACCGCCCCCACGGAAAGCAAGGCCGCAGGCCTCTACATGATCTGCACGCTGTCCAAGCACGAAGCGGAAGCCAAGGGCTACAACGACGCGCTGATGCTCGACTATCGCGGCTTCCTCGCCGAGGGTTCGGGCGCCAACCTGTTCCTGGCGATCGACGGCAAGCTGCACACCCCGACGGCCGACTGCTTCCTGAACGGCATCACCCGCCAGACCGTGATCGAGCTCGCCAAGGCGCGCGGCATCGAGGTGATCGAGCGCCATATCAAGCCGGAGGAGCTGAAGGACGCCAACGAGGTGTTCCTCACCGGCACCGCGGTCGAGGTCACCCCGGTCAAGGAGATCGCCGACTACAATTTCCAGGTCGGCCAGCTCACCCGCCAGCTCATGGGCGACTTCGACGCCCTCACCCGCCAATCCGCCAAAAAAGCCACCGCCTAGGCGCGAGCCGCGCCGGGCTGGACTTGCCTCAGGCGGCGGATTGGCCGAGGGGCTCGCTGTGACGGCTTTGGCTGATGGGTAGGGTCGTTGAGGGCACCGGCGCCGGACCGACGGCCAAGCGTCACCGGCTTGCCCGAACTCAGGCTCGGCCCCGGAAGCACAGTCTTAGGCAGGTCACCCAGGTGCTGGCAGCACATCGGCGGGAACCTCGAAGACCTGGCCTGGGTAGATGATGTCGGGGTCGCGAATCTGCCCGTTATTGGCTTCGAAGATATAGACGTAGTTGAAGCCGTCGCCGGACAGGCGGCGCGCGATGCGCCAGAGTGAATTGCCGGGCTGGACGACGACATAGTCGACTTTGGCCTGGCCTTGGATGGGTGGTGTGGCGACCCTGGTGAGTGGTGTTTCCAGCCTGGCCACCGTCGCCCCCTTGTGATCGAGCTGGTCGAGGCGGAGCGTGTAGTCGCCGCCGGGCAGATCCTGGTCGAGCGTGGTGATCCAGTAGCCCTTGCTGTCGCCGATCACCAGCGCTGCCGGGACGTTGTCGACATAGATGCGCACGGGCACGCCGGGCGGCGCTTCGCCGGAAAGCCGTATGGCGCCTCTGTCGTCATAGTCCACCAGCTTGAGGGCGAGACGCTCGTCGCCGGGGCTCTGCAGCTTGTCCGGCGCCTGCAGGATCCTGCCCTCGCCGCCTTCATCCTTGTCGACGACCACGGCGACCGGCTGGTCGTGCTCCGTCGCCGCGGGTTCGGGAACGGAAACCACGACCACCTGGCGGGAATCCACCGGATCGGCGTCCTTGGGCACCGCCGTCAGGCTCAATTCTTGGTCGCCGGCGGCGAGCGGCTCGCTCGGGATCGACACCCATTCGCCCGTGGCTGACGTGGTGACGCGATCGATCACCTCGTCGCCGACCTTGATCTCGACGTCGGTCAGCGGCGCCGCGCGGCCGGCCATGACGGTGCGGCCATCGGGATCGACCCGGACCACGTCGAAGCTCGGCACCGGATCGGCATCCGCCGCCGCACCGGCTTGACCCGCCGCCGGTTCGATCGCCGACGGCTCCTCGGCGATCGGACGGTCGATCACGCGCACCGATGGCGTCGGCTCCGCGCCTTCGGGCGCCAGGGCTGCGGTTTCGACCTCCTGTTGGCCGGGACCGCTCCCGGCGACCGTGTCGGCCGCCTTTGTCGATGCGCCGCCGCCACCGGCCGCGCCACCTGTGTAGGCCTGCTGATAGCGGCTTCTCAGAGGCCCGGTGATCGCAGCGCCGCCCGGCCCGGCGCCGAAATCGTCCATGCGCCGTGCGGCCGAGCCCTGAATCGCTGGCCTCGAGGCCGGATCGGCCGAGGCCTGATCGTCACCCTGGGTTGCCGACGGAGCCGCCTCATCCGTCGTCACCAGGTCGGTGCCGAACGGATCGAAGGCGACATAGGCAACGCCAAGGGCGCCGGCCAGAAGGAAAAGAGCCACGATCGCGTGATAACCCATGATTGCGCATCAGCTTTTGGTGATTCGTAGCGATCAAGAATAGAGTTAATTTGGGAAAAAAGCCAAGGATTCTCATCGACATCGCCGCGAACGATGCCATGCGCCGCGCCATCGGGTATGTTTGGCCGTCATCACGGAGTTTGCCCGACGCTGGCTGCCCTCTCTGCAACCGCCGGTCCAGAGCCTCTTGCGCTGCCCTCGCTTTTCGCCCAGAAAACCCGACTTCGGCCGCATGGCAGCAGCTCTACGGGATCGTCGTCATGGTCAACTCTCTTTGCATTTTCTGCGGGTCGCGCTTCGGTGTGGCCACCGGCTATCGGGCCGAAGCGGCGAGGCTCGGCGAGCTCTGCGGGCAGAACGGGATCGAGGTGATCTATGGCGGCGGCCATGTCGGCCTGATGGGGGTGGTCGCCGATGCCGCCATGACCGCGGGCGGCCGGGTCACCGGTCTGATCCCCGAACGCCTCCTGGAATGGGAGGTCGGGCATCACGGCATTTCCGAGCTGATCGTGACCGACAGCATGTCCGATCGCAAGGACAAGATGATCGCGACGAGCGACGCCTTCGCCATTCTGCCGGGCGGGCTCGGCACGCTCGACGAATTCTTCGAGGTGCTGACGCTTCGGCAGCTCAGCTATCACCGAAAGCCGATCATCCTGATCAATGTCGACGGCTTCTGGGATCCGCTGAATGCCCTGATCCGGCAGGTGGTGGATCGAGGCTTCGCCGATGCCGACGTCTACGCGATGATCCACACGGTCGAGAATGCCGATCAGGCGCTGTCGGTCCTGGGCTTTGACGAGGCCGGATCGCGCCGCCAGGCAGCGCCCTGACCGACCCCGTCACGCATCCTTGCGGACGCATGCACCGCCTCAGTTGACGGCGCTCGCCCCCTTGGCTTCGCCAGCACCCGTGGCAGCGGCCTGCGCTGCCGCCTGCGCCTGCTCCTGGCGTCGCCGGTAGAGGGCGACGAAGTCGATCGGATCGATCATCAGCGGCGGGAAGCCGCCGTCCCGGGTGGCGTCGGCAACGATCCGGCGCGCGAACGGGAAGAGCAGACGCGGGCATTCCACCAGAAGAAGCGGCTGCAGGCTGTCCTTCGGGATGTTCAGGAGCTGGAACACGCCCGCATAGCTGAGCTCCAGGACGAACACCGTGTCGGCGCCGGCCTTGGCGTCGATATTGAGCTGGATGACCACTTCGTAGCGCGTGTCCTGAAGCGGCTGCGCGCGCACGTCGACGCGCACCGCGATTTCCGGCCGCTGCTGGCTTTGGTCGAGGGCGAGCGGGGCGCGCGGATTCTCGAAGGACAGATCCTTGGTGTACTGCGTCTGAATCATCAGGCGCGGCGGCTCGGCCTGCTCGGCAGGGTTGCCGCCGGTCGGTGGAGTTGCGGAGTTCTCAGCCATGATGTGGAGATCCCAGTTCTTGATGGACGAAAGGTGACGTCACGGCGCGGGCGATCGGCCCGACATCCCGTGATCGACGTGGACGATGGCCGCATTGGCCACTTCTTCGCCGGTAAAGGCGCGAATGAAGCCCCAATGGGAAATGATGGCGACGTCCCGGCGCATCAGGAGATCGCCGTGGTCGCTGCGAAAGCGCGTGCAGCGCTCGATCACCGCGTCCTCGCTCTCCGGCGGCACGCCCCACCACCGATCGCCCAGGTCGGAAAAGTCGATATGCGGATAGGCGCCGCGGAGGACATCAGGATTGCTGCCGACGTCGCAGGAGAAAACGCAGCGCTCGCGCACCAGCGGATTGATGCTGACATGGAGATCGAGCGCTGACGCCACGATTTCCGCAGTCTCGAGAGCGCGCAGATAGGGGCTCGCGATCAAGGCGGTAAGCTCGTAGGGGCCGAGTTCCTCGGCCAGGGCTCGCGCCTGCTGCCGCCCGAGATCGGTCAGCGGCGGGTCGGGAATGCCGGGGTCGATCTTGGTCTCGGAAAAATGCCGGTTCCATTCGGACTGGGCATGGCGGACCAGCATCATGGCTTGTCGTCCCAGCTGCCGCGCGGCGGCGGCATCGGACCGGACGCCGCTCCCGGCTCTTTCCCATCCGAATCGTCGATGGTCTCGTAATCCCCCTCGACCACGGGCCCCCTTCCAGCCGGTCGAGGCCCGGGCGGCTGCCGCCCGTCGCCGGGCATCGCGGCCGCACGAAAGCGGCCGCCGAGCACGCGGTAGAGCCAGACGCGAATCGGCGGCGCCAGGAGCGATGCGCCGATCACATCCGTGACGAATCCGGGGGTTAGGAGGAGAGCGCCGGCGATCACCAGACAAAAACCTTCGAAAACCTCGCCAAGCGGGATGCCGCCCTGGTCGAGCTGCCGCTGCGCGCGCCGAAGCACGGCAAATCCCTGCCGGCGCAACATCCACGTCCCGATGATCGCCGTCAAGATAATCAGGCCGAGCGTCGGCCACAGGCCAATCCAGCTGCCGACCTGGATGAGCACGGCGATCTCGATCAGCGGCATCACGATGAACGCGATCAGCAAAATCCGTCCGATCGGGAGCCTTGCCGTGGTTTGTTTTTCTGTTCGGGTCATTATATGTTTGTTAAGGATAAAAGCTTACCTTGCACTTGCGGTGCCAGAGGGTAACATCCGCCAACTCGCCCGCCGCCGCAACCAAAGGCTTCAACGGAGCCGGAATGTCTGAAGGATTTGCATATATCGACATCTTGTTTTTTGCCATGGTCGCGGCGTTTATCGCGTTGCGCCTGCGCAGCGTGCTGGGCAGACGGACCGGCCACGAACGCCGCCGCACGGAAGGGTTTGGTGATGTGCGCAGCGAAGGCGCTACCGACAATGTCGTGCCGATCGGCGATCGCGGCGCGACGCGTCCCGACATCGACCAAGCCATAGCGGCCATGGGCGAAGGCGATGTCAAGGCCGGCCTGCTGCGCATCAGCGAGGCGGACCAGCGCTTCGATCTGAAGGAGTTCCTCTCCGGCGCCAGATTGGCCTTCGAGATGATCGTCGACTCCTATGCCGCCGGGGACAAGACGGCGCTCAGGCCGCTTCTCGCCGATCAGGTGTTCCGCGGCTTCGCCCGCGCGATCGACGAGCGTGTCGCCGTCGAGCAGAGCCTGGACACGCAGCTGCTCGCCGTGAGCGAGCCCGAGGTGATCGAGGCCGATCTCGTCGATCGCGCCGCGCGCATCACGCTCCGTTTCGAGAGCGAGCAGGTCAATGTCGTCCGTGATCGGGACGGCCAGGTGGTCGAGGGCGATCCGCAGACGGCGGAAAATGTCGTTGACCTCTGGACCTTTGAGCGCGATACCCGCAGCAGCGATCCCAACTGGACGCTGATCGAAACCCGCGCACCGAACTGATCGACATCACCGTGACCTGATCGATGAGAAGATTTGCGGCGTTATCTGCGCTGGCCGTCTTGCTGTTTGGCTGCGGCAAGAGCGGCGACATCGAGCCCCTGGTCGATTTCACGCCGATTGCCTATGAAAAGCTGAATGGATGGCGCAGCGACAATCAGCTCGCCGCGGCGCTCGCCTTCAAGCGCTCCTGCGACAAGCTGCTGCGCCGCCCCGGTCCCTCCAAGATCGGCAAGCACGAGGTCTACGGCACCACCGACGACTGGCGCATGGCCTGCGACGCCGCGGCCAAGCTGGACGAAAGCACGACGTCCGTCGATGCCAGGCGTTTCTTCGAGGCCTGGTTCCAGCCTTTCGTGATCACGGCCGACGACGAGACCGAAGGGCTGTTCACGGGCTATTACGAGCCGCTTCTGTTCGGCTCGAAGAAGCGGGACGGCCATTATGCCGTGCCGCTCTATTTGCCGCCGGACGATCTGGTGCGGGTCGACCTCGGCAAGTTCGATCCCGAGCTCGAGGGGCGCTCGATCCGCGGACGCATCGACGGCCAGGAGTTCATTCCCTATCACACGCGCGACGACATCGATCACGGCGCCCTCGCCGGCCGCGATCTCGAGCTGGTCTGGGTCGATGACGAAGTCGAAAAATTCTTCCTGCAGATCCAGGGCTCGGGCCAGGTCCAGCTCGACGACGGCAGTGTCATCAGAGTGGGCTATGCCGACCAGAACGGCCTCCCCTACCGGGCGATCGGCCGCGATCTGATCGAGATCGGCGCGCTCACGCCGGAGACCGTCTCGCTGCAGACCATCCGGCAATGGCTGAAGGACAATCCAGGCCGCGCGAGGGACATCATGGCGCGCAACAAGTCCTACATCTTCTTTCGGGAAAACACCGAGCTCAATCCGGCAGACGGACCGCTGGGGGCCCAGAACGTGCCGCTGACCGCCGGCCGCTCGCTCGCCGTCGATCCGCGCCATGTGCCGCTCGGCACCCCGCTCTGGCTCGAGACCACCGCTCCCTGGCCGGACGGCGAGCGGCCGCTTCGCCGGCTGGTGATCGCGCAGGACACCGGCGGCGCGATCAAAGGGGCGATCAGGGGCGATGTCTTCTGGGGGGCGGGCGAACGCGCCGAAGCCGTCGCCGGCCGCATGAAGAGCAAGGGGCGCTATTTCGTCCTGGTGCCGCGCGCCGCCATTCCGACGAGCTGATCGCCTTTTGCCTCGCCGATGGCCGCTGCGCCGTCAATTGCACCTTAAGGCCTCGTGCTGGTAAGGTTCCCCCACGACAATCAGCGTTCGATCAGGAGCTCCGGCCTGCATGGTGAGACCCAAAGTCGCCCTCTTCGTCACCTGCCTCGTCGATCTGTTCAGGCCAGCGGTCGGGTTCGCGGCGGTCAGGCTGCTGGAGGAGGCGGGCTGCACCGTCGACGTGCCGAGCGGCCAGACCTGCTGCGGCCAGCCTGCCTACAATCAGGGTGCCCGGGCGGACACCGTCGACATCGCCCGGCAGACGATCGACGCATTTTCCGGCTTCGACTATGTGGTGGCGCCGTCCGGATCCTGCACCGGCATGCTGAAAAAGCACTACCCCACGCTGTTCGCCCCGGACGATCCGTATCTTGCCAAGGCGGAGGACCTGGCGGCGCGCAGCTTCGAGCTGGTGTCCTTTCTGACCGACGTGCTCGGCGTCGAGCGCGTGGCGGGCCGCCTTGCGGCGACGGCGACCTATCATGACAGCTGCTCCGGCCTGCGCGAGCTCGGCATCAAGCGCCAGCCGCGCAAGCTGCTTGCCAGTGTCGAGGGCATGACGCTTGCGGAGATGGAGAATGCCGAGGTCTGCTGCGGCTTCGGCGGCACGTTCTGCGTCAAATATCCGGACATTTCCACTAAGATGGTGAGCGACAAGACGGCAGCGATCGAGGCGAGCGGCGCCGATCTGCTGCTGGCGGGCGATCTCGGCTGTCTCCTGAACATGGCAGGACGTCTGAAACGTCAGGGCAGTGCTGTCGCCGTGCGCCATGTGGCGGAAGTGCTCGCCGGTGAACTCGATGCAGCACCGATCGGCGATGGCCCGCTCGATCACGCATCCGACGGGTGACGACGACCATGCAGCCGACCTCGCTTGCCTTCAAGGCCAACGTCAAGAGAGCGCTGGACGACAAGGGACTGCAAAGCGCCCTTGCCATGGCCAAGGGCGGATTTCAGCAAAAACGCGCGGAAGCCGCCGCCAACCTTCCCGAGTTCGAGGACCTGCGCGATGCCGCGAAGGCGCTGAAGGATCACACCCTCGACCATCTCGATCTCTATCTGGAGGCGTTCGAGGCGAACGCGGTCGCTGCGGGCGCGGTGGTGCACTGGGCACGCGACGACGCCGAAGCGCGCGCGATCATTCTCGACATCTGCCGGCAAGCCGGGGCCAAATCCGTCACCAAGTCGAAAAGCATGGTGAGCGAGGAGGTCGGGCTCAACGAAGCGCTCGAGACCGCCGGCATCGAGCCGGTCGAGACGGATCTCGGCGAGCACATCATCCAGCTCGCCGGCGAGAAGCCGAGCCACATCATCGCTCCTGCCTTCCATGTGACCAAGGACAAGGTTTCCGATCTTTTCGCCGAGCATCACCGGCGGCCCCGGGTCGAGGAGCCGGAAGCGCTGCTGAACGAAGCCCGGGCCTTTCTTCGCGACAAATACCAAACGTCCGATGTCGGCATCACCGGCGCGAATTTCCTGATCGCCGAGACCGGCTCGATCGTCCTGGTGACCAATGAGGGCAATGCCGAGCTCACCCAGGGCCTGCCCAAGACCCATATCGCGCTCACTGGCATCGAGAAGGTGGTGCCGACGCTCGACGATGCCTTCATGATCCTCCGGCTCCTGGCACGCTCCGCCACCGGCCAGGATTTTTCGTCCTACACCACGATTCTCACCGGCCCGAAGCGATCGGACGACCGGGACGGCCCCGAGACGTTCCACATCGTGCTGCTCGACAATGGCCGCTCCAGGATGCTGGGCACGCCGTTTCAGGACATGCTGCGCTGCATTCGCTGCGGCGCCTGCATGAACCACTGCCCGGTCTATCTGACCACGGGAGGCCACGCTTATGGCTGGGTCTATCCGGGGCCGATGGGCGCCGTGCTCACGCCCAATTTCATCGGCATCGAACAGGGTCAGCATCTGCCCAACGCCTCCACCTTCTGCGGGCGCTGCGAGCAGGTCTGCCCGATGCGCATCCCGCTGCCGAAGATGATGCGCCACTGGCGTGAGGACCAGTTCCAGAAGAAGCTGACGCCGCCGACCGCGCGCTACGGCCTGGCGCTTTGGGCGTATTTCGCCAAGCGGCCCCGGCTCTACCATCGAACGGCGCGCGTCGCCATGGCACTGCTCGGCCTGTTCGGACGTGCGCGCGGACGGTTTCGCTCACTGCCGCTGGCCGGCGGCTGGACCGGATCGCGCGACATGCCGGCACCCGCGGGCACCACCTTTCAGGCGGCCTGGCAGAAACGGCGGGGACGCGCATGAGCGCCTCGAACCGCGGAGACGGTCTGGAGAACGGTGCGCGAGAAACGGTGCTGGCGCGCATGAAGGCAGCCCTTGACCGCGGCGACGATGCCACGGCGAAAGAAACCGTGCGCGCCCGCTTGAGCGCATCCGCACCGACCCTGGTGCCGGCGCGCGCCGATCTCGCGCCCGAAGGCCGCCTCCAGCTGTTCATCGAGCGTGCCCAGGCGGTGCAGGCACAGGTCGAGCGCATCGACACCATCGCCGAGCTGCCGGCGACCATCGCGACCTATCTTCGCCGCCACAACCTGCCGATGCGCCTGGTCAGGGCCGCGGACGATCAGCTCGAGCGGGCGGACTGGACCAACGGTCTTCTCGAGGTGCGCTCGGGTCGTCCCGAGCCGGAGGACGCGGTCGGCCTGACCCGGGCCTTTGCCGGCATCGCCGAGACCGGCACCGTGATGCTCGCCTCCGATGCCGGCCATCCCATGACCCTCGCCTTTCTCCCCGAGACCGCGGTCATCGTGCTGTCGAGCGATCGCATCGCCCGCGCCTATGAGGATGTGATGCACGCCTTTCGCGCATCCGTAAGGAGCATGCCGCGCTCGATCAATCTGGTCACCGGCCCGTCGCGCTCCGGCGATATCGAGCAGACCCTGCAGCTCGGCGCCCACGGGCCGAAGCGCCTGCTGCTGGTTCTGGTGGATGAGCCGAGTGCTGAAGGGCCGATCGCCCATGTCGGCGTGCCAAAAACGCACACATGAACGGCAAGCGCCCGATTTCCAAGGGCGAACTCGATCTCTGGCGACGCGCCACCGCCGACGTGAAGCCGCTCGCCGAGCTGCCGGCGGGCGAGGCGTCGGCCCAGCTGCGCCGGGAGCCGAGGCGGGACGAACCGAAAGCGCGCGCGCGGACCGCGGGGCGCATGAAAGCGCCGGTATCCAAGCCAGCGCCGACAGCGCCAGCCGCCCCTCAGGCCCTCGACCCAGCGCGACCCGTCGGCATCGATCGGCGCAATTGGGAGCGGCTGAAGCGCGGCCAGGTCACGATCGAGCGCAAGCTCGACCTGCATGGCCGCACGCAGACGGAGGCCCACACCGCCCTCAACCGCTTCCTGACCATGGCGGCCGCGGCCGGTCTGCGCTGCCTGCTGGTGGTCACCGGCAAGGGCGGTGCCGATGGCCGCGGCGTGCTGCGCGAGATGGTGCCGCGCTGGCTGGCCGAAGCCGACAATCGCCGGATCGTACTCACCTACAGTCCGGCCCAGCCTCGCCATGGCGGCGACGGCGCCCTCTATGTGCTGCTGCGCCGTCACCGTGGCGCCGTCAGATGAGCGAACGGAAAGACCGATGATCAGCCAAACCGAAGAGACCGGGTCACCGTCCGAGACTTCCCTCCCGATCCTGGAAGGCTACCGCGCCGGGCTGATCGGCGAGATCGTCACCATGCACGCCGAAACCTACAGCCGATGGGCAGGCTTCGGCAGCGCGTTCGAATGCACGGTCGCGCGCGGGCTCGCCGACTTCGTCACCCGCCTGGAGCGGCCGGCCAACGGGCTCTGGCGCGCCGAACGGGAGGGCCGTCTGCTCGGCAGCATCGCCATCGACGGCGAGGATCTCGGCGACGGCTCGGCGCATCTTCGCTGGTTCATCGTCGATCCCGCCTGCCGCGGCGCCGGTCTCGGTCAGCGCCTTCTCGAGAAAGCCCTCGACTTCACCGATCGAAGCGGTGCGACGGAGACGCGGCTCTGGACTCTGAAGGGTCTGGAGGCCGCCAGGATCCTCTACGAGCGGGCCGGCTTCGTGCTTGCCAAGGAGTATGACGGCGATCAGTGGGGAACGCCGATCACCGAGCAGATCTTCCTGCGCAGGCGGGGCGGCTCTCGATAACATCACCGCTGACGGCCGGCGGGCTGGACAGGCAGGGTTTCGCCGACCATATTGCCGCCAATACCGTTTTTTTGGCCGTTTTTCGGTGGTTCTGCCATGGCACAGCCGATGTACCAGCAAAGGACACGTTCCATTCAGATATCGGTCGAGCCTTTCTATGTCGACGATCAGTCCTCGCCGGCGAGCGGTCGCTTCGTCTTCGGCTATCGGGTGAAGATCGACAATCAAGGCAGCGAGGCGGTGCAGCTCATGAGCCGCTACTGGCGCATCACCGATGATCTCGGACGCACGGTCGAAGTCGAAGGCGACGGCGTGGTCGGCGAGCAGCCGCTGATCGAGCCGGGCGACCATTTCGAATATACCAGCGGAACACCGCTCGCCACGCCGAGCGGCGTGATGATCGGACGCTATCACATGGTCACCGCATCCGGCGAAACCTTCGATGCCGATATCCCGGCCTTTTCGCTGGACGCGCCGGGTGCCCGGATGCGCATGAACTGACATGTCGGACGAAGGCGACAGAAGACCCTCGTTCGCTCAGCCGCCGGCAGCTCTCCTTTCGGTGCCGGACCGCCCGTCCGGCGACCGCCGCTGAACCCGGCACAGGTCGCAGAAGGTGGCAACGGCGTCTCGCATCATGGAGCCCACGCGGTCCGCACCCAGGAAGATGGCGGCGCTGGACATCCGGCCGATCCTGCTGGCCATCGGCATCCTCCTGATCATTCTCGCCCTGTTCATGGCGCCGCCGATGGTCGCCGACCTCGCCGTGGGCAACCCGGACTGGCAGGTGTTCCTGGCGGCGAGCGGTGTCACGCTGTTTGCCGGCGTCAATCTTCTCCTGATGAGCCGCGCACCCGGTTTCAGCGAGATCACCGGGCGCCAGGCCTTCCTGCTCACCACCTCGGTATGGGTCGTCATCAGCTTTTTCGGCTCGCTGCCCTTGATGTTCAGCGAGCTGGAGCTCGATTTTGCCGATGCCTATTTCGAAACCATGTCGGGGATCACCACCACGGGGGCGACCGTGATCGTCGGCCTCGACAATGCCCCGCCCGGCATCTTGCTCTGGCGCGCGATCCTGCAGTGGCTCGGCGGCATCGGCATCATCGTGATGGGCGTGGCCATCCTGCCGATCCTGTCGGTCGGCGGCATGCAGCTGGTGCGCACCGAGAGCTCGGATCTCTCGGAGAAGATCCTGCCGCGCGCCGCCCAGATCGCTGGCGCCATCGGCATGATCTATCTGACCATGACCTTCGTCTGCGCGGCACTCTACTGGTTCGCGGGCATGCCGCCGTTCGAGGCCGCGGTGCACAGCATGACCACCATCGCCACAGGCGGCTTCTCGACGCGCGACGCCTCGATCGGCGGCTTCAAGAGCGCCAGCATCGAATGGATCGCGATCCTGTTCATGATCATCGGCAGCCTGCCTTTCGTGCTCTATATCCAGGTGGGCAACGGCAAGATCGGCCCGCTGCTGCGCGACAGCCAGGTGCGCTGGTTCTTTGGCATCGTGCTCCTGTCGACGCTCACCATCGTCGTCTGGATCGTCGTCCACTTCCAGGCCCCCTGGATGGAAGCGTTCCGTCATTCCCTGTTCAACACGGTCGCGATCATCACCGGCACGGGCTATGCGTCCGCGGATTTCGGCGCCTGGGGCACGCTTCCGGTCGCGCTGCTATTCTTCCTGATGTGCGTCGGCGGCTGCACCGGATCGACCACCGGCGGCATCAAGGTGTTTCGCTTCACCGTCCTGCATGTCATCGCCAAGAACCAGTTCGCCCGCCTGGTGCGACCCCATGGCGTGTTCATTCCGAGCTATAACGGCCGGCCGCTGCAGGAGGCGGCGTCGATCGCGGTCATGGCCTTTCTGTTCATGTTCGGGCTCGCCTTTTCGGTCATCACCCTTGCGCTCTCGGCCATGGGGCTCGACTATCTGACCGCCATGTCCGGCGCCTTGTCGGCGCTTGCCAATGTCGGTCCGGGCCTCGGCCCGATCATCGGACCGACCGGCAGCTTCGCCAGCTTGCCGGACGGCGCGAAGTGGCTCCTGTCCGCCGCCATGCTGCTCGGACGGCTGGAGCTTCTGACCGTCCTGATCCTGTTCACGCCGACCTTCTGGCGATCCTGAGCCTCGGAGCTGTCTCGATGTTCGACCGCCTGAAACGCCTGCTGACCGAGCCGTCGCCCGCGGGTGGCCGTGCGCGTGGACGCAGTTTCGAAGAAAGACAGCTTGCGGCTGCGGCACTCATGGTCGAAGCGGCACGGCTCGACGACGATTTCGACGCCGCCGAACGCGCCAGGATCGAAGGCCTGCTGCAGGACCACTTCGCCCTGGACGCGGACGAAGCGGCTGCGCTGCTTTCAGCCGGCGAGCAGGCCTCCAGCGACAGCGTCGAATGGCAGGGCTTCACCCGCGCCATCAAGGACGGCTTCGAGCCGGAGGAACGGGTGGCGCTGATCGAGATGCTCTGGGAGGTCGCCTATGCCGACGGCAGGCTGCACGACTACGAAGCGAGCCTGATCCGGCGCATCACCGGCCTTCTCTACGTGTCCGATCGGGAGAGCGGCGAAGCCCGAAAGCGCGTCCGGGCCCGCCTCGGCATCAGCTGAACGCCGTCCCATCGGCGCTGACGCAGGGGTAACGGGTGTCGACGTTCAGACCTTGCCGTCGACCAGCTTCACCTCGACCGTTCCAGCCTCGGCCAGGGGAAGCGGCTTGGCAGTCAGGCCGACCAGCGACAGCAGCACCGTCGCGGCGAGAAGCCAGCCGACGAGAAAGAGCGGATGCCGTCTCATGATAATGTCCCTCGATGCAAAAGGCGTGTTGACCAGACTGCACCGGCACATCAGCAGAGACGCGGCGTAAGCGATGTAACGTCGATCACATTCCGCAGGTTTTTTTGGGAAAATTGCGACACGCTGCCGGCCCTGCCGTCCTGCGTGCGAGATCCCGCCCTTGCCGGACCGGGGTGGAGCGCCTAAGGCTTCGGGCATTCTGAGGGAATCGGAGAGGTCGGGCATGGGGTGGATGCGATGCTGTCTGGCGCTGGCCCTGGCCTGTCTTGCGGCGGCCTGCGACGATCGACCCTACAACTTCTCGCAATATCCGGGCTTCGCCGAATGGTATGCGCGCCATCCGCCGGCCTCGAGCCTGCCGACGTCCGATCAGAGGGCGCTGCTGCAGCGCTACAAGCCCAGGATCTATCTCCCGGACGGAGGCGAGGGGCCGATCGATTTCTATCGGGATTATATCGCTCACGGCGTCCTCGCCGCTGGCGATGGCGAGATGCTGTCGAGCGACGTCGATCAGGCGCTGCTGAACGCGCACAAGGCCGATCCGGCGATGGTGTTCACCCATCATCCGGGCGGCGAGACGCCGGAGCCCAGGATCTACGGGCGCGTCGCCGAGGAGGCGGTCGACTGGCCGGGCTGCCCCGCGCCGCCGACGCTCACCTTTCTCACCTACAACCTGGTGTTTCGCTCCTCGGGTCTGCCGGCAGGCGTCCCGGGCTGGCAGGCCTTCGGTCTCTCGCTGATCGCCGATCTCGACGACTGGCACCAGCTCGACCACTACACGGCGGCCACCATCACGCTCGCCCCGCTCGAGCCGGGCGGGCTGCGCCCGATCGCGGTGACCTTGCAGCAGCACAACTATCAGCGCAGCTTTCTGCTCGGCGACCCTGCCGCGCCCGGCCGCCTGGCGCTGCCGGCGGATGACCGGATCGAGGTGGACGTCGCGATCCGCTCCAACGAGCTCTACCCCCATCTGCCGGCCCGGACCGCGCGCCGTGCGGTGTCGTTTCTGGATGCGGAGAGTGCGGCCTATCTGGTCGGCGACGGCGCCGCCCCCTGGCTCGCCGCCGATGACGTCACCGATCCGGCGAAGGAGGTCGACCTGCCGCTCGCCTTCCTGCCGCCCAACGACGCCTTCTACACCTTCCAGGGCTGGCTCGGCGAACGCCGTCGCCTGCCGGGACGGGACGGGCCGCCGGGTGCCGACTACAACACGCTGCCGCCGATGAAGCCGCTGATCCATCAAATGGCTCTGTCCTGGTGGTATGAGGGTGCCCTGGACTGGCTCTCGCTCTATCGCGAGCTGCGCGCCGACGGCCGACCGGCCGCGATCGACCCCGCCCCTTTCCTCGCGCGTATCGCCGATGCCGTCGCGATCGACTGTCCCCGCGATCTCACGACGTTCCCATCGAAGAAACGCCCGATGGCCTCCGCCTGACGGTTTTTTTCCAGCGTTAGGATTTCCTTAACCCGTCCCCGGCATGCTGGTTCCTGGTCCATGCGACCCTGGGAATCCGCCCGCCTGCCGGAAAAGCTCGGGCCAGGCTCGGACTCCCAGGATCCCGTGGGTGGCGTGGCCACCTCATGTTGTTCCGTCCGCAAGGGTCTGGATCGATGGTATGCGGCCAGGTTGGAAAAGGCCGGATGGGCTGTCTCGGGCAAGGCTGCGCCAGGCGGATTCAGATCGCCCGCGTCTCGCCGATCTTCATCACCCAGGCGTCCTCGTCGGCATAGCCCGCCTGCCGAGCTGCGGCCCGGAACCGCCCCGGCGGCTCGAACAGGGGCTCGTCGGTGAGCTGGATCGTGCCCCAATGCTTGGCGACCAGGCGCCTGATCCCGAGGTCCCTTCCGATCGACACCGCCTCTTCCGGCGTGGTGTGCACGCCGCGCATCAACAGCCGCGGATCATAGGCGCCGATCGGCACGAGGCCGATATCGACGTCGCCCAGCGTCGCCTTCACCTCCTTGAAGATGGGACCATAGGCGGTGTCGCCGGCGACGTAGACGTGATGGTCCGAACTGGCGAGCGCATAGCTGGTCCAGAGCGTGCGGTTGCGGTCGAACAGCCCGCGCTTGGACATGTGGATCGCCGGCAGGGAGGTGATACGCAGGCCGTCGATCGCGATCTGGTCGTACCAGTCCATCTCGATGACCTCGGCGAAACCCAGGGTCTCGGCATAGCTCCTGAGCCCGAGCGGCAGAACGGCGCGGGCGCCTGATGCCAGCGGGAGGGCAGCAAGGGAGGGAAGGTCGAGATGGTCATAATGGTTGTGCGTCAGCAGCAGGAGATCGATCGGCGGCAGCTCGCCCGCGCGCAGGGCAGGCGGCGCGAAACGCTTCGGGCCGAGCGGCGGAAAAGGCGAGGCGTGGTCGGAGAGAAAGGGATCGGTGACGATGGTCCTGCCGGCCAGCCGGAGAAGGAAGCTCGCATGGCCGAGCCAGGTGAGGCGATCCCCATCCGTTTTCAGCCCCGCCAGCACCTGGTCTTTCGCCAGGACATGATCCGGCGGCATTTCGACCGCACCATCGCGGTTGACGTTGCGCCAAAAAAAGCCCGCCCAGTCGGAAAAGCCGCCGCCGCTTTCGGGGCTGCCCGGCGGATTGCGAAAACCGTTCGCGGTGTGATGGGCCGGCCTGCCGGCGAGCGCCTGATTACTCGAGCCGGTGCAGGCCGCCATCAGAAAGGGCAGGCCCGCCAGCAGGCGGTTGACGGATCGTCGGGTCTTTCGCGTCAGAGCTGGTCTCAATCGTCTTCTCGCCCGGTGGTTCGGATCACCTCGCCGGCCCCACTATAGTCGAGCCGGCCAAGCCTGCCAGCGCCTGATCGCGGATCGTTCTCTATTAATTTTGAACAAAGTTCATTTTTATATTGACAGAAAATCCGGCGTGATTTTATAAATGAACGATGTTCAAAAATATGGAGACGTCCAATGCCCCTCAGCCTCAGGAATCTCGCGATCGCCGCCGTCGTCAAAATCACCCTGCTCGGCATCGCCCCGGCCTATGCCGCCGGCAGCGCAGAGCACAGCGCGCAGTCGGTCGAGCACTCCGGCGGCGCCGTCAGCCATGGCGCCGCGGCGGTGGCCTCCGGTGCGGCGACCGCCGTCGCGGTGCCGATGGTGAGCGTCGGCTCGGCCGCGGCCGGCTCGGGTGCAGCCATCGAGGCGGCGGGCACGGCATCGGTCACGGCGGGCGGCGACATCATTGACTACGCGAATGGCCCCCTCCCCTTCGATGCCGACGAGATGCACCTCGATCGCAGGGCCGACCCCGCTCCGCGTCTCGATTGACCTTCAGTCGGAAACCAGCGCTTCAAGGATCAGCACCATGTCGAAGAAACTCCTTTGCCTCGCTGCCGCCGTCGTGCTTGCCGCAGGCCTCGCCGGCCAGGCCGAGGCGGGAAGCCGGCCGAGCGAGAACCCCGTGCTGCCGATCGAGCAGGTCTCGGACTTCGCGGATCAGGTGCAGGCGGACCTGGCCAGGCGCGGCGCCCATGTCGCGATCGTCTCACGCGTCGGCCGCGATCCCGCAGAGCTGCCCGACGGCATCCGCTACACCCATGTCGGGCTTTGGGTCTATTCCGACATCACCATGCAGGACGGCCGCAGCGTTCGCGGCTATGCCGTGTACAATCTCTATCAGCGCGCCACGAACCTCGATGTCAGCGACCTGGTCCAGGACTATCCCGCCGACTTCTTCGCCGGCGCCTACGCCCTCGATGCCGGCGTGATCATTCCCGATCCGCGCCTGCAGGCAAAGCTGCTCGCGGTGATCAACAGTCCGACCTACGAGAAGCTGCACAATCCCCGTTATTCGGTCATCGCCAATCCCGACAACAGCGCCTATCAGAACTGCACCGAATACACCCTCGACCTCCTGATGGCGGCCCTCTACGACACCGACGATCCCGGCCGCATCAAGGCCGATATCCGCGCCCATTTCCGGCCGCAGACCATCGAGATCAGCCCGGTGAAACGCCTGGTCGGCCCGCTGGTGATGGATGGTATCGCCATGGATGATCAGTCCGGCACCATCCGGACGGCGACCTTCACCACCATCGCCCGCTTCATGGCCGACTACGATCTGAGCGAAGAGGCTTACCGGATGACCCCGGTGGGCGTGACCCCGCTTTAGGGGTCACGGCGCATGGGGATGCTGCTCTCCCCCGCGGCATCCCCATCGCCTGCCTTGGCCCCGCCTTGACCCCCCACCTTGACAATGAACCGCGGAAGGCGTGAAAGGCCTCTCGTCGCACCAGGAACAGGGAAACGCTGCCATGGCGGCCTCGACTCCGAACAGGATCCCTCTCAGCGTTCAGGATCTGCGCCATGCCGCCGAGCAGGGCGTGATCCGCGCCGAGCAATCCGAAGCGCTCTGGCAGTTTCTCGTCGAGCGCGCCACAGCGACCTCGGCCCCGCGTTTCGACATGGCGCATCTGCTCTGGTACACCGGCGCCCTGATCATCATCGGGGCGATGGGCCTGTTCTCGACCCTGGCCTTCGCGACCTGGGGCGGGCAGGCCCTGGCGATCACGGCGGTGCTCTACGCCTGCTTCTTCACCCTGCTCGGCCGAGCCCTCTGGCTGCGCGATCTGCCGATACCGGGCGGGCTCTGCATCGCCGTCGCGGTGACCATGGCGCCGCTGTTCGTGTTCGGCGTCCAGGACGCGCTCGGCTGGTGGCTCCAGGGCGACCCCGGCAATTATCGCGATTTCTATCGCTGGATCAAAGGCGGCTGGCTGCCGATGGAGGTGGCGACCATCGCCGCCGGGCTGATCGCGCTCGCCTTTTACCGCTTTCCCTTCCTGACCGCACCGATCGCTGTCGCCCTCTGGTTCATGTCGATGGATCTGACACCCTGGATCTTCGGCGCGGACTGGTCGGGCTGGGAGCAGCGGCGCGTGGTCTCGCTCTGGTTCGGCCTCGGCATGATCGCGGTCGCCTGGTGGGTCGACGTCAGGGCGCGCGACAACGTCGCGTTCTGGCTGCATCTCTTCGGCCTGATGGCCTTCTGGGGCGGGCTTTCCTTCACCGACAGCGAGAACGAGTTTGCCAAGGCCGTCTACTGCATGATCAATGTCGGCCTGCTCGTCGTCTCGGTGTTCTTGCAGCGGCGCGCATATGCCGTGTTCGGCGCTATGGGGGTCACCGGCTATCTCGGCCATCTCGCCGGCCAGGTGTTCAAGGACTCGCTGCTCTATCCCTTCGCACTGTCCTTCGTCGGCCTCCTGATCCTGGGCGCCGGCCTCCTCTACTACCGCCGGCAGGACAGGATCGAGGAGGCGCTGAACGCGAACCTGCCGGACGTCATGAAGCGCCTTCGTCCGGCGCATGCACGAGACCGGTGACGCCGGCTCTGGAGTGGATTATGGTCCCTGCCCGTTCCCGCCGCGCCCCGCAGAGAGCTGAATGAACCGACGCGGCGGACGAGAAACGATCAAGACTTTTCCGGAATGCCTTTTCCTGTCGGACTCGATGAATGATCAAGAACGCCATTCTGCTTGGCTGCACCACGCTCTTCGGCCTGGCGCTGGTCGAAGTCTTTCTCTACCTGGCCCCGGACTATCAGGCGGGCGAGCCGATCGCGCGGGTGGTGTTCTGCACCGAGCCCGCCCATGAGCGCGAGCCGAGCGCACGCTTCGGCGAAATCGCGACGCCGGCGAGTGTCTACTACCGCAGCGAGTCCGAAGCCGATGGCTGGTATCTGCGCGCCTATAACGGCGACGGCTTTCGCGACCTTCTCGATACCGGCGGCGAGAATGTCATCGTGATCGGCGATTCCTATATTGAGGGCGAGTTGGTCAACAACGACCGGACGATCGGCTATCTGCTCGACTCCTGGAATCCCGACCTCGCCTTTCACGAGTTCGCGCTCGGCGGCTGGGGCACGGTCGACGAGGGCCGGGCCTATCACGCGGTCGGCGGGGAGATCCCGCACAAGCTGGTCATCCTCGGCTACTATGTCGGCAACGATCTCGCCGACAATCTGCACGCGAAGGAGCAGCCGAAGCTGGATCACGCCGCCGACGAGGAGGGCTCGCTGCTGTTCAGGCTGCATGTGCTGCTGCGCGCGTATTCCCGGGCCTACACCTTCTTCTACGTGAACGGCCGACTGATGGCGCTGGAATGGATGGGCAAGGACTCGCTGGAAGACCAGTACGTGCCTGCCGATGCGGTCGAGGCCGGGGCTGCAGTCACGCGCCAGGAGCTGCAGGCGATCGCCGACGAGGCGACGTCGAACGGCGCCGAGCTGCTGATCGTCACGATTCCGTCCTGGAACGAGTTCATCGGCATCGAAGGCGAGCAGCGCCTGGCCGCGAAGCAGCGGGAAACGATCGACGCGGTCGCGGCCGGCGGCGGCCGCGTCCACATCCTCGATCTCAAGCCGGTGATCGAAGCCGGCGGCTACGAGCACCTCTACGGCCGCATCGACAAGCATCTGACCGCGGAAGGCTATTACCTCGCCGCCAAGGCGATCAACCAGTGGGTCAACGGCGTCTGGCGCCACCGGCCGACAGACACGCCGGCGATGGTCGACGACAAGGCGCCGGTGCGGCCGGACTGCGCGGCAAGCCGGAACCTCTTGAAGGCCTTCTCGCAGCCGGCGGCATCGCCGATGGCGCACAAGGCCTGAACGCGCCGCCCGAATCTCACTCGGCGGCGTTCATCACGCCTGCGAGATCACGCTCGATCGCACCGATCGCGGCCGCAGCCGCCTGACCGTTCGGACCGCCGCCCTGGGCGAAATCGGGACGGCCGCCGCCCCCCTTGCCGCCGAGCTCGGCGACGCCGGCGCGCACGAGGTCGACGGCGTTGACCCGGTCCTTAAGGTCCGCGGACACCGAAACCACGATGGCGGCCTTGCCGTCGGTGGCGCTGACCACCGCGGCCACGCCCGAGCCGAGCTGCTTCAAGACGGCGTCGGCGACACCGCGCAGCTCCTTTGCCGGGATGTCCTGAAGCGACTTCGCGGCGAAGCGGATGTCGCCGAACGTCTTCACCTCCTGCTCCTGACCGCCGCCACCGGTGGCGAGCTGCTGGCGCAGTTTTTGGACTTCGCGCTCGAGATCGCGGCGCTCCTCGACCAGGGCGAGGAGACGGGTGGGCAAGTCCTTCGGCTCGACCTTCATGACATCGGCGACGTCGAGGAGGAGTTTTTCCTCGTCATTGATGTGGTTGAACGCAGCTTCGCCGGTCAGCGCCTCGATGCGCCGCACGCCGGCGGCGACCGCACCCTCGCTCAGGATCTTGAAGAGCGCGATGTCGCCGGTGCGCCGGACATGGGTGCCGCCGCAAAGCTCGACCGATGTGGTCCGGCCATCGGGTTCACGTCCCATGCTCACGACCCGGACCTCGTCGCCGTATTTCTCGCCGAACAGCGCCATGGCGCCCGACTTGATCGCGTCCTCCTGCGCCATGACCCGGATCGAGGTCTCGGCGTTCTGGCGAAGGAAAAAATTGACCTCGGCCTCGACCACGGCCAGCTCCTCCGCGGTCACCGCCTTCGGATGGCTGATGTCGAAGCGCAGCCGGTCCGGGGCGACCAGCGAGCCCTTCTGGGTGACATGATTGCCGAGATGGCGGCGAAGGGCGGCGTGCAGCAAATGGGTCGCCGAATGCGCCCGGCGAATCCGCGCACGGCGCGGTGCGTCGACGTTCAGATGGGCGGTGTCGCCGACCTCGATGGCGCCGCCGTCGAGTTTGCCGATATGGACCCAGAGATCGCCGGCCTTCTTCTGCGTGTCGGTGACCGTCACCGTGGCATCGCCGACGACGATCGTCCCGACATCGCCGATCTGGCCGCCGCTTTCGCCATAGAACGGCGTCTGATTGGTGATGACGCAGATCTCGGTCAAGCCCGGTGCAGCCTGCACCCGTTGCGCAGGTGCGCCATCGACGACGATCGCCTTGATGACACCCTCGGCTTCCTCGTGCTCATAACCAAGAAACTCGGTGGCGCCGAGGGTTTCCCGGAGTTCGAACCAGACCCGCTCCTCGGCCTGCTGGCCGGAGCCCTTCCAGCTCGCTCTGGCTTCCGCCTTCTGCTTTTCCATGGCGGTATTGAAGCCATCGACATCGACGGTCATGCCCTTGGCGCGCAGCGCATCCTGGGTGAGGTCGAGCGGAAAGCCGTAGGTGTCGTAAAGCCTGAACGCGGTCGCCCCCTCTAATTGTCCACCCTCGGCCAGGCTGGCCGTGGCGTCGTCGAGAAGCTTGAGGCCGCGCTCCAGGGTCTCGCGGAAGCGGGTTTCTTCGAGTTTGAGAATCTCGGTGATCAGCGCCTCGGCGCGGCCGAGCTCGGGGAAGGCCTGGCCCATCTCGGCGACCAGCACCGGCACCAGGCGCCACATCAGCGGGTCCTTGGCGCCGAGCAGGTGAGCGTGACGCATGCCGCGGCGCATGATCCGGCGGAGCACGTAGCCCCTGCCCTCGTTCGACGGCATCACGCCGTCCGCGAGCAGAAAGGAGCAGGCGCGCAGATGATCGGCGATCACCTTGTGGGAAGGGGCTTGGGCGCCGACCGCGGCCGTGCCGGTCAGCTCCTCGGAGGCGTGGATCAGACGCTTGAACAGGTCGGTGTCGTAATTGCTGTGCACCCCTTGGAGGATCGCCGCGATCCTCTCCAGCCCCATCCCTGTGTCGATCGAGGGCCGTGGCAAGTCCACGCGCTCGCCCGCGGCGAGCTGCTCGAACTGCATGAAGACGAGGTTCCAGAATTCCAGGAACCGATCCCCATCCTCTTCAGGGGACCCAGGGGGTCCGCCCTGCACGTCAGGCCCCTGGTCATAGAAAATCTCGGAGCAGGGGCCGCAGGGGCCGGTGTCGCCCATCGACCAGAAATTGTCCGAGGTCGGGATGCGGATGATCTTGTCGTCAGGCAGGCCGGCAATTTTCCGCCAGAGCGCCGCCGCGTCCTCATCGCTGGAATGCACCGTGACCAGCAGGCGCTCGGGGTCGAGGCCGAAATCCCTGGTGACGAAGTTCCAGGCCAACTCGATGGCCAACTCTTTGAAGTAATCGCCGAACGAGAAGTTGCCGAGCATCTCGAAGAAGGTGTGGTGCCGGGCGGTGTAGCCGACATTGTCGAGGTCGTTGTGCTTGCCGCCGGCGCGCACCACCTTCTGCGAGGTCGCCGCACGCGAATAGTCCCGGCGCTCGACGCCGGTGAAGAGATTCTTGAACTGCACCATGCCGGCATTGGTGAACAGCAGCGTCGGGTCGTTTTGCGGCACGAGCGGGCTGGAGGCGACGACCTCGTGGTCGTGCTGCTTGAAGTAATCCAGGAACGCCTGGCGAATATCGCTGACGCTGGGCATGACGGATCCAGTGCAAAGCTAGAGTTTCTTTGCCCCTTAGATAGCGACAACCGGCCGGTCTTGGAAGATCGCGTTCGTTTTTCGCATTTTTCCGACTGTTTTCGACCTTGTCGGATTTTTCGGACTCAAGTCCCCAACGGTCCCGAAAGGTGGCACCCGAAGCTGAAGCCCGGACCGTCAAGGCTGAGAGCTGGGGCAAGCACGGAACTGCTCCCGCGTTTTTCAAGCTCGCACCGCCAAGCCTGCGGCTTCATGGAAAGCCAGCATCCTCGGGCAATATCGAGCGGCGCGCGCGTCTTCATCCTTTCTTAACCCGCACCTGCGATGATCCCTTCCCGGTCCATGCGATCCTGGGAATCCGTCCGCCCGCGGGTGAGGGTTGGGGCGAGACTCGGATTCCCAGGATCGCATGGACCAGCGAGACGTACCCTTGATAGCCTTTGCAAGTTAAGAAAGAGTGAAGCTGGCTGGGGAAGCCTGAAGAGAGCGCGCGAGAGAGAGTGCTGGTTGCGACAAGGCCTGCCCGACGACAACGCGGTGGGCAGTAGCCAAGGGCGACAGGCAGGAGTCCGCGCCGAGCCCGAAGGCCGAGGCTGCGATCAGGGCGGCAAAGGCCGCCGGCAGAAGAGGAGGAGACGATGGCTGCGTTGGACGACGAGCAAAGAGGCTTTTTCTGGGAGCATGGCTATCTCTTGGTCGAGAACGCGGTCGATGCCGGTCTGCTCGCCCGTCTGCGCGCCGATTTCGACGGCTGGGTGGAGGAGAGCCGCGGGCACAGCAGCTCCTACGGCCGGATGATCGACGGGCGGCCGCGCTTCGATCTGGAGAAGGGCCACAATGCGGAAAAACCGGCCCTTCGCCGGGTGAATGCGCCGGTCGAGGTCTCGGAGGCCTACTATCAGGCGATGGCGGACAGCCGCATGACCGACTGCGTCGCCGAGCTGATCGGACCCAACGTCAAGCTGCATCACACCAAGATCAATTCCAAGCTGCCCGGTGCCGCCACCGAGGTGAAATGGCATCAGGACTTTCCGTTCACGCCGCACAGCAATGACGATCTGGTGACGGCCCTGCTCATGGTTGACGAGGTGACCGAGGAAAACGGTCCGCTCGAAGTGACACCCGGCACCCATCGCGGGCCGCTGCACGGGCTCTGGCATGACGGACGTTTCACCGGTGCCGTGGACGACGCCGTCGCCGCCGCGTGCAGGAACAAGGCCACCTTGTGCACCGGCCCCGCCGGCTCGGTCTGCCTGATGCACACGCGGCTGATGCACGGCTCGGTGGCCAACCGCTCCGATCGGCCGCGCACGCTCTTCATCTCGGTCTATGCCGCCGAGGACGCGGTGCCGCTGGTGCCGAACCCGGTGCCGACCGAGCATGAGGGACTGGTGGTGCGCGGCGAGCGCACCGGCCGGGTACGCGCGATCGCGTTCGACCTGGACCTGCCGCAAAAGCCGAGCACCGCCTCCTTCTTCGACCAGCAGGCCGCGACGCGCGGCGGCGTTGACTAGAGCTTTTTCCGATCAGGTAAAATTACCTGATCGACAGGAAAATGCGGCAAAAACAAAGAGCTAGAGCGGATCTTGATCACATCCGATCGGGATCCGCTCCAGACGCAGCGATTAGAAGGGAAGAATCACGTCGAGCACCTGGCTGCCATAGCGCGGCTGCTGCACGTCGGTGAGCTGACCGCGACCGCCATAGGCGACGCGCAGCTCGGCGATCTGGTCGTGGTTGATGGTGTTGTCCGGACGTATGTCCTCGGGGCGCACCACGCCGGCGACATAGAGCTCGCGCACCTCGTAGTTGACCCGCACCTCTTGACGGCCGTGGATCACCAGATTGCCGTTGGGCAGACGCTGAACCACCACCGCAGCGACGTTCAGCTTGATGTCCTCGGTGCGGGTGACGCTGCCCTTGCCGAGATTGGAAACGCTGCTGTCCATGTCCACCAGCGACCCTAGCGAAGGTGTCCCAGGCAGCACCTGCTGGATCTTACCGTCGAAGCCAAGAATACCGTCGATGCCCATGTCTTCGCTGTTGGTGCGCGAACGCGAGCTTTCGTTCGCGAGGCTGGCCTCGTCGGCGATTACCACATTGACGGTGAGCACGTCGCCGACCTGACGCGCGCGCTGATCCTTGAAGAACGCGCGCGCGCCCTGACGCCAGAGCGAATTCGCCTGGTAGACCTCCGCCTGCGGCGCCGGCATCGGCATGGTGACCGGCGCGCGGCTGGCCTCCTCCATCTGCTGACCGACCGGGCTGAGCTCCGGTTCCGCGCCGATATGGGTCAGACGATCGAACGCGTTGCAGGCGCTCAGCAACGACGTGGTCAGGAGAAGAGCCGGCAGACGTCTATAAAGAGTCATGATCAAAAGCCTCGTCTAAAGTCCGGCGCCGGGCATCACCGCATTGCCGACGGTCACTTCCTGATGCCCCGTCGCAATGCCCTGAAGTTCGAGGCGGCTTTCCGGATTGATCACCCGCACCGGCTCGCCATAGGCGCCGTCGTCGCGTGCCGTGCCCAGGGCCGTGAGCACCAGCCCTTCACCTGCATAGACCACGCGCACCGGCTGGCCGCGCAGCACCAGGCGAGGCGGGCCGACGTCCTGGCTGGTGAGAGCACGGCCCGGCGACAGGCGGCGGCGCGCCTCGGCGCCGATCAGCTGGCGCTCATCGGTCAGGCTGACGGCCGAAAGCGCTTCCGGCGGCACCTTCTTCCAGTCGATATCGGCCGTCGAGATCAGGTCGCCGCGCTGCACCGGCTGGGCCAGAACGGGCACGCTCACCAGAGCCTGCACGCGCCCCTCCAGCGGCAGCTCGAAACGCGGCTCATCGCCGACCGTGCCGATCATCACGGCGCTGAAGCGGCCGCTCGCCGCGTCGTGACGGAGGCCGTCGATCACGATCTTGGTCGGCCGCGCTTCCTGATTGCCGAGCGGCAGCCGCGGCCGGCTGATGGTCACCTTGTAACCGTCGCTGCCGGCAAGCTCGGCCAGCTCCGCGCTGATCAGCTTCTCGGCGAAGGCCGAGGTCAGCGGCATATCGCCGGGCAGCTCATCGGCTTTCGCCGGCAGCAGCGTCGCGATCGTCAGGAACAGAGCGGATAGAAGCGTAGCGATCATGTCATCACCTCAACTGGCTGACGGTTGCCATCATTTCGTCGCTGGCCGTAATCACCTTGGAGTTCAGGTCATAGGCGCGCTGGGCCGTGATCAGCGCGGTGATCTCCGAGACCGGATTGACGTTCGAGCCTTCGAGAAAGCCTTGGAGCAGCTCGCCGAAGCCATCGGACTGGGCCACGCCGATGGTCGCCGGCCCCGAGGACACGGTCTCGATCAGGAAGTTGTTGCCGATCGCTTCGAGGCCGGTGTCGTTGACGAAGGTGGCAAGCTCGAGCTGACCGAGATCGACAGGTGCTGACTGTCCCTGGATGGTGGCCTGCACGCTGCCATTGGCGCCGATCGCGACGTCGATGGCGTCGATCGGGATCGTGATCCCGGGGCTGATCGGGAAACCATCGGCGTTCACCAGGAGGCCGTCGGGGCTGAGCTGAAAGCTGCCGTCGCGCGTATAGGCGAACTCACCGGAGGGCAGCTCGACCACGAAATAGCCTTCGCCCTGAATGGCGATGTCCAGACGATTTTCGGTCTGCTGCATGCTGCCCTGTTCGTGGATGCGGTAGATCGAGGCGGGCTTGACCCCGAGCCCGACCTGAACACCGGCCGGCACCACCGTGCCCACGTCCGAGCTCTGCGCGCCGATGCGCCGGTAGTTCTGATAGAGCAGGTCGTGAAATTCCGGCCGGCGCCGCTTGTAGCCTGATGTCGTCAGATTGGCGACGTTGTTGGAGATCACCTCGACATGCAGCTGCTGGGCCATCATGCCGGTGGCGGCAATGCTCAGTGACTTCATGGCGTTTCCTCAGCTCCTGTCGACATCAGGCCTCACCCGACCTCAAGCATGCGTTCGACCATGCGGCGTTCGAGTTCGTGATGGGCGTCGATGATCTTCTGCGTTCCCTGATAGGCGCGCACCGTGGCCATCATTTCGGTCATTTCGACCACCGGGCGCACATTCGACCCTTCGATCATGCCCTGAAGGATGCTGACGCCTTCCACCGGCGAGGGAGTCTGGTCGGTGCGATAGAGTCCGTCTCCTGCCTTCTCCAGATCCTGGAGATCCTCGAAGGTGACCAGACCGATGCGGCCGAGCACGACGTCGGGCGTGGACACCGTGCCGTCGGGCGCGATCGTGACCTTGGGACTGCCCGGCGGAACGGTGATCAGGCCCCCGCCGTCGTTCAGGACGCTTTCGCCGTTGGCGGTCACGATTTCGCCGAGCTCGTTCAGGCGAAACTGGCCATTGCGGGTGTAGCGCTCGCCTTGAGCCGTCGCGATCACGAAATACCCCTCGCCTTCGATCGCGACATCGAGCGGATTGTTGGTCGGAATCATGGCGCCCGGGGTCAGGTCGCGCACCAGGGCGACGTCCTGCACATAGCGCACGGTTTGACGCGGGCCGACATCCACCGGCACCTGCTCCGCGAGCAGGGCTTCGGCGCGAAAGCCGGTCGCCGTCATATTGGCGATGTTGTTGGCGAGCACGTCCATCTGCCGCATCAACACCATCTGCCGGGATAGAGCGATCGAAGTTGTCGTTTCCATGCCATCTTCTCCAGGGAACCGACATGAAGCAGGTTCCGTGCCAACCGAAACCACCGCGGGCGCGCTGGGTTTCGAGGGCCTGGCGAGGCGCATGCGGCCAGATTCACCCGGCAAGACTTGCCGGCTCTAGGCGAAATTTTCCGGCGTAAACTCTCTATTAACCTTGAGCGCTTACAGTCACTGACATCGATGCCGTCGGGATCGAGAAACAGCCACCGGAAGCTGCCGAGGATAGCGATGAGGAAAGACCCGGCTGACGTGACATTGGAACAAGGTGGGATCGCATGAAGCTCATCATCATGATCGTCGTGCCCGTCGTCCTTCTTCTGGGCGGTGGTGCCGGGGCCTATTTCATGGGCGTGTTTTCCAGCGAGGAGGCGGTCGAGGAGGCCAGTGGCGGGGCCATGGCCCAGGAAGCCGAGCCGGAGCCGATGGAGCCTCCGGTGATGCCCGCCAATGTCGTCTTCGTCGACCTGCCGGATCTCCTGCTGAATCTGAACGTCACCGGCAAACGGCTGCGGTTCCTCAAGGTCGTGACGTCCCTCGAGGTCTCCAGCGAGGAGATGGCCGAGGTCGTGCGGCAGATGACCCCGCGCATCCTCGACAATCTGCACCTCTACTTCCGCTCGGTCACGCCCGAAGAACTCGCCGGACCGGATGGCGTCTACCGCATCAAGGAGGACCTGCTCGTGCGCATCAACGACACGATCCAGCCGGCATCGGTCAGGGACGTGCTCGTCAAGGAGATGCTGGTCCAGTAGTGCGCCGTGTCGTTCGGCACGATCGCACCCCTTCATGGCGAGATGTCCAATACGGACTGCCCATACGGATTGAATGTCATGCTGGCGCTTACCTTGGATATCGCAATCGTGATCCTGCTGCTGGTCTCGCTCGGTGCCGGCATCCGTCTCCACGGTGCGCTCAAGATCTTCCGGGTGGATAGCAACGAGTTTCAGCCCATGATCCAGGCACTCGACAAGGCCACGAGCAGGGCCGAGACCGCGCTCGGGCGCCTGCGCAAGATGGCTGAAGACGTGGGCGGCAGGCTGAACGAGGATACCAAGACGACACAGCGTCTGCTGAACGAGCTCGATTTCATGACTAAGCGTGCCGACCAGCTGGCGGCGAAGCTCGACGATGGTATCGGCAAAGCCAGATCGGCCGAGGCCAAGACCAGCAAGGTATCCCCGACAAGCGGCGAACGCACGGTCGATCTCGACATCAAAGCGCAACCCTCCCGCCGGCGCGTGCCGGACCTGGAACAGAGGCTTAAAAACCTGCGATGACGGCGCTCGCTACGCCGCCTCATGTCAGGAGTTCGCGACGCCGCTTCGTCACCTTCGGTGGAGCGCTGATCCTCGCCGCCTGCCTCACGCTGCTCAAGCTGACGCTCGTCGCTTTCGAGATAACGGATCGGGACGACTTCCCCTGGTTCGATCTGAAGAACGTGCAACCTGCCTCCGGTCGGCTATCGGCGCCGTCCGATACGGCCGCCGTGGGAGGTGAGGTTGCCTGGCCGCTGATTCTGCCCGAGCCCGCAGCCGGCCCCGCCGGGCAGGGCGATGCCGGATCGGGGCCGCTTGTCGACGATCCGGCCGTGTTCGACGCCCCCTCTCCTATTGGCGATCTGGCCTCCGCCTTCGATCCATCGGATCTGACCGACGGCCAGATCGAGGCGCTCCAGCAATTGTCAGCGCGCCGTCAGGAGCTCGACGAGCGCGAACGCCTTCTCGATATGCGAGCCGAACTGAACGGCAGGACGGAGGAAAGGCTCGATCAGCAGATCCGACAGCTCGCGGCGCTCAAGGAGCAAATCGAAGCCCTGGTCAACGGTCTCGACGAGGACGAGGAGAAGAAGCTCGTTCAGCTGGTCAAAATCTATGAGACGATGAAGCCGAAGGCGGCGGCCGAAATCTTCAATCGCCTCGAGATCTCCGTCTTGCTGCACGTGGTCGAGCGCATGAAGGAGGCGAAATCGGCCGTGGTGCTCGGCAGGATGGACCCGGCGATCGCCAAACGCGTCACGGTCGAACTTGCCAAACGCAAGGAACGCCCAAGCCTGAACGGTCAAGGCCTTGGCCGCTGATCACCATCCAAGCGGCGGACGATCCGGCCATCGGCTGATCTCGATCATGGTCGCCGCCTGTCTGCTGCTGCTGACGCCGGGACTCGCGGTCGACAGATCCTTTGCCGCCGATCACACGGTGCCGACATTGAGAGCATGGCAGCGGTCCCATGAAGGTCATCTCACCATCGAATGGCCGGACACCGTCAGGGTCCAGCAGAAGAGAAACGGTGATCTTCTCGTTCTGCGCTTCGCCGAGCCGCTTGGCGTCGATGCTCGATCGACCCTGCAAGATTTGTCGACTTTCATCGATCCGGTCCGCTCACGCGCGCAGGGAACGGACATCTCACTGGCCTTGAAGCCCGGCGTCTCCTCCAATGTCAGCCTGCGCGAACGGCGCATCGTCGCCATCGATTTCATTCGCGATCCCACTGCCGCTCCCCTGTCACGGATCGAGGCGTCGACCATCGACGGCGGTGTACGGCTGCTCCTGACCTGGCCCGGTCCGACGCAGGTCGAGGCCGATCAGCTTGGCGACGAACTGCGCCTTCTGTTCGCTCCCGCCTGGGACATCGACTCCGGAGATCTCGCGAGGCTCCGCCAGAATCTCCGGCCCTGGCTCGATCGGATCGACCTTGAACAGGGTCGGGACGGCCAGGGGCTGTCCGTCACGCTTCAGCCGCACATCGTGTCATCGCTCCAGTCCGATGGGCCGACCAGGACGATCGTCGATCTCAAGCGCCAGGCCGCGATCCCTTCAGCGCAGGCGACCGCACCGCTCAGACATGTCTTCATACCTGAGAAAAGGCCGCAGATAGCCGGGGCCACGGACAACCTCGGGCCATCGGACCCGCCGCAACCCAAATTCCGACCGAAGGTGACATCGGAACCCGAAGTGATCGCCGATGCCACGTCGAAGCCGCTGCCGGAAACGCCGCTCAAGGCTGAAGAGGAGGACTTGCCCAAAGCCATCGTCATCGACTGGAAGAAGCCGGTCGGCGCCGCCATTTTCCTGCGAGCCGGCCATCTCTGGGCTATCTTCGACGAGACGGATGCGGGCCTCCTCGCCGGCGTGCCCAGAGCGCCAGCCGCCTTCGAGCCTGGATCGTTCGTGCCGGTCGAGGGCGGCACCGCCCTTCGCTTCCCGCTGCGCGAGGACGTCGACATCAGCGCCTACCAGCTTGAAGACGGTCAGTGGCGCATTGAGCCAGCTCAGTCCTCAACGAAACCAAAGGCCGTCACAATCGAACGTATCGACGCGTCCTCAGCGTTGCGCATCAGCCCGACCACGGGCGGCCGCATCGTCCGCATCATCGATCCCGCCGTCGGCGATCGCATCGATGTGCTGCCGCTCAGCGAAGCCGGCATCGGCCAGCCTCGGAGACAAAGGTTCGTCGACCTTGACCTGCTGCCGACGATGCAGGGTCTTGCCTGGCGGCCCATGAACGATCGGCTGATGTCCAGTGTCGACGAGCAGGGACTCGAGTTTCGCGGCCAGAAGGGCCTGGCCCTTTCCAACACGTCTCCCGACACGTCGAGTTCTGAGCCCGTGATCCTGGAGGCCATGGTGAGAAAGCCATCGGAAGGCGAAGTCCCTTCGGACCCTGTTGCCGAGACGCCACCGAGCCAGCCTCCGGTAATCGAACGAACGCGACCAATCGAAACTGCCGAAACGCCACCAGCGTCCTACGTCGATCTCGCCGGCTCAGGCGTCGAACGCGAACTGGTCAATGAATACCGCCGCATCCGACGTCAGGCAATCGGAAAAGCCCTCCCCGAAAAGCGTGACCAAGCGAGGCTCGATCTTGCGCGCCTTCTCGTCTCTGAACGACTCGCCACTGAAGCGCGCACCGTGCTCGACACCATCCCGGACGATGCCGCAAGCGGCATCATGCTCCAGAAACGGGCGCTGAGCGGCGTTGTCGCCTTCCTCACAGGCCATCCGACCGAAGCCTCCTCGATCCTTCTCGATTCCGAGCTGGACGAAGACGACGAGATCGATCTCTGGCGCGCGGCGCTCGAGTCGACGGATGCCAAATGGCAGGCAGCGGCCGAACGCTGGCGCACCAAGAGTGACGTCCTCGATGCCTATCCGCCAAGGCTGAAGCTCGATCTCGGTCTCATGGCACTGCGATCGGCCATCGAAACCGACGATGACAAGATGATGCAGCAGGGCCTTCGCCGGCTGTCGTCGCTTTCCCTCAATCCCTATGACCAGGCGCGCTTCGATGCGATGAAGGCCCTGCGGGCCGAGCGCAGCGGCGACCTCGAACGAGCGAGGTCCTTGCTCACCGGTCTGACCGAAAGTCCGAACCACGCCTTGCGCACCCAGGCGAGGTTCGACCTCGCGTCCCTCGATCTGAAAGCCCATGGTCCCGATGCCGGAACCCTGGCCACGCTCGATCGCGACTTGCCGCTCTGGCGCGGCCATCCCGATGAGCGCGAGCTGCTCGACAGGCTGGCACGGCGCCATGTCGACGCACATGCCTTGAGACGGGCGCTGATGGTCTGGCGACGGCTGATCCACCTCTTTCCGGATGCGGCGGACGACCAGGACTTGAAGCTGGCCCGCCAGGATGTGTTCATGCAAGCCTTGACCAAGGAGGATGAATCATCGCTGGATCCTCTGGACATCTATGCAATCTATCTCGATTTTACCGACCTTCTTCCCGGCGATCCCGAAGCCAGGGCGGTCCATCGGCACCTGGCCGGGCATCTGGCGAAGCTCGAACTTCTGGACGAAGCCATCGACGTTCTGCAGTCCCTGATGACGTCGTCGACGGATGATTCCGAACGCGTCGACATCGCCACCGACATGGCTTCGCTCATGCTGCTTGGGGATCGGGCAGCGCCGGCGCTCGCCATGCTCGATGCGACCGAAGCCCCTTCCGCCGCGCGATCTGCCGCGTTCCTGGAACGACGCCAGTTGCTCCGTGCGCGGGCGCTCGCCCGGCTCGACCGGGCTGACGATGCTCTACGCACCCTTCAGGATCTGACGTCGCCGTCGGCGCGCAGGCTCCGGGCCGAAATCCTCTGGGACGAGCGTCGCTGGCCGCGTCTCGCCGCCGCCGTGGAATCCTATTTTGCCGCGGTCGACCCGGCCTCGCCGCTTGCACAGGACGATCGGGAGCTCGTGCTCTGGCTGGCCTTGGCCCGTGCGAAGGAAAATGCCCCCGACAAGCTCCGGGCCCTGCGCGAACGCTTCGGTTCCGCAATGCAAGGCGGCGACTATGCGGAAGATTTCGAGGTGGCAACGCAGCGCGCGATCAAGACGAAGGATATCAAGGATTATCTCACCGAAACCGGAGAGCAGATCGCCGAACTCCAGCGCTATCGGAATGCCATCTCATCATCGCGATGACGCCGGCTTCGGGTCGGCGTCAGGTCAAAGGCGTTCGACGGTCACGCAACGCTCGATGCCGGCGAGATCCGTTCTCCGGCCTCGACGCTCGAGCCCGCCCTGCATCAGCAAGGCCTCGACCGCATCCGCCTGCGCTGCGCCCACTTCCACGCAGGCAACGCCTCCAGGCCGGAGAAGGCGACGTAAATCCGCTGCCAGGGTCTTGTAGGCATCGAGCCCCTCGACACCGGCGAACAGCGCTCCTGCGGGTTCGTACCTCCTGATTTCCGGCGCGAGGATGCTGGCGTCACCCTCGGCTATGTAGGGTGGGTTGGCGACGATGAGATCGAAGCCTTCGGCGGAAAGCGCCGTCCCCCAGTCGGCGCAGAGCCAGTGCACCCTGCCCGCCAGGCCGAGGCGCTCGCCGTTCGACCGGGCGACCGACAGGGCGGCCATGCTGACATCGACACCGACGCCCCGCGCCACTCGGCATTCGCTGAGCAGTGCTAGCAGAAGGCAGCCCGATCCCGTCCCCAGGTCGAGAATGCGCCCGGGCCAGCAGCTCGGCTCGAATCGTCTGGCGATGTCCGCCAGCGCGGCTTCGATCAGGGTTTCGGAATCCGCGCGCGGACACAGCACATCGGAGGTCACCAAGAAATCCAGGCTCCAAAATTCCTTCCTTCCGACGATCTGCGCAACCGGCTCCCGCGCCCGACGCCGTGCCACGAGCCGCTCGAACGACTGCCGATCGCCGTCGCCGAGATCGTCCGTCGCATGCGCCAGCAGTGTCACGCGATCCTGTCTTCGGACATGGGCGAGCAGCAGCCAGGCATCTCGCCTGGCATCCTCGACCCCTGCCTTTTTCAGACAGTTGGCGGCATGTTCGATGGCCTCGCGGATGATCAAGGAGATCGCCCCATTTCCGTCGTCATCACGCCTGGCGTCCATGCCCGATCGTCAGGCAGGAGACAACTCATGTCGTAAATTTACACCATTGAATAGGTAAAAATTAAGCTTGCGTATCAGAAGGTTATAGACCCGGCCTTGCTCCAGGGCACAGCCCGTTGGCTGAAATGCCACAACTTTTACGAATGTGTCGATTCCTGCTCTTCCAGCCATAGCCGACCTCTTCGGAAGTCGCTAGGATCGCCTCCCGTTTCAAAGGGGCTGCTTCAGAGGAAGGTTGAAGGACCAAAGATGAAGCTCACTTGGCTTGGGCACTCTGCTTGTCATCTCGCCATCGACGGCAAGAGCGTTCTGATCGATCCGTTTTTCACGGGCAACGCCAAATTTCCGGCCGACTTCGAACGTGGCCTCGCCAAGGTCGACGCGATCATCGTCACCCATGGACATTCCGATCATCTCGGTGACACGGAACGTTTGGCCAAGGCCTTCGGTGCGACTGTCATCGCGATGTTCGAAATCTGCGCTTATCTGGGCGCGCGCGGTGTCGAGCACACCGATCCGATGAACATCGGCGGTACGATCGGCCACAATGGCCTGACCATCACGATGGTCAATGCGCTGCACAGCTCCGCCATCGTCGAGGACGGCAAGCCGATCACCATGGGTGATCCTGCGGGTGTCGTGATCAAGTCGTCCGAAAAGACCGTGTATCATGCCGGCGATACCGAGATCTTTTCCGACATGGCGCTGATCCAGCGCCTGCATCAGCCCAAGGTCGGGCTGATCCCGATCGGCGACCGTTTCACCATGGGGCCGGAAACGGCGGCGATCGCCTGCAATGAGTTTCTCGATCTGGAAACCATCATCCCCATTCATTGGGGCACGTTCGATCTTCTGACCGGTGATCCCGGAACTTTCAAATCGTTGGTCAAGCGGGGCGAGGTGGCGACGCCTGCTCCCGGTGAACCCCTAGAGCTTTGACGTGAGAGTGAGCAGGTCATGACTGGACTTAGGATTCGTTGCGCGCTTACCGGCGATGCCGAAGACATTGCTCAGGTTCAATGGCAATCCTGGCAGGCGGCCTATCTCGGCCTGCTTCCGCATGAGGTTCTGATCGGCTTCGGTCAGAACCAGGGGACAGGCTTCTGGCAGCGGGTGCTGTGCGGGCAGCGCGATGGGGGCGAGGTCCTGGTCGCCGAGCTCGATGACGAGATCGTCGGCTTCATTTCCGTCGGCCCGCTCCGAGGTCAGCTGCCGGGCTATCAGAGCGAATTCTACGCACTCTATGTTCTGCCCGAGGCCCAGGGCTGCGGTATTGGCACGGCGCTGCTGACCCATGCCGGCAAGACGCTCATGCAGCAGCGCTGGATCAATGCCGCCGTCTGGGTCCTCGAAGGCAATCATCTGGGACGGCGCTTCTACGAGCGCCTCGGCGGGTCGCTTCTCGGCCAGGTCAAGCCGCTGTCCTATCGCGGCAAGATCTATCCGGCGGTACGCGAGATCGCCTATGGCTGGCCCGATCTGCGCCGCGCCGCCTGGCTGGTCGATCAGCCCGACCACCGTTAGCCGGGCGCTATCGCTTCATCGGCCATGCACCAGGGCCGGGCGCGGGTCTTGCGGATCGTTCAGCATCATCGGCTTGTGTGCGCATGCGAGTCATGCGGCGGCCATGCCGCCTAGGCGGCAGCATCGCTGGTCTTGAAGACGTCGATCATATCGGCATCGAAAAGACTGCCGTCTTTGAGCATGATCAGGCGGTCGGCCACGTTCTGATGATCTTCGATGGCGTGGGAGCCGATGAGGACGGCACCGCCCTTCGCCGCATGGGTCTTCAGACGATGACGCAAGCCTGCGCACGCCGAAGGTTCCAGATCGAGCATGGGACGGTCGAGCAGGAGGATGGGTCGACCGGTGGAGAACGCGGCGATCAGACCGAGTTTCTGTACGTCCTCCTTGGCATATCGCCGGATGGGGTAGGCGAGCAGAGCCGGGTCGAAGGCCAGATCCCCCGCGAGACTCTTGATGTCGACGTCCTCGCCCGTGCCGGACTGCACGGTGCTTGCCATGGCGATGAAGTCATGGCCGGCGAGATGGCCGGGCGGGCGAATGGTCTCGGGCAGATAGGCGATATGGGAACGGCTGCTGGCGAGATCGTGGGGTTTGCCCATGATCAGCACGCGGCCACCCTGGGGTGCCACCAGCATGACGATCGCCTTGATCAGCGTCGACGTGCCCGCACCCGGCGCGCCGGTGACCCCGAGAATTTCGCCGGGCGCCAGGACCATCGACACGCCATCCAGCGCCACCACGTCGCCATAACGGCAGGTGAGCGCTTCGACGCTCAGTGCAGCCGCCGGTGTCATTGGTAATAAGTTGTGATCATGTTCCGTCCCTGCACGCCATCACGCTCATGCCAGACTGATTTCCAAGTCAACAGCAAAAAGATGGAGATTTCGTAAACAGCCAGCGATCTTTCGACCGGCCGCCCACGGCGCCGGCCCGCGGGGACGCGATCCTCAGGCCATCCCCCCGAGGCAAGGGATAGGCCGCCCCCTCCTCCGTTCTTGACATTGAAGGCTGGCTGCCGATCTTGTGGGCATCGCTGATCGACGCCTGTTATCGGGCAAGCACCGGCCGTCATCCGGCGGCCGGGGACGGAAAGACATTGATCAAGAACCATGCCTGAGCATCTGAAAGGCGTCCTCGTTCCCATCCACCCGAAGGGCTGGCCGTTCATCGGCGCCGCTCTGATCGTCAGCCTTCTCCTCGGCATCGTGGACGCGTGGCTGCTGGCGCTTGGCCTGCTGATCACCGCCTGGATGGTGTATTTCTTTCGCGATCCGCCTCGGGTGACGCCGGAAGGGCCGGGCATCGTGGTCAGCCCGGCGGATGGCGAAATCCAGATGATCACCCGGCGACGGCCGCCGCCGGAGATGGAGCTGGGCGACGAGGAGCGCACCTGCATCAGCGTGTTCCTGAACGTGTTCGACGTCCATGTGAACCGCACGCCGGTGCCGGGGGTGATCACCAGGCTCGCCTATCATCCCGGCAAATTCCTGAACGCGGCCCTCGACAAGGCCTCGGAGGAGAACGAGCGCCAGAGCTTCAGGATCGAGACGGCGGAGGGCGAGGTCTATGGCCTGGTGCAGATCGCCGGCCTGGTGGCGCGCCGCATCGTCGGCTTCGTCAAGGAAGGCGACCAGCTCCATGCGGGCGAGCGTGTCGGTCTGATCCGGTTCGGCAGCCGCTGCGACGTCTATCTGCCGGATGGCGTCACGCCGCTGGTGATCAAAGGTCAAAGGGCGATCGGAGGTGAAACCGTCTTTGCGGATGGACGGCGCAACGAGGCGCCAAGCGGCTGGAGGCGAAGTTGACGGACCGGATGAAACGGCGGGAACGCTGGAAACGGCGCCGGCGTCTGCAGGCGCGGCCGCTGATCCATCTGGTGCCCAACGCCTTCACCGTCGCCAGCATCTGCTTCGGCCTGTCCGCGATCCGCTACGGGCTGGACGGCCATAATCAGACCGCCGTCATCATGATCATTCTGGCGGCGGTGTTCGACGGTCTCGACGGCCGCTCGGCCAGGCTCTTGAAGATTACCTCCAAGCTCGGCGCCGAGCTCGACAGCCTCGCGGACTTCCTGAGCTTCGGCGTGGCGCCAGCTTTCCTGATCTATCTCTGGTCGCTGCACGAGGTGAAAGGCCTGGGCTGGGCGATCGCGCTGTTCTACGTGATCTGCGCCGCCCTACGCCTGGCGCGCTTCAACAGCGAGCTCGAAGACCCGGACCGTCCGCCCTGGATGGCGCGCTTCTTCACCGGCATGCCGGCGCCCGCCGCGGCCGGCGTGGTGCTGGTGCCGATGATGCTCACCTTCGCGCTCGGCCAGGACTGGCCCTCGGCCTGGGCGCTGAACGCGGTGACCATGGTCGCCGTCGCCCTGATGATGGTGAGCACGGTCAAGACCTTCTCGATCAAGATGATCACCACGCGGGTCAGTCCGGAATACATGCTGCCGGTGCTGGTCGGCATCGGCGCGATCATCACGGCACTGGTCAACGTGCCCTGGTGGACGCTGCTGACCGTCGCGTTCATCTATCTCGTCAGCCTGCCGATCGGCATCGTCACGGCCAGCAGGCTGGCGGCAGCGGCGACGATGGCGGACGCCGAGGACCTGGCACCGGCCGCGGCGACAGCCGCTCCGGAGGGCAAGGCACCGGTTCGCCTGGTCGATCATGCCGGCGATGACGGCGAGCGGCCCGAACGGCGCGCCGGCGGCAAGGAAAGCTGACACCCGAACCTCCGGCGCCGAAGATCCGACCATGCTCGATGTCAGAATGAGGCCGATCATCGATCCGCCGCTGGCCCGTCTGGCGGAGATGGCGAAGCGGGCGGGGTGGACGGCCGATGGCGTGACGCTCGGGGGCTTCGTCGTCGGCCTCGCCGCGATTCCGGCGATCGCGTTCGAAGCCTATGGCATCGGCCTTCTCCTGATCCTGCTCAATCGCCTCGCCGACGGCCTCGACGGTGCGATCGCCAGGATCACCGAGAAGACCGACCGCGGCGGCTTTCTCGATATCTGCCTCGATTTCATCTTCTACAGCAGCGTGCCATTCGCCTTCGCGCTCGCCGATCCTTTGCAGAACGCTCTGCCCGCGGCCTTCTTGATCTTCGCCTTCATCGGCACCGGATGCTCGTTCCTGGCCTACGCGATCATGGCGGAGCGGCATGGCCTCAGCACGGAGATCCGCGGCCAGAAGTCTCTTTATTATCTCGGCGGGCTGACCGAGGGCACCGAGACCATCGGTCTTTTCGTGCTCGCCTGCCTGCTGCCTGCCTGGTTCCCGGTGCTTGCCTGGGTGTTCGGCACGCTCTGCTGGATCACCACGGCGACGCGCATCCATGCGGGCTGGCGGACGTTCGATTGATCACGCGCCCCTCGAAGGCCGGCGAACGACCATCGCCATCCCGACAGGTGTCGCCAGGTCGACAGCGACCATTTCTCGACCGACTTGACGTCTCCTTCACCCTTTCTGTCACGCCCCACGCTCACGCAGCGCGCGGCGCATCACCTTGCCGGTCGCGGTCAGCGGCAGCTCCTCGAAAAACTCGACCTGGCGCGGATACTCATGCGCCGCCAGCCTGGTCTTGACGTAGCCCTTGATCTCCTCCGCCAAGTCATCGCTGGGCTCGCAGCCCGGGCGCAGCACGAGGCAGGCCTTGACCACCTCGCCGCGCAGATCGTCCGGCACGCCGATCGCGGCAGCGAGCGCAACCGCGGGGTGGCCGGTCAAACAATCCTCGATCTCGGCGGGGCCGATGCGGTAGCCGGCTGAATTGATGATGTCGTCGGCGCGGCCTCGATAGGTGATGTAGCCCTCCTCGTCGGCGACACCGAGATCGCCGGTCAGCATCCAGTCGCCGCGGAATTTTTCGCGCGTGGCAGCTTCGTTGTTCCAGTAGCCGAGAAACATCACGGGGTCCGGCCTGCGCACCGCGATCTCGCCGGGCTCGCCGGCTCGGCAGGCATGGCCTGCAGCATCGACGATGGCGACGTCGTGGCCGGGGATGGCGCGGCCCATGCTGCCGGAGCGGGGCGGCATCACCCCGGCGTTGTTGCCCACCAGCAGATTGGCCTCGGTCTGGCCGTAGAACTCGTTGACGGTCAGGCCGAAGGTCGAGCGCCCCCACTCGATCACGTCGTCGCCCAGTTTTTCCCCACCGCTCGCCAGGCTGCGCAGGGCGAGGCGCCCAGCCTCGACTTCGGATTGTCGCAGCAGCCTGAGCGCGGTCGGCGGCATGAACACGTTCCTGACCTCGTGGCGGACCATCAGATCGATCGCCGCTTCAGCGTCAAATTTCTGCGCACGGCTCGCCACCACCGGCACGCCGAAATAGAGGCTGGGCATCAGCACGTCGAACAGCCCGCCGATCCAGGCCCAGTCCGCAGGCGTCCAGAAACGATCGCCCGGCTTCGGAAAGAAATCATGCGGCCACTGCACGCCCGGCAGATGGCCGAGCAGCACGCGATGGGCATGCAGCGCGCCCTTGGGCGGCCCGGTGGTCCCCGAGGTGTAGATGATGATGGCCGGATCGTCAGGCAGCGTGGACTGGACCTCGCAGGCGTCGGACGCCTTCTCCAATGCCGGTCCCAGGGTGATTGCGCCCGCCGTCGGCTCGGTCGAGATGACGAGCTTGAGATCCCCCAAGGCGTCGCGGATCGCGTCGATCTTCTCGGCGCCGGCCGGATCGGTGATCAGCAGGCTGGCGCCCGAATCGCCGAGGCGAAAGGCCAGCGCCTCCGGGCCGAACAGGGGGAACAGCGGCACGGTGATCGCGCCCAGCTTCCACGCGGCGAGATGGCCGAGCAGCGTCTCCACCCGCTGCCCGAGCAGAATGGCCACGCGGTGGCCGGCGCGAACGCCGCGGGCGCGCAGGAGGTTGGCCAGGCGGTTGGAGTCCCTCTTGAGATCGTCGAAGCTATGACAAGTCAGGCCTGCAGCGGCCCGCTGCTCGGCCAGGGCGAGGCGGTGCGTGCCGTCGGCCCAGCGGTCGCAGACGGCGGAAGCGATGTTGAAGCGTTCGGGGATGTCCCAGCGAAAGCCGGCGATAACCTCTCGATAGTCCGATGCGGGCGTGAGCATGGTGCCTCCAGGCGACATGGCGCATCGACCATAGCATGCCGCCTTTGCTGCGCGCGAGCCGATGGCTCAGGCCGCAGCCTCCTTGACCGCCGGCGCTTTCCGCCGAGCGCCCACGGACACCAACAGGCCGGCGAGCGTGATCAGGATCATGCCGCCCATGGTCAGGAGATCGGGTTGCTCCGCGAAGAACACGAACCCCCAGAGCGCCGCCGAAACCAGGTAGGCATAGTCGAAGGTCGCGATGATCGACGGCGACGCGATCTGATAGGCGCGCGCCACGCCCACCATGTAGCCGGCCGAGAGCACGCCGAGGATGGCCATCAAGCCCAAGGCGCGCAGATCCATCGGCGCCCAGTCCCCGAGCAGGAACGGAAAGACGGCCTTGGTGCCCTCGCCGAGGCCGATCGAGGCGAGCAGGACGGTCGCGATCAGGCCGGTGACGACGAACGCGGCGTGCAGCGTGAGCGCCAGCGAAAGCGGCGCTTCTGCCTGGCATTTGCTGCGGGTGAGCACCATCGCAAGCGCGTAGCAGGCGGCGGCGAGCAGCGGCAGCAGGGTGAACCAGGAGAAGGCATCGGTGCCGGGCCGCAGGATCGCGACCACCCCGAGAAAGCCGAGCAGGACACCGCCCCACTGGCGCCCACTCACCGGCTCGCCGATCAGTGCTGCGGACAGCAGGGCGATCATGATCGGGTTGGTGTAGACGGCGACCGCCGCCACCGACAGGCTGAGCACCGGCAGGGAGGCATAAAAGGCGACCCATGTCAGTACGAGGAGAGCGCTGCGCAGCAGCGCCCATCCCGGCGCGCGCAGGCCGAGACCGACGCCGCTTGCGACCAGCAACGCCGCGATGATCGGCAGGGCGATCAACGATCGGACGACGAAGACCTGCCAGAGGGTCAGATCGGCGCTGACCAGCTTCACCAGGGCGTCGGCGAACGCCATGGTCAGGACCGACGCCAGAATGCATCCGATGCCTGAAGCGGTTCGATCGGGCCGCGCTTGATCCCTGTGCGCCATCGGCGATGCCTCGAAATCGTCCCCAGCGCCGCGGCGGCGGGACCATGGTGTTCAGGTGGACCGGCCTTGCGCCGGCCCGAGATGCGCGATCAGTATCGAGCCTGGGCATGGGAATGGCCAGATCTGACCGCGGCATTGCAGAAACACGCCAGCCGAGCCACGCCCCTTTCCCGGAAAAATCCAGGCATGCAGCGCCACGCGGCCTTGCTGCGAGGCGGCGGGGTATTGTACACCTATACGCGCAATTGGATATGTGACTTACGATCTATTGGCGAATTGGCGTCGGCCCGGCCGACGTCGTTCCATCGACCGAGGCGTTTCATGACCGACAAGGTTGCGTTGATTACCGGTGTCACCGGCCAGGACGGCGCCTATCTCGCGCGCCTTCTGCTGGAGAAGGGCTATGTCGTGCACGGCGTCAAGCGCCGTTCCTCCTCCTTCAACACCGGCCGGGTGGATCAGCTCTATGTCGATCCGCACGAGCAGGACACGCGGTTCTTTCTGCATCACGGCGATCTCACCGACGCCACCAACCTGATCCGCCTGGTGCAGGAGATCCGGCCGACCGAGATCTACAATCTCGCCGCGCAGAGCCACGTGCTGGTGAGCTTCGAGACCGCGGAATACACGGCGAACGCCGACGGCATCGGTACCCTTCGCCTGCTGGAGGCGATCCGCATCCTGAAGATGGGCGACAGCGTGCGCTTCTATCAGGCGTCCACCTCGGAGCTTTACGGCAAGGTGCAGGAGACGCCGCAAAGCGAGACCACGCCGTTCTATCCGAGGAGCCCCTACGCCGTGGCCAAGCTCTACGGTTACTGGATCACGGTCAACTATCGCGAAGCCTATGGCTACCACGCCTCCAACGGCATCCTGTTCAATCACGAGAGCCCGCTCAGAGGCGAGACCTTCGTCACCAGGAAGATCACCCGCGCCGTGGCCGCGATCGAGCTCGGCCTGCAAAAGCGCCTCTATATCGGCAATCTCGACGCCAAGCGTGACTGGGGCCATGCGCGCGACTATGTCGAAGGCATGTGGCGCATCATGCAGCAGGACGATCCCGACGATTACGTGCTCGCCACCGGCGAGACCCATTCCGTGCGCGAGTTCATCGAGCTTGCCTTTCGCTGCGTCGGCCGCGAGATCCGCTGGCAGGGCGAAGGCGTGGACGAGGTCGGCATCGACCGTAAAACCGGCCAGCCGCTGGTAGCGGTCGACACCAACTATTTTCGCCCGACCGAGGTCGACCTGCTGCTCGGCGATCCGACCAAGGCCATGCAGAAGCTCGGCTGGCGGCACCAGACCAGCTTCCCCGAGCTGATCCGCGAGATGGTCGAGGCCGATCTCGTGGCCGTGAAAAAAGAAGGCTGCCGCCCCCCCGGGTGACAGCGTCACTGGCTGGACTTTGGGTTTGCGGCGGCGGGAAGAGTGGAGGAAAGCCGATGAACGGCGAGGTGATCTATCCGCTGGATGGCAAGAAAATCTGGGTCGCGGGGCATCGCGGCATGGTCGGCAGCGCGCTGGTGCGGCGGCTCGAACGCGAGAACTGCGCGATCCTGACCGCCGGGCGCGACCAGCTCGATCTCACCCGCCAGGACCAGACCGAAGCCTGGCTGATGCGCGAGCGTCCGGATGTCGCGATCATCGCCGCGGCCAAGGTCGGCGGCATTCTCGCCAATGACAGCGAGCCCGCAAGCTTCCTCTACGACAATCTGATGATCGAGGTGAACGCCATCCACGGGGCGTACCAGGCCGGCGTCGAGAAGCTTTTGTTCCTCGGCTCGAGCTGCATCTATCCGAAGCTCGCGCCGCAGCCGATGCCGGAGGAATCTCTGCTGGAGGGCCAGCTCGAGCCGACCAATCAGTGGTACGCCATCGCCAAGATCGCCGGCATCAAGCTCTGCTCATCCTACCGCCGCCAATATGGCGCCGACTTCATCAGCGCCATGCCGACCAATCTCTACGGCCCCGGCGACAATTTCGACCTTCTGTCCAGCCACGTCGCCCCGGCCCTGATCGCCAAGATGCACCGGGCGAAGGTCGAGGGCGCCGCCAGCGTCGAGATCTGGGGCAGCGGCAGGCCGAAGCGCGAATTCCTCCATGTGGACGACCTCGCCGATGCCTGCATCCATCTCGTGAAGACCTACAGCGACGAGTTGCACGTCAATGTCGGCTCAGGCGAGGATCTCTCGATCGCCGAGCTCGCCGCCACGATCCGCGATATCGTCGGCTTCGAGGGCGAGCTGGTCTACAACGCCGAGCGCCCGGACGGCACGCCGAGAAAGCTGCTCGATGTCAGCCGCCTGTTCGCCATGGGCTGGCGCCCGCGTATCGCCCTCGAAGACGGCCTTCGCCACGCCTATAGCTGGTATCGCGAGGAGGTCGCCGCAGGCGCCGCCTGATTCTCCGCGTGTCCTGGGCCACCACGGGGAACAAAATCAGGTGCAAGGGCGTTCTCCGTCTGTACATGCTGCAGCGCTAACATTGGGTTAACGCTTCGACCTTGCAGTGGCAGAAAAACAGACGAGTCCCGTTGATAATGGCTTGCAACCTCAAGTTCATTTGAGCAAAGTGCGCGAGCTTCGGGAGGTCTATGTCGTAACTCAGATTTGGTGATTGATCAGTCTTGACGGACCTAGCGGCCGCATCCAGCGCGAAAATCAAGACCAAGCCTCGGCGCAGGCTCAAGGAGACCTGGCTTCTCGCCGCCCTCGACCTGGTCATCATCTATTCCTGCTTCGCCATCGGCCGGACCACCAACTGGGTCCTGAACG
>JAWKVM010000016.1:0-10940 GCA_041398025.1 Alphaproteobacteria bacterium
GAGGAAATCGGCCAATTTACAGTATCATCATCGCAGCAAAAACAATCTAGATTGCGTTTGACGCACTTCTATGTTAAATCCAGGATACATGCGTTACATCTTGACTCGGGACAGCGTGCATGTCGGTCGAGCTGCGGGAAAGTGGTGCGATCGAGGGCGATGCGGTCGTGCCATCCCAACTGTCGCGGCTTGAGAAAATCACGTCGGCACTGAACGCCATCGAAGCCGACGGCACGACCGCCGCGTGCATCACCGAGACGCCAGGCGCCTTTCTCTGGGAATTCTACAAGGTCTGGGTCGAGAACGGCGGCCAGGACGGCGGCAAGAACCGCAACTCCATCCGCCGCATGCGCGACGTCTGGCTGGTCGGCGACCACGAAGTCAAGAGCCTCCATCCCAAGCTCACCGGCAAGGTGCGCATCAGCAGGGACGACGCCAAGTCCCTGATGTCGCTCTTTCTCGGCCGCTGGAAGTTCGTGGGCATCAAGGAAGGCGACTGGGTCCTGACCCCCGACGGCTACGCGCCGTTCCCCTGCGAGAATTGTCGGGTGCTCTGCGATCGGCTGGCTGATGCGATGTATCCGGAAGGCAGCGAGCAGTTGCGCACCGGTCTGCTCCTGCCGGAGCGGGCAGCCCACGAACGACATCTCTCTGCCGGCAAAGAATGGGATGAGCTCGCTGACCTCTACAAGGACATCGATGCCCTCATCACGCTCAGCCGTCACAACTCGGCGATCGGCCCGACGCCATCGGAAACGATCAGGCTGTTCTGGCACTATATGAACTTCCTCTACGAGACGACTGGCAACAACGAAACGGCCTTCATCTGGGTCGTCGACATCGGCCGCCGTCAGGTCGAGGACGACAATGCGTGGCGGGATTTCTACAATTTCGAGATGCTGAAGACGCAATTCCGCGCCTTCGCCTCGTTCGATTCTGAAGACGACATCGATGATGCAGCGGGCGCAGCGGACCATCAGAAGGACGCACAGCGTTCCGGCATCCACGACGCCTTTCTCCGCTCCATCACGATTCCGGAGGAGGGTCACCGGGAAAAGCGATGGAAATGGCTTTGCGAACGCACGGTCGTGGTCATCCAAAATCTGCGCAAGGAAGAATTTGAACATCTCTACGCGGATGAGGATCAACGCGTCGGCAAAATCCGCATGCGCGACATCGGGGTGACCGCGGAGAATATCCTGCCGAGCATGATTCCGAGTCGGTGGTCGCAATTGCGCGAACTCCGTGAGCTCTACGGCAACGACCTGAAGGAAATTTCCGATGCCACCCTGACGGTGCTCGTGAATCGCCTGGGCAACGGCGTTGGCAGCACCCGCAATCCCGTCCGATATTTCGCCCATGCTCTGACCCGAGATGTGCGCGATGACACGCCGCTCAGGATGGCGAGCCGGTCCAGCGAGCTGACCTCGCCTGGCGAACACTACGACCAGGCCATGAGCCTCGTCTATTGGGCGGCTCGACATCGACTGATGAAGGTGCGCGCAAGCAAGGCTGGCCACCATCCCGACGATTGGGCGATTGCAACCGCTTATCTGGGCATTCGGGGATTTCGGGTCATTCGACTACCCGAATTCATGCGGATCCATCGCTCACCAGGGGACTGAGATAATCAATTAAAACGTTTGGCAGCGCCGCTCGGGCGATCGCCTTGTGACGCGCGCATGCTGCACATGCTAACAAACTGAAAAATCAGAGGAAAATTCTACACCCTTTCCTCTTGCCAATCCCAGTTCAATATGGTTAACCGCAATTGACCATACAGCGGCTATGTGTCCATTCGCTTGGAAATTTACGATAGGTTGAATTTCCACTCACGCGATTGCCAGAAACAATAATCGCCGGAGGGGCCGCACCGGACTGTTGGAGTCGCTAACAGCATGAGCTATCTCGCTGCCCTTCCCAGCCATCTTTCCGACGCCGTTGCACACTCCATCCTCACCTTCATTACTCCTGCACCCAACGGTTGCAATCTCCACTGTCCGTTTTGCTACATCGACCGCCGCAACGAAGCCGCACGCGCCCTCGACCTTTCGCCGGCCGATTACGTCGCCTTCATCGAGCAGGTCGCTGCGCGCGAACCGGTCGGCGCGATCTGCCTTCAGGGCTACGAGCCGCTGCTGCCCGAGTCCTTCGCCTATACGCGCGCCATTCTGGAAGCCGGCAAACGGCTCGGCATTCCGACCAGCCTGGTGACCAACGGCACATTTCTCGAGCGCTGGGTCGACGAACTCGCAGCACTGCAGCCTGCGAAGATCGCGGTCAGCATCGACTCCGCCGATCCCGTCACCCATGACAAGGCGCGCGGCAAGGTCGGAGCCTTCGAAGACGCAATGCGCGGCCTTCATCTCGCCGCCGCCTCATCGCTTCGTCCCATGCTGACGCTCGCCTCGATCCTGATGCCGAACCGGCATGAACGCCTGCTCGGCATGCCGGCGCTTGCCAGGGACCTCGGCATCGAGCACTGGGTCGTGACCGTGCTCAGCGAGGTCGGCAAGGAGGAGATCGGCGGACCGGTCGGCGATCGGCGGCGCACCTTCGCGGATCTGGTGCTGTTGAAGCGGGAAGCCGAACGCCACGGCATCGACTTCGTGGTCGATGACGAGTTCGGCACCCTTTCCGACGAGGATGCCGAGCGCGACGTGGTCGACATCAATGCGCTGCGCATTCGCCGCCTTGCTCAGCCCTCGGGAACGTTTCGTCTGTTGCCGACCGGCCAGTGCTCGATGGGCCTCGACATCTTGAAGGAGGTGAAGCCGGACACGCCGCGCTGGCAGCCGGGCCGGATCGACGCCTTCGACTTCATCGAGGACATGCGCCGGCACCGGGCCTGAAGCGTCGCCGACCAGTCGGCGCAGACCGCCGTCGCGGTCAGCCCCAGTAGCGTCCGCTCGCGCCGATCGCCGCGGTCAGCAGGCCAAGGGCGAGGTTCGTCCCGACGATCTTCCGGATGATGCCGAGCCGTGCCGCCGCGACTGCGAGATCCTGCCGGTCGACCGCGCGTTTGAAGGCAAGCCAGGGGACGTGGAACAGATACAGGAAAAGCGCCACCATGATCCAGCCGGTAAGATGCATGATGTGGACATGCAGGCCCGCCCCTGAAAAGCCGCCGAAACCGAAAAAGAGCATGAAATAGCCGGTCGCGAGCAGGCCGAGCACGCATAGCCACACCCATGGAAAAAAGCGCCTGAACACGCCTTGCCAGAGCTTCAGGCGCTCCAGCGCCTCCCATTCCTGCACGGCCGGACGCAGGATCATATAGGCAAAGAACATGCCGCCGACCCAGATAACCGCGGCGAGGGCATGGATGATCAGGGCAGGCGTCATCGATTCGAGACCTTCTTGCGCAAAGCGGCGGCCGCGCTCGCGCGGCGTTCCCTGACGATCATGTCGGCCAGCTTCTCGCCGATCATGATGCAGGCGGCGTTGGTGTTGCCGGAAATCACGGTCGGCATAATCGAGGCATCGGCGACCCGCAACCCCTCGATGCCGTGCACACGCAACTTGGAGTCGACGACGGCCATCGGGTTGGTCTCCGGCCCCATCATGCAGGTGCTGGTCGGATGGAAGATCGTGCCGCCGCGCCGGCGCGCATAGGCCAGAAAATCGTCGTCGCTGGCGACCTCGGGACCGGGTTCGATCTCCTCGGCGATCAGCGGCTGCATGGCCGCCGTCTCGGCGAGGCGCCGGGCGAGCTTCAGCCCGTCCACCATGCATTGCTGATCGGTCACGGCGGAAAGGTAGTTCGCGTGGATCTTCGGATGATCCGCGGGGTCACGCGTCGCGACCATCACCGAGCCCCGGCTTTCCGGGCGAAGCTGGCAGACCGAGGCGGTGAACCCTGAAAAGTTGTGCAGCGGCTCGCCCGGCTTGTCCGCGCTGAACAGGATCAGGTGGAACTGCACGTCGGGCGTGGCGAGCTCCGGCCTGGTCCTCGCGAAGATGCCGCCCTGCCCGGCCCCGATGGTCAAGGGGCCGGTGCGCTTGATCAGCCATTCCAGGCCCATCAGCATTTTCTGCCAGGGGCTGCGCACACGGTCGTTCAAGGTGATTGGCTTGGTGCAGCGATAGAGCGAGCGCGCCTGGAAATGATCCTGCAGATTGGCGCCGACGCCCTTCAGATCATGGACCACCTTGATGTCGAGCTCGTTCAGATGATCGCCCGGCCCGATGCCGGAGAGCTGCAGGATCTGGGGCGAGCCTATGGCACCTGCCGAGAGGACCACCTCGCCCAGGGCATCGGCGCGCATCAGCTGGCCGTCCCGCCAGTACATCACGCCGGTCGCCCGCCTGTTCTCGACCACGATGCGCGAGACCAGAGCGTTGGTCACCACGTCGAGATTGGGCCGGTACTTGATCGGATGCAGATAGGCCACGGCGCTGGAACAGCGAAAGCCGTTCCTGGTGGTGAGCTGGAAATAGCCCACACCCTCCTGCTCCTCCCCGTTGAAATCGGCGGTGCGCGGGATACCCAGCTCGTCGCAGGCATTGACATAGGCCTCGATGATCTCGTGCGTCTGCTTCAGGTCCGACACGCCAAGCGGGCCGCCCTCGCCGTGCAGCGCGTTGGCGCCGCGCTCCTGATCCTCCGCCTTCTTGAAAAAAGGGAGGACGTCATCCCAGCCCCAGCCGGAATTACCCATCTGTCGCCACAGCTGGAAATCCTCACGCTGGCCGCGGATGTAGACCAACCCGTTGATCGCGCTCGATCCGCCGAGCACCCGGCCGCGCGGCCAGGCGATCTGCCGGCCGTCGAGCTCGGGCTCGGGCTCGGTCTGGTAGCCCCAATTGAGCTTGTCATTGAAGATGGTGCGATAGTAACCGACGGGGATATGCAGCCAGGGATTGGTGTCGCGGCCGCCGGCCTCCAGGAGCAGAACGCGATGGGCTGGATCTTCAGTCAAGCGGTTGGCGAGCGCGCATCCCGCGGAGCCGGCGCCGATCACGATAAAATCGTATCCTTCGGCCATTAAATCAGATTGTCCCCAAGCCTCCACAATCGTCCCTATAGCCTTGATAGCCGATAATGCCGGGGTTTGTGAGGAAAATCCACCGGCCGCCGCATGGCCGCCACGGTCGCGCGATACATCTTGCAACCGAGACGATTACAGCGCATATATCGGGCTCATGGCCGTCCATGAGCTTTCCCCCCTCTTTTCCAAGCGACATCTGCTCGGTATCGAAGGGCTGTCGCCGCATGAAATCCAGTTGCTGCTGGATCGTGCGGACGAGTTTGTCGATCACGGCAGGCAGGCCAACAAGAAGCTCGACCGCATGCGCGGCCTCACCCAGATCAACCTGTTCTTCGAGAGTTCCACGCGCACGCGCACGTCGTTCGAGCTCGCCGGCAAGCGCCTCGGTGCCGACGTGGTCAACATGTCGATCAGCAGCTCGTCGATCAAGAAGGGCGAGACGCTCATCGATACGGCGATGACCCTGAACGCCATGCATCCCGACGTGCTGGTCGCGCGCCATCACGACAGCGGTGCGGTCGCCCTTCTGGCACGGCATGTCAACTGCGCCGTGATCAATGCCGGCGACGGCAGCCACGAGCATCCGACTCAGGCGTTGCTGGACGCGCTTACCATCCGTCGACGGCGCGGCCGGATCGAAGGCCTGCTGGTGGCGATCTGCGGCGATATTCTCCATAGCCGGGTGGCGCGCTCGAACATTCTGCTGCTAAGCGCGATGGGGGCTCGGATCAGGGTGGTGGCCCCGAAAACCCTTTTGCCCTCGGCGATCCAGGCTTATGGCGTCGAGGTCTGCAGCGACATGGCGAGCGGCCTTGCCGACGCCGATATCGTCATGATGCTCAGGCTGCAGACCGAGCGCATGCAGGGTAGCTTCGTGCCGTCGGTGCGTGAATATTTCCACCTGTTCGGCCTGACCTACGACAAGCTCGCCAAGGCGAAGCCGGATGCGCTGATCATGCATCCGGGGCCGATGAATCGGGGGGTCGAAATCGACGGCACGGTAGCCGACGACATCCATCGGAGCGCCATTCTCGACCAGGTGGAGCTTGGCGTCGCCGTGCGCATGGCGTGCCTCGAAACCTTGACCCGGCATCTGAAAGCCGCTGCATGAGCCGTCTCACGCTGATCAAGCAGGCCCGCCTGCTCGACCCGGCCGAGCGCCTGGACCAGATCGGCGACCTCCTGATCGCCGGCGGCAGGATCGCTGGCTTCGGGGAGCATCTCTCGATCGATGGTGCCAGCATCGATGCCGAGATCATCGACGCCCGCGGTCTCTGCCTGGCGCCGGGGCTGGTCGACATGCGCGTGACCTTCGGCGAGCCGGGCGCCGAACACAAGGAGACCTTCGAAAGCGGCACGGCCGCGGCCGCCGCGGGTGGCGTGACCAGCCTCGCCTGCCTGCCCAATACCGAGCCGGCGATCGACGATCCGGCGATGGTCGAGTTCATCGCGAGACGCGCGCGCCAGCAAAAACGCGTCAAGGTCTACCCTTACGGCGCCGTCACCCAGTGCTGCGCCGGCGAGCATCTGGCGGAGATGGCCTTGCTGCGCCAGGCTGGTGCCGTCGGCTTCACCGACGGTCACCGCCCGGTGGCGGACAGCTTGGTGATGCGCCGCGCCATGGCCTATGTCAGCGCGATCGGCGGCCGCATCATCCAATATCCGGAAGAGCCGTCGCTGACCCGCAATGGGCTCATGAACGACGGTGAAGTGGCGACCAGGCTCGGCCTTGCGGGCATCCCCCTGGAAGCCGAGGTGATCATGGTCGAGCGCGACATCCGCCTTGCCGACGCGACGGGCTGCGCTCTGCATCTGGGGCCGATCTCGACCGCAGCCGCGGTCGAGGTGATCAGGCGGGCCAAGGCGAGGGGCCTCGCGATCACGGCGGATACCACGCCCGCCCATCTCACGCTGAACGAGCTTTCGGTCGAGGGCTATCGGACGTTCGCCAAGATCAAACCGCCGCTGCGCAGCGAAGCCGACCGGATCGCCGTCGTCGCGGGACTGGTCGACGGCACGATCGACGTCATCGCCAGCGATCATTGCCCGCAGGACCAGGACTCCAAGCGCCTGCCCTTCGCCCAGGCAGAATTCGGCGTGGTCGGCCTGGAAACGCTGCTGCCGGTCGCTCTCGGTCTGGTTCACGACGGCACCCTGCCCCTGCTCGACCTCCTGGACAAAGTGACGCGAACCCCAGCCGACATTCTCGGGCTCGAAGCCGGACGGCTCAGGAAAGGGGCGGCGGCCGATATCATTCTGTTCGATCCGGAAACCCCCTGGCGCATCGATCCCGAGGACCTGATCAGCCTCTCCAAGAACACACCGTTCGAAGGTCGCCTCACCCAAGGCAGGGTCGTGCGCACGATCGTCGACGGTCGGACCATCTTCGGAGGCTCGACACCTTGACGCATGACCGGATCGCCGGCGTGGGCTATCCATAGGCTCTTCGGCGTTCTGCCTGCCGACCGAGGAACGGCCCTAGAAGGCCGATGCCTCGCCCAAGCGTTCTGATCTCCGGCCTCTCGTGCTATGGAACACTCAAGAAAAACCCTCAGCATGACGGCGCGCTCATGATCGACCCCCTAGGCGGCCCGGCTTTCTGGTGGCCCTTCGTCTTCGGCTTCCTGCTCAGCTATCTCATCGGATCGATCCCTTTCGGTCTTCTCCTCACCCGGCTCACCGGCGCCGGCGATCTGCGCGCCATCGGCTCCGGCAATATCGGTGCCACCAATGTGCTGCGCACGGGGCGCAAGGGGCTGGCGCTGGCGACGCTGGTCCTCGATGCCCTGAAAGGCGCCCTTCCCGTCTGGATCGGCGGCTCGTTCTTCGGTCCCGACATGGCCGTCGTCGCCGGTCTTGGCGCCGTGGTCGGGCACTGCTTTCCCATCTGGCTCAAATTCAACGGTGGCAAAGGTGTCGCCACCGCTGCAGGCGTGGTCCTGACCATGACCCCGATCGCCGGTCTCCTGGCGCTCGCCGTTTTCTTTGTCGCCGTCACGCTCACCCGCTACGTCTCGCTCGGCTCCGTGCTCGCAGCCGTCGCGGCGGCGCCGATCGCCTACGCCCTCGGACAGGTCCAGGCCGCCGAGCTCTACCTCCTCATCGCCCTGATCATCATCGTCAAGCACCAGGCCAATCTCCGCCGCCTGCTTGCAGGTGAGGAATCCAAACTGTCCTTCGGCAAATCACCGCCTGCTGAGAAAACCTGACCTATCACACAACCCTTAATTGAATATTAACGATAGGCCTGTACATTGCAGTCATGGCGAAGTCCCTGACCCTGACCGAACGTCTCGACTGGCTGCAGCTCGCCCGGTCGGACGGCGTCGGTCCGAAAACCTTCTACCGGCTGCTGCATCGTTTCGGCAGCGCGCGGCGCGCCTTCGAAGAACTGCCGCGCATTTCGGCAGAAACCGACGGGCGCGAACGCCGGCGCTGCCGGCGCGAGCAGGCGGAGGCCGAGCTCGACGGCGCTACCGCTCTCGGCGCGCGACTGATCGCCCATGGCGAACCCGACTATCCCCGTCTGCTCGGCGAAATCCACGATCCGCCGCCGCTGCTGACCATTCGCGGCGATCCGGCATGCCTGCAGGAGCGCACGGTGGCGATCGTCGGCGCGCGCAATGCCAGTGCCAATGGCCGGCTTCTCGCCATGACCCTGGCCAAAGATCTGGCGAAAGGCGGCCTCGCCGTCGTGTCCGGGCTCGCCCGCGGCATCGATACCGCCGCGCATCAAGGGGTGGTCGAGGTCGGCGGGCGCACGGTCGCGGTGATCGCGTCGGGTGTCGACATCGCCTACCCCGCCGATAATGCCGACCTCATGGAGATCATCGCCGGAACCGGTGCGGTGGTGTCGGAACGGCCGCTCGGCAGCGAGCCGCAGGCGCGCCATTTTCCAAGACGCAACCGTCTGATCTCCGGCCTCAGCAGCGGCGTCATCGTGGTCGAGGCCGCGCCGAAATCCGGCTCTCTGATCACCGCACGCATGGCGATCGAGCAGAACCGGGAGGTCATGGCCGTGCCTGGGAGCCCGCTCGACCCGCGACATCGCGGCACCAACCAGCTCCTGCGCGAGGGCGCCGTGCTGATCGAAACGGCCGATGACGTCCGCGAAGCGCTCGGCGCCGCGACGTCAGCCGCACCAAGGCGCTCTACTCCCCGTGAAATGCCGATCACAAGCCCGGATAGCGGCGGCGAGGCTCGGCGTCAGGTCGGTCTCGAACTCGCTCCCAAAGCCACCCCGCCCGCCGAAGCCCTGCCCGGACCACAGACCGGCAGGCTGCAGGACAGGATCTGCGAGCGCCTTGGAACCGAGCCACTGCTGGTTGACGAACTGATCCGTCAATGTCATGCACACAGCTCCGAAATGCAGCATGCTCTGTTTGAGCTGGAACTGGAGGGCCGCATCCAACGTCACCCCGGCAATCGGGTTTCGCTTGCATCTTCGTGATCCGAAAACATATGAGAGATGTTTGTCGAACGGCTGGCCGGCGGTGGCGTGACCCATCCCGGATCCGGTCGTTTTGAAGGTTAACCAGGGCAGGATCGTCTTATCGTCATGGACGTCGTCGTCGTCGAATCACCGACCAAGGCCAAGACCATCAACAAATATCTGGGCGCCGACTACAAGGTGCTCTCGAGTTATGGTCACGTGCGCGATCTGCCGGAAAAGGACGGCTCCGTCCTGCCCGACGAAGACTTCAGGATGATCTATGAGCCGCTTGCCGACAAAAAGCAGCGGATCGCCGACATCGCCAAAGCCATCAAGGAAGCCCGGCATCTCTATCTCGCCACCGACCCCGATCGCGAGGGCGAGGCCATCTCCTGGCATCTGCTGTCGGCGCTGAAGGAGCAGAACGCCATCAAGGATGTCGACGTGAAACGCGTCGTCTTCCACGAGATCACCAAGAACGCCGTGCTCGAGGCGATGCGCAACCCGCGCGACCTCGACGAGGGGCTGATCGACGCCTATCAGGCGAGGCGCGCGCTCGACTATCTGGTCGGCTTCACCCTCTCACCGGTGCTCTGGCGGAAGCTTCAGGGCTCGCGTTCCGCCGGGCGCGTGCAGTCCGTCGCGCTCCGCCTGATCTGCGAGCGTGAAACCGAGATCGAGGCGTTCGTCCCTCAGGAATATTGGAGCCTCATTTCCGAGTTCACCACGCCGAAGGGCGACAAGTTCGAGGCACGTCTCGCGCGTCTCGATGGTGCAAAGCTCGACAAGTTCGGGCTGGCCAGGGAAGCGGACGCCAGGCGCGCCGTCGCCCTGATCGAGGCCGAGGACTTCAAGGTCCAGAGCATCGAGAAAAAACAGGCCCAGCGTCACCCCTCGCCGCCCTTTTCCACCTCGACCCTGCAGCAGGAGGCGTCGAGAAAGCTCGGCTTCGGTGCCGATCGCACCATGAGAACGGCACAAAAGCTGTTCGAAGGCATCAAGCTCGACGGCGAAACCGTCGGCCTCATCACCTATATGCGCACGGACAGCGTGCAGCTGTCATCCGACGCCCTGAACGCCTGCCGCAGCCAGATCAAGACCAGCTACGGCGCGCCCTATCTCCCCGACCAGCCGAGAACCTACAAGACCAAGACCAAGAACGCCCAGGAGGCGCATGAGGCGATCCGCCCGACCGACCTCGGGCGAACGCCCGACCAGATCGGCAAATTTCTGGATGACGATCAGCGCCGCCTCTACGACCTCATCTGGAAGCGCACGCTCGCAAGCCAGATGACCAGCGCCAAGCTGGATCGGGTCATCGCGGAACTGAGTTCTTCGGACGAAAAAATCGGCTTTCGCGCGGTCGGCTCGACCATCACCTTTCCCGGCTTCCTCAAGATCTATCAGGAAGGCCAGGACGATCCCGCGCAGGATGACGATGAGGCGGGCGGTCTCCTGCCGCCGATGGCGCCGAACGATCCGCTGAGGCGGGGTGAGATCAAGCCCGAGCAGCATTT
>JAWKVM010000017.1:7500-239907 GCA_041398025.1 Alphaproteobacteria bacterium
ACAAGCCGGCACAGCTCTTGAGCATCGCGCTCGATCTCGATTTCGACCATCAGCTCCTGATCACCCGCGATGCCGAAGGCGATTTCTCCACCAAGAAGATCGAGCAGGCCAAGCGGCGCGAGCTGGTGCATCGCGGCGGCGACATCGAGGATAGCCTCTATCTGTCGGCGCAGCGCGTCGCGCTGCCGGGCGACGTCACCGACCGCCTGATCCGCCTGTTCAGCTGGGACGTCGACTTCCAGCGCGACATCCGGCGCGGCGACCACTTCGAGACCGTCTACGAAGAGGTCACGCTCGAAAAGGACGAGAGCCAGGTCAAGGGCGAGCTGGTCTATGCCGGCCTCACCCTCAGCGGCGAGCTGATCGACGCCTATCTCTATACGCCGGACGGCGGGCTCAGAACCTATTACGACCGCGACGGCCGCTCGCTCCGAAAGTTCCTGCTGCGCACGCCGATCGACGGTGCCCGGTTGTCATCACCCTTCGGCAAGCGCAAGCATCCCGTCCTCGGCTACACCAAGATGCACAAGGGCACGGACTTCGCGGCGCCGCGCGGCACGCCGATCTATGCGGGCGGCTCCGGCGTCATCGAGAAGGCCGAGCCCTTCGGCAGCTACGGCAACTATGTCCGCATCCGCCACAGCGACACCTGGAGCACCGCCTACGCCCACATGAACAAGTTCGGGCGCGGCATCCGCAGCGGCGTGCGCGTGCGCCAGGGCCAGGTGATCGGCTATGTCGGCACCACCGGCCGCTCCACCGGTCCTCATCTGCACTACGAAGTCCTGCAGAACGGCAAGCAGGTCAATCCGATGAAGATGAAGCAGCCGCCGATGGCCAAGCTCGCCGGCGCCGATCTCGCGGCCTTCGAAAAGGAACGCGCGCGCATCGACGCCCTGCGCGAGGCGCTTTCGAAAAAGCCCCTCCTCACCAGCCGCGCGTCCGGCGCTGCCCAATAAGACCGCTGCCAAGCGCGGGGGCCGTGATCACGGCTCGTCTCTCCGGGCCCATGCGCCGGCTGTAGGCAGGCGCGGGCGGACTCCCAGGGTCGCATGGACCGACTGTCGAGCCTGGCAGACAAGCGTTAACATTTCATCAAGACGGCGGGTGGCGCGTCCATGATGGCCGACAGGCCGTCTGATGAGCCAGGATGCCCCTGCTGCCCGTCCTCGCGCTCGGCCGTACCCCGCCGGGCTGGATCTGGAGCCGGCATCGGACGCTGCATCATTCAGGCCCTCGATGGCTGATTTCTTCAGGAAATCCACGATCGCCCCTGTACAAACTCGAAATTCTCAACCAAAACTTGTATAACTACACTAATTATTAACCTTTTTGGGCTTTCATGATGATCGATAGCGACGCTTTGTCAGCGGCGCCGGCCTCCATGTCTCTGCCGGCCACGAAGGACATGGTGGATGGTGTGATCAAGGTCCTGGTGATCGAAAGCGGTCTGCTGTCCCGCGCTGCCCTGGAGCGGACGTCGGTGCGCGGCATGACGGACGGCGTGGGCTGGATCGACCTTCATACGCTGACCGCAAGGGACGTCGGGGATGCGGTCGGGCATCTGCAGGAGGGGCGGGTGGACGCCGTCCTGATGGATGCGCGGGACCTGGCGGACGCGGCCTGGCTGCGTGGACGTGCGCGGGAGCTTGCCATCCTCGCCGTCGTTGACGACGAGCAGATCGAGATGGCACGGCGCGCGATCGGCGCCGGGGCTGAGGACGTGCTGCTGCCCACGGATCTGGGCAACGAAAAGGAGCTCGGACGGCGCGTCGCGCTGGCGATCGCGCGCAAGGCGACGGAGCATGTGCAGAGACGCCATGCCCGGGAAGACGTGCTGACCGGCCTTGCCAACGACACGCTGCTCGAAGAGCGCTTCGTCCGCGCCCAGGCGCGCGCCGACCGCTATGCGACCCTGGTCGGCCTGGTGGCGATCGATCTCGATGGGCTCGACGCGCTGACGGCAGCTTACGGCAAGGGCATCGCGGATCACCTGCTGCCCAAGATCGGACAGCGCCTTCTCGGCGAAATCCGCCAGACCGACACGCTCGCCCGAACCCGCGACCACGGTTTCACCTGGCTGGTCGAAGGCATTCCCACGATCGACGATTTCGGTGCCCTGGTCGATCGGCTGCCCAATCAGCTGGCGCGGCCGATCGCGATCGACAATCGCCAGATCCGCGTCACCGTGAGTGTCGGTGTCGCCGTTTCGCCCTTTCACGGGCGCGATTTTCAGACCGTTCACGGCATGGCCGAAGCCGCGATGATCGACGTGTCCAGCATCAGCGGCGACGGCCTGCTGATGCTGCCGGTGCCCGCCATCGCCAAGACGGCACGAACGCAGGCCGTGAACGCCATCGCCGAGCTTGTCGACTGATCAGGCCCCTCGACATGGACATGCTCTGATCCAGCCTGCCGGACCAGCCCGGAGATTGTCGATCAATCCTGGGTCTGGGGGAGCATGTGCTGCGCCAGGAGGTAGATCTCGGACGATTCCCGCCTGGTGGCGTCCGGGCGCACGAGGCGGACCGACCGGAACCGTCGGCGCGCCGCGTCGGCGAGGGCGGCGTCGGCGCCGCGCAGGAGCTTCAAGAGGAGATGGCCGCCAGGCTTGAGAAGGGAGGGCGCAAGGTCGAGCACGATCTCGCCCATCGCCTCCGAGCGCAGACGGTCGACGGCGCGCTGGCCGGTCGCCGAGGGAGCGAGATCGCTCAGCAGGAGATCGGCGGGGCCGCCCAGGGCCGCGTCGATCTTCGCCGGCGTCGCCTCGTCCTCGATATCCGCCTTCAGGAAGGTGACGCCCGGGAGCGGATCGATCGTCAGGAGGTCGACGCCGACCACCCGGCAGCCGCGTGCCGCCGCGACCTGCGCCCAGCCGCCGGGAGCGCTGCCCAGGTCCAAAACCCGTTGGCCACGTTTCAGAAGCTTGTGCCGGTCGTCGATCTCGAGAAGCTTGTAGGCGGCGCGCGACCGGTATCCTTCCTTTTTCGCGCGCTGCACATAGGCGTCGTTGAGCTGGCGCTGCAGCCACCTTGATGAGCCGGCGCTGCGCTGCGGGCTGGCGCGCACCCTGGTTTTCCGGGTTCGATGGGTCATGGCCTCAGGCCAGCCCTCCGCAGCCGGCATCGGCCTCGGGCAGGGCCGGCGCGAAGCTTCCGGCGAGCGAGGCTTCGAGCGTCTTGCCCATCAGGCTGTGCAGGATGCCTTCGCGCAGGCCGCGATCGGCCACGCTCAGACTGTCCGCCGGCCAGACGGCGGAAATCGCCTCCAGAATGGCACAGCCCGCGACCACCAGATCCGCCCGTCCGGGGCCGATGCAGGGATGTTCGGCGCGGGCATGGTTGCTCATCTTGCGCAACCGTTCGGACACAACCGCCATCGCCCCGGTGTCGACCACGAGGCCGTCGATCTCCCGGCGATCATAGCGCGGCAGATCCAGCAGCACGGCCGCAAGCGTGGTGACGGTTCCCGACGTGCCGAGCATCTGCAGCCTGCTGCCGCCCATCAGATCGCGAAGCCGATGCCGCGCTTCGATCGGCGCCAGCAGGCCGGCGACGTAGCGCTGCATGCTCTCGAAGGTCGGCGGATCCGGCTCGGAGCAGAACAATTCGGTCAGCGAAACCACGCCGACCGGCAGCGATTCCGCGCAGCGCAGCACGCCTCCCGGCGCGCCGGCGCGGCGCTCCAGCCAGGCGATCTCCGTGCTGCCGCCGCCGATGTCCACCAGCAGCACATGATCGGCGGCCGGATCGATCAGCGACACGCAGCCGAGAAGAGCGAGCCCGACCTCGTCCTGATAGGTGAGCACATCGAGATCGATCCCGGTGGTCTGGGTCACCCGCTCGAGAAAGCTCACGCCATTGGCGGCTCGCCGGCAGGCTTCGGTCGCCACGCAGCGCGCCCGGTTCACACCCTGGCGCATCATCAGCCGCGCGCAGACCCTGAGCGCTGCGACCGTCCGCTCCATGGCCCCCTCGCTGAGCCTGCCGGAACCGATCAGACCTTCGCCCAGGCGGACGATGCGCGAAAAACTGTCGATGACGTGAAAGCCCTCGCCTGCGTCGTCGGGACGCGCGATCAGGAGACGGCAATTGTTCGTCCCGAGATCGAGAGCGGCGAGAACGGGCCCGGCCGGCGAGGCGGCAGGAGGAGTATGTCGTTCATGACTAGGCATCGGCGAACAAAATGTACCGGCAAAACACGCCCCTGCACAGAGCCTTTGCCGATTTGACGCTTGCGAAACCTCCAGGGCTCGGGGTAGCAGAGATCGGACCCGGTTCTGTGCGAACGAAGGAGGCGACCCCATGAGCGAGGCGATCATTGTCCAGAAGGAGCCCTATGTGGTCGAGCTCGAGGCGGGCAAGACCTATGCCTGGTGCTCCTGCGGACGAAGCGGCAACCAGCCGTTCTGCGACGGCAGCCACAAGACCACATCGCTGCAGCCCTCGACGTTCAAGGCGGAAAAGACCGGCAAGGCCTATCTCTGCGGGTGCAAGCATACCGGCAACCAGCCCTTCTGCGACGGCAGCCACAAAGCGCTATGAGCGGACAGCCCGGTTCCGTCGGCGCGGCCTCGGCCATCGCCTGTCTGTGCGTTCTCGCCGCCTGCGCGTCGCCATCCGTCGAGACGGCGGATCTTGCCTGCCCGCCGACCCAGATCGCGGTGCCCTCGGACCGCATCGGCAACAACGACAGCAAGGGCGAGCTGCGCTATGCCGCGACCATGACGGATCTGGTCAGCACCTGCCGTCGGGAGGATGAGGACATCGAGGTCGACATCGAATTCACGGTGAGCGCGGAGCGCGGACCGGCCTTCGATGACCAGTCGGCGAAGCTCACCTATTTCCTGGCGACCGTCGATCCGAACCGGGAAATCGTCGACAAGCAGCTCCTGGACGTTCAGCTCGACTTCGAGGGCGATCGGCCGGTGAGCGCGCTTCGCGAGGCCGTGACGCTGCGCCTGCCGGCTGCGGTCGAGGCGAGCGGCGCCAATTACAACCTTTATCTCGGATTTCAGTTCACCCCGTAGCCGGTCCGGGCGGATGCACGGTCGATCAGAGGCCGGCGACCTCCTTCACCGCCTCCAGATCCCAGGTCTCCATCAGCTCCACGAGGGTGGTCTTGTCGTCCAGGTCCTGACCGGTGAGCTTGACCAGGACGCGCCCGCCCAGCGACACCGACAGCTCGCCGGCGCGGCCGGCCGCGTCCCATTTCAAGAGCGCGCTGGTGCGGCCGAGGCGGATGCGCTCCAAGGCCGGGTCGCTGGCGATCATCACCGGGCTGTTCAAGACTGCGGAAAAAGCCTGGACCATCGGGCTGTCCGCGAGCAGTTCCGCGGTGATCCGGCCCTCGCCCTTGTCCTCTTCGTAACGCCTGGTCACCATCACGCCGGTACCGAGGAGGGCCGCACCGTTGTCGAGCGTGGGCTTGCCTGCGGTCCATAGAACCGGTGCCTCGGGCAGCGTCGCCATGAACGCCGACGAAATACGGGTGCGCAGCGTGTTCACCGCGAACTCGAACTCGCTGAGCGCCTGCGACAGATCACCCTCGGCATAGTAACTTTTGCCGACGTCGATCTGCTCGATCACCTCGTCGGCACGCGCAGGCGGGTCGGCGGCGAGCCCGAGCGCCGCCATGATCAGACCCGCACGGAGCATGCCAGGCGTCCACATCGATGTTGTCTCCATCCGTTGCGACTGGGATCGATGATCTTAGCCTTAATATTGATAGTTCAAATCGATTATTCAACTTAAAGATGATATGGCCATACTCAACCCCTGGAAGAGCGGTCGAGCGCTCATCGTGTAAGCCCTGAAATCCTGAGCCGAATGCGGATTGGGCCGAGGGTGCAGCGGAAGCGCTTGACCGCGGCGTCAAGGCGAGTAAGTTGCGGCGAATTGCCAGACGATCCTCACGGGAGAGATCGCGTTCGGCCGAAACCGGCCGGCAGCGGCGCCGAAGGAGCAACCGCCCCGGAAACTCTCAGGCAGCGGGACCGTGGGATGATGGCACTCTGGAGAGCGAGGGGCGTGTGGCCCTGGCCGGCACGACCTCTCCACCGAAGGGGAAGACGGGACAGGCGAGCGGACGGCACCTGCCGCAAGCACCGTTAATCTCTCAGGTTCGGGACAGAGGGGGCTTGGCGCGGGCATGACATGCCCCTTGGCTCCACGCTGGAGAACCGACCCTGTGAGTGAAACCGTCGCGATGTCATCCGGCCCCGAGAACGGCCCGAAAACCACGCCGCTTTATGACCTGCATGTCGAGCTCGGCGGCAAGATCGTCGACTTTGCCGGCTGGTCCCTGCCCGTCCACTATCCCGCCGGCATCATGGCCGAGCACAAGCATTGCCGGGAGCAGGCGGGGCTGTTCGACGTCTCCCATATGGGCCAGGTGCGGCTGCGCGGGGCGGATGCCGCAAGCGCCTTCGAGCGCATCGTTCCCGGCAATATCCAGGGCCTGAAGCCAGGGCAGGCGCGCTACACCCAGTTCACCGACGAGATGGGCGGCACGCTCGACGATCTGATCGCGAGCCGCACCGAAGACGGGCTGTTCGTGGTGGTCAATGCCGGCTGCCGCGATGCCGATATCGCCCATATGCGCCGGCATCTGGAGCCGGAGATCGAGGTCGACGAGCTGACCGATCAGGCGCTTCTGGCGCTTCAAGGACCTGCTGCGGTCGACGTTCTCGCCGAGCTGGCGCCCGAGGCGCCTCACCTCAAGTTCATGCAAACCACGGAAGCCAAAGTCGACGATATCGCCGTGCGATTGTCGAGGCTCGGCTATACCGGCGAAGACGGCTTCGAAATCTCGGTCGCCGCCGGCGACGCGGTGGACCTGGCGCGGCGTCTGCTCGGGGACGAGCGGGTGCTCCCGATCGGATTGGGCGCGCGCGACAGTCTCAGGCTGGAGGCGGGGCTTTGCCTCTATGGGCATGAACTGTCGGAAAAGATCACGCCGATCGAGGCCGGCCTCGCCTGGAGCATCGGCAAGCGCCGGCGCGAGGAGGGCGGATTCCCCGGCGCCGAAAAGATTCAGGCCCAGCTGGGAAACGGTCCAGCGCGTACGCTGGTGGGGATAAGGCCGGAGGGGCGGGCGCCAGCGCGCGAAGGTACGGAAATCCAGGACCGGGATGGCCGCGCCATCGGCGTGGTCACCAGCGGTGGCTTCGGGCCGACGGTCGGCGGGCCGGTGTCGATGGGCTACGTGCCGCCGTCCCACGCCAAGCCGGGGACCACGGTCATGCTGATGGTGCGCGGCAAAGCCCATGAAGCACGCATCGCGCCGCTGCCCTTCGTGCCGCACCGCTACAAGCGCTAACAGCGCCGCAACGACACCATCCTTCGATCAATGGGAGACACCCACATGGCCAAAATTCTCTACACCAAGGAACATGAATGGCTGAGCGTCGACGGCGACGTCGCCACGGTCGGCATCAGCGACCACGCCCAGGAACAGCTCGGCGAGATCGTGTTCGTCGACCTGCCCGATGCCGGCAAGGCGCTGTCCAAGGGAGACGACATGGCGGTGGTCGAGAGCGTGAAGGCGGCGAGCGACGTCTACGCTCCGGTAAGCGGCGAGGTGGTCGAGGCCAACGACACGCTCGGCGACGAGCCCGCCCAGGTGAACGAGAGCCCGGAAGACAAGGGCTGGTTCTGCAAGATCAGGATCAGCGACAAGAGCGAGCTCGACGATCTGATGGACGCCGACGCCTACAAAAACTTCCTCGAAACCATCGCCTAGCCAGCGGACGCGCTGGACCGGCAGCAAGCGTGCTGCACCGTTGACCAAGAGAACGACTGAGCGATTTGGAGCGCCCTGATGGCCGAGACCACCTTCACGCTGACCGATCAACGGCTCGACGATGCCTTCGCCAGGCGCCATATCGGGCCGGACGAGCGGCGGATCGACGAGATGCTGGAGGTGGTCGGCGCGTCCTCCCTGGACGATCTGATCGAGCAGGTGACACCGCCCTCGATCCGAAGCGAAAAACCGCTCGACCTACCCGCTGCCCGCACCGAGCGCGAGGTGCTCGCCTATCTGAAGGCGCTCGCCGATGCCAACGAGCAGAAAACCTCGATGATCGGCATGGGCTATTACGGCACCATCACGCCCACGGTCATCCTCCGAAACGTCCTGGAAAATCCGGGCTGGTACACCGCCTACACGCCCTATCAGGCGGAGATCAGCCAGGGCCGGCTCGAGGTTCTCCTGAACTTTCAGCAGGCGGTCGCCGATCTCACCGGGCTCGAGCTCGCCAACGCCTCGCTTCTGGACGAGGCGACCGCCGCAGCCGAGGCCATGGCCATGGCCAAGCGCGTCGCCAAGGCGAAGTCCGACCGCTTCTTCGTCGATGCCGACTGCCACCCGCAGACGCTTGCCGTGGTGCAGACCCGGGCGGACGCCTTCGGCTTCGAGATCGTGGTCGGCGATCCGTTCACGGACCTCGATCCCACCGACGTGTTCGGCGCGCTTCTGCACTATCCCGGCTCCAGCGGCGAGATCCGCAATTACTGGGAGGTCATAGCCGCGCTCAAGAAGGCGGGTGCCCTTGCCATCGCCGCGACCGATCTCCTCGCCCTGGTCATGATCACGCCGCCCGGCAAGATGGGCGCCGACATCGCCATCGGCAGCGCCCAGCGTTTCGGCGTGCCCATGGGCTATGGCGGACCGCATGCGGCGTTTTTCGCGACACGCGAAGAGTACAAGCGCGCCATGCCCGGCCGTCTGATCGGTGTCTCGGTGGATGCCGCGGGACGACAGGCCCTGCGCATGGCGCTGCAGACGCGCGAGCAGCATATCCGGCGCGAGAAGGCGACCAGCAATATCTGCACGGCGCAGGTGCTGCTCGCGATCATCGCCTCCTTCTTCGCGGTCTATCACGGCCGAGGCGGCCTTCGGCGCATCGCGAGGCGAACGCACCGCTTGGCTGAAATCCTGGCGGAGGGCCTGCGCCGACGCGGCATCGAGGTCGAGACCAGGCACTTTTTCGATACGATCACGGTCAACGTACCGGGGGAGGCCGAGCCTCTCCTGGCGAGGGCCGCCGAGGCCGGCATCAATCTTCGCCTGGTGGACGATGATCGCCTGGGCATCGCCTGCGACGAGACCACGCGCGAGGAGGATGTGGCCACGCTTCTTCACGTGTTCGGCGCCGGTGACGGCAAAAGCGCGATCGATCTCGGCGAGATCGAGACCCTGGACCGGGAAGCTCCCGCCTCCCTCGTGGTCGAACAGTGCCGCCGCGACCGCTTTCTCGATCATCCGACCTTCACCCGCTATCGCAGCGAGACCGAGATGCTGCGCTATTTCCGCCGGCTGCAGCTCAAGGATCTGGCGCTGGATCGTTCGATGATCCCGCTCGGCTCCTGCACCATGAAGCTGAACGCCAGCACCGAGATGATCCCGATCACCTGGCCCGGCTTTTCCGATCTGCACCCGTTCTGCCCGCGCCAGCAGGCCCAGGGCTACACCAAGCTGTTCGAGGATCTGGAGGCCTGGCTCGCCGAGATCACCGGCTTCGATGCGGTCTCGCTGCAGCCCAATGCCGGTAGCCAGGGCGAATATGCCGGGCTCATGACCATCCGCGCCTGGCACAAATCCCGCGGCGAAGGCCATCGCAATATCTGCATCATCCCGTCCTCGGCGCACGGCACCAACCCGGCGAGCGCGATCATGGCGGGCATGAAGGTCGTGGTGGTCGGCGAGGCGGAGAACGGCGACGTCGACCTCGACGATCTGCGCTCGAAGGCGGCCGAGCATCGAGACAACCTCGCGGCGCTGATGATCACCTATCCTTCGACCCACGGCGTGTTCGAAAGCACCATCAGCGACGTCGTCGCGATCATTCACGAGCATGGCGGACAGGTCTATCTGGACGGCGCCAACATGAACGCCATGGTCGGCATCGCCAAGCCGGGCGAGATCGGCGCCGATGTCTGCCACCTCAACCTGCACAAGACGTTTTGCATTCCCCATGGCGGCGGCGGCCCGGGCATGGGGCCGATCGGCGTCAAGGCTCACCTGGCGCCGTTTCTTCCGGGCCATGCGGTCGTGCCGGGCGTCAACCCAAGTCAAGCCTCGACCGGCTCGGTCGTCGGGCAGGTGTCGGCGGCGCCCTGGGGCTCACCTTCGATCCTGCCGATCAGCCATGCCTATATCGCGCTGATGGGGCCGGACGGCCTCAGGCGGGCGAGCCAGGTGGCGATCCTGAATGCCAATTACGTCGCCAAGACGCTCGAGGCGCACTACCCGATCGTCTATACCGGCCAAAACGGCCTGGTCGCGCATGAATGCATCATCGATCTGCGCGCGATCAAGCAGGCGACCGGGATCGGCGTCGAGGACGTCGCCAAGCGCCTGGTGGATTTCGGCATCCACGCCCCGACCATGTCCTGGCCGGTGCCGGATACCATGATGATCGAGCCGACCGAGAGCGAGAGCAAGGACGAGCTCGACCGCTTCTGCGCTTCGCTGATCGCGATTCGCGACGAGATCCGCGCGGTGGAAAAGGGCGAGATGACGGCGGAGCAGAGTCCGCTCAGAAACGCGCCGCACACCTCGGATCAGCTGGTCGAAGAGTGGGACCGTGTCTATCCGAAGGACCAGGCGTTCTTCCCGCTGAACCGCAGCTTCGAGGACAAATACTGGCCGCCCGTCCGGCGCATCGACAACGCCTATGGCGACCGCCACCTGGTCTGCACCTGCCCGCCCGTCGAGGACTATAGGGAAGCGGCGGACTGACCCTGCCAGGGTCGGGGCTGACTTGCCGGGCGCCTCGGGCCTGACGTCGGCATCCCGACCTTCCCCGGCCGTCGCAGGGAAAATCCCGTCAACGCCGCGCCGCGTCCGGCGCCTCAGATGTGCTGGCCGCCGTTGATGTGGATTTCGGTGCCGTTGACGTAGGAAGAGGCGTCGCTGCAGAGGAAGTGGACCACCTCGGCGACCTCCTGGGGGCTGCCGAGACGGCGCATCGGCACCTGGCGCTCGACGATCTCCTCGGTGCCGGGCGACAGGATCGAGGTCTCGATCTCGCCGGGTGCGACCGAGTTCACGCGCACGCCGCTCGCTCCGAGATCGTAAGCGAGCTCGCGGGTCAGCGCCGAGAGCGCGGCTTTCGAGGTGGCGTAGGCGGCGCCGGCGAAGGGGTGGATGCGAAAGCCGGCGATCGAGCTGACGTTGACCACCGCCCCTTTCACCGCCTTGATCCGGTCGATCAGCCCGTTGGTCAGCATCATCGGTGCGATCAGATTGACCATCATCACCTGGTTCAGGACCTCGGGCGTCGTGGCGGTGGCGCCGAGCCTGGAGCCGCCTTCGCTCTTGGGTGAGATGCCGGCATTGTTGACCAGCGCGTTCAGGCCGCGGTCGCCGAGCCGGTCCTTCAGCCTGGCGATGCTGTCCTCGACCGCGGCCTCGTCGGAAAGATCGGCCTCGATATGCTTGACGATCCCTTCGGCCCAGGGACAAACGGACGAGAACGGCGTGCGCGCGAGCGTCAGCACCTCCCAGCCATGGTCATGGAAGGTCTTGACGATGGCATGGCCGATGCCGCGCGAGGCGCCGGTGACCGCGACCACCTTCTTCGCCGCGCGCTCGGCCTCGAGCGACCTCAGGGCCGCATGGTCGACCGGGCATTTGTCAGACGCATCACTCATCGCTCAAATCCAGTGCTCGTACGGAAAAACCCTTCGGCCATTCTGATCAGGCTCCTTCGCCGCGCCAAGCCCAAGTCCGGGGTCCAGCGCCCCGCTGGTCAGGCGGGTGGCGCTCCGCCGGCCGCGCGACGGCCGACGCGGCCCTGGAAAAGCTGGAACACTGCGGCCGCGGTCTCCTCGACCGAGCGCCGGGTGACGTCGATCACCGGCCAGTCGTAGCGCGCGAACAGGCGGCGCGCATAGACCAGCTCGGCGCGCACGCGCTCAAGCTCGGTGTAGTCGTCCGACAGCCTGAGCGGCGTGCTGCCGCGCTCCATCTGCCGAAGGCGGTTGCTTCGGATCTGCACCAGCGGCTCGGGGTTGATGGTGAGCCCGATCACCAGCGGCTTGGACAGGGTCGCCAGCTCCTTCGGCAGCGGGCAGTCCATGACCACCGGCACGTTCGCGGTCTTGAGCCCGCGATTGGCGAGATAGATGCAGGTCGGCGTCTTCGAGGCGCGGGACACGCCGACCAGCACGATGTCGGCCTCGTCCAGGTCCCAGGGGCTCTGGCCGTCGTCATGCTGCAGCATGAAGTCCATCGCCTCTATCCGGGAAAAATAGCCGTCGTCCATGGCGTGCTGCCGGCCGATCTGCTGCCGCGTCTCGGCGCCGAGGAGGCCGGACAGCGCCTTGAACACGCCATCCAGAATCGGCACGGCCGGCGTCTTGAGCTCGCGGCAGCCCTCCTCCAGCGCCTGGCGGAGATCCGGCGAGACCATGGTGTAGATCACCACGCCGGGCAGCGCCTTGACCATGGACAGCACCTGGTCGACCTGCGCGCGCGAGCGCACGAAGGACCAGACATGCTCCACCGGCACCACGCCGTCGAACTGCGAGATGCCCGCGCGAGCAACCGTGGTGACGGTATCGCCGGTGCTGTCGGAGACCAGATGCATATGCAGGCGCATGGCGTTCTATCCCGGTTCGCCTGTGAACAAAGTGGGCATGACCTGGGGAATGGCGAGACGCAAAAAAATTTGACGCCCTCCATCCACCTTTTACCCCGGCCGGCGATCCCGTCGCCAAGCTGGGGATGGTCTGCTCCTTCTCTTAATCAGATGTCGTGGCGATGACAAATTCCCCAATCTTCATGACAGCATTTTGTCAGGAAAATCGGTCGGCGATCGCCATAATCCCCAGAGTCATCCCCAATTCGCATGAATGCCGATCGAATTCACAACGAGCTGTGGTTAAATGCCGTGAAAATTTTAATCCCCATTTCTCGGCCTTTCTACCAACTACAATCCTTATTTAATCTTAAATAGATAGGTGTTGACGACCGCTGGGATCGCTGCCAACTGTCTCGGCTCGACAGCCCGTTGGAGACATCCTTGCCCTCCCTGTTCTTGCAGACCCTGGCCGGCGAGGCTTCCTCGCCCCCGCCGATCTGGCTGATGCGCCAGGCCGGGCGCTATCTTCCGGAATATCGGGAGCTGCGCGCCCAGGCCGACGGCTTTCTCGATCTCTGCTACACGCCGGATCTTGCGGTCGAGGTCACGCTGCAGCCGATCAGGCGCTATGGCTTCGATGCCGCGATCCTGTTTTCCGACATTCTGGTGGTGCCGGACGCGCTTGGGGCTGGTGTCGACTTCGTCGAGGGGGAAGGGCCGAAGCTCGCGCCGATTCGTGATGGGGCCGGTGTCGCCAAACTCTCCAAATCGGGGCTGCACGAGCATCTGGCGCCGGTCTACGAGACCTTGCGCCGTCTTCGGCGGGAGCTTCCCGACGAAACCGCGCTGATCGGTTTTGCCGGCGCTCCCTGGACGGTCGCCTCCTATATGGTCGAGGGCGGGGGCTCCAAGGAGTTTCAGGAAGCCAGGACCTTCGCGCGCAAGGATCCCGAGGCATTTTCCGCCTTGATCGACCTTGTCGTCGACGCCACCACTGACTATCTGAAGGCCCAGATCGAGGCGGGCGCTCAGGTGCTGCAGCTTTTCGACAGCTGGGCCGGCGTGCTGCCGCCCGGCGAATTTCACCGCTGGTGCGTGCTGCCGACGAAGGCGATCGTCTCAGCGCTCAAGGCGGCGCATCCCGAGATCCCGATCATCGCCTTTCCGCGCGGGGCGGGACCGCTTTACCGGCATTTTGTCGAAAGCGTCGACGTCGACGGGATCAGCCTGGACACGCAGATTCCCGCCGATTGGGCGGCGGCCAATCTGCAAAAAGTGTGTCTTCAGGGCAATCTTGACCCGATTGCGTTGCTTTCCGGTGGCGATGATATGTTGAATGACACGGCACATCTGTTAAATAGGTTCGCCGGTCGGGCCCATATCTTCAATCTCGGCCACGGGGTACTCCCCCAAACCGACCCGGATACGGTCAGGCGTCTCGTGGATTTCGTCCGATCGTATCGCCCGTCGCCCGGCTGACAAGACGTGATGAAGCCCCTTGCTCGTCCATGAATGATCTGGCACTGTGGTTGAAAGCGCTGCACATCGTCGCCGTTATCGCGTGGATGGCAGGCTTGCTCTATATGCCTCGATTGTTCGTCTACCATAGCAAGGTAGCATCTGGAACGGAGGCCTCAGAAACCTTCAAGATCATGGAGCGGCGCCTATTGAAGGCGATCATGACGCCAGCGATGCTGGCCTCGCTCCTTTTCGGTGTTTCTCTCGGAGTCGCACAAGCGCAGTGGACCGACGCTTGGTTACACATCAAGACATCGCTCGTCGTGGCGCTCGCCATCTGTCACATGATGATGGCGCGCTACGTCAGAGCCTTTGCGGACGATCGGCGCCCGGCGAGCGAGACCTGGTTCCGCGTGTTCAACGAGGTGCCGACGCTGCTGATGCTCGGCATCGTTTTCCTGGTGGTATTCAAACCGTTTCTCTAATCCAATCCGACTCGATGCCCGACCGGCAGTGGATCGGGCACGGGACAAGCCAAAAAAAATCGGCAGATTGGATGTCGTTCGACAGGGGTAAGAGACTTGGCTAAAGACAGCCCAAATCAAGACATGTTCGGCGATGGCGAGAGCATGGCGGGCGCCGCGCCGCCGAAAAGGCGCCGCTCGCGGTCACGCTCCAGCCGGGAGCGCCGCCCAGCGTCCTCGCAGCCGGATTTCGCAGATGGCAACCATCTGGATGCCATGGAGGACGGCGAGGTCATGACCGCGCCGCCGCCGGTGGAAACGCAGCCGCAGCCACTGCAGCAACAGCCGCAGCCCGAGCCGCCGGTCGAGGAATACACCGGCGAGCCGATGAAGCTCGGCGAGCTGAAGCGGCGCTCGGCCGCGGAGCTGCTCGAATATGCCGAAGAGCTCGGCATCGAGAACGCAAGCACGCTCAGAAAGCCGGATCTCGTCTTCGCGACCCTGAAGCGCCTCGCCCAGAGCGGCGTGCCGATCCAGGGTGAAGGCGTGCTCGAGATCCTGCAGGACGGCTTCGGTTTTCTGAGAACGCCTGACGTGAACTACCTGGCGGGGCCCGACGACATCTACGTCTCGCCCTCCCAGATCCGCCGCTTCGGTCTCAGGACCGGCGACATCGTCGACGGCATGGTGCGTGCACCCAAGGAAGGCGAGCGCTATTTCGCCCTTCTCCGGGTCAACACCATCAATTTCGACACGCCGGAACGGGCGCGCCACCGTGTCCATTTCGACAATCTCACGCCCTATTACCCGACCGAGAAGCTCACCCTGGAGATGGAAAAGCCCACCTCCAGGGACGTGTCCTGCCGGGTGATCGACATCGTCGCCCCGCTCGGCAAGGGCCAGCGCGCGCTGATCGTCGCCCAGCCCAGGACCGGCAAGACCATGCTGATGCAGAACATCGCGCACAGCATCGTCGCCAACCATCCCGAGGTCTATCTCCTGGTGCTCCTGATCGACGAGCGCCCGGAGGAAGTCACCGACATGGACCGCACGGTGAAGGGCGAGGTGGTGTCCTCGACCTTCGACGAGCCGGCGCAGCGCCATGTGCAGGTCGCCGAGATGGTGATCGAGAAGGCCAAGCGCCTGGTGGAGCATGGCCGTGATGTCGTGATCCTGCTCGACTCGATCACGCGCCTCGCCCGCGCCTACAACACCGTGGTGCCGTCATCCGGCAAGGTGCTGACCGGCGGTGTCGATGCCAATGCGCTCCAGCGTCCGAAACGCTTCTTCGGTGCCGCCAGAAACATCGAGGACGGCGGCAGCCTGACGATCATCGCGACCGCCCTGATCGACACCGGCTCGCGCATGGACGAGGTGATCTTCGAGGAGTTCAAGGGCACGGGCAACGCCGAGATCCAGCTCGATCGCCGCCTCGCCGACAAGCGCGTCTATCCGGCGATCGACATCAACAAGTCCGGCACGCGCAAGGAGGAGCTCCTGGTCGACAAGGCGACGCTGTCGCGCATGTGGGTCCTTCGCCGCATCCTCTCGCCCATGGGCACCATCGATGCGATCGAGTTCCTGACGGACAAGATGAAGTTCGCCAAGACCAACGACGAATTCTGGGACACCATGAACTCCTGACCGCAGCGCGGTCAGGCTGGACTTGGACCTCGTCACCCCGGCGCAACAATGGGTCCTCGGGTGACGTCTCTTCTCAGAAGACCGGCGAGTAGGATCTCTGCGGCGCGGGGCTCGTCGTTGTCGCCGAAAGGCCGGTTGCCGGTGATGCCGGCTCGTCGGCCGGCAAGATGGTGAGCGCCGATGCCGGGTTCTGACTCGGTGTAGCCTCCGAGACCGCCTGAGGTGCAGCGGCTTCCAGATCCGCAATCGGCGACGGCGACGCGATCTCCCTCGATACCAGCGGCTCATTGTCATCCACGGAGCCGCTGTCCGGGCGGATGGCCGCCGACGGGCGCAGGTTGCCATCGTGATACTCGATGAAGATCTCCCCCCGCCGATTACGCGCTTAAATTGGTAATATTACCAAGTGTCCAGATCACGAGGCATTTTTGTTTTGATGGTTGTCATCTTGAAGGCATGTACGTGGCATGCTTTCGATTCTATATCGTCATGACAAGTTATTGTTTTTTATTGATAAAAGTCCGTCCTGTGATTCGTCTCGAAAGAGCGACCGGCAGATGCCATGGCTGGTTCGTTGATCCTGCCCGCGTGTATGGAGGAGAGGCCGCAGATCGTGACCTATGGCGACGGAGGATGCCTAAAAAAAACTCCGCCGCACATGCTGGTGCGACGGAGGCGCAGGCTGGGGGAGACTTCTTTCGGTGGTCGAGTGCCGGCGAGGGCATCAGGCCGGTGCGGTGCAATCGGGCAGATGGTTCTCTTTCCCGCGGACTTCGGTCTTGCCGCGGCGTGAGAACAGTGTCTTCAGCGCCGAGCCTACGGCCTGTGCCTGAAGACGGCGGCCGCGTGCAATGCCTGCCTCGATCCGATCGAAGTCCAATGACTCGAAGCTGGTGTTACGCTCGATCGTCGACATGCCTATCTCCTTCGATCCGGCTGCGGCGGTCAGACCATCCTGGCCGCGCCGTCTGAGGAGGAATTTAGGTCTTGGCGTCATAATTGATAATACGGCTATTTTGGATAAGATCTTTGCATAGGTTGCAAAGATGGCAGGAATGGATGAATACGCTCGAAACGATGGGACTGCTGGTGGAAGCGGTCGATCGCGGCAGTTTTTCTGCGGCGGGTCGGACGCTCGGTCTGACGCCGTCCTCGGTTGCACGCGGGATCGCGGCACTCGAGGACGATCTCGGCATTCGCCTTTTGAATCGCACTACGCGCAAGCTCAGCATGACCGAAGCCGGCCGGCTCTACCTGGAACGGGCAAGGCGCATCCTCGCCGATGTCGAGGAGGCGAGGCTGTCGGTGACCCAGCTCGAGGCGGATCCGCGCGGCACGCTTCGCCTGAGCGTCGCGATCGCCTTCGGCCGCCGGCACATCGTGCCCATGGTGCCCGAATTCCTGACGCAGTATCCCGAGGTCAGCATCGATCTCACCCTGACCGACGCGTTTGTCGATCTGGTCGAGGAGGGGATCGATCTCGCGATCCGCGTCGGCGAGCTCAAGGACAGCAGCCTGATCGCGCGCCGGCTCGCTCCGAACGAGCGCACGCTCTGCGCCAGCCCGGCCTATTTCGATCGGATGGGGCGGCCAGCCTCGCCGGACGATCTGAAGGCGCATAACTGCCTGATCTACAAACGCGGCAATGACCGCGCCGTCTGGCATTTTCGCGCGCCCGACGGCGCTCTCCAGGACGTTCAGGCCAGCGGCGACTTTCAGACCAACAACACCGAAGCCTTGTGCGAAGTGACCGTGGCCGGCCAGGGTGTCACCATCCTGCCGACCTGGCTGATCGGCCGGGATCTCGCCGAAGGCCGGCTCGAGGAGGTGCTGAAGGACTACACCGTAAGCCCGACCGCGCTCGACACCAGCATCTACGCCGTCTTCCCCTACAACCGCCATCTCTCGCCCAAGGTCCGCGCCTTCGTCGACGCCCTGGTCGCCCGCTTCACCCCCACACCACCCTGGGAGCGCGCCGTGTACGCGGGCTGAGGCGCCCGACGGCATCCGAGGGTTCCCAAGAACCTCATTGTTTGTAGTAGAATCCGATACATTGGTTGAGGCATTTGCGCGGTGTCGGACATGGCTGGCCGGATGGGCTTCTTCGATGTCGGTGACCGCCTTGCCGAATTGTCGAAGAAGGGCGATCCGCTGGAACGCCGGAGCCGCACCGTCGACTTCGAGCTGTTCCGAGCAGAGCTCGAACGAGCCGTGCCGTGCTCGGATCGCGCCAAGGGCGGGCGTCCGCCTTTTGACCGTGTCGTGATGTTCAAGGTCCTGGTGATCCAGACGCTCGACACGCTGCCGCCGAGCAGACGGAGTTTCAGATCAAGGGCCGGCTGAGCGTCCAGCGCTTTCCCGGGGTTGGGCTCGGCGGCAGCGTGCCCGACGCCAACACCATCTGGACGCTCCGTGAGGCGTTGACCGGGGCCAAAGCCGTCGAGAGTACGTTTCGCCACGTGGATGCGATGCCGAAGGACGCCGGCTATCTCGCCCTGCCGGGCCAGATCATCGATGCGTCGATCGTCGCAGCACCGCGGCAGAAGCTGACCGACGAGGAGAAGGCGGCGCTCAAGGACGGCAAGGTTCCCGGAGATTGGAAGAACAAGCCGCCGGTCAAGCTGACGCCAACCTCGACCCGCGGGACTGTCGGGAATTTCGTGTGTGGGCCATGACGATGCGAGTGGAGGAGACATTGCATGGCACGCCGGAAGAAGCCTGTAATCGCTGACGATCTTTTGGACCTGCTACTGGCTGGCCGGGATCCTGAGGCGGTTTTCAGCAAGGACGGTCTGTTTGACGATTTGAAGCGGGCGGTGGCGGAGCGGGCGCTGAACGCCGAGATGGACCATCACATGGCTGGTGAAGCCGGCGACGGCCGGCCCGACAGCCGCAATGGCTGCGGCAGGAAGACGCTGCTGACGGAGACCGGCAAGCCCGGCAGTTTGGTGCCGCGGGATCGGCTTTCGACCTTCGATCCGCAGCCGATCGCCAAGGACCGCCGGCGGATCTCCGGCTTCGACGGGAAGATCGTGTCCCCAAGGTCCCGTTTGGCCACGCCCGCGGCATGACGGTGCGCGAGATCCGCGGCCGCCTGGACGAGTTCCAAGGCGGTCTACGGGGTGCTCGGCGTCCGGATCGAGCAGACCGGAGGCGCCAAGTTCTGGCTGCGGGTGATGATTGAGCTCAACAACCGCGGCGTCGAGGACGTCCTGATCACCGTCTTCCCCGACGCCCGGGTCCAGACCTGCATCGTCCATCCGATCCGGAATTCGCCGGACTTCGTGTCCTGCAAGGACAGGCGGGCGGTCGCTGCCGCGCTGAAGCAGATCTGCAAGGCCGACGCCCCGGAGACCTTCGCCGAGAGCGACTGGGGCCCGGAGATACCCGGCGATCGCCATGTCCTGGCGCCGCCACTGGCTGGCAGCGGATCATCGACACGACCAACGCCATCGAGGTCCTGAACGCCAAGCGACGCCGCGCGGTCAGGAGCCGCGGCCATTTCCCGGCCGACGAGGCGTCACCAAGCTGCTCTTCCTGGTCTCGAACCTGGCCGAAAAGGACGGGAAGATGCCGGCCAGAGAATGGGGCATGGCCAAGGCCCAGTTCGCGATCCTCTTCGAAGGCAGCTTCAGGATCGCCCAGGAGCAATGTTCAACTCATCGACCACACACGAAATTTCTGACGGTCCCGGCCCAAGTCGAAGAAGGAGCCCGCCAAGCTGCGCCAGAAAGACCGTGATGCGCGCTGGACGGTGAAGGTCTCCAAGGCCAAGCCCGGCGCGGACGGCAAGACCCAGCGCGACATCGCCGTGCCGACCTTCGGCGATCAGAACCCCATCTCGATCGACCGCACCATGTCGAGTCCCGTGGTGTGGTTTGACGGATCAGTGTTGGATCGTTTTGGCTGTTTCGTCGATTGTTGAATGACGAACTCGCAGGGTTTAAGCCCGCGTAGCGTCTTGAGCCTCAGCCAATGACGGCCCGCGGTGAGCTTCGTACACCATCTCCAGGGACACGACCGCCTCACCATGCGGATGTGCATGCGCCGCTTCACGCGGTTGACCAATGCCTTCTCGAAGAAAATCGAGAACCACGAGGCATCGGTTGCCCTGCATTTCATGTACTACAATTTCTGCCGCATCCATCAGACGCTTCGCGTCACCCCGGCGATGGCCGCTGGCGTCACCGATCGCCTTTGTGATGTCGAGGATCTGGCGAAATTGCTGGAACAGGAATAAAATCAGGAATGAATTTCAAACTGACCCACTACCCAGAGACGGTCGTTTTTGACGAACCTGGATACTATCTTAGAGCCTGACCGAAAATGAATTGAGTGATTTCAGCAAGTTGTGTTTCGTCATGGTTGCGAACGATGACGGAGCCCTCGGCCGAGCGCCTGGCGGTTCCGATCAGATCCCGTCGACGATCACTGCACTGCCCTCGGCACTTTTCAGGCGAAGCGGCAGGATTTCCTGATACTCCTCGGAATCATACCAGCGGCGCGCGGCCGCGCGATCCGCGAATTCGATGATCACCAGGCGCGGTGCCGCGAGTTCGCCTTCGAGCGTCGTGACCTCGCCGCCGCGCACGATGTAGCGCCCGCCGAACGCTTCCACCAGCGGCGCGACCTTATCCCGGTAGTGCTGGAAGGTCTCGGGATCGTGCACGTCGAGCTGTGCCAGAATGTAAGACGCCATGTCGCCTCGCCGCGTTTGTTCAGGAGGGGTCATTTCGATCGAGTTTAGCGATGCTGGTGCCCATTTGCCATGGCTATACGAGTGTCTCGCATGGGTCGCTGGCGAACCCGTGCGAGCACGGACAAATCGGCCGACGAAATGGTGATGGAAGCCCATGCGGCGGCGAGGCCTTGGAAAAGCCGGCCTTCAAGTCCGCCTGACCACCATCGCCGACAACCTCAAACGTACCCGAACCATCCTGATGCCGGCCTTAGAAACCCCATATCAGAAGTCTCCGCTGCAAATCGGCAGCGGGCGGAGATCTTCAGCTATCCGTTGCAAAGCGAAAAACACTCTACCCGCGCACGGGTATCTCCTGAGACCGAGCGGCGATCGTCCGTGCTTGCAAGATACGGTTCAGACGCCCGTCGAAGAAACTGACGAAAACTCGTCCTTCTTAGTGCGACAGGATGATAGGCTATGACAATTGGGAGGAGACAGCTTGGCTACTCCGAGTTCATGGTGCAGCGAGCGAAATCAGCAAATAACCGACAAGCATGGCCAGAACCCAAAATACCATGCTGCCAGTACCCAGAGTCCGTGCCAGCGACCCGCCAGGACCCGAATATCGATATACGCCAGCAATAATGCGCTGCGCAAATTGAATGATGCGCTGCCGCATCGTTTGATCCAGGGGATGGAATACCTGCACGAGCCAACGCGCGACGGCAGGCAGGCCCTTTCGGTAGGTCACATCGAAGTCGAGATTTGTCGATCGAAGCTCAGGAGGATAAACACCTGTGCGCATTAGCCATACAAATGCAAGAGCGGAAAACAGGAGCAACTGATATTGGGTGATAACGTGCGTGGCCGTGTAGGGATGGAAGTCCACGGGATAGGGGAGAATTGCATAGAGCGGTGCCGGAAAGACGCCGATTGCAATGCAAAGAAATGCTGTGATCCCCATCGCCCAAAGCATGTTCGTCGGGGCTTCTTCGACTCGAATTCCACTGTCATGGGCAAAGAATGAGAAGAACGGGATTTTGATCCCCGAATGGTCGAGAACGCCGGCGGAAGCAAAGAGGAGAATCAGCCAGGGCACGAGATAGCCTTGCTCTGCCGCGGCAGCGAGGATCATCGACTTGGAGATGAAGCCGCTGAAGAGTGGAAAAGCCGAGATCGACGCCGAACCCACCATGCAGAAGACCGCCGTCAAGGGCATGCTTTTGTAGAGACCGCCCAATTCCGATGCCTTGATCGTTCCGACCCTATGCAGAACAGCGCCCATCGACATGAAAAGAAGGGCTTTATAGAGAATATGGCAAAAAGCATGAGCCACCGTGCCGTTGAGCGCAAGCTGCGTTCCGATGCCAATTCCGGTCACCATGAAGCCCAGCTGGTTGTTGAGACTGTAAGCCAGGACCCGACGGAGATCGTTTTCGATCACGGCGAAGAAGATTGGAAACGCGGTCATCGTAACGCCGATCCAAATCAGGATCTCGGTCCCTGGGAAGGCTCTGGCGAGAGCGTAGACAGCAAGCTTGGTGCTGAACGCGCTGAGCCAGACGGTGCCGCTGACCGTGGCTTCCGGATAAGCGTCCTGAAGCCAGTTGTGCAGGAAGGGAAAGGCGCACTTGATGCCGAAGGCCAGGAAGATCAGGGTCGTGGCCGGGCTGGTGAGACCGAAGTCGGTGAAAGCGATTGAGCCGGTGTCGGCGATATGCAGCAGAGCGCCGGCCATCAGGAGAACACCTGAACCGATCTGAATAATCAGATAACGCATGCCCGCGCGGTAAGCTCGCTCGGTCCGACGTGCCCAGATCAGAAAGACGGATGAAACCGCGGTGAGCTCCCAAAAAACAAAGAGCGTGACGAGGTCGCCTGCGAACACAGCACCGATTGCGCTGCCGGCGTAAATAAGGGCGGCGACTTGCTGTAGTCCGTCCCGTTCGTGAAAGGCGTAGAGTGCGCTGATCGCGGCAGCGATACAGAAGATAATGCCAAAAACAGTCGCCAGCTGATCGACTCTGACTGGAACAAGTTGATAGTCGAGGAAAGCAATCGTTGCCGATACGTCGCTATCCAGAGTGAGAATAAAGAACAGGCAGATGATGGGGAGCAGCACGATATAGGCGCCCCGGACCATGCCTTGCATGAAGGGTACGAGCAAAGCTCCTAAGATCAATATGAGACCTGGGCTAAAGCTCATCGTCACGCTCGTAGTAATCTTCTGGACGCATCAGCAGGTTGCGAAGCCATTTCGCTGTCATTACCAGTCCGACATAGACAGTGAAACCAAAGACACCGTAGAAGCCAAACAAATGCTCAATCTCAAAGATCGCGTGCTTGTGATAAAAAGCATCCGAAAAAAATAGCACGATACAAATGACCACCAGCAGCCAGACGAGTAGGGAGATGTTCCTTGGCTGATCTAGCCAATAGATTTCTTCAGAGGTGTCTTCTTTTTTTTCGGTCATAGTCATCAGCCTGCAGCGATTGGCTTCAGAAAATTGTAGACATGATCTGAGAACAGAAAGAGAAGGAGGCAACCGAAAGCGGTAATACAGAGCGGCACGACGCAAAAAGGCGGCGCCTCCTCAATCCGCCAGCCGGCACCAGGCTGCGACTGATCGCCATTTCCGGATTGGTCTGGCGCCGGCATGAACGCGCGGACGGCGACAGGAATCAGATAGGCGACGTTCAGGACTGATGACACCATGAGAACGGCAACCAGCAGGGTATGGCCTGTCTCGGCCGCACCCAGGGCAAGTTGCCACTTGCTCCAGGCACCACCTGACGGCGGAAGTCCTATGATGCTGAGGGCGGCAATGCCGAAGGCGATGAAGGTAAAGGGCATGCGCCGACCCAATCCATGCATCTGGCTGATCTCGGTCTTGTGGGTCGCGACCATGATGGCGCCGGCGCAGAAGAAGAGGGTGATCTTGCCGAAGGCATGCATCGCGATATGCATGGCACTGCCAATGGCACCCGTCGATGTCGCCAGCATGGCGCCCAGGACGACGTAGGAAAGCTGGCTGACGGTCGAGTAGGCGAGCCTGAGCTTTAGATTGTCTTTTTGCATCGCCACGAGCGATGCGATGATGATGGTGGCACCGGCGATATAGGCAAGCCAGGAGCTGGCACCAGTCTCTGAAAGAAGGTCGATTCCAAAGATATAGATCGTGACCTTGAGCACGGAGAAGACGCCCGCCTTGACCACGGCGACGGCGTGGAGGAGAGCGCTCACCGGTGTCGGGGCGACCATGGCGGCAGGCAGCCATCGGTGGAAAGGCATGACCGCGGCTTTGCCGATTCCGAAGACGTAGAGGGCCATCAGAAAGGCTGCCATTCCGGCGGATATCTTGCCGTCGAGGATGCCGCCGTCGGTGAAGTCGAGGGTGCCGGCGATGACCCAGGTGTAGCCGATGGCGAACAGTTGGAAGCCGATCGACGTGCCGAGCAGGATGCCGAGATAGACCCGGCCGGCGCGTTTGGCTTCAGGCGTGCCGCTATGGGTGACGAGTGGGTAGGTGCAGACGCTGAGCACTTCGTAAAAAGTGAACAGCGTCAACATGTTGCCCGCGAGTGCGATGCCCATGGTGCTGGCGATCGCGAGCGCGAAGAAGGCGAAGAAGCGCGTCTGGTTCTGTTCGTGATGGCCGCGCATGTAGCCGATCGCGTAGACCGAGGTGAGGATCCAGAGGTTGCTGGCGATGAGCGCGAAGGTGGCGCCGAGCGGCTCGACCTTGAAGGCGAGGCTGAGGCCCGGGAACATCTCGAGAAGCACCGCTTCCGGGCGCCCGCCGGCGCTGACGTCGGCGGCGACCACCAGGACGAGACAGAACAGGACGACAGCGGTCACCAGGGTGACGGTTTCGCGCAGATTCGGGCGGGAGCCGGTCAGCCAGACGAGCAGCGAACCGACGGCCGGAACGATCAGGCAGGCGATGATGGCGGTCTCGACGCTCATGGCTGGACTCCCGACGTCTCGATCGGCGCGGCTGCGGGGGCGCCGATCAGGGCTTCGGCGGCGCTGAGCGCGATGTCCATGGTCCAGGTGGCGCTGACGCCGAAGACGATGCAGGCGGCGGCGAGGAGAAGCATGGGGGCCTGCATGGCGATCGGTGCCTCGCGCACCTCGCCGCGGCCCTCGGGCGGGTCCTGGAAATAGGCGGCTTCGATGATGCGCCAGCTATAGATGATCGCGAGAATGCCGCTGATCAGGATGGTGGCGACGGCGGGCCAGTTGCCGTTCTCGAACGCGCCTTCGATCAGATACCACTTGGTGACGAAGCCGACGGTGGTCGGGATGCCGATCAGGCTGAGCGCGCCGATCAGCAGCGCGGCCATGGTCACCGGCATCTGCCGGCCGAGGCCGGCGAGGTCGGAGACGGTGACGGCGCCGACCCGGGTGATGACGCAGCCGATCGCCATGAACAGCGCCGCCTTGGCCATGGCGTGGTTGAAGATGTGGATGATGCCGCCGGCGAGGCCGGCCGCATTGCCGAGGCCGATGCCGAGGATCATGTAGCCGATCTGCGACAGGCTGGAGTAGGCGAGCAGGCGTTTGACGTTGTCCTGGAAGATCGCGACCAGGGCGGCGGCGACCATGGAGAGCATGCCGAGCGCCACCAGGGCCTCGTCGATCGCGAAGCTCTCGAACAGGGCCTGCCCGCCGAACACCGTGTAGAGGATGCGGATCATCACATAGACCGACACCTTGGTCGCCGTGGCCGCGAGGAAGATGGTGACGGTGGTGGGCGCGAAGGCGTAGGCGTTGGGCAGCCAGAAATGCAGCGGGAACAAAGCGAGCTTCAGGCTGATGCCGACCAGGAGGAAGGCGAGCGCCGCTTCGATCACCTTCAGATGCAGGATCGCCGGCAGGCGCGCCGCGAGGTCGGCCATGTTGAGGGTGCCGGTCATCATGTAGAGCGCGCCGACACCGATCACGTAGAAGGTGGCGCCGATGGTGCCCATGATCAGGTAGTTGAAGGCGCCGGTGAGCGCGCGCTTGTCCCGCCCGAGGCTGATCAGGACGTAGGACGACAGCGACGAGATCTCGAGAAACACGAAGAGGTTGAAGGCATCGCCGGTGATCGCGATGCCGAGCAGGCCGGTCAGGCAGAGCAGGTACATCACGTAGAAGAGATAGATGCGCTCTTCCGGCACCTCCTGCTCGACGCTCTGCCGGGCAAAGGGCATGACCAGCGTGCCCATGCCGGCGACGATCACCAGGATGAAGGCGCTCAGCCGGTCGATGACATATTCGATGCCCCAGGGCGGCGGCCAATTGCCGAGGTCGTAGGTGATGGTGCCGTCCTGCAGCACCTGGCCGAGCAGCGAGAGCGAGATCAGGAAGGTGACCACCGTGACCGCGGTCGCGAGCAGCCAGGCGGCGACGGCATGCCGCAGGATCAGGCAGACCGGGGCCGCCATCAGCGGGATGACGATCTGGAGAACGGGCAGATGGCTCGAAATCACGGCATGTCCGCCTCTTGGCGCTCGATCTCCTCTTCCTCGATGGTGCCGTAGGCATCGCGGATGCGCACGATCAGCGCCAGGCCGAGCGACATGGTGGCCACGCCGACGACGATCGCGGTCAGGATCAGCACGTGAGGGAGCGGGTTGGTATAGACCTGATAGCGGTCGTCCAGGATGGGTGCTGCGCCGCCGTCCACCTTGCTCATCGAGATGTAGAGGAGAAAGACCGAGACCTGAAAGACGTTCAGGCCGAAGATCTTCTTCACCAGATTGCCCTGGGCGATGACCACGTAGAAGCCGATCATCATCAGGATGATCGCGATCCAGTAGTTGAAGACGCCCGGAAACTCCATCGCCTCAGCCCTCCTCGTCCAGCGGCCGGTCATGGCCGGCGAAGGTGAGGTAGATGGTGATCATGGCCGCGGCGACCGTCGTGCCGACACCGAACTCGATCAGGAGAATGCCGAGATGCTGGCCGTGGACGGGATCATGGGCGAGGACGTTGTAGTCGAGATACTGGCCGCCCAGCAGGATCCCGGCGACGCCGACACCGGCGTAGAGCAGGACGCCGAAGGCGAGGCAGATCCTGATGATGCCGGGCGCCACCACCCGGCGCGCGCGGTGCGTGCCGAACAGCAGGCCGTAGACGATGAAGGCCGAGGCGAAGATGACGCCGGCCTGAAAGCCGCCGCCCGGTCCGTAGTCGCCGTGGAACTGCACATAGAGCGCGAACAGCATGATCGCCGGGATCAGCAGCTTGACCGTGATCCGAAGGATCGATTTGCCGATCATCGGTCCGACTCCGCGCCGCGCGCGCCGGCGCCAGGCTTGGCGCGGCGCCGGCGGCCGAGCAGGGCGAGCACGCCGCAGGCAGCCGTGAAGATCACCGTGGTCTCGCCCAGCGTATCGTAGCCGCGGTAGCTCGCGAGCACCGAGGTCACGATATTGGGAACCCCGATCTCCTCGCCGGACTTCTCGATGTAGCGCGGCGCCACATGCTTGTTGATCGGCGCCTCGGGATCGCCGAATCTCGGCATGTCGAAGGTGGCGTTGATCAGAATGACGCCGGTGAGCATGACCACGAGAAAGGGACCGATGTGGCTGCGCTGGCTCGGCGCCTCGTTGGTCTCGCCGGTCAGCGACAGCGCGACGATGCCGAGAACCGTCGCGATGCCGGCCCCGACCGCCGCCTCGGTGAAGGCGACGTCGACCGCGTCCATGACCACGTAGAGCACGGCGGCCGTCAGGCTGAAGATGCCGGACAGCATGACGATCGCGAAGAGATTGCGGATGAAGACGAAGCCGAGCGCCGTCGCCACCATGATCACCAGGAGCGCCATGTCGATCACCTCGATCATGGCGCCTCTCCCCCCTCGTCGTCCTCGTGAAGGACCGGCTTGAGGCCGGCGTTCAGCGCGGCCTGGGCGAGAGCGTGGGTGACGGCGGGCCCGGTATAGAGAACGAAGACGATGATCAGGAACAGCTTGAAGCTGATCAGGCTGAAGCCGCCCTGGACCATCAGGCCGATGACGATCAGGCCCAGGCCGAGCGTATCCACCATGCCCGCCGCGTGCATGCGCGCGAACATGTCCGGCAGCTTGAGCAGGCCATAGCTGCCGATCAGCATGCTGACGATGCCGCCTGCGAGGCAGAAGAAGGTCACGATATCCGCGAGAACGGCCATCAGATATCGTCCCAATCCTGCTCTTCGATCGGGGCGTTGAAATTGGTGAACACGCAATATTTGGTGACCGCGATCGTCCCGATGAAATTGATCAGGGCGTAGACCAGCGCGATGTCGAGGAATTCCGGACGGTCGATCAGAAAGCCGAGCAGCGCGATCAGCACCACGGTCAGGGTGCCGAACAGATTGACGGCGAGAATGCGGTCGAACACCGAGGGGCCCATGAGGGCGCGGGCAAGCGCCATCGCCATGATCACCAGGATCGCGATCGAGGCGGCCCCGAACATCAGCTCTCGCCCTCGACGCCGGTCACCCGCCGGTCCATCTCACCGGTGCCGAGCCCTTCCCGGGCCCCAGGCGTCAAGGCGTGGATGGTCAGGGCGTCACCGTCCATGCCGATGGTGACCGTGCCGGGGGTCAGGGTGATCGAGTTGGCGTAGATGGTCCTGCCGAGATCGGTCTTCTGCGAGGCCTTGATGGTGAACACGCTCGGCCGGACATCGTCGGTCAGCCCGAGGATCGCCTTGGCGACGTCGATATTGGCGACCACGATTTCCTTGATCAGCCAGGGCCAGTAGATCAGACCGCGCAGCGCCAGATGGATCGGATGCCCTTCCCTGTCGGTCACCCGCATGCGCGTGCTGACCACCAGGGTGAGCACCACCGACGCCAGGCCCAGGCTGATCAGCAGACTATCGTGCCAATGGCCGGACAGCAGCAGCCACAGCACCGACAAAACCACCGCCAGACTGATGATCTGAAGCAACAAGCACTCCCCGCGCGGCTCGCCCCGCACAATCCTCACAGCGCATTTCTACAACCTATCAGGAGGAAACCTTAGCGACACCCCGCCAAGACCACCAGCCCTACTTTTCACCTCTGTTCCTGACTCAAAATCCCTAATGTTTAGTTACCAAAAGTAGAATTTTCGACGCCACTTCGCCCGAGAGGGGAATTTTACGATCGATGGCGCTCTCGACATGCGAGCTTTTGCCGCAACCCTGCGTAGTTCCCGAAATCACCGACAGACCCTCTCACCGCGCCACCTCGTAGCTCAGTACCAGCTCGTCGCCGACCTTGCCGCGCAGACCCCAATGCCGTCTCGGGGTCTCGAACAGCGTGATTTCGAGATCGATCGCCCTGATGCCGACCTCCTCGCCGATGCGCGCCATCAGCGACGTCAGGAACGCCCGCTTGGTGTCCTCGCCGCGCCCCTCGAACAGGCTCACTTCGATGATGGTGTAGGCGGAACTGCGATCGGGCGGATGGATGAAATCGTCGCGCTCGAGGCCGATGAACCGATGGAAGCGCTTGTCCTCCGGCAGGCCGAGCACCTGCATCGCCGTCGCGTGGATCGCCTCGGAAAGCGGCGCGCGCACGCGGCTGAGATGCGCACGCTCGCCGTAGATCTTGATCTGGGCCATGGCTCGCTCCTTTTGCCCGGGAGCTTTAGCACGGCCTGTCACCGAAGGGACATGACGGGAATGGACATGGCCGGTCGAACGCGCGCTCGTCGCCGCCTTGCGTTTCGACCAGGGGCACCCCAGATGCCGACCTGACGGTCGAGCGCCGATGTGGCCATCACCCCTGCCGTCAGCTTGGGAGATCACGTGTTCTGGGAACTGGTCATCGGCCTGATCCTGATGCTCGTCGGCGGCGAGTGGCTGGTGCGCGGCGGCGTCGCGCTCGCGGAGCGCGCAGGCGTGTCGCCGCTGATGATCGGCGTCACCCTGATCGGCTTCGGCACCTCGGCGCCCGAGCTTGCCACCTGCATCGATGCCGCCCTTGCCGGCGCTCCCGGGCTCGCCGTCGGCAATGTCATCGGCTCCAACATCGCCAATGTGCTGCTGATCCTGGCCGCAGGGGCCCTCCTGTATCCCATCGCCGCGGAACCGAAGGCGCTGCGGCGGGACGGCCCGGTGCTCCTCGCCTCGGCGCTGATCTGCCTCGGGCTGGTCTACAGCGGTCAGGTCGGACGCTGGGTGGGCGGCATCCTGGTGATCCTGCTGATCGTCTATCTGCTGCTGACCGCGCTCGACGACCGCCGGCGCACCGCCAGGGTGAGCGAGGCGCTCTCGGGCAGCGGCGAGCGGAAGCCGGCGGCGCTCGCGCTGATCGGCCATCTTGCGCTCACCCTGCTCGGGCTCGCCTGCGTGCTGATCGGGGCCCATCTGCTGGTGGCGGGCGCGGTCGCGTTCGCCGGCAGCCTCGGCGTGAGCGAGGCGGTGATCGGGCTCACGCTGGTCGCGGTCGGCACCTCGCTGCCGGAGCTGACGACCACGGCGATCGCCTCGGCGAAGCGTCAGGGTGCCATGGCGTTCGGCAATGTCATCGGCAGCAACATCTTCAACTCGCTCGGGATTCTCGGGGCCACCGCGCTGGTGCAGCCGATCGAGATGCCGGCGGAAGTCGCGGGTTTCGACATCTGGGTGATGCTCGCCGCGACCCTGGCGCTCCTGGTGTTCGCGACCACCCACTGGCGCATCAGCCGGCGCGAGGGGGCGGTCCTGCTGCTCGGCTATGCCGCCTATATCGGCTGGCATGCGGGCGGCATCTAAGCGGACGGAATTTCTTACAATCCCTGCAAGTCTTGTAAATTTTCAGAGACATCTTTGGAGAAACCCAAAAAAATATTCTCTTATTAATCATCAATTTACATGACTGGCACGCGCCTTGCTTCAAAACCCCGGGTTGATTCATTATCGGAGGGGTTCGATGCATAGTCGTTTGACGGGTGCCCTGGCAGGCCTGGCCCTGCTCGGGCTGGCGGGGACGGCGGAGGCGGTGCCGGTGGATCTCGAGCTGTCGCTGGTGGTCGACAGCTCGGGCAGCATCAGCGGCAGCGAGTTCAATCAGCAGATCGGCGGCTACTCCGCGGCGTTCCGCCAGACGGCGGTGATCGAGTCGATCGTGAACAGCCCGAACGGCATCGCGGTCAACACCATCCTGTTCGCGTCGACCGCGAGCGAGGTGATCGGGTATCAGCATCTGCAGACCGAGCAGGACGTGCTCGACTTCGCGGATCAGCTCGACGAGATCGACCGGATCACCGGCGGCACCGACATCGCCGCGGGCATCGATCTCGCCGTCGAGTCGCTCAACAGCAATGCGTTCGAGAGCGGCAACATCATCATCGACGTTTCCGGCGACGGTCCGCAGAACGAGTTCGGCGACCCCGCGGCGTCCCGGGATGCGGCCTTCACCGCGGGCGTGTCGCGCATCAACGGCATCGCGATCGGCGACGACGACCTGGTCGCCTTCTATCAGTCGAACGTGGTCGGCGGGGTCGATTCCTTCGTCCTGCAGGCGGACGGCTTCGACGACTTCGACGCGGCGATCGCGCGCAAGATCGAGATCGAGGTCGGCGCCGACCCGGATCCGGACCCGCAGCCCGATCCGGATCAGCCGACGTCGGTCGCGGCACCCGGGGCGATCGGCATGATCGGCTTCGGCGTGTTCGCGCTCGGCTGGGTGATGCGCCGGCGGCCCAGGGCCTGAGCCGGGACGGCTGAGCCTCCGCTCGCTGCGGAGCGCCACGGACGAGGAAGGGGCGGGGCTTCGGCACCGCCCTTTTTTCTTGGCGCGCGCGGACGGTTCCGTCCGGTTTTCGCGAGCAGGGGTTTGACGCGCCGCGGCGGAGCGATCAGAAAGGAGGGGGATCGTCGCCCTCGCAGCAAGGGCTTTTTGCCTGATCGCCGCCCGATTTCGGGGGGACGCCAGAACGAACACTGTCTGCGGCACACCGCCGGATCGCCCGGGATCCGTGGGGTTGGACGACGTCGGGAGGTGCGATGGCCACGCTTCGGCCCGGTGACGACAAGGAGATGCGGGCCGCGGTCGAGCAGGCCTGCGCCGACGGGCGCGCGCTCGAGATCGTCGGCACCGGCACCAAGCGCACCCTCGGCCGGCCGGTCGATGCCAAAGAGCGGCTCGATCTTTCCGGGCTGAACGGCGTGGTCGACTACGAGCCGGCGGAGCTGGTGCTGACCGCGCGGCCGGGAACGCCCCTCGCCGAGGTGGAGACGCTGCTCGGCGAGGCCGGCCAGGCGCTCGCCTTCGAGCCGCCCGACTACAGCGAGCTGTTCGGCAGCGATCATGGCGGCACGCTCGGCGGCGTCATCGCCGCGAACCTCTCGGGGCCAAGGCGCATCAAGGCGGGTGCCGCGCGCGATCACCTGCTCGGCTTCAAGGGAGTGACCGGCCATGGCAGCGCCTTCAAATCCGGCGGCCGGGTGGTCAAGAACGTCACCGGCTACGACCTCTCCAAGCTGATCACCGGCTCCATGGGCACGCTCGCCGCGGTCTCCGAGCTCAGCGTCAAGACCCTGCCGCGCGCGGAGACCACCTGGACCCTGATCCTGCGCGATCAGGAGGACGGGCAGGCGTTGACCACGATGACCCGGGCGATGGCCTCGTCCCACGAGCTGTCCGCCGCCGCGCATCTGCCCGCGGGCATGCCGGCCGGGATCGGCTTCGGCAACGGCGCGCTCACGCTCCTTCGGCTGGAGGGGCCGACGGCCTCGGTCGAGGCGCGCTTTTCGGCCCTGCAGCGGGAGCTCGGCGGCGGCGACAAGCTCGAGGACAAGGGCTCGCTCACGCTCTGGAAGGGGATCCGTGACGCCGCCCCCCTGACCGGTGCCGGCGACCAGGCGATCTGGCGCCTGTCCCTGCCGCCGGTCGCAGGCCCGCCGGTCATGGCGGCGATCCGGGCCAGGCTCGAGGTCTCCTATTATTATGACTGGGCGGGCGGGCTGATCTGGCTCGCCGCCGCCGAGGACGGCGATGCCGGTGCCGGCGTGATTCGCGGCGCGATCGAGGCGGTGCCCGAAGCCTCGAGCGGCCATGCCACGCTGATCCGCGCGGCCGAGGCGACGCGCAGGAGCGTGCCGGTCTACCAGCCGCAGGCCACGCCGCTTGCCGCTCTCACGAAACGCGTGAAAGACAGCTTCGATCCGAAGCGCATCCTCAATCCCGGCCGCATGTTTGAGGGCGTGTGAGCGATGCAGACCAGTTTTTCTCTCGCCCAGCTCGCCGATCCGGATGTCGCGGAGTCGGAAAAAATTCTTCGGACGTGCGTGCATTGCGGCTTCTGCACCGCGACCTGCCCCACCTTCGTCCTGCTCGGCGACGAGCTCGACAGTCCGCGCGGCCGCATCTATCTGATCAAGGACATGCTGGAGAACGGCAAGCCGGCCGGCCCGGAGATCGTGAAGCATGTCGACCGCTGCCTCTCCTGCCTCTCCTGCATGACGACGTGCCCGTCGGGGGTGCACTACATGCACCTGGTCGACCATGCGAGGAAGCATATCGAGGCGACCCACCGGCGGCCGACGATCGAGCGCCGGCTGCGCGACCTGCTCGCCGCGATGCTGCCGGAGCCCGGTTTCTTTCGACTTGGCCTGCTCGCCGCGTGGTTCGCCAAGCCCTTTGCCAGACTGTTCGAAGGACGACCCGGCCTCCCGGGAAAAATCGGCGCGATGCTGCGGCTGGCGCCTGCCGCCATCCCGACGCCGTCCTGGATGGACCGGCCGCAGGTCTTTCCGGCCGAGGGCAGACGCCGGGCGCGCGTCGCCCTGATGACCGGCTGCGCCCAGCAGGTGCTGGCGCCGTCGATCAACGAGGCGACCATCCGCCTGCTCACCCGCCACGGCGTCGAGGTGGCGATCCCCCATCTGACGGGCTGCTGCGGTGCCCTGGTGCATCACATGGGGAGAGAGGCGGACGCCCTCGACGCCGCGCGCCGCAATATCGACGCCTGGCAGCGCGAGGACGATCTCGACGGGCTGGACGCCGTTCTGATCAACGCGTCCGGCTGCGGCACCACGGTCAAGGATTACGGCTTCATGCTGCGCGAGGACCAGGCCTATGCCGCGCGCGCGCAGCACTTTGCGCGGATCACCAGGGATGTCAGCGAGTTCATGACCGGGCTCGGCCTGCTGCCGGCCGCGCGCGACCTCGATCTCACCGTCGCCTATCACGCCGCCTGCTCGCTGCAGCACGGCCAGAAGGTCACGGCCGAGCCGAAGGCGCTGCTCGCGGCGGCGGGCTTCACGGTCAGGGAGGTGCCCGAAGGGCATCTCTGCTGCGGCTCGGCCGGCACCTATAACATCCTGCAGCCGGCGATCGCCACGGAGCTTCGCGACAGGAAGGTCCGCAATATCCAGAGCACCTCGCCCGACCTGATCGCCGCCGGCAATATCGGCTGCATCACCCAGATTCGCAGCGGCACGAAACTCCCTGTGGTGCACACCGTGGAGCTGCTCGACTGGGCCACCGGCGGACCCGCACCTGCGGGGCTTTCCGAGGGATGGGCATGACGGCCGATCGAACCGGAAAATGGCCACCTTGCGCGATCGTCAACGCCGGCTGACGGAAGGCGAGCTCTGGCTGGGTCGTGGTGACAAATCATCGGGATTGGCGATCACGGCGGCAAACGAAACCTTAAGCATTTGGCCTTATCTTCGGCCATCAGGTCCATGCGACCCTGGGAATCCGCCCGCCCGTCGGGAAGAGGAACGCGGCTTGCACTCCCAGGATCGCATGGACCGGAATCGGATCTTGGCATTTCGGGGTTAAGAGATCATGAAGAGGGCGGGCCGGCCGGCGCCGACCGGTGGGAGCGGTCGGGAAGGTCACAGCGAAAGGTGAGCCTGGGAGGGCGAGCGAGGTGAAAATCGGAATTCTGGGCTGCGCCGGACGCATGGGGCGCGCCCTTCTGAACGAGGTCATCGAGAGCGACGGCTGCACGCTTGTAGGCGGCACGGAAAGGGCGGGAAGCCCCGCGCTGGGCCAGGATCTGGGGGGGCTCGCCGGCAAGGACGCTATCGGCCTCGTCGCGAACGAGGATGCGGACGGACTGATCGCGCGCGCCGACGTGGTCATCGAGTTCTCCACGGTCGAGGCCACGCTCCGCCATGTCGCCCTGTCCGCCGAGCACGGCACCGCGCAGGTCATCGGCACGACGGGCTTCGACGACCACGCGCGGGAAAAAATCGTCAGCGCTGCGGCGCGCTCGCCGCTCGTCTGGGCGGCGAATATGAGCCTCGGCGTCAATCTCCTGCTCGGCCTGACCGAGCGCGTCGCGCAGAGCCTCGGCCCGGAGGCGTTCGACATCGAGATCGTCGAGATCCACCACCGCCACAAGATCGACGCGCCTTCGGGCACGGCGCTGGCGCTGGGCGAGGCGGCGGCGCGCGGCCGCAATGTGCATCTCGCCGATGTCGCCGATCGCGGCCGGGACGGCGTCACGGGTGCGCGCAAGACCGGCGCCATCGGCTTCGCGGCCCTTCGCGGCGGTGATGTGGTCGGCGACCACACCGTCACCTTCGCCGGCCTCGGCGAGCGCATCGAGCTCACCCACAAAGCCTCCGACCGCCGCATCTACGCCCGCGGCGCCCTCCACGCCGCCCGCTGGCTCCAGGGCCGCCCGCCCGGCCTCTACGACATGACCGACGTCCTTTCCCTAACCTAAGTGGTATGACCACCTCATGGACTCGGACCGTCGGTGCCGGGGTCGATGGTATGCGGCCAGGTTTTCGGGCGGTGGATGGGGGCAGGAGGGGGGCTGGTTTGGTTGTCGGATGAGTGCGGGCGCCCGTGAATGAGGGCCCGTTTCGATCGGACGCTTTCGCCTGATCGATGAGAAGAGCGCGAGACCGGAGAGGCGGAGCGTGCAATCCGATCCAGCTGATCGGCATTGTCCATGGGATGCGTGCGCCTGATGAAAACGTCGGCTTTCTGGGGGAGCAAAGACAGAAAACAGGCGTTTGCAGCAGGCCAGCACTTTGCGAGCGAACGTTCCAGGCCATCGTGACAAGTCTCGCTGGAAGGACTGTCGCTTAACGACATCTTAACCCATCGCCGCTAACCTCACTGATCAGGTCCATGCGATCCTGGGAGTCCGAGCCCTGCTTAATTTTTCCGGGCGGGCGGAGTCCCAGGGTCGCATGGACCTGATGACGGAGCCTGGGGTAAAAAGCTTAAGGTTTCGTTTACGGACGTGAACAGAACGCCTGATATGTGGCCACCATGATCTGGTGATGCTTGGGGAGAGCCTGATGGCCAAGGACGTCGTCGTCTATTACGCGCTGCAATCGCCCTGGACCTATCTCGGCTGGCAGCGGTTTTTGGACCTGGCGGCGGACAAGGGCGTGTCGGCGGTGTTTCGGCCGATCAAGATGGCGCCGGTGTTTCAGGCCAGCGGCGGCCTGCCGCTCGCCAAGCGGCCGAAGCAGCGCCAGGCCTACCGCATGATGGAGCTGAAGCGCTGGCGCGAGGTGTTGGGCGTGCCGCTGACCCTCGAGCCCGCGTTCTTTCCGGTCGACGAAAGCCTGGCAGCGCTGATGGTGATCGCCTGCGGGAACCTGGGCGGCGACACCGGCGCACTCAGCCTCGCCATGCTGCGCGCCGTCTGGGCCGAGGAGCGCAACCTCGCCGACCGCCCGACGCTGCTCGCGATCGCCGCGGAGCAGGGACTGGACGGCAAGGCGCTGATGGCATCGGCGGAAACCCAGCCGATCGCCGACATCTACGAGGCCCACACCCAGGCCGCGCTCGCCGACGGCATCTTCGGCGTTCCCACCTTCAAGCTCGGCGACGAACTCTTCTGGGGCCAGGACCGCCTCGATCTCCTGGCGCGCGCGCTGGGGTGACAGGCGGGGGAAGACCGCGCGCCGCGAGCGGCGGAAGTGTCGAGGCAGCAGGTTGCAGGCGTCCGGTGGCGATCGTCGAGCGGTCGCAATCGCCGTGGCGGTGCGGAGCCATCTCCTTCCATCAGCGTTGACGTGCAAATACGTTCGCTGCTGCGCAAGAAACGGGTCGCTCGAGGCCTTGGCAAGGCTTAGGTCGAAGGCTTGCCAACAATGGAGAGCCCCGATGCAACTCGAAGGGAAGAACGTCATCATCACCGGAGCCAGCAGCGGCATCGGCGCATCCGCAGCGCTGCTGTTCGCTGCGGAAGGCGCCCGCCTGGTCCTCGGCGCCCGTCGCGCAGAGCGTCTGGAAGAGCTGGTCGAAGGAATCGAGAGCAGAAACGGCCGTGCGGTCTTTCTGGCCGGCGATATTCAGGACGAAGACTATGCAGAGGCGCTGGTCGAACTCGCGGTCAGCGCGTTTGGCGGTCTGGACGCCGCATTCAACAATGGTGGGATCACGGGCGCGCTCGGCCCGGTCCCCGAGATGGACTCCGCGAATTGGCACACCGTTCTATCAACCAATTTGAGCAGTGCGTTCTACGCCGCGAAACACCAGATTCCGGCGATGAAGCTGAATGGCGGCGGATCGATCGTGTTCACGTCATCCTTCGTGGGGCACACGATCGGATTGCCGGGCATGGGTGCCTATGCCGCTGCGAAGGCTGGCTTGGTTGGATTGACGCAGGTCCTCGCAGCCGAGCATGGGCCTGAAGGAATACGGGCCAATGCCCTGCTGCCCGGAGGCACCAAGACCGCCATGGCCGGCGATGATCCCGATTTCCATGACTTCGTCAGGGGGCTTCATGCCTTGAAGCGCATGGCGGATCCAGAAGAGATCGCCAACGCGGCCCTGTTTCTCATCTCGGATCAGTCGTCCTTCGTTACGGGAAGTGCCTTGATCGCCGATGGTGGGAACTCGATCAACAAGACGTAGCGGTCACTTCGACCGTGAGCGGCCTTGTCGCGGCATGCATCAGCCAGGCACGCCTGACCGTGACTCCGGACGTGCGCCGTCAACGTCGTCGTCCCTCCCACCCCGGCGCCGCCAAACCTGGCGGCATACCGTCGATCCAGGCGCCGCCGGTCCGAGTCCATGAGGTGGCCACGCCACCGCCACTTAGAAGCGGATGGTGCCGCCGATGGTGATGATGTCGATCTGGTTTTCGTAACGGCCTGAGAGGTCGCCGCGGAAGAAGTTCTCGCCGGCCGGATCGGTGCCGGCTTCGAGCTCGAGGTCGGCGTCTTCCATGAAGATGTGGGTGTAGCTGGCGTTCAGGCTGATATTGCTGGCGAGATCGAAGGAAGCGCCGATCGCGGTCCAGTAGCGGTCCGAGCCCGGCAGGCGCGGCGTGCGCGTGTCGTCGGGGATCGGGCTTTCGTCATAGGCGATGCCGCCATGCAGCGAGAGCGCCGGCGTCAGCGCGTAGCTGGCTCCGAGGGCGACGAAGAAGCTGTCGTCCCAGGCTTCGGTGGTGACGTTGTCGCCCTGGGCGGGGTTGTCGAATTCCACCCGCAGCTCGTCGAACACCGACCAGTCGGTCCAGGCGACCTCGGCCATCAGGGCGAGGCCGTTGTCATATTCGTGATAGGCGCCGGCCGAGATCGTGGCGGGCGTGGTCACCTCGGCGCTGATGCCGCTGTCGATCAGCAGACCGTTGGCGTTCAGGATGTCGCCGACCGCGCCGGACGCACCATTGTCGAAATCGGCCGAGCCCTCGGCGCGGTGGTCGATCTCCGAGCGGAAGGCGAGGCCGAAGCGGGTGTTGTCGCTCGGCATGAACAGGGCGCCGAGATTGAAGCCGATCCCCCAGTCGTCGGCCTCGAGTTCGACCTCGCCGTCCTGGGCGGTGGGGGCGGCGCCGGGCACGCCGGCGGCGGCGCCGATCGAGCCGATGTCGACGGCGCTGGTCAGCTTGGTGTCGATATACTGCACCTGCACGCCGGCGCCGAAGGCGAAGTGATCGCCGCCGTCGAAAGCGATCGCGGGGTTGATGTTGATCGATGTCAGCTCCGAATCCAGAGCATGGTACCGGCCGATCCAGCCGTCGTCGTTTTCCGTGGTCAGGCCGAAGGGGGCGGTGACGCCGAGGCCCAGCGTCAGCCCGTCGGTGATCTCGGCCGACAGGTAGAGCGCCGGGAGCAGTGCGTCCTGGCTGATGTCGCCTGCATTGTCGCCGCCGGCAATCGCCACACCGCCGAGCGTGGCCGACGTCGTCGCCGCGCCGTCCTTGAATTTGCTCTCCGGCAGGATGTAGCTCAAGCTGACATGGGCCTGAGATCCGTCCTGGAGCGCGAGCGCTGCCGGGTTGAAGAACATGTAGCTGACATCTTTGGCGGCCGCGGTCGCACCGGCGAAGGCGCTGGCCTGCGCGGTGCTCGACTGCTCGCGAAGCGCGTAGCCCGCCGCCAGCGCCTGCTGGGTGGTCAGAAGAAGGGCGATTGCAGTGCTGGCATGCAGAAGAGATCTGGACGGCATCATCGAAGGACTCCCCATGTCCGCCTCTTTTCTCGACAGCGAGGCGGTTGTCTCGCCGGTCTGACTGAAGACCGGCACAACGTCAATCACGTTCACAGTTCCACAACGCTCTACCGTGAATAGGGGAGCTTGACCACTGCAAAACGTGACACGGCGGTGACAGAGGGAGTCTTTTCTGCCTGAAACGGCATAGACCGATCACGCGCCAGCCGAAGCGGCGCGTGACCGGTCAATCCAGCAACCGTGAGCATCGATGGCGCGTGCCGCGGCGCGCGCCAGGAGGCGGCCGTCAGGCTTCGACGGCGACCAGCTTCGGCAGGGTGCGCGCTTGCGCGACCCAGTCCTCGACCTCTTCCGGCGTTGGCGCGCGCCGGGCGAAGCGCTCGGCGGCGTTGAGGGTGTAGAGCGCGTCATGCAGCTTTTCCGGATCCTGGCCGGCAAGCTTGGCGACGCGGTCCACATCGAGGAGTTCGAGCATGTCGGCGAAGATCGCGCCGATTCCCTTGATGCGGGCTAGATCGGCCCGACAGGTCAGGCGGGTGAGCGTCAGCTCTTCGATCCCGCTGGTTTCGGAAAACTGCTGACGCTTGTCGCGGTTGCCCGCGGCGGACAGCAGCTGATGCGTATAGGTGACACCGTTACGCTTCAGCTTGGCGCGCACATCGAAGCTGATGCCTCGCAGCTTGCTGACATGCAGGGACATCGAGCGGTCGCAGGGCTGCTTCTTGCCTTGCGCTGCACCGATACCACCATTGACGCGACGTCCATTCGACGGACGTTTGACAACCAGATCATGCGTCAAGACCTCAGCGGCATCGACCCTGGCGTCCTCGCCGAACGTCCGCGGCATAATATCCGAAGACATAAGCAACCTCCCAATTCATGTTGCCCCAGACCCGGCCTGTTTCGGAACTGCACACCACGATCCCTGCCTCTGCACCCCTGCCGGGCTCAGATCGATGGCGCGAACGACTTGCGGCTTGCAAACCGGCAACTGCGAAACCAGCCTGGGTCAACCGGCATCCGTGCGCAGCTTTCTGACAAGGTCCCTCCAGCGATCGCCCCTGGCGATCTCACTTGTCATGGGAAAGCGACGTACGAACCCTCGGTTTGATCGACAAAACAACAAGAAGAACCCGTTGTTCTGTCGTTCGTGTAAGAGTGAACGTTGCCGGGGCCAGTTTATTCGATGAAAAATTGAAATTATCTCTCTTTACTGTGGGAAATAAAAAGGCGCGAAGCGCTCAAAGCGGCCGCCTTGCGTGAAAACGAAGGCGCACATAGTCGGCGGTCCACCTGCCCTGGTCGTCCTGCAGACAGGGGCGCAAAAGCCGGATCGCCTCGTCGAGGGCGGCCTGGCGATCGCCCGGTTCGAGCGCTGCGAAAAAGGCGCCGGCCATGATCTCGAGCCAGCCTGCCATATCGGTCGGCAGCGGGGTCGGCCGGGGGATCAGGTCGATCGAGACGACCTCGAAGCCGCCCGCTTCGAGACGTGCGCGATAGGCGTCCGGGGTCGGGAAATACCAGGGGCTGACGGCGGCGCCGTCGATGCCGCGTCGTTCGAGCACGGCGAGGACGGCGACGGTGATCGCGGCGACATTGCCATGGCCGCCGAACTCGCCGACGAAGCGGCCGCCCGGCCTGAGGGCGCGATGCACGCCGGCGATCACCGCGTCCGGATCGAGCATCCAGTGAAGGGCGGCGTTGGAGAAGACGGCATCGAAGCGCTGGTCGAAATCGAGCCGATGGCCGTCGAGCACGCGCGCGTCGAGACCGCGTCTGCGGGCCGCCTCGATCATGGCCTCGCTGGCATCGACGCCCTGGACCTCGGCGCCGGCTGCGCAGAGCTTTTCGGTGAGCGCGCCGTCGCCGCAGCCGAGATCGAGGATGCGCTCTCCGGGCCTGGGAGCGAGCAGGTCCAGGACCGGGGCGCCGAGCAGCGGCACGAAGCCGGCATGCCGCTGATAGGTCTCGGCTTGCCAGCGCTGCTCTCCGGCGTCGGCCATGGCGGCATCCTCCTGGTTGCCTGATGGGCAAGGTCGATGAACGCTCCCGATCACATGTCGGGAGCACGCCAATCTGCCAGTTCGGGTGCCGGCGGAAAAGAGGCGGCGGCGGACGAGGTCAGAGGCCCCAGCGGTCCTCGTCGCGGCAGGCGGAGTAGTGAAAATTCCGGTTTTGGCCGTTAATCGAAATGTCTTCCCGATAGTCCCGGCAATATTGGCCGCTCTCGGCAATGTAGCTGCGCACCGGGGTGATCGCACCGCTGTGACCGCTCTCGTCGTTGCTCCAGCGCCGCGTGGTGCCGTCGGGCGCATGGTCGAGGGTGCGCTGCAACAGCATCGCCGCCAGGGTGACGTCGATCTCGGTCAGCGCGGCGTAGGGATCCGCATCCCGTGCCGGCGCGGCGGCACAGGCCGCAAGTCCGAGCGCCGCGGCGCCCCACAGCAGATGCCTGGACATGGACAGTCGTTGTCGAATGCTGAGCACGGCTTGTTGTTCCCGATCGTCTCTACGCCCAAACGACGCTCATGATGGTGATATCGTGTCGCAATCAGGCGATGTCGACCCTGCCTCCGCAATCCTGACCGTCACGATTGCGACGGCACTCAATGCGCGATTTTCCAATAATACACAAAACTATTGCGTTATGGGAGAGTTGACCAGGGGGAACGACTGGCGGCGGCCATGGCGGCTCGCTATAACCTCAGGCGCGAGCCTCGGACGGAGAAGGAAACGGCCCATGACCATGCCCGGCCCGAAGGGCCCGCTGATCGCCGGCGTAGACGAAGTCGGGCGCGGGCCGCTGGCGGGGCCGGTGATGGCGGCGGCGGTCGTGCTGCTGCGGCCGATGGCGGGGCTCGCCGATTCCAAGACCCTGACCGCCAGGCGCCGCGAGGCGCTGGCCGAGGCCCTGATCCGCTCGGGCGACGCGCTGGTCGGAATCGGTGCCGCCTCGGTCGGCGAGATCGACCGGCTGAACATTCTCGGTGCCACCATGCTGGCGATGCAGCGCGCGGTCGCGCGGCTGCCGGTGACGCCCGATCTCGCCCTGATCGACGGCAACCGCACGCCAATCCTGCCCTGTGCGGCGAAGGCGGTGGTCGGCGGCGACCGTGACGTGCCGGCGATCGGTGCCGCCTCGATCGTCGCCAAGGTGACGCGCGACCGGCTGATGGCCAGGCTCGATGAGCGCTATCCCGGCTATGGCTGGTCGCGCAATGCCGGCTATCCCACGGCGGAGCACCGGGCGGCGCTGAAGGTGCTCGGCATCTGCCGGCATCACCGCATCAGCTTCGCACCGGTGAAGGCCCTGCTGCCGGCCTGAACGCTATCGCGTGCCGAACACTTGTGCACGCGACGACGGCCGGCGATCCAGCGCTGGCCGGCGACCGGCCTCAGGACAGCTCGGCCCAGTCGCGCGGTCCCTGCTCTTCCGGGACCTGCAGGAGATAGCGGCCGTAATCGGTCTTCAGGAGCGGTTCCGCGAGCGCGCGCAGATCCGCGCCGTCGATATAGCCGAGGCGATAGGCGATCTCCTCGAGACAGGCGATCTGGAAACCCTGGCGCTGCTGGATGGTGCGCACGAACTCGCCGGCCTGCAGCAGGCTGTCATGGGTGCCGGCGTCGAACCAGGCATAGCCGCGGCCGAGGCGCTCGACATGCAAGGCACCGTCCTCGAGATAGCGGCGGTTGACGTCGGTGATCTCGAGCTCGCCGCGGCCGGACGGCTTGATCTGCTCGGCGATCTCGATGACGCGGTTGTCGTAGAAATAGAGGCCGGTGACCGCGTAGTTGGACTTCGGCTTGCCGGGCTTCTCCTCGATGCTGACCGCCTGGCCGGCCTGGTCGAAATCGACCACGCCGTAGCGTTCCGGATCGGAGACCCGATAGCCGAAGACCGTGGCGCCGACCGCGCGATCGGCGGCGCGTCGGAGATCGTCGCGGATCGACTGGCCGAAAAAGATGTTGTCCCCGAGCACCAGGGCGCAGTGATCGTCGCCGATGAACTCGCGGCCGATCAGAAAGGCCTGGGCCAGACCCTTGGGCTCCGGCTGGACCGCATAGTCGAGGCGGAGACCCCATTGCGAGCCGTCGCCCAGGAGCTTCCGGAAGGCATCCTGATCCTCGGGCGTGGTGATCACCAGAATGTCGCGGATGCCGGAGAGCATCAGCGTGCTGATCGGGAAATAGATCAGCGGCTTGTCGAATACCGGCAGGAGCTGCTTGCAGACCGCGCGGGTCACCGGATGCAGGCGCGTGCCCGAGCCGCCCGCGAGAATAATGCCTTTCCACATGAGAATACTGCCCTCGGATCAACGATACGCGCGGGAATGGGCGCAGATCGGTCCGCCGGTGCTCGTCGGCCGAGCACCGGCGGACGGGTTACCTTGTCAGGCGGCCTCGGCGCTGCCCTTGCCGACCTGCTCCAGGTCGAGGATGCCGCCATGCATCTCGACCGCCTTGATGGTGCGGTGCCAGTCCGCGAGGCTCTTGTACCAGTCGAGCGTGATGGTCTGGGTGGTCTTGTCGAGGGTGCCGGCTTCGAGGCGCTCATAGATCTCGAGCGCGCCGTCGCGCGCGGTCTTCTGCGCCTTCCAGCCGAGCCCTTCGATCTTGTCGAAGCTGACGCGGTAGGAGCGATGGTCGGCATCGCCATACCAGTCGATCTTGACCTCGCGCGGCAGGACCTCGCTGATCAGCTCGGCGAGCGGGCCGAGCTGGTAGTTGTTCTCGTCCGAGCCGACGTTGAACAGCTGACCGTTCACCTTGTCCTTGGGGGCGGTCAGCATGAACATCTGGGCGGACGCGGTGTCGGTGACGTGGACCATCGGACGCCACTGGCTGCCGTCGCGCATCAGGGGCAGAACGCCGGTCTTCCAGGCGCCGTAGGTCATGCCGTTGATCGCCAGATCGAAGCGCATGCGCGGGCTGTAGCCGTAGACCGTGGCCTGGCGCAGCACCACCACGCAGAAATCGTCCGACGCTTCGGCGAATACGCCGTGCTCGGCCATCTCGTTGGCCTTGGCGTAGGTGGTGAGCGGGTTGGTCTTGTAGGTCTCGTCGCAGATCACGCCCGGCTCCTGGAAGCCGTAGATGCTGCAGGAGGAGGGGAGCACGTAGCGCTTGACGCCGGCCGCCTTGGCCATTTTGGCGCACTGCACGCGGCTCGCGTGGTTGATCTCGTAGGTCGGCTTCTGGAAGAGCTCGCCGCTCGGATCGTTGGAGATCGCGACCAGGTCGATCACATGGTCGACGCCCTCGAAATGGCCAGGCTCGAGAAAGCGGCTGTCCGCCCGGACGATCTCCAGATTGGCATGCTCGGGCAGGAGCTCGCGCCCGAAGAACAGGCGGTCGAGAACGCGCACCTTGTAGCTGCCGGCGAGCAGCAGGGGCACCAGGGTCGTTCCGATATAGCCACCGCCGCCGGTGACCAGAACACGTTCCATATCAGCGTCTCTCTTCTAGGGTGGTCGTCAAGCTCGGGCGATCGTCATCTTGAATACTGACCGCTCAGGGTTAAGAAAAGGTGAAGATTTCCGGCAAATCGCGAAGAGCCGGCTGATTCCGGTCTTTTTCCGACAAAATCAGCCTGTCTTCGGGAAATGGCCAGTCGATCGCCAGGTCCGGATCGTCGTAGCGCAGGCCGAGATCGAGCTCGGGTGCGTAATAGGCGTCGACCTTGTAGGCGATCTCGGTATGGGGCTTGAGGGTCAGGATGCCGTGGGCGAAGCCCTTGGGGCAGAGGATCTGCTGGCCGCTTTCCGCGGTGAGCTCGGCCATGACATGGCGGCCGAAGGTGGGCGAGCCGTGGCGCAGATCGACGCAGACATCGAGCACGGCGCCACGCAGCACGCGCAAAAGCTTGGTCTGGGTCGCGGGCGGGCTTTGGAAATGCAGGCCCCGGAGCGTGCCGACGTCGGCGGAATAGGCGTGGTTCTCCTGGATGAACGCCATGGCCACGCCGATCTCGGCAAGCGCCCGGCGGTTGTAGATCTCGGAGAAGAAGCCGCGCTGGTCGCCGAAACGGGGCGGCGTGATCAGCTTCACATCGGGGATACTGGTTTCGATGACGTCCATGGCGGTCTTGAACGCGGCAGCGGCCGGCTCGGCGCCCGGAAGGCTCGAGCCGGCCCGCTGCCCGGTCTCCTCAGGAGGCGCGACGGTTCGGCGTCAGCGCCTTGTGTTCGATCGACTTCCAGATCTTGAGCGCTGCGGTTTCGGGCATGGCGACGTCGGCAGAGGTCAGCACCTCGCCCGCCTTGATCGGCCGCTGCACCTCGAGATCGTTGGCGAGGCAGATCGGCAGGTGGTCCGGGCGGTCGGCGAGGTTGACGCAGATGCCGCGCAGATCGAAGCTGCCGCAGCCGCGCTCGATCACCGTGCCGGGCGCCAGGTCGCGCTTGGCGACCGCGGCGACGCCGATCCTGGGTGCGCTCGAATTGTTGAGCAGCGCCCCGCCGCCCTGCGCGACCCGGTCGATGGTCTTGAAGACCTCGAGATGCACGAGGCAGTAGTCCTTGATCAGCAGATAGTAGGGGCCCTCGCCGAACTTGAAGTTCATCAGGGGCTGCTTTTGCAGGTCGTCATGGCGGGCGACGATGAACACGCCGTGCTGCAGGCCGCGATCCAGAATGTACTCGCTGATCGGATAGCCGGCCTGATCGGCGGCTTTGCCGAGCTCCTGCGCGGCATGCTTGAGATCGCCGGTCTCGAGACCGATCAGGTCCTCCTTGGCGATGCCGGCGCTCAACCCGTTGGCCACCAGGCACTGCTCGATCTGCACCTTGGTGCCGTCGGTGAACGAGGTCACCATCGGGATCGAATAGTCCTGCTTCTCCGCCCAGAACGTCATGCTCTCGGGCGAGGGGTTGCGGTCGAGGAAGGCTTTCATGTTGCCGTAGACGAGAGGCTGGAAGCCCATGGCCACGGCTTCTTCATGCAGCGCCGCCAGGCAGCCGGGCTGATCGCCCTCGGCCTCGGTAAGCAATCCGCGGTCGACAAAATGCGAGCCGACGGTGGTGTGGAACTCGGCGTTCAGGGTGACCACGGGCTTGCCGGCATCGAGCACCGGGCCGACCGTGTCGGCGGCATAGGGCACGTCGCCGGTGCACTCGAACACCACGTCGCTCGCCTCGATCAGTTCGTCGATCGACGAGGTGAGTGCGTCCTGGCGCGGGTAGTCGGCGCAGCTATCGAGCTCGCGCCGGGTCAGGACCTTGCCCAGTTCGTAGTTCGAACGGCGCGCCAGCTCGTAGGCGAAATGGCGCGACACGAAGCCGGTGCCGATAACGCCGATGCGAAGGCGTGGTTCTTGCTTCATTCAGAAAGATCCGTCGTTGGTGAGCGTTTCCAATCGGGCATGATCAGCCCGTCGACCTCACGAGCGATATGACGGAATTGCCTGCATATCGCAACCTCGCCTGCGTCGCGACGCGGCGTTCGTCGAACGATTGTGGCGAACGGAAATCGAACAAAACCCGTCTCCGTTCACGATCGCACTAGACATACAAAGGTCGCCGGCCAAGGACCAGTCCTGGTTTGGTGGATATACGGACTCGTTTCGATCTATCACAAAGAGAGAAAGAGCGTGCGGACCTCATTTTGTGCGGCATAAGGTTGAGAATGGCGCGCCGCAACAACCATAAAGTTACAACAACTTGAAATGAAGTAACCATTTAGATAGATCTGCACGGTCCTGCAAAAAAAAACTTTCGGGGACGACGTCTATGCTTGCCATCGGGCGGGATGTTCGCCGCGGGCAGCCGTCTGAGACTTGAAGTCGGGCGCAAACATCTGTACCAAGTTCGGCCTGTGCGGACATCGAGTCCGAGGGCTATCAGCCCGCTGCCAGCACGGCCGACGAGCAAGACCATGTCATTTCATGTTGGGGAGTCCGTTGATCCCGAGGCGTCATCTCGTTGTCGGCCGTTCCCGCCCGGTTTTGAGTGAGGAGCATCACCCAGCTCATGCCGCGTCATCCACACCCATGCGAAGGATCAGATCCATGCATCGCTATGTGACCGGTGCGTCTGCGCTCGTCATTCTCGCTGCGCTCGCCGGAAGCCCGACGCCCGGCCTGGCTCAGGCGAGCTCGAAACTCTGCAACGTCATTCTGGATGGCGATGGCGAACCCGTGCAAGGGGGCGATAGCGGCACCATCGCCCACGGCGACAGCCACGAATGCGCCGACAGCGCGGCCGGCCAGGTCGAAAGCGTCGACGCCGCCGCCCAGCCGGTTATCGTCAAGACGGCCCCGGCGACGCCGGCGGCGGTCGATCCGCTGGTGGTCTATTTCGACGTCAACCAGGACCGGCTCGATGCCGGCGCGCGCGCCGAGGTCGGCGCCTATGTCGGCGACCTCATGGCGACGTCGCCCAAAGGGCTGACCGTGGTCGGCCACACCGACACCTCGGGATCGCCCGCGCGCAACGCGCAGCTTGCCGAAGCGCGCGCCAACAGCGTCGCCGCCGCCCTGATCGAGTCGGGCGTGCCGGCCGGCATGATCAGGCGCGGTGCCTCGGGCGAGGACAGCCCCGCGGTCGCCACGCCCGATGGTACGCGCGAGGCGAGCAATCGCCGGGTCACGATCACGCCGGCCTACTAGCAGCCCGGCGACGATCCGGCTTCAGATCTGCCGGCGCCCGCGCATTGGGCGGGGCCGGCAGGTTCGTTTGAAACTGAAAGACGACACACTACCGATAAACACCAACTATTGCGCTAGACTCGCCGCTTTTTCACCATCGGTTTTCGTAGAAAAGCAAAAGCACCGTTGACGTTCAGGCCCTGTTATTCTACGGCATGTTTTCGTATGACGCCGATCACGTCTAATGTCTGACCGATTGACAAAATCATCACAGACGTTTCGGATGGGTGGCGACTTCTCGCATCATGCGGTGGTGCAGGCCGTCGAACACGGCGACACTACACAGGTGCTGCATCGGCAAACTTTGAAATTGAGGGGGGCACCTCATGCTTGGTAAGTTCTTCGGTTGTTCAGCAGTCGCCGCCGCTGCGTTGTTGGTTGGCACGTTGCCGGCTCTCGCGCACGACGGCCACGACAATATGTGCGGTGGGGTAAGCGAGTCCGACGACGACATGGTCGTGACCAGCTCCGGCAAGCCCCTGCTGCTCGGCGCGAGCGCGCCCTGCCCGGAAGCGGAGCAGGTTTCGGCAGTCGAGACCTCGACGGCGAACGTGGAGCCGGCTGCGGGCAGCACCGAGGCCGCTGCGAGCGGGCTTGGCGATCTGCCGCATGACGGCATGGTCTATTTCGCGCTCGATTCCGCCGAGCTCGACGAGAGCGATCAGGCGATGCTGAACGACATCATCGCCGCCGTGAAGGAAAGCGGCCCGGCGAAGATCGTCGTGCGCGGTCACACCGACCGTTCCGGCGCCGACACCTACAACGAGGCGCTGTCGAAGAAGCGTGCGGAGACCGTCGCCGCTGCGCTGGTAGCCGCAGGCATTCCGTCCGACACCGTGCGCACCATGGGCATGGGCGAGACCGCGCCCGCGGTCGAGACCGAGGACGGCGTGACCATGCGTCAGAACCGCCGCGCTGCGGTCCAGTCCGACGAGTAGAGCCTGCAGCCGGCCGAAGGCCGGTTGACGAGACGAGAGAACGCCGGCAGGAGAGGCGACCTGCCGGCGTTTTTCTTTGGGCGAACGTCGCCCGCGGTCACCGCACGTCGGATGCGGTCAGCTTTGCAGCAGACGTCTCGCGATCACCTGCGCCTGGATCTCGGCGGCACCCTCGAAGATGTTCAGGATGCGGGCGTCGCAGAAGATGCGGCTGATCGGATATTCCTCGGCATAGCCGTTGCCGCCGTGGATCTGAAGGGCGTTGTCCGCAGCGCTCCAGGCGACATGGGCGCCGATCAGCTTGGCCATGCCGGCCTCGAGATCGCAGCGCCGGTCCGCGTCCTTCTCGCGCGCGGCGAACAGGCTGAGCTGGCGGGCGATCATGATTTCCACGGCCATCCAGGTGAGCTTGTCCGCGACCCGGGGGAAGGCGTAGAGCGGCTTCTTGAACTGCACGCGCTCCTTGGCGTAGGCGAGGCCGACGTCGAGGGCGTTCTGGGCGACACCGACGGCGCGCGCCGCGGTCTGGATCCTCGCCGATTCGAAGGTCGCCATGAGCTGCTTGAAGCCCAGACCCTCGACGCCGCCCAGAAGGCCTGAGGCAGGGACGGAAAAGCCGTCGAAGGAGAGGGTGAACTCCTTCATGCCGCGATAGCCGAGCACCGGAATCTCGCCGCCGGACAGGCCGTCCACCGGGAACGGATCGGCGTCGGTGCCGCGCGGCTTTTCCGCGAGCAGGATGGAGAGGCCCTTGTAGCCGGGCTCGTCCGGCTTGGTGCGGCAGAGGATGGTCATCAGATTTGCTCGCGCGGCGTGGGTGATCCAGGTCTTGGAGCCCTGGACCTTGTAGGTCCCGCCGTCGAGCGTGGCGCGGGTCTGCAGGGAGGCGAGATCCGAGCCGGTATTGGGCTCGGTGAAGACGGCGGTCGGCAGGATCTCGCCGGACGCGATCTTGGCCAGATAGCGGGACCGCTGCTCGGGTGTGCCGGCAAGGCGAATCAGCTCCGCCGCGATCTCCGAGCGGGTGCCGAGCGAGCCGACGCCGATATAGCCGCGGGACAGCTCCTCGGTGACGACGCACATCGCCGACTTGCCGAGGCCGAGGCCGCCGTCCTCTTCGGGCACGGTCAGGCCGAACACGCCGAGCTCGGCGACAGCGTTCACGACCTCATCCGGGATGAGCTCGTCCTTCTCGTGCCAGCCCTGGGCGAAGGGGGCGACCTGCTCGTCGGCGAAGCGGCGGAACTGGTCGCGGATCATGTCCAGGGTCTCGTCCTCGAGGCCCCAGTCGCCGAACCGGCCGTCTTCCATGAGGGCTGCGAGGCGCGCGCGCGTTTCACGATCGTCGCCGCCCGGCAGCATGGCCTGGATGGCGGGATGCCCGTAGCCGGCGTCCGCGGGCAGGCCGAGATCCTGGAGGCGGACGATTTCCACCTGGTTCATCGGGATGCCGCCGGCGATGCGCGCGAGATATTCGGAAAAGGCGAGCTTGAGCATCAGCCGCTCGGTCTCGCCGAAGCTGCCGGCGCCGTTCAGGCGCTCGCCCCAGCCCTGCATCTGGCGCAGGCTTTCGACATAGGTGGCGAGCCAGGCGAGGCCGTGCACCGCGCGCTGCTCCCGATCGAGCAGGCCCGCCTGGAGATCCCCGTCCTCGCTGACCTTCGCGCGCACCGCCTCGATCGCCCGCTGCAGCAGCCCGTCCACCGCCTCGACCGCCGCCCCCGCCCGGCGCAGCAAATCCTGCTCACCCACCGCCGCCTTCAGCTCCACCGCCATTTTTTTTCTCACTTGCCTGAGTTTCGGTCACCGGCCCGAGACCGCAGCCCGAGCCGCCGGCGTCGGCCCCGTTGATCCGGGGAACCGACGCCACGGCCATTTACCTACATCTCAACCTTGATCCTGAGACCGCCCGGTCAAGACCGCGGCAGCGTCAAGGCTACAGCTCCTAGCTGTCCAAGCATTCTTCGAGGGTGCGCATGCCGGGGCGCTTGGCTTGGACGAGCACGGCCATGTTGCCGGGCTTGTGCTGGTTCTTGCGCATCTTGTCGTGGGCGCGCGGGATGTCGGCCCAGGAAAAGACCTCGGACATGCAGGGATCGACCTTGCGGTTGATCACCATGTCGTTGGCGGCGCTGGCCTGCTTGAGGTTGGCGAAGTGGCTGCCCTGCAGGCGTTTTTGCCGCATCCAGAGGAAGCGTGCGTCGACCGTGAGATTGTAGCCTGTCGTGCCGGCGCAGATCACGACCATGCCGCCGCGCTTGACCACGAAGGCCGAGACCGGGAAGGTCGCCTCGCCCGGATGCTCGAACACGATGTCGACGTCGTTGCCCTTGCCGGTGATCGCCCAGATCGCCTTGCCGAACTCTCTGACTTTTTTCATGTACTCGCCGTAGCCGGCGCTATCGTCGATGTCGGGAAGCTGACCCCAGCACGAAAAATCCTTGCGGTTGATCACGCCCTTGGCGCCGAGGCTCTGCACGAATTCGCGCTTGTCCTCCTCGGAGATCACGGCGATGGCGTTGGCGCCGGAGGCCGCGATGATCTGGATGGCCATGGAGCCGAGGCCGCCGGCGCCGCCCCAGACCAGGACGTTGTAGCCGGGCTTCAGTTGATGGGGCGTGTGGCCGAACAGCATGCGGTAGGCGGTGGCGTGGGTGAGCACGTAGCAGCCGCTTTCCTCCCAGGTGAGGTGCCTGGGCCTGGGCATCAGCTGGCGGGATTGCACGGAGCAGAACTGGGCGAAGGAGCCGTCGGGGGTCTCGTAGCCCCAGATGCGCTGGCTCGGCGAGTTCATGGGATCGCCGCCATTGCACTCCTCGTCGTCGCCGTCGTCCTGGTTGCAGTGGATGACCACCTCGTCGCCGACCTTCCAGCGCTTCACCTTGGAGCCGACCGCCCAGACGATGCCCGACGCATCGGAGCCGGCGATGTGGTAGTCCGCCTTGTGCACGTCGAAGGGCGAGATCGGCTTGCCGAGGGAGGCCCACACACCATTGTAGTTGACGCCGGCGGCCATCACCATGACCAGCACCTCGTCGCTCTCGGGGACGGGCGTGGGCACGACCTCCTGCTGCATGGCGGAGGTGGGCTCGCCATGGCGCTCGCGCCGGATCGCCCAGGCATACATGTTCTTGGGCACATGGCCGAGCGGCGGAATGTCGCCGATCTCGTAGAGGTCCTTGCCGCCGCCGGCCGCGGGCCTGGCGTCGACGCTGGTCTGGGTGGTGTTCATCGGGATCACGTTGCTGCCCTCGCGCACGGTTTGCTGGATTCCTGTTTCGGTGCTCAACGGCGCCCCGTTGGACCGGAGCGGCCTTCTGGCAAAAAAATCCTCGGGCGTCAGTTTGACACCTTCTCGTTGGGCAATCGTTAACAGCTGCTCCTGACGTCTGGCGGGAATGGCGCCGCGGCGAACCCAGCCGCTGACGGCGGTCTGCCAAATGCCCAGGAGCTCCGCGACCCGCTGCTGCGAGCCGAAGCGGCTGATCACCTCCTCGACGGTGTTTCGGCTCATGGGCAACACCTCCACGATGGATGCAATTACGCTAAAACGTGTTTAAACTTCGTGCGTTAACACTTGTTTTCTTAACGCGATTTCTGTTATATTGCACTGCAGCACGACAAGAATCAAGTTTTTTAGTGGCATGATCGGCAAATTCAGGCGAGGAGGTGTTGACGATGAGCACCGAGAAGGCCGAGCGCGACCGTCCCTGGCTGTTCCGCACCTATGCCGGGCACAGCTCGGCCGCGGCCAGCAATCAGCTCTACCGCACCAATCTCGCGCGCGGGCAGACGGGGCTGTCGGTGGCGTTCGATCTGCCGACCCAGACCGGCTATGACAGCGACCACCCGCTGGCCAGAGGCGAAGTCGGCAAGGTCGGCGTGCCGATCTCCAGCATTTCCGACATGGAGGTGCTGTTCAAGAGCATCCCCTTGGATCGGATGAACACCTCGATGACCATCAACGCCACGGCGCCCTGGCTGCTGGCCCTGTACGTGGTCACCGCGGAGCGTCAGGGCGTGGATCGCCGCTCCCTTTCCGGCACGGTGCAGAACGACCTGATCAAGGAATATCTGTCGCGCGGCACCTACATCTTTCCGCCGAAGCCGTCGATGGCGCTGACCCGCGACGTGGTCACGTTCACCTATCGGGACATTCCGAAATGGAACCCGACCAATGTCTGCTCCTACCACCTGCAGGAGGCAGGGGCGACGCCGGTGCAGGAGGTGGCGTTCGCGCTCGCCAATGCGATGGCGGTGCTGGACGAGGTCAGGGCGAGCGGGCAGATCGACGCGGCGGATCTGCCGGGTGTGGTCGGGCGCATCAGCTTTTTCGTGAATGCGGGCGTGCGCTTCGTGACCGAGATCTGCAAGATGCGCGCCTTTGCCGAGCTTTGGGACGAGATCGCGCGCACGCGCTACGGGGTCGAGGACGACAAGCTCAGGCGGTTTCGCTATGGCGTGCAGGTGAATTCGCTCGGGCTGACCGAGCAGCAGCCGGAGAACAATGTCTACCGCATCCTGCTGGAGACGCTGGCGGTCACGCTCTCGAAGTCTTCCCGCGCGCGCGCCGTGCAGCTCCCCGCCTGGAACGAGGCGCTCGGCCTGCCCAGGCCCTGGGACCAGCAGTGGAGCCTGCGCCTGCAGCAGATCCTCGCCTACGAGACCGACCTTCTGGAGTATGGCGACCTGTTCGACGGCTCCCCCGTCGTCGCCGCGAAGGTGGACGAGATCAAGAACGAGGTTCGCGTCGAACTGGATCGGATCGAGCAGATCGGCGGTGTGCTGCCGGCGGTGGAGAGCGGCTATATGAAGGAGCAGCTGGTGCTGTCCAACACCGAGCGTCTGGCGGCGATCGCCACCGGGGCGCAGAAGGTGGTGGGCGTCAACTGCTTCACCGAGACGGCACCCTCGCCGCTGACCACCGGCGAGGACGGCGGCTTCATGACCGTCTCCGCCGACGCCGAGCGCGAGCAGGTCGAGCGTCTCAAGGCTCACCGGGCGTCACGCAATGATGACGAGGTCCAGGCCAGCCTGAACGCGCTGCGTTCAGCGGCCGCCGAGGGGCGGAACGTGATGGAAAGCTCGATCGGCGCGGCCCGCGCCGGGGTCACGACGGGAGAATGGGCAGGCGTGCTGCGCGAGGTGTTCGGCGAGTACCGGGCGCCGACGGGGGTCGGCAGTGCTGTTTCGATCTACGAGGACCTGCCCGACGTCGCCGCCATCCGGTCGAAGGTCGACAGCCTGACCGAGCGTCTGGGGCGGCGGCCGAAGATTCTTGTCGGGAAACCCGGCCTGGACGGCCACTCCAACGGTGCCGAACAAATTGCCGTGTGCGCGAGAGATTGCGGCTTCGAGGTGGTCTATGACGGCATCCGCCTCACGCCTGCGCGCATCGCCGCGACCGCGCTCGAGGAGGGTGTGCACCTGGTCGGGCTGTCGATCCTGTCGGGCTCGCATCGCCCGCTGGTCACGGAAATCCTGGAGCAGATGCGCGCGCAGGGCCTGGACGACATTCCAGTGGTGGTCGGCGGCATCATCCCGCCGGAGGACGCGAAGGCGATGGAGGCGGAAGGCATCGCCAGGGTGTTCACGCCCAAGGATTTCGACCTGGCAGCGATCATGCATGCGATCGCCGGGCTGGTGGCGGAGAGCAGTCGGGAGCTCGCGGCGGTCTGAGGCAATGTCGGCTCCGGGCGGGCGCCGTCAGGTCAGAAGGCCGCTCTCCCTGATGCCGTCGAACAGGAACTGAACCGCGAGGGCGGCCAGAAGAATGCCCAGGACGCGGGACAGGACATGGGCGCCGGTCAGGCCGAACAGCCGGTTGAACTGGGCGGCGAGGAGCATCAGAAGGCAGACGATCGTCAGGACGGCGATCAGCGCACCGACGACGATCATGATGTGGACGGGATCATCAGCGGCTTCGGCGACCAGCAGGATGACCGCGCCGATCGCGCCGGGGCCGGCGATCAGCGGCGTCGCCAGAGGAAACACGGAAATGTCGGCCCGGCCCGCCGCCTCCGCCTTTTCCTCCGCCGTCGTCGACGTGCCGCCGGACAGCCGCGCGAACACCATGTCGATGGCGATCAGCAGCAAAAGTATCCCGCCCGCCGTCCTGAGGGCGGCAAGCGTGATCCCGAGATAGGTCAAAAGCGGCTTGCCGAGGATGGCGAAGAACAGGAGGATCGAGGCGCCGATCAGGGTCGCCTTGAACGCCAGACGCCTGCGCTCGCCGTCCGGCCTGCCGGCGGTGAGCGCAGCGAAGATGACCGCCGAATCCGGCGGGCCGATGGTCGCGAAGAAGGTCGCGAAAGCGATCAGGAACGATTCGAGCATGCGCTGGAAACTAATGGACGGCGCGCGGCTTGGCTATTGCCGAATGCCGGCCTCCGTTGCGACGACCGGAGACATCAGGCCGCGGGCTGCCTCGTGGTGCTTTCGATCGACAGGATTTTCTCGATGTCGTCAGAGCCTGGCGGCAATTCGAGGGAGTCACCCCCTGGGGCAAGAAAGTCTTAACGCTTGATCCGTACGATCGGAGCTCTGGTCCATGCGATCCTGGGAATCCGTCCGTCCGCAAAGAACTGGGGTGCGCGGCTCGGATTCCCAGGATCGCATGGACCAGACAATCAGGGTGGCAGCATTCGGTTAAGATATCGTCAAGCTGGAGATTCTCCCGATCAGTCGGAGACATCTGATCGAGCAGGAAATGCGTTGAAACAAAGGGATAGCGCGCATCCGGATCACATCTGATCGGGATGCGCTCTGGCTGTCGGCAAACGTCATAAGCCGTCGACCAGCACGGCAGCTGTCGACGAGCAAGGTGCGGCTGATGAGGCTTCGACCCCCGGCCATGTCCTCATAAAGCTTGTGACGCACGCGAAAACGTCGTTCTTCGAGAGTCGCATCGCAGACTATTGGGTATCGTTGAGAAGCGGAAACGCAGAAAAGCGGCGTTTGCCGCACGTCAGAACTTCATGAGGACGCGGCCTAATCCGCCGCGTGCGCCTGGACCGCGTTGTAGCGGTCGCTGGAGTTCATGGCGACGTCCAGGAGGGCGCGGTTGGCGTCGCGGTAGGCGGCGCTGGCGGCGTCGTGCTCGTCCAGGCTTTCCAGGACCTGGCCGAGATCGAGCAGCACCGCGGCTTCGGCGTAGTGGTCGTCGATCTTGCGGAAGGCGGCGCGCGCGTTCATGTAGAACTCGCGGCTTTCCTTCAGATGGCCGCGCGCCTTGGCGAGATGGCCGAGCCGGCGCAGCACCTCGCCCTGGCCGTGGAAATCGCCGGTCTGGACGTAGTGGACCAGGGCCTTCTGGAAGCTTGCGACTTCGTTGTCGACCGGATCGGAGGCCGGCTTGACCGCCTTCGGATCGATCAGGGCGGCCGCCGGAACCGGAGAGCCCGCGGCCGGGGCTTCGGCAAGGCCGAGGGCGGCGTGTTCGTTCGGCTGCTCGAAGGTGGTTTCCAGGACCAGCTCCCCCTTCTGCTCGCTGCTCCGGCGGCTCTTCTTCCTTTTGGCGGAGGGCAGCTTCGCGGTCGCCTTGGGGACGGCGGCCGGGGCGTCACCGGAGCGCAGCAGCATCGACAGCAGAACGCCGCCACCGACGAAGAAGCCGACCAGCGCGAAATCGTTGATGCGCTCCATATGCCAATAGAAGTGATTGGTCAGGAACACGCCCATGGCCACGACGATCAGGAGTGCTGCGACCAGGCCGACAGGCTTGGACAGCGCGTCGCCCAGGATACTGCGCTCCGGCTGTTCGAAGACATCCAGAACGGGCTCGCCGGGAGCGTCCCGACCAGCTTTGCCTTTCGATGCGCGAGGAGACCATGTCCTCATCAGCGTTTTTCCCTATCCAGCGACAGGAACGGTCGTCATTCGAGGACGGCATCATCGAAGATGCAGGACGAACGGCCTCGCAAACGGACCGCCGACCATCAACGCCACTCCCTGGATTACCTTCACCTCAACTGTATAACTACGCCCGATTCTTTTTATCTGCGTGCCATTTGTACACTGATAAAGGAAGCTTGGCCACTACCGTCAAGGGATGAATTTCGTGCCCTAACCCTTTGTCGCATCACGAAGCCTGGCGGAGGCGGTGGGAGGTGTGGGGGCGCCGGTCTCGGAAAGGCGCTCGATCCAGCTCTCGATATCGGCGTACACCCGGGCGCGCTGCAGATCGCGCAGCAGCATGTGATAGCCCTCGGGATAGCGGATCGCGGTGGCGCGGGCGGTCTGCAGCCGGCCGTGAAAATCGTCGAGTGCGCCCGTGGGGACGATCTCATCCTTCTCGCCGATCAGGAGGAGGATGTCCTGATCGAGCTTGGGGGCGGCGGCGAGCGCCTCGTCCATCAGCGCGACCAGGCCGGCGACGGCGTCGGTGCGCGTCGCCTTGATCACCAGCGGGTCGGCGCTGAACGCGCGCAGCATCTCGATATTGTCGGAGGGCCAGATCTCCAGCCCCTCAGGCGGCGTCAGCTCCCAGCCGGGGGCGACGGTCGCGGCGAGCCAGAGGGTCAGGCGGTAGAACAGGTTCATATGCTTGCCGCCCCAGACCGCAGGGGCGGAGAGGATCAGCCCGTCGACATCGAGGCCGCCCTCGCGCGCGCTCGCGGCGATGGCGACGGCACCGCCCATGCTTTCGCCGAGCACGTAGAGCGGCGTCTCGCCATAGATGGCGCGCAGCTCGGCGACGGCGCGCCGCAGGTCCCGAACCAGGGCGTCGGTGCCCGGCCAGCGGCCGCGATTGGCGGTGACGCCGAAACCCTGCTGGTCGTAGGCATGGACCGCGATGCCGTGCTCCCGGGCGAAGGCGGCGAAGTCCTGAAAGGCGTTGCTGTAGTCGTTGAAGCCGTGCAGCGCGAGAATCACCGCCTTCGGGCCAGAAGCCGCGGGCTGCGGCGCGTGGTCGTCGGCAACGTTGTCCGTGGTCGTCACGCCGGCAGGCTGCCAGTGGCGCCAGGCGCCGGCATGGACCACCTCGCCCTCGGGACCCGGGCCGGCGCTGGGGGCGCAGGCGGAAAGGCCGAGGAGCCAGAGGGCGGCCATCAGGGCGCGCAGGGCACCGATCATCCGCCCGCGGCGAGCGCCGAGGCGGGCTCGGGCTCCGGCAGGCCGATCAGGCGCCAGATGTCGGCGGGCTGCTTGCCCATCTGGCGGAGCGTGCGCAGGGTGACCGCACGGTTGCGCTTGGCGATGCGCATGCCGGTGGAATCGGCGATCAGATTGTGATGGTAGTAGAGCGGCGTGGGCAGGCCGAGCAGGGCCTGCAGCAGGCGATGCATGTGGGTGGCGTGGAACAGGTCCTCGCCGCGGGTGATCAGGGTGACGCCCTGGAGCGCGTCGTCGATGGTCACGGCGAGGTGGTAGCTGGTGGGCACGTCCTTCCTCGCCAGGACCACGTCGCCGAGCGAGGCGGGGTCGGCGCGCAGCTCGCCGACGCGCAGGTCCTTCCAGGTGAGCGCGCCGGTGAGGTCGAGGGCGCGCGCGACGTCGAGGCGAAGCGCGTAGGGCTCGCCTGCGCGGATCCGGCGCAGGCGCTCGTCGACGCCGAGCGCGCGGCAGATGCCGGGATAGAGCGCCTCGCCCGAGGGGCCGTGGGGTGCGCGCCCGGCCTCGGCGATCTCGGCGCGGATCTGGCGGCGCGTGCAGAAGCAGGGATAGAGCACGCCCAGGCGATCGAGGCGATCGAGGGCGTCGGCATAGCCGGCCATGTGGTCGGACTGGCGCCAGGGCTCGGCGTCCCAGGCGAGGCCGAGCCAGAGCAGGTCGTCATGGATGCCCCGTTCGAACTCCGGGCGGCAGCGGCCGGTGTCGATGTCCTCGATGCGCAGGAGAAAGCGGCCGCGGCTGGCGCGCGCCGCCTCCCAGGCGAGGAGCGCTGAATAGGCGTGGCCGAGATGCAGATAGCCCGACGGCGTGGGCGCGAAACGGGTGACCGCGGGCGGATCACCTGGTTCTGGCATCGGCAGGAAGTCGGAACCCTTGATCATCGATCAGCCACCGCGCGACCCCGGAGAATGGATCGCCCTTCCAACCAAAGCTTGCGAACGATCCGGCAACGGTTTCATTATCCCGGCAAGGTCCTCATGGGCAAGGCTCTGTTTTTCCAGACCTGCCGGGATCGGCCGGCCCGGGGGCCGGCGGTGGGGAAGACGGCGCCCGCGGCGCCCACATCATCAGGAGTTGATATGAGCATGCTTTCCGGTCCAAGCGCAGCGCCCGCCGCGGGCGGCCCGCCCCGTCAGCTCGTGGTGCTGCTGCACGGCGTCGGTGCCGACGGGGCCGACCTGATCACTTTGTCGCAGGCCATGGCGCGGGATTTGCCCCATGCGCGCTTCATCGCCCCCAACGGGCCGGAGCCCTGCGACATGGCGCCGATGGGCTATCAGTGGTTCTCGCTGTCCGACCGCAATCCCGCGCGCATGCTGGAGGGCATCAAGCGCTCGGCGCCGCTGATCGACGCCTTTCTCGATGCGGAGCTGGCGAGAGACGGCCTCGGCGACCATCAGCTTGCCTTGCTCGGCTTTTCCCAGGGCACCATGATGTCGCTCTACGTCGCACCCAGGCGGGCGAAGGCCATGGCCGGGGTGCTCGGCTTTTCCGGCGCGCTCATGGGCGCCGAGACGCTGGCATCGGAGGCGGTGAGCCGGCCGCCGATCCTCCTGATCCACGGCGATGCCGATCAGGTGGTGCCGGTGCAGGCCCTGCACGGCGCGGTCGCGGGCCTGCAGGCGGCGGACATTCCGGTGCAGTGGTCGGTGCGCCCGGGACTGCCCCACGGCATCGATCCCGAGGGCATCGCCGCTGGGGCCGCGTTCCTGGCGCAGGCGTTTCGGGATGCGGGCAAAGCCGCCGGTGTCTAGAACCCATGGTCGATCCGGCGCAGGATAACGAGGAGCCGTCAAGCGCGCCCGTTCGCTTCTCGATCGCGACCTATCTCGGGATCGGGCTGGGCGGTCTGATCGCCACGGCGCTCGGCCTGCTGCTCTGGGTGACCCTGTCGGCCGTCTTCAAGAACACCACCGAGCTCTTGAACGACAAGAGCCGGATCTTCCTGGGCTCGCTCAGCGCGCAGACCCGGCAATATCTGGACGCGACCCTCGCCCCTTCCAAGGTGGTGGCAAGCGAGATCGCCAACGGCCGGGTCGATCCCCATGACGACGCGCAGATGCTGCCGCTGATGCGCACCCTGCTCGCAGCGACGCCGCAGGTCACCGCCATGGCGTTTTTCGACATCGACGGCACGCGCGTCGCGTCCTATCGGGACGAGGGCGAGGTGCTCGCCAACCGTCAGTCCTGGACGGACGACGAGGCGCTCAGCGAGGCCATGGCCGATGCCGAGGCGACCGGCGAGATCGCCTGGGGGCCGCCGATCAACGAGCCCTATATCGGCACCTTCGTCAATCTGCGCCGCCCGGTGTTCCGGGGCGAGACCTATCTCGGGACCAGCACCGCGGTGATCAACGTCCAGGTGCTCTCCGCCTTTCTCGACAGCCTGGAGACCGAGATCGGCCAGAACGCCTTCATTCTCTACGATCGCGACTATGTGCTCGCCCACCGGCGCCTGATCGAGCCCTTTCCCGGCCTCGGCCCCGAGCGCCCCTTGCCGCGGGTCGACGAGATCGGCGATCCGGTGCTCGCGCGCATCTGGGCGGCGGGCTGGGAGGAGAACCGGCTGGTCGCCGGCAGCGGGCATGCCGACGCGGACGATCCCAGCTATATCTACCTCTACAGCCCGCTGATCGACTACGCCGATGCGCCCTGGCTGATCGGCAGCTATTTTCCCGCCGACACCATCGCCGTGCAGGTCGAGCGCATGATCGCGGCGGTCGTCGGCTCGCTCCTGATCCTCGTGCTGACCATCGCCGCCGTCTATCTGTTCGGACGCTACCTGCGCCAGCCCGTGCAGGCCCTGGCCGAGGCCGCGGCGGCCGTGCGCGATCTCGATCTCGAACGCGTGCCCAGGCTGCCGCCGTCGCGCTTCACCGAGCTCGATCAGGCCGGGCGCGCGTTCAACGGCATGGTCGGGGCGTTGAGGAGCTTCTCGCTCTACGTGCCCAAAACCCTGGTGCGCCGCCTGATGGCGCGCGGCGAGGTCACCGACATCCGCTCCGAGCGGCGCCTGGCGACGGTGCTGATGACCGATATCGTCGGCTTCACCACCCTTGCCGAGACGATGAGCGCCGAGGAGACCGCCGCCTTCCTGAACGAGCACCTCGCCCTGGTCACCGCCTGCATCGAGGCGGAGGGCGGCGTGGTCGACAAGTTCATGGGCGATGCGGTCATGGCGCTCTGGGGCGCGCTCGAGCCGGAGACCGACCACGGCGAACGCGCCGTGCGCGCCGGCCTGCGCATCCGGGACGCCCTCTCGGCCGACAATCGCGCCCAGGGCCGCAGCACACACCTGCGCATCGGCATCCACAGCGGCGACGTGATCGCCGGCAATCTCGGTACGACGACGCGCATGAACTACACGGTCGTCGGCGACAGCGTGAACATGGCGCAGCGCCTGGAAGCGCTCGGCAAGATCCTCCTGCCCGACGCCGAGGTCGCCCTCCTGATCAGCGCCGCCACCCGGCAAACCTTGCCGCCCTCGATCGAAACCCGCTCCCTCGGCCGCCACGCCCTGCGCGGCCGCGCCGCCGAAGTGGAAGTCTTTGTGGTGGTGGCCGACGGGTACAATCGCTCATCCGACAAGTCCCGCCGGCCAACGCTTCTCAAGCCGCCCTGCTGATGCTCCTGCGGTGGGCGATCAACGCGAGACCGACAAGCCCGAACAACACGAATTGCCAAGTCCCCGGGATTGGAACGGCGACCGCGAAGTTTGGATCAACCGGCGTGAACGGATCAGCGGTGACAAACGCTACACCGGGCGTCAAGACATTACCGAATCCGATGAGCTCAAGCGAGTTAAGCTCAAGAGCGTCGAACTCGAGCAAAACGTCAACAATCCCGGATTGCCCTTCGAAGCGGCAATGTTTTCAACAAGATAGGCAATATTTGCTCAGGGTAAAGAAACCTAAGAAAGAAAATAAAAGTCGTTAAGCGGTAACCCCTTACTTTGGTCTCAACAAGACCAAATACATGGGGTAACGCCGCAATAAACACCTTCGCCAAACTCGCCTTTCGCCGCCGTCGCCGCCTCGCCGCCGCCGGCGCGACCCCCGCCCAGGCCCAGTCCCCCGCCCTCTTCAACACCGTCGAATACCGCACCAACGATCTCGACGCGCTCTCCCCAAGTGGAAGGCCTGCCCTGCCAAGATCGCCAAGGAGCAGAAGACCTACGCCAAGAGCGGCTCCAAGGCCGTCAAGGCCTGGCAGGCGATGATCAAGGCGAACAAGGGCAAGGCCCAGCGCGCCCAGCTCGAGGCGGTCAACGGCTTCGTCAATCAGTGGCGCTACCGCACCGACGACGCCAACTACAAGACCAGCGACTACTGGGCGTCGCCCGCCGAGTTCTTCAGCCGTTCAGGGGATTGCGAGGATTACGCGATCTAAATACGTCACGCTGCGCCAGATGGGCTTCAGCGCCGATCAGCTGCGTCTGGTGGTCGTGAAGGATATGAAGCAGAACCTGGCTCACGCCATTCTCGCCGCCTATGTCGATGGCGAGGTCTTCATCCTCGACAACGTCAACGGCAAGGTCCGTTCGCAGGCCGAGGTGACCGAGTACGCTCCCTACTACTCGGTCAACGAGCAGGCTCGCTGGGCCCATGCCGCCGCGTCTGCGAAGGTCGCCTCCGCCGCCGGCCTGTTCTCCAAGTCCTGATCCCGTTCGTTGCCCCCCAGCCTCGCGCCCGCGCTCGTCGCGGGCGTCTTTTTTGCTCCGGCCATCCAGCGGGCCTCGGCGTTTTCGGCGGTGGTGGGCTCTCTTTCCATGCTCCCCATAATGCCACCGAAATCTTCACACCCATCACCAAGGCACGGTAAACTTTCCATCAACGGGTAAGACTTCGTTTACCAGAACCCGGACCGAAAATGGCGGAAAGACGGGGTTTTTTCTCCTCACATCCTCGCGTCAGGGATGGCCGGAGTCCCATCGCCACCTCGCCTCGATCGAGGCATGTCCGAAAATCAAAGATTTTCGATGACGAGATCGGAAAAGCCGTCTGCCGGCTCGAAGCCGAAGACGCGGCCATAGAAGGCAAGTTCGGCGCGACGCACGGCGTGGATGGTCTCGGCTTTGCGAAAACCGTGCTGCTCGCCCTCGAAGGCGAGATAGGCGACCGGGATGCCCTTCTTGCGCAGCGCCTCGACCATCATCTCCGCCTGGTTCGGCGGCACGATCACGTCCTCCAGGCCCTGGAAGAAGATCATCGGACTTGTCAGGCCGTCGACATGGTGGATGGGCGAGCGTGCCTTGTAGACGTCGATCGCCTGCGGATACGGCCCTATCAGATTGTCGAGATAGCGGCTTTCGAATTTGTGGGTTTCCTTGGCGAGCGCTTCCAGGTCGGAGACGCCGTAATGGCTGGCGCCGGCGCTGAACAGGTCGTGGAAGGCGAGGGCGGCGAGCGTGGTGAAGCCGCCGGCGCTGCCGCCGGTGATCGCTATGCGCTTGGGATCGGCCTTGCCGGCCTCCGCCAGATATTTCGCTGCGTTGACGCAATCCAGCACGTCGACCTCGCCCCAGCGGCCGTTCAGGCGTTCGCGATAGGCGCGGCCATAGCCGGTGCTGCCGCCATAATCGACGTCGACCACGGCGAAGCCGCGCGAGGTCCAGAACTGGGTCGCGAGGTTGAACTGATCCGAGGTGTTGCCGGTCGGGCCCCCATGACTCTTCACGATCAACGGGGGCGGCGGCGCGCCCTGCGGTGACGCGTAGTCGGGGTTCTTGGGCGGGTAGTAGAAAGCGTGGGCGGTGTTGCCGCCCTCGGTCGGAAAGGCGATCGCCTCCGGGACGGAGATCAGATCGGGGCTGATGGTGAGCGCGCCTGATGTCTTGAGCACGCGATGCCGGCCGCTCGCCGGATCGAGCGCGATGATCGCCGCCGGGCGGTCGGGCGCGCCGACGCGCATCACGGCCTGGCCGTTGGCGATGCCGAGGCTGGAGACGGACGTGTAGGGCAGGTCGATGTCGTCGAGCTGGCCGCTGGCTGTATCGAGGGTCGCCAGATGCCAGCGGCCGTTCTGGAGATAGGCGGCGAGCAGGCGGTCCTCGCCGAGAAAGCCGTAAGTGCTCTGGCCGAAGCCCCAGGCGGGCACGGCGAACTCCGCCGCCATCGGGCAGAGGGGTTGGGCGCCGTCGGGGCCCAGTCGAAACAGAGTCCACCAGCCCGACTCGTCGGAGACGTAGTGCAGCCGGCCTTCCGGCGAGAAGCAGGGCTGCATCACCGAAACGCCCTCGCCGCCCGCGACCTTTCGCACATCGCCCAGCGCGCCTTCGTCATCGAGGTCGCCGAGCCAAAGGGTGGTCGCATCCCAGGGCATGTTCGGGTGGTCCCAGGACAGGAAGGCGAGCTGCCGTCCGTCCGGGGAGAGGCGCGGTGCTGCGAAGAAATCGTGGCCTTCGGCGACGATCGTCCCTTCGTTCTCGCGGCCGTCCAGGTCGATCCGGACGATGCTGTTGACCGCCTCGCCGTTGCCGCGGTGGTCTTCGCGAACCGCGAACGCGATGCCGCGCCTGGCGTCGATCGCAAAGTCGGCATAGCGCAGCGTCTTCTGGCTTTCCGGGGTCAGGGCCAGCGGCGCGCGGCCGGGCTCGAGCCGATAGAGGCGCTGATCGGCAAAGTTCGCTGCCAGAAGGATGCCGTCCATCGCGGCGAACGCGCCGCCGCCATATTCATGCACCCGCGTGCGCACGTTGAACGGCGACGGTGTCAGGTCGTCCTCCGCCCGACCATCCGATCGGCGACGAACCACGACCGTGCGGCCCGCTTCCTCGGGTCGCGACTCCAGCCAGTAGATGTCCTCGTGGTCGACGCTCACCCCGCCGAGGCCGACCTGCGCTTCGGTCAGACTTTCGGGCGTGATCGGCGACGACCAGGTTCCGTAGGCGGCCATCGACGGCATGACGATCTCCCTTTTTGCCCGATGCGCACCTTAGCCGGATGCGCCTCCGGGTAAAGCCTCAATCACATTTGAAGATGTTCTTGATTTGTTCTCGTGATGACCTACACTTCTCCCATGATCGACGACATCGCCAACCCGGAGGCGGGCCGGCTGTTCAAGGGCCGCGGCGCCGCCATCAATCCGAAGGTGCGCTTCGAGCGTCACGAGGCGGAGCCGTTCGACGACGGCTGGGAGTCGCTGGCGGCGGCGCGCGAGGAGGACGGACGGCCGAAGACCGAGGTCAGCCCGGATCGCTCGCGCTCGGTGATCGCGCGCAATCAGTCGCCGGACATCCCGTTCGAGCAGTCGATCAACCCCTATCGCGGCTGCGAGCATGGCTGCATCTATTGCTATGCGCGCCCGAGCCACGCCTTTCTCGGCCTGTCGCCGGGCCTGGATTTCGAGACGAAGCTCTGGGCGAAATACGATGCCGCCGAGCTCTTGGTCAGGGAGCTGGCCCGGCCAGCCTATCGCTGCTCGCCGATCGCGCTCGGCGCCAACACCGATCCCTATCAGCCGGTCGAGCGGAAGCTGGCGATCACCCGGAAGGTCGTGGATGTCCTGGCCCGCCACGAGCATCCGCTGACCATCGTCACCAAATCCGCAGGCGTGCTGCGCGATCTCGACCTGCTGGCGCCGATGGCCGAAAAGACGCTTACGGCCGTCGCCGTTTCGATCACCACCCTCGATCCGGCGCTCGCGAGAAGGATGGAGCCGCGGGCCGCCGCCCCCCATCGCCGGCTGGAGGCGATCCGCGAGCTCGCCGCCGCCGGCATTCCGACCGTGGTCATGGTGGCGCCGATCATTCCCGGCCTCACCGATCACGAGACCGAGCATATCATGGAGGAAGCGGCGGCAGCCGGCGCCTGGCGCGCCACCTATACGCTGCTGCGCATGCCGCACGAGATCAAGGACCTGTTCAGAAATTGGCTGCACCATCACGAACCGTTGAAGGCGGATCGGGTGCTGTCGCTGCATCGGCAATGCCGGGGAGGGCGTCTGAACGACCCGCGCTTCGGCAGCCGGATGCGCGGCGAGGGTCCGTATGCCGAGCTGATCGCGCGCCGTTTCAAGCTGGCCAGGAGCCGCCTCGGCCTGGAGCGCAGGATCCCCGAATTGCGGACCGATCTATTCCAGAAACCCGGCGATCAGCTGCGATTGTTCTAATACCGTGGAAAGTCCACCAGGCCTGAACGATTGGGGGCGAAACTATGGTGACGGATGACGTTTCGGAGACGAGAAAAATCCCGCGCGGGAGGGTGCAGTTCGACATGCAGGACAATGGCAGGGCGCTGGATGTGCGCCTGGATCGCGCCGGCTTTCGCCGGTTGCTGGAAACGCTGGAGCGCCTGGCGGAGACCGGCGAGCGTCAGGCCTTCGAAAAATCCGGCCGGGCACGCCCCGGCAGCAGGAACGGCGCGGCGAACCGGGAAAGCGCCGTCGTCAGTCTGATTTTCCATATCGACGGCCAAAGCTGAGCCGAGGGCCGTCCCGTCAGCTTCGATCTGGTCTTTTTCTAATCTCACGCCCAGCCTGCCGCAGCCTAAGGCCTTTTCCTCTGTTTCGCCTTGACATTGCCGGGTATATGAACACATTACTCGTCAAATGGGACTGAATGAGTCCTCTTTGGTTCGGTGAGGCAGAGTAGTGTGTTCCGGCTGAGCAAACTCGCGGACTACGGCATCGTGATAATGACCAATCTGGCCCGCCGGCCGGATCGGCAGGTCAGCGCTGCCGACATCGCGAGCGACAGCCTGATCCCGCAGCCGACCGTGAGCAAGGTCCTGAAGATGCTGGCGCGTGCCGATCTCCTGATCTCGCATCGGGGTGCCAAAGGCGGCTATGGCCTGTCACGGCCCGGCAGCGCGATCACGGTCGCCGAGGTGATCACCGCGATCGAGGGACCGATCGCGCTCACCGCCTGCATCGAGGACTCGGGTGCCTGCGACATCGAGCGGCTCTGCCCGGCGCGCGCCAACTGGCAGCGCATCAACGACGCCATCCGCGATGCGCTCGATGGCATCACGATCGAGGAGATGGCGCTCGCCATCCCCGAGGCGTTCGCAGCGCCGATCGGGACGGACATGACTGTTGACAAGCAGCCGGCCGACAGGGTCGAGGCCGGATAGGAGAGAACACCCATGGCGACAGCCCTGGAAACGGTCGAAGGCCTTGGCAGCGAGTACAAATACGGCTTCGTCACCGACATCGAGGCCGAAATACTGGCGAAAGGCCTGAACGAGGAGACCGTTCGGGTCGTATCGGGCAAGAAAAAAGAACCCGAATGGATGCTCGAATGGCGTCTGCAGGCGCTGGAGCGCTTCTTCAAGATGGAGGAGCCGGACTGGGCCAAGGTCGAGTACCCGCCGATCGATTTCGATGCGATCAGCTACTACGCCGCCCCCAAATCCCAGGAGGACCGCCCGAAGAGCCTGGACGAGGTCGACCCGGAGCTGCTGCGCACCTATGAAAAGCTCGGCATCCCGGTGAAGGAGCAGGAGATCCTGGCCGGCGTCGCCGTCGACTACGTGTTCGACAGCGTCTCGGTCGCCACCACCTTCAAGGCCAAGCTCGCCGAGCTCGGCGTGATCTTCTGCTCGATCTCGGAGGCGGTCCGGGAGCATCCGGAGCTGGTGAAGAAGTATCTCGGCTCGGTGGTGCCCCAGGGCGACAACTACTTCGCCGCCCTGAACTCCGCGGTGTTCTCCGACGGCTCCTTCGTCTACGTGCCCAAGGGCGTGCGCTGCCCGATGGAGCTCTCCACCTATTTCCGCATCAACGCGGAGAACACCGGCCAGTTCGAAAGGACGCTGATCATCGCCGACGAGGGCGCCTATGTCAGCTATCTCGAAGGCTGCACGGCACCGATGCGCGACGAGAACCAGCTGCACGCCGCGGTGGTGGAGCTGATCGCGCTCGACGACGCCGAGATCAAATATTCGACCGTGCAGAACTGGTATCCCGGCGACAGCGAGGGCAAGGGCGGCATCTATAACTTTGTCACCAAGCGCGGTGTCTGCCGCGGCCGGAACTCCAAGATTTCCTGGACTCAGGTCGAGACCGGCAGCGCGATCACCTGGAAATATCCGAGCTGCGTGCTGCAGGGCGAAAACTCCCGCGGCGAGTTCTATTCGGTCGCCCTGGTGAACAACCGCCAGCAGGCGGACACCGGCACCAAGATGATCCACATCGGCAGGAACACGACATCGAGAATCGTCTCCAAGGGCATCTCCGCCGGGCGCAGCGACAACACCTATCGCGGCTTGGTGCGCGTGCTCAAGGGTGCTGAGAACGCGAGAAACCACACCCAGTGCGACAGCATGCTGATCGGCGATCAGTGCGGTGCCCACACCGTGCCCTATATCGAGGTCAAGAACCGCACCGCCGAGGTGGAGCACGAGGCCACCACCTCCAAGATCAGCGAGGACCAGCTGTTCTACTGCCGCCAGCGCGGCCTGTCCGACGAGGACGCGGTCGGCCTGATCGTCAACGGCTTCTGCAAGGAGGTGATGCAGGAGCTGCCCATGGAATTCGCGGTCGAGGCGCAAAAGCTCCTCGCCATCAGCCTCGAAGGCTCAGTCGGCTAGGAGGCGCCGCCTCCAGGGTTGACTTGCCTGAGACTGTGCAAGGCCGTCCGAGACAACGTTTTGAGGGTTTGAGGGAACTGATGCTGAAGATCGAGAACTTGCAGGCGCGGGTCGAGGAGAAGGAGATCCTGAAGGGCCTGAACCTGGAGGTGAAGGCGGGCGAGGTGCATGCGATCATGGGGCCGAATGGCTCCGGCAAGAGCACGCTCGCCTATATGCTCGCCGGGCGGGATGGCTATGAGCTGACCGGCGGCCATGTCGATTTTGCCGGGGAGGACCTTCTGGAGATGGAGCCGGAGGAGCGCGCGGCAGCCGGGGTGTTTCTGGCGTTTCAATATCCCGTGGAGATCCCGGGTGTCGCCAATATGTATTTTCTCCGGACCGCGCTGAACTCGATCCGCCGGGCCAAAGGCGAGGAGGAGATCGACGCCGCCGCCTTCCTGAAGCTGGTGCGCGAGAAGGCCAAGGTGGTCGGCGTGAAGCCCGAACTGCTGAAGCGTGCGGTCAATTTCGGCTTTTCCGGCGGCGAGAAGAAGCGCAACGAGATCCTGCAGATGGCCGTGCTCGAGCCGAAGCTTGCCATTCTCGACGAGACCGACAGCGGCCTCGACATCGACGCCCTCAGAACCGTCGCCGACGGCGTCAACCAGTTGCGCTCGCCCGAGCGCGCCATGGTGGTGATCACCCATTACCAGCGGCTGCTCGACTACATCGTGCCCGATGTCGTGCACGTCATGCTCGATGGCCGGATCGTGCGCACCGGTGGCAAGGAGCTGGCGCAGGAGCTCGAAAAGTCCGGCTATGCCGCCTTCGAGGGCGAGGCCATTGCCGAGAAGGTGGCGTGATGTCAGCGCTTGAGCGAGCACCGCGCCACCGCAATCTGCCGCCGCCCGATGGCTATGGGCGGATCTTCAACGAGGCCCTGGCAACCCTGCCGGGCGCCGACGGCCCTGCCGAAGCCATCCGCCGCGGCGAGTTCGAAAAGTTCGAAAAGATCGGCTTTCCCGGCTCCAAGGTCGAGGACTGGAAATATTCCCCCCTCGGACCGATCGCCAGAACCGCCTTTCGCCCGGCCCCCGAAGCCGCACCGATCGACGATCTCGACGACTATCTGATCGAAGGCGACGACGTCGAGCGCCTGGTTTTCGTCAACGGCATGATCGATCGTGAGCGCTCCAGCCGGCTTTTGAATGTCGGCGGCGTCACCATCGGCGCGCTCGGCGACGCGCTCGCCGCCGGTATCGTCGAGGCGGAGGCGCTGCTCACCGGCGGCGACGAGACGCGCGGCTTCGATGCCTTGAACGGCGCCTTCGCCGATTGCGGCGCGGTCATCAGGATCCCGGCCGGCCAAACCAGCGCGCCTGTGGTGCAGCTGGTCTTCGCCAGCGCCGGCCGGCAGGCGGAGGCGATGGTCAATCCGCGCCTCTTGATCGACATCGGCGACGGGGCGGCGCTCGACCTGGTCGAGACCCACCTCTTCGGCGAGGGCTCGGAGCTGCTCACCAACCTGGTCGCCCGCTGCCGGCTGGGCAGGAACGCGATCCTTCGCCACGATCGACTGCAGATCGGCGATGTCGCCGGCCGTTATATCGGTCGCTTCTACGCAGCGCTCGAGGAACACGCCAACCTCACCCAGACCCTCGCCATCCTCGGCGGCGGCTTCGTCAGGAACGAGGTCGCGGCGAGGCTGGACGGCAAGGCGATCGAGGCCCAGTTCAACGGCCTCTACCTCACCCGCACCGGCCAGCATGTCGACAACATGCTGAAGGTCGACCATATGGCGCCCGCGAGCCACAGCGACCAGTTCTTCAAAGGCGTGCTCGACGGCAAGGCCAAGGCCGCCTTCGCCGGCAAGATCTATGTCGATCGGCAGGCGCAGCAGACCAACGCCTTTCAGACCAACAACAACCTCCTCCTGTCACCGGACGCCGAGATCAGCTCCAAGCCGGAGCTCGAGATCTACGCCGACGACGTCAAATGCTCCCACGGCGCCACTGCCGGCGAGCTCGACGAAACCGAGCTGTTCTACCTGCGCTCTCGCGGCCTCGATCCGGAGATCGCGCGGACCATGCTGACCTTCGCCTTCGCGAGCGAGGTGCTGGAACGCTTCCATCGCCCGGAGCTGGTCGAGCAGGCGAAGCGCGCCATCCTCCGCTGGCTGCCCGGCGCCGACATTCTCGGAGATCTGACGTGAGCAACGGCGCGTTGCAGCGTGAACTGGCCGGGAGCTTCGATGTCCAACGTATTCGCGCGGACTTTCCCTGCCTGCACCAGGAAATCCACGGCCATCCGCTGGTCTTCCTGGACAGCGCAGCCAGCGCCCAGAAGCCGACCCAGGTGATCGAGGCCCAGGCGGACGTGCTGCGCCGTGACTACGCCAACATCCACCGCGGCGTCTACAGCCTGTCCGAGCGCGCCACCGATCTGCATGACGGCGCGCGCGAGAAAGTGCGGAAATTTCTGAACGCCGCGAGCAGGCGCGAGATCGTATTCACGCGTAACGTCACCGAGGCGATCAATCTCCTCGCCCAGAGCTTCGTCCGCCCGACCGCCAAGGAAGGCGACGAGATCCTGATCACCGGCATGGAGCACCACGCCAATATCGTCCCCTGGCAGCTGCTCGCGGATCAGGCCGGCACGAAGCTCGTCGTCGCGCCCATCACCGACGAAGGCGAGCTGATCCTCGACGACTTCGATCGCCTCATCACCCCCAGGACCAGGCTGGTCTCCGTCACCTGGGTCGCCAATGCGCTCGGCACGGTCAACCCCGTCGAAAACATGATCGAGATGGCCCACGCCAAGGGCGTGCCGGTGTTTGTCGACGCCGCCCAGGCGGTGCAGCACATGCCGGTGGACGTCCAGGCGCTCGATGCCGATTTCCTGGGCTTCACCGGCCATAAGATCTACGGCCCCTCCGGCATCGGCGTGCTCTACGGCAAGGCCGCCCATCTCGAAGCCATGCCGCCCTACCAGGGTGGCGGCGACATGATTCTTTCGGTGTCCTACGACAAGACCGAGTTCAACGATCTCCCCTACAAGTTCGAGGCCGGCACGCCGGCGATCGAGGCCGCGGTCGGCCTGGGTGCGGCGATCGATTATGTGCAATCGATCGGCCTCGGCGAGATCGGCGCACACGAGGAAGCCCTTCTCGCCTATGCCACCCGCGCCCTTCAGCAGGTGCCGGGCCTGCGCCTGGTCGGCACCGCGCGCCACAAGGCCGCGGTTCTCTCCTTCGTCATGGAGAATGCCCATCCCCACGACATCGGCACGCTGCTCGACCTGGACGGTGTCGCCATCCGCACGGGCCACCACTGCGCCCAGCCCGTGCTCGACCGGCTCGGCCATGGCGCCACCGCGCGCGCGTCGATCGGCCTGTACAACACCGAGAGTGATATCGACGCGCTGGTGAAAAGCCTGCATCGCGTGGCATCGATGTTCGGCTGATGTTGCGAGAGAGACGACGATGAACGACGAAAACAATGTCGAGCGCGCGGCAGCCATGCTCGAAGACGATGCGTCCGAAAAAAAGCGCCAGGCCGAGGTCGACGAACTGGGCGAACGCGTCATCGAGGCCCTGCGCACCATCTACGACCCGGAAATTCCGGTGAACATCTTCGAGCTCGGGCTGATCTACAAGATCGACATCGAGGATGACAACGCCGTCAAGATCGACATGACCCTGACCTCGCCCCACTGCCCGGTGGCCGAGATCCTGCCGGAAGAGGTCCGCCAGAAGGTGTTCGCGGTCGACGGCGTCACCGATGCCGAGGTCGGGATCGTCTGGGAGCCCCCCTGGCATCCGGGCATGATGACCGAAGAGGCTCAGCTCGAACTCGGCATGATTACCTGAGGCGATGGCCGGCGTGGCGTTCGGGACCGGCTATCGAAGACGCTGCAGAAGACCGTCCAGTTGATCGAGCGAGCGATAGGCGATGGTCAGTGCGCCGCCCTTGCCCTTCGAGGTCAGCGTGACTTTCAATCCGAGCAGGGTCGACATCTCCCGCTCCAGCGCAACCGTGTCGGCGTCCTTGTCATGGTTCCCTGAAGCCGGCGCATGGGCGTCGCCGCCGCTCTTCTGCAGGCGCACCATCATCTCGGTCTGGCGAACGTTCAAACCTCTTTTGACGATCAGACGGGCCAGGCCAAGGGGATCGGCAGCGTTGAGCAGGGCACGGGCGTGCCCGGCCGAGAGTTCGTCGTTTTCAACCATGAGGCGAACTTCTTCGGGAAGGCCGAGAAGTCTCAGGAGATTGGCGATATGGCTTCGGCTCTTGCCGAGGGTATCTGCCAGCTCCTGCTGGGTGTGTCCGAATTCGTCGATCAGCCGCCGATAGCCTTCGGCCTCTTCCAGAGGCGACAGATTCTCGCGCTGCACATTTTCGAGAAGCGCGACTTCAAGCGTTTCCCGGTCGCTGAGATCGCGGATGATGATGGGAAGCTCATGGACTCCCGCCATTTGGGCAGCCCGCCAGCGGCGCTCGCCAGCGATGATTTCATAGCCGTCGCCGCCGTCGCTCGACGCGCGCACCAGCAAGGGCTGCATGACACCCTTCGACCGGATCGATTCGGCGAGGCCATTGAGCTCATCTTCGGTGAACCGTCGGCGCGGCTGCAGTGGCGAGGGTTTCAAACGCTCGATCGGCATGCTCTGGCCGTTCTGAGCGGCACCCGATCGGATCTCGACCGGCAATTCCGGAATCAGTGTGGAAAGGCCGCGGCCCAGTCCGCGCCGACGGGCGCCGGCCTTCATGTCCTGACCGAGTTCGGTCATGCCTCAGCAGCCTCCTGGTCGCGACGCAAAACTTCACCGGCGAGATGTACATAGGCTTGAGATCCGGGGCAACGAAAATCGTAAAGCAGCACCGGCAGGCCGTGGGAGGGGGCTTCGGATACGCGGACATTGCGCGGTACGATCGTGTCGAACACTCTCTGACCGAGGAAGCTGCGCACATCGGTCGCGACCTGCTGCGCCAGATTGTTGCGCTTGTCGAACATGGTGAGCAGCACGCCCTGGACCTCGAGGTCAGGGTTGAGACTGCGGCGGACCCGCTCGACCGAACGCAGCAGCAGGCTGAGGCCTTCGAGAGCGAAGAACTCGCATTGCAGGGGGACGAGCACGGAATGCGAGGCCACGAGGGCGTTGACCGTGAGCAGACCGAGCGATGGCGGGCAGTCGATCAGCACGTAGTCGTAGTCGCGGTCCAGGCCGCCAAGCGTGTCCTTGAGTGCAAACTCCCGGCGCTGCCGTCCGACGAGCTCGACCTCGGCAGCGGACAGGTCGACCACCGACGGCACCAGGTCGAAACCGGGGATCTGGGTGCTCGTGACCGCATCGGCGAGCGCAGCGTCACCGAGGATCACATCATAGGTCGAGACATTTCGATCCGACGGCTGCACGCCGAGGCCGGTGCTGGCATTGCCCTGGGGATCGAGATCGATCAGGAGAATGCTCTTCTTGCAGGCGGCGAGTGCGGTGCCGAGATTGATCGCGGTGGTGGTCTTGCCGACGCCGCCCTTCTGGTTGGCGATGGCGACCACGCGGCCGATCGACGACGGTCGTTTAGTCACGATGAAGGGGCGCACGTTCGATGTCCCAAAGTTTGAGGATCGAGGCTGACGGCTCGGACAAGCTTGGAAAGGAATGGCTCTGCATCCTCCAGCATTTGCGAGCTTCGGTCAATTCATCCGGCAGAGTCTGACCCTTGAGAAAGAGACAATGCCCCCCCGGCTGCAGCAGGGGTGCGGCAAGATCGAGCAGTCGGGGCAATGGCGCCAGCGCACGCGCTGTGACGACGGTCGCGCATAAGGGGGGCAGGGTTTCGATGCGCTGTACGTGAATCTTGATGTCGATGTCGAGGATGCGAGCGACCTCTTTCAGAAACTGTGCTTTGCGCTGATCACTTTCAACCAGATGGATCTTGCCCTGTCCCATGATCGCCAGAACCATCCCGGGAAGGCCTGCACCACTGCCGAGGTCATAGAGCGCGACAAGGTCGTCCGGCAGATGAGGAAGCAGCTGTGCGCTGTCCAGGATGTGGCGGCGCCAAGCATCGGCCAAGGTGGCAGGCCCCACCAAATTGATCGCGGGCTGCCAGCGTTTGATGAGGTCCAGATAAGCCGTCAGACGCTCCAGTGTTTCACGTGAAACATTGGCGAGATCTGCAAATTCACTCTGAGAGATGGACTGGATCAAGGATCTGCGGTCCGCTTGGCGTAGCGATACAGAAGCGCGAGGGCGGCCGGTGTCATGCCCGGGAGGCGAGCGGCCGCCCCAAGGGTCGCAGGGCGGCTCTCCGACAGGCGGCTTCGCACCTCGCTGCTGAGACCGGAGATCGCTTCAAATTCGAGCCCAGACGGCAGATCAAGGCACTCCTCGTCGCGAAAGGCTCTGATATCGGCCAGCTGGCGTTGGAGGTGACCGGCATATCGCGCGTCGATCTCGATGTGATGTCGCACATCCCTGCGCAGCCCTCCAAGGTCCGGCCAGATCCTGATAAGATCGGAGAACTCGATGGATGGAAGCTGCAAAAGCTCGCGCGCCGTGCGAATGACGCCATCCTGCCTCACCCGCAGGCCATGACGCGCCGCCTCGCTCGGGCTCATGCGACGTCGATCCAGCATCTCCTCAGCAGCAGCGATCGCGTCCTTTCTGGCCGCCATGCGCGACGATCGCTCGCCGGCAACCAGGCCCGAAGCCTCCCCCTTCTCCGTGAGACGAAGATCGGCATTGTCAGCCCGCATCGTCAGTCGATATTCAGCGCGCGACGTGAACATACGATAGGGCTCGCTCACGCCCTGGTGAATGAGATCATCGATCAGGACACCGATATATCCGTCAGCTCGATCGATGGTGAATGCCCGGCCGCCGGCCACTCTGAGCGCTGCATTGGCGCCTGCAACGACGCCCTGTGCTGCCGCCTCCTCATAACCCGTCGTGCCATTGATCTGACCTGCGAGGAAGAGCCGCCTGAGGCGTCGCGTCTCGAGGCTTGGCAGCAGTTCCCGCGGATCGATGTGATCGTACTCGATTGCATAGCCAGGCTGGAGAATTCGTGCCCGCTCCATTCCTGCGACTGCGTGCACGATCTCCCGCTGCAGATCCGCTGGCAGCGACGTCGACAGTCCATTGGGATAGACTGTATCGTCATCCAGTCCCTCCGGCTCCAGGAAGATCTGATGCCGGGGCCGATCAGAGAAGCGCACCACCTTGTCCTCGATCGACGGGCAGTATCTGACGCCTATGCCTCTGATCTGTCCGGAAAACATCGGTGACTCACCAAGCCGGCGCCGAATCAGATCGTGGACCTTTTCGTTGGTGTGGGTGATTGCGCAAGCGATCTGTGGCGTCTTGATCCGCTCGGTCAGGACGGAAAAGGGCTCCGGCGGATCGTCACCCGGCTGCATCGTGAGGCCAGCATAGTCGATGCTTCGGCCATCCAGTCGCGGCGGCGTGCCGGTTTTCAGTCTCCGAAGTCTGAAGCCCGCCCTTTCGAGGCTTTGTGCAAGGCCGATCGCCGGCAGATCTCCCCGCCTACCTGCTGGCCAGCGCTGATCGCCCAGATGGATTTCGCCGCGCAGAAAAGTCCCGGTCGTCAGCACCACGGCGCCGCAAGGGAAGTCTCGGCCGTCCTTCGTCTTCACCCCGGCTGCACGCCCTGCGGAATCGATGATCAGGTCCTCGACTTCCGCCTCCTCGATCTCCAGGTTGGCCTGTTCCGCCAGCAACGCTTGGATGGCCTGGCGGTAAAGCTGCCGGTCGGCCTGAGCGCGGGGGCCTCTGACGGCTGGTCCCTTGCTTCGATTCAGGAGGCGAAACTGGATGCCGGCTGCATCAATGGCACGGGCCATCAGACCGTCCAGAGCATCGATCTCGCGGACGAGGTGCCCGCGGCCCAGACCGCCGATCGCCGGGTTGCAGGACATGATCCCGATGGTGTCGCGTTTGTGCGTAATGAGGCGCGTCCGGGCGCCCACACGGGCGCTGGCGGCCGCGGCTTCGACGCCGGCATGGCCGCCGCCGATGATGATGACGTCGTCTCGAATCATGTCGCCTTTTTGTCGGTTCGAGCGAGCGCCGTCAATCCAGGAGACCACTGCAGCCTTTCTTCCGTGCGTATGAGGGCGTGCAGGGTCATCGCTGGACGGCGACAGCAATCCCCGCAGACGCAAATGACCGGCCGAATTGTTTCACGTGAAACATTCCGGACTGATGACAGGGATCGAACGCCCCCGTGATCACGCAGCCTTGGGGACCACAGCGTTCAAACGCCCCAATGCGCGCACCGCCACAAGAAAGACGGCGAGATCCAGGTTTGCCCGGCCTTCCATCTCGGCCAGTAGACGCTGCCAGCGTCCATAGCCCGTGACTTCGGCGGCGAGCCATTCGAGCATCTTTCGCTGGATGTCGGCCGGCGTGAGCTCCTCGTTCGGCGAGCGAAACCGCGATGTCAGGGCCTGTGTCGCCAAGCGTCTGTGCTCCTCGACGATATCGTCGTGCAATTCGGCGATCGCCAGCCGGTCCCAATGATTGTCGATCGCGACCCGCTGCAGCAGCTTCAAGACCCGGCCCAGCTGCAGCGCCGAGTCCAAGGCAAAATACACCTTGGCGGCATCGACGATCGCGACACCGGTTTCCCTTGCCACCGCCACCGTTTCAGCGGCTGCGCAGCAGTAGGGAAGGCGGGCAAAGGCGGCCGCTGCCTTGTCGACCATGCCCTGAGACCGGTATTCCGCCTGAGCCTGCTCCAGACGACCGCGCTCCTCCTCGCCAAGAACCTGATCGAGGGTTTCGAGTAGTTCGGTGATCCCGTGCTGGAAGCGCTCGATGCTGCCCCGGGTATCGATGGGGTGCTGCAGGTTCGACAGGAACCAGTGGGTGCCCTCGGTGAGCGATCGCCGGGTCTCGTCAAGGAGCGCGATCTGCCGCTCGGCTCCGATCAGCCCGGCAAGCTGTTCAAGCTGGCCGATCAGCGGCACCAGGCTGAACGCGTCCCTTGCGACGATATAGGCGCGTGCGATCGTCGCCGGCGTGGCGCCGGTCTGGTCGACGAGGTCCCCGACGAACTCGCCGAGGCCGCGGTTGACGATGCTGTTCGCCACCAGCGTCGCCACGATCTCGCGACGCAGCCGATGGTCGGCAATCTGCGGTTCGTAGGATTTGCGCAGCGGTCTCGGAAAATATTTCACCAGATCCTGATGGAGATAAGGATCGTCCGGCAGATCGGAACCCAGAAGGTCCTCGTAGAGCGTCATCTTGGCATAGGCGAGAATGACCGCGATCTCCGGGCGATAAAGCCCTTGTCCGGCCTGGCGCCGCTGGGTCAGAACCTCGTCATCGGGGAGGAGCTCCAATTCACGATTGAGCCTGCCACCGGCTTCCAGACGACGCATGAACGCCGCCTGGGTGTCGAGCAGCTCGCCAGGATGGGCCTGGGCCTGGGAGATCGCCTGGACCTGCAGAATGTTGTTGCGCAGTACCAGTTCCGCCACCTCGTCGGTCATGCGGGACAGGAGCTGATCGCGCTGCTTGCCGGTCATATCGCCCGCATCGACCACGGCGCCCAGCAGAATCTTGATGTTGACCTCGTGATCCGAGCAATCGACGCCGGCGGAATTGTCGATGAAGTCGGTATTGATGCGCCCGCCCTTCTGGGCGAATTCGATGCGGCCGCGCTGTGTCAGGCCGAGATTGCCGCCCTCGCCGACGATCTGGCAGCGCAGCTCCCTGCCATTGACGCGCACCGGATCGTTGGTGCGGTCGAAAGCATCGGCATGACGCTCGGTCGACGCCTTCACATAGGTGCCGATACCGCCGTTCCAGAAGAGCTCGACCGGTGCCAGCAGAATGGCACGGATGAGATCATGGGGCGTCAGGCTGTCGGCTTCGACCGCCAGCGCTGCCCTGATCTCCGGAGTCAGCTTGATCGATTTGAGCGTCCGTGGGAAGACGCCGCCGCCCGCGCTGATCCTGCCGCGATCGTAGTCATCCCAGCTCGAGCGCGGGAGCTCGAACAGACGCTTTCGTTCAGCGAAGCCCGCCTCGACGTCCGGCTTCGGGTCAATGAAGATGTGCCGGTGGTCGAAAGCGGCGATCAGGGCCGTCTTTTCCGACAGCAGCATGCCATTGCCGAAGACGTCGCCGGACATGTCGCCGACGCCGACCGCGGTGAAGACCTCGGTCTGACAGTCCTTGCCCATCTCCAGGAAATGGCGCTTGACCGACTCCCAGGCACCGCGCGCGGTGATGCCCATGCCTTTATGGTCGTAGCCGGCCGAGCCGCCGGAGGCGAAGGCGTCGCCGAGCCAATGGCCGTAGGCAAGGCTGACCTGGTTGGCGATATCGGAGAAGGTCGCCGTCCCTTTGTCGGCGGCGACCACGAGGTAGGGATCGTCCTCGTCATGACGAACGACGTCCGGCGGCGGCGTGATGCCGTCGGACGTGCGGTTGTCGGTGAGATCGAGCATGCCGGAGATTAGGATCTTGTAGCAGGCGATCACCTCTTCCTGCAGCGCAGCACGGTCTCCGTCCCGTGGCGGACGCTTGACCACGAAGCCGCCCTTGGCCCCAACCGGCACGATGACGCCGTTCTTGACCATCTGTGCCTTCATCAAGCCCAGCACCTCGGTGCGGAAATCCTCCCTCCGATCCGACCAGCGGATGCCGCCGCGGGCGACTTTGCCGCCGCGCAGGTGGACACCCTCCGCGCGCGGTGAATAGACGAAGATCTCGTAGGCCGGACGCGGCAGCGGCATCTCCGGCACCTCGGCCGGATCGATTTTCAAGGACAGATAGGGCTTGTAGGCGCCATCCGCCGCGCGCTGATAGTGATTGGTGCGCAACGTCGCCAGGATGAGGCGCATGTAGCGGCGAAGAATGCGATCCTCGTCGAGATTGGCGACCGCCTCCAGGCCTTCCCTGATCCTGGTTTCGAGCGTCGCGACCCTGCTGTCCCTGTCCTTGCCGGCCGCGGGGTCGAAGCGCGCATCGAACAGTTCGGCCAGGAGGCGCGCCAGCTCGGGATTGCGCGAGAGCGTCTGCTCCATATAGGCCTGGCTGAAAGGAATGCCGATCTGCAGCAGATATTTGCAATAGGCACGCAGCACCAGAATCTGCCGGCTGGTCAGGCCGGCAAATAACACCATTTGGTTGAAACCATCATTCTCGACTTCCCCCTTCCATATATATTCGAAGGTCTCCTGGAAGGTCTTGCCGACGCGCTCGAGCTTGACGTCGACCGTCTCGGTCGGGCGCATGCCGAAATCGTGCATCCAGAAGATCGAGCCGTCCTTGGCGACGAGCTCGTAGGGTTGCTCGTCGATCACCCGCAGCCCCATGTTTTCCAGGATCGGCAATGCGTCGGACAGGGGAATGCCGCCGCCCTTGCGCGCGATCTTGAAGCGCAGCAGGCCGTTTTCGAGCGGGCGGAACAGGGAGAGTGCCAGCTCGTCCGGGTGGGCGGCCAGAACGTTCAGACGATCGACATCGGGCACGGCGGCGCGCGACGGCACCTGCTCCTGATAGGAGATCGGAAAGGCCGAGCCGAAGGCGCCGAACAGGCGGTTGCCCTCCTCCTCGCCATGGACGTCGATCAGGGCGGCGCGCAGGCCGTCCGACCAGGAACGGGCGGCGGCGATCAGCTGGGCTTCGATCGCCGCCAGTTCGACATCCTTGGTCAGGCCTTCGAAGGTGCGCACGATGAAGTGGATGCGCGCGAGCGTCGATTCCGACACCTGAACCTGATATTCGGTCTCGCGGCCGCCCAGGGCCTCTTCCAGAATGTCCTGAAAGCGTCGGCGCAGCTCGGTGTTGTAGCGCTCGCGCGGCACGTAGACGAGGCAGGAGACGAAACGCGCGAAGGCGTCCTTCCTGGCGAACAGCCGGATGCGCTGGCGTTCCTGCAGGTGCAGCGTCTCCATCACCGTGTCGAACAGCTCCTCCTCGTCGCTCTGCAGGAGCTCGTCGCGCGGATAGGTCTCGAGAATGTTGATGAACGCCTTGCCGGCATGGCTGCTCGTCACCAGGTCGGCGCGCTCGATCAGGCGGCGCACCTTGTGGCGCAGCAGGGGGATGTCCCGCGGGTTGCGGTTATAGGCGGCCGAGGTGAACAGGCCGAGAAAGCGGTGCTCGCCGATCACCTTGCCCTTCTTGTCGAAGCGCTTGACGCCGATATAGTCGAGATAGACGGGACGATGCACCGTCGAGCGGCTGTTCGCCTTGGTGATCATCAGCGGCGCCGGCAGCCGCGCCTGGCGTTTGACGTCGTCCGGCAGCACGGCGAAGCTCTCGGAGATCTTGCCGTCCTCGCGGTGCCTGAGGATGCCGAGCGCCGAGCCGGGCACGCGGTGCAGCTGATCCTTGCCCCTGACCGTCGCAAGCTCGTAGCAGCGATAGCCGATGAAGGTGAAATGGTTGGCGGCGATCCACTCGAGAAAGGCGCGCACCTCGGCGAGCTCGTCCTCGGGCACGACCTTGGCGGCGCGGCCGAGGTCATCGAGCGCATCGTCGATCTTGCCGAGCATCGAACGCCAGTCGTCGACGGCGGCGCGCACGTCGGCCAGAGCGTGCAGCAGCGTGTCCCGGATCTCCTCGAGCCGGGCGGGATCGCTCTGGCGATCGACCTCGATATGCATGAAGGACTCGGCGACGCCGCCGCCATTGCCGTCCGGCGCTCCGATGGCGGTGATGCCGTGCCCCTCGCCGCGCACCACGGGCAGCACGGGATGGATGATCAAATGGATGATCAGACCGAGGCGATTGATCGCCATGGTGATCGAATCCACCAGAAACGGCATGTCGTCGATGACGATCTCGATCGTGGTGTGGGTCGACTGCCAGCCATGCTGCTCGATCTGCGGGTTGTACACGCGGACCTTGGCCTCCCCGGGCTCACGCTGCTCGGCGAAGCGCAGATGGGCAAGGGCGGCGCCATAGAGATCGAGGGCATCGCGGTCGACCACGTCGACCGGGGCCACCGAGCGATAGTAATGGCGCAGAAACGCCTCCCCGAGGCATGCCTGGTTCTTGTCCAGCTTGTCATGCAGGCGGGCGACGGCGCCCGACAGCAGGTCTTCCTTCTGGTCATGCAACCGAGTTGCCATGAGTAAGCCCTTCATCATCTCATCCCGGCGCTGTTATCCGCATCTGCCGGGACCGCTATACAGCTTATCCCTTAATTCTTGGTTAACGCCTAGCCAACCATAATTCTCCGCCCCCGAGCCGAAGCTCCCGACCACCGGAAGATGCGCGGGGCGGGCTCAGCCGAGATCCATCTTGAAACCCACATGGCTGGGCGCGAAACCGAGGCGCTGATAGAAGCGCAGCGCGTCCGGGCGCTGCCTGTTGCTGGTGAGCTGCACCAGATGGCAGCCCCGGGCGCGGGCGACGGCCAGCGCATGGTCGATCATCGCCGCACCGACCCTGCGGCCGCGATACGCCTGGTCGACGCGCACCCCCTCGATCTGCAGGCGCGTGCCGCCCCTGAAGGCCAGATGCGGGATCGCGGTGAGCTGCATGCAGCCGATCACGGCGCCGTCGAGGTCGGCGACGATCAGATGATTGTTCGGGTCCTGCCCGATCGCCTCGAAGGCGCTGATATAGGCGGGATCGACGTCATCGCCCACGGCTTCGCGGCTGCGCCCGAGAGCATCGTCGGCGAGCAGGCGCACCATGGCGGGCACATCGTCGCGCCCGGCCTCGCGGAAGATCAGACCGGGCGGCAGGCCGCTCACCACAAGGCCTCCCCGCCGTCCGCTTCACCAGTCTGCATCAACAAGCTGCAAACAACCGCACAATTCTGCATGTCCAATCGTCCTCCGCCGAGTTATCAACAGCCCGACTGCAAATTGAGTGCATGATCCCATAGAAATCATCTGACATCTAAAGATAGCGGTTCACAAGTCTCTATTATCGAGATATTTGTGGAGTTTCGTATGCTGCTTAACGATTGGATAAAGCTCATGCCGCGAGGTTGGATCAAGGGGCTGTCGAGCACCGCGCTGCTGCTCGGCGCAGCATTGGCGCTGTCGGGCTGCAACACCATCAGCGGCACCATCGGCGGTGTCGGCAAGGACATCAGCATGATCGGCAACACGCTCACCGGGGTGTCCGGCAGCTGCAGCCAACCGCGCTGCGGCGGCTATGGGCGGGACTGCGGGCCGCGCGGCTGCCGGCAGGCGCGCCAGGTCGTTTCGGGCTGTCTCGAGCGCGGCTGTGGCGGCCGCGGCTATCGGACGCCGCGCCAGGAGCGCGTGTCCTACCGCGAGAGCTACGCCTATCGCGACCGCTACAGCTCGCGCCGCGATCCCTACTGCTGCCGCTGACCGCGGAGCGGCGACGCAAACCTTCAAGACCTCCAAAAGCAGACGCCCGCTGCGGTCGCGTGTCTTCCTGGCGTGACCTCGCCCGGCATGCGCTCTTCGCCCTGCCGCCGGCGACCCTGCTTTGTCGTTCTGCAAGAACGGCCGCACGGCGCTGGTCGCGGAGAGGGGTGAAAAGCGGACGGGCGCGGCCGATGCCTTGCATCCCGGCGAAAACTTGCGCATAACGCCGCGCACTCGGAGCGATCCGAGATCGTCCATCACGCCGCCCCTTCCCGGAGACCCGCCGCCATGACCGACTGGATCGAAGAAACGCTGCACGCGAATTTCCGATTTAAGATGAAAGTCGATCGGGTGCTGTTCGAGGGACGTTCGGACAATCAGCATGTGGCCGTGATCGAGAACGGCACGTTCGGCCGCACGCTCTATCTCGACGGCGTGCTGCAGACATCGGAGCGGGATGAGTTCATCTATCACGAGATGCTGACCCATGTGCCGATCCTCGGCCATGGCGAGGTCAAGGACCTCCTGATCATCGGCGGCGGCGACGGCGGCATGCTCGAGGAGGCCCTGAAGCATCGCTCGATCGAACGCGCCACCATGGTCGAGATCGATCCCTCGGTGGTCGAGATGTGCCGCCGGCATCTGCCCTCGATCTCGAAGGGCGCGTTTGACGATCCGCGCACGGATCTGGTCTTCGCCGATGGCGTCGATTTCGTGAAGACCACCGACAGGCGCTTCGACGTGGCGATCATCGACAGCACCGATCCGATCGGCCCCGGCGAGGTGCTGTTCACCCAGGATTTCTATCGCTCGGTCAAGGCGATCCTCAAGGACGGCGGCGTTCTGGTGACCCAGAACGGCGTGCCCTTCATGCAGAGCGGCGAGCTCCTGCGGTCGATGCAGGCGTTCAAAACCCTGTTCGCCGACAGCAGCTGCTACCTGGCGACCGTGCCCGGCTATGTCGGTGGGCCGATGGCCTTCGGCTGGGCGAGCGACGTTCCCGAGCACCGCCAGGTCTCTCCGGAGGTGCTCGGGCGGCGCTTCGCCGAAGCGGCGATCGAAGTCCGCTACTATACGCCGGAGGTGCACAAAGCGGCGTTCGCGCTTCCCGGCTATGTGCTCGCCCTGCTCAACGCCTAGAGCGGATCCCGATCATATCGGATCGGGATGCACGCTCTATCCCTTTGTTTCGACGCATTTCCTGATCGATCATGTGTTTCCACCCGATCGGGAAAAGCTCTAGTCGAGACGTCAGCCGGGAAGGATCGGCCTCAGGCCATCAGCGGCGCCCGGATCGTCAGGACAGGTCAGCGAGCAGACCGCGCAGCGCATCGAAATCGATCGGCTTGGTGACGTAGTGGTTGGCGCCGGCGATCAGACCGTCGGCGATGTCCGTCTGATCGGCATAGGCCGAGACGAAGACGAAGGGCAGATGCTCCAGATGCGGAAAGCGGTTGGCCAGCTCCCGGCGGAACTGATAGCCGTTCATCTTCGGCATGTTGATGTCCGAGAGAATGACGTTGGGATTTTCCCGCGCGGCGCGTTGGATCGCCTCCTCGCCATTCTGGGCCACGACCACCTCATAGCCCATGTCCTCGATCTCATGGGCCATCAACTCGCGCAGATCATTTTCGTCTTCAACCAAAAGAACCTTCGCCATGACGTTCTCCAGATGGTGGCGCAGCCTGCTCCGGCAGGCTGTTCAGGTTGAACCGGAACAATGTCGAGAGGGGCGTGGGCCAGGGACGCGCAAAAACGTCCCTTTGCGGCGTCGGCAACGTCGGCGATCGCCTGTGGCCACGCCGGCTGGCTCGGTGGAGGCGATCACGCGCAGCCCCACCTCGCCGGCAGCGAATGAGCGGGCTCGCGGCAGGGCTTGGACGCCCCGAAACCGCAGAGCCGGCGCTCGAACCAGCTTGTCCCAAAATCTCCAGGCGATTGACCACGTCGCGTACCCCGATCGACTGCTGGATCGAAGAGTAGTGTCGCGACCTTAAGAAACAGTTACCAAGCGACGCTTTGCCCATCTGCAAAAACGCCCGCCGCACAGGAGTCATCAGGCTTGAATGGAAAGCGCCCGCCATCCGGCCAGGTCAGGCCGGCGGCGGCTCGCCGCCTAGTCGCCGGCGAAAAGGTCCTTGACCTTGGCGAAGAAGCCCTCGGATTCGGGGTGCGTGGCGGTGCCGCCGCTTTCCTCTTCGAACTCGCGCAGCAGGTCCTTCTGACGCTTGGTGAGGTTGATCGGGGTCTCGACCGTGAGCTCGGCGAACATGTCGCCGCGGGCATGGCTGTTGAGCTCGGTCATGCCCTTGCCGCGCAGGCGGAAGCGGTGCCCGGTCTGGGTGCCTTCGGGCACCTGCAGGCGGGCGCGCTTGCCGTCGATGGTCGGGACTTCGATCTGGCCGCCGAGAGCGGCGGTGGTCAGCGGGATGGGCACGCGGCAATGGATGTTGGCGCCGTCCCGCTGGAACATGCGATGGGGGGCGACGCTGACGAAGATGTAGAGGTCGCCCGGCGTGCCGCCGCGCATGCCCGCCTCACCCTCGCCGGAAAGGCGGATGCGCGTGCCGTCCTCCACGCCCTTCGGGATCTTGACCGAGAGGGTCTTCTCGCGATGCACGCGGCCCTGGCCGCTGCAGGCATCGCAGGGGTCGGTGATCACCCGGCCCTGGCCGCCGCAGGTCGGGCAGGTGCGCTCGATGGTGAAGAAGCCCTGCTGCGCGCGCACCCGGCCGGAGCCGCGGCAGCCCGGACAGGCTCCCGGCGCCGAGCCCTTGCTGCCGGAAGCGTCGCAGACGTCGCAGCGCACCGTGGTCGGCACCCTGATTTCGGCCTGCTTGCCCTCGAAGGCCTCCTCGAGCGAGATTTCCAGATTGTAGCGGAGATCCGCACCCCGGCTCTGCGCGCCGCGCCCGCGCTGACCGCCCATGAAATCGCCGAACAGGTCGTCGAACACGTCGGCGAAGCTGCCGAAGTCGAAATTGCCGGCACCGCCGCCGGGCCTGCCGCCGCCATTCTGGAAGGCGGCGTGCCCGAACTGATCATAGGCCGCGCGCTTCTGGTCGTCCTTCAGGATTTCGTAGGCTTCGTTGACTTCCTTGAAGCGCTGCTCGGCCGCTTTGTCCCCCGGATTGCGATCGGGGTGATGCTTCATGGCGAGCTTGCGAAAGGCGGATTTGATGTCGGCCGCCGACGCATGGCGGTTCACGCCCAAGGTTTCGTAATAGTCCTGTTTCGCCATGGCCGTCGTTTATCGAAGGTTCGCGCACAACACCATAAAAATGGCGAGACCGAACGCCGTTTCCAGCGTCCGGTTCCCACCTTGTTTCAACCGGATCGGCCCCACTCAGGCCGACTTTTTCTGATCGTCGTCGACCTCTTCGAAGTCGGCGTCGACCACACCGTCGTCCGAGCCGCCGCCCGAGCCGCCATCGCCGCCGCCGGTGGGACCATCCGGACCGGGGCCGTCGGTCTCCGCCTGCGCCTTGTACATGGCCTCGCCCAGCTTCATCGACACCTGGGCGAGCGCATCGGTCTTGGCCTTGATGGTCTCGACGTCGTCGCTGTCGAGCACCGATTTGAGCTCGGCCACCGCCTGCTCGATCGAGGCCTTGTCGTCGGCGCCGACCTTGTCGCCGAATTCCTTCAGGGATTTCTCGGTCGAGTAGACCAGGCTGTCGGCGTGGTTGCGCGCCTCGATCAGGGCCTTCTTCTTCTTGTCCTCCTCGGCATGGGCCTCGGCCTCCTGGACCATGCGGTCGATCTCTTTCTCGTCGAGACCGCCCGAGGCCTGGATGCGGATCTGCTGCTCCTTGCCGGTCGCCTTGTCCTTGGCCGAGACGTTGACGATGCCGTTGGCGTCGATGTCGAAGGTGACCTCGATCTGCGGCATGCCGCGCGGCGCCGGCGGGATGCCGACCAGGTCGAACTGGCCGAGCATCTTGTTGTCGGCGGCCATCTCGCGCTCGCCCTGGAAGACCCGGATGGTGACCGCGTTCTGGTTGTCGTCGGCGGTCGAGAACACCTGGCTCTTCTTGGTCGGGATGGTGGTGTTGCGGTCGATGATGCGGGTGAACACGCCGCCCAGGGTCTCGATGCCGAGGGAGAGCGGGGTGACGTCGAGCAGGAGGACGTCCTTGACTTCGCCCGAGAGAACAGCGGCCTGAATGGCGGCGCCGATCGCCACCACCTCGTCCGGGTTCACACCCTTGTGCGGGTCCTTGCCGAAGAAGGTCTTGACCGTCTCGATCACCTTGGGCATGCGCGTCATGCCGCCGACCAGGATGACCTCGTCGATGTCGCCGGGGCTGAGGCCGGCGTCCTTCAGCGCCTTCCTGCAGGGATCGATGGTGCGGTCGATCAGGTCGCCGACCAGCATTTCCAGCTTGGCGCGGCTGATCTTCATGGTCAGATGCTTCGGGCCCGAGGCATCCGCGGTGATGAAGGGCAGGTTGATCTCGGTCTGCGCCGTCGAGGAGAGCTCGATCTTGGCCTTTTCGGCCGCTTCCTTCAGGCGCTGCAAAGCGAGCTTGTCGCCGCGCAGGTCGATGCCCTGCTCCTTCTTGAACTCGCTCGCCATGTAGTCGATCAGGCGGAGGTCGAAGTCCTCGCCGCCGAGGAAGGTGTCGCCGTTGGTGGCCTTCACCTCGAACACGCCGTCGCCGATCTCGAGGATCGAGACGTCGAAGGTGCCGCCGCCGAGGTCGTAGACCGCGATTGTCTGGGCGTTCGATTTGTCGAGGCCGTAGGCGAGGGCTGCCGCGGTCGGCTCGTTGATGATGCGCAGCACCTCGAGGCCGGCGATCTTGCCGGCATCCTTGGTCGCCTGGCGCTGGCTGTCATTGAAGTAGGCCGGAACGGTGATCACGGCCTTGGAGACGGTCTCGCCGAGATGGCGCTCCGCGGTCTCCTTCATCTTCTTCAGGATGGAGGCGCTGATCTGGGAGGGGGCGCGCTTTTCGCCCTGGGCCTCGACCCAGGCATCGCCATTGTCCGCCTTGACGATCTGATAGGGGACCATGTCGACGTCCTTCTTGACGATAGGATCGTCGTAGCGGCGGCCGATCAGGCGCTTCACCGCGAACACGGTGTTGGTCGGGTTGGTGACCGCCTGGCGCTTGGCCGGCATGCCCACCAGGGTTTCGCCGTCATCGGTAAACGCCACCATCGAGGGCGTGGTGCGCATGCCCTCCTCGTTCTCGATCACGCGGGCGTTCTTGCCCTCCATGATCGCCACGCAGCTGTTGGTCGTACCTAGATCGATACCGATAATCTTATTGCTCATGCTTCATTTCCACGCCTGAGACTTTGTCGTCTGTTCCTGGGTCTTCCGTTCCTGGGCCGTCTCGTCCGGCTTTGTCGACACCGGACAGTCTGATCAAGACCGGCTTGATCGGGTCCGCTCGATCGGCAACCAAAGCGCGCTTTTTTTCGAAACGCGGGGCCGATCGGATGTCGTGTTCCGGATCGACATATAAGAAGCGGAAATGGGCACTGCAACCATCGCCTGCCGGTGAAATTGCGTCTTTTGCGGGGCAGCGCTCCGAACCTGGAGGCGAACGCCCGGAGACCGCGCTTGCACGATCTTGACGGGACTGCCAATTATGCTCGTTCGGATCGCCTCGATCCTCTGTTCCGGCCGCGCGGCGGCGGCAGAGGACGGGTCGATCAATGATAAACGTCTGGGAACGACCTTGGTTTCGCATCGAAACTTGAGAAAAACCCTTAAACATCCTGTGGAGGCAATCATGATTTCCTTCGATCTGGCGCGTCGCGGCACGCTGGCCGCGGTTTTGGCCTGCACCTTCGCCGGCGCGCCGGCCCTCGCCTTCGAGCCGACCAATCCCGAATGCATCGCGCCGGCCAATCCCGGCGGCGGCTGGGACTTCACCTGCCGGCAGGTCGGCAAGACCATGCAGGATCTCGGCCTGGTGCCGGGCACGGTGCAGGTGACCAACCTCGCCGGCGGCGGCGGCGGCGTCGCTTTCGCCGAGGTGGTCAACAAGCGCAATGCCGAGGACAGCCTGATCGTCGCCGCCTCGACCGCGACCGCCACCCGCCTCGCCCAGGGCGCCTATCCCGGCAACACCATGGACCAGGTGCGCTGGCTCGGCGCGGTCGGTGCCGACTACGGCATCATCGCGGTCGCCGCCAGCAGCGAGATCGATTCGCTCACCGCCCTGGTGGATGCGGTCAAGGCGGATCCCCGCTCGATCGGCTTTGCCGGCGGCTCGGCGGTCGGCGGCTGGGATCACCTGAAAGTGCTGCTGATGGCGCAAAAGGCCGGCGTCGAGGATGTGCGCCAGGTCAAGTATGTCGCCTTCGACGGCGGCGGCGAGGCGGTGACGCAGCTGCTCGCGGGCTCGGTCCAGGCGTTCACCGGCGATGCTTCCGAGGCCAAGGGCTTCGTCGATTCCGGCGACATCAAGGTGATCGCCGTGCTGGCGCCGGAGCGTCTGGAAGGCGATTTCTCGGCGTTCCCCACGGCCGTGGAGCAGGGCCTCGACGTGGTCGGCGCCAATTGGCGCGGCTTCTACGCGCCCGGCAATATGGACGACGAGGCCTATCAGTATTGGGTCGACGCGGTCGCCAAGGTCTACGCGTCCGACGAGTGGAAGGGGATCATGGCGACGAACGGTCTCGCCCCGCTGGATCTGAGCGGCGACGCGTTCCAGTCCTTCGTCGTGGACTCGGTCGCCGAGATCCAGGGCCTGTCCCGCGAGATCGGCATCATCCAATAAGCTGACCGTCCACGGGCGGCCGCTGTGGGCCGCCCGTGGACGCAACCTGGCTTCGTGAAAAAAATTTGGCTTCGTGTCAAAAAAATCGGGGAGTGGCGGGATGAGCGACCGGATCTTCGGGGCTATCGGCCTGCTTTTGGCGGTGTTCTTCATCTGGAGCGCCACGCTCATTCAGGAGAGCTTCATCTCGGACCCGGTGGGACCGAAGGCCTTCCCGATCATCATCGGCGTGCTCCTGGCGCTCGCCAGCCTGGTGCCGATCCTGCGTCCGGACGAAGCGCCCGCCTGGCCGACCTTCGACCGGCTCCTGGAGATCGCCATCGCCGCGGCGGTCATGGTCGCCTATGCGCTGCTCCTGCCGGAGCTCGGGTTCGTCATCGCCACCGCGTTCGCCGCCGCCTTCCTGACCTGGCGTCTCGGCACCCAGCCGGTCTGGTCGCTCCTGGTGGGCGTGCTCACCTCGCTCGGCATCTACGCGGTGTTTCATCTGATCCTCGGGCTGTCGCTCGCCCGCGGCCCCCTCGGTTTTTGAGGTCCGACCATGGACGTGCTCGCTTCCCTCGGTGACGGTTTTCTGATCGCGCTCACCTTCCAGAACCTGGCGCTCGCGCTGATCGGCTGCCTGCTCGGCACCGTCATGGGCGCACTCCCCGGCCTCGGCCCCTCGAACGGCGTGGCCATCCTGATCCCGCTCGCCTTCACCCTCGGCCTCGCCGCGACGCCCGCTTTGATCCTTTTGACCAGCGTCTATTACGGCGCCATGTATGGCGGGCGCATCTCCTCGATCCTGCTGAACATTCCGGGCGACGAGCCCGCCATGATGACCTGCCTGGACGGCTATCCCATGGCGCAGAAGGGCCGGGCCGGCGAGGCGCTGGCGCTCTCGGGCGTGGCTTCCTTCGTCGGCGCGTTCTTCGCCACCTGGGGCCTGGTGTTCCTCGCCCCGCAGCTGGTCAAGCTCGCCCTCCTGTTCGGCCCCGCCGAATATTTCGCGCTCTTCACCCTCGCCTTCGCCACCCTTGGCGGCATCGCATCCAGGAACCAGTCCAAGGCCGCGTTCGCCGCAGCGCTCGGCCTCGGCATCGCCATGATCGGCGTCGACGGCCAGACCGGCGTCGAGCGCTTCACCTTCGGCGAAGTCCATCTCTATGACGGCATCGATTTTCTGGTCGCCATCGTCGGCCTGTTCGCGCTGTCCGAGGTGTTCGTGTTTCTCGAGCATCGCGGCGAAGGGGAGGAAAGCCATGCGCGCAAGGTCGGCATCGGCCGCATCACCCCGCCGCTCAGCATGCTGACCCGGTGCACCCCGACCATGATCCGCAGCACGCTGCTCGGCTTCGTCGCCGGCGTGCTGCCGGGTGCGGGCGCGTCGCTCGGCTCGTTCCTCGCCTATTCCCTGGAAAAGAAGGTGGTCGACCGTGACGGCACCTTCGGCACCGGCGATCCGCGCGGCGTCGCCGCCCCCGAGGCCGGCAACAATGCGGCGGCGGGCGGCGCCCTGGTGCCGATGCTGGCGCTGGGCGTGCCGGGCTCGGGCACGACGGCGGTGCTGCTCGCCATGCTGCTCGCGCTCAACATCACGCCCGGGCCGCTGCTCTTCCAGAACAACCCGGACGTGGTCTGGGGTCTGATCGCGGCGCTGTTCATCGGCAATCTCATGCTGCTGGCGATGAACATCCCAATGGTCGGCCTGTTCGTGCGCGTGCTCATGGTGCCGCCGCGCATCCTGATGCCGATCGTCGCGATGGTGTCCTTCGTCGGCATCTATGGCATCTCAGGCTCGAGCTTCGACCTCCTGGTGATGGTCGGCTTCGGCCTGATGGGCTGGGTGCTTCGAAAGCTCGACGTGCCGCTGGTGCCGATCATTCTCGGCATCCTGCTCGGCAATCAGATGGAAGCCAATCTGCGCCGCGCGCTCACCATCTCCGACGGCGACTGGAGCGCGCTTCTCGCCTCGCCGCTCTCGCTCACGCTCTGGGCGATCGCGATCATCGGCTTCGTGCTGCCGATCTTCTTCGGCCAGGTGATCCGGCGCGGCATGCGGCGCAAGGACGAGGAAGGCTCGGCGGTGGACTGACACCAGCCCGCCTGGACAACGACCGTTTGACAAGGTTCGTCGTCGATGCCGGCGGCCTCGTCTCCATGCCAGGCGTTAACGCTTCGTCAAGGAAGACCTGTCACTATGCATTCCGGTCCATGCGATCCTGGGAATCCGCTCGCCCGCCGAGAAAGGTGGGGCGAGGCTCGGATTCCCAGGATCGCATGGACCATGATGAAACGTAGCCGAGCGACATCAACAACGGGTTAAGATGGAACATCCGATTAGGAAGGCCAACTCTGCCAGCCGGTGTGGACGGCTCAACAAAACGGCCGATGCCCAGGCGGGTTGGCATGGCACACAGCTCAAAAACGACCGCCTTCACCGTCGGCCCGGCGCGCCCATCCGCGCCCGAGCCGACCGTCCGGACACGCCACGCCGGGCCAGGTCCCGCCAAGTCAACGAGGTGGCCGCGCCACCCGCGCCACAGGCGCCACCGTTCAGACTGCAGCTGCCAGGGGCGACAGCTGCGGATAGTGCAGGCTGACGTCGGATCTTGCCGCACCCGACGTCGTCCGGATGGTGTAGCGACGGGTCTTGGCCGGTCCCGCGAGATGGAGGAGCGCGATCGGTTCGTGCGGGGCGTAGGGCTTGCAGTAGAGCTGCCTGCCCTCGTCCCAGACGGGTGGTGCGCGATCGCAGATCCAGTTGTCGGCCGAGTCGAGGATCTCGGTGGGCAGCCGGTCGATATGGACGATCTGGTTGAAGGTGAACTGGCTGTGCGGCGCGACGCGATTGGTGCGCTCGACGGCGCGCCGGAGCCGCGTCGCCCAGGCCTGCCAGTGGCGCGCGTCGGCGGCGATGCAGTAGACGCCGCAATTGAGCGCCGGCTTGACCATCAGCAGCATGCCGTCCTTGAGCCCGAGGCCGAGCAGGCGGTGCTTCAGGCACCAGCCGAAATGCCAGGCCTGGAACCTGTAGGCGCGGTCGGCCTCATGCGCGATCGCTGCACCCGAGGCTTTCGAGCCCTCGATCAGCCGGTCGAGCACCGAGCCGTCCTGGAGCCAGAGGTCGGGATCGAGCCACATATAGTGGCGATAGCCGGGAAAGTAGTCGCGCACGAAGGGCCGGACGATCTCCGCGAGATGGAAGCGCGGCATCATGCCGTCGCGCACCCCCCAATGCCATTCCGGCCTGGTGAAATCGACGCCGGCCTGCTCCAGCCATTGCCGCTGCTCCGGCTCGAGGCCGAGGTCGAACGCCCGGATATCCAGCCTGCGGCCGGCCTCGAAGCGGCGCAGCGACTCCAGCATGCCCTGGAACATCGTGAAATAGCCGCTGTCAGCGGCGGTGGTGACGACGACGTCACGCGTGGCTGACGACGGGGTCATGCGCACTCCTCCAGGGCAGGTGACCGGTCTGAAGGGGCCGGCTCTCGGGCTTGGCGTCGAGCGCGTCGAGAACGACCCGCGCGCCATGGTTGTGATAGAGCCAGACGCCGTCGGCGCTGCCGTGAAACGACCGCTCGCCGCCGATGGCGTCGGAGCGGCGCAGAAGGCGCGAGCCGATCCCGAACACGAACAGGCCGGGTACGGGCGCGCCCTCGGCCGTGAGAGCGCAGCCGTCGGCATCGACATCGAGGCCGCCGAGGTGATTGCGCAGCTGTATCTCCCGACCCCACGGATCGTTCAGGCGCGGCAGGTTGGCCTGATACCCCGTGCAGGCGACCACGGCAGCGGCCTCCCGCAGATGGTTCTGCACGCCCATCCGGCCTTCGGCGCCGAGATCGCGCAGCAGAACGGAGCGCACCTCGACCGTGCGATCCGGCGTCCGGCCGGTTTCGAGGATCGATCTCCCAACGTCGAACGAGCGGTAGCGAAGACCGCCGAAACGGTTCACACGCCCGCTCATCGGGCAGACGTCGTCGGCGTCGAAGGCGTAGCCGGCGCGCCGGGCTTCGTCGGCCGAGTCGAAGTAGAGGCGGAGCGGCTCCCGATGGAGCATGACGATCCGCCGCAGCCCTGCCGGACCAAGGGCTTCGGTCAACCGGTCGATGGCCGACATGGCGCTGTGCGAGCCTCCCACGATCGCCACGTCGGACACGCCGCCGGCCGCGATCGGAATCGCCTGCCGAAGCGCATCGTTCGACATCATCAGCAGATCGTCCGATGCGACCAGCCGCTGCGCATGGTCGCCGATGCAGAGGCCTGGAAGGATCTCGCATTGCCGGAGCGTCTCGGCCGGCTGGCTGCCGCCGAGGCCGCAAAGGACGTTGTCGACCGAGAGGTTGTATCGGCGGCCGGCGCGCAGGTCCCGGAGGCCGACCGCGAAGCCGCCGCCGAGTTCTCGCCGGACGGTCTCGATCGACGTGCCAAGGAGGACGGGAACCTGATGCTCATGCCGCAGATAGGCCAATGTCCGCCTCGCGACGGCGCCGAGAAAATCGCCGACGACGTCCAGCGGCGGTGCCGCCGATGCCATCGTCCGCAGCTTGGCGACCGACGGCTCCCCGGTGCACAGGTCGCGAAACAGCCAGGCGAGCTTCGGATCGTCGATGCAGTCGAGAAACGCCTGGGAGATCGAATTGCCGGTCAAGCGGTAGCGGCCGACCTTGCCCGCACCCGGGTCGAGCAGGCGGTCGATCAGGACGAGACCGCTTTCGATGAGGTCGCCGATGGCATGTTCTTTGATCGCGTGGAGCAGAAAACCGCAGCTGGCTGGACCGAGGCCGCAGACGGCATAGCGATACCGCACCCGTCTTCCCGAAAAGACGATTCCCGACAACGAGGGTTCCCCCAAATATGGAAGTTTCGCTTCGACTCGATGGTCGAAGTCGGCGCCACAAGTGATTGATTCGTTACCGAATTTCCTACATTGCCTTTTAGGCAAATGCCAGATCAATTTGGGCGAAATTTGTGGATTGATGCAAATAGACAGCAGGCGTGCCGCGAACGACACATGGGCCGTCGCGACAGGTTACGACAAGCAGCGTCGACGGGGTGCCAGGGCCGGCCAGCCCTCTCCCGGCGTCACCTGGCTCGCTCCGGGAGGCCCAGGCGGAACGGCCCGTCCCAGCCCCATCACGTCGACGCCGACCCGCGTCGGGTCACCCGCCGGTGGTGCTCATATGTCTTGAAACTGCGGGTCGGGCGTCCCGCCGGTCGATGACGAAGTCGTGGCCCTTGGGCTTGCGGCCGATGCCTTCGAGGATCGCCTGCTTCAGGAGGTCGTTGCCCTCGGAGGCGCGCAGCGGCGTGCACAGATCCGCCTCGTCGTCCTGGCCGAGGCACATATACATGCGCCCGGTGCAGGTGATGCGTACCCGGTTGCAGCTTTCGCAGAAATTATGGGTGAGCGGCGTGATGAAGCCGAGGCGGCCGCCGGTCTCCTCGATGCGCACATAGCGCGCCGGGCCGCCCGTGCGATCGGGCAGATCGGTGAGCGTCCAGCGGCGTTCCAGGTCGGCGCGCACCTTGGAGAGCGGCAGATACTGGTCGGTGCGGTCCTCCTCGATCTCGCCGAGCGGCATGGTCTCGATCAGGGTGAAGTCGAAGCCCTGCTCGCCGCACCAGCGGATCATCTGATCGAACTCGCCGTCGTTCACGCCCTTCAGGGCGACCGCGTTGATCTTGATCGCGAGGCCCGCTGCCTTGGCCGCCTCGATGCCGTCCATCACCTTGTCGTACTTGCCCCAGCGCGTGATTTTTTCGAATTTTTCCTTGTCCAGCGTGTCGACCGAGACGTTGATGCGGCGCACGCCGGCATCAAAAAGCTCCTCGGAAAAACGCGCGAGCTGGCTGCCATTGGTGGTGACCGTGAGCTCCTCGAGATCGCCCGTCCTGAGATGCCGGCCGAGGGAACGGAACAGCGTCATGATGTCCCGCCGCACCAGCGGCTCGCCGCCGGTGAGCCGGATTTTCTTTACACCCAGTTCAATGAACGTCGACGCCAGCCGGTCCAGCTCTTCAAGCGTCAAAAGATCCTTTTTCGGCAGAAAGGTCATGTTTTCCGACATGCAGTAGACGCAGCGGAAATCGCAGCGATCCGTCACCGAGATGCGGATGTAGTTCACGATTCGATCGAAAGGGTCGATCATCATGGGCGAGCGCGCTCCCCTGCTCCCAAGGACTTGCCGACGTTCTGAACGGGCCGTTCGAGCTTCACGCGGCCGTAACCCTGGTAATGTAGGCATGAAGACGGCGCCTGTGAATGTCTGGGTTCGGCAGGTGCCGCCAATTCCTTGACGATCGGTGCGCACTCGCACCAAGGTACCCTGCAGGCAGCGCCCTCAGGCGGCAGGTTCGAGGACCGGACGTCGGGGGCCCATTTGGGAAAGGTCCGGCCTTGAGCAACGCTGCGTCCGACGAGGTGGAGATCAGGGCCGCGGAGATGCGCATCGGCTTTCGCGCCGCCGATACCGGGGAGGCGGCCGCCGCCCTCGCCGAGCTGCGCGCCCTCTACGGCGATGCCGACGACGACGAAGCCGACCTGCTGGTGGCGCTCGGCGGCGACGGCTTCATGCTGGAGACCCTGCACGCCACCATGGACCGTCCGGTGCCGATCTACGGCATGAATCTCGGCACGGTCGGCTTTCTCCTGAACGAATTCCGCGCCGACGGGCTGCTGGAGCGCCTGGACGAGGCGGCAGCGGTCGATCTTCATCCGCTGCGCATGCACGCCACGCGCACCGACGGCTCGATCGAGAAGGGCATCGCGATCAACGAGGTCTCGATCTTCCGCGAAACCCGCCAGGCCGCCCAGATCCGCATCTCGATCGACGGCGTGGTGCGCATGTCGGAGCTGGTCTGCGACGGCGTCATGGTGGCCACGCCTGCCGGCAGCACCGCCTACAACCTCTCCGCCCACGGCCCCATCCTGCCGACCGGCTCCAACCTGCTGGCCCTCACCCCGATCAACGCCTTTCGCCCGCGGCGCTGGCGCGGCGCGCTCCTTCCCAGCAGCAGCCATTTCCGCTTCGACGTCCTGAACCCGAAAAAACGCCCGGTCAGCGCGGTCGCCGACTACACCGAGATCCGCGACGTGCTCCAGGTCGACGTCTGGGAAGACCACACCCAGACCCTTACCCTGCTGTTCGACCCCGAGCACGACCTCGAAGAACGCATCCTCAACGAACAGTTCGTCCCCTGAGGGCGCGGCCCTCGGCGTTGACTTGCCTGAGACTCGGGCGGGGCGAGCGGGGGAGGGTGTGGAAGGACGAGGCTGCCGCGCGGCTGCGTTTGATCAGGCTAGATCGTCCAACGCCTTCAACACGGCCTTGACCTCGGCCCTGCCCGCCTCGTCGAGCGATGGCTGTGGTGCGAGTGGTCCCCCGACGGGGAAGCCCTGGAGTTCGAGGCCGCCTTTGATGCAGGCGGCCAGCGCATATTTCGAAAAGACCTGGTTGATCTGCCAGAGCTGGCGCTGGAGCGGCATCGCCTCGTCGTAATGGCCTGCCCGGCAGAGGTCGTAGAGGCGGACGCTCTGCTTGGGGATCAGGCAGGCGGGGCCGGCCATCCAGCCGACGCCGCCGATCAGCATCACAGCGGCCGGGATGTGGGCGGACGCGCTGAACAACGCGAGGCGGTCGCCGACCCGGTTTTGGATGGTGAGCAGGCGGCCGGTATTGGTCGAGGCGTCCTTCAGATATCGGATGTTTTTGGTTCTTGCGAGGCGGTCGATCGCGGCCAGCGACAGGTCGGAGCGCTGAAACTGGGGGTTTGTATACAAGACGATGGGGCAGGTGACCGCCTCGGCGATCGCTTGGAAGTAAGCCACCACGCCGTCGTCGGGGATCGGGAAATAGGCCTCCAGGATGGCGAGAATGCCGGCGGCACCCATGCTCTCGTAGAGGCTGGCCTGGCGCACGGCGTCCTGCGTGGTCGTGGCGGCGACGCCGGCGACCACCGGCACCCGGCCATCGGCGGCCTTGAGCGTGACCTCGACGATTTCGCGACGCTGCTCCGCTGAGAGATAGGCGAACTCGCCGGTGGAGCCGAGCGGTGTCAGGCCGTGCACGCCTGCCTCGATCAGGTGATCGACGAGCCGGGTCAGCACCTCGCCCATGACCCGGCCATGCCCGTCGATTGGCGAGACCAGATAGGGCCAGACGCCGTAGAAGTCGGCGGCGCCGACGGGCTGGACTTGGACCTCGCTCATCCTGGAAACGCCGGTTTGGTTCCTGTCACGACCTGTCCCTCAGGTTGGCGATCTCGATCAGATTGCCGTCGGGATCGCGCAGGTAAATAGACAGCAGCTCGCCGACAGCGCCGGTCCGTTTCACGGGCCCTTCGATGACCGGGAGGCCGGCGGCCTCGAGCCGGACTTTGACCTGGTCGACGGGCTGATCGGCCAGGAAACAGAGATCGCCGGAGCCTGGGGTCGGGCGCTCGGCCTTGGGCTCGAATTCCTTGCCGACCTCATGAAGATTGATCTTCTGCGCGCCGTAGTGCAGGGCCACCCGCTCCTGGTTCGGGCCGAAACGCCGCGCCTCCATGCCGAGGCCGTCGCAATAGAAGCGCAGGGTCGCCTCCAGATCCCGCACCGTGAGCACCAGATGGTCGAGCGAGGTAATCATGTCGGTCGTCGATCGAATTCGATGTGCTCCATGTCGTCATCCGAGAGGCCGAAATGGTGGCCGATCTCGTGGATCAGGGTGTTCTCGATGATCGCGGCCAGCGAGAAATCCTGCTCGCACCAGTAGGCCAGCAGCGGCATGCGGTACAAAAAGATCATGTCCGGCTGTTCCGGCGGCGCGTGGAAGCTGTGCTCCTGGCCGACGGGGATACCGTGATAGAGGCCGAGCAGGTCGTAGGGGCTCTCCAGCTCCATCGCCTTTTCCGTGGCCTCGTCCGGAAACTCCTCGACCCGGATGACCACGCCGCCCAGATGCCGGGTGAAGGTCTCGGGCAGGCCGGCCAGCACCTCCTTGCCGATGCGCTCGATGTCCTCGATGCTGGGGGGCGGCTGATCGAAGGCGTCGTAGGCGGGACGATCGGTCATGGGCATGCAGCCGACTTCGGAAGTGACGAGAACATGAGCAGACCACCCGCGCTCGACGGTGACGAGCGCAAGGCAGCGCTGGCCGAGCTTGCTGGCTGGCAGGAGACGCCCGGGCGAAACGCGATCGCCAGGACCTTCACCTTCAGGAATTTCAACGAGGCCTTCGCCTTCATGACCCGCTCCGCCCTCCTCGCAGAGAAGATGAACCATCACCCCGAATGGTTCAACGTCTACAAGACGGTCGAGGTCACGCTCACCACCCATGACGCCGACGGGATCACCGAGCTCGATGTGCGCATGGCCAAGGCGATGAACCGGTACGCCGGGGAAGCCTGAGCCGTTCGGCGGCAGCCAGGAGCGCCCGTCATCGGCGGATCGATTCCCCGAAAAAGACGAGCGTGCAGTCCTCGTCGCTGACGTGGAACTCGCGCTGGCCGTAGTCCTGATCGAAGGGTGCGCGCACGCGGTCCTTCGGTAAGCTCCTGAGCCTCGGTTCGAGATCGGCGTAAAGCGCGTCGATGTCCCGGACGTCGATATAGAAGGAGCCCTGGCGCTCGGGATGGCTGAGATCGACGCTCGCATCCACTTCCACCAGCCGGACGGCGACGTCGTCGCGGCGGAGAAAGGCGTAATTGTCCGCCTGAAAGCCGACGCTGAAACCCAGGATATCCCGATAGAAGCCGATCTGCCGGCGGAGCGAGGTGCAGGGCACGAAGGGCGTGATCTGGTGCAGGCGCATGGCTCGGTCTCGCATTTTCAGGCTCAAAGATCGATCTCGAGAACGCCGCCTGGCTCGGCGGCGCGGGACTGGCAGAGGATCAGCGACGTCTCGCGCTGCTTCGCCGACAGCACGAAATCCCGATGCTCGACCTCGCCCGCGAGCAGCGCGCAGCGGCAGACGCCGCAGAGGCCGTCGGAGCATTTGACGTCGACGGCGATGCCGGCGGCCTGGAGGGCGTCGGTCGCGCTCTGGTCGGCAGCAACGGAAATCTCGCGCCCGGATTTTTTGAGGTTCAGGGTGAAGGGGTGGTTTTCGTAGTCCGGGGTTTCCGGCACCGAGAAATATTCGATATGCCTCGCCTCCTCCGGGAAGCCTGCGCGCTCGGCCGCCGTCATCACCGCCCGCATGAAGCGATCGGGCCCGCAGGCATAGACGTGGTCACCCTCCTGCCAATGCCCGAGAATTTTTTCGAAGTCGGCGCGTGTGCCCTCATCGGAAATGTGGAGGTGGACCCGATCCCGCCAGGGAAAGTTAGAAAAATCATCGAGGAAGCCGGCGCTTTTCCGCGACGAGCAGGCATAGTGCAAGGCGAAATCCGTGCCGAGCGCGTGCAGGCGGTGGGCCATGGCAATCATCGGGGTGACGCCGATGCCACCTGCGCACAGGAGGCTGCGGCGTGCAGCCTCGTTGAGCTCGAAGTGATTGATGGGGTGGGAGATGAAGACTTTGCGGCCGGTGGAAAAGATCCGGTGCATCAGGGCGGAGCCGCCGCGGCCGTGGCGCTCGTGCAGGACGGCGATCTGGTAGCGGCTGCGATCCGCGGGGTCGCCCGATAGGGAAAACTGGCGGAGGAATTCTGGGGCGACCACCACGTCGAGATGGGCGCCGGCGCTCCACGCTGGAAGGTCAGCGCCGTCCAACGCTTGGACTTCGTATTTGGTGATGTCGGGGGTCATCCGTTCGGCCTTGGTGACCTCGACCCGAATGACCGGGGCGTCGCCGTCGATGCGGTATTCGTGGGCGAGGCCGTCAGTGTCCCCGCTCCCAAGCCTGTCCTTGTAAACGCTGGCTGCGATCAGCCCCTGATAGGCCTCGATCCCCTTTTCGCGGTCCATCGGGAAGGGGAAGGGCCAGGGATGCGGGGCGAGGTTGGCGGGGTAGACGGCGAGCGTCTGGTCCTCGTATTTGAGATCGAGGTCCTTTTGCAGGTTTCTCGCGTTGACCGGTGACCTGGCTGGCCGATAGCCGCCATCCGCCTCGATCTCCAGGTCCCACCACCATTTCTTGACGGGGTTCAGGCCGCCACGGCCAGCGGCATCATCGAGTTTGGCAAGTAGAGGGGCCGCCCCAGGCAGCGTCATGGCCGCCCAGCGCAAGGGTTTTTCCGAAAAAAGGCCTTCGAGGTTCCAGGGGCAGGTCTTCATGCAGCGCCCGCACATGGCGCCGCCCTCTGTCGTGATGCGGTAGGTCGCGCATTTCTGGCTGTCGGACTTCCAGATCTCGTAGCCGTTGAACATCAGCTTCGGCCCCGCGGTGATCGCGCCGGACGGACATTCTCGCGCACATTTGTTGCAGCTCTCGCAAAAGCGCTGCAGGCCGAAATCGATCGGCCGGTCGTGGGCCATGGGCATGGTGGTGGTGACGACGCCCGATTTCAGCCGGGGGCCGAGGAAGGGGTTCAGGATCACCTCGCCGATGCGGCTGACCTCGCCCAGGCCGGAGAGGAGGAGAAGGGGCGGCTGCAGCACGTCGCCGTCGAGCACGGTGTGCGCCTTCGCCGGAAAACCGAGATTGCGGATATGCTTGGCGATCACCCCGCCCAGCAGGGAAAAACGGAGATAGGCGCGCATGGACTGGGCGACGGAAATCCAGTCGTCGCCGGAGGCCCCTTCCATGGTCTCGAAGCCCTGATCGATGATCATCGAGATCGCCTGATCGTGGGACGGATCGATAGGCTCGCCAAGGGCATTGTGCGAATACCAGGCCCAGTCGGGGCAGCGCGAGATTCCCACCGCGTCGACGCCCAGAAAGTAGCAGGCAGCCTTCACATTCTCCGCATTGCGGACAGCGTGGGCAGCACCGTGGGCAGCGCCCACAGGCTTGACGTCGACCTCGCCCGGCGGTCCATCCTGCAGCAGCACGAAGGCGCCGAGCGCCCGGCGCTGCGCCATGGAGGGTGCCGCCTTGCGCGCATAGTGGCCGCCTTTGGCGTTGTCCTGCAGCTTCTTGCCCATGTCGCCGAACTGGGCGCGGGCGAACATGTCGGTCCGTTTCGGGACCCGCGCCACCCGGGCTTCGTCGATGAAGGTCGTGGGCTGATCCACCCGCTGCAGCCGCTCGAACGGATGCGCTCCGTCGACATAGCGCCGGTTCCTGAAGGGCTCACGGTTGAGCGCGTTCTTTTGAAAGCCGAACCCCGTCCACCAGGCCGGCCCATGGATTTTCCATCGCGGCTGTTCTTCGGTCGGCGCGAGCGGCCGATCGACCGCCAACTCGAACGAGGTCGTCACCGCGGCCAGCCCAAACCTCTCGCCCACATAAGGAGCCACCAGACGCCCCCGGCCGATCGAGGCAAGTCCGGCCGCCGCCGCCTGGCGGGGGAGGTGGAGGTCGGTGGAGGTTTGGGTGTGGGCGCGGGCATCGTGGCCGAGGAGGCGGACGTAGTTGGCGATGACCACGGCGGTTTCGGCGGCGCGCAGGCAGGCGCGGGCCGCCTGGGCGTCCTGGATCCAGTCGGCGCCGGGCTCGTAAGGGTCGGGGTCGCGCGGGTATTCGTAGAGGAAGACGATGGCGACGCCATGGTCCTCGATGCCGCCCGGCGGCGCTTCCATGCTCTCCTTGAGATCAGCCATGATGACGTCGATGCCCGAGGCGAGCGTGGCGGTCTGGCGGGTGCGCAGGTCGTCGGCGAGGCGGTCGATGTCGGGATTGCGGATTGACGTCTGCAGCCGGCAGGCCGGGGCGATGGGGCCGATCCCGACCATCGAGGCGTCGGAGAAATAGCCGAACGCCTTCAGATGCCGTGCCCGCTCCGCTGGATCGTCTGGACAGTCCGCCAGGGCCTTGTTGACCAGCCCGCCCCTGATGGCGTCGAGCATCGCCTGATACTCGCCCATGGCATTGACGATGCTTGCGGGCGTTTCCGGGCGATGGAAGGAAAGCGGCGGCATCGCCGGCAGCGAGGCGAGATCCGGCATCCGCTCGGCGCGGGCCAGGCGTTCGAGAGGATAGGGCCCGAGATGGACCGGGCGTTTCCTGTCGGAGAAAAACCGGATGGTCATGGACGCTCAGCCCCGCTCGCCTCTGCCTGACAGCTTGCACGAGCCTGGGCGAAGTTCACGTCATGATCAACGGCAAGGGGCTGCCTTCACGCTCGCGTCTCGAAAGCCTGGGCGCAAACCATCGATCCGCGCCAGGTTGGCCGAAACCCCATGAGGTGGCCACGCCACCTAGCGGATCATGATCGGCGGCGCGGTGGCGATGCCGCCGGTTCGGACGAGCTGCAGCCAGGAGGAGACGGTGCGGATGCCGATCAGCGGCTCGCGGACCAGGTCGAGCGCGGTTTGCAGCGGCGATTTCGGCCTCGGGAAGCGCCTGATCTCGACCGGCTGATCGGGTTCGAGGCCGATCTCGACGCGCGCGATTTCAAGGGCTCGGGTGAAGCCGCCGAGCTCGTCGACCAGGCCGCGCTCCTTCGCCTGCTCGCCGGTCCAGACGCGGCCCTCGGCGATGGCATCGACGTCGTCGACGGTCATGCCGCGGCCGCGGGCGACTCCGGCCGTGAAGGCGGCGTAGGTCTGGTCGAGAAAGCTCTCCAGGCGTTCGCGGCCGCGGACGCCGTAGTCCCGGCTCAGGCTCCACATCGAGGCGTTGGCACCCTTGCCGATCGTGCCCCAATTGACCCCGAGCTTCTTCCAGAGATCGTCGATCACCGGCTTGCCGGCGAGCACGCCGATCGAGCCGGTGAGCGTGCCCGGATCGGCGACGATGCGGGTCGCGTCCATCGCGATCCAGTAGCCGCCGGATGCGGCGACATCGCCCATCGAGACGATCACCGGCTTCTTCAGCTCGACCGCACGCCTGACCTGCCGTCCGATGGTCTCGGACGCGACCGCCGAGCCGCCGCCCGAGGAGATGCGGAACAGGATGGCGCGCACGTCCGAATCCTCGATCGCATCGCCGATCGCGCGCGCGACGGTGTCGGCGCCCATGACCCAGCCGCCCGGGCCGTCGCCATTGTTGCCCTCCTGGATCTGGCCGACGCCCTCGATCAGCGCGATCACCTGGCCGTCGCCGCGCTTTGCCGGCACCAGGCGGGCGAATTTCTCGAGATCGATCAGATCGGCGCTGGCGCCCGCTTCCTTCTCGGCGCGCGTCACCACCTCGTCCCAATAGCTGAGGCGGTCGACCAGGCCGGCGTGAAACGCCTCCTCGGCGCTGTAGGGGCCGTCATCGATCAGGCGGTCGACGGCATCCGCCTCGAAGCCGCGGTCCGCGGCGATGCCCGCCTTGATCTGGTCGTCGAGCGAACTCGCCAGCCATTCCAGGCTTTCCCGATGCTCCGGGGTCAGGCCGTTCTCGGTGAACATGTTGGCCGCGGTCTTGTAGGGGCCGCGCTTGCCGCCACTCGGCGTGACGCCAAGCTGCTCGAACAAGTCCTTGAGCAGCGGCGTTTCCAGATAGAGCCCGGTCAGGCCGACCGCGCCCAGCGGCTGCAGGTGGATCTCGTCGAAGGCGCTCGCGAGATAGTAGCCGAGCGTGCCCGGGCCGAACTCGCCGAAGCTGGTGGAGAAGGCATAGGCGAACTTGCCCTGGCCGCGAAAGCGGCGGATCGCGTTGCGCAGCTCCTGGGCCTGGGCAAACCCCGGCCCGCCGCCGTTGATCCGGGCGACCAGCCCGGCGATGCGCGGCTCCTCGCCCGCGCGCTCGATCGCCATGACGGCGTCGGCGAGGGTCAGGCCCGGCTCCAGATTGAGGGCTGCGAGGGAGGTGCTGTGCGCCGCCTCGTCGAAGCCCTGGCGAAGGTCGAGCGTGAGAACGGCGCGCTCCGGCAGGCCCTCGTCCTGCGGAAAGAACATCCAGGCGAGCACGCCCAGGCTGATGGTCACGAGGATCGTGAGAATGCCGATCGAGGCGAGAATGCCGACCAGGATCTTCTTCATCGGACCGCGACCAGGGTGCTGTCCGCCCGCTCTCGGCGCCGGCGGCGCTCGCTCGCCGTCTTGAGCTGGCCGCAGGCCGCCGCGATGTCGCGGCCGCGCGGCGTGCGCACGGGCGAGGGATAGCCGCCGCGCTCGACGATGCGCGCAAACGCCTCGATCCGCTCCGGACGGGAGCAGCGATAGCCGGCCTCGGGCCAGGGATTGAACGGGATCAGATTGACCTTGGCGGGCAGGCCTTTCAGCAGGCGCACCAGTTCCTTGGCCTCGGCGTCGCTGTCATTGACGCCGTCCAGCATGACATATTCGAAGGTCACCCAGCGGTCGCCCGAGGGATAGGCGCGGCAGGCCTCGAAGAGAGTCGAAATATTCCATTTGCGATTGATCGGCACGAGCTCGTCGCGGAGATCGTCCCTGACCGCATGCAGCGAAATCGCAAGATTGACGCCGAGCTCGCGGCCGCATTGCTCGATCCTGGGCACGATGCCCGAGGTCGAGAGTGTGATCTTGCGCTTCGGGAAGGCGAGGCCGTCGGGGTCCATGGCGATCAGCAGCGCCTTCTTCACGTTCTCGTAGTTCAGCAGCGGCTCGCCCATGCCCATCATCACGATGTGGCTGATGCGGCGCTGGCCCTTGGGGGTCGGCCATTCGTCGAGCCGGTCGCGCGCCACCAGGATCTGGGCGAGGATGTCGCCCGCGGAGAGATTGCGCACCAGCGGCATGGTGCCGGTGTGGCAAAAGGTGCAGGCGAGCGAGCAGCCGACCTGGCTGGAGACGCAAAGGGCGCCGCGCTCGACCTCGGGGCCGCCCTCGACGCTGCCGCCTCCCTGGACATTGGGGATGTGCACCATCTCCACGTCCTGGCCGTCCGCAAAGCGCAGCAGCCACTTGGCCGTGCCGTCCGACGACTGCTGCTCGTCGACGATCGACGGGCGGCCGACGCCATGGGCGTCGTCGAGCTCGGCGCGCAGGCCGGCCGGCAACGTGGTCATGGCCTCGAAGGACGAAGCACCCTGGTGGTAGAGCCAGTGCTGAATCTGGCGGGCGCGCATCGGCGCCTTGGACGGCGGCTCACCCAGAGCGAGGAGGGTCGCCGCGAGCGCGTCCCGGTCCTGGCCGATGATCGACGGCTTCGGCAACGACGATCCGGCGCCGGGTCGATCGTTTCGCCCGTCGTTCGGGCGTGGGTCAGAAACCATCGGACATCGCAGGCGGCTAGCCGGAGCAGGCGGCGACCATGGCGTTGTACGCCTTGGTGAACCCGAGCAGCGAATAGGTGTCGGTCGAGGTGGTGTTCTTGCTGGACTCACCCTGCACCACCATGTCCTCGCCGCGCTTCATCACGTCGATCAGCGCCCGGTCCTCGGTCTCGTCCTTGGTCCAGGCATGCGCGCCGCGGGTAAAGAGGGTGAACTGGTTCTGGCCGACCGCGACGTCGACGCTGCTGCCCTCGAGATAGGTGTAGCCGGGCTGCACGCTGACCTCGTCGGTGACGGCCGGCGTCGGGCGGCGGGTGACCAGCACCGCAGGCTTGCCGCGGCGGGTGTAGTTGCCGGCCTGCTTCTTCGGCTCGCTCACGATATAGCAGATCTTCTGACCGCCCTCGTCCAGTTCCCAGACATTCCAGTCGGTGTAGGCGCCCAGCGAGTACGGCGTCTGGGCCTGTGCGCCGCCGGCGACGCCCAACGACAGGACCAGAACGGCGAGGACTCGGGAAGCGCGATCATAGAAACATGCTGTCATCATCTCGATCATCGTGGCTGGTGTTGGGACCGCCTGTTATGTCGGCAAATTTCTCGTGAATTGCAAGTTTTGTCTGAGGGCAGCCCATCCTTTCGCGATCGGCCGGCACCCGCTCCGCCCCGGGCGCGACCCGAGATTGCGATGTGGACTCATCCCCGCCTGCCGCCGGAAATCGCGACGTTCATGTGGCGCGGATCGACGCTGTCGTCAAGCATCGCGGCTGCGAGACGTTGGTCGCGTCATGCGGGAATGCCGTGCCGAAATCGACGGCTCGGGACCGCAGGATCGGGCTCAAGGCAGCGCGCGCGGCGGTCAGATGGCGACCGACTTGCGGATGATGTTCCTGTCGGGGCCGATCGGGAATTTGGTGATGTTCTCCGCACCTCCCTCGGTGAGCACCAGGATGTCGTGCTCGCGATAGCCGCCTGACCCGGGCTCGCCGTCCGGAATCATGATCATCGGCTCCATCGAGACCACCATGTCGGGCTCGAGCACGGTCTCGATGTCCTCGCGCAGTTCGAGCCCGGCCTCCCGGCCGTAATAGTGGGAAAGAACGCCGAAACTGTGGCCATAGCCGAACGTGCGCCGATCGAGCACGCCATGGCGTTTGTAGATCTCGTTCAGTTCGGCGGCGATGTCGCAGCAGCGGGCCCCCGGCCTGATCAGCTCGAGGCCGCGATAGTGGACTTCGGTGTTGATCGCCCAGTAGCGGAGATGCGCGTCCGAGGCCGATTCGCAGAACAGCGTGCGCTCCAGCGCCGTGTAGTAGCCCGCGATCATCGGAAAGCAGTTCAGGCTCAGAATGTCGGCGAGCCGCAGGCGCCTGGAGGTGACGGGATTGTGCGCGCCGTCGGTGTTGAGCCCGGACTGGAACCAGGTCCATGTATCCATCAGCTCGGCATGCGGAAAGGTCGTCGCGATCTCCCTGACCATGGCCCGGGTCGCCTGGAGCGCGATCTCATGCTCGGGCGCCCCGACCGCAATCGCCTCGACCGCCGCAAAGCCGCCGATATCGGCGATGCGCGCACCCTCCTTGATCAGCAGGATCTCCTCCGCCGACTTCACCATGCGCTGGCGCATCACGTCGGCCGAGATGTCGACCACCTCGGCATCCGGCAGCGCCGCCTGCAGCTTCTCCAGGCGCTCGACGCTGATGTGATCGAACTCGACGCCGAGCCGGGTGCTGCCGGCACCGGGGATCAGCGTCTGCACGGCCCGGAAAAAATTATCGCGCTGCCAGTCGGTGTAGACGAGGTTGTCACCGAAGCTCCTGCGCCAGGGCTGGCCGCCGTCGATATTGGCGGAGATGGTGGTCGCCTCGTCCGCCGTCACCACCAGCCCATAGGGCCGCCCGAAGCTGCAGTACAGAAAGTCGGAAAAATAATTGATGTTGTGGATGGAGGTGAACAGCACGGAGTCGATCGATTGCGCCGCCATGAGCTTTCGCAGCGCGGCCAGACGCCGGTTCATCTCTTCCGCGGAAAACGTGCCACGGACTTTCTCGCCGTTTCTTATGGTCTTGAGTGGTTTCATTGTCGCCAGCGTCCCAATGCAAACGAGAACGGCAAAGACATAGCACGGAGCGAGGCGCTTGCGCAGAATCAAACAGGCTCCCTCGGACCGGACGGGCGATGGGTGTCAGTTTTTTGCCTTTAATAGTGAATTATATCACATTCATGGCAATTTTAAGGCGATATTCTTGCGCTGCTTTATTTGATCCAGCTGTCATTTTGCAGGAGGCTTTGATGTCCAAGCGCACAGCCCTTTTGATGATTGCGGCTATCGCCGCCCTTCTCGGCGCTTATCAGCTTTCGGCGTCGCAGAGCGATGGAAGCGACGGCGATGAAGTTTTCCGCGGCAACTGCGTCGAGGGCCAAAAGTGCGGCTAGTGGTGTGACCACACCACTCGGTTCTGCGGGTTTCATCTGAAGGAGACGATGTCATGCGCGCAGGCGCATGGCGGATGCTGGTCGCTTGCCTCGTATTGGCCGTTGCAGCGACCGGTTCCGCTGCCCAGACGTCGAGACCGTCGCCGGCCGTGGAGGGCTGGACGAAATCGCTGCTCGACGACGAGAGCTACAGGCGCGACGGTGTCATCGACGGGATGCCGACCTGCCTCCTGGTCGCCGCCGATGACGACGCCTATGGCCTCTGGATCGCCAACAGCCATTGGCACAATATGGAGCTGCCGGATCTGGCCGACGTGCTCTATCAGCGACCGGCGTTCAGGAAGGCCGAGCCCGGCTTCGGCACGCTGATCGCCTGCACGCAGATCCTGATGGCCTGGCATACCAGCCTGCCCGGCCATTCCCGATCGAGGCCGACCTTCAGCGTCGACGGGCGGGTCGAGCATGGGGCGGTGGTGATCGATCTTGCTCTCGGCCGTCACAGCGCGCGCGCCAGGATCAAGCCGCTGCCGCTGGTCCGCCTGCTGACCTCGCCGCATCTCCTGCCGTCCTGGACCTATGGCGGCATCGTCATCCGCAACGCCGTCATCGACGGCACGCTTCTGCTGCACAATCTGCATCTTTCCGTGCCCTTGGCGTTCGCCAATGTGACCTTCCTCGGCGGTGGCTATCGCAAGGACGTCTACAAGATCGATCGGGAGGTCGAGGCGGCGATCTCGATCCTGCACTCGCGTTTCCAGGACCACATCATGATCGCCGCGAGCGAAATCTGCGGCGATGTCCTGATCAACGACAGCGCGTTCGACGAGAAAGTCGACTGGCAGGACGTGCGTCAGACCGGCCGCGGCCGGCATGACGGGTCGGACGAGAGCTCGAGCTGCAAGGACATCGACGACGACTCCGCGGCGTCATCCTCCGGGGTCTATGTCTATGGGTCGACGTTTCGCCAGAGCCTGCGATTCAGCGACACGCAGCTCGGAACGCTGCACGCCTTCGGCAATCGGTTCGGCCGTCTGCTGGCGTGGCAGACGCACTTCGGCGAGGCGCTGATGCTTTCGGACAATGACATCGGCAGTTTCGAGGTTTCCAGCCATCTCGCGACCAGCACGGCGATCAACTTCAATCGGATCGAGAACGACTTTTTCCTTTTCGGCCACACGGTTGTCGACAGCGCCATCGAGAGCATCGACATCAACAGCAATCGCATCGGTGGCGGCATCGGCTTCAGCAATTTCCCGCCGGGCGTCCTGCCGGAGCTGATCAGCCTGGAGAGCAATCACGTCGGCAACGGCTCGCTGCTCTGCGTTCCCAAGGATTGGCGGGGAACGCTGTCGCTCGATGGCAGCTCCTATGACGGCAAGCTGGCGATCGGCCTGACACGCCCGCCCGACCCGGAAGCCGACGGGGACATGCTCAGCGACGACAGCGAGACCCTGCAATGTTCCTGGAGTTTCTGGGAGCCCAAGCGGTTCGAGAGCAGCGAGGACGTCTACTGCCAGGATCTACGATCCCACGCCTTCCTCGCCGAGGAGACGATGACGCCGCGCGGGCTAGGTGTCATGAAAGTCGACCTGGAGGCTGTCGAGATTCGCACCCTGCTCTGGCAGCTGCCTTTGGAATGCGCCTATCGCTGGAGCGGATTCGGCCTGCATTATCGGCTTTGGCAGCCTGCCGACAATGCCGCGAAAATCCTCTCCGTGCATACCGGACATCGGGACCTGTCGCCGCTGCGGGTCTTTCGCGCCTGGCGGACCACGCTCTGGGGGCATGACCCGGCCCCCCTCGATGCGATGAGCCGCTATCTCACCGAGAACGGCGCCTACAATGAAAGCCGGGAAATTCTCCTGGAAGCCAAGCGGCTGAACTATGCGCCCGCCTGCCGGCCCAGCGAGAACACCCTGGCCTGCACCGACAGGATGATGTTCGGCGGCAGGATCGCCGCATTCCTGCTCGATCCTGCCCCGTTCGATCCTGCGGTCAGCGTGTCGTCGTCCGCCCTTGCCGACGACATCGATACCGCCGGTTCGGCACGTGCGCGTTCCGCGTTTCTCGATCCTTGGGCGTCCACCAGCGGCACGGAGTCGTCCTGGGATCGATTTCGAAACACCTCCCTGCTCCTTCTTCTTTGGCCGGGCGGCTATGGCGCGAAGCCGGAGCGCGCGGTCGGCCTGATCGCCGCCGGTGCCGTCGCCTTCTTCCTGATCTACCAGGTCTATGCCTGCGTCATGAGACGAATGCTCCGCCGCGTGCCCAGGCAGATCGCCAGGCTGACACGGGAACCCAGCCATGACCCCGATCAGGGGCCGAAGGCGGGTGGAGAGGAGATCGAGGCCCTGCGGAGGCTCTGCGAGAAGGCGACGGCTGGCTGGCTCGAGCTCGACATCGAGCGGCGCCTGGAAATCGTCAGGAAGGACCTGATCCCGACCCTCACCCAGCATGTCGCGGAGCTGTCGAAGCCGGATCAGCGACGGGTCAAGACGCTGAGGCGCCGCCTGGAGCGTTTCGGCAATACGGAAATCCTCGGATTCAGCCGCTTCGATCGCAACAAGCTGCCGACCCGCTTCACCCACTGGCGCTACAGCGTCGACACCATGCTGCCGTTTATCGATCTTCACGCCTATTCCAACTACTACCCGGAAGCCAGCGTGATGCGGGCCTTCAGCATCCTGCAGCACGTCATCGGCTGGTGGCTGATGACCGTCTTTGTCGCCTCCGCCGCCATCCTGTAGACGGTCATCGGGGCATCGGCGATCGGGGATTCGGGCGGTCGCCTCCTGCCAAAGCGGCGCTTGATCGCGTTCCTTGTCGTCGCCATACCTATAGTGACGCGATGCAGCCTACTCGAAGCGAGCGATGAACCACAGCGACCCGCCGATCGCCGACATGCCCCACGCTGAGCCGTCCCCAGCTGGGGACGCTTCCCCCGCTGGTCGCGAGGTCCTCGAAGGGCACGCTGCCCTCGCTGGGCACGCCGCCCTCGCAGGCGCCGAGCTTATACGGGCCAAAATCAAAACGCTGCCGAACAGTCCGGGCGTCTATCGCATGCTCGATGCCCGCGGCGATGCGCTCTATGTGGGCAAGGCGAAATCGCTGAAGAAGCGCGTGCCCGCCTACACCAAGGTCAATGCGCTCAGCCAGCGGCTCAGACGCATGGTGGCGCTGACCCGGCAGTTCGACGTGGTGACCACGGCCAACGAGGTCGAGGCGCTTTTGCTCGAATGCAACATGATCAAGCGCCTGCGCCCGGCCTTCAACATTCTTCTCCGTGACGATAAATCCTTCCCTTACATCTATTTAGGGAAGCCGACCGCGGAAAAACCCTTTCCCAGGATCGGCCGGCATCGCGGTTCGAAACGGAAAGACTGCGACTATTTCGGGCCGTTCGCGTCCTCGGGGGCGGTCAACGAGACGCTGGGAGCGCTGCTCCGCGCCTTTCCGCTTCGCTCCTGCGCCGACAGCATTTTTTCGAACAGGACCAGGCCCTGCCTGCAGTATCAGATCAAGCGCTGCACGGCGCCCTGTGTCGGCCGGATCGAGCCCGGGGCCTATGCCGAGCTTCTGGAGCAGACCCGCGATTTTCTCGCCGGCAAGAGCAACGCGATCCAGGAGCGCCTGCAGCAGGAGATGGTGACGGCGAGCGACGCCCTCGATTTCGAGCAGGCCGCGGCGATCCGTGATCGTTTGAAGGCGCTCGCCCATATCACCACGCGCCAGGGCATCAACGTCGCCTCGGTCGGCGATGCCGACGTCATCGGCTTCTCGCGTGAGGGCGGCCAGGTCTGCGTCCAGGTTTTTTTCTATCGGGGCGGGCGCAATTACGGCAATCGCGCCTATTATCCCGCCCAGATCCACGATGCCGACGACGCCGACCTGCTCGAAGCTTTTCTCGGCCAGTTCTATGCCGAACGCCAGGCTCCGAAGCTCGTGCTCCTCGGTGCAGAGCCAGGATCCAAAACCCTTTTGGCGGAGGCGTTGTCGGTGCGGGCAGAGCGGAAGGTGGAGATCCGCTTCGCCCAGCGCGGCGAGGCGCGCCAGCTGGTCGCCCAGGCCGAGGACAATGCCCGCCAGGCGCTCGCCCGACGGCTCGCCGAGAGCAGCGCCCAGGCGCGGCTGCTGCAAAGCCTCGCCGATACGCTCGATCTGCCCGAGCGCCCGAACCGCATCGAGGTCTACGACAACAGCCACATCCAGGGGACCGACGCGGTCGGCGCGTTCGTGGTCGCCGGGCCGGAGGGGCTGGACAAGTCCGCCTACAGGAAATTCACCATCAAGGGCAAGGATCTCACCCCGGGCGACGATTTCGCCATGATGCGCGAGGTGCTGGGCCGGCGCTTTGCCAGGCTGCAGCGCGAGGACCCGGATCGGTCGTCCGGCCAGTGGCCGGATCTGGTGATCATCGACGGCGGCGCAGGGCAACTGTCGTCGGCGCTCGAAACCATGGAAGAGACCGGGGTGACGGGCCTGCCCGTCCTGGCGATCGCCAAGGGACCCGAGCGCGATGCCGGCAAGGAGACCCTGCATCTGCCGGAGCGCGCGGCCTTCAAGCTGGATCAGAAGGACCCGCTTCTCTATTTCCTGCAGCGCCTGCGCGACGAGGCGCACCGTTTCGTCATCTCGACCCATCGGGCGAAGCGCGGCAAATCGGTCGGGCGCTCGGCGCTGGATCGCGTGCAAGGCATCGGTGCCAAGCGCAAAAAGGCGCTTCTCGGCCATTTCGGCTCGGTGCGTGCGATCGAAACCGCCGGCCTTTTGGACCTTGAGCGCGTGCCGGGAATCAGTAAAGCTGTTGCTAAGGCCATCTATGATACCTTTCACGACGGCAGCTGACCCTTGTCGACGATCGATGCCGGGCTGTCGCTGAACCGGCATAGGATGATGAACCCTAGTTTCTGAACTTCAGCCCCTGTTTGGCTGCCGCAAAGCCTGGACAGAGGTCGTTTTGGCTCGCGATAATGCTGGCGACGGCAAGGAGGAGCGGACCCATGCTCACCGACACGCCCAATCTTCTGACCCTCGGTCGGGTCGCCGCCGTTCCGGCCCTGGCGGCCGCCTTCTATATCCCCGGCGACCTCGGCATGTGGGTCACCTGCGTGATCTTTTCGGTGGCGGCGATCACCGACTTCTTCGACGGCTATCTCGCGCGCAGCTGGTCGATGCAGTCCTCCTTCGGGCGCATGCTCGACCCGATCGCCGACAAGCTCCTGGTCGGTGCCGCGATCCTGATGCTGGTGCATTTCGGTCGGGCACCCATCCTGCCGGCCCTGGTCATCCTCTGCCGCGAGATCGTCGTCTCCGGCCTGCGCGAATTCCTGGCCGAGCTGCAGGTGGGCCTCCCGGTCTCCAGGCTCGCCAAGTGGAAGACCGGCGTGCAGATGACCGCGCTTGGTTTCCTGATGGCCGGTGGTGCCGCCCCCTGGTGGACCTTCGCCGACCAGATCGGTTGGTACGGACTCTGGCTCGCTGCCGGCCTCACCGTGGTCACCGGCCTCGACTATCTCTATGTCGGCCTGCGTCACACCAACGAGGAACCCACCGGCGCCGCCGTGGCGGGGCCACGGCCTTGACTTGGCGTAGCCCGGGCCTCGAGAGGCGGAGTTCCTCCCCGAAGCGGTGGAATTGAAGGCCGAGGCCTGGATCGGCATGTCGAAGCGTTGTTTTCGTCGATTCGTCGGAACCGGCGGATCATCGCGCGGCGTCAGGCTCGAGACCCGCTCAGAGGCTCATCGCTCGAGGCAGGTGATCCGCGCAGGGTTCTGGTGACAATTCATCAGGAGTCTTTTCCAGTTCCGTAGACCAAATCTTAAGCATTCGGTCCTACCGTCTGTCATCAGGTCCATGCGATCCTGGGAATCTGAGCCTCGCCTCAACGGTTTTCGGAGGGCGGGCGGACTCCCAGGATCGCACGGACCAGAAGCGGAAGATCGCACAGATAGGTTAAGGGATCGTTGAGGGGTGAGCAAAGATCGGGGCATCGGGAGAAACGGCGCCTGCGTTCGCGAACTCGGTCGGAAATCGAGGCTGGAGATGGCAGGACGACAGCCCAGGCTGACCGGGTCGGGAGAGGGCGGCCTGATTGACAAGACAATGCGGCGAAAACCAGAGGAGCGAGTGTGCATGTCGATCGCATCCGGTCGGGTCCCGTTCCTAGGCTCGGTGACGGGGGACGACGTCGCTGCGGTGACCGGATTGGGAGCGGTCCAAGCCGGGACCGAGCCTCCGGCCATGCCCTGGACTTGGGCAGGGTCGCGCCCTAGGTTGCAGGGAGTGTCGAGACACCACGGATCATGCGGTGATGAACGTCAGATATTTCGCCTGGCTGCGCGCCAAGGTCGGCAAGGGATCCGAGGAGGTCAGCCCGCCTGCGGAGGTGCAGACCGTCGGCGATCTCATGACCTGGCTCGCTGCCGATCGCCCGGGGCTCGCCGAGGCGCTGAGCCGGCCCGGGATCATTCGCGCGGCCGTCAATCAGGACTATGCCGAGCTCGACCATCCGGTGAAGGCGGGTGACGAGGTCGCCTTCTTCCCGCCCGTCACCGGCGGCTAGGGAGGAGGGTCCGGCAGCCTTGATCAAAGTGCAAGACAAGCCGTTCGATGTCGGCGAGGAGCTGGCGGCCTTGAGCCGGGGGCGCACCGACATCGGCGCCGTCGCCAGCTTCACCGGCCTCGTACGTGATCTCGCAGGAGTCGACGATGCCGACGCTCGGCCCGTCGCCGCCATGACTCTCGAGCACTATCCCGGCATGACCGAAAGGAAGCTCGCCGAAATCGAAGAGGAAGCCAGGCGCCGCTGGCCGCTGCAGGCTGTTCTGATCATCCACCGCTACGGCCGCATGGAGCCGGGCGAGCCGATCGTGCTGGTCGCCGCCGCCTCGAAGCATCGACAGGCCGCGCTCGAAGCCTGCGCCTTTCTGATCGACTGGCTGAAGACCAAGGCCCCCTTCTGGAAGCTTGAGGAAGGCGACGGTGAGGCGAGCTGGGTCGACGCCCGCACCTCCGACGACGAAGCCGCCGCCCGCTGGCGGCGGCTGCCAGCCGAGGGGTGACTCGGACCGGTTGAGCCTGGCTCGACGGTTTGCGGCCAGGTTTTCGGGCGGTGGCGTGCTGCTGGCTGCCTCGTTGGCATCGATGGGACCATGGAGCCTGGCGCCGGCATTTCGGTCTTGCCATCAACACGGCGTTCGGGTGAAAAGCGGGGCTGTCGCCGCGGCCGCAAGGGGCGTTGCGCTTCGAACCGGGGGAATGAAGACATGACAAGACGCTTTCCAATGCCGTTCGGCGTGATCGCGGTCGCCGCGCTCATGGCCTTCGCTGCACCGGCATCGGCCGACGAGATCGAGGATTCGATCAGCACGGCCCTCGAGGCCTATCAATCCGGCGACATCGCCGCGGCAAAGGGCGAGATCGACTATGTCGCCCAGCTTTTGAGCCAGAAGCAGGCGGCCTCCCTGGGCACGATCCTGCCGGCCCCCTTCGACGGCTGGACCCAGGAGATGACGGGCAGCGAAGCGGCGGCCGGCATGGCCATGTTCGGTGGCGGGCTCAGCGCCGGCGCCGACTATCGCCGCGACAACGACAATGTCGAAATCCAGGTCATGGCCGACAGCCCGCTGATCGCGACCATGATGGCGCTGTTCAACAATCCCAGCATGGCCGGCGCCACTGGCGGCAAGATGAAGCGTGTCGGCGGCCAGAAGGTCATCCAGACCCCGGATGGCGAGCTCCAGGCCGTCGTCTACAACCGCTTCATGATCCATGTCACCGGCTCCGCCCCGGCCGAGGACAAGGAGGCCTATTTCCAGGCGATCGACTTCAACGCGCTGCAGAGCTTCTGAGCCGTTTTCGACGATCGGCGGGGATCTTGGCTGCGGGGTGGGGGGGCAGCGCTTTTCGACGCCCGGTCGACCCATCGAGAAGACATGCCGGCCCGGCGCTAACGAAGCCTTAAGGCGCGACAGCTACGCTTTCCAACCTGGTCCATGCGATCCTGGGAGTCCGCCCGCCCGCCGGAAAGGGTAGAGCGCAGCTCGGATTCCCAGGATCGCATGGACTAGGTCGACGACGGTAGATGGGATTGGTTAAAAGAGGGTTAAGGCGTCCCGCCCTTTCCGTCGTCACCGGTAGTGCGTTCCGGGGCCTGAATGAATGAGCCCGTTTTCGCGGCGGATGAGGGGCGATGCATGCTGAAGACGGCAGCGCTGCGGCTGGATAGGCGCGCCGGGATGAAGGATGATGGCGTCTCGGAAACGGAAAGACATTTGAACCGGAGCTCGAGCGATGCCGAAAGCGACCTTCATCGACTGCCCGCCTTTTCTGCATGAGCTCTATCAGGGCGAGCTCGCCGGCATCGTGCCCGATCTGGAGATCAACGTCGGCAGCCCGAGCGCGGACGAGGTGAAGGCGCTCCTGGCCGAAAGCCGCTTTGCGCTGCTCGACCACACCACCATGGACGCGTCCCTGCTGGAAGCCTGTGCGCCTCTGCAGGCGATCGTCTTTCTCGGACTTGGGGCGGGCAGCTTCATCGACCTGGACGCGGCGAAGCGCCTGGGCATCACGGTCCGGAACTATGGCGGCTATGGCGATCGGAGCGTGGCCGAGCACGCGCTTGCCCTGATGTTCGCGGCGGGGCGCAGGATCGCGGCCATGGATCGCGCCGTGCGGGCCGGTGTGTTCGAGCCGCTGGACGGCATCGAATTCGCCGGCAGGACGCTCGGCGTGGTCGGCACCGGCGGCATCGGCCAGGCGATGATCCGCCTCGGCGCCGGCATCGGCATGGAGGTGATCGCCTGGAATCGGAGCGGCGTGCCGGACGGTCTGCCCTGCCGGCCCGTCGATCTGGACGAGCTGCTGAGCAGCGCCGATGTCGTATCGCTGCATATCGCTCTCAACGATCAAACCCGTGGCCTGATCGACGCGCGCCGCCTGGATCTCCTCAGGGAGACGGCGATCCTGGTCAACACTGCGCGCGGCGCCGTGCTCGACGAATCGGCTCTGATCGCGGCGCTCAGGGCCGGCAGGATCGCCCACGCGGCGCTGGATGTGTTCGAAGACGAGCCGATCCCGGCCGATCATCCGCTGGCGATCCTGGACAACACCACCCTCACGCCGCATGCGGCCTTCATGACCCGGGAGGCTTCGACGCGCCTGCTCAGGATGGCGCTCGACATTCTGAAGCAAGAGATCGCGGACGCCTGATGCCGACCCTGCGATGTCTAACCAACGCGTGCAGGAGAACCATCGCGTTCACCCTTCCTTAACCCCCGCCGGCTAGGGTGCAGCATGTCTTCGTGGTCCATGTGATCCTGGGACTCCGAGCCTCGCCCAAGCTTTTCCGGCGGGTGGGCGGATTCCAAGGATCGCATGGACCACGAAGCAGCATGCCAGGGACAGGTTAAGGAAAACCTAATGCTCGAAGGATAATCCGTCAGACGGAAGCGACGGGGCGTCCGGTCGATGGCAACGTCGTGCGATTGGCATGCGGCTGTTCCTGGCCGTGCGGAACAACCTGATCGGTATAAGCGACAGGGGCTGAAGCCCGATCCACTCGGCGCGTGATTGGCCGCGCCGACCAGCCGGCAGTCGTCTTTACGGTATCTTAACCCGGGCATGCGAGGATGGAGATCTGGTCCATGCGACCCTGGGAATCCGCCCGCCGACTGAAAGAGGTGGGGCAAGGCGCGGACTCCCAGGAACGCAGGGACCATCGAGAGCCCGGACCCTCTCATGAGACGATGAGGATGCGGTAACGGAGCTGTCGGTGGTGAACGGAGCGTCTGCCCGGATGCTACGCCTTGACAGGACGGGACGCCGATTGGGTTCCCATCCCGGTCCCCTCGCTGCTCAGCTTGAGCGTGCGGCGTCGATGTAGAGCTCGCGCAGGCGTCTGGTGACCGGCCCGGGCTGGCCGTCGCCGATGGTCGTCTCGTCGATCGCGACCACCGGCATGACCAGATTGGTCGCCGACGTGATGAACGCCTCGTCCGCCGCCTTCGCCTCCTCCGGCGAGAACGGTCTTTCCTCTATCCGCACACCGCTTTCAGCGGCCAGCGCCAGGAGCGCTTTCCGCGTGCAGCCGGGCAGAATGTCGTTGGAGAGATGGCGGGTCCGGACCATGCCGTCCTTGACGATATAGGCGTTGTTCGAGCTGCCCTCGGTGACCAGCCCATCCTCGACCATCCAGGCGTCGTCGAAGCCCGCCTCGATCGCTTCCTGCTTGGCCAGCGCCGAGGCGAGCAGCATCACCGTCTTGATATCTCGCCTGCGCCAGCGCAGATCCGGTGCCGTCTTCACCCGAATGCCGCGCCTCGAGGTCTCGGTGTCGAGAAATGGCGCCTGACGTGCGAACATGACCAAAGTGGGCGTCGCCTCCCTGGGAAAGGGAAAGTCGCGTTCGGCCACGCCGCGCGTCACCTGCAGATAGACCCGCCCCTCGGTGACATCGTTCTTTTCAATCAGCGTCTGCTGCAAGCGGTCGATCTCCTCGACCGGGACCGGCGGCTCCAGGCGGATCTCGCCGAGGGAACGCTTCAGCCTTCCGATATGGGCGTCCCGATCCACCAGGCGCCCGTCGATCACCGGCGTCACCTCGTAGATCCCGTCCCCGAACAGGAAACCGCGATCGAAGATCGAGACCTTGGCCTGGTCTTCCGTGACGAACTCGCCATTGACATAGGCGACGTGGTCGGCGCGTGGCATGGAAAGGGGCTCCTTCAATCCAAAAAGCTATCGATCCCCTTTCTCTAAGGCCAGGACAGCGTTGTGCAAGCCTTGAATGCCCGAAGACGACTCAGTCCTTGTCTTTCCCTTTGCCCTTGCCGCCGCCCTTGCCCTTGTCGTCACTCTTTCCGTTTCCGTTTCCGTTTCCGTTTCCGTTTCCGTTCCCCTTGCCTTTGCCGCTATTGCCGCTGTCGTCGTCCCCGTCGTCCCCGTCGTCCCCGTCGCCCCCGTCGTCCCCGTCGTCCCCGTCGTCTCCATCGTTCCCGTCGTCAGCGCCATCGTTCTGGCTATCCCGGCCGCTGTCGCCCTTGTCGTCGTTGCCGGTATCCCGGTCATCCCCGGCCTTGTCGACGCTGCGCTCGTTGTCGTTGGCGGCCTTGTCGCCGGTTCTGTCGTTGCCGCCATCGTCGGCGCCGCCCCGATCATCGTCGCTCGAAGCGGCCGGCGGGTTGGTGTCGCCGTCGCGCGAGTTCCCTTCGGGTCCGAAAGATGCGGCGATGAAGCTGGCGCCCGGCCGCGGGCTGATCTCGAGGCTGGCGAGGGTCGCCGAGCTCACGCGCGCCGCCTGTCCGGCCCGGAGCTGCTGCGTGGCATCGCGGCCCGCCGTCCAGACCTGCACGGAGCCCTTGATGACCTCGACCTGCGCGCCCTCGTCGTCGTTGTCGACATCGAACACCGCCTCGGACGACCGCACCGCGAATTGCGGCGTCACCACGTCGAAAGGCTGCTTCCAGGGCCGCTTGACATAATAGCGGGCGCGGCCGTCGCGCTGCTCCATCCACAGTTCGCCGTTGGAGGCCGGCAGGCGCAGGCGGGTGTCGTCGAGGATCTTGACCGCGCCGATGTCCGACCGAATGATCCCGCCTTCATTGTCCAGGTCGATGTCGCTGCCGGCAGGAACCTCGGCATTGCCGGCGATCGCTTCCCAGGTCGTGGCACCGGCGAGCTGAATGCTGGTTTCTTCCGACAGACCGTTCAATTTCCAGCTTTCACCGCCGCTTTCGACGGTTCCGTCGGGACCGATGCTGCAGGCGGCGAGCAGGCCGAGGAGAAGGGCAGGCACGGAGGCTGAGCGGACGGGGCGTCCGATCCGCGATGACGGAGCGTTCATGGGCGTTTCCAACATGTTGCTTCATTCTGAAGAGGTAGCGAGGCGACCGATCTGGCCGCCGAAATCAGAGAGCCTGAGTGTAAACTACAAGATTTGAGAGAAATTACATAGTTCGCGTGCTGGTCCGCCCTGATGTCACCTGTTCGCTGCCTGCTCGTCGCGCACGAACACCCCGTCGATCTCCAGCATCCGCCCGAGCTTTCGCTCAAAATATCCCGGCAGGACCAGATGGAGGGCAAAGCCCGCGGCTGCCAGCCGGCCGATCATGGTGAGGTAGTCGCGCTCGCCCTGGTAGATCGGCAGGAGGGACATTTCCAGCTGAATGCAGGCAAGTCGAGGCAGCAGCGCCTCGCTGCCGTCGAGCACCTGCGGCTCGAAGCCCTGGGTGTCGATCTTCAGGAGGGCGCGGCCCTCGGCGTTCACATAGTCTGCCGCGACCGTGTCCAGGCGGCGGATGGGGACGCGTTCGGTCGTCTCGATCCTCGAGGTCGGCGAAATCTTCTGCAGAAGATCGGACTGGGGGAGGATCGAGCTCATGTCGCTTTCGGCGGAGACCTGGATGTCGATCTCGCCGTCGACATCGCCGATCGCCATCCTGGGTGCCACCACCCAGTCGGGGTCCGACGCGGACTGCGTCGACAAAAGGCTGTGCGCCGCTTCGAGCGGCTCGAAGGAGACGATGCGCCCCCGATAGCCCCACTCCCGCAACCGTCTGCCGTACTGGCCGACATTGGCGCCGACGTCGAGCACGGTGTCGATGCGCTGATGGGCGAGCAGCGCCGCGAGCTGGGCGCCGGGCGATTTTTTCGATGGTTTCGGAGCGTTCATGCCGTTGCCTCGGGCGAAAAAATCTCGATTTCTCGCGCGATGCCTCGAAGGTGATGGCGTCCGAGTGAACGCAGGGGCGCGCCGCCCCCGTTGCCCCCTCCCATGCAGCGGGCGGCGAAGTCGTCGGAGAGGAGGATGGACGGGCCGAGCGTCTTGCAAAGCCCTTCGATGCGTGAGGCGAGATTGACCGCCGGCCCGATCACGGTGAAGTCGAGCCGGGTGGCGGAGCCGATATTGCCATACATCACCTCGCCGACATGCAGCGCGATGCCGGCCGCCAGCGGCGGCGCGCCGGTCCGGCTGCGTTCGCGGTTGAGGGCGGCGAGCGCCGCCTCCGCCTCGATCGCCGCCGCCAGCGCGTTGGCGCAAGCGCCGTCCACCGCGAGCGGGAAGATGGCGAGCATGGCATCGCCGATGAATTTCAGGATCTCGCCGCCGCGCTCGGTGACCGGGCCCGCGACCGCGTCGAAATAGAGATTGAGGCGGTCCAGCAGCTCGTCCCGCGCCGTGGTCTCGGACATCGCGGTGAAGCCGCGCAGGTCGGAGAACCAGATGGCGGCCGGGATGGTCTCGCCGCTGCCGCGGGTGATCTGGCCGGCAAGAATGCGCTCGCCCGCCTGATGGCCGACATAGGCGTCGAGCAGGTTGACCGCGATGCGCCGGTTGAGGTGGATCTCGATCAGCAGGCTGAAGGCTGGCAGCACCGCCTTGATCAGCCGGATCTCGTCCTCGTGAAAGCCGCCCTTGCGGTCGGTCGACCAGGTGGTGCCGTGAACCTTGCCGTCGCTGAAGGTGAGCGGCAAGGCGAGATAGTCGGTGAAGCCCTGGGCCTTGAGCTCGGCATAGAGCGGGAAGGTGAAGCTCGACGCGTCGCGCTCGAGGGACTCGCGTATCTCCTTGACGCCTTCGTTGAACAGAAGGCGCATCGGGCTCAGCCGGTACATGTCGCTGTCGCGCGTGTCGTGCCCGGCTTGGAAGACGCGGATGTCGTCCCGGCCGCGATACCAGTAGAAGCCGAGACCGTAGAGCTGCGGATGCAGCGTGCGTACGTGAAAGGACGCGCGCGCGAGGTCGATGCCGGCGGCGTTCAGGCGAAGGCCGAGCTCCTTCAGCGTTGCCGGGCCGCTCGGCAGGAAGCGCGCCTCGCCGAGCAGCCAGTCGACTGCCGGGCCGGCAGGGGCTGAACTGTTCATGGATGACACCATCGTGACGACCTGATCGCTGGTGTCATAGCATGGCGGTGCTGCGCGCTTCCAGAAAAGCGAGCAGCGCCGGCTTCACCCGGACGAGATTTTTGTAGGTCTGCATCGGCGACGGCAGTTCGTGGAGGCGCTCGATCAGCGCCGCCGCTGCCTCGGCCGTATCGATCGCCTCGGCGAGCGGCGTGATATGGGTGCGGATGCCGAACACGACGGCGCCGGAACGCGGCAGGCGCCTCAGGGTCTGGCGCTCGACCCGAAGGCGGACACGCTCGGCGACATCTTCCTTGTCCAGCCTGACCGGCTCGGTCCGATGGGACGGCGGCAGGAAGAGCTCGTCCGTGTCCACCAGGCTCCAGTTCAGCCGCTGCACCGGTTTTTCCGTCGAGAGATTATCGAACAGACGCTCGACCGGGCTGCCGAGCTGCTCGGCGAAGCCTGGCACCGGCGCGTGGATCTCGATCAGCGGCCTGCCGAGCTTTTCCGCGAGCGACCAGTGGGCGGGAAAGCAGAGAACCGCCGCGCTCAGCACATAGCGTCCTTCATGCTTTTGCAGCAGACAAAAATCCTCCTGCACCAGCCTTCCCAGCACCGACGCGTTGCTGCGGTCACAGGAAAAGCCGGTGGCGGGCTCGACCACCCTGTCGGTCTCGATGCGGTAGCGATCCCTTGCATGGCGTTCGAGATAATCGAGCACCAGCGCCGCGAGTTCGTCCTGCGCCGCCTCCGAGCCCGGAAGGGCAGCTATCACCTCGGACGGCCGCTCATCCAGGAGGCGGTGGCGTTCGGCGAGCTGATGCGCGGCATCCTCGCCGAATTCCAGCCAGTCCGCCGGATCGAGCGCCTTGATGCCCATGGCATGGTGCCTGGCACTCTTGAAGAACGGGCGGTGGATGGTCATGGGCCCATGCTTCCACCCGGCAGAGGCGGGCGCAAGCGTCAAGACGCGTTCAGCGCATCGGATCGAGGCTGGACACGGACTCCGCGGCCTCGTCCACTAGCCAGGCGCGGAACGCCTTGACCTTCGGGCGCTTCAGATGGTCGGGTGGGCAGACGAGATAATAGGCGAATTCCGCCGGCAGGGCGACGTCGAACGGCTTGACCAGCCGTCCCTTGGCAAGGGCGTCGGCGGCGAGCACGCTCCTCGCAAGCGCGACGCCGTCCCCCTGCTCGGCGGCCTGGATCACCAGATTGGAATGCTGATAGCGCGGCCCGCGCTCGGCATCGACCCCGCCCTCGCCCACGGCGATCAGCCACATGCGCCAGGTCTCGAGCGTGTAGTCGTGCAGCAGCGTATGGTTGGCGAGATCCGCGGGCTTTTCCAGGGGCGGCCCGTCCGCAAGCAGCGACGGCGCGCACACCGGAAAGATCTCCTCGGTCATCAGGCGCTCGACGTGGACGTTCGGCCAGCGGCCGGCGCCGTAGCGGATCGCCAGATCGACGTCGCTCGCTGCGAAATCGATGCTTTCGTCGGAGGTGGTGATGCGCACGTCGATCTCGGGATGCGCGCGGCGAAAGCGGCCGAGCCTGGGCACCAGCCAGATCGCCGCGAAGGAGGCGAGCGTGGTCAAGGTGAGCTCGCCGGTCTCGTCGCGCTTCTTCAGCCGGTCGATCGCGCCGCCCATCATGCCGAAGGCCTGGGTCAGCGACGGCAACAGTGTCTGGCCGGCATCGGTGAGCAGCAGCGCGCGGTTCAGTCTTCTGAACAGCGGCAGACCGAGCTCTTCCTCCAGCGCTTTGACCTGGTGGCTGACGGCGGCCTTGGTGACGTTCAGCTCATCCGCGGCGCGCGAAAAGCTGAGATGGCGCGCCGCCGCCTCGAAGGCGCGAAGGGCGTTCAAAGAGGGCAGGCGTCTGACCATGGCGTCGGTGAAAAATTGTATCCTTACATTTGGGCGGCTATGTCACGTTTTTGTATCTTAGCATAAAAAACAATGGATTAGAATAAGCCAGACGAGATGATGATTAGATTTTCTAAACTGAATCGCAAGAAATGTCGTTTGTCCGGGTGGCGCTGCAGCCATAGATTCAGCCTTGTCAGACGCTGATCCGTCCCTCGTCCCAAGGTGGAAACGAGGGGCGCGCGGAGGAGCACCATGAAAGGCCAACACGTCGCCATCGCCCACCGAAAGGACCTGCTGCAGCTCGGGCATGCGGAACCCGTCGAGCCGCCATTTCTGGTCAGGACGGCTTTGAATCTGCTGCGCGCCTGGTCGGAACGCCGCCAGCAGCGCCGAACGCTCGCCCGGCTCGACGAGCGCATGCTGAAGGACATCGGCCTCAGCCGTTTCGACGTCGAGCAGGAACTGCAAAAGCCCTTCTGGCAGCTCTGAGCCGGAGTGTCATCGAACGAGTGCGTCATCGCACCATCATCGACAAGGACAGGATCATGACCACCCTCCCCCTTCACCCCGTCGCACCTCTCGGCGGCCGGCATGCCGCGACGCCCAAGGCGGGCCTCGCACTCGGCCTGGCCGCCCTTCTCCTGGCGCTGCTGCTCGGCTTCAGCGCGGTCGACATCCAGCGCGAGCGCGCGGCCAAGCTTGAGCCCGCCACCAGCATCGAGGCCGTCGCCCCTCCCCTCGACGGCCGCGGCAAGTGGGGCGGGTATCTCTGACGCCTGTCCCGGCGGGACGGCATGCCCTGCGGATCGGGGCAGGCGGTAAAACGATGAGATAGAGCGTGCCTGCCGACCCGGCGTGGTCGGCAGGCGTTCGGCCGTCTCCCGCGGCCTTTTTTGCCTGAAGATCCCCTCGAAGCGCCAACGTCACGGCTGCCGGATTGAGCGTCATCCTCACTTTTCCCCTCGAAGGCGAGCCGCGCCCGAAAGCCGTGACCGAAGGTCGACAGCTTGATGACAGGCGCGCGATCAAGGCGTAACCTCTCTCGAACAAGACATGGCGCCGCCCACGCCCAAAAGGCGACCATGGAAGGCAGCCATGGGGGATTTGGTCGACAGTAATCAGGGGAGATCGTAATGACGGGAGCCGATACGGTTCGCAATGTCGCACTGATTGGACCGAACGGGTCAGGCAAGACGACGTTGCTGGAGAACCTGCTCTATGTCGCCGGCGCCATTTCGCGCAAAGGCAGGACGGCGGAGGGCAGCACCGTAGGCGACGCTTCGCCGGAGGCGCGGGCGCGGCAGATGGGGGTCGAGGTCAACGCCGTCTCGTTCGATTACGAGGGTCTGAATTTCAACATTCTCGATTGTCCGGGCTCGGTCGAGTTCGCGCAGGAAGCGCGCAACGCGCTGCTCGGCATCGATGCCGCGGTGGTGGTGGTCGAACCGGTGCCGGAACGCATGATCGCGATCGCGCCGATCCTCAACTATCTCGACAAGAACCAGATCCCGCATCTGGTGTTCATCAACAAGATGGACCGCTCCGAGATGCCCTATCGCGAGCTCCTGGACAGCCTGCGCGCCGTCTCCGACCGGCCGGTGATTCCGCATCAATATGCGATCGGCCGGGGGGACGACCTGGTCGGCTATATCGATCTCGTGACCGAGAAGGCCTACGCCTACAAGGCAGGGGGCGCTTCCGAGCCGATCGAGCTGCCGGAGGAATACCAGGAGCGCGAGCAGGCGGCGCGCCAGGAGATGCTGGAGACGCTCGCCGATTTCGACGACGACCTGATGGAGCTGCTGCTGGAGGACCAGGAGCCGCCCGCCGACGACATTCTTCGCCACATGCAGAACACGCTCGGTGCCGATCAGATCGTGCCGGTGTTCATGGGCGTCGCCGAGCAGGAGATGGGCGTGCGCCGGCTGCTCGAGGCGCTGGTCAAGGAGACGCCGTCGCCGATGGTCACCAACAAGCGCCTCGGCATCGATCCCGCAGGCGATCCGATCGTCCAGATCATCAAGACGTATCACCTGCCCCATGCCGGCAAGCTCTCGCTCGCGCGCGTCTGGGCGGGCGAGGTCAGGGACGGCATGATGCTCAAGAGCGCCGGCTCCGGTGACATGCGCCTTTCCGGCGTGTTCAAGATGGTCGGCACCGAGCAGAAGCCGATCGGCAGCGCCCAGGCCGGCGACATCGTCGGCCTCGGCCGCCTCGAGGAAGCGAGAACGGCCGACGTGCTGCTGAACGGTGCGGGCGGTGACCCCTCGGCGGTCCCGGTGCCGCGCGCCTCGCCGCTGAAGCCGATGTACGCTTTCGCGGTCTCGGCGGAAAACCGCAATGACGAAGTGAAGATGTCCGGGGCCTTCACCAAGCTGATCGAGGAGGATCCGAGCCTGCGCTTCGAGCAGGATCCGGAGCTGCATCAAAGCGTGCTCTGGGGTCAGGGTGAGATGCATCTGCGCGTCGCTCTCGACCGCCTGAAGTCGAAATACCACGTCGACATCAGGGGCGAGGTGCCGGAGACCCCCTATCGCGAGACCATCAGAAAGGGGGCGGATGCCCACGGCCGGCACAAGAAGCAGAGCGGCGGCCACGGCCAGTTCGGCGACGTCAAGATCAAGATCGATCCGCTGCCCGCGGGCCAGGGCTTCCAGTTCGTCGACAAGATCGTCGGCGGTGCCGTGCCGCGCCAGTACATCCCGGCGGTCGAAGCGGGGGCGAAGGAATATCTGCACAAAGGGCCGCTCGGCTTTCCCGTGGTCGACGTCGCGGTCACCCTCTATGACGGCCAGTTCCACAGCGTCGACAGCTCGGAAATCGCCTTCAAGATGGCGACCGCCCTCGCGCTGAAGGAGGGTCTGCCGCAGTGCAATCCCGTGCTGCTGGAGCCGGTCCTCAAGGTCAACATCTCGGTGCCCAGCGACTACACCTCGAAGATCCTGCAGATCATCTCGGGCAAGCGCGGCCAGATCCTCGGCTATGACGGCCGCAAGAACTGGCGCGGCTGGGATCAGGTGCAGGCGCACATCCCGCAGGCGGAGATCCACGACCTGATCATCGACCTGCGCTCGTCCACCCAGGGCGTCGGCTTCTTCGACTGCCAGCATGACCATTTCCAGCAGGTGCCGGAAAAGGTCGCCGAAAGCGTGGTCGCCAAACGCCAGCAGGCAGCCTGAGACCTCGGCGACGTCCTGCTGACGACGTCAGCGACGTCGAGCCGACCACCAAAACGGGTCCCGATCCGATGTCGGGGCCCGTTTTCCTGGGGCTGCACCAGCCCGGCGAAGCGTCGCTCACCCCGGGTCTCATCCCGACCCGCCTGTGGGCCGACCGCTCTGGTGCATCCTGCTGCCCGCAGATCGGCAGGCTTATCGGGTGCTACAGGGTGAACGATGCCGCCTGATCCAAACGTTAGGATTTTCTCAACCTTTTCCTGTCATGATGCCATCAGGTCCATGCGACCCTGGGAATCCGCGCGCCCAGAGAAAATGTCGGCGAGGTTCGGATTCCCAGGGTCGCATGGACCATGAAGCGATGGTGACGGCATCAGCTTAAGAGAGTGTTAACGCCGGTGATGCATGCTGCTTGATCAGAGCTAGAGCGGATCCCGATCAGATGTGATCGGGATGCACGCTCCATCTCTTTGTTTCGACGTATTTCCTGATCGATCAGGTGTTTCCATCTGATCGGGAAAAGCTCTAATTGGCCACCTCGAAACGGTGGGCAAAAACAGTCCCAAAAATGTTCAATGTCCATGCGGGTCGGTAAGAAAATCCGGCGCCTGTGAGTCGCTGCCGTCAGGCGCTCGCCGGTCTGCCGGCTTCAGGATGTCGGATTCCTGGCCCAGCCGAAGCTGCGGCGCGTTCTTTTCCTCGAACCGGAGGCGGCGACCGGGTGGGATTGAGGAACCAGGGGGCGTGGCGAAGGCGACGCGCCGTTTGCCGCGGCTGACAGGTCGGCCACCGCGCGCTTGGACGGGGTCGACGCGCAGGCGATCATCTCCTCCATGAACGCGCGGGCATGGCGCGCCAGGTCGTCCGGGTCATCCCAGAGCGGCCGCCAGACGGCGAGATCGGCATTGAGCTTGGGATCGCCGATGCCGGAAGCGAAGGCCTCGAAGGTGATCACGCCCTCATAGCCATGGTCGGCAAGGGCGCGAAACAGGGCCCCGAAGTCGATGCTGCCGGTGCCGAGATAGCCGCGATGGCTCTCATTGACATGCACGTAGCCGAGGCGGTCGCCGAGGCGCTCGATCAACGGGCCGGGCGCGCCCTCCTCGATATTCATGTGATAGCTGTCGAGATGGACGACCATGTTGTCGGCGCCGATGGACTCGATCAGCTTCAGCGCGTCCTCGCCGGTGTTGACCAGATTGCTTTCATAGCGGTTGACCGGCTCGATCCCCAGCGTCATGTCCGAGGCCTTGGCCTTGTCGGCGAGGCGGCGCAGCACCTGAATGCAGTTCCAGCGGCCGATATGGCTGGCGGCGGTGTCATATTTGCCAAGTGCTGAATAGAGGACGCCGCTGAGCATGGTCGAGCCGAGATCCCGGGCGACCGACAATGCGTCGTTGAGCAGCGTTTCGCCCCGGCTGACCACTTCGGGATCACCGCTCGAGATGTCGGTATCGGGGCCGAGCCCGAGCGAGGTGATCGGCTTGATCCCGGCTTTTCTCAGCGCCTTTTTGGTGGCCCGGACGTTGATCGCCTTCGGATCGATCAGCGGGATTTCCAGATAGCCATAGCCCGCGGCCGCGGCACGGCCGATCGCGCGCGCGGCTTCGTCCTGACTCCAGCCGCTGACGAACACCAGCGCATGAACGCCGAGAGGATTCATGGCGAGACGTCTCCATTGCCTGCCGATTTCAGCGTCGGCTTTCAACGACCTGTGACGCAGGCTGGAGCTGGCGTCAAGCCTGTAAACTGCCCGACGACCGCCCGGAGTCCCTTCTAGCTTGAGCGGTGGCGCGTCAGCGCCTCAGCGCTTTTCGGCGACCTCCTCGACCGCCGCCCGCAGGTGGTCGAACACCACATCGACCTCATCCCTGGTGATCGAGAGCGGCGGGGACAGCGCGATGATGTCGCCGCCGGGCAGCGGTCTGGCCAGCAGACCGCGCCGATGCGCCGCCTCCGAGACCTTGGGGGCGATCCTGTCCGCGCCCTCGAAGGGACGCTTGCTCGCCTTGTCGGCGACGAACTCGATGCCGAGGATCAGGCCGACGCCGCGGACATGGCCGACCAGCGGATGGTCCGCGAGCGTTTCCCGGGCGCGTGCCTGGAAATAGGCACCGACCTCTGCGGCGTTGCCGACGAGATCATCGCGCTCGAAGATGTCGAGATTGGCCATGGCGGCGGCGGCGGCGACCGGATGGCCGCCATAGGTGTAGCCGTGACCGAAGGGGCCGATCGCCTTCGAGGTGTCGATCAGCACATCCCAGACCTTGTCGCCCACCAGGCTCGCCGACATCGGGACGTAGCCGCTGGTCAGGCCCTTGGCGATGGTCATGATGTCAGGCTTGATGCCGTAGAGATCGGAGCCGAACCAGCGCCCGAGCCTGCCGAAGCCGCAGATCACCTCGTCCGCGACCAGGAGCACGTCGTGCTTCTTCAAGACCGGCTGGATCTCGTCGAAATATCCCTCCGGCGGCACATGCACGCCGCCCGCCCCCATCACCGGCTCGGCGAAGAACGCGGCGACCGTGTCCGGCCCCTCGCGCTCGATGGTCTCGTCCAGCTCCTTCGCGAGCTGCTTGGAGAAGTCGCGCTCGGACATGCCGTCCGGCTTGCCGCGATAGGGGTCCGGGCAGGAGACGTGGCGCACCTCCGGGATCGGCAGGTGGAAGGCCTTGTGCAGCAGCGGCAGGCCGGTGAGGCTGGCCGAGGCGACCGTGACGCCGTGATAGCCCTGCTTCCTGGCGATCAGCTTCACCTTGTCCGGCTTGCCGCGCATGGTGTTGTAGTACCAGATCAGCTTGACGTTGGTGTCGTTGGCGTCCGAGCCGGTATTGCCGAACAGCACCTTGCTCATGCCCTCGGGGGCGAGGCGCAGCAGGCGGTCGGCGAGCCGGATGGTCGGCTCCGTGCCCATGGACGAGAAGGAGTGGAAATAGGCGAGCTTTTTCGCCTGCTCGTGGATCGCGTCGGCGACTTCCGTGCGGCCATAGCCGATATTCACGCACCAGAGGCCGGCGACCGCGTCCAGAAAGCGCTTGCCCTCGGGATCCTTGACCCAGACGCCGCTGCCCTCGCTGATTACGCGCACGCCTTTTTCGAGGTGATCGGCCAGCGCCGTGTAGGGATGGAACATGCTCTCGCGATCGAGCTCTTCGAGCGACAGATTGTGGGTGGGCTGCACCAAGGTCATGGTCGGGTTCCTGCATGAGACGGTCGAGCAACTATCAAAGACCATAGCGCCGCCTGCGTCGGCGGCCAATGGCGATCGGAATGTCCCCGTCCCGGCGGACATCGCGCTGTTCGTTTGCTTCCTTAAGTATTATTAAAAGTAAAAATTAATAATTATCTGCATATAAGATAAAACTACTGTTAAATATTGACAAATCTAAAGAAAATCTCCATAATATTTTTCATGGTTCGTTGAAGAAAGGAATGCCGCATGGTCTGCTCGAAAGGCATTGGCTCGGATCAGAACGGTGCGGCGGCCGCGCACTATGCGCTGATGTCCGGACTCGTCAGCCTCGTGGTCCTGGCCGGCAGCCTCGCTCTGCGCGAGCCGATCATCGCGCTCTATGACGTGATGGCCGATCAGGCGAACGGGGCGCTCGCGGTGGAGCCGACGGCCGTGCCTGCGACGGAATAGGCGCCAACCTGACTGGCCGTTCACCGTTTTCCCAAGACTTGGGGCCTGTCCCTTTGGCCCCTCATCTTTACCGTGCGTTAAGGTCTCTCGGCTACATTTCTTCCTGGTCCATGTGATCCTGGGCGTTCGCGCGCCGAAAAAGTTTGGATGAGGCACGGACTCCCAGGATCACATGGACCAGGAGGGAATGGTGGCGGACATTGGTTAAAGAAACGTTGACGTCGAGAAGAAGTCGGAAACGATTGCACCAATCGAAGAACGTTTAGGCGGTCATGGCCAGGTTGGGTTGGTATAAGGAGACCTGTGCGCGGGTGAGGTAGCTTGTTGGAATGCTTTGGACCTGTGGAGTTCCTGAGGCCTGACGGCAGACTTGGCGATAGTCTGATCTGGTGGCTTGCTTAGCAGCCATCGGACGACGCTGAGATTGGCGGTCCGGCGGATGTTCTGGAGCGGATCCCGATCAGATGTGATCGGGATGCACGCTCTATCTCTTTGTTTCGACGCATTTTCCTGATCGATCAGGTGGTTCCACCTGATCCGGAAAAGCTCTGGGCGATGGCGGTCAGATGGACGTGAAGGCGGACGCGGGCGCGACCTGGATAACGCGTTCGCCCGAGCCCGTAGAGCCGCTTCCAGGTGCCGAAGATCTTCTCGATCCGGCAGCGGATCTTTCGACCCCTCGCATTCCAGAGCTCGGGTTTCTCGATCGGTCCACAGCCACCGCGTTGAACGATGCGCGGCTGCCCGCCTCGGCTCTTGATCAGCTCCAGGATCTTGAAGCTGTCATAGGCTGTATCGGCATAGACCTCGCCTGGATCGTCGGGCAAAAAGGCGTCGATCATGCGGCTGTCATGGATGTTGGCGGTCGTGACCTCGATCTGGTCGATCAGGCTGGTGTCCTTGTCGGCAGCGACATGCGCCTTGTCGCCATGGGTCGGCTTCTTCGATCGATGCCCGGCCCAGCGCGCTTCCTCGTCCTTCTTGCTGGCCGAAGGGATGAGCGTCGCATCGACCAGCGTGCCGGTCTTCACGACAAGGCCCTGGGCAGCGATCGCTTCATCGACCGCGACAAGGAGCTTTGCATCGAGACCATGCTCGACCAGGGCACGGCGAAACCTGACAAACGCCGTCCGCTCCGGTGTCGGCTCATGGGTGGCAAAGCCACAGAAATGGCGAAAGCTCTTGCGGTCGTCGATGGCGCCCGCCAACCGCTCGTCCGAGAGATCGTGCCAGATGCCGATCAAAAGCGCCTTGAACAGAACGAGCGGCGGCCAGGCTTTCTCGCCCTTGGGCGCTGCGTAGATGCAAGACAGAGTAGTCTTGATGGCCGCCCAGTCGATCGCCTGCGCCAGGCGATCGAGATCAGAGCCAACAGGCTTCGGGCCCGCAAAGGTCAATCTGTCCTGACCAACCGTCCAATGCGCCATCGCCAATCTCTTCCGATGTTCTTTTCCAAGAATCAGAGAGTGGAAGCTATGGCAAGCCTCACCCGCGCACAGGCCTCATTAGGCGATCCGCCAGCCTCAGACGAGCCGGCAGTCCGTCGTCATAGGATGAACTTCGAGAGATCCGCCCCTTCGACCAGTTGGCCGACCTTCTCGCGCACATAGGCGGGGTCGATGCTGATGGTGTCGCCGTCGCGATCGGTGGCCTCGAAGCTGATGTCCTCGACCAGGCGCTCCATCACGGTGTGCAGGCGTCGCGCCCCGATATTCTCGACCCTTTCGTTGATCTCGCTCGCAAGCCGCGCGATCTCGTCGATGCCGTCCTCGGTGAACTCGATGGTGACGCCTTCGGTGGCGAGGAGCGCCGTATATTGCTTGATCAGGCTCGCCTCCGGCTCGACCAGAATTCGCGCGAGATCCTCCTGTGAGTGGGTTGAGCTCGACCCGGATAGGCAGCCGGCCCTGCAGTTCGGGCAAAAGGTCGGCGGGCTTGCTCTGATGAAAGGCGCCTGACGCGATGAACAGGATATGCTCGGTCCTGATCGCACCATGCTTGGTGGTGACCGACGTGCCCTCGATCAGGGGGAGAAGATCGCGCTGCACGCCTTCGCGCGAGACATCCGCGCCGTGCCGATCCTCGCGCGCGGAAATCTTGTCGATCTCGTCGATGAAGACGATGCCGTCCTGCTCGACCGCCTGGATCGCCTCGCGCTTCACCTGCTCCTGATCCAGCAGCTTGTCGGCCTCCTCCTCGATCAGGATGGCGTAGCTGTCGGCGATCTTCATCTTGCGCTTCTTGCTCTGCTGACCGAAGGCCTTGCCGAACATGTCGGAGAGATTGAGCATGCCCATCTGCGCGCCAGGCATGCCGGGGATGTCGAAGGTCGGCATGGAGGCGGAGCCGCGCTCCAGAATCTCGATCTCGACCTCGCGCTCGGCAAGCGAGCCTTCGCGCAGCAGGCGTCGGAATTTTTCGCGCGTGTCCTGCCCCGCGCTACTGCCGACCAGGGCGTCGAGCACGCGGTCCTCGGCATTGAGCTCGGCCTGGGCACCGACCTCCTTGGCCAGGCGCTCGCGCGTCATGGTGAGCGCTACCTCCACCAGGTCGCGGATGATCGATTCCACGTCGCGGCCGACATAGCCGACCTCAGTGAACTTGGTCGCCTCGACCTTGATGAACGGCGCCTGGGCGAGCTTGGCGAGACGCCTTGCGATCTCGGTCTTGCCGCAGCCGGTCGGGCCGATGGTCAGGATGTTCTTCGGCTGAACCTCTTCGCGCAGCGCCTCGTCCAGCTGCTGGCGCCGCCAGCGATTGCGCAGGGCGATCGCCACGGCGCGCTTGGCGTCTTTTTGCCCGACGATGTAGCGGTCGAGCTCGGACACGATTTCGCGCGGGGTCAGTGCAGTCATGGAGGGCGCTCAGTCTTTGGCGAGGTCGATGACCTCGAGGGTCAGATGGGTATTGGTGAAGACGCAGATGTCGGCGGCGATCGCCATGGATCTTTTCGCGATGTCCTCGGCGCTCATGCCGTCGACGTCGATCAGAGCCCGCGCCGCGGCAAGCGCGTAGGGGCCGCCGGAGCCGATGCCGATCAGGCCGTCGTCGGGCTCGAGCACGTCGCCATTGCCGGTGAGCAGCAGCGAGATCTCGGCGTTGGCCACTGCCATCATTGCTTCGAGACGCCTGAGGTAGCGATCGGTGCGCCAGTCCTTGGCGAGCTCGACCGCAGCGCGCATCAGCTGGCCGGGATGACGCTCCAGCTTGGTTTCCAGGCGCTCCAGCAGGGTGAAGGCGTCGGCCGTGCTCCCGGCGAAACCGGCGACGATGTCGCCCTTGCCGACCCGGCGGACCTTCCTGGCGCTCGGCTTCAGCACCATGTTCTGCAGGCTGACCTGGCCGTCGCCGGCGATCACCACCTGGTTGCCCTTGCGCACCGACAGGATCGTCGTGCCGTGCCAGCTCTCCGTCATCACCCCTCGCGATCAAACCTCGGCGTTCCGCAGCACTTCCAGGTGCCAGCTTCGGCCCTTGATGGGCTGAGCGCTGCATGTGGTCAAGAGCGCTCGCGAGATCAAGGCCTTTCGGCGTTTGCTCAGCCTTTGTGGAGCGGCACCTGCTGGCCGAGACAGAGATACGTGGCGTCCCATGGCTCGCGCGAAAAAACCTCGCGCACCATGGGCGCGAAATGGGCCAGAGGCTGGGTGTCGTAGCCGGGATCGAAGGATGCCTGGTCCCAGCGCTCGCAGAAATCGACCGCCGACTGATAGTAGGGATGGTCGGCATAACGCTCGCGGATATTCGGATCGCCGCCCTGGAAATGCGCGTAGTAGACCATCTGGAAAATCCCGTGATGCTGGCACACCCAGGAACACTCCTCGCGCACATAGGGCTTGATCACCGCCGCCGCGATGCTGTCGTGGTTGTAGGGAGCGAGGTCGTCGCCGATGTCGTGCAGCAGAGCGGTGACGATCCAGTCGAGATCGGCACTGTCGCGCTCGGCGCGGGTCGCCGTCTGCAGGGAGTGGCCGAGGCGGGTGATCTGATAGCCGGCGAGCGAATGCTCGAGGCGCTTCAGCTGCTCCAGAATGCGATCGGCCGTGCCGGCGGCGAAGTCCGCTTCCAGCCTGTCGAGCAGCTCGTAATCCTCGGCCGTCCCGTCCTTCATCTGGGTGAAGCTTACGGTCGGATGATATCCCCCTCGCGCCATGGCTTTTCCTCTGGCTGACCTTTTGCGACCTGTTGTCAGACAAGGTGGCACCGCTTGTCAAATCGTCCGTGCGGAGAGGTGCGGCCAAGCCCCTTCAAGGAGACCTTAATCAGCAAAAATAACGTTATAAGTTAAAATCTTAGGTCCCTATCTAGCACTTGCAGGCAAGCCGCAGATTTTGCTAGAAATTCCTCATGCTGAAGCTTCTCCATTTTCCCCTTTGCCCCTATTCGCGAAAGGTGCGCCTGGCCCTCGCGGAAAAGGAGCTCGAGGTCGCTGCCGAGGCGATCGAGCCCTGGCTTTGCCGTGAGGATTTGAAGACCGGCAATCCCGCCGCCGAGGTTCCCATCCTCGAGGACCGCTCGCGCATCATCGTCGACAGCGGCGTGATCGTCGAATATCTGGAAGAAACCCAGCGCGGCCATTCCCTGCTCGGCAAGGAAGCCAGCAAGCGCGCCGAGATCCGCCGTCTGATGGCGTGGTTCGACAAGAAGTTCGTGCGCGACGTCACGGACCTGATCTGGCATGAAAAGCTGATCAAGCGCCTGCGCGACAAAGCGACGCCGGACAGCGCCGCCGTGCGCCGCGGCCTCGCCAACATCCACGAGCATCTCGACTATATCGACTACCTGTTCGACCAGAACCACTGGCTCGGCGGTGACGAGCTCAGCCTCGCCGATCTCACCGCAGCCGCCCATCTGTCGGTGCTCGACTATATGGGTGACGTCCCCTGGGACAAGCATCCCGGCGCCAAGCTCTGGTACGCCAAGATCAAATCCCGTCCGAGCTTCCGCCCCCTCCTCGCCGATCGCCTCCCCTCCATCCGACCGGTCTCCCACTACTCCGACCTCGATTTTTGAGGCGGCGCCTCATGGCCGGACTTGCCTCGATCAGCCCCAGGGTCTCAGGGAATGGATGCGCGCCAGCGTCCCTGGACTGGCGGTTGGCGATCAGGGAGCGCGCGCAAGGGCTCGGCTTTGATGTGGTGGGGTTTGCGCGGCCTGAGCTGCCGGAGCGAGTCGAGGCGGGCTATCGTGCCTTCGTCGACCATGGTCGCCACGGCGATATGGACTGGTTGGCGGACACGTTCGATCGGCGCAGGAGCCCGCGGGCGCTCTGGCCGGAGGTGAAGAGCGTCATCGTGCTCGGCATGAACTACGGGCCCGACCGAGACCCGCTCGAAGCCTTAGGTCACCCCGATGCTGGCAGCATCTCGGTGTATGCGCGGCATCGGGACTATCACGATGTGATCAAGGGGAAGCTCAAGCAGCTCGGGCAGTGGCTGGTGGCCAGGAGCGGCGGCGAGATCAAGGTGTTCGTCGATACCGCCCCCATCCTGGAAAAGCCGCTCGCCGAGCAGGCGGGCCTCGGCTGGCAGGGCAAGCATACCAACGTCGTCTCGCGCGACTTCGGCTCCTGGCTGTTTCTCGGCGAAGTTTTTTCGACGCTCGACATCGAGCCTGACCGGCCCGGTCTCGATCGGTGCGGATCATGCCGGGCCTGTCTCGACATCTGCCCGACATCAGCCTTCCCCGCCCCCTATCAGCTCGATGCGCGCCGCTGCATCTCCTATCTCACCATCGAGCACAAGGGCCACATCCCGCGCGAATTCCGCAAGCCCATGGGCAACCGCATCTATGGCTGCGACGACTGTCTCGCCGTCTGCCCCTGGAACAAATTTTCGCGTACCGCGAACGAGATCAAGCTCAAGGCGCGCGACGACCTGAATGCCCCGCCGCTGGTCGAGCTCGCAGCCCTGGATGACGCAGCGTTCCGCAAGCGCTTCAGCGGCTCGCCGATCAAACGCATCGGCCGCGACCGCTTCATCCGCAACGTCCTCATCGCCGCGGGGGGCGCGCCGCCCCAGGCTGAACTTGCCGCGGTCGCGGAGGGACTCCTGGACGACCCGTCGCCGCTGGTGCGTGCCATGGCCGTCTGGGCGCTGGGGCAGCTTGTGGATCGCGAGGAGTTTGCGGGGCGCTCGAAAGCGGCGCGCGCTGGCGAAACGGACCGGGACGTTCTCGGCGAATATGCAGAGGTCATGGCATGACCCGGCTGTTCTGCTTCGGGCTCGGCTATTCGGCGCTGGCGCTGGCGCGCGAGCTGATGGCCGAAGGCTGGACAGTCGCCGGCACGACGCGCTCGGAGGCAAAGCATCAGGCGCTGGAAGCCGAGGGCATCGAGACCTCTCTGTTCGGCCCGGACCTGCCGCTGCGCGATCCGACGGCGGCGCTCGCCGGCACCACCCATCTGCTCACCTCGATCGCCCCTGACGAGACGGGCGATCCGGTGCTGCGCGCCCATCTGCAGGATCTTCTGGCCTGCGAAACCATCACCTGGGCGGGCTATCTCGGCACCACCGGCGTCTATGGCGACCGGGGCGGCGGCTGGGTCGACGAGAGCGATCCCCCGGCCCCATCGCTGCCCCGCACCAAGCGCCGAGTCGCCGCCGAAGGCCACTGGCTGGCCTCCGGCTTGCCCGCGCATATCTTTCGACTGGCCGGGATCTACGGTCCCGGCCCGGGGCGAAACGCGCTGGAGACTGTCAAGTCGGGCAAGGCCCGCCGGGTCGTGAAGCCCGGCCAGATGTTCGGGCGCATCCATGTGGCCGACATCGTCCAGGTGCTGCGCGCCTCGATGGCGAGACCGAATCCGGGCGCCATCTACAATGTCGCCGACGACGAGCCCGCCCCGCCTCAGGACGTCATCGCCTTCGCCGCCGAGCTCCTGGGCGTCGACCCGCCGCCCGAGATCCCGTTCGAGCAAGCCGATCTCTCCGAGGCCGCGCGCAGCTTCTACGCCGACAACCGCCGCGTCGCCAATGACCGCATCCGCACCGAGCTCGGCGTCGATCTCCTGTTCCCGACCTACCGCGAAGGCCTGCGCGCCATCCTCGAAAGCATGAACCGATGACGCCTCAGCCCCAGGCTTCTCAGGTAAGTACGGCCACGACCCGCCGGGTCGAGGTGAGGATGCGGTCGAGCTCGTGGGGTTTGGAGAGACGATGATCGCCGGATTTGAGCAGCTCGAGGGTCACGTCCTCGGAGGTCAGCTTTTCCGCGAGGCGGAGCGAGGTCTGCCAGGGCACGTCAGGGTCGGCCTGGCCGTGCAGCAGGTGAACCGGGCCGTCGAACGGAATGGGTGCGCGCAGCAGCAGATGCTCCCTGCCTTCGACGATCAGCTCGCGGGTGATGATGTAGGGCTCGGCGCTGTAGGCGGACGGCGCCACCCAGCGGCCCTTGGCCATGAGCTCCGCCTGCTGCGCCTCGCTGCCTCGCGCCCAGATCAGATCCTCGGTGAAGTCCGGCCCGCTGGCGATGCCGACCAGGCCCTTGACCCGTTCCGGCCGGGCGAGGGCCGCCAGCAGCATGATCCAGCCGCCCATGCTCGAACCGACGATCACCAGCGGCCCTTCAGTGATCTTGTCAACGATGGCGATCGCATCGCCCTTCCATGCGCCGATCGTGCCGTCCTCGAAGGCGCCCGACGAGCTGCCATGCCCAGTGTAGTCGAAGCGGGTGAACGCCCGTCCCTCCTTGACGAATTCTTCCTCCAGGGCCAGCACCTTGCTGCCGGTCATGTCGGATTTGAAGCCGCCGCAGAACAGCACGCCGGGCGCGCGGCCGGGATGATGAACGAAGGCGAGCACACGCCCACCGCCAAGATCGAGACGCTCATGCATCGGAATAACCCCGGGCCCATCGGGTTTGCGCATCATGAAATCCATGGTAGCACCCGGTCAGCCTGGACAACAGGCCAAGTCCCATGACCACAGAACTCCTGCTCGACGACCGCGTCTCGACCCTGGATCTGGAGGGTGACCGCCGCGAAGACATGGACGATCTGACCAGCGTTCAAGAAGTCCGGGCCGCCATCGCCCGGCTGAAAGGCCCGAAGGTGCTTCAGGTCCTGCCGGCGCTCGGCCCGGGCGGCGTGGAACGCGGCACGCTCGACATCTCGCGCTATCTGGTCGGCCAGGGCTGGACGCCGATCATCGCCTCGAACGGCGGCGAGCAGGAGCAGGACCTGCTGGGCATGGGGGCGGTCAGCCTCAATCTGCCGGTGCACAGCAAGAACCCGCTGACCATGCGCGCCAATGTCCGACGCCTGGCGCAGATCATCCGCAATCACGACATTCAGCTCGTCCACGCGCGCTCGCGCGCACCTGCCTGGAGCGCCTTCTACGCGGCGAAAAAGGTGGGCGTGCCGTTCGTCACCACCTTCCACAGCCTCTATAGCGGCGGCGAGAATTTCCTGAAGCGCGGCTACAACGCGATCATGACCCGGGGCGATCGGGTGATCGCGATTTCCGACTATGTCGCCGAGCATGTGATCGCGCGCTACGGCGTCAACACCGATCGGCTGCGCGTGATCCCGCGCGGCGTCGATCTCGACCAGTTCGACCCGACCAAGGTCGACGAGACGCGTGTCGAGAAACTAAGGCAGCAATGGGAACTCGACCCGGATAAGCGCATCATCATGCTTCCCGGCCGCATTTCCGAGCGCAAGGGGCACACCTGGCTGCTCCAGGCCCTCAGCAAGCTCTGGCAGGACGGCAAGGGCGACGACACCATCTGCATCATGGTCGGCAATCGCGGCGCCAAGGGCGGCTATGCCGGTCGCGTCGAGAACATGATCATCGACCTGAAGCTGGAGAATCGCGTCTGGCTGACCGGTGCCTGCGCCGACATGCCTGCGGCCTACGCGCTCGCCGACATCGTCGTGGTTCCGTCCACCGGTCCCGAAGCCTTCGGACGCACCTCGATCGAGGCGCAGGCCATGGGCAAGCCGGTGATCGCCACCGACCGCTGGGGCCTCTCCGAGACCATCATGCCCGCCGCCACCGGCTGGCTGGTGCAGCCGGGCGACGCCGGCCACCTCGCCAATGCCCTCGATCTCGCGCTGACCATGCCCGACGACGCACGCGAGCGCCTCGCCGCGCGCTGCCGCCGCTTCGTCGAGCGCAATTACAGCATGGCACGCATGGGCAAGAGCACGCTTTCCGTCTATCGCGAGCTGATCGAAGGCCGAAAACCGCTGCCCAGCGTTCTCTATGACAATGCCATCGGCTAGAATATCTTCCAATCAACCGTTATCAGTTACCGAAATCCTTCGGCCAAAGCGTACAATCATGCAAAGTGGCTAAACTCACAGACGTCATTCCTGTTCTTTAGTATTAGAATTTCGAAGGCTTGACCTGGCCTAAGAGGCCGAAAACGACGGTGCTGTCCATCGGAGGGGTCGTCGAGAGAGAATTGTGGCAGGTCTGCATATCCGCTATGTTTCGGATAGCAATTCGGAGGAGAGAAACGCTTTGCGTGCCGCAAGCATTCATGTCGCTCTAGGCCTGATCGCCTGCATGGTCTGGCCAGTGCATTCGAGTACTGCACAAGAGCGCATTGCCCTCGTCATCGGCAATTCGAACTACGAACACGCCGATATGCTGCCGAATCCTCAGAACGATGCGGCAGCCATCGGCGCCGCCTTGCATGACGTGAACTTCGACGTCGACATCCAGCTCGACCTCGATCAGCGGGGCATGCAGGCGGCGTTGCGCGATTTCGGACTGAAGGCTGAGACGGCCGAAGTGGCGCTGGTCTACTTCGCGGGCCACGGCATCCAGGTCGACAGCCACAATTACCTGCTACCAATTGACGCACAGCTCAAGCGCGAACGCGACCTGATCTACGAGGCGACCCCGCTCGACGTCGTCATGGAGGAGGTCGCGCAGGCGCGCCAGCTCGGCATGGTCATCCTGGATTCCTGCCGCAACAATCCCCTCGCCGAGAATCTGCGCCAGTCGCTGGGTCCGGTGCGCTCGAAACTGGTCGGCCTCGGCATGGCCCGGGTCGAGGATGTGCCGCCGGACACACTGATCGCCTTTTCCACCCGCTTCGACCAGCTCGCCTATGACGGCTGGGAAAATCTCAGCCCGTTCACCCAGGCGCTGGTCAAGCATATCGAGGAGCCCGGCCTCGAGCTCGACCTGTTCTTCCGCAAGGTTCGGGACACGGTGATGGAACTCACCGCCGATCGCCAGGAGCCGAGGACACTCGACGCGCTGGGCGCCACGCCCTTCTACTTCAAGGCGCCGAAGAGCAATCAGCCGCCGGTGATCGCCAAGCTCGATCCGCTGGTGGTCTCGGACGACGCCGGCCCGGTCGCGATGGAGATCAAGCCGCCGTCCGATCCGGACGAGGACGCACTCAGCATCGAGATCATGGGGCTGCCGACCTTCGGCAGCGTCGAAGGTCCCGAGGGGCCGATCAATTTCGGCGACCAGCTCACGGTCAGTCAGCTCGCCGAGCTGAAATTCCGCCCGGAAGAGGGCAATATCGGCGTCGCCGGCGCGTTCCTGTTCGTCGCGCGCGACGGCCGGGGCGGCGTCACCGCGGGCCGCCTGACCATCGACGTCGCGCGCTCCAACAAGCCGCCGGTGGTCGCCAAGAATCAGGACGTCGTCTGGCCGATGATTCCGCTCGGCGTCCAGGAGCCGACCGACCCCGACGGCGACGATCTCTCGGTGACGGTGGTCGCCGTGCCGACCTATGGCGAGATCAAGGACGGCGAGCGCGCGGTCGAGGTCGGCGACAAGCTGACCACGGCCGCCCTGAGCGGGCTGATGCTCGATCCGAACACCGGCGCTGCCGGTTCCTTCGTCTACAAGGTTACCGACAGCCAGGGGGCCTCTGCCGAGGCCACCGTGCATCTGCGCCAGCCGGCCGGCGGCGAATTTCAGACCGCTGCCATGGCCGCGCCCAGCGGTCAGGTGGTCGAGCGCAGCGTCACCGAGATCGAGCCGCCGAGCCAGCCGGAGCCGCCGGCGGCCGACGAGGTGCAGATCGCGATGCTGCAAACGGTCACCGGTTCCAATATTCGAAATGCTCCCGACGCCACGGCCGGCTGGGTGACCTCGGTGCCGGGCGGCGAGCAGCTTCGCTTCGTGGACAAGCCGGAAGGCATCGACTGGTACGAGATCGAGACGCTGGACGGCAAGAGGGGCTTCATCTCCGCCCGCCTCGTCCAGCAGGTCGAAGCTCCGCCCCCCGCCGCAGAGGAAGAAGCAGCCTCTGCGCTCCCGGCCCTTGAGCCTGTCACCACCGAGGTTGCCGCTCTCGACCTGAGCTCGCCCGAGAAGATTGCCGATCTCGAGCAGTTCACCGAATGCGCGGACTGCCCGACCATGGTGGCGCTGCCTGGTGGCGGGTTCCGCATGGGGTCGGCCAAAGGTGACCGGGTGGAGCAGCCGGAGCACGACGTGACCATCGGAGCCCCCTTCGCGATCGGCAAGTACGAGGTCACGGTCGCCCAGTGGAAAGCCTGCGCCCAGGCAGGCGCTTGCCGGGATATCGGCGATCCCGAGCCCGGCGACGAGAGCCGGCCGATGCAGAATGTGAGCTGGCCGGACGCCAAGGCGTTTGCCGACTGGCTCAGCCAGACCACGGGCCAGCCCTACCGCCTGCCGACCGAGGCGGAGTGGGAATATGCCGCGCGCGGCGGCATGCAGAGCGCCTTTTGGTGGGGCGACGACTATGAGAGCGGCCGCATCAACTGCGCGGAATGCGGCGGCGAATGGGACCGTAAGAACCCGTCCTCCATCGGCGCCCTCGAGGCCAATCCCTTCGGCCTGCACGACATGAGCGGCGGTGTGAGCGAGTGGGTGGCCGACTGCTGGTTTCCAGACTACAATAACGCGCCCAAGGACGCGAGCGCACGTGTTGCCGGCGACTGTCCGCAGCGCGTTCTGCGCGGCGGGTCCTGGCGAAGCGCCCTGCCGGACGTCACCTCATCGAGCCGCTTCCACTATGACGCCCAGGTGCGCTACTACACCAACGGTTTCAGGGTCGCGCGCGATCTCGTGAACTGACGCTCATCATCTGCGCCTAGGGCTTGCTGACAGGCACCGTCCTTCGATGATTGTCAGCAAGCCCTAGAACGAATACCAGTCGACCCCGAACGGCGCCCGCACGGCGAGTATGGTCTTGACGACCAGCACGGCGGCAGCGCCGGCAACGATTCCCATCCAGAACTCGTAGCTGGTCCAGACCCTCTCCGACGGCTCGGCGACGGTCTGCGTGCCACGCCGCTTCGGCACGATCTGATCCAGGCTTGCGGTCTGGCGTTCGGGAATGCCGCTGTTGTCATCATGGGCAGCACGATCGTCCGGAGGCCCGGACGCGGCTTCATCGGCATGGAAGCCCGCCTCGAACATCACCGGACGACCGACAGGATCGGCGTCCGGTCTGGACCAGCCGATCGCTGCAACTTGCGACGCCTCGCCCGCCGGCTTCGGCTGGTGCACCCTGCCGATCGATAGCGGGCCATTCATGCTGTTCCGCCAGACCCTGGTTACCGCCCTTGCCACCATGCCACATCCTACCTTTCTTCTGCTCCGACCCGATCGCAACCATGGCGTTCGACGTGAGCATAACCGGCAGGCCTTAAGGGGGCGTAAATCGTGGCGGCTTCCCGGCATGGCGCGTCGACGAGGACCGGGACGGAGCACGGACTCCCAGGATCGCATGGACCGGTAAGATGGCTTCATGATAACGGTCCATGGTGAAGAAGCCGTTAACACGACCGGACGACAATCCGAGGAGCCAGGCGATGGCCGACACCGAACTCGATGCCCGCGGCTTGAGCTGTCCGCTTCCGGTGCTGCGCGCCCGAAAGCGACTGCGTGCGCTGGCGCCCGGTGCCGTGCTGCGCCTGCTCGCCACCGATCCCGGCGCGGTGCGCGACGTCGCCGCGATGTGCGCGGCGACCGGCGACCGGCTGATCGAGAGCGGCGAGGCCGACGGGGTCCTGACCTTCCGCATCGAAAAGGCGGGTTGAGCCCCCACCAGCGCCCGTGCACCGCCACCCATGGCCGAAACCGAGCGAAGCCGCTTGCCGTTTGCCAGGCCTGCCGCTAGTTTTCGCTTGTCCATTCGGGATCCACACCACCATCGCGAGCAGCCAGTTGACCAACGCCAGCGACAATGTCTCATCGCTCGTTCATCTCGCCTTGCCCAAAGGGCGGATGGAAGAGGGCGTGCTTGCTCTTCTGCGCGACGCCGGTATCCGCGTCACGTTCGGCAAGCGCGGCTATCGCCCCACGCTCTCGCTCCGGGGCTTCGAGACCAAGATCCTGAAGCCGCAGAACATCGTCGAGATGCTGCATCTGGGTACGCGCGACCTCGGCTTCGCCGGTGCCGACTGGGTCCAGGAGAAGGGCGTCGATCTGGTCGAGCTGCTCGACACCGAGCTCGATCCGGTGCGGGTCGTGGTCGCGGCCCTGCCGGCCTTCGCCACCGGTGATCTCGCAGGCATGGGCCAGTTCCGCATCGCGTCGGAATATCAGCGCCTGACCGAGCAGTGGCTGGAAAGGAATGGCCTCGATGCCCGGGTGGTGCGCACCTACGGCGCCACCGAGGTGTTCCCGCCGGAAGACGCCGACTGCATCATCGACAACACCGCGACCGGCGAGACGCTCAAGGCCAACGGCCTCGTGATCATCGACGAGGTGATGCGCTCCTCGACCCGCCTCTACGCCCATCCGCGCGCCATGGAGGTGCCGGAAAAGCGCGAGCGCATCGAGCGCCTGATCCTCCTTTTGCGCTCGGTCCTGGATGCGCGCGAGCGGGTGATGCTCGAGGTCAACGTCGCCGCCGAGCAGCTCGACGACGTCATCGCCGTCCTCCCCTCGATGCGCGAGCCCACCATGTCACCGCTGCATGGTGACAAGGGCTTCGCCCTCAAGGCCGCCGTTCTGAGGAAGGACCTGCCGGTCATCATCCCTGAAATCAAGGCCCGTGGCGGCGGCGACATTCTGGTCACCTCGCTCGCGCAGATCGTGCCGTGAACGCGCCCGCAAGCCCTCCGCTCCAGCCGAGAAGCGCCAAGGTCAGCCGCGCGACCTCGGAGACCCGGATCGAGCTCAGCCTGACCCTCGACGGCAGCGGCCAGGCCGACATCCGGACCGGCATCGGCTTTCTCGATCACATGCTGATCAGCCTTGCCAAGCACGCGCGCTTCGACCTGCATCTGCGTTGCCAGGGCGATCTCGAGATCGACGATCACCACACTGCCGAGGACTGCGCGCTGGCTCTCGGCCAGGCGCTCGATCAGGCGCTCGGCGACCGGGCAGGCATCGTCCGTTTCGCCCATGCCTATGCACCACTCGACGAGGCGCTCGCCCGGGTCGTGGTCGATCTCTCCGGCCGTCCCTCGGCTGTGGTCGAGCTCGATCTGAAGCGGGAGCGCATCGGCGAGCTCGCCTGCGAGAACATCGCCCACGTCTTCATCTCGCTTGCCATGGCATCGCGCAGCTCGCTGCATGTCGACGTCCTGCGCGGCGACAACGATCATCACCGCGCCGAAGCCGCGTTCAAGGCCGCCGCGCTTGCCTTCCGCCAGGCCGTGACGCGCGACGGCTCCTCGGGCATCCCCAGCACCAAGGGCGTGCTCTGACATGGTCGCCGCGACCTCGCCCGACGTCCTGATCCTGCCGACCGGCACCGCGAACCTCGCCTCGGTCGAGGCCGCCTTCAAGAAGCTCGGTGCGAGCACCAGACGTGCTGTCGAGCCCGACGAGATCACGACGGCGAGCCATGTGGTCCTCCCCGGCGTCGGCACCTTCGGCGCCACCATGGCCGGCCTCGAAGCCGCGGGCTTCGCGCGCCCCATCGCCGAACGGGTCAAGTCAGGCCGCCCCACGCTCTCGATGTGCGTCGGTCTGCAGGTGATGTTCGAGACCAGCGAGGAAAGCCCTGGTGCCAGAGGTCTGGGCGTGGTCGAAGGTACCGTCGGGCGCTTTCCCTCCGAGGTCAGCGTACCGCAGTTCGGCTGGAACCGCATCGAGGCCGAGGCGGCCTGCCGGTACCTGGAGTCTGGCTACGCCTATTTCGCCAACAGCTTCCGGGCACGAGCCGTGCCGGGCTTGACGGTGGCAATCGCGCACCATGGGGAGCCTTTCGTGGCAGCCTTCGAACATAAGGACGTCGTCGCCTGCCAGTTCCACCCCGAACTCTCCGGCGCCTTCGGCCTCGCCCTGATGCGCCGCTGGCTGGAGGGCTGAGGACCATGTCGACGATGTGCGCGTCGCACTCCGGCCTGACGAGACGGATCATTCCCTGTCTCGATGTCAGCCATGGAAGGGTGGTCAAGGGGATCAAGTTCCAGGGACTGCGCGATGCCGGCGATCCCGCCGAGCGCGCAGCTCTCTACGAAACCCAGGGGGCGGACGAGATCGTCATCCTCGACGTGTCGGCCACGCCCGAAGGACGCGGCAACCAGGTCGAGACAGTCAAGCGCGTGCGCGAGCATATCAGCATTCCGCTGACCGTCGGCGGCGGCGTGCGCGTGCTCGACGATGCCGGCGCGTTGCTCGAAGCCGGTGCGGACAAGGTGTCCGTCAACAGCGCCGCCGTGGCCGATCCCGACATCCTGACCGAGATCGCCGAACATTTCGGCCGCCAGTGCACCGTGCTCGCGATCGACGCCGCCTGGCGCGACGGCCGCTCGGAAGTGCTGGTCAAGGGTGGGCGCGAGGGCACCGGCATCGAGACGGTCGGCTGGGCACGACGCGCGGTCGATCTCGGTGCCGGCGAGATTCTTCTGACCAGCTGGGACCGGGACGGCACGCGCGAGGGCTACGACCTCGAGCTGACCCGCATGATCGCCGATGCCGTGCGCGTGCCGGTGATCGCATCCGGCGGTGCCGCCGGGCCGGAGCATCTGAAGGATGCCTTCGATGCCGGCGCCGACGCCGTGCTCGCCGCCTCCACCTTCCATGACGACGAGATGACCGTCGCCGACGTCAAGCGGCGGCTGATTGCGATGGGCGTGGCGATCCGACCGACGGAGGACCAGCCATGATCATCCCATCGATCGACCTCCAGGACGGCAATGCTGTGCAGCTCATCGGCGGCGAGGAGAAGGCCCTTGATGCCGGCGATCCGCGTCCGCTCGCCACGCTCTACGGGCGCGTGGGCGAGATCGCCGTGATCGATCTCGACAAGGCCCTCGGCAGGGGCGACAACGACGAGACCATCAAGGACCTGATCCGCATGACACCCTGCCGGGTCGGCGGCGGCATTCGCGATGTCGAGACGGCGATCGCCTGGCTCGATCGCGGAGCGTCCAAGATCATCCTGGGGACGGCAGCAAGGCCGGACATCCTGAAGCAGCTGCCGTCCGAGCGCGTGATCGTCGCCCTCGATGCACGGCATGGCGAGGTGGTGGTCGAGGGCTGGCAGAAGGGTACCGGCCGCGGCGTGATCGAGCGCATCCACGAGCTCAAAGGCCTCGCCAACAATGTCATGGTGACCTTCGTCGAACGTGAAGGCCGGCTCGGCGGCACGGATCTCGCTTTCGCCAAGGAGATCAAAGAGGCGGCGGGCGATGCCGAGGTGACGATCGCGGGCGGCGTCACGACACCTGCCGAGGTCGCGGATCTCGACGAAATCGGCTGCGACGCCCAGATCGGCATGGCGCTCTATACCGGCAAGCTCGGCCTCGCCGAAGCCTTCGCGGCCCCGCTTTCCAGCGATCGACCCGATCAGCTCTGGCCGACGGTGGTGGTCGACGAACGCGGCATCGCGCTCGGCCTTTGCTATTCGAACCTGGAATCGTTGAGGGCAGCGCTCGAACGCGGGGCCGGCATCTATCACTCCCGTTCCCGAGGCCTTTGGGTCAAGGGCGAGACCTCGGGGGCGACCCAGGAACTCCTGGGCGTTGCCGTCGACTGCGACCGCGACTGCCTGCGCTTCACCGTGAGGCAAGCCGGTTCTGGCTTTTGCCATCTGTCGACCCGCACCTGCTGGGGAGAGGACCAGGGACTGCCGCAGCTTCTTCGGCGCCTCGAGGTGCGACGGCGATCGGCGCCGGAGGGTTCCTATACGGCCCGGCTGTTCGAGGATCCATCTCTGCTCGGCGACAAGCTCCGGGAAGAAGCGGACGAACTCGCCACGGCACGGGATCGCGACAACGCGATCCACGAGGCTGCGGACGTGCTGTTCTTCACGCTTGCCACCCTCGCCGCACGCGGCATCGCGCTCGACGAGGTCGAGGCGGTGCTCGATCAGCGCGCCCTGAAAGTCACCAGGCGCGACTGACGCGCTTCAGCCGCCGCTTTCAAAATCCTGAGGCCGGTGCTTGTACTGGAAAGCGATCATCAGCGCCTTAGCCGGCCGCATCAGGACCAGGACCAGCAGGACGGTGAGCGGCAGCCAAAGAACGAGATGCAACCAGACCGGCGGCTCATAGCGAACCTCCGTGACCAGCGCCAGACCGACCACGATGGCGCCGACCAGAAAGATCACGAAGGGGACCGGGCCGTCGCCGCTATCCTGCCCGGAGAGATCGGCGCCACAGGCGGGACAGTTTTTCCTGACCTGGAGAAAACCCTGAAAGAGGGGGGCTGCGCCGCAGGCAGGACATGCGCAGCGTAACCCCGTTGCCCAAGGCGATGGCGGCGGGCTTCCGCCGGGCATCAGATCCGCTCCCTTCCGGATGTCCGGACAGGCCGGTCAGTGACCGGCGGCGGCGATGGTGCCGCCCCACCAATAGACCCAGCAGAACAGGAACAGCCAGACCACGTCGACGAAGTGCCAGTACCAGGCAGCGGCTTCGAAGCCGATATGCTTTTCCGGCTTGAAATGCGCCTGATAGACCCGATAGAGGCAGACAGCCAGGAAGGTCGTGCCGATGAACACGTGGAAGCCGTGGAAGCCGGTCGCCATGTAGAAGGTCGAGCCGAAAATCTGGCTGGAGATCTGGAAGCCTTCGGGATTGTAGATGGTGTGGATGTACTCATAGGCCTGAAAGCCCGTGAAGATCGCCCCGAGACCGACGGTGAGCCATAGCGGCAGACGCGCCTTATCGTTCCGGCCTTCCAGAATCTCGTGATGCGCCCAGGTGACGGTGCAGCCTGAAAGCAGCAGGATCAGCGTGTTGAGCAGGGGGATGTCCCAGGTCGGGACGGCATGCGTTCCCTCGGGGAGCCAGCTATAGCCCCCGATGACCTCCGGATTGGGATGGACCAGCGCGCCCCAGAAGAACGCCCAGAAGAAGGCGAAGAAGAACAGCACCTCCGAGGTGATGAAGAGCGCCATGCCCAGGCGCAACCCCTTCGAGACCACTTCTGTATGATCGCCACCGGCACTTTCCGCGATTACATCCTTCCACCAGCTGAACATGGTGAAGAGCACGCCGACGACGCCGGCGAGAAGCACCCAGAGCCCGCCAGGCACCTCACGCATCCAGAACAAGAGGCCGGTGACCAGCACCACCGCCGACACGCTGCCGACGAAGGGCCAGGGGCTGGGGTTGACCAGATGATAGTCGTGATTGACCTCGTGATGATGGTCGGCATGGGCGGCTGCATCGGACGGCGAGGCCATCGCGTCTTCTCCTGGCTCGTCTAGTCAACAAGGTCGATCGGCCCGGCAACGAGCGCCGGGTCGACCGTTGGAATTTCGGAAAGCAGCCCGATCGTCATGACGCGGGCCGTTGGTCTGTGGAGGTCCCGACCAGCTTCTCGGTCTCGTCCTCCAGCATGAAAAACGTGTAGGACAACGTGATCGTCTTGAGATCGCGCGTGTTCATGTCCTCGAGTATGGCCGGATCGACGAAGAACGACACCGGCATATCGACTTCCTCGCCAGGCTGCAGCACCTGCTCGGTGAAGCAAAAGCAGGCGATCTTGGAAAAATAGGCTCCGGCCTTGAGCGGCGTGACGTTGAAGGTCGCACTTCCGACGATCGGTCGATCGGCCATGTTGACGGCATGATAGAATGCGAGCCTCTCCTCGCCTATCCGCACCTCGATCTCGCGCTCGACGGGCTGGAATTTCCAGGGAAGCTGATCCCCGACGCTCGCGTCGAAACGGACGTGGATGGTCTGGTCGATCGCCTCCGGCGCGCGATCCCCGGCAACTTGCGTGGTGCCGCCGAAGCCGGTGACCTGGCAAAACAGCCGATAGAGCGGCACGGAAGCCGCAGTCAGCCCGACCATCACCAGGATCAGCGCGAAGAGCGCCGACGCCGTGATCAGGTGAGCACGTCTTGCCGCCATCACGACACGTTGCCGCTGAGCTTGACCATGGTGATGACGTAGAAGAGCACCACCAGGAGCACGAGACCGATGGCCAGCGCGATATTCTTGCGTCGCTGCCGACGCTGCTGCTCGGGAGTCAATTCCACCAAGGTGGTCACCCTCCAAGTCCCGAGAGCATCACGACCAGCATGTGATCCGCGACGAGCGCACCGAACAGGCCGAACAGATAGAGGATGGAAAACCGGAAGGTCCTGGTCGCCGAGCGCTGCATGCCGTCGATCCAGAGCCTGAACGCATGGAGAATGAAGCCGATACCGAGCGCGGTGGCGGCCATGGCGTAGAGCCAGCCTGAAGCCCCTGTCGCCAGCGGAAGCCAACTCACCGGCAGCAACAGCAGCGCATAGGCAAGGATATGCCGCCTCGTCACCGCATCACCCGAGGTGACCGGCAGCATCGGCACGCCCGCCTCAGCGTAGTCCTTGGTTCGAAACAGCGCCAGCGCCCAGAAATGCGGGGGCGTCCAGAAAAAGATGATGGCGAACAGGGCGATGGAGGTGAGGCTGACATCGCCGGTGACCGCCGCCCAACCGATCATCGGCGGCAACGCCCCGGCAGCGCCGCCGATCACGATGTTCTGGGGTGTCCGGCGCTTGAGCCACATGGTGTAGATCAGCACGTAGAAGCCGATCGTGAGCGCCAGCAGCGAGGCCGCCGTCCAGTTGACGGCAAGCCCCATGACCATGATGGCGAAAACCGCAAGCGTCAGGCCGTAGGCGAGCGCATCCGCAGGCGTGATCCGCCCTGCTGCCGTCGGTCGCCGACGCGTGCGCGCCATGACCTGGTCGATGTCGGCGTCATAGGCGTTGTTGATCGCCGCTGACGCGCCGGCTGCCACGGTGATGCAGAGAATCGCCACCAGAGCCATGACCGGGTGGATCCTGCCCGGTGCCAGATAGAGCCCGACGCCTGCGGTAAACACCACCAGGGACATGACGTTCGGCTTGAGCAGCAGCCAGAAGTCGCGAACGTCGGAGACGTCCGTTGCATCGCTCGCGATGGATATCGACTTCTGGCTCATGACAACCGAACTGCGCCCGACAACCTATTTGATCTGCGGGAGATCGTTGAAGGTATGGAAGGGCGGAGGCGACGAGACCGTCCACTCGAGGGTGTCCGCACCTTCGCCCCAGGGGTTGTCCGCACATTTTTCACCAGACGTGAAGGTTCGGTACATCACGTAGACGAAGAAGACTGCGCTCGCCGCTGCGATCATGGCCCCGATCGACGAGACCATGTTCCAGCCCGCATAGACGTCCGGATAGTCGGGGATACGCCTCGGCATGCCGGCAAGCCCGAGGAAGTGCTGGGGGAAGAAGGCCAGGTTGACGCCGGTGAACGTCAGCCAGAAGTGGATCTTGCCGAGCTTCTCCGGATACTGCCGGCCCGACATCTTGCCGATCCAGTAGTAGATGCCGGCGAAGATCGCGAACATGGCGCCCAGCGACAGAACATAGTGGAAGTGAGCGACGACATAGTAGGTGTCGTGCAGAGCAAGATCGACGCCGGCATTGGCCAGCACCACACCGGTCACGCCGCCGACCGTGAACAGGAAGATGAAGCCCACGGCCCAGAGCATCGGCGTCTTGAAGTCGATCGAGCCGCCCCACATGGTGGCGATCCAGCTGAAGATCTTGATGCCGGTCGGCACCGCGATGACCATGGTCGCGGCGACGAAATAGGCACGCACGTCGACGCCCATGCCCACGGTGTACATGTGGTGCGCCCAGACGACGAAGCCGATCATGCCGATGGACACCATCGCATAGGCCATGCCGAGATAGCCGAACACCGGCTTCTTGGAGAAGGTGGACACGATATGGCTGATGATGCCGAAGCCAGGCAGGATCATGATGTAGACTTCGGGATGCCCGAAGAACCAGAAGAGATGCTGGAACAGGATCGGATCGCCGCCGCCTTCGGGCTTGAAGAAGCTGGTGCCGAAATTCCGGTCCGTCAGCAGCATGGTGATCGCGCCTGCCAGAACGGGCACCGCCAGGAGCAGGAGGAAGGCGGTGACCAGGATCGACCAGGCAAACAGCGGCATCTTGTGCAGCGTCATGCCGGGCGCGCGCATGTTGAAGATCGTGGTGATGAAGTTGATGGCGCCGAGCAGCGAAGACGCGCCGGCCAGATGCAGGGCGAAAATCGCCATGTCGACCGAGACCGTGCTGTTGCCGACAGTCGACGACAAGGGCGGATAGATGGTCCAGCCGCCGCCGACGCCGCCCTCGGGCACGAACATCGATCCCACGAGAAGGCAGAAAGCGGGCACCAGCAGCCAGAAGCTGATGTTGTTCATGCGCGGGAACGCCATGTCCGGCGCACCGATCATCAGGGGCACGAACCAGTTGCCGAACCCGCCGATCAATGCCGGCATGATGAAGAAGAACACCATCAGCAGGCCGTGCGCCGTCACGAAGACGTTGAACATATGCGGGTTGTCGGTGAAGATCTGCAGACCTGGATGCATCAGCTCCAGGCGAAAGATCACCGACAGGATCAGGCCGACGACACCGGCGACGAAGGCCGATGTCAGATAGAGCGTGCCGATATCCTTGTGGTTGGTCGAATAGACCCACCGGGTCACGAAGCTCTTCGGCACACCATGGTCATCGGTCAGCGCTGCATCATGGGCCATCCCAGCTCTCCTCGTTCCCTGTCTTTCAGCGTGCGGCGATGTCGAGCGCGTCGCCGGCTTTCGCGAATTCTTCCTCAGCCTGCTTCACCCAGACCTCGAAGTCCTCTTTCGGAAGAGCCTCCAGGGTGATGGGCATGAAACCGTGATAAGCGCCGCAGAGCTCCGAGCACTGGCCGTAATAGGTGCCGGGCTCCTCGACGCGGAACCAAACCTCGTTCACATGACCGGGCACCGCGTCCAGCTTGACGCCGAGCGGCGGCATGGCCCAGCTGTGAATGACGTCGGAAGCGGTGGTCAACAGCCTGATATTCGTCCCCGCCGGCACCACCAGTCGATTGTCCGTCTCGAGAAGGCGCTTCTGGCCGGCGGCGGCATCGATGTCCTCGTCAGCGATCATGAAGGCATCGAAGGTGAAGTTGCCGTGGTCCGGATATTCATAGGACCAATACCACTGGCGCCCGATCGCCTTGATCGTCATCTCCGTCTCTTCGGTCGAGTCCGCATAGTAGAGCAGCTTGAAGGACGGAATGGCGATGACCACGAGGATCAGCACGGGGATCGCCGTCCAGGCCACCTCAAGCATGGCGTGATGCGTGCGCTTCGACGGCACCGGGTTGTTCGACGCCTTGAAGCGAAAGCAGGCATAGGCGAGCAGCGCCAGCACGAAGATCGTGATCAGGGTGATGATCCACAGCAGCAGATGATGGAACGAGATGATGCGTTCCATCACCGGCGATGCGGCGTCCTGAAAACCGAGCTGCCAAGGCTCGGCGGCCGCTTCGACATTCCCTGCACCGGCTCCGATCAGAACCATCGTCATCAACAGCATCAACAGCGGCATGCAGCTTCTCGCACTCTGGTTTGGTGTTGCCGACCTGTCCATTCACCTTCCCGGCGTAGGTACACGAAGAGGTTACACCGGTAAATTCCGAATTCCAGCGCCCCCCGCTTCAGACCCGGTTTTGGAGACAGTATGTCGCAATTTCCGCCTCGGCCGGCCAATCGATGGCTGTCAGCAGCCAGCGTTGGCTTTATAATTTGATAATGGTTACTAAAGCGTGAATCATCGCCGCGGCGCCTCGTCGCGGCCTTCCCTATCGATCCGTTTCAGCGCACGGGACAGCGACCATGATCGACACCGCCGATACACCCGAAACGCTCGCCAAGCGCTTCGACATCGAGCCCGACCGGCTGATCGACCTGATCGGTGATGGCCTCGGCGGCGTCGACGATGGCGAGCTGTTCCTCGAATATCGCGAAACCGAGAGCTACGGGTTCGACGACGGCAGGCTGAAAAGCGCTTCCTTCGACACCACGCAGGGCTTCGGCCTGCGCGCGGTCGCGGGCGAGGCGGTCGGCTGCGCGCACAGCCCCGATTTCAGCGAAGCCGCGGTGACCCGGGCGCTCGATGCCGTCGGCGCGGTGCGCGCCGGCCACAGCGGCACGCTCGCGATGTCGCCGCAGGGGACCAACCAGCGCCGCTATGGCGAGGACAATCCGATCCGCGCCAAGGATCATGCGGTCAAGGTCGCGGTGCTGGAGAAGATCGACGCCTATGCGCGGCAAAAGGACCCACGGGTCAAGCAGGTGAGCGCCAGCCTCGCCGGCTCCTGGCAGCAGGTGGAGATCATCCGGCCCGACGGCCTGCGCCAGAGCGACATCCGCCCGCTGGTGCGCATGAATGTCAATGTCGTGGTCGCCGATGGCGGCCACATGGAGTCCGGCAGCTATGGCGCCGGCGGGCGCGTCGGCTATGACGACTTTCTCGAGGATGCCCGCTGGCAGCAGATGGTCGACGAGGCGATCCGCGAGGCCCTGGTCAAGCTCGATGCGGTCGCGGCTCCCGCAGGCGAGATGAACGTCGTGCTCGGCCCGGGCTGGCCCGGCATCCTGCTCCACGAGGCGATCGGCCACGGCCTCGAAGGCGACTTCAACAGAAAGCAGACCTCCGCCTTTTCCGGTCTCCTCGGCGAGCGCGTCGCCGCCCCGGGCGTCACCGTGGTCGACGACGGCACGATCAACGACCGGCGCGGCTCGCTCACCGTCGACGACGAGGGCACGCCGTCCGGCTGCAACGTCCTGATCGAGGATGGCATCCTGGTCGGCTATATGCAGGATCGCCAGAACGCCCGTCTGATGGGCCAGAATCCGACCGGCAATGGCCGCCGCCAGAGCTTCGCCCACCAGCCCATGCCGCGCATGACCAACACCTATATGCGCGCCGGCACCGACGATCCCAAGGAAATCCTGGAGAGCGTCAAGAAGGGCCTGTACGCCGTGAGCTTCGGCGGCGGCCAGGTGGACATCACGTCGGGCAAGTTCGTGTTCAGCGCATCGGAAGCCTATCTGATCGAGAACGGCAAGATCACCGCGCCGGTCAAGGGCGCCACAATCATCGGCAACGGCCCCGACTGCCTGACCCGCGTGCGCGCCGTCGGCAACGACATGAAGCTCGACAACGGCATCGGCACCTGCGGCAAGGAAGGCCAGTGGGTCCCCGTCGGCGTCGGCCAGCCCACCCTCCGCATCGACGGCCTAACGATAGGCGGCACCTCCACCGGCTAGCAGCCGGTGGCTTGACGCCCTGCCGGCGGCTTTTGGCTCTGTGCTTGGGGTGGCCTGCTGAGCTCATCGGCGAGGCATCTCGGCCTCTGCACGGCTCCGAGCCAAGTCCAGCCTGGAGGCGCAGCCTCCCCTTCAAAAGTCTTGGATGCACAGCCCGAAGGCGGTAGAAAGCGCGCAGGGTTGAAGCCCGCACGTCTCCTCGTCGGAGGGTTGCCGCTTGCGTCTGATCCACACGTCCGACTGGCATGTAGGCAAGGTGTTCGCCTTTGCCGGTGATGGCATCATGCCCTTGCTGCAGCGCGCGCGGCTGGATGCGATCGATGCGATCGGCAGGCTGGCCATGGCCGAGAACGCGCGCACCGTGCTGGTCGCGGGCGATGTCTATGACAAAGAGAACCCCGATGCGAGAACGCTGGCGCAGCCGCTCGAGAAGATGCGGGGCTATCCCGGCATCACCTGGCACCTGATCCCCGGCAACCACGATCCCGACCTGCCGAACGGGCTCTGGCAGCGGCTGGTTTCGCTGGGGCTGCCGGACAATGTACGCGTGCATCGCGACAACGCGCCGATCGAGCTGGACGAGCGCACCTGGCTCCTCCCTGCGCCATTGAGACAGCGGCACAGCCTGGACGACCCGACCGCCTGGATGGTGCAGGCGGCGACGCCCGAAGGCAGCCGCCGCCTCGGCCTCGCCCATGGCCCGATCGCGGAATTCGGCAGCAGCTCGATCGCGCACAATCTCATCGCTCCGGATCGCGCGAAAACCGCGGGCCTCGACTATCTGGCGCTTGGCGACTGGCACGGCGCCAAGTCGATCGACGCCAGAACCTGGTATGCCGGCACCCCCGAGCCGGACGGCTTCGATCAGGCGGACAGCGGCCAGGCGCTTCTGGTCGACCTTGCCGGCAGCACGCCCGTGGTCACGCCCAGGCGCATCGCCAGCCACGATTGGCTGAAGGAGGCAGCCGCACTTCAGGACGCCGACGACATCCGACGCCTGGAACAGCGTATCCGCAGCGTCCGCCCCGATCTCTCCCGCCTGCTCCTTCGCCTCGAGGTCAAGGGCATGCTGACGCTGGCCGAGCATGATCTGTTCGAACAGCTCATCAGCGAGACCGGGCTTGCTGCCGCCCTTTGCCATCTCGATCTGGAGCGCGATCAGCTGATCATCCGGCCGTCGGAAGACGAGCTCGACCGGCTGACCGGCGATCGCGTCGTCAGGGACGCCATCCGCCGCCTGCGCGTGATCGCCGAGGACGAAGGCCACCCCGAGCAGCAGGCCGCGACACGCGCGATCCGGCATCTCCAGCTCATCTGCCATCGGCGACGGCAGGAGAAAGCGGCTTGAAGATCCGGGCACTCAGGCTGGCGCAGTTCAAGAAATTCGATCGGTCCTCCGCGGTCGAGGGCTTCGCGGACGGCCTCAATCTGATCGCCGGGCCGAACGAGACCGGCAAGTCCACCCTGCTCCTCGCCCTTCGCGCCGCCTTGTTCGAGCGACACGGCTCCAAGGCCCAGGCGGTCAAGGATTTTTCGCCGCATCACGTCACTGGTGCGCGCCCGACGGTCACCCTCGACTTCGAGATCGAAGGCGAGCCCTACACCTTCGAAAAGAGCTTCCTGAGCCGGCCGGCAGCGTCCCTGCAGACGCCCGGCGGCCAGCGTTTCCAGGGATCGGCGGCCGAGACCGAGCTGAAGCATCTGCTCAGGCTCGACCCATCCGAAAAAACTTCGGCAGACAAAGACAGTCCCGCCCATTTCGGCGTGCTGCTGACGCCGCAGACTCGCTCCTTCCAGCAGCCGTCGATCGAGGACGGCACCCGCCACACGCTCGAAGCGGCGATCGCCGAGGATTTTTCCGAGCTCGGCAATCAGAGCGAGGTCGACCGGCTGACCGCCGAGGTGGAGGGCATGCTGTTTGAGCTCGTGAGCAAGCGCGGCGAGCCCAAAGGACGCTACAAGGAGGTGGATACACGGCTCGGCGCGATCGAGGGCGAGCTGATAGCCGCGATGGAGGAACGCCAGGCCCTGCATGACCAGCTCGACCGGCTCGCGCAGGAAATCGAGAAGCGCAACGAGCTTTCCGGCCTGGCGCGCCGCGAGCGGCTTTCCGAGCGTCTCGCCGAGCTCGAAGCGGCGCAGGCGAAAGCCCTGCATCGGCAGACGCTGGAAAACCGCTGCCTCGCCGCACGCCAGGTGCTGCGAGACCTGGAGACGACGGCCAAAACACGCGAGGAGAGACGGGAGCAGCGCCAGCGGCTGGCGGATGAGGTCACCGGCATCGACGCGGAACTGGGGAAGGCTCGCGCGGCCCTGACCTCGCTTGAACAGGCCCTAACCGAGCGCGAAGCGCGCCTCGCCCAGCTCGGTGACGATCGCGAAACGCTTGCAGCGAGAAAACGCGAGGTCGAGACTCTGGGGCGCCAGCTCGAACGCCGACGCCATGTCGAGGCGACGCTCGCGGCGCTCGCCACCGATGTCCGCCTAGAGCTGGAGGCTGACGCGCTCGACCGTGTCGCCGTCAATGGCGAGCCCGCAACCGAAGCAGGCGATCGCCTTCAGGTCACCGAAGGCCTGCTGATCGCGATCGAGGGCGTCGGCCGGATCGCCGTCGAGCCCAAGACCGAACCGCTGAAGGAAGCCCTCGCCGCCAAGGCGGACGCGGACGCGAAAATCAGCACCCTCCTCGCCAGGCTCGACCTCGCCGACGGCGAGCCCGAGGCGATCGAAGCCGCCTGGCAGGCGGTGACCGCGGACTTGCAAACGCTCGAAACCTCGTGCGCCGAGCAGGACACCGCCCTCGCCGACGAGCGCCGCCAGGCCGCCGAGAGCAACGCCTCGCTCAAGTCTCTCGACGATCAGCGAGCCCGCCTGAGCGAGCGTCTCGCCGCGCTCTCCGCCACCGACGATAAGGACGACCAGCCCGAGCTCGACGCCAAAATCGCCGAAGTCAGACAGGCGGTTGACGCAGCGGACACCGACCTCCGCGCTCTGCCACAAAGTGAAGGCCCTGCCGCCTCGGCAGAGGTCGAGCGGGTGCGGGCTCGGATCGAGGAACGGCGCGGCGCGATCGAGGAAACCAGCAAAACTATTGCGGGTCTGGAAGCGGCGATCGGCGTGCGTTCCGGCCTCGGCCTTGACGATAAAATCGACCAGCTCGGCCGCCAGCGCCACCTGCTCACGGCCGAGCGCGACGCTTTTTCGCGCGATCGCCGGGCGTTGTCGCTGCTGCATTCGACATTGCGCGAGGCTGCGGACGAGGCCAAGGCGACCTTCAACGCCCCGCTCTCCGCCCGCCTGACCCCCTATATCCAGGACCTTTTCCCGGACGCTACACCGGTGGTGACACCGGATTTCTCGATCCGCGCCCTCGATCGCGACGGCCGGGAAGAGCCTTTTCTCCAGCTTTCCGACGGCACCCGCGAGCAGATCGCCATCCTCGCCCGCCTCGCCTATGCGGACATGCTGCAGGCCCGGGGGCTCCCCGCTCTCATCGTCCTCGACGACGCCCTCACCTTCTCGGACAAGGACCGCCTCGCCCGCGTCTTCGCCATCCTCGAACAAGCTGCCAAGCATCTGCAGATCATCATCCTGACCTGCCACGAAGACCGCTTCGCCGGCCTCGAGGCCAAACGTCTGGCGATCACCCCGGTGGCCGAGACGACCTCCTCGGCAGCCTAGGCAGAGGCTTCATCGAGCTCTGTCCTGCTGCGAGCTTCGTTCCCTCTGCATGTGCCTGTCTTGACCATGACCAGCGGCTTCCGATAGCCGACATTTCCGAAGGCATTATCTTCTTGATGGGAATAGTGGCCTCATTCGTAGTACCAGTTGCGCGATGACATGACCTTTCATCGTAAGCTCGCCCCGTTTTCCGGAGCATTTGGCGTGAGAAAATCCCGCCTGGTCGGCTCAAGGTGGGCTGGTCTGCCTCGAGCTCAACATCAATGCCGCCGGCACCTGATGGCCGATCGAGCCATGGGGCCGGTGGTCGTTGTCGTCTCTCCGCCCTGACTCGCATTGTCGGCGCGCATCGGCAAGGTTCATGAACCAGGGCGCGTTCAGCTGATCGTATACGATCAGCAGCTCTGAACCTGCCGTTCAGGCTCTCGATGAGGGCGTTGTCCGTCGGCTTTCCCGGCCGCGAGAAGTCGAGCTCGACGCCCTTGGCATGAGCCCAAAGATCGAGGTCCTTCGAGATGAACTCCGGCCCCTGGTCGATCCGGACGGATTTCGGATGGCCAGGCTCAGCGCAGACCCGCTCGAGCGTCGCCACGACATCCGCGCCGGTGCAGGACCGCCGAACATCGATCGCCGGCGCGTAGCGCGTGAACGCATCGATGATGGTCAGCACGCGGATCCTCGTGCCGTCGTAGAGCTGGTCGTGAACGAAATCCATGGCCCAGACATCGCTCCGCCCTTCGGGATCGGCCCGGCCTTCGCGCAGCCTGGCCTTGACCTTGGGTTTCGGCGTCTTATGGCGCAGCTGCAAGCCCAGCGCCCGACACAGCCGATAGACCCGCTTGGCATTCACCAGCCAGCCCTCGCGCCGGAGCAGCACGTGGATCCGCCGGCAGCCATAGCGCAGGCGCGTCCCGGCGATCTCCTTGTCCAGGGAGAGATCGGCAACGATCCGTTTGAGCCGACCATGCTTCGCCTGCTCTCTCGGACCGATGGCGTTCGCAGGCTCAGTCCCCAAGCTGCTTGAGACGCTTCATCTCCGATGGCATCAACCCCACCGTACTTCTTGCGCCACCGGTAATAGGTCCGTGGTGAAATGCCGGCCTTACGGCAGACCTCCTCGACCGACATACCTTCCTCTGCCTGCCGCAGAATGAACGCGATCTGCGCGTCGGTAAAACTCGACCTCTCCATGCCTCTCCCCCGCTCAGCAACCCTCTTCGCTAAACGAGAATCTTCACACCTGCCATGGTCCAAGTTCCAGGAAACAGGTCAATATCTGGGCGGAGCGCTATGACCGCAAGGCCGCTGATCTGTTCGTGCTTCAGGACGATGTCATCCGTCACGTGACCGGCGCCATGGCTGTCCGTCTGACCGACGTCGAGGAAAATCAGATCGACCGCATCCCCACGGACAATCTCGAAGCCTACGACTTCTACCTGCGCGCCGAGCAGGAGGGTGCTTATTTCGGCGATCTCGACAGCTTCAGAAAGGCGCTCTTCCTTTATCAGCGTGCGATCGAAATCGATCCGACGTTCACCGATCCCTATGCCGGCATCGCACGCATCGCTGTCGACGTCTGGCGCAACGACTACAACAATCTCTGGTCCAACGCGGTCGCGCGCAAGATCGCCTATGACGCCGCCGGGCAATCCCTTGATCTCGACCCCGGCAATGCCCGCGCCCACAGCATGCTTGCCCTCCTGCAGCTCGTGGATGGACGCACAGCCGAGGCCCATGCCAATCTCGGTTTCGTGCTCGCTCTGAGCGGTCATGCCGATGCGGCGGTGACCGTGATCGAGACGGCGCTCAGGCCGGACCCCACGCCGACACCGAATCTGCAGCTGCTGGCAGGCGTCGTCTACTATGCCGCCCGTGACTGCACCGCGTCGATCGCCCGCCTAAAGCCGGCCGCGGACGCGCTGCCCGACGCCGAACCGGCGCACGAATATCTCGCCGCCGACTACGCCGACCGAGGCGACGAGAAGAACGCGCGCCGCGAGGTGCAGCGTCTGCTCGAACTCTTTCCAGCAGCGAATCTCAACTACTACCGCTATCACTACGACTACTGGGACACTGGTGAGCTGCGTCATCATCTCGACGACCTCGAGAAGGCGGGACTGCCGTCTTGGCCGTTCGGCGTCGAGGGGCGGGACGAGGATCGCCTGGACGAGGAGGAGCTCGAGGCGCTGACCAGGGCCAAGGCCTGGACAGGCCGGCACAGGAACGGCACGCGGTTCGTGCAGCAGGTCGACCAGGCCGGCAATGTCGCCTATCAGAGCGCCGACATCTTCACCACCGGCACGGCGTATCTGGACAGCTCGATGCTCTGCCAGCGCGTCGACGGGGCCGTTCTCGACCGCGCGATATGCGGCTATGTCTACCGCAATGCCAGCGAGCCCCGACAGGCCGGCGAAGCCTATGTGCAGGTAAGTCCCGACGCGCTCAAATATTTTTCCCTGAAGCCATGATCGCCCTTGCGGACCGTGCGGCCGCGACCGGCAGGCGTGGCGGCTCGCTCTGCACGCGTCGGTCCATCTCACTGCCGCTTGCTGCATTCCTGAAACAGCCAGTCGCCGGTGAGCCTGGCCGGCTGGCAGCGAGCCCCCGCATCGATCAGGATATCGGCGACGTCCCAGTGCCGGCGCCAGCCCGCCTGGGTCAGCGGCGTGTAGCCGTTCCGCTCCTGGGCATCAATCGTCGCACCTTGGGCGAGCAGCAGCAGGACGACGTCCGCCTGCCCTCCTCGACCGCCAGGTGAAGCGGCGAGGTGTGGTAGAAATGGGCATTGCCGTCGACGTCGGCCTGGCCGGCATAGGCCACGGCGTGCAGCGGCGTCAGTCCGCCGCCATTGCGGTCGCCGATGTCCGCGCCGGCCGCGGATAGGGCCTCGACCGTATCCAGATGGCCGTGCGGAGCAGGTCCAGATCCTTCAGGATGAACTGACCGGGCGCCACCAAGAGCGCAGGAAAGCCGCCGAGGCTCGCTTCCCAGCCGGGGTGGAGACGAGGAAGGTCAAGGTCGTGGCGAACGTCGCCGCGGCCATCAGGCTGCCGACGGCCGCCGCTATCGCCGACCACGGGCGAAGCGGAATCAGGACGCCGGCCGCGACCTCGGCGACGCCGATCAGGTCGGAGGTCGCCTGCACGCTGAACAGGCCGTAGAGCCAGCTCATCAGCGGGCTGTTCGCGACCAGCGGCTGGATCGCCTCCGCCTCGTAGCCCGTGAACTTCATCAGGCCGATCCAGATCAGCACGACCACGACGCCGTAGCGCACGACCTGCTGGCCGACGCTTTCGAGGCGCTGGCCGGCGGCCTCCATCTGGTCATCGGAGGGTCGATAGGTCGAGGCGGGGGTGGCCGAATGAGCAACCATGTTGTCTGTCCTCACTACTGCGAGGCCGGCCGTTCCGGGCCACGGGGGTGGATGGGATCCAGCCGATCCCTGGATCACTCCTGAGTGTCGCAGAGCGCCAGAACGTCGGGAAATGCCGTCTGGTTATTCAGTCGATACCCGCCGCGCATGGTGGCCGCAGTGTGCCAGCGATCCAGACGGCGAGCAGCAGGGAAGCGCCGATGCCGAGGACAGAGGCTGTCCAGCCCAGCCGGTCGAAAAGCACGCCGAGGACGGCGCTGCCGGCGAGGCCGCCAAGATAGCAGGACGCGAGATAGAGGCCGCTTGCCGCACCACGGTCGACGGTCGCGGTGCGGCTGACGAAGCCGGTCGCGGTCGCCTGGGCGAAGAAGGTGCCGACGCCGACCAGGACCAGGCCGAGCAGCACGGCGGCGACACTCGGCAGCAGGAGCAGCGGCAGGCCGACGAGCGCGAGCGCGAGGGCCGCCTGCAGGATCAGGTGCGCGCCGAAGCGGGCGGCGCGGCCGGCGAGCGGCGTGGTGATCATCGACGGCAGCAACACGAAATAGACGAAGCCCAGGGTCATCGGGCCGAGGGCCAACGGCGGCCGCGCGAGCACGAAATTGACATAGGCGAAGGTGCCGATGAAGGCGAACAGGATGACGAAGCCGATGGCGAAGGCGGTCCGCAGCGGCGGGTTCGCGAGATGGGCTCGCCAGCTTGCGAAGGGCGATGCGCTCGCTGGTTCCATCGCGCCCATCGGCCTGGTATGCGCGAGGCCGACATGGACCAGAGCAGCGCCGGCAAGGTTCTTCAAGGCGAAGGCGTAGACATTCGCCGAAAGCCCGAAATCCGTCGGCGACCGCGGCCGAGATCAGGCGGCCGACCAGATTGCTCGCGACCACGCCGGTGATGTAGGCGGCGAGCGCGCCCGCGATGTCGGCGGCACTGCAGCGCTCGGCGAGATAGGCCATGGTCAGGGTGAAGGCCGCTGCCATGAACACGCCCTGGAGGATGCGAAGGGCGGTGACCAGGCCGAGCGATGGCATGGTCGACAGCAGCAGGGTCGGGATCGCGAGCAGCGCGAGGCTGATCCAGACGCCCGCGCGGCGCTCGATCCTCTGGCTGATCAGCGCCACCACCAGGCCGGAGATCGTCATGCCGACGGTGCAGGCGTTGACCGCGGTGCCCATCACCGCCGGCATGACGCCATAGGCGGCGGCGAGGGACGGCAGGATCGCCTGGGTCGCGAACAGATCGGCCAAGGTGAGAAAACCGATCACGCCGATCAGGAGATTGCGACGGAAGGCGTTTCCGGCGCCGGCCGTCATGGGGCTGCGGCCGCCGGCCAGGGGCTGATGCTCATGGCTGGAACTCCGGAGATGGCCGAAGGTCCGAGCCCGCAGGGTCGACCGGCGGACCCGGTCTCCGGGCCGGTCACATCATGTGGTCGTCGGCGGACGCATGCAGCATGTCGGCGGACAGCAGGACCGCGGTCTGCGTGCCGGTGTTCTTGCACCAGTGGGAGGTGGTCTTGACCTCGGGCGCGACCTCGCCCGCTTTGTGCAGGATCGGCACGGCGCAGGTGCTGCGATATTCGGTCATCTCGCCGGAGACGACGCAGATGATTGCCGGCGGCTCCCCATGGCTGTGCCAGGCGACCTCGCCGCCGGGCTGGATCTCAAGCTGACGCAGGCGGAACATGTGATCCGGCAGCATGGTCGCCTGCTCGCCGAGATCCATCGCCCCGAGCACGTTGTCGGTGGCGCCCGAGTTCGCCGTCGCGCCGGGCTTCATGACGTCGGTGCCGACCTTGTCGGCCGGGCACTCGCCGGGAAAGGCGGTGCCCGCGCCGAGCAGCAGGGCGGCGGTGGCGACGGCGGTGCGGAAGAAGAAGGCGGTGCGCATGGTGATGACTCCCTTGTTCGATCGCGGCTGCGGCCTTCCCGGCCGCAGCTCCATGACACGAGCATGCGAAGAACCGCGTTCTCGCGGAAATGCCGTTGGAGTCTGGTTTCGATAGCGGCTGTGTACGGCGTCCGCGGGACAAGAAAAAAGCCGGAGCGATGGCTCCGGCTGAGATCGGGGGGAGGCAATCGGGACAGGCGGAGCGGCTACAGATAGGCGTCGCAGATGTCGATGCTGGAGCGCTCGCCAAGCTGGTCGAAGGTTTGTTCGAGCCAGCGCTCGGCATGCTCGCGGCCGTCGTCGCGCAGATGGGTCAAAAATTCCCAATCCGCGTTGAGCTTGCTCATCACCGAGAGTTTCTGCATCACCTCGTCGGCCGCGATCGCGTGGATCAGGACGCGCTTCAGCGAGCCGTCATTGATCTTGCCGTCGTCGATCAGCTTGCTGACGAACGCGATGGCGCGCATCTCGCGCATCAGCGAGGAGTTGAAGCTGATCTCGTTGATGCGGTTCATGATCTCGTGCGCCATGCGCGGCACGCCCGGACGCTCGATCGGGTTGATATGCACCACCACGACATCGACGCTCTCGCAGTGATAGATCAGCGGGTAGATCGCGGGGTTGCCCATATAGCCGCCGTCCCAGTAGGCCTCGCCGTCGATCTCGACCGCCTGGAACATGAAGGGCAGGCAGGCGGAGGCGAGCACGGCATCCGCGGTGACGTCGTCGTTCCGGAACACCCGCACCTTGCCGGTGCGCACATTGGTCGCGGACAGAAACAGCTTCACCGGCGATGCCCGGCGCAGGCGCTCGAAGTCGACCAGCTGCTCGAGCACGTTGCGGAGAGGGTTGTAGTTGCCGGGGTTGAGCTGATAGGGCGAGAGCATCCGGCACATCATGTCGAACGCCATGAAGGCCGGCGAGTTGTCGAGCGCGTGGTTGTGCAAGAGGCGGTCGACCAAGGACGGCTGCAGCGGCGAGAAGGTGGCGGCGTGGCTGATCCGGCGCCAGAAGGAGGCGAGCGCGGTGCGCGCACCCTCCCGGCCGCCCTCGGCAATGCCGTAGGCGAGCACCGCCGCGTTCATGGCGCCAGCGCTGGTGGCGCTGATGCCCTCGAAACCGATCCGGCCGTCCTCCAGCAGCCGGTCGAGGACGCCCCAGGAGAAAGCGCCGTGCGCGCCGCCGCCCTGAAGGGCGAGGTTCACGGTCTTGACCGCCTGCTCCGGCCGCCGCTCGCGGCGGGGTTTGGCATGCGCTGACGGTTCGGCGCTGTCGGCGGGTCCGGTCCGCACCTCCATGGGCGGATGGTCGAGGGTCTGCATGGCATCGTCTCCCTGGCTTCTCTCTTGCTGTCAGTGCGCCGTCCGGCCGCCGTCGTCCTGCGGCGCCGTGCCGGTGATCGAGGCCGCGGCGTCGCTGCACAGGAACACCTTGAGCGCGCCCATCTCCTCGACCGTGGCGAAGCGCTTGGTCGGCTGGTTGGCGAGCAGCACCTCGCGCACCACCTCGTCCCTCGAAATGCGAGGCGCCTTCGCCTGGTCGTCGATCGGCTTTTCCACGAGCGGCGTCCAGACATGGCGGGGACAGATCGCGTTCACGGTTATACCCGTCTCCGCGACCTCGAGCGCTGCCGTCTTGGTCAGGCCGATCAGGCCGTGCTTGGCGGCGACATAGGCTGATTTGAAAGGCGAGGCGACAAGGCCGTGAGCGGAGGCGACGTTGACGATCCGACCATAACCCCTCGCCTTCATGCCCGGCAGCGCCGCGCGCGTGGTGTGGAATGCCGACGACAGGTCGATCGCGATGATCGCATCCCATTTCTCCGGCGGGAACTGGTCGATGGGTACCACATGCTGGATGCCGGCATTGTTGACCAGGATGTCGACCCGCCCGAGCGCCGGCGATCAGGTCGCGCTCTTCCTCGGGCCTGGACATATCGGCGCGGTCGAGCAGCCCCTCGACGCCGAAGTTTTCTGCAATGTCGTCCCTGAGATCCTCGATCATGCCGCTGCTGCCGAGGCCGTTCAGGACGATGGCAGCGCCCTCGGCGCCAACACCCACTTGACCGAGCTCGGCAGGCTGATGCAGCCCCATCTCGGCCAGGTGCTCGCCGAGATCGACGCGGCCAAGGGCCAAGCGGCGAACGTCAGGAAACTGCATCACGCGACCCTGACGCTCGGCGTGATGACCACGATCGGCCCGACCACGAAAGAGGCCATATCCCAGCTCATCCAACGCGGCAGCCGGGGACGTTGTCCGACCTGTTTGGCAAGACGGATAAGGACCAGACCGAGCACGAAGAGCAGGCTGCCGAGAATCGACATCGGCAGAGGAAGCGGTGAAAGAAGGGCCATCGATATCTCCCTTGATGATGCGCAAAAACCGACCCGGCGGCGGGGAACGCGGTCAGGCGAGCGGGAGAGGCGGCCCGGTCGGGATGCGCGCCGAACCGACGGCGCGGCGTCTTCCGCAATATCCGGCATTGAGGCGCGATCCAGCATCGGGACCGCCTATTGGCGAAAGGCCTCGCCTGACACCCGGCAGGCCGTCCGGATGCCGCCCGATGGAGGCCGAGCGCTCGAAGCCGGCGCCCCTCGTCCCGCGGCTCAGGGGTCGAGCGACTGCGCTGCGTCCTCGATGCAGCGTTGGACCTCGGCCGCGTCGCCGTTTCGATGCGCCAGCAGCAGGACGAGTTTCGCGAGGAACAGTTCCCTTCGCTTCTCGCCGGCCCGGTCGATCTGGCGCGCGATCGCCTCGTAGACCTGCTCCAGCTCCGCTTGGTTCACCCTGGCGCTCCTTTCCTGAAGATGACGGCATGATAGCCGCCGATCACGTCCTGCGCCCCGGCCTCATGCCAGCGGCCGGCGATGTGCATGTCCGGGCGCACCAGATAGGCCGAGCGCCCGCGGGCCGAGAACTGCTCGGAAAGCGCCGATGGCTGGGGCAGGCAGATCACGGTCAGGGCGTCGTCCGTGGAACAGCGGTCCCTGACCTCCTTCGCCAGCTCCTCGTCGAAGCATAGAACGGTGAAGCCGCCACCCAGCCGGTCGGAAAGATAGCCGCCGTTCAGCGTCGCCTCGGGCATCGAGGCGCCGACCCCGGGCCCGCCGGAAAACGCCGGATCGTCCGGCAGCACCGCCGGGCTGTCGCTATAGGTGTAGGGGGTCATCTGCCGCGGGTTCGCGAGCTCCCCGGCGAAGGGATGCTGCAGCGCGAGGGAGAGCGCGGCATCGCGCATCAGCTTCAGGCCGTGGGTGCTCGGGGTCATGAAGCGAGCGCTCCTGGAGGCGTTCTCGAAGACGTCCAGCGTCGCCCCCCGGCGCTCCGGCGTGTAGCTGTCGAGCAGGGCGAAGCCTGCCTTGCCGCCCAGCACCCAGCCCAGCTTCCAGCCGATATTGGCCGCATCGGCGAGGCCGTTATTGAGGCCGCGCACCCCGAAGATCGGCACGATATGCGCACTGTCGCCGACGAACACGACGCGCCCGTCGCGGTAGTCGTCCAGGGCCAGCGTGTTGGCGGAATAGACGCTCCACCATTCGAGGTCCCACGGCCCCTCATGGCCGAGGTCTTTCAGGACGGACGCGACGCTGGCGCGCACCGCGTCCTCGCCGAGCGCGTCTTCGGTGGCCTCGTCGTCTCTGAGCTGATAGTCGATCCGCCAGATATCGTCGGGCTGCTTGTGAATCAGCACGGTGCCGCCCGGGCGGCAGGAGGGGTCGAACAGCGCCCGTCGGATGGTCGGATAGTCGTGGTCCATCTGAATGTCGGCGATGACGTAGCGGCCCTCGAAATTCTCGCCCTTCAGCCGGAGACCGCGCATCCCGCGGATCGGGCTGCGGGCGCCGTCGCAGGCCAGCAGCCAGTCCGCCTCGACCCTGTACGTGCCTGCGGGATCCCGCACCGAAAGGCGCACGCCGCCGTCCACATCCTCGATCGAAGTGACCTCGCTCTGCCAGCGCGCCTCGATCAGATCGCTCGCGGCCACGCCCTCCCACAAAAACTGCTCGATATATTGCTGCTGGAGGTTGTACATCGGCCGGAACTTCTCCTCCGGGCCGTCCGGCATGTGGAATTCCAGGATTTTTTGGCCGCGATAGAAGGAACGGCCGGTCGTCCAGCCGAGCGCCTTGTCGAGAAAGGGTGCGACCACGCCGAGGCTTTCCAGGATGTAGTAGCTCGGCCGCGCGATGCAGATGGCCCGGCTGCCGTCGTTGAACGTGGATTTTCTGTCGAACAGGATCGAGCGAATGCCTTCCCTGGCCAGCGCCAGCGCCGCCGTCATGCCGACCGGACCGGCGCCGACAATGGCGACGGGAGCCGCCTCTTTCCGCGCCGCTCGCTCGGACGGGTTCGGCGCAGGAAAATAGGGATAGGTGAAATACAGCGACTCCGTGTCGGAACGCCCTTCGGGTCTCACCATGCCGCTCCCTTCGGAATTTTTTTGTCGTTGGATCTTCCCACGGAAGCGACCTCGCGAGAAGAAGCCAAGACATGCGCGAGGAACCGGTTCGCATCGGAAGCACGGCAGCCTCGAGCATGGGTGGTCAGAAAATCCTGTCCGGTCCGAACGGCACAATGCCCGTGGGATTGAGCGCCTTGATCGCGTAGTAGCCCTGCTTGATGTGATCGATGTCGACCGTCTCGCGGATCGCCGGAATCGCCAGCATCCGCCTGGCGTACTCGGCGAGCGCCGGATAGTCGGCGATGCGCCTGAGATTGCATTTGAAGAGACCGTGATAGGCGACATCGAACCGCACCAGGGTCACGAAAAGCCGGATGTCGGCCTCGGTCAGACGCTCGCCCACGAGAAAGCGCCGCGTCTGCAGATGCGCCTCGACCTCGTCCAGCGCTGCGAAGACCTCGTGAAACGCTCTTTCATAAGCACCCTGCGTGGTCGCGAAGCCGGCGCGATAGACGCCGTTGTTGAGGCTCGGATAGAGGCGATCGTTCCATCGGTCGATGCCGGCGCGGAGTGCCTCGGGATAGAGGTCGATCCCTGGATCGGCGACATCGCCGAAGCCTGAATTGACCATGCGCAGGATGTCGGCGGACTCGTTGTTGACGATCGTGGCGCGCTTCTTGTCCCAGAGCACGGGAACGGTGGCGCGGCCGGTGAAGCGCGGATCGGCGCTGGTGTAGATCTCGTGCAGAAAGGTCCTGCCATTGACCGTATCCGGCGTCGCGCCGGGATAGCCGTCGAACCGCCATCCCTGGTCCGAGAGCCTGGGATCGACGATGGAAAGGCCGACGACGCCCTCGAGCCCCTTGAGCCTGCGCGCGATCAGCGTGCGCGAGGCCCAGGGGCAGATCAGCGCGACATAGAGATGGTAGCGGTCGCGCTCCGCCTCGAAGCCGCCGGTGCCGGTCGGGCCCGGGCCGCCGTCCGGCGTCACCCAGTTTCGAAAGCTCGAGACCTGGCGAACGAAGCCGCCCTCACCGTCGGTCGCCTGAACCGGCTGCCAGTCCGATGTCCATTGTCCGTCGATCAGCATGGTTGTCTCCAGGTCGCGCGCGGCCGCTACGCTTTTCGCAGGCGATGGATGGTCAATGGGCTTCGGCAGTGCGGCCCGGCAGGAAGGACGGGCGCCAGGCATGGGCGCCGTCGCCGAGAAGGGCCTGCACCATAAGCATCACGGTCCAGAACGCCGGAAACTCCCAGCCGCCGTTCTCGGCGGAAAAGAGCCAGCCATTGCCGGCATGCTGCAGGGTGGCGCCGATCAGGATCGGCAGGAGGAGGAGGGACATGGTCCGCGTCCACAGGCCGAGAATGAGCGCCAGCCCGCCGCCGATCTCGCCCAGGATGACCAGATAGGCGAAGACGCCAGGATAGCCGATGCTCTCGAAATAGCCGACCGTGCCCGGAATGGTGAAGGTGAAGACCTTGAGCAGGAGTCCATGGGCGAGAAGCAGCACGCCCAGGCTGACGCGCAGCAGCAGGGCGGCATAGGGAGCGGTGCGATTGTCGATCATCGGAACCTCCGTCGGTGTGATCTGCCGCCACTATGCGACCGGCTGTTCGGTTTGATAATCAGCGAACATGTGATATCAGTTCACACTAATAGTGTGAGATAATGAAATGCTCGATCGCGTAACCGGCATGCAGGTTTTCTCGCGCGTGGCAACGCTCGGCAGTCTGTCCGCCGCCGGCCGGGTGCTCGGCATGTCCCAGACCATGGCGACCAAGCATATGGCCGCGCTGGAAGACCGGCTTGGCGTCAGGCTCCTGCATCGGACCACACGGCGCATGACCCTGACCGAGGCGGGGCGCCGCTATCTGGAGGCGGTCGAGCGGATCCTCGGCGAGATCGACGCGGCCGACGCCACGGCGTCCGCAGAGACCGTCCGCGTGCGCGGCACGCTTCGTCTCAACGCGCCGGTTTCCTTCGGCATTCGCGAGATCGCCCCGCTCCTGCCGTCCTTCGCCGACCGGCACCCTGCTCTCACCGTCGAGCTCGGGCTCAACGATCGCCAGGTCGATCTGATCGAGGAAGGCTGGGATCTGGTCATCCGGATCGGCAGCATGCGGGACTCGACCATGATGGCCCGCCGTCTCGCTCCTTGCCGCATGGCGTTGTGCGCGGCGCCGGCTTACCTCGAAAAGCGTGGGCGTCCGCGATCGATCGAGGATCTGCGGACGCACACTTGCCTCGGCTACACGCTCGCCAGCAGCATGGGGTTGGATCGATGGTCGTTCGGGGAGAACGGCAGAATGAGCGTCGCCGTCAGCGGCTCGCTGCGGGCGAACAATGGCGACGCCCTGGTGGCCGCCGCGATCGCCGGCCAGGGGATCGTCTATCAACCGACCTTTCTGGTCGCGCACGAGATCGAGGCGGGACGTCTCGTCACCCTCGACCTCGACCATCCGCCGATCGAGCTCGACGGCGTCTTCGCCGCCTATCCCGCCGACCGGTCACCCCCTGCCAAGGTTCGCGCCGCCATCGATTTCTTCGTCGAGCATTGGGGCCATGAGCCGGGATGGGACCGATGTCTCCGGGGTGCCGGCACTTAGGCCGCTCCCGTCACAGCCGATCGGTGGCATGCTTCGACGCTCAGTCCGCTTGCTCAGCGATCGGGAGCCAAACGATTGGCCGACGATCCTGAAAACGACAATGGATCGCGCTCCTGCCCCTGATCGGGCGGGCATCCTGGGACACAGCCAGTTTTGGCGGGATCGCAATCATCATGTGCAGGTGATCGGGCATCAGACGTCCCTCAACGATCTCGCAGCCTTTTTGCGATGCCCTAAGAGCCCTGGTGATGCTCTTCAATCTGGTCGTCGTCGCCATGTTGATCGCCATGATCCTGGAGGTCTGCCAGCCCATGGCCGACGTCATCCGCGGCGATCCCAAAAGCGGCAAGGAATTTTCCGGCGAGCTTGTCGCAGCGTGTTGCGATGCGGCGGCAATTCCTGAGGCGTCCGACCATGCGCTCCATCAGGTTGCGTTCACGACAGGCGATACGGGCCATTTGATCGACGAGGACATGCTGAGAAACCGGGAAATGCTGCGCCCGCTTCGCAGACATCCGATCGATCTCCATGCCTGCTACGGAAAAAATACGGCATCGCTAAAAAAATTTCGCCGATCCCTATCCCGAACCGATCGAACATGAGGGACACCGACGGTGAGTGTCCCCGGACAGAAAACGGAGATCACTCTCATGAAGCGCATTTCTCTCGTCCTCGCCTCGACCATGCTCCTCGCCTCTGCCGGCGCCGCCTTCGCCACCGACACCGGCGGCGTCAAGATCCAGGGCACGGTCAACAACGACGTCTATGCCGACGACAACTACAACACCGCCTATGGCTCCTATGCCCGTGCCTATCAGAGCATCGGCACCATCCACAGCGGCACCGAGGTCTACGGCACCCTGAACAACACCGTCTCCGCCTCGCACAACGACAACCTGGCCGAGGGCAGCGAAGCCGTTGCCTGCCAGGCGATCGGCTCGATCGGCGAGTTCGCCCCCTGCCAGGACGGTGGCTACGCCCGCTAAGCCGAAGAGCACAAGCTCCCAAGCCTCCCCCGCTTACGAAACGCCCCGGTCCTGGACCGGGGCGTTTTCGCGTGCGTCGGAGGCAGAGGAGCGTCTTCCCAATGCCGACGACGCGTTAGCGATCGACCGACTTAACGCAGCTCGCCTTCCGCAAGCTTCTTCAAACGCTCGACATCCGCAATGATCACCTCGCTGCCGTCGACGGTCACGCCATGCTCGCGCAGCCGGGCGATGGCGCGGGAGAACGTCTCCGGCTGCATACCGAGCCGGCCGGCGATCAGCACCTTGTCGACCGGCAGACGAAGGCGGATCGGCGTGCCGCTTTCACCGGCGGACAGGCTCGCAAAGAAGCCGGCAACACGCTGGGCCGAGGTGCAGGCCGTGAGCTGCTCGATATGTCTGACCAGCCCGCGCATGTGATTGGACATGGCGGCCATGAGCTTGAACATCAGCTCCGGACGCGCGCTCAGCCGTCGGCGAAAGGAACCGGCCGGGATGGTGAGAAGGCGCGAGGCCTCGATCACCGTGCCGTCGACCGGGAAGGTCTCGCTCGCGAACATCGCCGCTTCGGCGAAGCTCTCGCCACGGCTGAACAGGCCGATGACGCTCTCATGGCCATCCTTCGTCTCGCGCGAGAGCTTGACCCAGCCGTCGAGCACGATGAAGAAGCGGTTCGCCGGTTCTTCCTGCGCAAACAGCACGACTCCGCGCTCATGGTCCCGCACCGTGGCGTCAGCGAGCAGACCGTAGACGTCCTCGGCCTTCAGGCCGGCGAGGAAGGGGACGCGCGGCAGCAGCGCCAGATCCTCGGAACGAAGGCCCGTCCGTCGGAGAAACTGCTCGGGATTGACCGTATCTGACGTCATGCGTTCTTCCCTTTCGAATGGCGCTCATCGTGCCTTGGTTTTATTTCGTAACGCATTCGATACAGCGAGATCGGCAGACGACATGATCTTGTGCAGAACAACGCCGATCTAATCATTTGAATTCACGTCGATCAACCTGGCATTTGCAATCGTGCCGTCGCGTTTTTCTCGTCGCTTGCGCCGTTCGATCAGCGGTGGGCAGATATGGTCGTCCTGATAGTTCACCTGGCAGGCGAGGCAGTAGATGCATTCGCTCGGATTGATCTGGCCCTCCGGGTGGATCGCCTGGACCGGGCAGCCGACGGCGCAGATCCGGCATTGCCGGCCGCATTGCCAGCGCCGCTTCAGCCATTCGAACTGGCGAAGCCTCGATGGAATCGCAAAGGCGGCACCGAGCGGGCAGAGATACCGACAGAAAAATCGCTCGATGAACAGGCCGGCCGCAAGCAGGGCGAGCGCGTAGGCGACGAACGGCCAGGCCCGATCGAAGCGCAGCACAACAGCGGTCTTGAAGGGCTCGACCTCGGCAAGCCGGAGCGCCGAGGCCATCGGCCCGAGCGAAAGCGCGAACAGTCCCAGGAAGATCACGAACTTGATCGGCCAGAGGCGCTCATGCAAGGCGAACGGCAGGCGCAGCTCCGGCAGACGCAGGCGCTTCGCCAGATGATGGCTCAGCTCCTGAAGGGCGCCGAACGGGCAAAGCCAGCCGCAGAACACGCCGCGTCCCCAGAAGAGCAGCGCTACGGCGACATAGCCCCAGAGGATGAAGATGAGAGGCTCGAGCAGGAAAAAACCCCAGTCGAACTTGGTCAGCAGCGCCTTGGCGAAGGTCAAGACGTTCAGGACGGAGAGCTGTGCGCTCGCATACCAGCCGAGCCAGAGGAGAACGAAGATGAGAAAGCCGAAACGGAGCGCGCGATAAAGTTTCGGCCGCGCGGCGATCGCATCCTGGAACACCAGGATGCCGGTGAGCAGGGTCAGGGCCGCGATCAGCACGCCGATATCGACGGCGCGTGAGCGCCAGACCTCCTGCCAGAGCGGAATGGTCGGGGGTTCGGGTTCCGCCGGCGTCGCCAAAAACCGTTCCGGCAGATCGTAGGGCAGCATGAAGCTGGCTGGCGGCCCGTCCGTTTTACCGATCGGCTTCACCTGCAGGTCGAGCGTCCAGGGCTCGGTCACCTGCAGGCCGTCACCGGGGGCGAGCTTGAAGATGGCGATCTCGCGAAGCTCGGGCGCGTCGTTCAGGGCGAGCTTCTCGATGCTCACATGATCGTCCTTTTCGAAGGCGATGGAGCGCGTCCCCTGCAGCAGGCGGAAACGGTCGAAGGCGCCGTCGCGCACATAGCTCGTACCCTTGAAGGAATAGGCGCCGCTCGCCGCCACGAACAGGAGCTGGCCGCTGGCCTCGATCTCGTTCATCAGACGGTTGTAGAGCCGCTCGCCCAAAAGGTTCTTTCCGACCCGCACCGGCGTCGCCAGCCCGGCGAAGACGTCGATGAACGGCGCATCGCCCGGTGGTGCTGCACCCGGCGGATAGAGGTCGGCCCCGAGTGCGCCGATCGCATCGCTCGCCTGCCTGACGGTGACCGCGAGATGGCGGATCGAGCCCTCCTCGACCAGCTCCGCCCAGGTCGCGGGCGCGTCCTCCTCGAAGGCGACGCTGCCAGTGGTTTCGCCAAACAGCCCGCGGCTGCTGGCGACCGCGCGCGCCGTGCGCAGAATGACGTCGCCGATCACCACCGAGCTGATGGTCGCGCCGCTGATCGCGTCGATCTCGCCAGGTGCGCCAGCAGCGCGCACCACCCGATGGGTCGCGTTCAGATCGAGCCCGGCGAATCCTGAGACGAAGGCTTCGAGGTCGTCGGGGCGAACGCCGGTTTTCAGGATCGGCTCATGCTGCTCGATCAGCCTGGCACCGACCAGACGCGCGTCGAGATCGATGCCGAGCAGGATGTCGATCGGCCCACCGGCATAACCCTTGGCGTCGATCGCCTGCCTGGTGGAGGCGACATAGCCGATCAGCTCCCCATTTCGAAAAGCGGGAGCTGCAGGCGGCGTATCTGCCATCTCGCCGAAGTCGGTCGCATCGGGAAACACCGCATGCCAGTCGTCATGCGCAGTCGCGGCCAGGGCGACGTTCAGCGCGACAGGCAGGAGCAGTAGAGCCGACAGCAGGTGGCGGAGCGCCCGCACGGGATGGTGTTGCTTCGGCTGCCGCCACACGGTCTGCATCGGGACCGTCGCCCATGATTAAGGGTTCCGCCGCCGCGCAACGCGGGCCGGTCTGTAAGAGGTAATTTAGAGGCGGTGACATCGCTGCTGCTTGACGATCGTCAAGGATGCCCCTCCCGCCGGCGCCAAGATGGGAGGCAATCGGGCTTTTGCAAAAAGGGGAGCGGCTATGGCGCTGTTGGGGAAGACGATGTTGAAGGCCGGTGCTGCGGCCTTTGTCTTGACGATGGCCTTGGGGGCCCATGCCGACGCGCAGGAGCCGAAGCAGGACGAACTTTCCAAGCACGACACCAGCCCCGGCGGTCAGTACGAGCCAAGCCTGGACGTCCTGCCGGAAGGCGAGGTCGAAGCACCAGGCGTGATCGAAGGCGTGCCGGAGATGAACGCCGAGGAGTTCAATCGGGCGAAGGACATCTACTTTCAGCGCTGCGCCGGCTGTCATGGCGTGCTGCGGAACGGCGCCACCGGCAAGGCGCTGACCACCGACATCACGCGCGAGCTCGGCTACGAGTATCTGAGTGCGTTCATCACCTACGGCTCGCCTGCGGGCATGCCGAACTGGGGCACCTCGGGCGATCTCACCGAGGCCGACATCGACCTGATGGCGCGCTATCTCCTGAACGAGCCGCCGGAGCCGCCGGAGTTCGGCATGCCGGAGATGAAGGCGACCTGGAATGTGCTGGTGGCGCCGGAAGACCGGCCGACCGCGCCGATGAACGATCTCGATCTCGACAATCTGTTCTCGGTGACGCTCAGAGACAGCGGCCAGGTCGCGCTGATCGACGGCGGCACCTACGAGATCGTCACCATTCTCGAGACCGGCTACGCCGTGCACATCTCGCGCGTGTCGGCGTCCGGCCGCTATCTCTTCGTCATCGGCCGGGATGCCAAGATCAACCTGATCGATCTCTGGATGGAGACGCCGGCCACGGTCGCCGAGATCAAGGTCGGCATCGAGGCGCGCTCGGTCGAGACCTCGAAGATGGAGGGCTGGGAGGACAAATACGCGATCGCCGGCTCCTACTGGCCGCCGCAATACGTGATCATGGATGGCGACACGCTGGAGCCGCTCAAGGTCGTCTCCACCCGCGGCATGACCTACGACACCCAGGAATATCACCCCGAGCCGCGGGTCGCCTCGATCGTCGCCTCGCACAAGCACCCGGAATTCGTGGTCAACGTCAAGGAAACCGGCCACATCCTGATGGTGAACTACGAGGACATCAAGAACCTCAAGGTCACCGACATCGAGGCCGAACGCTTCCTGCATGACGGCGGCTTCGACAGCACCGGCCGCTACTTCCTGGTGGCCGCCAATGCCAGCGACCGGGTCGCCGTGGTCGACACCGAAAAGGGCGAGCTCGTGACCCTGATCGACACCGGCGTCAAGCCGCATCCCGGCCGCGGCGCCAATTTCATGCACCCCGAGTTCGGTCCGGTCTGGGCGACCAGCCATCTCGGCGATGAGACCATCTCACTGATCGGCACCGACCCCGAGGGCCATCCCGACCAGGCCTGGACGGTGGTGCAGACGATCGAAGGCCAGGGCGGTGGCTCGCTGTTCATCAAGACCCATCCGAACTCGAAAAACCTCTGGGTGGACACGCCGCTCAATCCCGAGCCGGAACTCGCGTCTTCGGTCGCCGTGTTCGATCTCGACAATCTCGCTGTCGGCTACGAGGTCGTTCCGGTGGGCGAGCTTTCCGGCATCAGCGAAGGCGTGCGCCGCGTCGTCCAGGGCGAGTACAACAAGGACGGCACGGAGGTCTGGTTCTCGGTCTGGAACGCCAAGGACCAGGAAAGCGCGATCGTGGTGATCGACGACGCCACCCGCGAGGTCAAGCATGTGATCAAGGACCCGCGCCTGATCACGCCGACCGGCAAGTTCAACGTCTTCAACACGCGGAACGACGTCTACTGAGCACCGGCCAGATTGTCGGCCGGCTTTTCGGGGCGGCGGTTTCCCCAGCAAGTCCAGCCGCCGTCCCGACATTTCCAAAACGCTTCGAGGCAACAGGAAGTGGAGGCGTGGACGAGATGCCCAAGGTCTATCTGATCGGCGCCGGTCCCGGCGATCCCGACCTGCTCACGGTCAAGGCGGCTCGCCTTCTGCAGATGGCGGATACCGTGGTCTACGACCGTCTGGTTGGCGACGGCGTGTTGGATCTCGTGCCCGCGGGTGCCGCGCGCATCTATGTCGGCAAGGAGCCCGGCCGCCATCACATGGCGCAGGACGAGATCAACGAGCTGCTGTTTCGTACCGCGCAGGCCGGGCGCACGATTGTCCGCCTAAAAGGCGGCGATCCCTTCGTCTTCGGCCGCGGCAGCGAGGAAGCGCTCTATCTGCGTGAGCGCGGCATCGAGGTCGAAATCGTGCCAGGCATCACCGCGGCATCCGGCTGCTGCAGCGCCGTCGGCATCCCGCTGACCCATCGCGGCTACGCCACCGGCTTTCGCATCATCACCGGCCATTGCCGCACCGACCTGCCGCTCGACTACGACTGGCGCTGCCTCGCCGATCCGCAGACGACCCTCGTCATCTATATGGGGCTTTCGAACCTGCCGGAGATCGCGCACCAGCTCATGGCGAACGGCCTTCCGGGATCGACGCCGGTCGCCGCGATCGCCAACGGCACGCTGCCGGAGCAGGAGATCGTTCGCGCCACGCTCGCGGATCTGCCGCACGAGCTTCGGACCGCCGATCTGCCATCGCCTGTCATGATCGTGGTCGGCAAGGTGGTGACGCTGATGGACGATCTGGCGCTAACGGCCGTCCCGGAATTCGCCCTGGAGCAGATCGGCCATGCCTAGCGATGGGATGCCCAGTGGGATGCCCACGGCATGGACTTTCGGTCGGCGCCGGGCTCGATGGTATGCGGTTCTGTTCTGGGGCGCCTTTGCCGTCGCCGCCCTGCCGGCGCTTGCACGGGCGGGCGAGCCGGATAGCAAGCGTCAAGGCGAAATCCTGCATCTTCTGAAACATGACTGCGGCTCCTGCCACGGCATGACGCTCAGGGGTGGCCTCGGCCCCTCGCTCCGCCCCGATGTGCTCGGCGAGCGCAGCGACGATCTCCTGATCGAAACGATCCTGAACGGCCGCCGCGGGACGCCGATGGCGCCCTGGCGGATCAGCCTGAACGAGGACGAGGCGCGCTGGCTGGTCACGATATTGAAGGAAGGCATCGATGGCGCTGACTAGAGGATTTCTGGCGTTTCTCGCCGTCCTGTTCTTTTTGATGTTCGCGGCGCTCAATGCGAATGCCGGCGAGCTGCGCGGCACCGGCGATCTCGGCCTGGTGATCGAGCGGGAAGCGGGCAAGGTCGCGATCGTCGACACCACCGCCCAAACCGTGCTCGGCGAGATCGAGGGGCTCGGCGATCTCTCCCACGCGTCGGCGGTCTTCGACCGCAGCGGCCGTTTTTCCTACATTTTCGGCCGAGACGGCGGCCTCACCAAGGTCGATCTCCTCGAACGAAAAATCGCCAAACGCGTCGTCCAGGCCGGCAATTCGATCGGCGGCGCGATCTCCCAGGACGGCAGGCTGATCGCCGTCTCCAACTACGAGCCCGGCGGCGTCAACGTGTTCGATGCCAACCTGGCATTGGTTCACGAGATCCCCGCGCAGCATGGGGACGACGGTACGGCTTCGAAAGTCGTGGGGCTCGTCGACGCACCAGGCCAACGCTTCGTCTTCAGCCTCTACGACGCCGGCGAAATCTGGAGCGCCGACTTCTCCGACTCGACCGAGCCGACCATCAGCAAGTTTCAGCAGGTCGGAGACAATCCCTACGATGGCCTGATCACGCCGGATGGGCGCCACTATCTCGCCGGGCTTTTTGGCGAGGATGGCATCGCACTTCTCGATCTCTGGCATGAAGACAAAGGACCGACTCGCATCCTCGACGGTTACGGCAAGGGCGAGGAGCCGCTTCCGGTCTACAAGATGCCCCATCTCGAAGGCTGGGCCGCTGCCGGCGATTTTCTCTTCCTGCCCGCCGTTGGCCGCCATGAGTTGCTGGTCGTCGACAGACGAAGTTTCGAGGAACGAGGGCGCGTCGCCCTTCACGGCCAACCTGTGTTCGCGGTCGCGCGCCCCGACGGTCGCCAGGTTTGGGTGAACTTCGCGCATCCGAACAACGACACCATCCAGGTGATCGATGTCCCGAGTCTGACGATCGAAAAAACCTTCCAGCCGGGCAAGGCTGCCCTGCATATGGAGTTCACCCCACGCGGCGAGGCGGTCTGGATCTCGGTGCGCGACGAGGACCGCGTCGACGTCTACGACACCGCAACGTTCAAACGCACCGCGACGCTGGCGGTCGACAAGCCGAGCGGGATTTTTTTCACCGCCCGCGCCAACCGGATCGGCCTCTGATGCCGGGCGGCCTGCTCGCAGATCCGATCAACCAGGCGCTGCTCGATCGCTACCAGCGAGACTTTCCCATGGTCGAGCATCCCTTCGCCGTCATCGGCCAGGCGCTCGGTCTTGCGGAGAAGGAGGTGATCGCGCGCTTCGAGGCGCTGAAGCAATGTGGCGCGATTTCCCGCGTCGGTGCCGTGGTCGCCCCCCATCGCGCCGGCTGGAGCACCCTCGCCGCGATCGCCGTGCCGGACGAACGGCTCGAGGACGTCGCAGCGCTCGTCTCGTCCTTCCCCGAGGTGAACCACAACTACCAGCGCGAGCACGCCTTCAATCTCTGGTTCGTCGTTACGGGCGAGGATCGGCGGCACGTCGCGCGCGTGCTGGACGAGATCAGCGAAAAAACCGGCCTCGAGATGCTCGACCTGCCGCTCGAAGAAGCCTTCCACATCGATCTCGGATTTCCGCTTCGATGGACATGACCGACCAGGACAGGATGCTGCTCGCCGCCATCGACGACGGCCTGCCGCTGGTCGAGCGTCCCTTTGCCGAGATCGCCGATCGGCTCGGCTGGGAGGAGGCGCGTGTCATCAGCCGTCTGCAGGCGCTGATCGACGAGGGAGCGATCAAACGCTTCGGCGTCGTCGTCCGCCATCGCAAGCTCGGCTACCGCGCCAATGCCATGGTCGTTTTCGACATTTCCGATGAGGCCGTGTCCGCCGCCGGGGACAAGCTCGCAGCTCTGCCCTTCGTCACCCTCTGTTACCGAAGGCCGCGCCGTCCCCCCGCTTGGCCCTACAATCTGTTCTGCATGATCCACGGCCGGGACGAAGACGAGGTTCGGACCCAGGTCGACGAGGCGGCCGTCGCCGCCGGCATTGTCGATGCGCCGCGGGACATCCTGTTCAGCCGTCGCTGCTTCAAGCAGCGGGGCGCGCGCTACCGAAAGGAGGCGGCGGCGTGATCGACGATGTCGACAAGGCCCTGATCGACCGCCTGCAGTCCGGCATCCGGATCAGCGAGACGCCTTTCGCCGCCATCGCCGATGAGCTCGGCCTCGACGAGACCGAGGTGATCCACCGCCTGCAGCATCTGCTCGATGGCAGGATTCTCTCCCGCTTCGGCCCGATGTACGACGCGGTCCGTCTCGGCGGCGGGCTGACCCTGGCGGCGATGTGCGTGCCCGAAGAGCGCTTCGACGAGGTGGTCGAGCGGGTCAACGCCCATGTCGAGGTCGCGCACAATTATCGCCGCGACCATCACCTGAACATGTGGTTCGTGCTGGCGACCGAGCGGCCCGAGCAGATCGAGACGGTGCTCGGCGAGATCGAAGCCGAGACCGGCCTCGCCGTGCTCGATCTGCCGAAAGAGGAAGAGTACTTTTTGGACCTGAGGTTGAAGGCATGAGCGACCAGCCGATCAATCTCGACGCCGTCGATCGCGCCCTGATCAAGGCGACGCAAAGCGGCCTGCCGCTGATGCCGCGTCCCTTTGCCATGATCGCCGAGCGCATCGGCCTGAACGAGCAGGCGGTGATGGACCGGCTGGAGCGCCTGCAGGTCGCCGGCGCGATCCGCCGGATCGCCGCCGTGCCCAATCACTACGCGCTCGGCTACCGCGCCAACGGCATGTCGGTCTGGGATGTCGAGGACAGCGCCGTCGACCGCCTCGGCCGCAAGGTCGGCGCGCTGCCTTTCGTCAGCCATTGCTATCGCCGCCCGCGCCGCCTGCCGGACTGGCCCTACAACCTGTTCGCCATGGTCCATGGCAAGTCGCGCGACGATGTCGCCTCCGAAGTCGACCAGATCGCCTCGCTCCTCGGCGAGGCCGCGCGCGACCATGACGTGCTTTTCAGCACCGCCATCCTCAAGAAAACCGGCCTGCGGCTGGTCGGCTAGTGGAGTGTCCACGTCACCGAGTTCACCGCCTGAGCCAGATCGCCGGTATGCGACCAGGTCTCCGGGGTCCGTTCGAGATTTCTTAGTCGGGAAAATTCCATGTTCCGCCTCAGTCAGTACATGCAGGAACTGATCCAACCGACGCCCTTGCGCGTCCGCAAGCCGCCGGGGCCGGTGGTGATCTGGAACCTGATTCGGCGCTGCAATCTGAACTGCATCCACTGCTACTCGCTCTCCGCCGACGTCGACTTTCCAGGCGAGCTCACGACCGAGCAGGTCTTTTCGGTGATGGACGATCTGCGCGCGTTCGGCGTGCCGGTCCTGATCCTCTCCGGCGGCGAGCCGCTGCTGCGCCCCGATATTTTTGCGATTTCGAAACGCGCCAAGGCCATGGGCTTCTATACCGGCCTTTCCTCCAACGGTGCGCTGATCGACGAGCCCACCGCCGATCGCATCGCCGAGATCGGCTACGACTATGTCGGCGTCAGCCTCGATGGCATCGGCGCGGTCCACGATCGCTTCCGCCGGCAGGACGGCTGCTTCGACGCGGCGCTCAACGGCATGAGCCTCTGCAAGTCGCGTGGCATCAAGGTCGGCCTGCGCTTCACCATGACCGAGCGCAATGTCGAAAGCCTGCCGGAGATGCTGGACCTCATGGACCGGGAGGACATCGACAAGTTCTACCTCTCCCACCTGGTCTACGCCGGCCGCGGCAATCGCTATCGCGAGGACGACGCCTACCACCAGACCACACGCGACGCGATGAACCTGATCTTCGAGCGCTGCTGGCGCTATGTCGAGCGCGGCGTGAAGAAGGAATTCGTCACCGGCAACAACGACGCCGACGCCGTCTTTTTTTTACTTTGGGTCCGAGAACGTTTTCCTGAGCGCGCCGAGCACATCGAAAAAAAGCTGGAGCTTTGGGGCGGCAATGCCTCTGGCGTGAACGTCGCCAACATCGACAATCTCGGCAACGTCCACCCGGACACCTTCTGGTGGCACTACGATCTCGGCAACGTCAAGGAGCGGCCATTCTCCGAGATCTGGCAGGACGTCTCCGATCCGATCATGGCCGGACTGAAGGCGCGACCACGCCCGGTGAAAGGCCGCTGCGCCGCTTGCGCGTACCAAAAAATCTGCAACGGCAATACGCGCGTGCGCGCCATGCAGCTCACCGGCGATGCCTGGGCCGAGGACCCGGCCTGCTATCTCCGCGACGAGGAGATCGGCGTCACTGGCGGCGAACGCCTCACGGTCACCCCCTACCGCAAGCAGAGGAGGGCGGCCCGTGCCAAAGCTTCGGCTTAGTTTTCTTTTGCTCGGCCTGACGGCAGCACCGGCCATCGCCGGTGATGACGCGACTACGGCGCTGTACCGTGAGCACTGCGCCGAATGCCACGGCGCCGATCGCTTGGGCGGCATTGGCCCGGCGCTGATCCCGGAGAATCTCGGCCGCCTCAAGCCGGAGCAGGCTGCGGCGACGATCGAGGACGGACGCGCGCAAACCCAGATGCCGGCCTTCGGTGACGTGCTCGACGACAAGCAAGTGGAGGATCTGGTCGCCCTGGTGTTCGAGCCGCTGCCTGACATGCCGACGCTCGACATCGCCGCCATCGAGGCGACGCGCAGCGTTACAAAAGAAGAACTTGTCGATGCACCCGTCCATGACGGGGATCCGCTGAACCTGTTCGTCGTGGTCGAAAGCGGCGATCACCACGTCACCATCCTGGACGGCGACAGCTTCGAGCCGATCACGCGCTTCCCGTCGCGCTACGCCCTGCATGGCGGCCCGAAATTTTCGCCCGATGGCCGCTTCGTCCACTTCGCCTCGCGCGACGGCTGGATCACCCGCTATGACCTCTGGGGTCTCGAAACCGTCGCCGAAGTGCGCGCCGGCATCAACACGCGCAACATCGCGATCTCCGCCGACGGCAAGGTGCTCGCGGTCGCGAACTACCTGCCGCACACGCTCGTCCTTCTAGAAGCGGCGACGCTGGCGCCGCTGAAGGTTATCGAGGCGACCGACCTGCGCGGCGATCAAAGTTCACGCGTCAGCGCCGTCTACCAGGCCGCCCCGCGCGAAAGCTTCGTCGTCGCGCTGAAGGACATCCCGGAACTCTGGGAAGTCTCCTACGCCGACCCGCCGCCCGAAGGCTACGGCGCCTTCGTCCACAGCCACGAAGCCGGCATGGTCGAAGCCGCCGCCGGCGGCCGGTTTCCCATAAGGCGGACCGAGCTGAAAGAGCCGCTTGACGACTTCTTCTTCGATCAGAGCTACCGCCATCTGATCGGCTCCGCGAGAAACGGCGATCGCGGCGTGGTGGTGCAGCTCGACGTCAGACGCGAGATCGCCGAGCTGCCGCTGCCCGGCCTCCCCCATCTCGGTTCCGGCATCAGCTGGGACTGGCAGGGCAGGCGCGTCATGGCGACGCCGCATCTGAAAGAAAACGCGGTCAGCATCATCGACATGACGGACTGGCAGGTGATCAAGACCATCGAGACCGAAGGCCCGGGCTTCTTCATGAGAAGCCACGAGGCCAGCCCCTACGCCTTCGTCGACGTCTTCTTCGGCCCCAACAAGGACGTCGTCCACGTCATCGACAAGGCGACGCTGGAGATCGTCAAGACGCTCCGTCCGGCGCCCGGCAAGACCGCCCATGTCGAGTTCACCGCGACGGCGCCCCACGCGCTGCTCAGCCTCTGGGAGATGGACGGCGCGCTCGTCGTCTGACATGGCGACCCTCGACGAGGTCAAGCGCATCCCCATGGTCAAGCCATCCGGAAAATACAATGTCTGGAAGATCAGCCGCGACGAAGGCACCAGCCACTGACCGGACGCCGGTCAGCGGCGAAGTCACCCGGCATGGTGGTCGCGTCCCGGCATCGCGGCCTTGAGCAGGATGCGCGATCGAGCATGCCAAGCGCCTCGCCGGCAGCAGCCGGTTCGCCGACGTGCGTGTCCCTTCACTCAAAGGAACGCGTCCTCCTCGGTGTTCGCCCGATCTCATCGGCCGCGATGTCATTCTGGCGCCGCTGCTCATGGCGGACAGCTGCACGCTGAAAGCGATGCGCCGAATGCTCGAGCCGATCGCGTCGACGCTCCGCCTCTCGCCATCGCACCGCGCCACTTCAGCCAGCATCCTGCTCTCGCCCGACTCATGATCGTAGACCGGCGAAAAACACCTGCCGCCGAAGGGCTGGACTGCCGCCAACACCGACCTCCTGATCACCGCCCACGGCACGCGCCGCGATCCCAGCATCCGGCGGAGCGCCTTCGAAGAAGCATGTCGAAACGGTCGTTGCCATCGGAAAATCTTCAACCGCCGTGCTACCAGCTTCCTTGATCAGACCCCGACATGTCGAAGTAACCGCTGCAAGCCGCGCTTGCCACGTTGCCGTCGGCCTGTTCATCGATCGCGGCGAGCATGGCGAAGAGGACGGCATCGACGATCCTGAAGACGGTCGACTCGGACGCGATCTACACCGGTCCGATCGGCGTCGATCATCGCGTGACCCATTGCTGCTGGATCAGATCGACAGCGTCCCTGGCGAGACCGAGATGCCGGTGACGCTTCGCCCGCGTAACTCGGCGGCCCATCATCGACGCCTCTCGCGATCCTTCACGCGGCCGAGCGTCAACAGCGCCATCGCCGCGGTGCCGGTCACGGCCTGGATCGGCGCTCCGTCCTCGCGCCGATCCAGAACGTGGCGAGACGGCTGACGTCCAGCGGTTCGTCCCGCCAAGGATAGCCTTCGCTGCACCGTAAGCGCCGGCCATTCCATCTCCGATCGATCGTCCATCCGTTGATGACGGGTCGACTGCGACAAGACCTGGGATTCCGCTGCCTGGCACCGCCGCCGCTTTGAAGATCATCGCTCGTTGCTGGAATCAGGCGCGAAGAAGCGTGGTTTCGCGAGGTGCAGGGAAGCGCGTAGGTCGGATGAAACACACTGCCTGCGACGGGTGCGTTGGCCGGATTGAGTTCGCGCAAGCGAAGTTCACCAGCGATGGCGCAGTGCCCGGGCGAAGGTCGAACAACGACTCGAGTTTCGGCAGGAACGCTTCCAAGTGGCGGCGATGGCTTGGTTTTGCGCCTTCTTGACGAGCAGTGCTTTCCTCCGTCTTCGCAGGTCCGCAGACGATCGGCGGAATGAATGGTTGCGCGCTTGCGTGGTCGCCGGTGCGCCTCGCCAGCCGATGCCCATCATCGGGAACGCGCGAATACCGGCGCCGGCGGCGAGCTTCGCCGCGAGCACGGAAATGAGAGCTTCGCCAGCTGCGGCGATCGCGGAAGCAGTAAGATCCGCCGCCAGAGCGGACTGCCTTGATAGTGTCGGCGTGAGGCCCGCACAGATCCTGCAAGCTCGCTCGGCGCTTCGGTGCGATAGCGCAGCACCAGGAGAAACGCGCCAAGCTGCAGCGGCTCGACCTCACCGCCCAGGATCATGGCGAACGCCACTTCGGCCTCGGCCTCGTCGAGCGGCCGGCCGATGGTGGCGCCCCGGCCGATGATGCGCAGATAGGCGGCGAAGGGATGCGGGGCTTCGAAGGTGAGAACCTTGCCGGACGGCGCCTCGTCCCCCTCGCCGGCGATCTTGCTGACTTTCGACAACCTGTCCTCTCCCTTTCGGTCCGTTCGCCGATCGTCGATCGACCCCGCCATGCCCGCCTTGACCACCGTCAAGGACGCGCGCGTCGGCCGGTCGCTAGCGTCGGAGCATGGTCGACGGAAAAGCAGCTAATCGCAGGAATGGCGGACGGGGCAATGGGTGACAGACTGACCAGGGCGCAGGCCCGCAACATCTTCTACGGCGGCTCGATCTTCTTTCTCGTGGTGTTCGTCGCCATGGTCGCGCACAGCCATTACTACGCGCTGTCCCACTCGACCGACAGCGAAGGGCTCACCGAAGGCGTCGAGCGCGGCAAGCGGGTCTGGGAAAAGCACGCCTGCATCAACTGCCACACCATCCTCGGCGAGGGCGCCTACTTCGCGCCGGAGCTCGGCAATGTCTGGGTGCGCTATGGCGGCCCGGACGATCCCGAAGGCGCTCGCGAAAGCCTGATCGCCTGGATGCAGTCCATGCCCTCGGGCATCGAGGGACGCCGGCAGATGCCGAACTTCGATCTCTCCGATCAGGAGCTGAACGACCTCGTCGATTTCCTGGAATGGACAAGCCGGATCGACACCCAAGGCTGGCCCCCCAACGACGCCGGCTGAGCGCCAGCGGCGCAGGCTTGACTTGGTCGAGCGAAGTTGGATGGGCAGGAACGAGTAGAAGACACGGGGGGAGTCCCGATCGATGCGGTATGAATCTCAAAAAGTAGCCTGGCTCTATTTCGCGGGCGCGATGGGGCTGTTTCTGGCGCAGGTGCTGTTCGGCGTGATCGCCGGGCTGGTCTACGTCTATCCGAATTTTCTTTCGGAACTTCTCCCCTTCAACATTCTCCGCATGATCCACACCAACGCGCTGGTGGTCTGGCTGCTGCTCGGCTTCTTCGGCGGCACCTACTATCTGATTCCCGAGGAGACCGAGCAGGAGCTCTACAGCGTCCGCCTCGCCCAGGTGCAGTTCTGGATTTTTGTGCTGGCTGCCGCGGCCGCCGTGGTCGGCTATCTGTTCCGCATCCACGAGGGCCGCGAATTCCTGGAGCAGCCGACCTGGGTCAAGGTGGTGATCACCGTCTCCGTCCTGATGTTCCTGTTCAATGTCAGCATGACGCTTTTCAAGGGCCGCAAGACCGCGACCGCGCAGGTGCTGCTGCTCGGGCTTTGGGGTGCTGCGATCTTCTTCCTGTTCGCCTTCTACAACCCGGCCAATCTGGTGCTCGACAAGATCTACTGGTGGTGGGTGGTGCATATCTGGGTCGAGGGCGTGTGGGAGCTGATCATGGCCGGCATCCTCGCCTACCTGCTGATCAAGGTCACCGGCATCGATCGCGAGATCATCGAGAAGTGGCTCTACGTCATCGTCGGCCTCGCTCTGTTCACCGGCCTGCTCGGCACCGGCCATCACTATTACTGGATCGGCGCGCCCGGCTACTGGCAGTGGGTCGGCAGCTTCTTCTCGGCGCTGGAGATTCTCCCCTTCTTCGCCATGGTGATGTGGGCCTTCTACCTCGTCTACAAGAGCCACCGCGATCACCCGAACAAGGCGGCGCTGCTCTGGTGCCTCGGCTGTCCCGTGGTCGCATTCTTCGGCGCCGGCGTCTGGGGCTTCATGCACACCCTGTCGCCGATCAACTACTACACCCACGGCACCCAGGTGACCGCGGCCCATGGCCATCTCGCCTTCTACGGCGCCTATGTCATGCTCAATCTCGCGATCATCACCTACGCCATGCCGAGCCTGCGCGGCCTCCAGCCCTACAACCAGCTGCTCAACATGTGGAGCTTCTGGCTGATGACCTCGGCCATGGCCTTCATGACCTTCACGCTCACCTTCGCGGGCGTCGTCCAGACCCATCTGCAGCGGGTGCTGGGCATGAGCTACATGGACATCCAGGACCAGCTCGCTCTGTTCTTCTGGATGCGCCTCGGCGCCGGCGTGGTGGTGCTGATCGGCGCACTCCTCTTCATCTATTCGGTGTTCGGCCCGGTGCGCGAGCAGCTGACCGTGCGCGACGCCGAAGCTCTGCCGGCCGAGTAAAGGATCCCCCGATGCGAGCATCCGCTCAGGCGATCGATGATGAAACAACGGCCGTGACGAGCGATGTCAACGATGCGGCCGTCGCCGCCGGTGCCGCATCCTACTACCGACCGGTCGGCCGCGAGGTCGAGCTGTTCGAAGCGGCGAGTCGAAGAAAAATGCCGCTGCTGCTGAAGGGGCCGACGGGCGTGGGAAAAACCCGCTTCGTCGCCCATATGGCGGCGAGACTCGGCCGGACGCTCCACACCGTTTCCTGCCATGACGACCTGACCGCCGCCGATCTCACCGGGCGCTATCTGCTTCAGGGCGGCGAGACGGTCTGGGTCGACGGGCCGCTGACCCGGGCGGTGCGCCAGGGCGGCATCTGCTATCTGGACGAGGTGGTCGAAGCGCGAAAGGATGTCACCGTCGTCCTCCACCCGCTGACCGACGATCGCCGTCTTCTCCCCCTCGAGCGCACCGGCGAGCTGATCCAGGCGCCGGACGATTTCATGCTCGTGGTCTCCTACAACCCCGGTTACCAGAACATCCTGAAGTCCCTGAAGCCGAGCACCCGCCAGCGCTTCCTCGCGCTTAGCTTCGACTTCCCGCCGCCGGACGCCGAGGCCGAGATCGTCGCCGTGGAAAGCGGCCTCGCCATGGAGCGCGTGGTCCCGCTGATCAACCTCGCCGCCAGCCTCAGGCGAATCCAAGGTGTCGATCTGGAGGAAGCGGTCTCGACCCGCCTCCTGGTCTACGCCGCAACCCTGATCCAGGACGGCATGGCCCCGCTGATGGCGCTCGAGGCCGCCGTGGTCGAGCCCCTTTCCGACGACGACGACGTCAAGCAGGGCCTGCTCGACCTCGTCAAAGCTACCTACGGCTAGTGGCGTGGGTGGCATGGCCACCTCATCGACTTGGGGAACGCCGTTGGCAAACGTGCTCCTTCGACGACGGGTATGCCGGCAGATCGCGCAGCTCGCATGGTTGGTGGGCTGATGCTCGACTTTCTCGAATATGAGGAAAAAGTCGGCCGCCTCTGGCATCGGCTGGTCGGCGAGGCGGCGAGTTTTTCGCACTTCGATGACGCAGCCGTCGGTTTCGACGAGGTCAAGGGCGGCCTCCCGGTGTTCTTCCGTGCACTCGGCGGCGATGCCGGGCTGGAACTGGTCGCCGGCGGCGCGCGCGACAGTGGCCACCGCCTGAATTGGCGTCAGCGCATTGGCATGGAGCGTGAGCGACTGGATCGCGCCGAGCGGCACGAGACGCGCATCCTTCTGCCCGAGCAGATCGCCTGCTTCCCCGAGCGCGAGCTGAACCGCCAGCTCTATCTCTGGCTCGCGGCCTTCTTCGCCTTGGGCGGCGGCGCGCCCGCCGGCGTCGATCTCAGGTCGGATCTCGTCCGGCTGCATGACGCCCGCCATACCACGGCGCGCGTGCTGGCGAGCCTGCCGGGACTCATGTCGACCTATGTCGATCTCGCCGCGTGGACGCTTCGGCTGCGCCCCGTCCGCCGCCTGCCCAAGGCGGAGGCCGAGGTCGAGCGCGCCGTTCGAATCCTGCTCGGCGAAGCGCCTGGAGGCGACGATGGCGGCCTCATGTCTCGGATCGAATCCAAGGCCCTCGACCTCTCCGGCATCGAGACCCCGCGCGGCTATCACCCCTTCCTGGCCGTCCCCCTTTGGGGCGATTCTCTTGAACCTCGCGCTGATCGATCGACTTCGCCGAGCAGCCCCGAAACAGACGCCGGCGGCGCGCGAGAGGACTCCGCGAAGCGTAAACGCGCTGCTCGCCAGCAGCCGGATGATGTCGAAAAAAGCGATCCGCTGACTTTGGTCAACAAGGGGGATTTTCTGCTGCTCGCTGCGGAGATGGTGAAGGTCGGCCGCGCCGAGGACGAGGAGACACCGGAGGCTGCGAAAAAGGCGCTCGGCGATATGGATCAGCTCACGTTGGGCGACAGCGACGAGAAGATCAGCGCGCCGCTCAAGCTCGATCTGGATCTCGCCGCGCGCGCGGTCGATGAGGGTCGGGGAGCTGGCCCGGTGACGCTTCCGGAATGGCACTACAAGAAGGGCGTCTACCTGCCGGATCACTGCTCGATCGACGCGCGCCCGGCCGAGGAGGAAGGCGAGCGCTGGACGCCCGATCGCGAGGCCCGCCTGCGCATCCGCCATGTGCGCCGGCAGTTCGAGGCGTTCCGGCCGAGACGCGAGGCCCTGCGTCGTCAGCTCGACGGCGGCGAGCTCGACATGGACGCCTTGGTGCGCGCCCAGACGGACCGGCAGGCGACCGGGCGTCGTTACGGACAAAATCTACCTGGACGCCCGCAATCAGGCGCGCGATCTCGCTGCGGCGGTGCTGGTCGACGTCTCGCTCTCGACCGACGCCTGGGTCGATGAAAGCCGCGTCCTCGACGTCGAGAAGGAGGCGCTGACCGCGCTTGCCCACGGCCTGGACGCCTGCGGCGACACCTTCGGCATCTGGAGCTTCACCTCGACCAGGCGGCATCATGTGCGCGTCGCCGGCATCAAGGCGTTCGACGAGCCGCTCGCCGGCGCCCCGCTTCGGCGGATCGCCGCCCTCAGGCCGGGCGCCTACACCCGCATGGGCGCCGCCATCCGCTACGTCCAGCAGGTCCTCGCCGCGAACCGCCCGGAGCGGCATCGCCTGCTGCTGATCCTGTCCGACGGCAAGCCCCACGACATCGACCACTATGACGGCCGCTTCGGCATCGAGGATACGCGAAAGGCGGTGCAGGAAGCGCGCAAGGCCGGCACGGCGGTGTTTGCCGTCACCATCGACCGCAACGCCAGCGCCTACATCCCCTATCTGTTCGGCCGCGGGGGCTACGCCCTGGTCAGCCGCATCGACCGCCTGGTCCCCGCGCTGCCGGCGATCTACCGACAACTCATCCAATAATTTTTCGAGGAGGAAAAGCGATGACCAAACCCATGACCAGCCTCAGCAGCCTCATCATTCTGGCTCTGGCAAGTACGGCCGCCGTCGCCGACGGCGATGCGGAGAGGGGCAAGAAGGTGTTCAACAAATGCAAGAGTTGCCATGTGGTCGATGCCGAGAAGAACAAGGTCGGCCCGCATCTGGTCGGCATCATCGGCAGGCCCGCCGGCGCTGCCGAGGGGTTCAAATATTCCGATGCCATGGCGAATTCCGGCATCACATGGGACGAGGCGACGATCGCCGCCTACATCGCCGATCCCAAGGGGTACGTGAAAGGCAACAAGATGGCGTTCGCGGGCCTCAAGAAGGAGGACGACATCGCCGACGTCGTCGCCTATCTGAAGGAAGCGGCCGGAGGGAGCTGAGCCGGAGCACCCCGCATCGTTGCCGATCGCATCCGCGACCGGGCCCGCCTTTACGTTTTCTTAACCGCGACGTGCGACAAGGGGAGGATTCCCTGGTCCATGCGATCCTGGGAATCCGACCACCCGCAAAGAAGGTGGAGCGAGGCTCGGATTCCCAGGATCGCATGGACCAGGAAGACCGTGGCATCATGGCAGGATGGGGTTAACACGAAGTAAACGAACGGTGCAAAACGCATCCGGGCGAGAAAGCGTCAAGCACCGGCTCGCTTCGGATTGGCGCGCAGCAGCATCGGCCCGTAGGTCAGCGCGAACAGCAGGAACGCCCCCGCCCAGAGCAGGCCGGCAACCTCCAGCCATGTCTCGTCCGGGATCAGCGGCGAGATCGTGCGAGCGAGCGCGCCCAGTGTGACGGCGGCATAGATCAGAAGAGTCCAGCCATCGGCCGTCAGCGCACGTCCGGTATGGCCGAGGGTGGCGCGGGTCATGACGGCGAGCATCATCGTGCCGAAGGCGCCTGTGGTAAGGGCATGCAGGGCCGCGAGATCGCTGAAGGGCGAGGCGAGATTGGCGAGACCGAGCAGCAGCAGGCCAAGGCCCAGCCAGCCATAGCCGACATGCAGGATCAGCACCAACGGCTCGGCGACGCAGCGCCAACCTTGCCAGCGGGCGAGCCTGATCATCTGGGCGACACCGGCGACGGCGAGAAAAAATCCGACGCTTCGGCTTTCGGGAAGAAACACCCAACCAAGGAGGGCGATAGCGAGCGTGATCAGCGCCAGCTTGTCGACGATACCGAACGGGCTCGGCAGGGCGGCGGCCTGACGCTTGACCAGCCAGTTGCGCGTGAAACTCGGCACGATGCGTCCGCCGATCATGCCGATCAGCATGGCAAGGGCCGCGATGGCGAGGCGCGTGCCGATGCCGTCCAGAGCGAGGCCGTAGCCATGCTCCAGATGAAAGGCCGCATTGCCGATGGCGAGCCAGGCGATCAGCGTGGCCGGCACCAGATTGCGCCAGTTGCCGCCGCTCACGATTTCCCTCCCGACCAGGGCCGCGAGGACGATCAGGAAGGTGCCTTCGATCAAAGCCGTGGTGGCGCTGCCGAGCAGGGTGCCTGCAAACATGGCGATACGGCCCGCGATCCAGAGCCCGGCAAGGGCGGCGAGCGGCAGGCCGTTGACCGGCAGGCGTCCGGTCCAGTTGGGAATGGCGGTCAGGATAAAGCCGGCGACGACGGCGCTCGCGAAGCCGAACAGCATTTCGTGCTGATGCCAGGCGAGCGGATCGGCGGCGCCGGGCAGCACGGCGAGGTCGGCAAGCAGAGCGAGCCAGCAGAGCACGGCGAAGGCGGCAAAGACCGGGCCCAGGAGGAAGAACGGGCGAAAGCCGTGGCGAAGGATCGGCGGCAGCTCCTGCGTCCGCCGCCTTTCCCCCTTCCTGCCGATACGTCTGTCAGCCTCGCCAGCTTCGCCCATCAACTCGTCCTGCAGCATTCCGCCGATCGCCCCAACGCTAGCGCCGCCCAGGCCGTCAATGGCTTGACCACCGTCAAGGAGGCGGCAGCGGAAACGTCGCTGAATAGCGTGCCGGGGACGACGGCGTCGAGAGGACGGTTGCCGCATGGGCAAGGCGAGAGGGACGAGGCTTGGCGATGGCCGCTTGGCGGCTCTGCAGGCGTTCGCCCTCGCCCTTCTCCTGCTGTCCTGCATCGCTCCGATGGCGGCGGCTCAACCTGCGGACGCCGCGATCGGACGCTTTCTCGACAAGGTCGAACCTGGCGAGATCGTGCCCGGTGCCGATGCGTTCGGTCCATTGCGCGACGATCTGCCGATCGCGCCTGCGCAAAGGGGCAGCGAGACCATCGGCTGGGTGTTTTTGAACTCGGACTTCGCGGGCTCGGTCGGCTATTCCGGCAAGCCCATCCACGTGCTGATCGGCATCGACCAGGCGGGCGTGATCACCGGCGCCAAGCGGGTAAAGCATTACGAGCCGATCGTCCTGGTCGGCATCCCCGAAAAGAAAGTCGCCGATGTCATCGCCGGCTATGCCGGGCTCGACGTCACCAAAGAGACCGGGCCGGACGCCGCCGGCCACGATGTCGACATCATCTCCGGCGCCACCGTCACCATCATGGTGATCGACGACAGCATCACCCGCTCGGCGATCGAGGTTGCTCGTGCCCTCGGCCTCGGCGGGCTCGAAGCGGAAGTGGCGGCGAGCGGCCCGGCGCGTGTGATCGACGAGAGCATCGATGACGTCGAGGACTGGCTGACCCTGCTCGGCGACGGCTCGGTGCGTCGGCTCTCCCTCGATGTCGGCATGGTCAACCAGGCCTTTCGCGACCAGGCCGGCGGCGTCGCACCTGGTAAGCCCGAGCCGGGCGCATCGGACGACTCGTTCATCGACCTGCACGCCGCGCTGGTCACCATCCCGACCATCGGCCGCAGCCTGCTCGGCGATGCCGAATACGCCAATCTGCAACAGCGCCCTGAAGGAGGGCGAGCAGGCCATCCTGGTGGCGTCGCGCGGGCGCTATTCCTTCAAGGGCTCCGGCTATGTGCGCGGCGGCATCTTCGGACCGCATCCACCTGATCCAGGGCGAGCGCAGCGTGCGCTTCCGTGACCGCCAGCAACAGCGCCTCGGCCGCATCGAGGCGCGGGGTGCTCCCGCCTTTACGGAAGTCGATCTGTTCACGGTGCCGGCCAATGCCGGCTTCGATCCGGCCGAGCCCTGGCGCCTGCAACTCCTTGTCCAGCGGCCGACCGGACCCACCGACAAGGTTTTCTTGACGTATGACCTGCCCTATGCGCCGCCGGACAAGTACCTGAAAACAGACTCCGTCGAAGCGGGCGCAAGGCCTGAGCTGCAGCGGGCGGCCGTAGTGGGTGAGGCCGACATTCGGCTTGACGGCGATGCGCTCTGGCAGCGCATCTGGCGGGATCGCATCGTCGACATCGTCATCCTCGCGGCGGCGCTGGCCCTGCTCACCGTCATCTTCTTCTTCCAGACGCAGATCACCCGGCATGAACGCCTCTGGCTCTGGCTGCGCATGGGCTTTTTGACATTCACGCTCGTCTGGCTCGGCTGGTACGCCCAGGCACAGCTGAGCGTCGTGAACGTCATGACCTTCGCCAACGCGCTGCTCACCGACTTCAGCTGGACCTACTTCCTGATGGACCCGCTGGTGTTCATGCTCTGGTTCGCGGTCGCGGCGGCGTTGCTTTTCTGGGGCCGCGGCGCCTATTGCGGCTGGCTCTGCCCGTTCGGCGCGCTGCAGGAGCTGCTGAACCGTCTGGCGAGAGCCGCGCGCATCCCGCAATGGCGCCTGCCCTGGGGACTGCACGAGCGCCTCTGGCCAGTAAAGTACATGATTTTTCTCGTACTGTTCGGTGTCTCGCTTTACTCGCTCGCACTCGCCGAGCACCTGGCCGAGGTCGAGCCCTTCAAGACGGCCATCATCCTGAAGTTCGTGCGCGACTGGCCGTTCGTGCTCTTCGCCGTTGCGCTGCTCGCCGCCGGCCTGTTCGTCGAGCGCTTCTACTGCCGCTATCTCTGTCCGCTCGGCGCGGCGCTCGCGATCCCGGGGCGGCTTCGCATGTTCGACTGGCTGAAGCGCTACCGCGACTGCGGCAATCCCTGCCAGATCTGCGCGAATGACTGCATGGTCCAGTCGATCCATCCGGAAGGCCACATCAACCCGAACGAATGCCTCCAGTGCCTGCATTGCCAGGTGGTCTACGCCGACGACCGGAAATGCCCGGTCTGCGTCAAGGCGCGCATCCGCAAGGAGCGTCTCGCGCGGATGAGCGGGGCGAGCGCCAGGCCGGATCTTTCCAAACCCGTAACCGCCATGGCCGATGCCGAGCCATGACCATGAACCTTCGAAGGGGAGACTGACGATGTCGAAAGAGCAGGAGTTGAAAAAAAGAGGTCTGGATCGCCGATCCCTGATGAGCGGCACGGCAAAGATCGCAGCCCTCGCCGGCGCCGGCGGGGCTGTTGCGGGTGCGGGTGGCCTGGCGATAGCACCTGCGCTGCTGCCGAAGGAAGCCGCCGCGCAGGAAGGCCAGACCAGCCATCTCGAGCCCGGTCAGCTCGACGATTATTACGGCTTCTGGTCCAGCGGCCAGAGCGGCGAGGTGCGCATTCTCGGCCTGCCGTCGATGCGCGAGCTGATGCGCATTCCCGTGTTCAATCGCTGCAGCGCGACAGGATGGGGTCTCACCAACGAAAGCCGGAAGATCCTGACCGAGGGCCTGCTGCCGGAGACGAAGGCGTTTCTCGCGACCCGCGGCGGCGTCTACACCAATGGCGACGCCCATCACCCGCATATGTCGTTCACCGACGGCACCTATGACGGCCGCTATCTCTACATCAACGACAAGGCCAACACCCGGGTCGCGCGCATCCGCTGCGACGTGATGAAATGCGACAAGATCATCGAAATCCCGAACGCTGCCGACATCCACGGCATGCGCCCGCAAAAATTCCCGAAGACCGGCTACATCTTCGCCAATGGCGAGCACCGCATTCCGATCCCGAATGACGGCATGATCCTCGACGAACCGGAAAAATACCACGCGATCTTCACCGCGATCGACGGCGAGACCATGACCGTCGCCTGGCAGGTGATCGTGAACGGCAATCTCGACAATTGCGATGCCGACTATCAGGGCAAGTACGCCGTCTCGACCTGCTACAACTCGGAAGAGGGTGTGACGCTCGCCGACATGACCGCCAACGAGCAGGACTGGGCGGTCGTCTTCAACATCAAGCGCATCGAGGAGGCGGTCGCGGCCGGCGAGTATACCGAGATGAACGGGGTGCCGGTGCTCGACGGTCAGAAGGGCTCTGCGTTCACCCGCTACATCCCGATCTCCAACAGCCCCCATGGCTGCAATACCGCGCCCGACGGCAAGCACATCGTCATCAACGGCAAGCTCTCGCCGACCGTCTCGGTGATCGACGTGACCAAGCTCGATGCGCTGTTCGAGGAGGATGCGGACCCGCGCTCCGCGATCGTCGCCGAGCCGGAACTCGGTCTCGGTCCGCTCCACACCGCCTTCGACGGCAGGGGCAATTGCTTCACCACCCTCTTCCTCGACAGCCAGGTCTGCAAATGGAACCTGGAAGCCGCGGTCAGACAGTATGCCGGCGAGGACGTCGATCCGATCCTGCAGAAGATCGACGTCCACTACCAGCCCGGCCACAACCACACCTCCATGGGCGAGACCAAGGAGGCGGACGGCAAGTGGCTGGTGTCGCTGAACAAGTTCTCGAAAGACCGCTACATCAATGTCGGCCCGCTCAAGCCCGAGAACGAACAGTTGATCGACATCTCCGGCGACGAGATGAAGCTGATCCACGATGGCCCGACCTTCGCCGAACCCCATGACTGCATCATCGTTCGTCGTGACGTCGTCAACCCGGCGAGCATCTGGGATCGCAGCGATCCGACCTGGGAGGACGCGCGTGCGCAGGCCGAAGCCGACGGCGTCGATCTCGACTGGGGCGAGAACGTGATCCGCGACGGCAACAAGGTGCGCGTCTACATGCACTCGGTCGCGCCCAACTTCTCGCTCGAAACGTTCGACGTCAAACAGGGCGACGAGGTCACCGTCTATATCACCAACATGGACGACATCGACGACCTGACTCACGGCTTCACACTCGCCAATTACGGCGTCGCCATGGAGGTGGCACCGCAGGCGACCGCCTCGGTCACCTTCACCGCCGATCGCCCCGGCGTGCACTGGTTCTACTGTCAATGGTTCTGCCACGCCCTGCACATGGAAATGCGCGGCCGCATGTTCGTCACCCCCCGCTCCGCCTAGCATCAGCGATGCTGGGCTGGACTTTGGTCTTGGTGCTGGGCTGGTTCCTTGTGAGCCAGCCGACTGCGGTGCTGGGTGCGACGGTTGTTAATGTCACACCCGGCGCCGGCACATTGGCCCAGGCCCAAAGTCAAGCCGTGGAGGGCGCTGCCCTCCAACTTCAAAACGGCGTTTATGAAGGCCGTGTCGTCGTCGACAAGCCGCTGACCATCCGCGGTGTCGACGGCGCGATCATCCGAGGCGACGGCAAGGGCAGCGTCATCACCATCGACGCCCCCGACGTGGTGCTGAGTGGCGTCACCATCACTGGCTCGGGCCTGTCGCTGGAGACCATGGACGCGGGCGTGCTGGTGACGGAGGAAGGTGATCGTGCGCTCATCGAAGACAGTCGCCTTCTGGACAACCTGATCGGCGTCAATCTCAAAGGCGCCGATGACGTCGTCATCCGCAGCAACGAAATCATCGGCCGCCAGGACCTTCGCCCGAACGAGCGCGGCAATGGCGTGCATCTCTGGAACGCGCCGGGCTCTGTTGTCGAAGACAATGATTTCCGCTTCGGTCGGGACGGGATCTTCGTCAATACGAGCAAGAAGAACGTCTTCCGCGGGAACAGGTTCGAGAAACTGCGGTTTGCGGTGCACTACATGTACACCGATCAAAGCGAGGTCTCGGGCAACATGTCGATCGGCAACCATATCGGCTACGCCCTGATGTACTCGAACCGCCTGAGCGTGCACGACAACGTCTCGATCGACGATCGCGATCACGGGATCATGCTGAACTACGCCAATTACAGCGAGATCACCGGCAACGTCGTCGAGCGCGGCGGCGAGAAATGCGTCTTCATCTACAACGCCAATCGCAACAGGTTCGAAAAGAACCGGTTCGAAGGCTGTCCGATCGGCGTGCATTTCACCGGCGGCTCGGAACGTAACGACTTTACGGGTAACGCCTTCATAGGCAACGAGACACAGGTCAAATATGTCGGCACGCGCTGGCTCGACTGGTCGGTCGACGACCGAGGCAACTACTGGAGCGACCACGCCGCCTTCGATCTCGACGGTGATGGCATCGCGGACAGCGCCTATCGCCCGAACGACATGGTCGATCAGGTGCTCTGGACCCACCCGCTCGCCAAGCTCCTGATCAACAGCCCGGCCGTGCAGCTCCTCCGCTGGGTGCAGACCCAGTTCCCCGCCCTCTACCCCGGCGGCGTGATCGATACTTTTCCGTTAATGGTATCGCCGGATCGTGCAGCAATTGCGTTGGCGGGAGCGAGCTGATGAGCGGCGGTGTCCTGTCACTCGACAATGTGAGCAAGCGCTTCGGCGACAAGCGGGCGGTCGATGGCGTCACGCTCGACATCGACGCCGGCGAGCGCCTCGCCCTGATCGGCCATAACGGCGCGGGCAAGACCACGCTGTTCAAGATGATCCTCGGACTGCTGCCGCCGACCGCCGGCGACATCACGGTCCTCGGCGATTGGCCGGGCTGCGATCGCGCGAGGAAGCACGTCGCCTTTCTCCCGGAGAACATCGCCTTTCATCGCTCGATGACCGGCCGCGAAGCGCTCACCCTGCTTGCGCGCCTGAAAGCCGTCGGCACGAAAAGCGTCGCGCCGCTCCTCGACAAGGTTGGCCTCGCCGATGCTGCCGACCGACGCATCCGCACCTACTCCAAGGGCATGCGCCAGCGCCTCGGGCTCGCCCAGGCGCTGCTCGGCGAACCGAAGCTCCTCCTCCTGGACGAACCCACCAGCGGCCTCGATCCCCTGCTGCGCCGGAGCTTCTACGCCATGGTCGACGAGCTGGCCGCCTCAGGCGCCACCGTCCTCCTCTCTTCCCATCTCCTGACCGAACTCGAAGCACGCACCGACCGCGTGGCCATCATGCGCGACGGCCGCCTGGTCGCCTGCGGTCCGATCTCGCAACTCCGGCAGGAGGCGGCCCTGCCGCTGCGCATCCGCCTTGCCGTGCGCGAGGCCGAGCGCGCGCATGTCGCAGCCGCCCTGAACGGCCAGTCGATCAACGGCCAGACCGTCAGCCTCTCCGTGCTCATGGCCGACAAGATGAAAACCCTCCACCAGATCGCTGCGTTCGGCGACGCGATCGAGGATATCGAGCTGATCCAACCTACCCTCGACGACCTCTACGTGGTCGCCGCGGGCGACGGCGTTGACGGGAGTTGGGCATGAACGCCGTCGCCGCACTCGCCGCCAACGAGTTTCGGCTCGGACTGCGCAATCGCTGGGTCGCGCTGGCGGTCCTGCTGCTTGCCGCCCTGGCGCTCGCGCTGGCACTGCTCGGCACGGCGCCAGCCGGCACCACCGGCGTCGATCACCTGACCGCGACCTCGGTCAGCCTCGCCAGCCTCAGCATCTACCTTTTGCCGCTGATCGCCCTCCTTCTCGCCCATGACGCCATCGCCGGCGAGCAGGAACGCGGCACGCTGCTGCTCCTCCTCACCTACCCGATGCCGCGCTGGCAGCTTCTCGCCGGCAAATTTCTCGGGCATGCATTCGTCCTCGTCCTCGCGACCCTCATCGGCTACGGTCTCGCCGCCCTCGTGCTATGGGGCGGCAGCGCCTCCGGTCTGACGATCTTCCTGCGCATGCTGGGCTCGTCGCTCCTGCTCGCATTCGCCTTCCTCGCCATCGGCTATGCGATCAGCGCGCTTTGCACCGAAACCAGCGCCGCCGCCGGTCTCGCTCTCGCCGCCTGGCTCGGCCTCGTCCTCCTCTACGATCTCGGTCTTCTGGGACTCCTGGTCGCCGATCAGGGCGACTGGATCGGCAGCCGCACGCTGCCCGTCCTTCTCCTTGCCAATCCAGCCGACGCCTACCGCCTCTACAACCTGGTCAGCCTGCCGGACAGCGCCATGCTCACCGGCATGGCCGGGCTCGCCGATCAACTGGCGCTCCCCGCGATCATGCCGCTGCTGGCGCTCGTCGCCTGGACGCTCGCCCCCCTCGTCCTCGCTGCCCGGCTCCTGCAACGGAGGACGCCATGAGTTTTTTCCGACTTGTCCCGGTATGTCTCACGCTGCTCACAGCCTGCGACAACAACCAGGTGGCGGCGCCACCGCCCGCCGAGCTCACCAGCGACGCAACCGGCTACTATTGCAGCATGACCCTCGCCGAACATCCCGGCCCCAAGGCGCAGATCTTTGCAGGCGACGCCGCCGAGCCCGCCTGGTTCCCCTCGGTGCGCGACATGTTCGCCTACACCATGCTGCCCGAGGAGAACCAGAACATCCGCGCGATCTATGTCAGCGACACCGGCGCCAGCGATGACGTCAGCATCATCCGGCCGGGCGCCTGGGTGGACGCGAAGGCGGCGCTCTACGTGCTCGGCAGCGACGCCACCGGCGGCATGGGCCTGCCCGAGCTCGTGCCCTTCGCCGATCGGAAGAAGGCGGACGCCTTCGCCATACGCCATGGCGGCGAAGTCGTGACGTTCGAGGAGGTGACGCCCGATCATATTTTTACCGAGTTCGAGGCCGATCCGCCTGCAGCGGGAGTAACGATGTGACCGCCCTGAACCGCCGCCGCCTGCTCACCGTCATCGCCGCCGCTGGTACGGCGCTTCTGCCTGGTAACGGCCGCACCGCCACGGTGCCCCGCTGGCGCTGGCGGGGAACGGCGCTCGGCGCCAGGGCCGAAATCATCCTGGTGCACCCAGACGAGGCGACGGCACAGGAGCTGATCCGCCTCGCCATCGGCGAGATCGAGCGCCTGGAAAACATCTTCAGCCTCTATCGACCGGAATCCGAGATCTCGCGACTGAACCGCGATGGCCTGCTTGAGATGCCTTCCGCTGAGATGACGGCGCTGATGTCCACCGCGCGTCATGTGAGCACGCTGACGGGCGGCGCTTTCGACGTCACCGTGCAGCCCCTCTGGCGTCTCCATGCCGAACATTTCGCCAGGCCGGACGCTGATCCTGACGGGCCATCGCCAGCGGCGATCGCTGCCGCGAGACGCCTGGTGGATTACCGCGCCATGGACATCTCGCCCTCGATGATCCGCTTCGCCCGTCCCGGCATGGGCGTCACCCTGAACGGCATCGCCCAAGGCTACATCACCGATCGCGTTGCCGACCTCCTGCGCGCGCACGGCATCGAGAACACCTTGGTCGACCTCGGCGAAATCCGCACCCTCGGCAGCCGCCCCGACCGCCGGCCATGGCGGGTCGCGATCGAGGGAGCTCCAGCCGGTCCGCTGGATCTGACCGACCGTGCAATCGCCACGTCCAGCCCAGCCGGAACAAGGTTCGATCGGCGTGGCCAGTTCCACCACCTGTTCGATCCGGCGACAGGCAGGCCGTCAACGACAAAAAAACCCGTGAGCGTCATCGCCAAACGCGCCACCTTCGCTGATGCCTTGTCGACGGCCCTCCTTGCCATGCCGGCCGACCGCCGCATCACATGGCAACACGGACGTCTTGATGTCGTCGTCGTTGGCTAGCTGAACCTCCTGATGCCGACCCGCGGCTGCTCATGAGAAAAATCATGGCACCGGTGGACGAAACCGGAATGCGGATGCAGGTTCTGATTCCTGAACAAGGCGGCTGTAACCGTGGGGACCTCATCATGACCGCGCCGACCGAACGAACGATCCGCCTGCCCTCCGGCCAGGCCGTGCCGGCGCTCGGCCAGGGCACCTGGTTCATGGGCGACCGTCCCGAGCGCAGAGAGGAGGAGATCGCGGCCCTTCGCCGGGGAATCGATCTCGGGATGACGCTGATCGACACTGCGGAGATGTATGGCAACGGCGCCGCCGAGAGTCTGGTCGGCACGGCTATCCGCGATCGCCGCGATGACGTTTTCCTGGTCAGCAAGGTTCTGCCCAGCCATGCGACGCGTGCAGGAACGATCGCGGCCTGCGAAGGGAGCCTCGAGCGGCTTGCTACGGATCGGATCGACCTCTACCTCCTGCATTGGCGAGGCCATGTGCCGCTTGCCGAAACGATCGAGGCCTTCGACCGGCTCGCCGGCGCCGGCAAGATCCGCCATTGGGGCGTGAGCAATCTCGATTCCGATGATATGCAGGAGCTTGTCGGCATCTCCGGCGGAAGCGCTGTTGAGACCAACCAGGTGCTCTACAATCTTAGTCGACGTGGGATCGAGTTCGATCTGCTGCCATGGTGTCGAAGCCGAAACATCCCGATCATGGCCTATTCACCGATCGAACAGGGCCGTCTCCTCGCGCATCGGGAGCTGATCGCAATTGCCGAGGCCCATGACGCGACGCCCGCCCAGATCGCGCTCGCATGGCTGTTCCACCAGGACGGCGTGATCGCGATACCCAAAGCCGGAAAGCTGCGCCATGTCGAAGACAACCGTCACGCACTGGACGTTACGTTGTCGGACGATGATCTGGCTGCGCTCGATCGAGCCTTTCCACCACCTTCCGGCCCGACGCCGCTTGAGATGTTGTGATCAGGCTCGACCCAGTTGGCCATCAGTGACCATGTCGGCGGAGACGCCCTTGTCGGCGATAGGCTGCTATTCTAGGCTTTTTACTCTACTGCGGCTCTGACGGCGAGCATCTCCATGGCGATAGATGAGAGGCTACTCGACGATCTCGCCAAGCGGCGCGATGCGGTCATGGCCGCCGGCGGCGAGGCGAAGGTCGAGGCGCGGCACGAGAAGGGCCTGCTGAGCGCACGCGAGCGTCTGGACGCGCTGTTTCAGGACGGCACCTTCCAGGAAATCGGCGCCCATGTGCGCCACGGCGCGCATCAGTTCGGCATGGACGGCAAGGACTTGCCGGCAGACGGCGTAGTAGTCGGCACCGGCTGCGTCGATGGCCGGGTGGTCGCCGCATTCAGCCAGGATTTCACCGTCGCCGCCGGCACGCTCGGCAGGATGCACGCCACCAAGATGGTCCAGGCGATGCGCTTTGCGCTCAAGACCGGCATCCCGCTGGTCGCCTTCAAGGACAGCGGCGGTGCGCGCATCCAGGAAGGCGTCGACGCGCTCAGCGGCTATGGTGACGTCTTCTACCACAACGTCCTGCTCTCGGGCGTCGTCCCGCAGATCGCGATCATCGCCGGGCCCTGCGCCGGCGGCGCCTCCTACTCGCCGGCGCTGATGGACTTCATCATCATGACGCGCGACAACGCGCACATGTTCATCACCGGCCCCGAGGTCATCAAGGCGGTGACCGGCCGGGTGACGCAGATGGACGAGGTCGGCAGTGCTGCCGTGCACGCCACGGTCAGCGGCAACGCCCATTTCGTCGCCGAGAACGACCATCAGGCCGTGTTGCTGGCCCGCAAGCTCTTGTCGTTCCTGCCGTCCAACAATGCCGAAGACCCGCCGCATCGGCCGACGACGGATCTGGTGCTGGGCGACGATGCTGAGATCGGGACGCTGATCCCCGCCGCCTCCAGCGAGCCGATGGACATGAAGGCGGTGATCGGGCGTCTGGTCGACGACGGCGATGTTCTCGAGGTGCATGCCGGCTGGGCGCAGAACATCATCGTCGGCCTGGCGCGCATCGAAGGCGTGGTCGTCGGCATCGTCGCCAACAATCCGATGCAGAAGGCCGGCGCGCTGGATATCGACGCCTCCGACAAGGCGGCGCGCTTCATTCGCTTCTGCAATTGCTTCAACCTGCCGCTGGTGACCCTGGTCGACGTGCCGGGCTTCCTGCCGGGCGTCGAGCAGGAGCGCGGCGGCATCATCCGGCACGGCGCCAAGATGCTGTTCGCCTACGCGTCGGCCACGGTGCCGAAGATCACGGTGATCACGCGAAAAGCCTATGGCGGCTCCTATCTCGCCATGTGCAGCCAGGAGATGGGCGCCGATCTCGTCTATGCCTGGCCGACCGCGGAGATCGCCGTGATGGGGGCCGAAGGCGCCGTGAACATCCTCTACCGCAACGAGCTGAAGACCGCCGAGGATCCCAAAGCGAAACGGGCAGAGCTTGCAGCCGGCTATCGCGCCGAATTCGCCTCGCCCTATCTGTCGGCGTCGCGGGGCTATATCACGGATGTCATCCGCCCGTCCGAAACCCGGAGCGTCGTCGCCCTGTCCTTGCGCAAGACGCTGAGCAAGCGCGAGATGCGGCCCATGAAGAAGCACGGCGACATCCCCCTCTAGGGCTGCGAACCCACCGAGGGTTGGGAACCCTCCGAGGGTTACGAACCCTCCGAGAGCTACGCCCGCCTTGATGGCGGTGCTTGGCATAAATCAAAGACATGGTCATGCCGTCAGATAGGCTGTCCGGCACCGTGATGCGACATCATCGTGGCGCGCCATCAAAGGTGCACCCGCCCTCAGGGGGAGACTGATGGCATGGAGTTGAGCGATCTGATCGGCCTGTCCCTGCAGATGTACGGGCTCGCCATCGTGATCTCCCTCATCGTCGCCCTCGTGATCAAGGGCATCGTGGCGGTGCTGTCGATCGCGCCGAAGCACGCGCCCTCCGCTCCGGCGCCCGAAGCGTCGACATCGACACCGGTTGCCGACACCAAACGGACGGAAGACGATATCGCGGCGATCACCGCTGCCATCTACGCCGTGATGGGCGCCCATCGCATCGTTCACATCGAGAACGCCCGGCGCAGCCATGCCTGGGAAACGGAGGGACGCCTGATGCACCAGACCTCCCACCTGCCCCGCCGTCATTGAGATGCCCGGCCTCCACCAAACACCAAGAAAATAAGGGAGCTCGATCCATGCAGCGGCGCTTCAAGATCACCGTGGACGGCCGCGCTTACGATGTCACGGTCGAAGAGGTCGCCGACAGGCCCTCGACCATCATGCCCGGTCCCGGGGACATGTCCGCAGCGATCGCCTCGGACGTCACGGCCGCGCCGTCTGCGCCCGCTTCGGCCGCACCGCCCGCGGCGGAGCCGGGAGACGAAGTGAGTGAACTCGCTGGTGTCGTCGATGCCATCCATGTCACCATCGGCCAGGCGGTCAAGGAAGGGGACAAGGTCGCCACCATCGAGGCGATGAAGATGAAGACCGCCGTCACGGCCCGGCGGACCGGCAAGGTCACGGTCATCCATGTCGCGGTTGGCAACGGCGTCGAGCCCGGACAACCCCTGCTCACCATCGGCTGAGCGGACGCCGCCTTGCAAGCGCGCCCTCCCCGCCCGTCGCATAGAGGGACCCATGGAGAGCTTTGATCCGCTGGATATCTTCCAGGGCGTCGCCACGCTGATGGCGGCGGAGCCCAAGATCCTGATCGGGCGCCTCTTTCTGATCTGTCTCGGCTGGCTCCTGATCTATCTCGGCAGAAAGGGCGTCCTCGAAGCCCTGCTGATGATCCCCATGGGGCTGGGCATGGTCGCGATCAATGCCGGCGTGCTGTTCTGGAACGATCCCGCCACCGGCGGGCAGGTCACCGGAACGCTGTTTCTCGATCCGCTGGAAAACCAGACCGAGGGGCTGATGCAGGCGCTGCAGATCGACTGGCTGCAGCCGGTCTACACCTTCACCTTCGCCAACGGCCTGATCGCCTGCCTGATCTTCATGGGCATCGGCGTGCTGCTGGATGTCGGCTTCGTCATGGCGCGCCCGTTCACCAGCATGGTGATCGCGCTGTTCGCCGAGCTCGGCACCGTCGTCGCCTTGCCGGTGGGCGTGTGGGCGGGCCTGAGCCCGACCGACGCCGCCGCGACCGCAACCATCGGCGGCGCCGATGGCCCGATGATCCTGTTCGCCTCGCTGATGCTGTCGGACAGGCTGTTCGTGCCGATCACCGTGGTCGCCTATCTCTATCTCGGCCTGACCTATGGTGCCTATCCCTATCTCATCAAGCTGCTGGTGCCACGGCACATCCGCGGCCTGAAGATGCCGCCGGAAAAACCCAAAGAAATCACCTCCGGCCAGAAGATCACGTTTTGCGTGATCGCGGTAACCCTGCTCTGCCTCCTGTTTCCAGTGGCCGCCCCGCTGATCCTGTCGCTGTTCATCGGCGTGATCGTGCGCGAGTGCGGTCTGGTGAAGTTCGCCGAGGTCCTGAGCGGACCGATCCTCTACGGCGCTACTTTTTTCCTGGGCCTGCTGCTCGGCGTCCTGTGCGAGGCAAACACCATCCTCGACCCCGACGTGCTGATCCTGCTCGGCCTCGGCGTCCTGGCGCTGACGATCAGCGGCATCGGCGGGATTCTCGGCGGCTACGTCCTCTACTTCGCCACCGGCAAGCGTTTCAACCCGGTGATCGGCATCGCCGGCGTGAGCTGCGTGCCGACCACGGCCAAGGTCGCGCAAAAAGCGGTCTCGGACGTGACACCCGATGCGATCATCCTGCCCCATGCGCTGGGCGCCAGCATCAGCGGAGTCATCACGTCGGCGATCTTCGCCGCCATCTTCATCAGCGCGTTTCGAACCGTCGGCGGCTAGACAGCCTCGGCGCGAGCCGGCTATGCCAGCGACAACGCCCGATCCAGGATGTCGATCGCCTCGTCGATCTCTGCCTCCTCGACCGTCAGCGGCGGCGCGATGCGGAAGACGCTGGCCATGCCGGGCAGGTTGGCAATATTCAGGCTGAGGCCGTTGCGCATGCAGTAGTCGCTCACAGCCTTGCCGGCAGTCTCCGCCGGCCGGCGGCTTGCATGGTCCTCCACGAGCTCGAGCCCGATCAGCAGGCCGCGGCCGCGCACATCACCGATCAGCGCATGCTTCTCGGCCAGCTCGCGCAGCCGGCCGCGAAACAGCTCGCCCATGCGCGCGGCCCGCTCGGCAAGGCGGTCGCGCTGCACGATCTCCAGCACCTTCAGCCCCACCGCCGCCGGCAAGGGGTCCGAGACATGGGTGGTGTAGAAGAGAAAGCCGTTTTCATGGCATTCTTCTTCGATGGCTGCCGAGGTCACCACGGCGGCAAGAGGCAGGCCGGCGCCGAGCGTCTTCGACAAGGTCAGGATATCCGGCACCACGCCGTCGCGCTCGAAGGCGTACATCAGGCCGGTGCGCCCGAGGCCGGTCTGCGCCTCGTCCAGGATCAGCAGCATGCCGCGGGCCGTGCATTCCTCCTTGAGGGCAGAGAGATAGCCCTCCGGCAGGTCGATAATGCCGCCGGTGCTGAGGATCGGCTCGGCGATGAAAGCAGCCGGCGCGCCGTTCGACTGCGCGTCGAACAAAGCGAAGGAGTCCGCGAGCTGGTCACGCCATCCCGGTCCGTCCGCGCCGAACCGAGGGCGGTAGGCATTCGGTGCCGGGATCGCAAAGTTGCCGGGGACACCCGGCCCGTAGCCCCTGCGCCCCGCGGAATAGGTCGCGGCGGCGGCACCGCCGGTCATGCCGTGCCAGGAGCGGTGAAAGCCCAGAATCTCGAAGCCGCGGGTGCAGCATTTCGCCATGCGGATCGCCGCTTCGTTGGACTCGCCGCCAGTGCTCAGCAGCAGCACGCGGTCGAGCCCGTCGGGCAGCGTCGCACCGAGCGCTTCGGCGAGCTCCACGACCGGGGCGGACAGCATGCCGGAATGGAGATGCATCAGCCGCCCGGCCATGTCGTTGATGGTCTCGACGATCTCGGGATGGGAATGGCCGAGAACGGCGCTCATCTGGCCGGAAGTGAAGTCGAGAAGCGATCGCCCGTCGGCACGGAAGACCCGCGATCCGCGCGCGGCCGTGATCTCCGTGTCGTGAAAGGTGGCGCCGTAGCGGATCAGCGAATGACGGGCACGGTCCATGAACGGGGTCGCAGGCATGAGGCATCTCTCCGCTTGGCTCTGTCATGCCAGCATAGGGCGAAGGGTGGTCCGCATGGCATCCAACCTTGGCCATGATTCGATATTTTTCTCGCACTACGCCTCTGCGTGCCAAAGATTCCCGCTGAAGCGATCGATTGGAAGGCCGGCCCTATTTTCCTCCGCGGGAGTTTCACACGCCGGGCGGTCTGGTGATGGGTCGGCTGCGACGCATTCCGGCGGTCGGCGACGACATCGTCGAGTCGGGTTAGCGCCCGACGGTCGTGGCGGCTGCCGAACCTTCAAAGAGTCTCGGCGCCGACATCACGCCCGAGCCGATCAGGCTGCCGCCGCGGGCCGAGGGCAGCCACTATGTGCGTCCGCCCAAGGAGGATCAGAATCTGGTGCCGGACTGTGTCGATGGGATCGGCGAACGCTGACGCCGTCGCCCTTCAGGCCGCGTGCGGGGGCGCTCTGTCGGCCTAGTCGAGCTCGTGGATCAGCTTTTCGGCCTTGTGCCGATGCTGCCTGTTGGCCTTGAGCTTGACCTTCAGCTTCTGCGCCTTCTTCTCGGAGCCTTCGTCCTCGAGCGCATCTTCGAGCACATGCTTCTTCTTCCTGAGCTTGTCCAGGACCTTGTTCAAGGCCTTGACCTTCTTCGAGCGCTTCCAGTCGTCTCTGTTGAAGATTTTCATGAGTTTCATGCGCAGAAAACCCTACCCGCTAAGCGCTATCACGAGTTTGTGACAGTTCGTCGACATCGTCCTCGTCCAGGCCCACCAGCTCCTCGGCCTCCATGTCCGCGATATCCCTGGAGCCGAACAAGGCCCTGGCGATGTCGGTGAGCTGCCAGACGGCATCGTGGACATAGGCGTGATCGTTCATCAGCGACGTCGCCATCACAGGCGTCACCCTGCCCTCGCGAATCAGATCATCAAGCCCGCCCGACGTCACCGTGCTCTCCTCGTCCACCGCGATGCGGTACGCATCGAGATCGATGACGTTGCGCTCGTCTTCCTCGATTTCACGCAGCTCCTGGATCTCGCGCAGCAGCGACGCGATCTGCAAGCGCAGGTCGTTATATTCGCGGCGGATGTCGCTATCCTTGTCGACGATGTAGCGGCTGATGTTCTTCCTCAGATGCTTGATGTCCTTGACCGTCTTCACGATCTGCCGGCAGGCCTGCCGGAGCGCGAACAGCTGGTCGGCGAACTCCGTCGGCACCGAGCCCTGCGCGCGCGAGATGAACTCCAGGATCTTCGCATAGAGAACCTTCACCTTGCGCTCGTAGACGGCGTCCAGATCGAAGCTCAGCGTGCCGTGCTCGCTTTCCACCAGGCGTTCGAGGTCGTCCTCGCCGAAGATCTGCGTGCGATGGAGATTGAGGCCATGCGCGATGATCTCGACGGCGTTGTCGTAGAGGTGGATGGCTTCGTTGCGCACCGCTTCCAGCAGCGTTTCCGGAAATTCGAGCACGGAGTCGTTCAGATAGTTCGGCTCGGCGACGTCGAGCATCGCCGGCGCCGGGATGACCCGTTCGAGGAGATGCACCAGCGGGGTCACGAAGGGGGTCAGGACGGCGACGCCGATGACGTTGAAGATGGTGTGGAACACCGCGAGCTTCAGCGTATGGTCGTCGGCGGCGATGCCGACCGCCGCCGCCGTATTGTCCACCGCCCAGACCAGCTGATGGATGAAGGCGATCGCGATCGCGCCGGTGATCAGGTTGAAGATCAGATGCCCGGCGGCCAGGCGCTTGCCCTGAAAGTTGGAGCTCAGCGAGCCGAGAATCGCGGTGACGGTCGTGCCGATATTGGCCCCGATCGCCAGCGCCAGCGCATTCTCATAGGTGATCTGTCCGGCCGCGAGCGCGGTGATGATCAGCACCAGCGTGGCGTGCGAGGACTGCATCACCACGGTCGCGAAGATGCCGATGCCGGTGAACGCGAACAGGCCGGCATAGCCGGGCAGCGCGAACTGCGTGAGGTCGATCGTCGATTTGAACGCCTCGAACCCTTCCTTCATGTAGTGGATGCCGAGGAACAGAAAGCCGAGGCCGGCCAGGATGTAGCCGATCCCCTTGAGCGAGCGATGGCTCTGAAACACCAGGATGATGCCGAAAACCAGCATCGGCATGGCATAGGCGGAAATCTTGACCTTGAGCCCGAAGCCGGCGATCAGCCAGGCGCCTGTGGTCGTGCCGATATTGGCGCCGAAGATGATCCCGATGCCGGCGGCGAGCGCGATCAGCTCCGCACCCAGAAAGGAGATCGTGATCACCGACACCAGCGAGCTCGACTGCATGATCGTCGTGGAGACCACCCCGAAGGAAATGGCCTTCCAGAGCCGGTCCGTGGTCCGGCTCAGCAGCCTTTCCAGAACCCCGCCGGTGAACGCCTTGAAGCCGTCCTCGAGAAACAGCATCCCGAACAGGAAGATGGCGATACCTGCGGCGATTTCCTTGAAGTCCGGGCTGATCCAGAAGCCGTAGACCAGGAGGGCGAAAATGACCGGCAGGACGATGCGGCGGATCATGGACGTGCCCCCGATTTCCTATCGTTCGTCACAAGCGGATGCCATCAGCCAATCCTTCAGACCCAGCCTCCCGTGGACCGACGATCCGATCCGCCCCCCTCGCCGCTCCCCGCAAGGACCATAAGCAGACAAGCTTAACAATCGATCAACGGCGGTTGTCTTGATCCACGTCAAGAAACGCAGACCCAACCCCATCTTGCGCTACGTCAAGTCGCGCCGATCGGAACGCCCTAGAATACCGGAGAATACGCACAGGCCGCACAAAGGCCGGTGCTCGCAGGGGAGCACTTAACGGAACAATTTCGTCATGGTTCAAGCCAAGAAGTTTCATCCGCCCGGGCGCGACGGGCTTGTCGATCTCGGCGTCGAGGCGCCGATCTGGGATCGCTTCTTCACCATCGCGCCGCTCGTCCTGATCGGGACGCGCGAGGCCGATGGCAGCGACGATGTCGCGCCCAAGCACATGGCCGGACCGATGGGCTGGCAGAACTATTTCGGCTTCGTCTGCACGCCGCGCCATGCCACCTATCGGAACATCGCACGCGATCGCGTGTTCGCCGTGACCTACCCGAAGCCGGCCCAATGGCTGGAAACCAGCCTGAGCGCGTCGCCGCGTTGCGACGATGGCGAGAAGCCGAGCCTCGCTCTGGTCAACACGGTTCGCGCACCCGGCGTCGACTGCCCGATCGTCAGGGACGGCTATCTCTACCTGGAGTGCGAGCTCGAGCGCTGCGTCGAGGATCTCGGTCCGAACAGCCTGATCATCGGCCGCGTGATCGCGGCACGGGTGGATCCGGCCTATCTCCGCGCCCATGAGCGCGACGATCAGGACGTGGTGAAGGAGGGGCCGCTCCTGACCTATGTCAGCCCCGGCCGCTTCGCCGTCATCGAGGAAACCCGCTCCTTTCCTTTTCCGAAAGGCATGAAGCGATAGCCGATCCAGGAAGGTGAGGCCCCGAGGGAGAGGTCGTGTTGCAACGTCCGCCAGGCGCAGACATCCTTGACTATCTGATCAGCCGGAAGGCCGATTTCGTCGCGTTTCTGCGAAAGCTGACCCTCGCCGAGTCCCCCTCGGTCGTCCCCTCGGCCCAGGAACCGCTGCAGCGGATCATCGCGGAGCGCCTGCAAGACCTCGGCTTTCGCACCCTCGCCCTTGCCGGACGGCATCATGGCGGCAATCTCTACGCGCGGCCGAAACGCCCAATGCGGGGAAAACCCGCACAATTGCTGCTCGGCCATTACGACACCGTCTGGCCGATCGGCACCTTGAAGAACATGCCGTTCGAGGCGGAGGACAACGTCGTTCGCGGCCCCGGCGTCTACGATATGAAAGGCGGCATCACCCAGATCATGTTCGCGCTCGACGCGATCCGGCATTTCGGTCTCGATCCGGCCGTGGTCCCGGTCGTGTTCGCGAATGCGGACGAGGAGATCGGCAGCCGCGAGTCGACCCGTCATATCCGGAGGCTCGCCGCGCGCATGAACCGCGTCTTCGTGCTCGAGCCGTCGCTCGGGCCGGATGGCCGCCTGAAGACGGCGCGCAAAGGTGTCGGCCGGTTCACGATCAAGGTCAAAGGCAGGGCGGCCCACGCAGGCCTCGATCCGGAAAAGGGGGCGAGCGCCATTCTCGAGCTCGCCCACGTGGTGCAGGCGCTGTTCGCGCTCAACGACGCCGAGCGCGGCGTGAGCGTCAATGTCGGCACGATCGAAGGCGGTCTGCGGCCGAATGTGGTGGCGCCCGAGAGTACGGCCGTGGTCGACGTGCGCGTGCGCAGCCAGGCGGACGCCGAGCGCATCGAGCGAGCGATCCACGGCTTGCAGCCCTCCGTTCCCGGTGCCGCGCTCGAGATCGACGGCCGCATCGGCCGGCCGGCGCTGGAACCGACGCCGCGCAATCGCCAGCTCTGGCATCTGGCCAGGGATCTGGCCGGCGAGCTGGAGATGGATCTGGGCGAAGGACTCGCGGGCGGCGGCTCGGACGGCAACACCACGAGCCAGGTCACCGCGACCCTCGATGGGCTCGGCCCGGTCGGCGACGGCGCCCATGCCAGTCACGAGTTTCTCTATCTCGACGAGACGCTGGAACGGACCGCGCTTTTGACACTGCTCCTTCTGGCGCCTGCGACCGACCACGCAAGACCGGGCGAGGCCGCCACATGACGCCGCCTTTTCTGAGCTCGGTCACGCGCATCGGCGATCTCGGCGACCGCGACTTCGCATGCCGGCCTCTGCCGCGCGAGCGCTGGGCGACGGGGGACTACGTGCAGTGCGAGGTGGTCGGCCGACCGGGACCTCTCTACCAGGTCGAGCTGGTGTCCGGCCGCATGTGCCAGGTGTTCGACGGCGACGTCGTCATCGGCGCCTTCGGCAAGCGCGCCGCGACCCTCGAAGGTGTGGGCGATTGGGAGCGGATCGAGGACGATCTCGCCCTGCATGCCCTGACTGCGGCCGGCCTCTTCGGCAAGGCGACCTCGGTCTCGCCCCTGCTGCCGGAGCTCATGCAGCTCCGCTATCTCGGGCATGTGATGCGCGACGACAAGGTGACGATGGGCCAGTTCGCCCGGACGCCCGAACCCGTGGCGCTGGCGATCCCGGTCGTTCTGCTGATCGGCACCTCCATGTCGTCGGGCAAGACCGCATCGGGACGGGTGATCGTCCATGAGCTGAAACGCCGCGGGCTGAAGGTGGCGGCGGCTAAGCTGACCGGGGCCGCCCGCTATCGGGACGTGCTCAGCCTCGGCGACGCCGGTGCCGATCGCATCGTCGACTTCGTCGATGTCGGGCTGCCCTCGACGGTCTGTGCGCCCGAGGCGTTCAGAACGGCGCTCACCCGGCTGCTGTCGATGATTGCCACGTCGGGCGCCGACGTCCTGGTCGCCGAGGCCGGCGCCTCGCCGCTCGAGCCCTATAACGGCGCCGCCGCCATGGAAGCGCTCGAGAACAATATCGCAATGCTGGTGCTTTGCGCGTCCGATCCTTACGCTGTCCTCGGTGTACAGCAGGCGTTCGGGCGCAAGCCCGATCTGGTCTGCGGTCCGGCGGCAAACACCGAATCGGCGGTCGACCTGGTGAGCAAGCTCTGCGGCGTTCGCGCCCTCAACCTCTTGCGCCGAAGCGCCAGGCCCGAGCTCGGAATGCTGCTGAACGAGAGGTTGGCACTTTCCGACTAGGCGGGCTTGTGGTGCCATCATGGATCACCTGTCGGGCCATCGATGGCCGGTCGGTCGCCCAATTCGGCGGCTGGTAAACATGAGGATAGAGCGCCATGGGCAAGGAAACCAGGCGGCCCGCCGTCGACATTGCGCGTGCGATCGAGCATGAGCTTCGCCTGACCGGCGAGGCGGAAACGCTGCAGGCAGTCTTCAATTCCCAGCCCCTGGCTTCCCGATCCGACGGCGCTGCAGAGGTCGACCTGGTCAACCGCTACGTCGACACGCCCGATCACCGTCTTCATACGCGCGGTCTGGCGCTTCGCATAAGAAAGGATGCCAGGGGCTGTCGGCAGACGTTGAAGGCTGGCGACGACGCCCACGGCGCCCTGCTCAAACGAGGCGAGTGGGAAGTGCCGCTCGATGAGGATCGGCTGGACCTCGATGCCCTGCCCAAGCCTGCGCGTCGGCTGATCGTGAAGACCGTCAGTGAGGGTGATCTGACGACGGCCTTCGAGACGACCTATCGGCGCCGGACCCGTCGGCTGACGGTCGATGGACCGGACGGACGGGCGGAGATCGAGGCAGCCCTCGATCTCGGGGTGATCGAAGCCGAGGGGGCCAGCCTGCCGATCGCCGAGATCGAGCTGGAGCTGCTCGAAGGCGAGCTGGCGTCGCTCTATGACCTGGCGCTGGAGCTCCAGGACGGCGCGCCGCTTCGGATCGAGACCCGCTCGAAATCGAACCGCGCCTTCAGCGCGATCACCGGCAAGGCACCGGCCTGGCACAAAGCCACGACGCCCGACATCACGCCCGACGACACCGTCGATCAGGCGATGGCGGCCATCTTCGAGAGCTGCTTCGCGCAGTGGCTGGCCAACCAGGCGGCCGCCGTCGATGGCCGGGATCCCGAGGGCGTGCATCAGATGCGTGTCGGCCTGCGACGTCTGCGCTCGACGCTCTCGATCTTCAAGAAGCTGATTCCGAAGCGTGAGCTCGACTGGCTGCGAGCCGACGCCAGGCAGACCGCAGACTATCTCGGCCCGGCCCGCGACTGGGACGTGTTCCTGAACGATCTCCTGGCTCCGGTCATGCACGCGCAACCCGAGGACAGGGAGCTGAGCACACTTTGCGCGCGGGCGAAAACCCGCCGCGCGGCAGCCTATCGCGCCCTGCGAAAGAACCTTCTGGGGGCCCCCTACAACCGCTTTTTGCTGCGCTTCGGCGCGTGGCTCGAGGGTCGCGCCTGGCGGCAGGCGCGGAGCCAGAAACAGGCCGCACTGGGCGAGCTTCCGGTCACCGCGTTCACCTCGGAGCTCCTGTCCACCCGGCAGGGCAAGGCCCTTCAGCAGGGCGAAGGCTTTGCCGATCTGCCGGTCGGGAAACGTCACGCCCTTCGGATCGCGCTCAAGAAGCTCCGCTATGCGCTCGAATTCTTTGCGCCGCTGTTTCAGAAGACGGCGGTCAAGCCGTTTGTCGGCAGCCTGAAGACGCTGCAGAACGATCTCGGCCATCTGAACGACGTCGCCGTCGCGCGAACGCTGCTGGACGACCTCACGGCGAAGCCCGGCAAAACCGACCTGCGCCGCGCCGCCGGCATGGTGATCGGCTGGCATGCCCGCGGTGTCGCCGACCTCGAGCCGAAGCTGATCCGTGACTGGTCGGCCTTCGCCAGGCGTTCGCCGTTCTGGGCGTGAACAAGGTGAGCGGCCGTTGTCACGCTGGCCGAGGAGGAACCCGATGGAGATCGTGACAGGCCTGGCGGTTGCGACCATCGCCGTCGTCCTTCTGTTCGACTATACCAACGGCTTCCACGACGCCTCGAACATCGTCGCGACGGTGATCGCCTCGCGCGCCATGACGCCCATCCAGGCGGTGATCCTGGTCGCCATGTTCGAATTTCTCGGACCGCTTCTGGGCGGCACCGCGGTCGCCAACACCATCGGCACGTTCATCGACCTGGGCACGCTCGCCGGCGTCGCCTCCCTGGTCATCATCCTGGCAGGCGTGTTCGGCGCGATCGTCTGGAATCTCGGCACCTGGTGGCTCGGCATTCCCTCCAGTTCGTCCCACGCGCTGGTCGGCGGCCTGGTCGGACCGGTGGTCGTCTCGACCGGTGCCGACCATGTCGTCTGGGGCTTCGAGGATCTGGCGCTGCACGGCCATGCGGACGGCGTCACCAAGGTGCTGCTGGCGCTGATCCTCTCGCCGATCATCGGCTTTTGGGTCGGCTTTGCCCTGCAGCGCGTGACCGGCGTGCTGCTGCGCGGCGCGCGGCCGGGCGTCAACGCCTATCTGCGCCGCGGCCAGATCGCGACCGCCGCCCTCCTCGCCTTCTCGCACGGCACCAACGACGCGCAGAAGAGCATGGGCATCATCACCCTGGTCCTGCTGACCGGCGGCATGATCACCAGCTTCGAGGTGCCCTTGTGGACGATCCTCGCCTGCGCCGGTGCGATCACGCTCGGCATCCTCTCCGGCGGATGGCGCATCGTGCGCACGGTCGGCTTCGGCATCTACAAGGTCAGGCCGCTGCACGCCTTCAACGCGCAGGTAACGGCGGCCGGCGTCATCTTCGGTGCGGCGCTGGTCGGCGGCCCGGTGTCGACCACCCATGTGGTGAGCTCGTCGATCATGGGGATCGGCGCATCGGAGCGGCCGAAGGCGGTGCGCTGGGCCAAGGCCAAGGAGATCCTGTCGACCTGGCTGATCACCATTCCGGGCGCCGCCGTGGTCGGTATCCTGGCCTGGCTGATCGCGCAGATTTTCATTTAGCGCCACGATCAAACGGCAATATGGGAGAGGCTGACATGAACGAAGGTTCGGAAGGTGTGGTCGCCAGGCTGGTCGATCGGGTCTTTCCGCGCATGCCGGATTTCTACGGCCTGATGAACGATCAGTGCGATCTGCTGGTCGCCGCCATGCAGGATTTCGTCGACTATATGCGCACCGGCGACAAGGCGACCGGCAAGCGGATCGCCGGCGTTCTGGAGAAAGAGGGCGACGCGCTCAAACGGCGCAATCTGCATATCCTCAACAAGGCGTTCGCCACGCCCATGGATCGCGAGGAGATCTACCGCGCGATCGAGGGCATCGACCATGTGATCAACTACGCCAAGACCACGGTGCGCGAGATGGAGGCCTTCGACCTCGACCCCGATGCCTACACCCTGGAAATGGCGGTCCACATGCGCGAAGGCAGCGTGGCCCTGCAATCCGGCTTTCGCAAGATCGCGAGCGCGCCGGAGGAGGCCGAGGCCGACGCCGATGCCGCACGCAAGGCGGAACGCCACATCGAGAAATGCTATCGCCGGGCGCTGGCCGAGCTGTTCGCGGCGGAGAAGCACCAGGCGGCGCTCGCCGAGCGCGGCGGCGGCTCCGGCGTCGATGCGCTTCGCTGCATGACCGAGATCCTGAAGCGGCGCGAGATCTACCGCCATCTGTCCAATGGCGGCGACCGGCTCGCCCATGCCGGCCAGACCCTGCATGACATCGTGGTCAAGATCGCCTGAACCGAGGATTTCGCATCCAGCGGTCGTCCTTCATCGAAATTTGGCAGGCGAGGCAACCCGTCGCCGACATCCCGAGCCCGCAACCGGCGCTGTTTTCCGTCCTCATGCTGCAAAAGCTCGTCACCCTCAGCCGACTGATGGCCGCGACCGGCAAGGATCTGCTGCCGAACGTTCTGGTGGTCGCGTTTTTCCAGTCCATCGTGCTGCGCCAGCCCCTGCCCGATCTGAGCGAAGCGGCCGGCGGCATGGCGGCATGGCGGCAGCGCACTGGACACGCTATGGCTGGGCTGCTCGTTCTGCCGCACGCCTCAGCTGCCGAGCAGCACCTTCGCTCGGGCGACGATCGCCGTCGCGGTGATGCCGAGCTTCTCGTACAAGATCCCGGCCGGTGCCGAGGCGCCGAAATCGTCGAGCCCGACGACGTCATCCTCGGAGGCGACATAGCGGGTCCAGCCGAACTTGCCCGCGGCTTCGACGGCGATGCGCGGCGCCGCACCCAGGATCTCGGCGCGGTAGTCGGCGGGCTGGGCCTCGAACAGCTCCCAGCAGGGCATCGAGACGACCGCGACCGCATGCCCTTCGCCGGCCAACACGTCGGCGGCTTCGATGGCGAGCGCCACCTCGGTGCCAGTGGCGATCAGCGTGAGATCCCTGCCCTCGCCGACCTGGCGGATGACATAGGCGCCCTTCGCGCTCCGATTTTCCATCCCATCGCTGCGAAGCTGCGGCACGCCCTGGCGCGACAAAGCGAGCAGCGAGGGCGTCTTGCGCGCGCGCACCGCGATCTCCCAGCATTCCAGGGTCTCCACCGTGTCGGCCGGGCGGAAGACATTGAGCCCGGGAATCGCGCGCAGGCTGGCCAGATGCTCGATCGGCTGGTGGGTCGGGCCGTCCTCGCCAAGCCCGATGCTGTCGTGGGTCATGACGAAGATCGTGCCGATCTTCATCAGCGCCGCAAGCCGGATCGCGTTGCGCGCATAGTCCGAAAACACCAGGAAGGTGCCGCCATAGGGAATGAGCCCGCCATGCACCGAGATGCCGTTCATGGCCGCGGCCATGCCGAACTCGCGCACGCCGTAGGAGACGTAGCGGCCCCCTGGCGAGCCCGGCTGGAAATCGCTGTCGACCGCGGGCACGCGCGTGAGGTTGGAGCCGGTGAGATCGGCCGAGCCGCCGATCATCTCGGGCAGCACCTCGGTCAGGATGGCGAGCGCCATCTGGCTGGCCTTGCGCGTCGCGACCTTCTCCGGCCTGGCGAACAGCCCAGCCTTGGCCTCGGCCACGGCGGCGTCCAGACCTTCGGACACCTCGCCCGCGATGCGTCGCTCGAATTCTGTTCGCACAGCCTCGTCAAGGCCAGCCAGCCTGGCCTCCCAGGCCTCGCGCTCGCCACGGCCACGCATGCCGAAGCCGCGCCAGGTCTGCAACAGCTCGTCGGGCACCGCGAAGTCCGCGTCCGGCAGGCCGAGTGCCTGGCGCGCCAAAGCGCGCTCGTCGGCGCCGAGCGGGGCACCGTGGGAGGATTCCTTGCCCGCCTTGTGCGGCGAGCCCAGGCCGATCACCGTCGTCATCTTGATCATCGAGGGCCGGTCGGCGATCGCCTTCGCCGCCTCGACCGCGCGATCGATCGCCTGGACGTCATGGCCGTCGCAGGCCTGGACATGCCAGCCGACCGCCTCGAAGCGCTTGGCGACATCCTCGGTGAACGCCTTCTCGGTCTCGCCGTCGATCGAGATGCCGTTGTCGTCATACATCACCGTCAGCTTGCCGAGCTTCAGATGCCCCGCGAGCGAGATCGCCTCCTGGCTGATCCCCTCCATCAGGCAGCCGTCACCGCAGAACACCCAGGTCCGGTGATCGACGATGTCGCTGCCGAACGCCGCCGCCATGGCGCGCTCGGCGATCGCCATGCCGACCGCGTTCGCCAGCCCCTGGCCGAGCGGCCCGGTCGTGGTCTCGATGCCGGACGCATGGCCGTATTCCGGATGCCCCGCGGTCTTCGAGCCCCACTGGCGGAAGTTCTTGAGCTCCTCCAGCGTCATGTCGGAAAAACCGGTGAGATAGAGCAGCGCATAGAGCAGCATCGAGCCGTGGCCATTGGACAGCACGAAGCGGTCGCGATCCGGCCAACAGGGATGCGCGGTATCATATTTCAGATGCTTCGACCAAAGCACGGTCGCCGCCTCGGCCATGCCCATCGGTGCCCCCGGATGGCCGGACTGGGCAGCCTCGACGCCGTCCATCGACAAGGCGCGGATGCAGTTGGCGAGCGCGAATGCTGTCGGGTTCTCCCTGGCTTTTTCCAGGGCGCGTGCGGGTTCGTTCATTGAAATTGCCTCCATCGTCTCGCTCCCGACGTAACGGGATTCCGTAGACATCACAAGAATAATCACATTTTAACGGACAATATGTCACATAATCTCAAAGAATTTGTTGCAAATCACATTAACAATGTTACAAAAAATTCGCCAACCAAACCAAGACAACAGGTCGCTCGATGAAGCCTGAAGACCGCCGCCACGAGATCGTCGAAATGCTGGTCGCCGAGCGCGAAGCGACGCTGGACGACCTCGCCCGGCGGTTCGCCGTCTCGAAAATGACCATCCACCGCGATCTCGACGAGCTCGAATCCGACGGCCTGCTGCGCAAGATCCGCGGCGGCGCCACGATCGAGTCCGGCGGCCGGTTCGAAAGCGATTTCCGCTACCGCGCGCGCATGGCGGCCGAGGAGAAGCGCATCATCGCCGCACGTGCCGCTGCCTTCCTCGAGCCCGGCATGAGCGTGATGGTCGACGACGGCTCGACCTCGCAGAACCTCGCCCCCTTCCTGATCGAGCGCCGGCCGCTGACCGTCATCACCAACAATCTCGCCCTGATCACCGACCTCGCCGGCGCCGGCGGCATCGACCTGATCGCGCTCGGGGGCGCATTCTCCAAGAAATTCAATGGCTTCTTCGGCATTCTCACCGAAACCGCGCTCAAGGGCGTGCGCGCCGACGTCACCCTGCTCTCCAGCTCCTCGATCGTCGGCACCAAGGCCTATCACCAGGACCAGGAGGTGCTGGAGGTCAAGCGCACCATGATCGCATCTGCGGCGAGGCGCTATCTCATGGTCGATCATCGCAAATTCGGGCGCACCGCGCTGCATCTGCTCTGCGGCCTCGACGAGTTCGACGGCGTGATCACCTCGCGCGCCTTGCCGGCGGAGACCGCGCGCGCGCTGGAGCAGGACGGCATCGGCCTGCACTTCGCCGAGGACGCCTGAGCGATGGCCGACGCGCCCAGGATCTGGATCGGCACGAGCTGGAAGATGAACAAGACGCTGGCCGAAGCCAGTGCCTTCGCCGAAGGCCTGCTCGCCGCCGATCTCGATCCGCGCATCCAGCCCTTCGTGATCCCGCCATTCACCGCGGTGCGCGACGTGAAGGCCATGCTCGCCGGGCGTGACGTCAAGGTCGGGGCGCAAAACATGCACTGGGCCGACTCCGGCGCCTGGACCGGCGAAATCTCGGCGCCGATGCTGACCGACTGCGGGCTCGATCTGGTCGAGCTCGGCCATTCCGAACGCCGCAGCCATTTCGGCGAGACCGACGAGACGGTCGGATTGAAGACCGAAGCGGCCGCGCGCCATGGCCTTACTCCGCTGATCTGCATCGGCGAGACCGCGGATGAGAAGGCGGCAGGGAGCGCCGACAAGGTGCTGAAGCGCCAGGTCGAAGGCGCTCTCGGCCGGTTGGACGCACGGCAAAAAGCGGCGACCATCCTGCTTGCCTATGAGCCGGTCTGGGCGATCGGCGAGCGCGGCACGCCCGCCGCCCCCGACTATGCCGACGAGCGCCACGCCCGGATCGGCGAGGTCGCCGAGGCGATCACCGGCCGCCGGCTGCCCTGCCTTTACGGCGGCAGCGTGACCGCGGGCAACGCCGCCGAGTTTCTGCGCCAGCCCCATGTCGACGGCCTGTTCATCGGCCGCTCGGCCTGGCAGGTCGACGGCTATCTCGACATCCTCGCCCGCTGCGCCGAGGTCCTATGAAGGAAGGGGAAAGACCCATGAAGCTTGCCATTGCCGGCGACAGCGCCGGCGCGCCGCTCGCCAAGGCGCTCGCCGACCATCTCCGTGGCCGCGACGGCCTCGAAGTCTCCGAGGTCAGCACGCCGCCGGATGGTGCCGAGGAATATTACGCCAATCTGTCGGACCGGGTCGCGAGCGGCGTGCTGGACGGCACCTATGACCGCGCGATCCTTTGCTGCGGCACCGGCATCGGCGTCTGCCTCTCGGCCAACAAGGTCCCGGGCATCCGCGCCGCCCAGACCCACGACACCTACTCTGCCGAGCGCGCGGCGCTCTCCAACAACGCCCAGATCATCACCATGGGAGCGCGCGTGATCGGCGCCGAGCTCGCCAAGACCATCGCCGACGCCTATCTCAAATGCGACTTCGACCCCGAAGGCCGCTCCGCCGACAACGTCCGCGCGATCGACGCCCTGGACGCGAAGTACCACCCAGGCGGCTAGGCCGTGTCGACAGGTTTTCTCTTGGCGTACCAATCCCGCGACGTCTCGACCGACAAGCCTGAGCCAGCCGCCGCGTCGCCTTTTCCTTGACGCGCCAGGGTCAGGCCGAAGCACGAGCGGGCGGACCAGATGATCCCGGGAATCCGGGCCTCACCCCCTCCTCTTTTTGGCGGGCAGGCGGACTCCCAGGGTCGCATGGACCAGATCGTCAGGATGGCAGAACCAAGTTAAGATATCGTTAAACCGGCGGCAGCATGGCCATCGGGGCGATCGATGAGCACGGATTTTGGCCCCGGTCCGCTCCTGCAGCTCGCTAAAGCCGCATGCGGTGCCGCTCGCCGAGGCGGTGCCTGGTCATGTCGCGCTCCTTTGCCCGCCGTCGATCATCCCAGCCGAGCGCGGTCGCCGCGATATCGGCGATGGTCTCCAGATCGCCGGCGCTGAGGCTGCCGGTGATCGCCAGCGTGGTGCGGCGCATGACGATGTCGTCGAGATGGACGACCTGCTCGTTGCGCGCGATCCAGTCGATCTCGGCGAGGCTGTAATCCGGCGCATCGCGCAGGTGGTGGCCGTCCGGCGATGCAGCTTCGTGGGCCGCAATCTCGCGTGCCGTGGTGCCGTAGCGATCGAGCAGTTCGGCGATGCGCACGGGATCGCACCCGGTCGTCCCGGCCGCCGCCGCGACCCAGCGTTTTCTCGTCTCGTCGTCCCCGGGAAAATCCCGGCCGCCGCCGATGGCGAGCGCTTCGGTCGAGATTTTTCGTCTGTGGCCGAGACGGTCGAGGACGGTGTCGGCGACCTCCGCAGCGAAGCCGCGAAAGGTCGTCCACTTGCCGCCGACCAGCGAGATGATCGCAAACAGCCGGCCGGGCACAGGCTCGTTCACCGGCGCCGAATGGTCCCGGCTGATCAGCCCTGGCGCGCTGGCATCGGAGGCCGGCAGCGGGCGGATGCCGCTATAGGCGTAGACGATGTTTTCACGGGCGACGACGAGCCCGGGAAACAGTCCCCGCAGGCTCGTCAAGAAATAATCGATCTCGTCGTCCTCGCAGCACACCGCGTCGGGGTCGTCGGCGGGAATGTCGGTCGAGCCGACCAGGACGCGGCCGAGATAGCCGTAGACCAGGCAGATGCGGCCGTCATCGGCCTCGAAATAGATCATCCGGCCGTCGAGGCGTTCGAGCAGGTCGTCATGGTCGAGGAGAAGATGCGAGCCCTTGGTGCCGCCGATCAGCCGGGACGGCGCGCCGAGCATGGCGTTGACCCGATCAATCCAGGGCCCGGCGGCGTTGACGACCGCCTTCGGGCGCACCGTGAACTCGGCAGCTTGCTCGGTCTCGAAGCGCAGGAGGCCGACATCGACCGAGACCAGGCGGGTCCAGTTGGCGGCAGCCGAGCCTTCGCAGGCATCGAGGCCGTCCTTGACCAGCTCCCAGACCAGCCGCTCGGGGGCGGTGACGGCGGCGTCGTAATAGGTGCCGGCAGCGACGATCCGCTCGGTCAGCCCCGGCGTTTCGGCGAGCGCTTTTTTCCGGCCGACCAGCCGGTGGCGCGGCATGACGCGGTGGCGCGCACCGAAAAAATCGTAGAGGGCAAGGCCGATCTTGATCAGCAGGGCACCCCGGCTGCGCGGTGCCGTGGTCGAGCCGAACAGCGTCCGGAGGGCGGCGCCGATCCCCTTCGTCCAGGAAAAAATCGGGATCACGGTCGGCAGCGGATGCACCAGATGGGGCGCGTTCTTCAGGAGAAGATTGCGCTCGAGCGTGCTCTCTGCGACCAGGCGGAACTCGCCGGTCTCCAGATATTTGAGGCCGCCATGGATCAGGCGGGAGGGGGCGGCGCTGGTGCCCGAGCCGAAATCCGCCTTGTCGACGATCAGGCAGGCGACACCCTGCTCGGAGAGATCGCGGAACAGCCCGGCGCCATTGATGCCGGCGCCGAGGATGACGACGTCGATGTCGGCGCCGTCGAGCGCGGCGAGGCGGTCGTTCATGGCGAGGCGACGAGGGCTTCGATCTCGGCCCAGCGGGGCTTGAGGGTTTCCGCGATCTCGGTGTAGAGCGCGAAGCGCCGATCGAAGCCGGCATGGCGCTCGCCATCCGGGCGATAGGTTCGCCCGATCGCCTCGAGATCGCGCGGATCGTCGGTCGCCGTCTCAAAAAAACCGACCGCGGCGCCGGCGCAAAGGGCGGCCCCCCAGGCAGCGGCCTCCTCGGTCTCGGTGACGGTGACCGGCAGGCCGAGCACGTCGGCGAACATCTGCACCACGAGCGGGTTGCGCGACACGCCGCCGGTCAGGCGCGCCTGCGCGAAGGCGAAGCCGTCGGCCAGCGCTTGCACATGGGTGCGGTGGTTGAAGGCGATCCCCTCCAGCACCGCCTTCAGCATGTCGCCGCGATCATGCCAGCCGCGCAGCCCCAGAAAACTGGCGCTGGCGACCTCGCCATGGGGCGAGCCGAACAGATAGGGATGGTAGAGCAGCGACGATTGCCGTTGGAGCGCCGCCTCGATCTCGGGCGCCAGCCGCTCGTGGATCGTGGTGCCGGCGGCAGCGGCCGTCTCCTGATCCCGCCGGCAGAGCGTGTCCAGGAACCAGTCGTAATTGGCGGTCGAGGCCGGCGAGATCGCCATGTTGTTCCAGCGGCCGGGCTCGATGGCGTTGCGGCAGAACCAGCGGGCATCGGTCTTCGGCGCCGCCGAAACCGCCTCGTTGATCGAGTAGGTGCCGGCGACCATGCCGAGCACGCCTTCAGCATGGGCACCGATGCCCAGCGCCGAGGCGGTGACGTCGTCAGCCCGGCCGCGACCGGCGTGCCTTCGGCGAGACCGGTGAGCGCGGCCGCTTCGGCGGTGACGCGACCGACGATCCCGGCGGAATGGCTGATCGGCGGCAAGGCTGGCCAAAGCGCCTCCAGCCCGTAGAGACGAAGAGCCTCCTCGCAGAAATCCTGGCTCCGGACGTCGGTGAAGGAGGTGCTGGCCTCGGTGCGATCGGTGCCGACCACGCCGGTCAGGCCAAAGCGCAGCCAGTCCTTGCAGGCGAGCACATGGGCGATCCGGGCAAAGCGCTCCGGCTCGTGCTCCCTGATCCAGGCGAGGATCGCCGACGGCGCCGAGACATGGGGGACCTGCCCGGTCAGCGCCAGGGCGTCATCCATGACCGCAGCTCCCGCCCAGCGCGCCATGACGTCGCCCGCACGGCTGTCGAGGGACAGAATGCCGGGGCCGAGCGGGCGCCGGTCGGCATCCAGCAGGAACAGCCCGTCGCCATGGGCAGTCGCGGCGACCGCGGCGACGTCCGCGGCCTTTCGCCCGCTCTGCGCCAGCGCTTCCTTGACCGCTTCCGCGGTCGCCTGCCAGAGCTGGCCCATGTCGCGCTCGACATGGCGCGGCTTCGGCATGAGCTGCGCCACCCGCCGCCTGGCGACCGCAAGCTGTCCGCCGTCGACGTCGAACACCACCGCCTTGGTCACGGTCAGCCCGCTGTCGATGCCGATCAGACTGGTCATGGCCTCGCTCCTCCGACGGGCTCCCATGAGCGCGACCGGACACGCCGGGAGGCCGCAGATCGCGGCGCGACGTCGCCCGCCTCGAAGGTGTTCGGCATTAACGCGATCTTAACACGCATGGCTCACCTTCCGTCATCTGGTCCATGCGATCCTGGGAGTCCGAGCCTCGCCCAAGATTCTGACGGGCGGGCGGACTCCCAGGGTCGCATGGACCAGATGAGCGATGATGACGACAAAAGGTCGATGTTTGCTTAACGAATGCCGGATCGAGGAGCGCATCGGGCAAGACGCCGCCACGGCCTAGGCGCTCTGGCGCCGCTTGCCGGCCTTGGCCACGGGGGCCACCACCACCTCGATGCCCTTGGCGCGCATGCGCTCCAGGTGGTGGGCGGGGATGCCGTCGTCGACGATGACCACGTCGAAGTCGGTGAGCGGCGCCAGGCTGTGCAAAGCACGGCGCTCGAACTTGCTGTGGTCGGCCAGCAGGATCCGGCGCGCGGCCGCCTCGAACATGGCGCGCTTGGTCTCGACCATCTCCGAGGACTGGTGGAACACCATGTCGTCGATGACCGCCGCCATCGACAGAAAGAGGGTGTCGGCGCGCAGGCGCGCGATCGTGCTGGTGGTGAGCCGGCCCATGAAGGCGTTGCACCAGTTGTGGAACTGACCTCCAAGGGCGAACAGCGTGATGTCGCGCACGCCGTTCAGCTCGTTCATCAGGGTCAGCGAGTTGGTGATCACCGTGAGCGGCGTCACCTCGCCGAGATGGGGCGCCATCTGCAGCACGGTGGTGGAATCGTCGAAGAAAATCGCCTGGCCGGGCTCGACGAAATCCATCGCCGCTTCGGCGATCGCGGTCTTCTCGGCGGCCTGGCGGCTGGAGCGGTAGACGTCGCTCGCCTCGATCAGGCTGGTGGGCGCGGCCGAGACCACGCCCCGGGTCTTTCTGAGCAGCCCGCGGCTGACCAGCTCGTCGAGGTCGCGATGCGCGGTCATCAGGCTGATCTCGAAGCGCTCGGCAAGGTCCTCGATACGGATCGAGCCCTCGGCCATGACCGCCTCGGTGATGAGCTGGCGGCGGGTCTGCTGGCGCGCCTGACGGGTGTCGCTCGGCACCTGGTCCGCCATCAGCCGACCGATCGCGCCGTCATCCGCCTGGTTCGGATCGCCCATCGATTTGCTCACCCCGTTTCCACCGCTACCGACTCGTGCCGCGTGGGACGCCCCGAAAGACGTCCCACGCGCTTGCCCTACTGCTTGAGCACGAACGGACCGGTATACTGGTCGACATTGTCCGGCGTGATCAGGTAGCAGTCGAACAGCTGCTTCTCGTTGGCGGGCTTCTCGCCGGTCTTGATGAAGTGATCCGCCTGGCGGACCGCCTCGGCCGAGAAGAACGCCACCGGCTGCAGCACCGAATAGGCGAGCTCGCCCGCCTTGATCGCATCGACCGCATCCGGCGAGCCGTCGAAGCCGCCGACGATCACGTTCTCGAGCTTGCCGGCTTCCTTGAGCGCCGCGATCGCGCCGAGCGCCATCTCGTCATTGCCGCTGATCACGGCGGTGATGTCGGGATTGGCCTGCAGGATCGACTGCATCTTGTTGTAGCCCTGGGTGCGGTCCCAGTTGGCGACCTCCTGGGCGACCTTCTCGAGATCCGGATACTGGCTGAGCACGGTCTCGTAGCCGTTCGAGCGGGTCGCGGCGTTGTTGTCGGCGGGATTGCCGAAGAACTCGACATATTGGGCGCTGTCGCCGACGATCTCGACCCAGGCCTGGGCACCGAGGGCCGCACCCTGGGCGTTGTTCGAGACCAGCTGGCCCATGGCGAGCCCTTCCTGGTTGATCTCGGCATTGACCAGGAACACCGGAATGCCGGCATCGACCGCCTTCTGCACCGCGCCGACCGAGCCGTCGGCATTGGCCGGATCGAGGATGATCGCCACCGACTGGTTGGTGATCGCGGTGTCGATCAGGTTGCTTTCCTTGTTGGTGTCGCCGACATGGGCCGACACGTTCGCGGTGTAGCCGAGCTCCTCCGCCGTGGCCTTCGCCACCTCGCCTTCGGTGAACCAATAGGGGTTGGCAGGATCGGTGACGATGATCGAGATCAGCCCTTCCGCCCAGGCCCCGCTCGCCATGACCGAGCTGGCCACGGCGGCGAGAAGTACAGTCTTAGCATGACGCAACGCGGGGGAGGATCCTCCTCTACTTGGTTGAAGGTGCCGGTTGCCCAGAGCGGTGCTTTCCGCATCAGGTTTTTGGCTAGGCTCTTGCTTCCTGCTGCGGAGAAGGTTCGTTTCGCGGTTGTTCCGGACTCCGGCGCGCCTTGGCCGGCGCCCGCCTTCTGCCGTACTGAATGCTGTTCAGGAGGCGGCGAGCACGATCACCGCGCCGGTGAACACCGTCTGCCAGTAGGACGACACGCCGATGATCACGAGACCGTCCGAGAGAAAGCCGATCACGAAGGCGCCGAGCAGCGTGCCGCGCACACCGCCGCGCCCTCCCGTGAGCGCGGCCCCGCCGACCACCACCGCGGCGATCGCGGTCAGCTCGTAGGTGGTGCCCGCGGTCGGCCCGGCCGAGGTGAGCTGCGAGGACAGCACCAGGCCCGCCAGCGCCGCGCAGATGCCGGAGAGCACGTAGACCACCACCTGCACCCGCTTCACCGGCACGCCGGAAAGCTCGGCGGCGCGCGCATTGCCGCCGGTCGAGTAGACCCAGCGGCCGAAGGCGGTGCGGTTCAGGATCAGGCTGAAGATGATGGCGACGGCAATCAGGAACAGCACGCCGATCGGAATGCCCATCAGGCGGTTGAAGCCGAGCCAGGAAAAGCCGGTATTGCCGAGCTCCGCCTTGCCGGCGAGGTTGTTGTAGGTGAGGCCGTTGGTCATCAACAGCGCCACGCCGCGCGCGACGTAAAGGAGGCCGAGGGTGGCGACGAAGGCGGGCACCTTGAAATAGGCGATCAGCACGCCGTTCACCAAGCCGACGAAGGCGCCGACCGCGCAGGTCAGCACCGCGACCACCCAGACCGGCGGATAGAGGATGACGCCCAGCCATTCGAGCTCGATGCCGCCCATCAGGAAGCCGGCGATGCAGCCCGCCAGCCCGAGGATCGAGCCCACGGAAAGGTCGATGCCGCCGGTCAGGATGACGATCATCATGCCGATCGCCAGCAGGCCGAAGATGGCGACGTGGGACGACATGATGAGAAAATTGTTGAGCGAGAAATAGACCGGCGAGAGGATCGAGAAGACCAGGATGATCGCGATCAGCGCAAAGAAGGCCCGGCCTTCCAGCAAAGCGCGCCCAAGATTGAAATTCCCGCCGAGAAGACCGGCGCGCTTGTCGGTCATAGACCTGACTCCGTTATCGAAAGGCCGCCCGCCATCGTGCCCGACGACGACGTCCGATCAGCGATGACCAGCGGCCCGATGCTCATGGCGAAACGTCCGCGCCGGACACGCCGTCCGCGCCGTCGGCGGCGGGGCCACCCTTTCCGTGGGCGCGCTCCGTCTCGGCCTCGCCCGAGGCCGCCATGATCTGCTCCTTGGTGGCATCGGGGCCGAACTCGGCAACGATCCGGCCGCGTGACATGACGATGATGCGGTGCGCGATAGAAAGGCACTCGCCGACTTCCGAGGTCGAGAACACCACCGCGAGACCGCGCTCGGCACCCTCGGCGAGCAGCCTGAACACCTCGGCCTTGGCGCCGATGTCGATGCCGCGCGACGGCTCGTCCAGCAGCACCACCTCGGGCTCGGTCGCCAGCATCTTGCCGATCACCACCTTCTGCTGGTTGCCGCCGGAGAGCGAGCCGATCGCAGCCTGGCCGCCGTCGGTCTTGATGGTGACGTCGCGGATGGTGCGGTCGATCAGCGCCTGCTCGGCCTTCCTCGAGGTGAACAGGCCCCTGGTGAACGCGCCGATGCTGGCGAGCGACAGGTTCTGGCCGACCGACATGGTCTGCACCAGCCCGTCCCGCTGGCGATCCTCGGGCGTCAGCACGAGGCCCGCCGCGATGCGCTCGGCGATGCTGAGCCGCGACACGTCCCTGCCATGCAGCAGCACCCGCCCGCCCGAGGCCGGCAGGCGGCCGGCGACGCACTCCATCAGCTCGGTGCGGCCGGCGCCCATCAGCCCGTAAATGCAGACGATTTCGCCCTTGCGCACCTCCAGCGACAGGCGGTCGACCACGGAATAGTCGGCGCCGCCGGGCGCCGGCACGCTCAGACTGTCGATCGACAGCGCCACCTCGCCCATCGCATAGCCGCCCGGCGGCGAGCCGAGATCGAAGTTCTCGCCGACCATGTTGCGCACGATCCATTCCAGATCGATATCCGCCCTCGGCCCGTAGGCGGTCATGTTGCCGTCGCGCAGGACCACGGCGTGATCGGTGATCAGGAGCGCCTCTTCCAGATGGTGCGAGATGTAGACGATCGAGACGCCGCGGCTCTTGAGGTCGCGGATCACCTTGAACAGCACCTCGACTTCGGTGGCGGACAGCGCCGAGGTCGGCTCGTCCATGATCAGAATGCGCGCATCGACCGACAGCGCGCGCGCGATCTCGACCACCTGCTGCTGGCCGAGCCTGAGCTCCTCGACCGGCGTCCGGGGGTCGATGTCCTCCTCCAGCTCGGCCAGGAGCGCGCGGGTCTGGCGCTCCTCCTCGGCATAGTCGACGCCGGCCGCGGTGGTCAGCTCGCGGCCCATGAAGATGTTGTCGCGCACGCTCAGATTGGGGGCGAGGCTGAGCTCCTGGTGGATGATCGAGATGCCGCGCGCCAGCGCCTCCTTGGTATTCGCGAAGGTGACCGGCTGGCCATCCAGGATGATCTCGCCGGCGGTCGGCGGCTCGATGCCGGCCAGGATCTTCATCAGCGTCGACTTGCCGGCGCCGTTCTCGCCGAACAGCGTGGTCACCTGGCCGCGATGCACGTCGAAGTTCACGCCCTTCAGCGCATGCACGCTGCCATAGGACTTGGCGACGTTGCGCGCCGAGAGGATGGCCTCGCCGATCATTCCGCCACCGTGGGGAACGCTCCGAGCTGCGCCTTCGCCTGGGTCGCGGGATTCCGGGCTCATTCGACGCTCAGCCTGACCGGCGTGACCAGCCAGTTCTTCTCGTTGATCAGCTTGAACACGCCGGTGACCGTGACGGTCTTGCCGGTGAGATCGCTGGTGTCGACCTCGGCCAGCACCGCCTGCTTCATCGCATTGTTGATGCCGGAGCCGGCGTTCTGATACTCGATCTGGTTCTTGAAGTCGCCGAACTGGATGGTGCCCAGCGCGTCGCGCAGATCGGTGCCGTTGATCGCGGGGCCGGTCTGCACGCGGATGCCGACGCCGTCGGGCATGCCCTCGACCGCAACCGTGTAGATGCCGGACTTCTTCTCGCCGGCAACACCGGTGAACTTGACCGGGATGACCGGGCCGATGCTCGCGGCGACGCCATATTGCTCGCCCGCCGCCTTCTTGTCCTCGGCGATCGCCGCAGCCAAAGTCGGCGCGTCGACCGCGCGCTGCTCGACGCTCGCCTGGATCTCCGGGAACTTGTCGATGCCGAAGGCCTCGGGCGAGAAGACATCGGCGCGCACGTCCTCCTCGGAATTGATGACCACGACCTTGGTGTCCAGGGCCATCGCCGCCAGCAGCACGACCACGGCGCCGGCCAGCATGATCCAGCGCTTGTCCAGAGACGGCTTGGCTTGCCGGGCGGTATCGGCCTTGGCGGTCATGACCGGAGAACCTCGTTCAGGCGTTCGACAGTCCTTGTGGGGCCGGGCGTCATGGGGTCGGGCGGCCTCGTGGGGTCGGGAGGGAGCTTCGGCTTTTCGCGCCGGTTTGCAACCGCCGTCTCACCGCTTGTCACCATATGTTACGTTCAATGTGATAAAGGGCCGTCGAATCGACGAATCGGTGCTGACGGGAGCGCGCCCGAACCGCAGACATGCACGCTCGGACCCGGGATCAGGGGTGAAATCGGCGCATCGGCTGCAGCTATCGTTCTGATTTCGCACGTCGCCTTCCCCTTGTATCCTCGGCCCTTCAGGCGGACGCCGCCTGGGGCAATTCGCCGATTTACACGATCGGCGGCTTCGGATATGTTATTATTATGTTATCAACGCTGCTGAATATGTTAGAAATATAGCAGGGAGTCAATCGACAGATTGCCCTGCAGCAGCAAAAAAGACGTTGCCGGGGAGGGAGTCGACGATGCCGAACGCTGGCCGCAAAGGCTGTCGACCGTTGCCTGCAAGACTTCTGACACCACGCTTCACCAGGACGGATCGGCATGGCTGAGAGGTCGGACCTTCTGATCGGAATCGACTCCGGCACGTCCGTGATCAAGGCGGTCGCCTTCGACCTTGGCGGCCGCCAGATCGCGACCGCCTCGGTGCCCAATCGCTACGCCTCCGGGCCGGACGGCTCGGCCACCCAGTCCCTCGACCAGACCTGGACCGACTGCGCCCGAGCGCTGCGCCAGCTGGCCGACAAGGGCGTAAACCTCGCCTCCAGGACCGCCGGCCTCGCGGTCACCGCCCAGGGCGACGGCACCTGGCTGGTCGGCAGGGACGATGTGCCGATCGGCGATGCCTGGATCTGGCTGGACGCACGCGCCGCCCCGACGGTCCGGCGTCTGGTCGCCTCGCCCGCCGAGCGCCGGCGCTTCGAAACCACCGGCACCGGCCTCAACACCTGCCAGCAGGGCGCGCAGATGGCTCATATCGCCGCGACCCGGCCGGAGCTGCTCGACCAGGCCGAGGCCGTGCTCCACTGCAAGGACTGGCTTTTTCTCAGACTGACCGGTGTTCGGGCAACGGACCCGTCCGAGGCGTGCTGGACCTTCGGCGATTTCCGCAGCCGCCGCTATGACGACGGCGTGATCGAGGCCCTGGGGCTCGCCCGCTATCGTCACCTCCTCCCTGAGATCGTGGAGGGCACCGAGGTCACCCACCCGCTCTCCACCGAAGCCGCCGAGGCGACCGGCCTCAAGGCCGGCACCCCCGTCAGCCTCGGCTATGTCGACATGGTGATGACCGCACTCGGCGCCGGCGTCCACACCGGCGATGCGGACGCCGCCTGCTCGATCGTCGGCTCCACGGGGGTCCATCTCCGCGCCGTGCGCACCGAGGACGCCACCCTCAATGCCGAGGGCACCGGCTACATCATGGCGCTGCCGGTCCCCGGCATGGTCACCCAGATGCAGACCAACATGGCCGCGACCCTCAACATCGACTGGGCGCTGAACCTGGCCGGCGACCTGATGGCCGAGGCCGGCACCAGGCCGAGCCACGCCGACCTCGTCGCCAGGATCGAGGGCTGGCTCGCCGACAGCCGCCCCGGCGCCCTGCTCTACCACCCCTACATCTCCGATGCCGGCGAGCGCGGCCCGTTCGTCGACGCCAACGCCCGCGCCGGCATCATCGGCCTCGGCACCGGCCACCGCTTCCCCGACATCCTGCG
>JAWKVM010000018.1:0-78260 GCA_041398025.1 Alphaproteobacteria bacterium
TCGCCGCCAAGCGAGGCGTCACCCAGCATCACTGGAGCTTCGGCGATATGCCGCCCCAGCCGCAGGTGGGCGAGCGGGCGATGCAGCAGATCATCGAGTTCGTGCGCGAGCTGCAGGTGGCCAACGGCATCTAGGCCAAAGTTCCAGGGACAGATTGCTTCGTCTCGTGACTGCTGCATCAGCTTGCCAATTGATGGGCGCTTGAAATCCGATCTGCCGGGGTAGGCGCCGGCCGGTCCGACTTTGCATGACCCGCAGATCGACCGTCTTCCGGCTGCATCATCAAGAAGCGTCGGATCTCCTCGTATCTGACACGCACGTCCTCCGTGATCTGGTAATAGCCAAACAATTCCTTCAGAGGCGGCGTAAAATCCTTGTGGGCGGCGATGACCGCGACCAGAGCACCGAAAGTCAACCGCTCCTGGATGACCAGATAACCGCCAATCGCATAAAAGAAAAATGGCGTCATATGGGAAATGAAATTGTTCAAGCTCTTCATAAAGAATTTGCGCCGATGAATATCGAAGCGAATTTTCTTGATTCGTTGCAAGGTGTCGATGATCGGTTCTTCTTCAAGATCGGGAGAGGGATCCGGCTGAACGATCAGCCCACCGAGAACGCGCACTTCCTTGGCGCGGCGGCGTGCGAGGCGGTTGATCCGCCGCTGCAGGCGCGGAACGATCGCCAGCTGCACGGGCAGCAGCAGAATGGCGGCGCTCCCCAGAATGGGATCCTGGATCATCATGAACAGGAGAATCGTCAGGAACGTGCCGCCTTCGAGGACCGGCACGGCGAGCGCCTGTCCGGCAAAGCCGCCGACCGGCTCGACCTCCTGGACCACCACCGGAATGAGCGCGGGTCCGTCGCCTCGCGATGCGTCGCTGCGCCAGCTGCGGTAGAGCTGAAGGCGCATGCGACAGATCAGGCTCTCCGCCACGCGGCCTTTATAGACATTGATCCAGTATTTCATGCCGCAACTGAGACTGAGCATGAACAGAAACAAGGAGCACAGAAGAAAGAGATAGCCGATCTGCGAAAGAGCGACGCCAAAGACATCGATCGGAAACTGCTCGGCATTGATGGCGTCGTTGATGATCTTCTTCGGCAGTTCCAGCGTCGCGTAGAGAATGGGCATGGAGAGCAGCGCGATCGCAACGATCAGCATCTGATCCCTTCCGGTGTGGCGAAAGACGTAGCGGAAGACCCCGGTGATCAGGCCCTGGGCCGACAAGCCAGGGTGATCCTGCAAGGCCGATGAAACCGAGGGCCGGCGCCCGCGCCACTGCCGAAGCAAGCTGAGCGACCAGTAGAGGATCAGCAGTGCGAAGCCAAACGGAACGACCAGCACGATCAGATGCATGAATTGATGGACCCACCAGATGTCGAAAGTGAAGATCCTGGCGATGATCAAATGCATGAGATCATGTCCCGCATTGACTAGGTTCATCGGTCTCGGCGCCCCGAGGCCAGCCACCTCGAAGTGGAAAAAAGCGATAAAACACAACCAATAGCTAAATCCCGCAGCTTACGTTTCTCTAGCAAAGCCATCCTGAGTTGATCTCCCTGGCGACAACGTTCGCCCGCGTCACGAGCGGCGAACGTTGTCGCGATGGGTTAGAATTTCAGAGCCACGAACACGACGTCTGCCGTCTCAGAACCAGAACCGGATGCCGGCGACGCCGGCGAAGCTGTCGACGTCTTCGCCCTCATCTCTGAGCTCGTCGGCCGCATCACCGAGAGCCCGTTCCCAGTTCACGCCGACATAGGGCGCGATCTCGCGGACGATTTCGTAGCGCAAGCGCAGTCCAAGCTCGACATCATCGAAGGCGAAGCCCAGACCGCTGCCGCCGACTTCCTCGAAGTTCAGGTTGGTTTCCAGTGACGGCTGAAGCACCAGCTTCTGCGTGACGAGGATCTCGTATTCGGCCTCGAACCGACCGGTGACATCGGCGTCTTCGCTGATGAAAAGCGCCGTGTCGACCTCGTAGGAATAGGGCGCCAGACCCTGCAGGCCGATCACGCCAAACCATTCGCCCTCGGGCTCGAAGTCATGGCGGCCGCCGACGACCACATCGAAGAAGTCCGAGATCTGGCGGCTGTAGAGCGCCTGGACCTCGGCCTCCTCCAGTTCGTCCTCGTCGAGAACGAGTTCGCCCTCGCTCTTCAGCGCGAGCTTGTTGATGTCTCCGCCGATCCAGGCCTGGGCGTCCCAGTTAAAGGTCTCCTGATCACTGTCGGCATAGCGATATTCCGCCTCTTCCACCTGAAACTGGCTGAAAATCGACGGGGCGTCGGCGGCGGCCGCGGGGAGGCCGAAGGTGGTCGACGCCAGAGCGCCAACCACCAGTCCCGCCGGATGAACGAACGATCTTCCAAGCTCGATCCGCATCATCCGTCATTCCGCCAGGCTGCTGAGCTCTGTGCCTTTCGGCTCGACGATGAAGCGCGTCATCATGCCGGACGCCATGTGGTAGACGAGATGGCAATGGAACGGCCACTCGCCAACCTCATCGGCGGTGAGCACGGCGGTCACGGTCTGGCCCGGCGGCACCATGATCACGTGCTTTCTCGGCTTTCGTTCGGTTTCGCCGTTTTCCAGCTCCATGAACATGCCGTGCAGGTGCATGGGGTGCGCCATCATGGTGTCGTTGATGAAGCGCAGCCGGACCCGGTCGCCTTCGGTGACGCGAAAGACCTCTTCGTTGCCGAACTTCCGGCCGTTCAGCGTCCAGACATAGCGCTCCATGATGCCGGTCAGGTTCACCGCGATCTCCTGCGTCGGCTCACGCAGGTCACCGCTTGGCTTCAGCGCCTTGAGATCGGCATAAGTCAGTTGCCTGGCGCCCGGGGGCGTGCCGGCCTGCTCCCATCCCACGGGTTGCGTGTCGACCGCCTGCGGCGCTGCATCCGCCATGCCGGCCATGCTGCCGTGATCCATGTCGGACATGCTGCTCTGACCCATGCCGGCCATGCCGCTATGATCCATGCCTGACATACTCCCCCCATCCATGCCGGCCATGCTGCCATGATCCATGCCGCCCATCTGGCTCGCCGGCATGTCGGACATGGCGAGAGTCGCCCGCGGACGCTGCGGCGGGATCGGGCCGACCATGCCTTCATGGGGAGCCAGCGTCGCCCGCGCATAGCCCGACCGATCGAGAGGCTCGGCCATCAGCGTATACGCCTTGGCCTCGGTCGGACGTACGATCACATCGTAGGTCTCACCGACGCCGAAGCGGAACTCATCGGCTTTGGTCGGCACGACATATTGGCCATCCGCCGCGACCACCGTCATCGGCAAGCCAGGGATGGCGACATCGAAGAAGCTCATCGCCGAGGCGTTGATGATCCGAAGCCGCACTCGCTCGCCGGGCTCGAACAGGCCGGTCCAGTTGTCCTTCGGCCCCTTGCCGTTCACCAGAAAATCGTAGCCGGTGACATCGGCGAGGTCGGTCGGGTCCATGCGCATCTCCGACCAGTCGAGACGATCCTGAACCGTCGCGCCGAAGCCGTTACGGCCGACGTCGCGGAAGAAGTCGACCAGCGTGCGCCGGCCCTTGTTGTAGTATTCCGGGCTCGCCTTGAGATTGCCGAGAATGCTGACCGGCGCCTCGCTGGTGTGATCGGAGAGCACCACGACGTAGTCGCGATCGGCCCGGACCGGCTCTCGATCCTTCGGATCGATGATGATCGCGCCGTACATGCCGAGCTGTTCCTGCATGGCGGAATGGCTGTGGTACCAGTAGGTGCCGGACTGGCGGAGCTGAAACAGATAGGTGTAGGTGTCGCCCGGCTGGATGGCCTCATAGCCATTGAAGCCCGGAGCGCCATCCATGACGCCCTCGATCAGGAGCCCATGCCAATGGATGGATGTTGGCTCGTCCAGCCGGTTGGTCACCCTGATCAGGACCTCATCGCCCTCCCGCCAGCGGAGCACGGGCGCGGGCACGGAGCCGCCTATGGCGAGTGCAGGGCTGCTCCTGCCGTCGATCGTGATCCGCTGCGGCTCGACGGCGAGCTCAAGTTCCTGGTTGACGTTGGCGAACAGCTTTCGACCAGGAAATACGGTCACCAGGCCTGCGGCGCCGGCAAGCTTCAGGGCGCCGCGGCGCGTCATGGAAGCGCCCGGCAACATCTCCGTCTTGATGCTTTTCATGGTTCAGTCCTCGATCTTGAGGTTGCCCATCATGCCGCTGTCGTAGCGGCCGGGCAGATTGCAGGCGAACTCGAGTTCCGTGTCCTGGCTGAAGGTCCAGGTAAGCTCCTTGGTCTCGCCCGGCTCGACCAGCACGCGATTGGGATGGCCTTCGAGCGAGGCCATCATCTCGTCCATGTCCATGCCGCTCATGGCGCTGTGGTCCATGTTCGCCATGTCGCGCATCATGCCGGTCTCGGTCAGCATGCCGTGCTCCATCATCATCGCCATCTCGGGCTGCATCTCGGCATGCATGGCGGCGGTGCCGATGTTGAATTCGTGCAGCAGGCCGCCTTCGTTCTTGACGACGAAGCGCACCGTGGCGCCGGCCGGCACGGTAATGCTTTCCGGCTCGAAATAGTTGTCGTTCATGACCACCTCGATGGTCTCGGTCGCAGTCGCCGGATCGCCCGGCTCGCCGATCTCCGGATGCATCATCTGATGGTCCATGCCGTCTCCGTGGCCGCCCTCATTGCTGCCGGCCGCCAAGGAGGGCGAGGCTGCAATCGTCAGCGAGAGGATCGATGCGAATGACATGAGTCTGGTCTTCAGGATCATTTCCGGTGCTCCTTGCACACGAAAGGGGACGAATGCCGACGTCAGGTCTGGCATGAGGCATCCAAGCATCGCACGCGCGCAGAAGGACAAGGCCGTGCCGTGCAGAAGGTGGACCTGCGTGATCAGACAGATGGTCGGATAAGCTGAACGCTGGAGAGATCGCTTCGGCCGGCCGGTGTCGACGCTGACTAGATGGCTACGCCCTTCAAAGGCGTGCGTAGGCGCCGTGACGAGCGGATCAGCCGCCCGTTAGCTCCGACGAAGCCAGCCGGCGGTTACGCTCGCGGGGGCGGTGAAGACGGAGGGAATGCCCGGGAATGATAGATCAGGGACAGCGTCGACACCTGGCCGCGATCGGTATCGGTGTACGCGATCCCTTGGATCATGGCTGTCGCCGCAGGACTGCACGTTGCGTGCGTCCAGCAATTGGTCCCGTGCTCGCCATGCTGGCTGCCACCATGCTCGCTTGGCTCGGCATCGGGGAGTGCGGTGTGATCGAGGTGCGACATTTCGATGGCACTGTCAGTCGCGTCGGCATGCTGAGCCAGGACCTGGTACCCGACCAAGCCTGCCCACAGCAGAAAAAGACATGCCAACACACGCATCAACGCTAAACCCTCAGGTAAAGTTACACGCCGTAAAATCTCGGGTATCACTATCATAAAGTCAAGCATCCAGATGTTAATAAAACTTTAAGAGCATCAATCCTTCGTGATGTATCATTTTGTTCTGACATCATTTTCACCGCTGGTCCGCTAGAAGCTCAGAAAGGCTGGCATCTGGAACATGCTGCTCGTTGGTTCAATAACCTGAGGTTTTGCTTCGACGTTGCGCTACCTCTTTAAAGGCGGGGCTTGATCCTCGCGATGCGCGGCAGCAAACCACCGTCGCGGGAAACAGGGCCTTTGACTTGGACAGTCAGTTTGGCTTCAAGTTTCTCCTCGCCTGAACGTCTTCGCCGCCTGCAAGATCGGCAAGGATCGGACATTCAGGACGATCGTCGCCGTGACATCTTTCAATCAAGTGCTGCAGCGTAGCTTGCATGTCGCGAAGCTCTTCGATCTTGCGCTTGATGTCACCGATTCGACGCCGCGCCAGCGCCTTGACGTCCGCGCTGGCTCGGCTGCGATCGCGATAAAGATCGAGCAGCTCCCGGCATTCCTCGACGGTAAAGCCCAGAGAGCGTGATCGCTGGACGAATTTCAGCAGGTGCAGATCCTGCTCGTCATAGTCGCGATAGCCGTTCTCGCGTCGACCGCTGGCTTCGACCAGGCCGATATCCTCGTAATAACGGATCGTCTTCGCCGGAAGGCCGCTCCTAGCAGCCGCCTCTCCGATATGCATCGCGATACCTCCGCCTGGCAGTCGACGTCATGGGCTGAAGAACAACGTGATTCGCAAGGATGCCACCGAGCAGCCGTTCGACGGTCTATCCTGTAACATCACTATCGTCGCGGTCAGTGGGGTCTGTCTTGCTCGGATCTGCTTTCCCCTTGTGATGCATACAAAGGCCAAGCGCGCACATGGCGGCGCAGGGCAAAATAGAGAGGATGAGAGGGGCAACGCCGAGCGATACCAGCCATCCCCAATTCAGCCAAAGACCGAAACCGACGAGAGCGATCGCCGAAAAGACCAAGCCGCGCCGTCCGCCCAGCCAGTAGCGGAGCGCATCAATCCAGTCGCGCATTAAGGATGATTCAGCTTGAGGCGAACGCGAAACCGGCATCGACTGGCTCCCCTATCGAATATGTGAGCAATCATGCCCCTTCCACTAACTGGAAGGTCAAACCTTTTTTTGATCGGCGGGTGGCGTCTCAGCTTCGATCTTCAGGTCGTGGAGCGACACCAGACGACCCAGATCAGCAGTCCGACCGTTGCAACCCAGACGGTGACGACGGCTGCCGCCGCCAATCGGCTCGCGGACTCGTCCCCACCAGCAATCACGCCCGCACGATGTTCAGCCATGACCTCCGGCGGGATCAGCTTTATGGCGATCATGATGCCAAGGGGAAGAACCAGGAGATCATCCAGAAGGCCCAGGATCGGGATGAAGTCGGGTATCAGGTCGATTGGACTGAGGGCATAGGCGGCGATTGCGGCTGCAACCGCCTTGGCGTACCAAGGGGTGCGCGGATCGCGCGCCGCGAAGTAAAGCGCCGCGACGTCGCGTTTGATAAGCCTTGCCCGACTCTTCAATGAGGAGAGCCACCTCATCCTGTTCCCCTTTCGATTCGGTGCATTGCAGACCAGACGCGACCGCTCGGCGTAACGGCCGACTGGATGCGCTGGCTGCTACGCCAACTTCGGCCCTTCCGTTTCAGCTTTTGCTCTCCGCCAGCCAGCGCTTCAGAAACATCCGCTCATAGGCGAACACCAGAGCGATGCCGCCGGCTGCGATCCAGAGGATCGCGGGGTCGGAGCGCCATTTGATCAAGGCAAAAGCCGCCAGGACGACAGCATCCAGAGCGAGCGCAGTCAGGAGGATCGATCCCCTTGCCCCGATTTCATGCCGAAGCCTGCGCCAGATGCCCCAATGTACCAGCATATCCATCACGAGGTAGAAGAAAGCGCCGAGCGAAGCGATCCGCGAGAGGTCGAAGAGGACCGTGAGGGCGCCTGCGATGACGACCGTGTAGACCAGGGTGTGCGACTGAATTGTGCCCGACATGCCGAAATGGCTGTGCGGGATCATCTCCATGTCGGTCAGCATCGCCAGCATCCGCGACACGGCGAAGACGCTGGCGATCAGACCGGAGGCGGTCGCCACCATGGCGAGCGCGATGGTCAGATAGAACCCGGCGCGGCCAAGCACCGGCCCGGCGGCTTCGGCAAGCGCGTAGTCTCGGGACGCCTCGATGCGGTCAAGCGGCAGGCTGACGCCCACGGCGATAGCGACGAGGATGTAGACCAGCGCGCAGATGGCGATCGAGATCATGATCGTCCGACCGACATTCCGATTGGGATCGATGATTTCCGCGCCGCTGTTGGTGATCGTCGTAAACCCTTTGAAGGCCAGGATCGACAGCGCTACGGACCCAATGAACCCCAGCGGCGCCACGTCGATCGCCATGTCGGCTCCCAGGGCGCCGCTGCCCTTGACCGACCACAGCGCAGCAATGCCGAAGAGCGCAATGCCGCCGATCTTCAGCGCGGACATGAGAACGGAAAGCAGGCCGACCGAACGATTGCCAGATGCGTTGACGAGATAGGCGAAGATGATCAGCCCCACGCCGATCACCGAGACCAGCGGACCGCCTTCGATGTCGAACGGCCGAAGCGCATAGGTTGCGAAGGTGCGTGCCACCAGGCTTTCGTTGATCACCATGGACAGCGCCATCAGCAGCGAGGCCGCAGCAGCGACGGCGCCCGGCCCATAGGCCTTGGTCAGGATCATCGCGATGCCACCGGACGAAGGCCAGGCGTTTGACATCGCGATATAGGTATAGGCGCTGAAAGCCGTGACGATGGCGCCGACCAGGAAGGAAAGCGGGAACCACGGGCCGGCAAGCTCGGCGATCTGGCCGGTGAGCGCAAAAATGCCAGCCCCTATCATCACGCCGGTTCCCATGGCGACGGCGCCGGTCAGACTTATGGACCCTTTCTTCAGCCCGGAGTCCGCCTTTTGATCATGGACGTGCTCTTCGGTCATTCTCTGCGCCTCTTGGTCTGAGTGAACTCCTAAAGTGCGAGCCCGGCGAGTTGCTAGCCGCGAAGGGCGCGGCCCTATGCAACGGCACCGCGATCTATTGCAGTAGCGGGCTGAGGCCGGTGTCGAATGGCCGAACTAGCGGCATGATGCCGGCATAGTCCCAGCGGTCGGAGACCTCCGTGTAGTAGTATTCCAGCCCGATAGTGGATCCGAGGCCCACCCCGAGAAACACAAGAAGAGGTCGCCCCGAGGGATCCAAGATCCAATATCGGGACCATACAGCTGCCTACGCAGCCCAAAAGGACGTCAGAGCGATGCCCACATCGCCGATGCTCGCTTCGGTGCGGACGACGATGCCCTGCCCATGCCTCATCTCGGCCATACCGGCGAAGCTGATCGTCTCGCTGATCCTAATATTGAGACCGGTGCTTCTCAGCTGCTCTGCTGGTTCATCGGTTTCGGTGCGCCTGTCATCATGTCGGTGCCGATATAGGGGAGACCGGCCTGCTTCCAGGCGGCGAACCCGCCTTCGAGATGAGCCATCTGGACGAGGCCCTGCGCCAGGCACTGCTTGCCCACTTTCTCCGAGCGCGCGCCGGATCCGCAATGAAGGACAATTCGCTTCTTGTCCTGCGCGGGTAAACTCGCAGCCTTGAAGAATGCCATCGGCGCCAGGAGCGCGCCCTCGACATGCTCGAACATGTACTCCTGCGGCGTGCGCACATCGATCAGGACGATTTTGTTGTTGGAAAGAGCCTCGTAAACGCGCTCGGCCGACCAATTTTCCAATTCCGTGCTCATGACCTCCTCACCTCGTCAGTTTGGCAATGGCCCGATCAATTTCGGGGGGCGTCTGTATGCGATCCCTCAGAAGCGATCCGCCGGGATCTTGAAGTAGCTATACCCGTCGCTCTCGGGCTCCGGCAGCCGTCCGCCGCGCAGATTGACCTGCAGGGCGAACAGGATGCGATCGGGCAGGCCGAGCGTGGCGTCGCGATCGTTGCGAAGCTTCACGAACTCCTCCTCGCTCACACCCCCGCCGATATGAACGTTGTGATTGCGATGCTCCGCGACCGTCGCTTCCCATGCGGGTTCGTCTCGATCGTCAGTGCCATAGTCATGGCCGACGAACAGCCGCGTCTCGGCGGGCAAATCGAGGATCGCCTGCAGCGAGCGATACAAGGTGCGAGACGAGCCGCCTGGAAAATCGGCGCGCGCCGTGCCGAAGTCCACGTGCATGAGCGTGTCGTGGACGAAAGCGGCGTCAGATCCCACGATGTAAGTGATCGACGCGAGCGTGTGTCCCGGGGATAGGATTGCGCGCACGGGCAAATTGCCGATCTCGAATCTGTCGCCGTCGGCGAACAGCCGATCGAAATCCCGCTCCGGGTCGAAGGCATCCGGCATGTGGTAATAGTCGCGCCAAAGCTTGGCGACGTCCTTCACCCGCTCGCCGATGGCCGTGGGCGCATCGAGCTTTTCCTTCAGCCAGCTCGACGCCATGAAGTGATCGGCATGGGGATGCGTGTCGAGGATCCACGCGACTTCCAGCCCCTCTCCCCGAACGAACTCAAGTATCTCTTCGGCGCTTTCGGTCGAGGTGCGGCCGCTCGCGGGTTCGAAGTCCAGAACGACATCGATCAGCCCCGCCTTCCGCGTGCTCCTGTCGATCGCAACATATTGGATGCTTCCCGTTTTCTCCTCGTAAAAGCCGACAACGTCCGCGCTCCCCTCGCCATTGGACCCGCTCCTCCTGGATAGCATGACTCTTCCTTTTTCAGCCTCGTGGTATGAACTCAATACTGCTGCGCGATACCGGTTCCCGATCGAGGTCCGTCGGGGAGATCCGACCTCCGACATTCGTCATTGAAGACAACCAGCAGGTTGGCATCGATTGCACGCCGAACGGAAACCGGCGGTGTTCGCCTCAGTCTAAATGTCGACGCGCCTCAACCGGAGCGCGTTCCCGATCACGGAAACCGACGACAGGCTCATCGCAGCCGCTGCGAAAATCGGCGAGATGAGGATGCCGAGGAACGGGTAGAGGACGCCGGCGGCGACCGGCACGCCCGCGGCGTTGTAGACCAGCGCGAAGAACAGGTTCTGCTTGATGTTGCGCATGGTCGCATGGGCCAGACGGCGCGCACGGACGATGCCGTTCAGATCACCCTTCACCAGAGTGAAGCCCGCGCTTTCGATGGCGACGTCCGCCCCTGTGCCCATTGCGATGCCGACGTCCGCCTGGGCAAGCGCCGGCGCATCGTTGACGCCGTCGCCGGCCATCGCGACCTTCCGGCCTTCGGCCTGCAGCTCCTTGATGATCCGGGCCTTGTCCGCAGGCAACACGTCGGCCCTTATGTTGTCGATGCCGAGTCGGGCGGCGACCGCCCTGGCGGTGCGTTCATTGTCGCCGGTCGCCATGACGATGCGCAGGCCCTCGTCATGCAACGCCTTCAGCGCCGCCTGGGTCGTCTCCTTCACCGGATCGGCGACCGCCACGAGGCCGACGATGTCCTGATCGACCACCACGAACATCACCGTCTCGCCCTGATCGCGCCGTTCGTTCGCCGTCTCGATCAGATGGCCGCCGTCCAGGCCCAGATCGGCCATCAGCTTGCCATTGCCAAGGGCGACTGCCCGGCCATCGATCCGGCCCTTCACGCCTTTGCCGGTGACCGCTTCGAACTCCTCGGCGGTAGTCAAGGTCAGTCTCTTCTCCTCCGCGCCGGCGACGATCGCCTCGGCTAGGGGATGCTCGGAGCCCCGCTCCAGGCTGGCGGCGAGCCGCAGGACCTCCGCCTCGTCGTGGCCGGCCTCGGGAAGAACGGCTACCAGCTTCGGTTTGCCCACGGTGAGCGTGCCGGTCTTGTCGACGATCAGCGTGTCGACCTTGGCGAAGCGCTCCAGCGTCTCGGCGTTCTTGATCAGCACGCCGGCCTGGGCGCCGCGTCCGGTTGCGGTCATGATCGACATCGGCGTGGCGAGGCCCAGCGCGCAGGGACAGGCGATGATCAGCACGGCGACCGCCGAGACCAGCGCATAGGATAGCGACGGCGCCGGGCCCCAGATCGACCAGGCGATGAAGGCCAGGATCGCGATCCCGATCACCGCCGGCACGAACCGGCCCGCCACGATATCGGCGAATTTCTGGATCGGCGCGCGACTGCGCTGCGCGCTGGCGACCATCTCCACGATCTGGCTCAGCATGGTGTCGGCGCCGACCCGGCGCGCCTCGATCACCAGGCTGCCGGTGCCGTTGATGGTCGCGCCGGTAACCTCCTCGCCGACTGTCTTCTCAACCGGCACCGGCTCGCCCGAGATCATGGATTCATCGACCGAGGATCGGCCCTCGGTCACCACGCCGTCGACCGGCACCTTGTCGCCGGGACGTACGCGCAACCGATCGCCGACCGCGACGGTCTCGAGCGGCACCTCCTCCTCACGGCCATCTTCCCGGATGACCCGGGCGGTCTTCGGCGCCAGATCCAGCAGCGCCCGAATGGCAGCACCCGTGCGCTCACGTGCGCCGAGCTCCATGATCTGACCGAGCAGAACCAGCACAACGATCACGGCGCCCGCTTCGAAATAGACGCCGACATGACCTTCGGCGTCGCGAAAACCGTCCGGGAAGATGCCAGGCAGCAGCACGGCGACCAGGCTGAACAGGTAAGCGGCGCCCACGCCCATGGCGATCAGCGTGAACATGTTGAGGCTGCGGTTGACCACCGACTTGACGCCGCGAACGAAGAACGGCCAGCCGGACCAGAGAATGACGGGCGTCGCCAGAACCAGCTCCACCCACATGGCCAGGCGCTCGCCGAGCGCTTCCCGCAGAAAGCCAAGGCCGACCAGCGGGCCCATGGTCAGCGCCAGAAGAGGAATGGTGAGGACCGCGCCGACCCAGAACCGCCGTCTGAAATCGATCAGCTCCGGGTTCGGTCCCTCGTCGGCGGCCGGCACGCCCATGGGCTCGAGCGCCATACCGCAGATCGGGCAGTCGCCGGGCGCATCGCGCACGATCTCAGGATGCATCGGGCAGGTATATTTCGTGCCCTCGGGCATGGGCTCGGGAGCCGGCCGCTCGCCCAGATAGTCATTGGGCGCCTGTTCGAATTTTTCCCGACAGCGCGCCGAGCAAAAATAGAAGTCCTTGCCGTCGAACGTCGTGTGATGCTTCGCGGACTCGGCGTCCACACGCATGCCACAAACCGGATCGACCGTTCTTGCGTCGTGATCATCATGATCATGGACCGCATGATGCTCATGCTTCTGATGAGCCGTCATCTGCGCGGACATTGCTCACTTTCTCCGTATCGGCACAGGCTGAATGCCTGATGAGACGACAGAGATAGATCTTCCAGCAACTGGAAGGTCAAGGGGAGTTTTGGGCCCTTGCGCGCTTCAGGCAAACATTTGCGTCAGAGGCCGCCGATGACGCGTTCGAGCATGCTTCGGACCGACGTCACCACCTCTGCCAGCTACGGATTGTCCACGGCTGCACGGATGCGACCGGATCGGCAGCCAGTCGGCCGCGGTCGCCTCGGTTGCGGAATAGTCGGCCTGCGTGAAGGCTTTGGTCGTAAGAAACCGCTGGGCAAGGAGGCGGCTCGTTGGGTCGGCAAGACGTTTTCCCCGCCTAGTCGCTTCCTCGCGACCGGGTTCTTGTCTGGGCCGCCTGATCAAAACGATTCAATCGTACCCGAACGCGCAATCCACCTTCCGGACGATTGCTGAGATCAATCGCCCCCCCGTGCGAGTCTAGAATGGTTTGCGCAATCGCCAATCCCAACCCTACACCGCCCGTGTCACGGCTTCGCGATGGTTCTACTCGGAAAAACGGCAGAAAGACTCGCCCCATCTCCGGTTCGGGAATTCCGCACCCTTCGTCGTCGACGGTGATCTCATGCCAATGTTCATGGCTGGTGACCCGGACCTGGGCGCAATTACCGTAATTCACGGCATTGTCGATCAAATTGGCCAACGCTCTCTTCAAGGCAAGCGGGCGGCCTTGTGTCAGACAATCGCCATCCACGGCGCAGGTGACGTCTTGGCCTGTATCAGCCAGATCATCACAAAGGGCTTCCAGGAGTGCGCCGACATCGACGATCGATAGTGGTTCGTCATCGGCGCCTACGCGAGCGAAGGCGAGCGACGACGCTAGCATGAGGTTCATCTCGTCAAGGGCGGCGAGCATTTTGTCGCGAAGCTCCGGCTCGGAGACGCTCTCGGCTCGGAGGCGAACGGCGGTCAGCGGCGTGCGCAGATCATGGGATATAGCCGCCAACATTTGGGATCGATTATCAACGAGTTGTCGAATTTGCCGCTGCATATCGTTGAAAGCACGAGCGGCCTTGCGCACTTCGGTGGGCCCGTCTTCCGGCAATGCAGGTGCATGGACATTGCGCGCGAAGGCTGTGGCAGCGGCTGCGAAGCGGTGAAGAGGCGTCGACAGCTGCCGAACGGCCCAAAGGGATAAGAGAAGCACGGCGAGAACGAATGAACCTGTGGTCGCAAGCGTTCGTTCCCACCCCGCTGCATGAGCAAGCGGCATCACGGTCGAAAAATTCAGTTCCTGATATTGAGAGAAGGGGATGGAGACGAACACCGCTTGATCCCGATCATGGCCGTAGACGAGCCGTTCGATCCACTGTCGAAACAGGTGTCTCGCGGTTTCAACGCCTGTCGAGTCGCTCTGCGGCGAAACTTCTCGAACACTGACCGAAAGAGGCTCGCTTGAGACCGATCGCATCTGACGCGAAAGCGCGTCGTTGAGGGAATCGAATGATCTCCCCTTGGCGCCGTCGGCGAGCTCACCGTCGGAGTCCTTCATGTACACGCGAAAAGCATGGTCATCTGACGCGCGGACGATGCGATCCCGCCAAGGACTGGGCGCACTGATGACGATGTTAGCGATGGAGGCGATGTGTTGTGCGATATGCTGCTCGTCTGCGCGCGTTAGCGAGTCGGCACGATGCCCTGAAAAGGTGATGACGGTCACGACATGGGTGACAACGAGCCCGGCGATCACCAAGGCAATCGTCCGGCTTGCCAGGCTTTGTGGCCAGAAATACGTCATTGACAGGCCACATTCACGGCAAACACATAGCCTCCGCCCCACACGGTCTTGATGATCTCCGGATTTCGTGGATCAGCTTCGATTTTGCGCCGCAGCCGGCTGATCCGTGTGTCGATGCTGCGATCGATGAATGCTTCGGATCGTCCTCTAGTAAGATCGAGCAGCTGATCCCTCGTCAGGACGACATGAGGGCGTTCCGCAAACGCTACCAGCAATTCGAACTCGGCGGTGCTGAGAGGCTTTACAACCTGCTGGTCGGACTTGAGATTTCGTGCAGCCAGGTCGAGTGTCCAACGGTCGAAGCGCCAGGAGCTTTTCTCGGCAGCGCGGCGCTCGGGCGGCAATGAATTGGCTCGCCGCAGGATGGCCTTGATGCGGGCGACGAGCTCGCGGGTCCCAAATGGCTTGGCCAGATAGTCGTCCGCGCCCATTTCGAGGCCCAGCACCCGATCGAATTCTTCACTTTTTGCGGTCAACATGAGAATGGGCAGCTGTGACGACGCTCTGAGCTGGCGACAGATGGTGAGACCATCCTCGCCGGGAAGCATAAGGTCGAGCACGACGAGATCGATTCGATGCTGTTTCAGGACGCGGCGCATCTGCGTTCCATCCGGCGCCGTGCTTACGCGGAAACCCTCCTTCGCAAGATGGTTGGAGACCAGATCGCGAATCTCCGCGTGATCATCGACCACCAGAATATGTGCATTGCATGTCATGGCTCTGGTCAACGTTTCATACTGCATAGACGTCCCTCATTATCGAACAAGCAAGGCGAGGTCGCCTAAAAAGTTGTTTCAATCCGTGACAGGACGGCATTCTGAAACAATTTGTAACAATTCACCGATTTCTCGACACACTCACGTAATAACCTTCCGATAAGACACTGCCGCGCATCGAATTCTGACTTGTTGGAGAACTTGATCGTTCCTGAACCTGGTACCGATCAGCCTTTGCATAGCAGTTGCTCGATAGGAAGCCTTTCCCTTCGCCGGTCGGTCTTTGGACATGCGTTCCATCGCGGCCCCGGCATGGAGGCTGCCTTCGAGCCGGACCCGCGATCGTGCCTGTGCCGCCGGACCGCCGTCTCACCTCCAGGCGGGAGACCGTGTTGGAATTGCGGCTGCCACACAGGGCGCGGTCGGTATCGATCGCGGGTCCATGACCAAGCACGAGCAAGGAAAACGCCGACTTGAGCCAGGCAAGCAGATAGCAAAGGTCGTTCCTGATATGAACCGTAAAGAACGAACCGTTTTCGTAACAATCCTTATCAACGTGATCTTGATAGGGTTCAAATTCTGGCTTGCCAGTGCCTCAGGGAGCTTGGCACTGCGCTCGAGTGCTATGCATTCGCTCACTGATCTCGCTATCGGCGTCTTCGTTCTCCTGGGTCTCTTTTTTAGTCGTGGCGAAGCTGCCAAGTTGGGCGCAAGCCGCCATTTCGGGCTGGTCGAGAACTGGGTTGCGATCGCGGTTTCGGCCGCGATCTTTTATGTCGGGATCGACATCGTGCGCGAAGTCCTCGGTGGCGAGGTCGCCGAACTCAGAAATCTCGTCCCGATTACACTCGCCTCGCTGATCACCGTCGGAGTCGCCTACGTCATCGCCCGCTACAAGCTGTATGTTGGCCAGCAGACGGGCTCGCCAGCGCTGATGGCGAGCGGTTATCACTCTCAAGTTGATATCTATGCGTCCATCGTGGTGGTGGCGGGCCTGGCCGGCGCCGCCTTGGGCTTGCCAAACTTGGACACCGCGGCGGCCGCTGTGGTCGCTGTTCTGATCTTCCTATCGGGGTACCAAATTGCCTCGTCCGCGTTGGCAGCCCTCAAGCACCGTCGGCTGCTCGACCTGGAAGGTGAGACCGGGGAGCCTATCCGGCCTGGGCGCAACTGGTGGCGTCTCTATGGACCGGCCGCTGGCGCAGCGCTCGGAGCGTTGTATCTCCTATCAGGCGTCTACACGGTCCAGCCTGGAGAGGTTGCGGTCGTCAGGCGATTTGGAGCTGTCATCGAGCAGGCAGGACCCGGACTCCACTATCGCTGGCCGACGCCGATCGAAACCGTCGATACCGTCGCGACCGATCTCGTCCGCCAGCTGGAAACCAGGCCGACCCAAATGCTGACGGGTGATGAGAACCTGATATCGGTGCGCGCCAGTCTCCATTATTCGGTCGATGACCCCGCAGCCTTCGTCCTCAATGTCGCCAAGCCTGGAAGTCTTGTGATGCAGGCTGCGGTCGCCGCCTTGCGGCAGGTCGTAGCTGGCGAGGCCGTCGACGCCTTGTTGACAGTGGACAAGGCCGCCATCCAGGAACAGACGGCAACCATCGCGCAGGCTGCGCTCGATCGGAGCCAATCTGGAATTCGAGTCGTCGGGGTGCAGCTTCTCGAAAGCGCGCCACCGCCGGAAGTCGCCGAGTCGTTCCGTGAAGTCGCAAGCGCTCGGGAAGACCGCAATACGTTTATCAATGAAGCCGTGGCATATCAAAACGAGATTGTCCCCGTGGCACGTGGCGATGCCGACCGAACAACGCAGATGGCCGCCGCTGACAGCGCCAACAAAATGGCGAGCGCCAAGGGGGAAGCCGCCATCTTCGTGGCTCGCCAAGCGGGCTATGCGGCCGCTCCGGACATCACGAGACAACGCCTGTACCTGGAAGCGATCGAACGGTCCCTGCCTGGCGCAAGGAAGTTCTTGCTTGATCCCGCCATCTCGCCCGAGACCACGGATCTCTGGATACCAGGCTCAACCGAGGCGCAGATCTTGCCGCAGAAGCCGTGAAGCATGTGAGGACAATAGCACCATGAAAGTCATTCGCATTCTGAGCCTTGGGATCCTGGCGCTCGGATTTCTCGCAACCAGTCTCGTTTTCTTCCAGGTGGACGCTACGGAAGATGCTATCGTCACCCAGTTCGGACAGCCGGTGCGCGTCATCACAGAGCCGGGTCTCTATGCCAAGCTGCCTGACCCCGTGCAAAGTGTGACCAAAGTCAACAAGCAGGTTCAGGTCTACAACCTGCCGCGCACCGAACTCCTGAGCGCTGACAAGAAGAACATCGTCGCCGAAGCTTACGCAACCTGGCAGGTGAACGACGCGCTGCGCTTCCTGAAGAATGTGGGCGATATTGTCGGTGCTGACACCAGGCTGAATGACATCATCAAATCCGAGCTTGGCGCCGCTCTTGGACAAGTCGAATTGAGCCAGCTGGTCACGGTCGAGGGCGATCAGGTTCGCCTACCAGAGACCTTGACGGCGGTCAGAGATCGCGCCGCCAATCGCACCGAAGCTTACGGCTTCACGGTGACCGATGTTCAGCTCAAGGAACTGACATTTCCGGAAGCAAATCTGACGAGCGTCTTTCAACGCATGCGTTCGGAGCGAGAATCCATCGCGCGCAAGTTCCGCTCGGAGGGCACAGAGCAAGCCGCCCGCATTCGCGCTTCCGCGGACACGGAGAAGTCGCGCATTCTGGCTGCTGCCAATCAGCAGGCGGCCGAGACCCGAGGTCAGGCCGACGCCGAGGCCATCGCCATCTACGCCGGCGCGTTCGGCAAGGACAAGGAATTCTATCAATTTTCACGGACGCTCGAGTCCTACACCCGGTTCATCGACGAAAACACGACGCTCATCCTGCCGTCAGATTCCGAACTTCTGCGCTATCTCGATCCAGCCAGTGCCCTTGACTTGCCTGTTCCTGGTGCGGAGACAAAAAGCAAGGAGCTTGCCACGTCCATGGGCTCCCAAAAGCGGATGATGCGGCCATGAGCAGCGAAGAAGATCTGACGAAGGCCGGTTCGCAGCCCGAGACGCCGGGGAAATTCGGCTGGTGGTCTCGTCTGGTGGGTCGCATGCGTGTCATCTTCGCTCGCGCATCGCGGCTCTTTTACAATGATGATGAATCGCCGTTAGCGGATCTGCGAACGGCCCTCGGCCACCTTCGACCTGCGCTGGTCTTATGGGGTCTGGGCGGGGTGGCGTTGATTGGCTTCCTGTCGACGGGCGTCTACTCGGTCGCCCCGGGCGAGGAAGCTGTGGTGCGCCGTTTCGGCGAGGTAATCGAGCCGCGCGTCGCGTCTGGGCTTCACTATCGCCTGCCATGGCCCATCGACCGCGTCGATATCGTCAACGTGAACCAAGTCCGTCGAGAGCAGGTCGGCGTCCTCGAGCCGGAGGCGGAACACTTGCATCCGGAACCACCATCGGCCCTGCAGGCACTCTCAGGCGACACCAATGTCGTCGACGTCGAAGTCACCGTACAGTATCGCGTCCGCGATCCTGCAGACTATCTGATCAATGTGCGGTACGCCCCATACCGCCTCGTGCGCGACACGCTCCGAGCCGCCGCCACGAGCCTCGTGACCAGATTGCCGGTCGATGCGCTCTTGACTACCGGACGTCAAACATTGCAGCAGGCGATACAGGAAGAAACGCAAGAGCGTCTCGATCGCTACCGCAGTGGCCTCGCGGTTGTCGGAGTCGATTTGCAGAAGGCCTTCCCACCCACCCCGGTGGCCAGTGCCTTCACCGCCGTCAATACCGCGCGTGAAGACATGGTGCGGACCATCAACGAAGCCACGGGATATGCCAACAGCCTCTTACCGGAAGCCAGAGGTGAGGCTCAGCAGATACGCGCGGTGGCACAAGCTTATCGGTCGGATGTCCTGGCGCAAGCCGAGGGGTCGGCGCGATCGTTCGACGCCGTGCTGACTGAGTACAAGAAAAATGCCGCTGCCTATGGCGAGGACGTCACGCGCTATCGCTTGTACCTGGAGACCATCGACGAAATCATGTCGCGCATGCAGGTCTATGCACTGGATACAACCAATGGCGGTCGCGTCAATTTGCGGCTATTCGGCGATCGGGCCGGCGGACCTGCTGCCATGGGCGAGCCGCTTCGCTAATCATGGGACACGCTTGGCGCCAGACCTGGTCTGATATTGTTGACAGCGTTCGAGGCAAGTCGCCGAGAGCCACGGAACCCGGCGGCGCGGCAATCGATACAAATCGAGCAATCGACGACCCGCTCGACAAGAAGGACCCGCCAGCAACCCGAGGACGCGGCTCGATTTGGTGGCGCCGGTTGGCCAATCCGAAGATCGCGGTTGCCGGGCTCATCGCAAGTATCGCTACGATACCATGGCTGCTGACGCCCTTCCACTTCGGCGCCGACTTGTGGGCGCCGGCCCCGCCAGCACCTGACGTTGTGGCCACGTTCGACGGTGGGCAAATCACGCTTGGCGATGTCGAAGCCCATCTGGACCTGCTTGTGCCTGCCGAAATGCGTGAGCACGCGCAATCGTCGCACACGCTGCTGTCGGTCGTCGAAGACCTCATTTCGGATCAACTGGTGATCCGATGGGCTGCTGATCGTAAGCCGGAATCAGACGAAGCGTTCCGCCATGCTGTCAAGCATATCAACGAAGAGCTGAGGCTGGACGCGTTCGCCAATGAGCTTCACGAGGATGCGTTGCCGATCGCCGAGAGCGAAATTCGAGCATTCTATGATGCCAACAGGTCACGCTTCGGTGAACGCTCCTTCGCAGATGCTCGGGAGGAGATCCGCCAACTGCTCGTGGCCGAACGCGAACCGGCGTATGTCGACGACTACATGGCCCGATTGAGAGCCAACGCCTCGATCACGCGCAGCTTTGACCTTCTCGATATCCCACCGCCGACAGAAGAAGAGCTGAAGCGCTACTATCGAGCCAACGAGAGCGACTTCGCCTTGCAACGTCGAGCGGTCGTCGACGAAATCGAGCTTCCCTTCTACGACACGGAAGTTAGCGCCCGGCAGCAGGCTAGCGATGTCTTGTTGCGAATTCGAGGTGGTGCCACGTTCGAGGAGGCCGCAGCGCATTTGCCGGAGGCGCGCGTCTCAATCGGTGCCGAGGTGGCCGATGGCATCCGCCCTCCTCCCTGGGACAGCAATGTCTTCACCATGACATCCGGGCAGCTGGGCAGTGTTTTTCAGGCTGGCGAGGCCTTTTTCATTGTGCGGCTGAATGAGCTTCAGCCGGCGCGGATTCAAAGCCTCTCCGAAGTGCGGCCTGTCGTCGAGGCGGCCGTCGCGCGAGAGAACGAACGCGAATGGTTTGAAGTCCACGGGTCGAAGACCCTCTTCACCTTGGACGGCAAGGGCTACTCCCTAGCACAGTTCTACCAGGAATTTCAGGAGATGCCCGTTGAGCTTCGAGAGCGTTACAGCGGGCCGAAGGGCCTTCGGGAGCTAGCCGACTCGTTGATCGATCGGATGCTTCTCGTGACCGACACCTACGACAATCTCCTCGACGTCAAATCGAAACCGCTCGCTGATGAGACACGGTTGCAGTTGCTTCGCCAAATGATGGAGCAGGAGGAGGTCGACGATAAGATCGAGATTACCGACGAAGAGATGCAAGCGTTCTACGCGAAGAATCGGGAACAGCTGATCGAACCGCCCAAAGTGCGCATCCGGTATATACGCATTGACCTGGGCACGAGCGCCGATGAGGAACGCCGCGCCCGGGAGCGTGCGAAGGAGGCTTACGGCAAGCTGGTCCCAGGCCTCCTTCGGGAGGGGGCTGATTTTGCAGTCGTGGCGCGGGAATACTCCGAAGATGCCCAGACCGCAGCCAATGGCGGAGAACTCCCGGACTGGATCGGCGAGAGCGGCGATCCCTTCGTCGAAATGACCGATCATCCATTCCACGAGGCGGTCCTGAGGCTTGATCCCGGGACGATAGGCGCGCCGTTCGAGTTGGCCGGCAGTCTGTTCATCGTGGAGGTCTTGGAACGAACCGAGCCGCGGACACTCAGCCTCGAAGACGTTAGACCTTCGATCGAAAGGGCGCTGACCAGTCAAGAACACGCGAAACTTGCTGCCAGCTTGCAAGAGAGGTTGCTCGAGGATGCGGATGTCGAGATCTACATCAGCGTTCTCGAGGCATACGTTGAGGAGCTCTCGCGATCAAGCGCATCATCTGCGGAAGGCGGAGATGGCTGATGGGGTGCTCGCGACAGCCACGTTTCATCCGGTTGCAGGTGAAGAGCGTGTTGATTGGCAACCGATGATTAAGCCCAAGATGATCGTGCGCTGGGGTCGCTTGGCACGGCGGGTTTCGGAGCCGGCAGCCGAAGGATGCCAACCGGGAGCTTGCCGATGCGATGGCGTATGATTCTGTTGGCCTTGGGCTTAGCCATTCTCATCGTCCTTGCATGCTGGTGGGCTATGACCAACTGGCTTTTAGAGCCATATCGCGATCCATCGAGTACGATCAGCGATCCCGCGAAGACCAAGGAGAGCCCGCCGAATGATCGTCATCAAAGGTCGGCTACCATGTAATCGTCATGGCGGTGACGGTTTATGACGGCATGGCGCCGCTACACCGCCAAGCACGAACCGCTATCGCTGGATGCCGCTGCCTTCGACATACTGTGAATCCGACATCTTTGCGATGAGGAACCACAAGGACCATGTGGAGAATACGCCTAATCCTGCGGAATGCCCTCTTTGCATTGGGATCCACGACGACATTGGCTTTCGCCCAGCCCATGTTCCAAACTGATGCACTGGATCTGGCCAAGCCCATTCGGCAGACCCTAGCGAGCGAGATTTCGGTAGCACCTACGCTGGATAGCTTCACACTCGACAACGGGCTCCGCATTGTCGCGGTTCCGATCGCTAATGCGACCAATGCAACACTGATGGTCTGGTATGGCGCCGGGTCAGCTGACGATCCACCTGATCTGCCAGGTCTTGCCCACTATACTGAGCACGCCACGTTTCGTGCGCTTGGAACACATGAGCCGGAAGGTGGGTCGCCTGCCAAGCCAGCCGCACCCTATGTTAACGCGCAGCCAGAAGCGTTCACATCATTCGACTATACGGCGTACTATCACATCCTGCCAAACCAGCAATTGGATCCTGCTCTTGAACTCGAAGCCGCACGGTTGTCGACACTCACGATCGACGATGCAGCTGTCGAGGCCGAACGCGATGAAGTCCTCGGTGAGCGGATGCACGACATCGACCGCGAGCCGCTTGTATCGTTGGAGGAAGAAGTCCAGGCCGCGATGTTTGCAGGCACCCCATATCAGTCTCCGATCATTGCCGAAGACTTCGTGACCAAACAGACCTCAGCGGCCGATGTAAACGCGTTCCTCGATACCTGGTACGCGCCCAACAACGCGATCTTGGTCGTGGCCGGCGCCGTCGATCCAAGTGGGCTGCGTCAGAAGGTTGAACGCTACTTCGCGCCCATCTCGCCTCGCGACGTGCCAAAGAGAGAGCGACCTAGCCCAAGTTCATCGGACGTCATCAGTTTGGCGCTTGAGTACGAATCGAGCCACCCGAGATTGTGGGCTCGAACCTCTCTCGCTCCGAGCTTTGCGACAGCTGGCGGTCATGAAGCCGTCGCGCTCCAAATCCTCGCCATTGTCTTGGCCGATGGCGACTTCGGCCCGCTCCATACAAAGCTCATCGACGAGCTTGGAGTAGCTCGTGAGCTTTCGATCGAATATGACCCCAATGCCATCACCGATACGACCTTCACCATTCACGCGGTCCTACCGAATGACGATGACTCTTCGGCCTTCGAGAAGGCTCTCGAGAGTGAACTTGCCAAGCTCACGACCCTTGCTGTTTCCACGACCGAAGTGATAAGGGCCCGAGATCACGCTCTCTCCGAACTGGCAGCGGCTTGGAGAGATCCCTATGAAGCCGCGAATCTCGTTGGAACCACCCTGGCCACCGGGCAGAGTCTGAAGGATCTAGCTTCTTTGCCAGAAAAGATTTCGGCCGTTGGGCCCGAAGACATCCGTCGCGCTGCACACCTAGTCGTCACTGCCAGCAGGAGAGTCACGGCGATGACGAGAGCTTACGTGGATTGATCCGCTCGTCGCGTTTGCAGCTGGGCGCAGCCTCTCCGACGCTCGGTTGTCTGATATGGTCTCTTTAAGGCATCATTGAAAAATTCGGCTGCTGCGATTGTCGGAGCCGAGACAGCAGACGGCAATGGCTTGCTTCGCTGCGAGGCCGCGATCAAATGCCTGCGGCAAATTGGATCGCGGTCGGAATTCTGGTTGAACCTCCAGTAGCTGAAGCTTGTAAAAGCCGCCAAGAATCTAGATTCAACAGCAAGTGCAGGGGTGAAATGGACCCCGTTTCAAGAAGTAGTTTGTGCTTTAGCGAGCGAAGCGGTCGTCGGTTTTTGTTCCCGCTCGGGACCGACGACACCGACTCAGAAAAGGCTCGGCTGATCTTTATCTCGATGAATGCGGACCACGACGCCCTCTCTGCGCTGGCGGACATCGTGCCGCGCATTGAGGCTGGCCTCGCCGGCCCGACTGGAAGCCACGAGAGGATCGAAGAAGCCTCGACTCTGGACAGGCATACGGTAGGCCGTTGTTCCCAGATGATTCTTTTCGCTTCGCCAAGCAACTATGCGACGACCTGTCCATCGAGCACGCCGGTCGAACAAATCCTGACTGACCTAAGAGAGCGCATTTCGGAATGACAGGCAGGCTTCCGAATGAAATAGCGCTTTTCGCCGCCTGGATGGTGGCACTCGTGTCATCGCTCGCCGTGCTTTTTATCGGAGAGGTTCTCGGGCAGACGCCATGTATCCTCTGCTGGTTCCAGCGTGCCTTCATGTTCCCGCTCGTCGTGGTCTTGGGGCTTGGGCTTTGGTGGCAAGACCGATCGGTGGGCCGCTACGGGATGGCGCTTGCCCTGCTCGGCGGTGCCATCGCGCTGTGGCATCTTGGCCTCTACACTGGGCTCATCCCCGAGCGGATCCAACCCTGCGCCGCGACCGGGCCATCCTGTACCGATGAAAGTCAGGTGGTATTCGGTGTGGCGATTCCGCTTCTCTCGCTTCTCGCCTTCGGGCTGATCGCGGCGTTTTCGGCCGCATCCATCAAGGAAACTCGTAGATGACCCGTAAGCCCCTGATGCTCGCCTTTCTTGGCATTGCCCTCGCCGTTTTCGCCTCGGCCGCCTGGTATGTATCCCGCGCCGTCCCGGTCGGCGAAGGCGCATCCGTCGCGCCGGAGATGGCCGAGGCGCTGATGCGCCCCTATTCCCCGATCCTCGGACCTATGGAGGCGCCGGTGACCATCGTCGAGTTCTTCGACCCGGCCTGCGAGGCCTGCCGCGCCTTCCATCCGGTGGTGAAAGACATCATGGCCGAGCACGGAGACGCTGTGCGTGTCATCATCCGCTACACGCCATCCCACGGAGAGGCGTCAGAGGAGTCCATTCGGTTGCTGGAAGCCGCAAGGATGCAGGGGATCTTCGAGCCGGTCATGGAAGCGATCTTGCGTGAGCAGCCGCGTTGGGCCTCGCACGGCGCGCCGGAGCCCGGGTTGCTTCTCCAAATTGCAGAGACCGCCGGGCTCGATGCCGAACAAGCGAGGACGCAGATGCAGGCGCCTGATATCGTCGCAGTTCTGAACCAGGACCGCGCGGATGTCGCCACTTTGGGCGTACGTCAAACCCCAACCTTCTTCGTCAACGAAAAGCCGCTCGATGACTTCGGTGAGGCCGAATTGCGGTCGCTTGTCGAGGTGGAGATTGCCGCCAATGGATCCTGAGCAGGCAGCGACCCTGAGAAGACTAACGGAGCATGGCAACTTTGAACAGCAGGCCAAGCGTCAAGATGGTGGCATTTCCAATCTTTATCGAATGCCGACCGGGATCTCCTCAAATTCGGACGACATCGCGGCATCGCCAACGTGGCCACACCCGCCTGGATCTGATCCGATGTCGCTAAAGCCAGAAGCGGCGGGAAGGTTTCTGATAAGGTATGAGCGGACGCCGATGGAAGGGGGGCAAGCAGACTGTCATCCATAAGGCGATAGTCTTTCTCTTCGACAAGGTCGCACGCGCTTGAGCGGCTGCATATCAAGAACTGGCGGAATTTGCGCTGTTGCAAGGTGCATGGTGCGATAGGCGAACAGGATGGGGGGCATATGAGACTGAGGTGGTGGACGGCATCGGTGCTATGTGTGGTGGTGCTCGGAGGCGCCGTTTGGCGTCATGGCCCTCAGATGACCCGATCCCAAAGTTCGGAGATTCCAGCGAACCTGACAACGACGCCGGCGTTGCCCAGAGCGGAAAGCGTGTCTCCGGCTGTGTCTGCCCCTTCCCTGGCGCCGCCTCCACCCCTCGTGCCGTCGCCTGATCCTGTCTCTCGGCCACAGCCTGCTCATGTCGTCCCATCACAAACTACAGCCGATGTCGAGGCACGACCTTCGCTCATGCCCCCGTGGGAGGCGACCGTGAGTGTCGGCGACACGCTTGACGGGCTCCTTGCCAGCGCAGACATCGCTCCGGCGCTCAGATTGGAATTCACCCTCGCCATGGCGACCGAGTTCGATCTGTCCAGACTTCGTCCCGGTGATCGTGTCATCGTGCAAAGCCATGAGGATGGGACACCGCTCGCCGTCACGCTCATCGACGGCGAGGGCGTGCGCGTGATGGTTACCCTCGAGGACGGGCCTGAAGTGCGGCGGCTTGCACCAGCAACGACGACGGTGGAGCGCGCTCATTCGGTCACCGTGGACGGATCGATCTTCGCCGCATTGGAGCGCGCGGACGCTCCTACGCGATTTGCTGTCGATTTGGCGCTAATCCTGGCGGGAGTTGTCGATTTTCGGCGCGACCTGGCCGGTGGCGAGGATCTGACGCTACTCTGGACAGAAGAGATTACCGAGGCGGGCGAGCGGATCGGCCAACCTGCTCTCCGCTATGCAGTCTTGGCATTCGATGGTACGAGCCTCGAAGTCATCTGGCCAAATGAAGTCGGCGACGCCACGACGATATACCGTGACGGCGAGCCGATACGCACTTTCGCGCCGCCGGTCGTGGGCGCGAGGCTAACGTCAGTATTTGGCAAGCGCCGTCATCCTATCTATGGGGACGTCCGGATGCACACCGGCGTGGATTTCGCCACGCAGGAAGGTGCGCCGATCTATGCGACAGCCTCAGGGCGTGTGGCCTTTCTGGGCCGCCGCAACGGTTATGGCCGCGTCATCGAAATCGCCCACGACCCGTCGCTCATAACACGTTACTCCCATCTCAGCGCGTTTTCGGATGACCTGGCGGAAGGAGACCGTGTCGAGGCCAACCAGCGGATTGGCGCCGTAGGATCCTCGGGCCTCGCCACCGCGCCAAACTTGCACTACGAAGTACTGCTGAACAACAAGCCCGTCAATCCGCTGAACGAGGCACGCCTGTCCGGACTCGAACCTGAAGACGCAAGGCTCGACCTGAAAGGCGTGCTGCAGAAAGCGCGCACTCGTGTCACCGGCCTCCTGGACCAAGACCGGATGCCCGTCGGAAACGTCGTCCTTTCGACCAAAGGCGACCCCACGTAGGTGAAAAGTAGCGGCTGTTTTCCGCAACGAATTCGCATGCGATGCTCACAGATCCGTGTGAAATCAACGATTGTCATCGCCGCCTCGCCCAGATGATGCATCGAACAGCACAGTTTGGCGTCGCCCGACCGAAACATGTCCGGCGGCATGCTCGCGGGGAGCTGAAACTGATCACCTATTGAATGATCTGAGTCTTCTGGCCGGATTCGAGCTCCGCAGACACTGCGCCCGGCCATGTCTGTTGGACATTTAGGGCGTTCGCTAGCATGGCATCGCGGCCATAGACGTCGTCCCTAAAGTGGATATTGTTGTTCTCATCGACCCAGGCGGTGAGATAGGTGATGTCGACGGGCAGGCTTCGTTCCAACGCCACAACTTGACGATCACCACCGGCGATCGTCGACTTGATCTGATCAAGCGCCCATTCCGGTTGCGTGTCGAGCAACGCTGCCGCCAGTCGCTCAGGATCGGCTACTCGAATGCAGCCATGGCTGAAGCTGCGCTGGCTCCGGGCGAAGTGCTCCCGCTCGGGCGTGTCATGCAGATAAATGTCGAACTCATTGGGCAGCATGAATTTCAAGCGGCCAAGGGCGTTATTCGGTCCGGGGCGCTGTCGGATCTTATACGGGAACCGATTGGGCGTGACGTCCTGCCAATCGATTGATCTGGGATCCAGCAGCTTGGCCTCCGCCGTCCAATCGCTGAACAGCTCGAATCCTTGATCTTGCAAATAGTCAGGGTCGGCCCGCATCTTCTGCAAGAGTTCGGTCGTCGCGATGCTCGGCGGCACGTTCCAGTACGGATTCATGACCAGATACGTCATGTCGGCGCTGAAAACCGGCGTGCGATTGTAACGGCTGCCAATGACAACAGGCATGTCCAAAACGGCTCTGCCACGCTCGATCAGCTTCAGGCTGAAATCCGCAAGGTTGACCGAGATGTATCGCGCGCCGACGTCATCAGGCGTCCATCGGCGGCGCTCGAGATTGAGTGCGATCTGCTCGATTCGCACTTCGACCGGTACGTTGATTGCGGCCAGCGTCTTCTGCCCAACCTTGCCGTCGGGCTTAAGGCCATGGCGTATTTGAAAATCCATGACTGCTGCGACCAGGGCCTGATCGAAAACATGTGGGTTGGCGACGGAATCCCGCGGAGCCGGAAGATGACCGGTGCGGCGAAGGCGCATGCGGAGCTGACCGACGCGAGAATTCGTCATTCCGACCTCGAGGAGCGGACCAGGCTCGACTCCACCCCAGCCGCCTGCCTTGGCAATGGCTCGGTAGTCGGCCAACTTCCCCTTCAGCCGCCAATAGTCGATGTGGCGGGGGCGATAGCCCGCGACAAAAACACCGATATCGGCAGCGTTCGCAGCCTCTCGGATCACGTTCTGCTTGTCGATGTCTTGAGGATAGACGAAAAGTTCGGGATCGACCTCGGCCGGCTCGGTGCGGCCTGAGCCCAGGTCGGAAACGAGCTGAATCAGCCCAAGGCTCAGACGCAGATCCAACTCGGCGAGATCGTCGCTTTCCGTCGACGGAAGCAGGGCCTCTATGGCGCCAAGGCCATAGTCGTCCGGCGTCAGTCCGTCGAATTCAGCATCGCTGATGACGTGAACGACATCCAACCCGCGTTCCGTGACCCTGCTGTCGGCAACCCAGAGCGGTTGCATGTCACGCTCGGCATAAAACTTGGAGAGCGCGGCAAGATCACGCGCATTGTCGCCTTCAGGCGAAATAAGCTGTTTGACGAGACTATTGCTGACAGCCTGATCTGTAGCGTAAGCGCGGGACAAATAAGCGGGGTATGTAAATGAAACAGCAACGAAGATCGCTGCCATAACATTTATTGTCCAACCATGGCGCTTCGATGGTCGTCTAATCATTCGAAATCCTGCTTTTGACTGCCATCATCTATCTACATCTCAACGATATCGAAGCTTCTGGCTGACCTCGTTCAACGCCGACATATTGCGACGCACGCAATCCTTTGGCTACCCGCGCAGCCATAGTTTCCAGAAAGACCTTCGTGCGGTTGAGACTCAGTCAGGTACCGCCGGCATCCGCCCCAATACACGATGGTTGCCGCCCGTTCTCAGGCGCGTTTCCTCGATCCGAACGTCTCGCTTACGTTCTGGTTCGGCGATCACGCTTTTGAAAAAAGCAATCATCTCCGGACTGTCCCATTCAGCTGGACCGGAGAGGCGACCCAGCTCACGGCCATCACGGTCGATCAGCAGCGTCGTCGGGATGCCGACAACCCTCAGCTGGCGCTGGGCGGACGCCGCCGGATCGATGTAGATCGAGAGGTTCCTGAGATCCAGCTCACGGTAGAACGCCCTGACCTTGTCGGCGCCCCCGCGATCGAGCGAGAGAGCCAAGACCTCGAATTCCGATCCACCCAACAGAGCCTGCAGCCTGTCCAACGTCGGCATCTCAGCCCGGCAGGGCCCACACCATGTGGCCCAAAGATTGAGCAGCACGACCTTACCAGCGTAGTCGCCCAGGGTCGTAACCACACTGCGTTCAGATTGAAAGCTGATTGGCGGGAGCGGAATGGGCTCGTCGTGCATGACGAACCCTTCCGGAACGGGTCCTGCCAGGCCGGTTCGACCGGTCGCCCAAATGAGACCTGCCGCCACCAAAGCGGTGGTCGCAAAGACCCGGCGATTGATCATCACTTCGCTCCCTCGTCAGCGCACAGCCAAAACCGCTGTCATCCCCGTCTCCTGGTGTTCGCGCACACTGCAATGAAGCAGCCAACGGCCTGGATTGTCGGCGACAAAAGCGATCTCGACGTTTTCCTTCGGTCCAACCAGCACCGTATCTCGGAACGGCCGGTGCGGTTCCGGTCGCCCCTCACGCGCAACCACCCGGAACTTGTGACCATGCAAATAGATGGCATGTTCGAAAATGGTTCTGTTGATCAGCTCAAATCGGTAGCTTCTGTCGAGCTGCAGCCTCGCCAGTGGCCTTGCCGACGAAAGCTCATCTTGACCACGGCCGTTGATAGACCAGTATAGTTCCTGACCGACGGTCTCCTTCCCGTATAGCTTCTCGCCACTCGACAGGTCTGTCTCCGGCACGCCGGCTGCGCCGCCATCCAGCACGATCTGATAGCGCTCTGCATCAGCCAGATTTGGCTCGGCGATCGGGTTTGCCGGCAGCATGGTGGGTTCAGGCAAGGGAGCCAAACGTAGTGGCGGTGTCTTCGAATAGGTGAAGCGCGCCAAGTCGTAAGCGTAGTGGGCGCCGTCAAAATAATCGTCGATGACGACGGTCGACCAATGGCGATCGGGAATGTCGATGAAGAGATCGGCTCGCATGCCGGCGGCAAGCACGACCCGGTCGCCGGGCGGTCGATGAGGTGGAACTGGCTGGCCGTCGAACGCCATGACCCACGGCTTTTGATTGTCGAACTTCAGGCCGAATGTGCGAGCATTCGCGGCGTTCACCAGTCTCAGACGTATCCGCTCATAAGCACGAACCGGCTCGATGTGATCCATCCTGCCGTTGATCGTGACCATTGTCCCCAGCCGACCGGCATGACTGGCGGCCATTCGGTCGTGAAACGGCCGGAAGCGGCCATGTTCGTCCAAGGACCAATCGTCCAGAATCCAAACAATGTCTCGATCGGCTCCGGCTTGCTGGCGCTCGTCGACGATCAGCGCACCGTAAAGGCCGCGCTCCGTCTGTTCGGCGCCATTGAAGAACGCATGATACCAATATGTGCCAGCGTCTCGGAGATCGAATTCATAAACGAAGGCCTCTCCAGGTTCGATGGCCGGTTGGGTGAGGTCGGGCACACCATCCATCTCGTTCGGAACGCGAAGGCCGTGCCAGTGAACCGTGGCAGGTTCAGTCAAATCATTACGAACGACCACGCGTATGCGCTCACCTTGAACCGCATTGATCGCTGGACCCGGCACCTGACCATTGAAGGTCCACACAGGCGTATCGGATTGGCTCGGTCCCCTCAGCGAGAGGCGGCTTGGCTTGGTTGTCAGCTCTATTGTCGATGCTGGCGCTTCGGCACGAACGGCTCGCGCTGAAAAGCCATGGCACATGCCAGCACCAGTCAATGCCAGTGCCGTTCGTCGACTGACCTTCGGAGTGGCTCTCACTGCCGCGGACCCCTAGAACGATGCATGATCGCGAGTCGATCTAGCGTTTGGCAATAGATGACGGAAAGCGAGCTCACCACAACTTGTGACGCGTCTCCTCGTCTCACCGATACTGCGCGAAGACCTCCGACGTTCCGTCTTTTTTCATCAGGAGGACGTCATATGAGTCGGCGTAAGCGCCTTCCATGCCGGGAGACCCCATGGGCATGCCGGGCACGGCAAGGCCCAGGGCGTCCGGTCCGTCCTCAAGTAAGCGCTGGATATCCTCGGCTGGAACGTGACCTTCGATCACATAACCGTCGAGCAACATCGTATGGCAGCCCTCAAAGGGTGCTGCGATACCGTGTTGACGCTTGACGGCGGCAAGGTCGTTGGTTTCCACGACATCGACCTCTATGCCACTCGCACGGAGATGATCCGCATGGGCCGAGCAGCAACCGCATGAGGGGTTCTTGAACAGGGTCGCTTGCATGCCGCCGTCGTTGGCAAGGGCGACAGTCGACAGGGATAGGCTGGCGGCGATCAGAACGGGATGAAGCGAACGCATCGATGTTTCCTTTCATGGTCTATCACGTTGTCGCTTGCGCTTCCTTCGACATGAGAGGCGCTGGATTAGGCAGTGGGGACGCGCCGCCAAGAAGTCGCAGAGCGTTGGCGACGACGAGGAGCGATGCCCCGACATCCGCAGCAATCGCGCCCCAAAGCGTCGCAAATCCCGCAAAGGTCAACACCACGAACAGAACTTTGATACCGAGGGAGAAGATGATGTTCTGCTCGATGATGCCGACGGTGCGCCGGGAATGTTCAATCAGCCAGGGCAGGCGCTGGAGATCATCGGACATCAGGGCAATGTCGGCGGTTTCGATCGCCGCGTCGCTGCCGATCGTCCCCATGGCGATGCCAAGGCTGGCGCGGGCCATCGCCGGGGCATCGTTGATGCCGTCACCGACCATGGCGACCGTGCCATGGGTCGCGACCAGTTCCTCGACCGCCGCCACCTTGTCGTCCGGCAGCAGCTCCGCGCGAACTTCATCGATCCCGACCTCTTTTGCGATCGCCTTGGCTGTTGCCTCATTGTCTCCCGTCAGCATCACGAGATGGCTGATGGCTGCGCCTCGCAATGCCGAAAGCGCTGTCTTCGCCTCCGGTCGGACGGCATCCGCGACGGCGATGAGGCCGCATACATGTTGATCATTGCCAATCAGAACAACGGTCCGACCGCACTGCTCGAGCTTCTCGGCTTGAACGCTGGCTTCGTTCTCGGTGAGGCCTCGCTCCAGAAAATACCGATGTGATCCAAGCCAAAACGCTGTCTCGCCGATACGGCCCTCGACGCCTTTCCCCGGCAAGGCTCTCACGTGGTCGGCTTCTATTGGCGGAACGGCAAGGGCGGCCGCATGATCGAGAATAGCCCTGGCCAGGGGATGCGTGCTTGCCTGTTCCAGCGCGGCAGCACGCTGCAACAGCTCACGTTCGTCGTGGCCGTTTAGCGGGACGACCTGAACGACCTTCGGCTCGCCCAATGTCAACGTGCCGGTCTTGTCAAAGGCAATCGCCTTGAGCCTGGCTGGCTGTTCGAGGTAGCTGCCGCCTTTGATCAGGAGGCCGTTGCGCGCTGCTGACGCAAGGCCTGAGACAATGCTGACCGGAGTGGATATGACGAGAGCGCACGGGCAGGCGATCACCAACAAGACCAGCGCCTGGTAGAACCAGTCTTCCCAGAAGCCGCCGAAGAGTAGCGGCGGCACCAAGAAGACGGCGATGGCCACAATGATCACGGCAGGGGTATAGATCTTCGCGAATTTCTCGACCCACTGCTCCGCGCGGGCGCGTCGGCTGTGCGCTTGCTCGACCATGCGAATGATGCGCGCCAAAGTCGTATCGTCGGCACGCTTCCTGCTCTCGACGACGATCACGCCTTCTCCATTGATCGTGCCCGCGAACACATCGTCCCCTGCGTCTTTTGGCACGGGCATGCTTTCGCCCGTGATCGGAGCCTGATTGACGGCGGTGGCTCCCGAGACGATCTCGCCGTCAAGGGCGATGCGCTCACCAGGACGCACGACAAAGAGCGTGCCGACAGGCGCGTCGGCGGCGGCCATCTCCTGATCCGGCTTCGTCGCCGAGTAGAGGCGAATTGTCGGCGGCGTCAAATCGAGCAACGCAGCGATCGCCCGCCGCGCCCGGCCGACGCTCCAGCTCTCCAAGGTCAAAGACAAGGCGAACAGGAACGTCACCGTCGCTGCCTCGAACCACTCGCCGATGGCGACGGCGCCAGTCACCGCGATGACCATCAGCAGGTTGATATCGGGTCGCAAGTTTCGCGCTGCATGCCAAGCTTTGACGACAACATAGCGCCCGCCGAACGCGATCGCAGCGAGATAGGCGAGGACTTCGGGAAGCGGCGTGGCCTGGCCAGCATGGCCAGCCAGCAACTCAAGAGCTGAAGACGGGCTGCCCGAGAGCCAAAGATGAACCAAGAGCCCGGCAAGGGTGGCCATGCCGCTTAGCGACGTGAGCCAGACCTGAAGGCGCCGATGGCGATCAAGGCCAGGTTCTTCGCGAGCTTGTCTCGTCCATGGTTGCGCCTGCATGCCGGTCTTGGCGATCGCTGCGCAGATGTCGTCATCCGACACTTCGGCTTTCTCGGCTGAAACGAACATACGGCCGTTCAAGACGTCGAAGCTGAGCCGATCCGGGCTATCGACCAGAGGCCCGATCGCGTTCTTGAGAATGGCCACCTCTTCGGCGCAATCCAGTCCGGAGACCACGAAGCCTCGGCCCCCGTCGGCAGTCCGCTTACCCGGATCGCCGATGCCTTGGCCTGCACAGCAATCCGAGCCGTGCTGATGTTTATCTGACGACTCGAGCCGATCCGCATCGGGAGTCGTGTGGCTGTCATGATTGCTTGCACGCATCCTGCATAGCAGCGCGTTCGATGTTGCGCCGCCCCTGGTTGTTGAACTGGTGGCCTGGAATGTGGGGCCTCTAGCAGCTTTAGCTTCAAGAGCTTCAAGGCGATTTTTTCGGGGGACGGCGACTGGTCTAACGAACGCGCCCTTGGGAAGCCTATAGTCTCCTTTCCCCGCGAGAGGGAAATCCGCAACGAACGACCTTGCGGCCGTTCTGCAGCAGCGACTCAGAAGACAGATCGAGCCGGCTCGGTTGGCCGCATGTCCCTTCAGAATGTCGGCTTCAGTTTTTCATCGACGCCTGCGTCCGCCAAGGCTCTCGCGAGGGCATCAGGAGACAGCGACAGATTGCTGACGATTGCGCCTGCAAGGCCAAGAGGTGGCAACGCCTTGCCGTCGAGCAGGAGCTCGATTTGGGTGGCACTGGTCGTCCACAGCTCCAGATCGTCACGGTTCGGAACCAGGACCATGTCTCCAGGTTGCATGGTCTCGCTCCAGAGATAGTCGCCGCTCCTGCTCAGGATCTGCACGGGTACGATGCTTCGCGCTCGGACAATCACCCGGGCATCGGTATTTGCCGGCTCATGAACACGCGCGCCTCCGCCTTGCTCCGCCATCAGAATCGCAAGAATGTTGGCAGGCCGGTCCTCCTTACTCATTTCTGCCTTGCTGACGCTGTCCTTGCTATCAGTGCTGACCGGCGGAATCCGCTCTTTCTCCATCCCCGGCTGGGTGGCCGCAACGCCAGGACTGGTCACCGCCGTCTTGCGTTCGCCGACCTCAGGTTCTTCGAAGCGGCCAGCCTCATCCTCGAGCCTTTTAAGCGCGCGCAGGGCTTCCTCGGGCACGCCCGGAACGGTCGCAGACTCGTTGGAGGAATCAACAAGCCTGGTTTCACCTCTCTCGAGCTGATCGAGCGAATCGGCAGCCCGTGCGGGGCGCGCGGATCGATCGGTCAGATCGCTCTCCAGCGCGACGTAGGATCGGCCTGCCGCAACGCCGAGAACAATCGGCACGAGAGCGGCTACCAGTGAGGCCTTGCGAAAGCGATTGATCGGACCCTTTGCCTGCATGCAGACCTCCCTCTGCTCCGTTGATTGCTGCTCTTGGCGCTGGAGTCGTCGGACACGAACATGGGGGCTCCAGCAGCTGTAGGTTCAAGGCCGAATTCCGCCCGCGTCCGCTTTCGTTGAAAGGCAAGCGGCGATGGGCTTGCTGCGGGCGGCAGGCAAACCTATAGTTCGATAGAGATGGAGCTAGGCTATGGACGGACAGACGCTAACAATTGGCGAATTAGCTCGAAAGGTCGGCTGCAAAGTTCAGACCATTCGGTACTACGAGCAGATCGGACTGCTGCCGCCGCCCGACCGCACCGATGGGAATCAGCGACGTTACAGCGGACAGGAGGCAAGGCGGCTCAGCTTCGTTCGCCACGGCCGCGACCTCGGCTTTTCGCTGGACGCGCTTCGCCAGCTGCTGATGCTCGCCGACCATCCCGATCAGCCTTGCGAGACCGCCGATCAGATCGCCGAACGGCACCTGATCGACATCGAACGCAGGATCGACCGTCTGTCCGCGCTGAAGGTCGAGTTGCAGGTCATGATCAAACAGTGCCGAGGCAATGAAATCAGATCATGCCGCGTGATCGAGGTGCTCAGTGACCATGGACACTGCTTGAATGATCAGCACTGAGGAATCTGGTGAGCGCCGAGTTTGGACGTTGACCAAATGCGCCGATCTCTTGCGGCAATGCATCGCCACCCGACATTCTCATTGAAACTCCTGCCTGCTTGATGTTTTTGGACCCCTTCGATCCAATAATCGGGGTCCTGAGCCTATGCGCTTGTTGTTTGCCGCTTGCTGCATTGTCGCTTCTGCAGCCGCAAATTCCCAATTCAGCTTTGCCAATATAGCCAGCCACGGAGACGACAAGGTCAGCTTGGTCGTCGTTCACAAAAGCGATCGGCGTCTCGAGCTGCGGAGTGGCGACAAATTGCTGCATGCCTACCGAGTCGCTCTCGGCTGGGCGCCAAAGGGACATAAGCGAATGGAGGGCGATGGCCGTACACCTGAAGGCGTCTACACCTTGGATTGGCGCAACCCGGATAGCCGCTTCTATCGCTCGATCCACATCTCCTATCCCGAAGAGCGCGACTTGGTCTCTGCAGAGCGCTGGAAGACACGTGCCGGCGGAATGATCATGATTCACGGACTGCCGAGCGACGCCGACCCGGCAGAGGTTGAGAACCACTATGAGATCAATTGGACCGACGGCTGCATTGCGGTCACAAACACGGAAATCGACGAAATTTGGTCAGAGGTCGAGGACGGAACGCCAATCATCATCTATCCATAGCGATGGCAATTCAATATCTCGCTCGGCGCTAGACGCCCTTGGTACTTCTTGAACAGCCATCAACGAAGCCGCGATTTGCTCGCTCGACATTGCGAGAATTTCATGCATCACGTCTTGAACCTACAGCTGCTAGAGGAATTAAATAGGCCCATCGGATAATTGGCTGAGAGCTTCATGCACATGAGCCGCGACCCTTCTCGCTGGATCGCCAGGGCGACGAATCTTGATACAAGGGACCCGTTCTCGCTCGCCCGGCAGGTTCACGAGGACACAGCCGGTAGGCATAGGCGTTGACCATGAACAAGCGTCGTTGGATCCATGCTGCGATACTGTTGATCGTTTGTCTATCGGTGCTGCTCGATCAGGGTATGAAATGGCTGGTCGTAAACATCATCATGCAGCCTCCCGATGTCATTCCCTTGCTGCCTTTCTTGAATTTGCGCCTCGGTTTCAATACCGGTGTGAGCTTCGGTCTCTTCAACGAGCTCTTTGCGGACGCACCCGTGCTGCTAGCCAGTCTTATGTTTCTCATCGTCGGCGGATTGGCCTTTTGGGCTTGGCGCGCCCAGACCTGGACAGAGTTGATCGGACTGAGCCTCGTGATCGGCGGCGCGCTTGGGAACATCATCGACCGGCTGCGGCTTGGCGCCGTCGTCGATTTTCTGGATCTGCATGCCGCCGGCTGGCATTGGCCGACCTTCAACACAGCCGATATCGGTATTACCGCGGGCGCCGCTCTGCTGCTGCTCAGCAGCTTAAGCAATCAGCGCCTCATTGAGGAAAGCGCCGGTGCTCCGCTGCGGTAGCCTCGGTCCAACCAGGGAGAAATCGATATGAGACTGTTGAAGAAGACTGTGTTCGCCTGCATAGCCCTTTTAGCATTTCCGCCGGTCTCGGCAGCCGACGCTTCCGATCCGGCGATACCGCCGGGCGCGATGTCGGAAAAAGTTCTGGGAGACACCAACGCCGAGATCACCATCATCGAATATGCTTCGCTGACATGCCCGCACTGCGCCCAGTTCCATGAGGAGATCCTGCCGAAAATCAAGGCCGAATATATCGAGACCGGCAAGGCTAAGCTGGTCTATCGCGACTTTCCACTCGATCAGACGGCCTTGAAAGCGTCTCTGCTCGCGCGATGTGCGCCCGACGAACAGTTCTTCACCTTCATCGATGCGCTGTTTTCGCAACAGCCGATGTGGGCAAAAAGCGAAGATCCGGACGAGGCGCTCGCCAACCTCGGCATGCTAGGTGGGGTCAGCCGAGAGAAGTTTGCGGCCTGCGCCTCAAACGAGGAGCTTACCGACTATGTTCTGCAGGTGCGCTTGGACGGACAGAACGAGTTCGCCGTCGACTCCACGCCGACGGTGATCGTCAACGGGAAGAAATTGGCCCATGTGTCGTCATTCGAAGAAGTCAAAGCAGCCGTTGAGCCCTTGGTTCAGTGAACTTGTGGCGCCAGACCGTACGAGGGGTTTGATGGTGGAGTGGTTGTCGTTGGCAAGATCGATACCTATCGATCCAATTGGCTATGAGCGTGAAATGCACGCGAAGGGGCTGATCCGATGACAGCTAGAACAGAGCGTCTCATTATTGCCTTCGCGGCTGGTCTGGCTCTGCTGGGCATCGTATTTTTTGCGTTCAGTGTTTTCTGGCATGACGATGGACGAGCCGGTCAGACGAGCTCTTCTTCCTCATCCTCTGCGCTCATCAAGAGCGATTTCGAGCTCGTCGATCAAACCGGGAGTCCCATCGCCGATGAGGATTTTAAGGGCAGCTGGCAGCTTGTCTTCTTCGGTTTCACATACTGCCCCGACATCTGTCCGACGACGCTTGATACGGTGAGTGCGGTGATGGAGGCGCTGGGTTCCGATGCCGATTCAGTTGCGCCGCTGTTCATCACGGTGGATCCCGAGCGCGACACGCCGGACGTGATGGCTGACTATGTCGCCAACTTCGATTCGCGCATCATCGGCCTGACCGGCAGTCCCGAACAAATCAAGGCGGCTGCGCAGGCATTTCGGGTGTATTACAACAAAGCCGAAAATACCGATGCGCCGGATGACTATTCGATGGACCATTCAGCATTCCTCTATCTGATGGGACCGAACGGTGAATATGTCAGCCACTTTTCACATAACGATGATGTCGAGAAAATCGTAGCCGGCATTCGGGAAAAAATCTGAACATTGAGGGGCCGCACAATGATTCGCCGTTTCTGCCGAGGTCTTATGAGCCTGTTGGCGCTCGCCCTATCTACGGCCGCCACCGCTGGTGAAATCAAGCAGGTCGGGGATATCGAGGTCGACACGCCTTGGGCGCGCGCCTCGGTTGGTACGTCGAGGCCGGCAGCTGCTTATTTGACGATCCGCAATGCCGGCGACCGAGCCGATCGCCTGCTCGCCGTCGAATCCCCGCTTGCAGGTCACGTCATGGTACATGCTTCTACGCAGCAGGACGGCATCATGAAGATGACGCCGCTCGACGTCTTGGACCTGCCGGCGCAAGGCGAAGTCAACCTGGCGCCGGGCGGGACGCACATCATGCTCATGGATCTTCAGCAGCCGCTTGAGGAAGGCCGAGAGTTGCCACTCAGGCTCATTCTGGAACGCGCCGGGGTCATTGAGGTCAGCGCGCGGATCGGCAGCCTGGCGGCCAGAACCCCGCCCGACTAGTTGTGGCAGGTTGTCAATTCGGGCGGGAGGCTCGGCTGTTCACCGATCACGATGTCCGTCAGGACACCGGCTCGTGCGGGAATTGACGATGTTGCGCGGCAGCCTATCGGTCAATCCATCGATGCGCGAGGAGGAAACATCGCGACATGCTTGAGCTTTCCAGCATTGGCGTCCTGACGGCGTTTGCCGCCGGAGCGATTTCTTTCCTGTCGCCTTGCGTCCTCCCGCTCGTTCCCGGTTATGTCTCATATGTGACAGGCGCCAGTCTGACCGACACGCCGGAGCGCGGCTCCGCCGCCATACGGCTTCCGGCTTTGGGTTTGAGCGCGCTTTTCGTGCTCGGGTTCAGCACCGTCTTCGTGATTCTTGGTGCGAGCGCCACAGCGCTTGGTCAACTGCTGCTGCAATATCGTTACGAGACCAATATCATTGGCGGCGCCATCATCGTCGTTTTTGGCCTCTTTACGATGGGGCTTCTCCGGCTGTCTTGGCTCGATCGCGAATTTCGTCTCCATCAGGAGATTCCGGGAGGTCGTCCGCTTGGCGCCTACATTCTCGGGCTCGCCTTCGGCTTCGGCTGGACACCTTGCATCGGCCCAGTTCTCGGGGCCATCCTTACGGTCAGCGCGAGCTCAGCCACCGTGCCTCAGGGCATTGCATTGCTCGCTGTCTATTCACTTGGCCTCGGACTTCCGTTTCTTATTGCAGCAGCCTGTACAGGCGCATTCATTGCTCGTATGCGCATGATGCGGCGGTTTGGGCGGTCGCTGCAACTGGTGGCCGGCTGCGTGATGGTCGCGATGGGTGTCGCCATGATGACCGGCTATCTGTCGGCGTTTGCCTATTGGCTTATCCAGACCTTCCCCGGTTTGGCGACGATCGGGTGATCGGAGCCAGTGTGAGAGACCGATCGAAATAGGCGCATTCAAACGTAGGCAGGAAGGGCGAAGGATGCTTCAGAGCCGTCAAGCCTGGCTGAGGCTGAAAGCGCCTTCGGCTCGGCTGCGCACAGCAGTTAACAGCCTCTTACGAAGTCACAAAAACTTTACCTTGGTCACGTCACAGCTGTGAAGATTTGCATGGCATTATTAGCGACATGGACACGAAACACACCACCGATGAAGAGGCCTCCGCCGGTCAGACCTTTGGAAGCTTTGACCTGACTGACAGCGGATGGATCGTCTCTTGCGAGGCAGACGCCCGCGACGGACTTGGGCGTAAAGGCAGCTGAGCGAGAGATCAGCGCTTGCTGAAAAGGCTGGCGGCTGCTGCGGGAGCGATACGGGCGGACGTGGCGGCATGCGCCCAGCGAGCCTGCTCGTTGACCGAATAGTAGGGAGCATACTCGGTGACCTGGGCTTGCGGTCGGACCTCGCTGTTCACGTTGTCGAGAATGAAGACGCCATCGTCGGTGTAGACAGCGAGCACGGCGTGGGCCAGATCGCGGATCACGTCCTTCACGACCGCGATACGCAGTTGATCCGCGGCGAAGCCCATCTGGCGCAGCGTCACGTATTTGGTGATCGCATAGTCCTCGCAATCCCCTGAACGGCTGAAGAACTCGGCGGGCGACGCCCAATAGTCGCTCTGGTCGTAATTGTATTGATCAGTCCGATAGCGCCATTGATTGACGAATCTCGTGACCGTCTTGAGCTGATCGATCTGGCTGTTGCCCTGCTGATCCCTGATCATGGCCTGCCAGGCCCTGATAGCTTTTGAGCCGCAGCCGCGCTCGCCCCCGGCGCAATCGGCATAGGACTTCTGCTCCTTCGCGATCTTTTGCATGACCGCCTTCCACTTCGGAAGAGCGTCCAGATCGCTGGTGCGATACTCGACGGTCTTGAACAAGGCGGGAGACTGAGCCGCGGCTGGAACGGCAAGGATGCTGCCGATGGCGGCGACGGCGAGGACGGCGGCTTTAGTATAGATGTTCATGGCGGCGTTACCCCAGAGCTTTGATCTCGTTGAAGATCAAAGTAAGGGTTACCGCTTAACGAGTTTTTTATTTTCTTTGTTAGGTTTTGTTGACCATAGGCAAAATTTGCCTATGTGATTGAAAATATTACCCCATCACCCATCAATATTTTCCACCTTTTTTTCATGATGCCATCATACCAGACGGATCTTCAAGGCGTTTTGCGACTTGTAGTTAATTGAACACTAGCCATTGTTACTTTCATAACCAATAATGACTTCACGGCATACCTGCAACCTATCCCTAGGCTATGGCTTGCCGACTCTATTCTGCGATCGCCTCAATTGCCGGAGCCGAAAGCGGCTGTCGTGGCCGAACGTCGGCACCAAAGATCTCATATCGGTTGCCAACCCCATACCAGCCTCTAGAGAGCGTCTTCGTCGCCGAACGTTCCGAACCAAGAACGCCCTCTCGGAAACGGCCGCCAAGCTGATGGTCTTCAGGTGAAGGCCTGCCATGATGAGAAGAGGCTGATTTGCGTCAGATGGCGTTTTGGTCAAGGGTAGTCATATGACGGTCAGATCAGGCGTGCCTGCCGCGAAGGCGTTCGCTGTCACCACGTTGATGCGGGGGATCGTCTTGGGCCAGCGGCTCATCATGACCGCCGACAAACCTTGGCGTCGCCTGAAGGGCAATAAGTCGTTGCCCAGAGCCGTCGAAGGCGTCATCGTCACCGACGGCGTCCGGACCGTCGACCAACGTTGCTGCAGGAAAGCTCATCTCCCAAATCTGCGCGCAGCCCAACACGATGTCTGAAGCGGCAGGAGATCCCACATTGCCGGCGGCTGCAGACAGGATTCATCATCGCGATCTTCCTCAGGCCAGAGCGGGACGGATGGGTGGCTTAGGCCACGTAGATTTATCGATCTTGCGAGCATCATTTTGCTACCTGGAGAAGCGGAGAAATGGCAGGAGACCATCATCACATAGATCCAGAGGCCGGCGACCGGCGGGTCTTCGCGGCCGTGGCCGTCAATCTGGGACTGACCATCGCACAGGTGATCGGCGGTATCATCTCGGGCAGTTTGGCTCTGATCGCCGATGCGCTGCACAACTTCTCTGATGCGATCTCGCTGATCATTGCTTTCGCCGCCCGCAAGATCGCACGACGGTCCCGGGACGCGGCCATGACCTTCGGCTACGGACGGGTCGAAGTCGTCGCGGCCCTGGTGAATTATACCACGCTGATCGTTATTGGCCTCTACCTGCTCTACGAGGCGGCCATGCGGTTTGTCGAGCCGCAAGGAGTCGATGGCTGGCTCATCGTGATCATCGCGGCCATCGCGCTTGCGGTGGATCTGGCAACGGCGTTCCTCACCTATACCCTCTCCAAGCATAGCATGAACATCCGGGCCGCCTTCCTGCACAATGTCGCCGACGCGCTCGGCTCGGTTGCGGTGATCGTCGCGGGCGTCCTGATCCTGCTTTATGACTGGCGCCTCGTCGATCCGATCGTGACGGTACTGATCGCGGGCTACATCCTCTACCAGGCCGTGAACGAGATCGGACCGGTGATCCGCATCCTGATGCTCGGTAGCCCTCCCGATATCGATACCGAAAAGGTGCTCGCTCGCATGGCCAATGTCGATGGCGTCACGGATGTCCACCATGCCCATTTCTGGCAGATGAGCGAGCATCGCAGCGCGGTGGACGCGCATCTCGTGATCGAGAGCGGGCGTTGGGACGAGGCCGACTCCATCAAAGAGGCGGTGAAGAAAACGCTCGCTGACGACTTCGACATCACGCATACGACGCTTGAACTCGAATGCGCACGGCACGCTTGCGACGATGCCAGCCTTTACGGCGGAGCGGGGCACGAGCATGAACCCGCAGATCGGCCAGCGTGAACGGCGCCGTGCTTGTCCTTCTCGTCATTGCCTTGGTCTGCGAAGCAGGGCTTGCTGCTATGCTGGCATGGTCGATCGCGATGCCGGAGCGCCGCCTTTGGCCTCCGCGCCGGGTGACTTTGGTGAGTCAGTTCCTGATATGGCCCCCGACGGTCGTAATCTTTGTATCGGCCTTCCTTCTTGGCCTCGCGGACTGGAATCGCTTCGATTGGCCGGCAACTCTGCGGTGGGGTGTCGGTCTGCCGCTTGTCGTCGCCGGCAACATCATCGTCTGGCGCGCGGTGTTCGGAATCGGAATCGAGGCGACCAGCGGCGCTATCGATCATTTGAAGACCGACGGGCTCTATCGTTGGTCCCGAAATCCACAATACGTGGCGGACATGATGATTCTGGTCGGATGGGTGATCCTGTCAGCATCGGGATGGGCTCTACCCGTCGTCCTCGGCGGAGTCGGCGTGTTGGCCCTCGCTCCCTTTGCCGAAGAACCGTGGCTGCGGCGGACCTACGGCGACCCGTACGACGCTTACAAACACCGGACGGCGCGGTACCTGGGATGGCCAGAGAGGTAGTCCCCGTAAGACCGCCACGACGCTGGCAGGCTCGACGCCGATAGAGTGGAGCTTCTTCTGGAATAGGCCAGTTGTGCAGAAGAATGCTGCAATAGCGAGTTGATCGATTCTATAGCACGACCGTCTGCCGCACACAGAAATTCGGACCTTGGACACGCTGACAAGAATCGGCGCTCTCTCGAGACCTGCAACAGCGATAGAAGTCTTTCTCGGAAGGTTTAGGCTTGATCTGTTGTTGCCCATATGTTGCCCAGCTTTGATTTCTGGGCAACAGCTTAGCCGCTAAATCATTGATTTTATTGGTCGGGGCGGCCTGATTCGAACAGGCGACCCTCTGCTCCCAAAGCAGATGCGCTACCAGGCTGCGCCACGCCCCGACACCGGGATTCCTGCCGCAAACTAGGCGATTCATTCGCTCGTGGCAACGAGCATGATCGTGCTTATTCGGGTCCGATCGGGCGCAATGATGCCGATCAGTCCCAAAATTTCCCCAAACTCGCCGGCTCTGCACCTGTCGACCCGCACCTGGCATGGGAAGCCGAGCGCCAGGCGCTCCAGCCGCAGATGAACGCCGTCGACGGGACTGTCAGCGACGATGTCCCGGCCGATGCTGACGAGCGCATGAACCGGCTCGTCGAGATCGAGAACGACCTGATCAGAAAGATCGCCTCGACCCCGCCGGAGACGGTCGAGGGCGCCTTGTGCGTAATCGAGGCCTTGGACCGCTACGAGTTCGACACGGTCTCCCCGGAAGACTGGTGGACCCAGCTCGCCACCGAAGGCCGGCGGCAAGCCGTGGCGACGCTCCGCCGCTGTCTCGCGGCCGCCGCTCCGACTGAGGCCGATCCCCACGCCGCGTGGCTCGCAGAATGGCTGGAGGTCACCGAGCGGTCGAGCCGCGCCTATTGCGCGATCGATGTCGCCGGCCCGCTTCCCGAGCACATCCAACGCGACTTCGACCGGTGCGAAGAGCTCGTCTCCGCCATCAAGGGCACCCCGCCAAGGACCGCTGAAGGCGTCGCCGCGCAGCTGCGCCTTTTGTACCATCTTCTGTTCACTATCCAGGTGGATGCGCCAGCCGATGCCAAGGCTCTCCTGGCGTCGACGATCTCATTCATCGAGCGGGAGGTCCGGTGATGGCAGGTCTTCCGAAGTGCCAGCTGAACCAGCTGGTCATGACCGACCCGACCCTCCGCAGCCTGGACCAGGCCAGGCTGTTCTCGATCATCCTCAATCGGTCCATGCCGAACCGTGCGGGCTGGTGCGCCATCGATCAGGCCTCGCTAGCCTTCGAGCTCGGTATCACCCGCCGTCGTGTCTATCAGCTGCTCAAAGGCATGACGCGATGGCTGGATATTCGGAAGGGTCGCGGTCGCGGCAACAAGACCGAGTATCGGCCTCGCTACGAGCTTCTTGACGAGGACGAAAACGCGCACGGTGACGCGCCTTTTGACGATCGAGAAAAGGCGCACCAGGATGAGCCTTTTAGCGAACAAAACGTGGCCGAAAATGCACAGGAAAAGGCTCGTGAAAACGCGCACTCCAGTGCGCCCCAGACCCTTAACAGCTTAAATAATTCTAACTCTTCCCCCCTTAATCCCCCCGTTGGCACGGGGGGAAATGATCAAGGGGCGGATTCAATTTCTGGAGAGGAAAAGGATCGCGGCGGAACGGCCAGAGCCAGACCTCGCGAGACGGTGACGCTTGGTTGGCAGGTGCCGGCCGAAGTGATGGCGCTGCCGCCTGCATGCAACCTGCCAGCGGAAGAGGTTGAGGTCCGTCGCAGGGTGTTCGCGGTCAAGCATGCCGGCAGCGCGATGCGGAACCCTCCCGGCGCGTTCCTGAAGGAGCTGGAAGACTATTGCCGCTTCGAGCGCGGGAAGCCACAGGCCGGAAACGTAGTCCCCTTCACGACACCACAGCCATCGCCCAAGTGGCTGATCGAGGACAAAAACGATCATCGGGAAGACTTCGCCCGGCGTGCGATCCAGCTCTACGGCGATGCTCTCCGGGATGCTGGCCACGATGAAGAGCTAGCCAGGGACAACAGCGCCAAACTGATGGTTCAGGCGATCAGGATCGCTGGCGGTGGCGATATCGATTTCGGCATCCGCGACGACCTGATGATGGACGCCGAAGAGCTCGTCATGGCGCTTGAACCTGGCGCCATGGTCCAGCCTGAGCAGCGGGCCGCAGGGTGATTGCCATGGCACAAGACCGCAAGCCCATCGTCAATTTCAAGGTCGTCGAGCCCGCGAAGCCTGCGACCGCGATCGATCCCGAGCTGCTCGACGACGACGGCAGGCCGATCCCCGGCGCCTTCCTGGCTCGCCAGCGCATCCTTGCCGAGCTGAACCAGGAGCGAAACGTCGACGGCTCCAGGTATCGGCTTACCGAGCCCGGCAGCCCGGCCCATGACGCCGTCTTGCGGCACATGGGCTACCTAATCCGCCTGCACGCCAAGAGCCCGGACGCCGTTTGCAGGCTGATCAAGGAGCTTCGCAGCGATCCTGGCCACCTCGACAAACCCAAGCTTAGGGCCGTCTAGCCATGCCCCTCCTACGCCCCTTCGACCTGCAATGGGTTCTCGACCACGGCGCCTTCAACGACCTGGCCCATGACCAGAAGCTTGCCATCGCCTACGAGGCCGAGGCCCTGGTGGCAGATGAACTGCGCCTAGGCACCGTCACCGACGATCCGGCCACGCCGAACCCGGAGCCGCAGGGCCTGGCCGCAAGGACGATGGCGAGCGACTGGACCCTTGACCATGACCAAGGGCTGTTGGTGCTGCCTATCGGCCCGATCACGGCCTTGACCACGATCACCGTCGACGGCTCAGCGGTCGCTGCGACCGAGCTGTTCGTCCATCCGTGGACGATCGGCCGGCGCGACCGAGAGTGTTTCGAATGCGGATCTGTGATCGCGATCAGCGCGACCGTCGGCTGGTCGACGCCGCAGGCCTTACCGGAACGCCTCCGGTCTGCGCTGATGATGGTGGCGCTCGATCTGGCTGAGCTCCATGAGCACAAGATAGCCGTGGCCACTGAGAGCCTCAAAGGCATTTCGCTGAACTATGCACGGCCACGCCGCGACCGCGTGCACCAGCTGATAGGGAGGATGGTCTCACCATGGACCCGTCCATCAAGCGCCTAGTCAGCAAGTGGACTCGCACCGCTGCCTGGCGCGAGCTCGAGCTGGACATTCTCTGCAGACAGCCTTGGTGCGTCTACTGCGAAGCTGTTGGGATCAGACGCGTTTCGTCTGTGATCGATCACATCACTCCACATCGCGGCGACGGAATTCTGTTCTGGGATCGATCGAACCTTCAGCCTTTGTGCGTCAGCTGTCACGGCGCGAAGTCTCAGCACGAACGTTTCAGCGATCAGCCTTATCGCCCACCTGGAGTCGCACTCGACGGCACACCGACGGCCTCGAAAATCGCGTCCGATCCCCGTCTGGGGGGTCGCGGGGGGGGGTGTCGCGTACGGTGGGCAACCCGATGACGAGACGTAAGCCGCTCGCCGACCGCGCCCTTGCCTTCATGCGGCGGTTGAGGGTGCCGCGCGGTGATCTGTCGGGCAAGCTCTACCGGCCGCTGGCGCTCTTCGAAACGGCCGTGCATGAGCTTTTCGACGAAGGGTCGCCCGTCCGCGAGGCCGTCATCTCGCTGCCGCGCAAGACCGGCAAGTCCTCCTTCGCGGCCGCCCTGGTGGTCGCGGCGCTGCTTGGTCCGCTTGCCCGAAAGAACGGCGCGATCGTGGTCGCTGCAAGCTCGAAGGACCAGGCCCGCCTGGTATGGCAGCAGGCCTGGGCGATGATCGAGGCGAACCCTTCGATGCTCGCCAAGATCAAGTCGAAAAGCCAGCATTACGGCCACATAATCAGCAAAGCCGGATCGCAAGTGACAGTGCTGCCGGCGAACGAAGAGCGCCTGCAGGGCCAGTTCCCGGACCTAGCCATCATCGACGAGCTCGCCTCGCATCCGAACCTAAATCTGTACCAGGCGATCAAGACGGCGCTGTCGGGCTCGCACAGCCGCGTGCTGGTGATCTCGACCAGGTCGGGCTTCCGCCACAGAACGCCGCTGGACGAGGTCCTGGAGGCCGCGGAGGCTGCCGGGCACGAAAGCACGTCCGTCACGCTCCTAGGCCTGCAGGACGGCCAGGACTGGCAGGACGAGGCGGTATGGCACGCGGTCAACCCGGCGATCGAGGCCGGCTATGTCTCGATCGAGCACTACCGGGCCGAGTTCGCCAAGGCGAAGGTCAACGAGGCGATCCGGCAGACGTTCCTTGCCCTGCTGCTGAACGGCAAGCTGGTGATCGCCGATGATATGCTGATCGAGATCGATCACTGGGACGGGTGCGCGCGGCCTGGCGCCTCGATCGAGGCCGGCGGCGACGTGCACCTTGGGATCGACCTTGGCGAGAACCGCGATACGTCGGCGATCGCGCTCTACCGGCCGGCCGATGGCTTGGTGCATGCGTGGACGTTCATTCCCCGCGAAAGTGCCGAGGGCGTCTACCAGGACCGCAGAATCCCCGCCATGGCTTGGGCAGAGGCTGGCCATCTGATCGCCACGCCTGGGCACTGCCGGGACGATCACGCGATGATCGCCAAGCTGCGGGAGATCGCCGACGAATACCGCATCGTCTCGATCCGGGCCGATCGCTGGCACCTCGCCGACATCACCAAGCGCCTCGGCGACTACGGCCTTGATCGCCTCGCCGACCTGATCGAGCCCCATGGGCAAGGCTTCAAGGATATGTCGCCGGCAATCGAGAAATTCGAGACGGCCGTGATCGAGCGCCGCGTCTGGCACGTCGGCAGCCCGGTGCTTCGATGGAATGTCTTCAACGCCCGAGTCCAGCGGGATGCTGCCGGCAACCGCAAGCCAACCAAAGAAAAAGTCGCGGACAGGATCGATACTTTAGTTTCTGTCATCATGGCAATTTCAGCAGCTAGTGACGAAATAGAAAGTGGAAGCTATATAGAACACAGTCCTCTCTTAGTAATGGGATAATAATTATTATGCCGGATCGTCTCAGCGACCTCAAAGCCAAGCGCGACAAGCTGGTCAAGGGCGCCCGCAAACTGGTCGACGAAGCCCGAAGCGCCGACCGCGACCTGTCGGACACGGAGCAGGGAATCTTCGACGACCTGACCAAGCGTGCGCAGGGCCTGGAAAGCGACATCGCGCGGCAAGAGCGTCTGATCGAGCTGGAGAAGGCGACGCTCGACGGCCGCGCCCATGACCCAGCCGCGTCGACCGGCGACTTCGCCAAGGAGGCCCGGAAATTCTCGATCAGGAAGGCCGTGCTCAATCAGCTGGACATCCCCGGCAAGCCGCGCGATCTGGACGCCGGCCGGGAGATCGAGCTGCAGCAGGAGTGCCGCAATCGCGCCGATGTGCGCTACCGGCCGGACAGCGTCATCGTGCCGATGGAAACCCTGATGCAGCGCGCGGCAGAAGAAACCCGCGTGGTGACCAGCAGCGGAGCCGCATCGCTGATCGCCAACGACCACCTTGCCGGCGAGGTGATCGACCTGTTGCGCGCTCAGCTGGTCATCCGCCAGGTCGGCGCCCGCTTCCTGACCGGCCTTCGCGGCGATGTCGAGATTCCCCGGCTCGCCACCGGCGCCGCACCGTCCTACATCGCGGAAGAGGACCAGTTCGGCGAGAGCACGCCGACCACGAACGAGGTGACCATGACGCCGCATTTCGTCGGCGAGATCGTCAGCATGTCGTGGAAGATGTTGCTGCAATCTTCGCCAGCGATCGAGACCCTGATCCGGGACGATCTGACAGCCGCGATGGCGCGCGCGATCGACGGCGCCGTGATCAACGGCGCGACCGCGTCCGATGAGCCCCAAGGCCTCGTTGGTAATTCCGGGATCACCACGGTTGCCGGCAGCGACCCGCTGGTCTGGTCGGACATCCTGCTTTTCCGCGAGACCGTCGAGCTCGCCAACGCCACGCCGACCGGCTGGCTTGCCAACCCGCGCCTGCGGCGCCTGCTGCGCGGCACCGAGAAGGCGCTGGCCTCCGCCGTGGCCACGGACGCTGCCAGGTCGGAACCGATCATGACGACGCCGAGTCAGCTGGACGGCCTGCCCTTCGCGGCCTCTACACTCGTTCCCGACACGCTCAACACCAACACCGAGACTGTCTTGATCCTGGGCGACTTCGGCGACCTCCTGGTTGGCTCCTGGAGCGACATCGAAATCATGGCCAACCCATACCGCGACGCCGATTTCACGCGCGGACGGATCTCACTGCGTGCCACGGCGGCGATGGATTCGGTCCTTCGCCGCAACGCCAGCTTCGCCAAGCGGATCAACATCCCGAGGGCGACCCTGCCGAGCGCTGCCTGATGGAGCGCCGGGACTTTCTCGGCTCGCTTCGGGCCAGCGATGCCGGCGAGGTGTCGGGCATCGCAGCGCCCTACGACGCGCCGACCGAGTATGCGGGCCTGTCCGAGAGCTTTGCGCGCGGCGTGTTCCGGGAGACCCTCGACGGCGACGCCGACGTGCTCGCCCTGGCGCATCACGATGCGAGCAAGGTGCTCGGCCGGCGGGCGAGCTCGACGCTGCGTCTGCAGGATGCGGAGGAAGGCCTTCGGTTCACGCTCAGCCTGCCTGATACCGAGCTCGGCCGGGAGATGCGGCACCTGGTCGGACGCGGCGATATCCGCGGCGTGAGTGCCGGCTTCAATGTGCTGGACGATGTCCGGGACGGCCGCTCGCGCGTTATCAAGCGGGCTGCCCTGGTCGAGATCAGCCTGGTTGCCATGCCCGCCTATGGCTCCACCTCGGTCTCGGTCACCCGCAGCCGGGCCGGCGATCATCGGCGCCTGCGTCATGCCGATCTGATCATCTCGACGTTCAGGCCGCTGTGATGCTCGATAAGCTTCTCGGCAGTCTTGGGCTGGAGCGCCGCGCGAAGAAGACGGCCAACCCTTCCGACTTCTTCGGCCGGACCTTCTTCCAGGCGACCAGCTATCCGCTGCAGGATGCGCGATCGGTGCCGGCGGTATGGGCGATGCTCGATCTCATCGCGAGCTCGATCGCCGCGCTGCCGGTGATGGTTTTTCGCCGCGACGGCCAGGGTGTCGAGACTGTCGATCTCGATCATCCCGTCAACGACTTGCTGGCCGAACCGGACGGGCCTTGGAACCGCGTCGAGGCGGTCGAATATTGGGTCGCCGAAGCCGCCCGCCTTGGCACGTCCTACCTTCGCGTGCTCCGAGGGCCGAACGGCCGGGCGATAGGCTGGTATCCCCTCCTGACGGCCTCTGTGTCGCCTCAGCTCGCCGAGAGCGGCCGCATCTGGTATCGCGTGACCAAACAGGCCGGAGTCGTCGGCGCGCCCGCCAACGAGCTCCTGACCGGCGAAGACGTGGCCGTGCTGCGCTACCGGATGTCCGACGACGGCTACCGCGGCTTGAACCCGAGCTGGTGGCAGTCCGGCGCCATCGCCACCGGGCACGCTCAGCTTGGTCAAGATCAGTCCTATGCGTCGCGCGGCCTTCGGCATGGCGGCATCATTTCGATGACCGGCAAGGCTCAGCCGGAGAGCCTGCAGGCCCTTCGCCAGCAGTTCGAAGGTGTGTTCGAGGATCCGAAGGCCGGCAAGGTCGCGGTGCTTGACAACGACGCCAAGTTCAGCGCTTTGAACGTCACGCCGCGCGAAAGCGAGTGGGTCGACACCAGAAACCTTGGCGTGCAAGAGATCTGCCGGGTTTATGGCGTGCCGCCTTCGGCGATCGGAGAGGTTTCCAAGGCGACCTTCAGCAACGTCGAGGAACAGCAGCGGCAGTTGATCAGAAGCGCCATCATGCCTTGGGTCGCCCGTGCCGGCGCCGCGCTTTCGCAAGCCTTCCTGACCGCGGAAGAGCGGCGCCAGATGCGCGTCGGCTTCCGAGACAGCGATCTCAACCGCGCCAACCTGAAAGACCGAAGCGAGTATCTGAGCCGCCTAGTGCAGGCTGGCGTCATGAGCCGGAACGAGGCCCGCGAGCTGGAGCGGCTGCCGCCCGTTGCCGGCGGCGATCAGATCCTGACGCCGCTGAATCTGTCGCCTGACATCAACGCAGTTCGATCCGCGCCGCTGGAAACCCGAGAGCTGCCGGCCGCCGTGCGCGAGCGCCTGCGCATCCGGGCCAGGTTCGAACCTCGCTTCGCCGCCGCGCTCGAGGAGCTCCTCGAGGGGGAGTTCGAGCGCCTGACGCAGATCATGAACGAGGATCGCGCCGAGCTTCGCCTGGTCGAGTTCTATGAGGAGGAGATCCGGGCCCGGCGCTTCCCCGAGCTGTTCACGCCGATCGTGCTCGCCGCCGCGCCGATCGTCACCCGTTCCGTGCTTGAGGAGATTGGCGAGGCATTCGACGAGACCAACCCCGCCCATGATGTCGAGCAATTCGGTCGCTCGGTCGCCGACGCCATGTCCAGGCAGTTCGCCACCGTCCGCCAGGCCGAAGCCGGCGAGCTGCTGCTGCTGCCACCGCCAGAGCGAGACCTCGCGCTAGAAGACATGCGCCGCTCGCCGCCGCGCTCAGCGCAGCACCTGGCCATCAGGACGATCGAGAGCTACGCCTTCAAAGTGTACACGAAGAACCGCAAGGAGCGGCTGGCCCTGATGTCAACCGGCGGGGAACTTCTCAGCAGCATCGATGTCAAGACAGCCGGCGGGATCGACAGGGCGAGGGACAAGCTCTTGAAGCACGCCCCGAGCCGGCGCTTTCCCGACGCGATCCTGACCGCTGCATAAGAAAAGAGCCCCGCTCCTGCGAGGCCCTTTTCCCCCCGGATCATCCCACCCCTGGGATTACTGCAACGTCTCAAACGATTGCCGGAACTGCTTGAAGCTCCGAAGATTGGTCATCTTGATGATCTTATTCACGGTCGGAAACTTCCGGTTCGATTTCTTCGCTCGCTCGACCCATTCGTCAAGAAGACCTCTCATCTTCACCCTTGCCCCCATATAGACGCAGAAGTCGAGCCGGACGTGAACTGTAGCCACTTCGTCTGGATCGATCTCACTATGAAGACTTTCGAGCACAACGGGCTGTTCTTGGTAGATATTCTCCGACCATGAATATAGAAAATCACGCTCGATATCCTTGAGCCCTTCCAGAAACACCCCGACGGTCTGGTTATTCAACTCGACCAATTGTTTCGGGCCTTGAGGCGGATTCTCGGTCATCTCCGCAAGCTGCCATTCAAGAGCCTGCATCCATTTCTCTTCGATCTTTTCTTCTGCCATCTTCACTTTGGCTTTTTCAGCCCGTCCGCGAATCCAGATCTCAACCTGCACTTCATCAAGAGACTTATCGAGATATCCGTATTTGATCGCCTTCTGGACCGCTCCTATGGAAACACCGGCCTTCTCGGCAACCTCTCGGAACTTCAAACGAGCCATCTTGACCTCACTTTATACCATGTGGCATAAAATACAACATGTCTCAGGTCATTGCAACTATGCCGAAGCCAGCGCGCTCGCCTCGCCGCCTTGGTATGACCAGACCAGCTGCCGCTCGGTATCTGAACATGAGCCTCCGGGTTTTCGATGAATTCGTGATCGACAATGAAATACCTTGTGTTCCTGTAAAACGCCGTCAGAGATTTGAGAAGTCTGATTTGGATGCAGCTATTGAACGGCTGAAGATGAGATCGACAGAACAAAGGAAGCCGACGGAATGGGCGTCTGGAAGCCGAAAGGCTCGCCGTACTATCAATACGAGTACCAGATTGACGGTCTTCGACTTCGAGGCAAAACGAAGAAGAAGACAAAAAGAGAAGCGCAAATAGTGGGAGCGAAGATACTATCCGACTATTATCTACATGGCGCCGGGTCATCCAAGGTCCGCATGACGATCAATGAGGCTTTCGGTCAGTATTGGGACGAGAAAGCAAGCCACCAAAAGAACGCCAAAACATTCGACTATCAGCTTGAAAATCTTCGGCTTGGCCTCGGTTTCGTCAGCCAGCGAGGCAATGATCTCTTCCTTCATGAGATCAATCGCCCCCTTGTGGTCAGCTACCGAGAATGGCGACGTGTGCAGCCATCCAAGCGCAAAGGCATGATCTCTCCCACGTCGGTCAACAACGAAGTCAGGCTGTTGCGCGCAGTCCTTAACGTCGCTCGCGAGGATTGGGGCGCGCTGGTCGACCGCGATCTCTCGTTCAAGGGCGTCTTCCTGATCGAGCCGCAGGAGCGCGCGCGAGCGCTATCGAGCGATGAGGAGAAGCGCCTGAGAGAAGAGCTTGAAGGCCACGACCTGGCGCCCGTCGTCCAGTTCTCGATTGCCACCACGCAGCGCCAACAGAACGTCATCGGCCTCGAATGGTCCGACATCGACTATCAGGCCCGAACGGTGACCTTCCGAAACGTCAAATCGAAGAAGACCGGCAAGGCGCACCAGCTGCCCCTCACCACCGAGATGATCGAGATCATCGCGCCGCTTCGCCAGGATCACCCCACCTATGTCTTCACCTTCGAATGCCGGCGGTCCAGTCCGAGGTATGGGCAGAAGCGCGGTGAGCGCTATCGCTTCTCGCAATCGGGATGGCGCCGCGATTGGCAGCGCATTCTAGACGCCGCGGGCATCACGGATTTTCGCTGGCACGATCTCCGGCATACCGGCGCCACTCTCTGGGTCCGACAGCTTGGAATAGCCAAGGCTCAGAAGATCACCGGGCACTCCGACATTCAGTCGCTTGCCCGCTATTCACACCTCGAAATGGAGGACATAAGGGAGGATATGGAAGGCAAGCCCCAAACTATCCCCAAAAACGAGAATGTCCGGCTACTTGGCGGAGGCCGGACATCCCGATTTCACAAACACTTACCGGAGACTGACGATGACTGAGAACACTTCTCCCAAAGCAGATGCGCTACCAGGCTGCGCCACGCCCCGATGGGCGAAAACTAGGTAGTCCTGGCTGTTAAGGCAAGCAGGAACCGACGGTGGCGTTCGCCCAATGAAGCGTCGAGCTTAAGTTTCTTTTAACCAAGGGCGTGTAACAAGGGTGGGGCTGTTGGTGTGACATCTGATTTTGGGGGCCATGATGGACGGGATCTCTTCGCCGGAAGAGACGATGGTTGGGGGTGAAGAAGGCGGACCGACGTCCGCTTCTCGCCGCTGCGCGCCGTCGACGCTCGGACTAGCCGTCGTTTCCGTTTTGAATGCGCTCTGTCTCGCTTTCGTCCTCTACCACCTCGCCCATCATCCAGCGCAGAGTGCAAGAGCGCCCGTCCTGCCGCCTGTCGCTGCAGGTGCCGTACCTGCCGCACCAGCAGTGGAGCGACAGCAAGCATCCTTGATTTTACGGCCAGGCAACATTGACTTTGCGCCCATGTCGCCATCGGTCGTCACCCTTGCCTCCGGCATCGACGCCGCTGAAGGCAGCTTTACCGGCCGCGACGAGCAGGGTCCGCCGGAGATGGTCGCGGCCACGCCATCGCCGCCGGCGGCGCCCTCCCGTGAGGCTCGAACGCTGCAGCATTGGGTGCAGCTCGGGGCATTGTCGAACGAAGCGACGGCAAGGCGGTTCTGGTCTCGCCTCGAGGAGCGGCATGCAACCCTGCTCGAGGGGCGAGCGCCTCGTATTCTTGGGCCGGCGGACGTTGGCGGCAGCCTGCATCACCTGCGCGTCGGCCCGATGACCGAAGAGGGCGCCGCGGGCCTGTGTGCCGAGCTGAAGGCGGAAGGTGTCGATTGCTTCTGCATCCCACCGGTCCACAAGGGCGTATCATGACGTCAGCCAGGTGATCGCGGATCCTATCGCCGCGCGCCGCCGGAGGGTCGCTTCGGTGAGTTGTGCGAGGTTCCCTGTCGGACTAACTTCCCCCTGAAGAATCCCTGGGGAGTGAGCGGTGGTTGCGGATCCGGCCTTGTCGACCACGCCCGAGCCGGCGCCGGATCTTCGCCGCGATGCCGGGCGATGTGCGGTTCGCTCAGGCAATCATCCGCCGATTGCCGGCAGTCTGGCCTGGCTCGATCGACGCTTCGGTCATGCCTGGTCGGTTCGCTCGCTGAGAACCTGCCTGAGCATCGCGCTGATCACCTGCTGGATCGCCTTTTTCCTCGGTTGGGGCCTGGGCGGCTCCGGATATGTGGGCGACGTTCGGCTGCTCGCCGATCCAGCGCAGCCGGCCCGGCTGGCGAGCGCGATCAGCGCCATCGCTTTCCCCGTGGCGGCCATGCTTCTCGGCCGAACGCTCGGTCGACTGGAGCGGCGCGCCAAGCTCAAGCTGGTGCGCTGGCGCCGACGCAACCCGAAGCAATATCGCACGCGGCTCCGCCTCCACGACTTTGAGCGCCGCTACCGCTGGCTGCTCGGCATGGTCTTCGGGGCCGCGCTGATCGCTGCCCTGATCTGGTTTCGGCGCGGTGACGTCGCGGCCTTCGCCATTCTCTTCTCCTGGCTGGCCCTCGGCCCGGTTTCGGGGATTGCGGCCGCGAGGCGTTTTTCCACGCCGGGTGCGCAGGGCGTGGCGGCACTGGTCGCCGGCTTCGGATCGATCACCGGCGCGGTGCTGCTCATTCTTGCCTTCGCAGGTGCTGGCGTCTCCGCTTTCGCCTTCGCGATCCTCGGTGTCACCAATGTCGCCTTCACCGGCGCGATCGGCGTGCTGCTCGACATCGTGATGGGCGGCATGTTCACCATCGGCCTCGCTTTGGCCGGCGCCGGCGTGGCGACGGTCGCCCTGGCGCTCGCGGGGGCCGGCACCGGCATCGCGGCCCTGACAGGGGTCGCCACCATGTCGCGCGCCGGCCTCGCCGCCTTCGTCATCCTGATGAGCGGCGCCACCGTCGCTACGCTTGCCTTCGAAGAGGCCGCCGTGCTGTCCGCGGCGATCGGCGCGATCAGCGCGCTCGCCGTGGCGGCCGCCGTCGCCCATAACCGGCGGGGCCGCCACGGCGCCTATGCCGGCGCCATCGGCGCGATCGCGCTGCTCACCATCGCAGCCGTTCTCTTCGGCTGGGGTCACCGGCCGCTGGTGATCTTCGCGGTCTGCTTCTTTTTGATGCTGCCCTTGCTGGTCGGCCTGAACGGCTGGGCCGTGCTGGCGCTGATGCGCGGTCTCCTCGCCCGAGCCGCGGGCGACAGCCGGCGCTGGTGGCCGGTCCTGCTCGCCATGGCGGCCTGCTGGCTGATCGGCGCCCTGTTCGTCGCCACCCTCGCCTTTCTGCTCGGCTACGGCACGGAAAGCTACAATCAGGTGACGCTCGCGCGCTCGGGCCTCCTGGCCTTCGACATCGAGCCGATGATCGAGCATGCGGTGGCAGCGCCTTTCGGCGAGGGGCTCTGGCTCACCTTGATGCTCCTCACCCCGATGATTCCCCCTGCCCTGCTCACCGCCAGCCTTGCGACCGAGTGTCTGCTGAGGCTGCAGCCCTACGACTATCGCTTTCGCCGGCTGGTCTTTCGCGCGCTCGGCATCGCGCTCACATCGGCCGCCGTGATCGGCGCCGTCGCTTTGATCGACGCGTCGGACCATCTGGAACCGGCGCGCCTGCTCGGACGTCTGGCCATGGCCGGGCTGGATGCGGCCTATGACAGCTTCGGCACGCCATCGATGCGCTGAGGCCTGGGGGCCCGGCGCCGGCTCACTCGACGGTGACCGACTTCGCCAAGTTGCGCGGCTGGTCGACATCCGTGCCCTTGACCACCGCGGTATGGTAGGCGAGGAGCTGGATGGGCAGCGCATAGAGGATGGGTGCTACGATCGGATCGACGTCCGGCAGCTCGACGGCGGTGTGCACATAGTCCGCAAGCTTTGCGCAGCCGCGACGGTCGCTCAGCAGAATGACCTTGCCGCCCCGCGCGCGCACTTCCTGCAGATTGCTCGCGGTCTTCTCGAACAGGGGATCGGGCGGCGCGACCACGATCACCGGCACGTCCTCGTCGATCAGCGCAATCGGGCCGTGCTTGAGCTCGCCGGCGGCGTAGCCTTCGGCGTGGATGTAGCTGATTTCCTTCAGCTTCAACGCCCCTTCGAGAGCGATGGCAAACGCCGTGCCGCGGCCGAGATAGAGCACGTCGCGCGCCGGGCTGATCTCATGCGCGATCTCCTCGAAGCGATGATCCTGCATCAGAACCTCGGCGGCGCGTGACGGCACTTCGTCCAGCGCCTGGGTCAGCGCTGCCTCGCGCTCGGGCGTGAGCCGGCCGCGCGCGCGCGCTGCCCCGATCGCGAGGCAGGCGAGCGTGGCCAGCTGGGTGGTGAAGGCCTTGGTCGAGGCGACGCCGATCTCGGGACCGGCCAGGGTGCGCAGATAGCAGGACGATTCCCGCGCGAGCGTGCTTTCGGGCACATTGACGATCGACAGCGTCGGCAGCCCCGCCGCCTTGACATGGCGCATCGCTTCCAGCGTGTCCATGGTCTCGCCGGACTGCGAGACGAAAAGGCGCCGGCACCTCCGGGTCGAGCGGCGCGTCCCGATAGCGGAATTCCGAGCTGGATATCGACCTCGGTCGGCAGCTTGGCCAGCTGTTCGAACCAGTATTTCGCGACCATGCAGGCATAGGATGCAGTGCCGCAGGCCACATGGTCAGCCGCGAGAGTGCGGAAAAATCGATTGGCAGATCCGGCAGCTGGATGCGGTGGTCGCGGCTCGCGAAGGTGCGTGCAGCGCGCGTCGCCGAGCACGGCGGGCTGCTCATGGATCTCCTTGTGCATGAAATGGCGGTAGTTGCCCTTGCCGATCAACGCACCGGAGAAGGCCGTCTGGGTGATCGCACGCTCGGCAGGATCCCTGAGGGCATCGAAGATCTTATGCTGTCCGGGCGGATCACCGCCCAGTCGCCTCTTCCAGATACTGGATGCGGTCGGTCAGATTATGAGCGCCAGCGCGTCCGAACCGACATACATCTCGCCCTCGCCAAAGCCGATGGCAAGCGGGCTGCCGCGCCGCGCGCAGACTGGGAGATCCCCGTGATTCCCGAACAGAAGGGGCGAGCGCGAACGCGCCTTCGAGGCGGTTGAGTATGTTGCGCGCCGCTCCGACCGATCCATGCCCTTGTCGAGATTGGCGCTGACCAGGTGGGGCACGACCTCGGTGTCGGTCTGCGTCTGGAACTGATGGCCCTGCTGCAGGAGCTCGTGGCGCAGGCTTTCGAAGTTCTCGATGATGCCGTTATGCACCACCGAAACGCCGCGCGCCTCGTGGGGATGGGCGTTGTCCTCGGTGGGGGCGCCGTGGGTCGCCCAGCGGGTGTGGCCGATGCCGGTGGTTCCCTTGAGCGGGCTGCGCTCGAGCACGCCTTCGAGATTGACCAGCTTGCCTTCGGCGCGGCGGCGCTCGATCCGCCCCTCGACCAGGGTGGCAATGCCCGCGCTGTCATAGCCCCGGTATTCGAGGCGTTTCAGCGCATCGAGCAGCAGCGGTGAAACCGGCTGCCGTCCTAAAATACCGATAATGCCGCACATGAGTGCTCCGTTCCCTTTGCACGCGAGAGAGATGGCGCTTTGAATTTGCGGCGAGAGTATAGCGGTCTCGAACCGGCCAGCAAGCCTGTCCGCCCCGGCCGCACCATCGGACTGGCGGAGCATGGCAAAAAGGTGACGCCTCGCCGAACGGGTCGTCCCCGCTCAGGGCTGATCCGGTCAGGCCTCGGCCCTGCGGGACGGCGCGGCACGCAGGGCGCGAAAGCCTGAAGCATACCAGAGGAACGCCAGGAGCTGCACAGCCAGGCAGAGGCCGAAGCCGATCTGATAGGCTCTCGGCTCGTAGGTGCCCTCGACCGGTGCTGGAAAAAGGTCGATGAGCGCGCCGATGGCATATTGCGTGCCGAAGGCGGTCGCGAAGATCAGCAGGTTCATCGCCGTGTTGGCCCGCCCCGAGAGCGCGATGCCATAGTGGGTCGAGAGCCAGGGATAGGCGAGGATCGCCACCTGCCCGGTCATGCCGAAGATGAGCCAGCCCGGCAGCATGAGGCTGTCGATCTGCAGCACCAGGATCGCCTCGGCCAGCATCAGCGTGACCAGAAAGCCGTTCATCACGCTCAGAAGATGCACGCCCCGGCGGACGAACCAGTCCGCGACGGCGCCGCTCAGGAGGATGCCGGCCATGAAGGCGGCGGCGACCATCATCAGATGCGTCGCCACCTCGTCCCGGCCCATGCCGGCGACATCGCGAAACCACAGCCCCGCCCAGAGCGTCTGGATGGCGATATGCGCGCCGGCGGTGGTGGCGAGCAGCGGCGCCAGCCGCCAGAAGGTGCGATCCCCGACGATCCCGCCGATGGCGGCGATCTGCGCCCCCAGGCTGCCCGCCGTCGGTCGCCCGTCCGCCCTCTCCGGCACGATCACGAACAGCAGAAACGCGACGGCGAAGGTGATCACGCCAAGCCCGAGGAACACGCTGCGCCAGCCGAAGGCCTGCACGCTCATGTCGACCGGCTGGGTCGCGACGATGATGCCGAGCGCGCCGAAGGACATGACCACGGCATTGGCGAGTGCCCGCCGCTTCTCCGGAACCCAAAGCACGACCGCCTTGAACCCGCTCATCAACCCACCGGCGAAACCGAGACCGATCAGAGCCCGCGCCGCGGTAAGCGTGAGGAAGCTGTCACCGATCGCGAACAGCAAGGACCCGATGCCGGCGAGCGCGATCAGGGCGCTTTGTACCCGGCGCGGACCGTAGCGGTCGAGCAGAACGCCGAGCGGCAGCTGAAAAAGGGCGAAGGCGAGCAGGTAGGCCGAGGTCAGGAAGCCGAGCTCGGTGGCGCCAAGGCCGACATCCCTGACGAGATCCGGCCCGACCACGGCATTGACCGAGCGAAACATCTGCGAGAGGAAGTAGCCGACGCCGAAGGGCAGCAGGACGTAGAGACCAAGGGCGAGGGGACCAAGCGGGCTCGCTTCGCTGGCTCTTTCGTTCACGATCGACCTCCCCTCCTCCACGCCGGTCCTGGATCATCGATCAGGCGGGCGCGAATAGCCATAGCCGGAGCAAACCCCTGCGCGCGGCAGGCCGCTGCGGTGTCTTCGTCGCCCGAACGTCGATCGATCCAAAGCAAAACCGGCCCAGAAGGCCGGTAAGAGGTCTGTCGTGGCTTGTCAGTCACTGCCTGCGCCTTCAGGGGCGCTTATGAGGGCTTCACGCCCTTCCTCTTCGCCATCACAAGAGCTTTTTGCCTTTTGCGTGACAGCCCACAGATAGCTCTGCCACCTGCGCTGCATTGTCGCTGCGTTCGGCATACTCCCCACGCCGTTCTCGCAGCATGCCTCCCCTCTATCCGCCGGGTAATCGTCCACCTTGACGAAGAAACTGTATGCGACTTGTCACCGCGAGGTCAAACAATTTTACAACAGCCGAGAAAAATCTTTTGTTCTGGGGAATAGCCTTGTTTTATCGATGGTTGAAGCAGCCGGCCGGAATGACGCAAAAGCGGCGGTCCCTGGCCGGGTCAGCGATTGCCGTCGCCCGACAGCGAATGGAGGGCGGCGGATGACGGGTGGCGCATGACCGCCGGTTTCGCTTTGGACGATTGACGCCAGGCATCGGCATCGCCCAGGCTGGGCGCCGCCGGGCCGAGCGCTGACCGAGAACAAGGCTGGCCTTGCGGGCGCCGCCGCTGCAGCATTCAGCACCGGGTCAAGAGAAAGGATCATCGAGCGTGTCCGACATTATCCTGGATTTCTCCAGAGACGAATATGATCAGCGGATTGCCAAGACCAGAGCGGCCATGGAGAGCTATGGGGTCGAGCTTCTGATCGTCACCGATCCCTCGAACATGGCCTGGCTGACCGGCTATGACGGCTGGTCCTTCTACGTGCACCAGGCGGTGCTGCTCGGGCTCGACGGCGAGCCCATCTGGTTCGGCCGGGGACAGGATGCGCCGGGCGCAAGGCGCACCGTCTTCATGGACCACGCCAACGTCATCGACTACCCGGACCATTACGTGCAGTCGATCGAGCGCCACCCCATGGATTTTCTGTCCGATCTCCTGAAGGGGCGCGCTTGGGACAAGCGGGTGATCGGCGTCGAGATGGACAATTACTATTTCTCCGCGGCGGCCTTCGCATCGCTGTGGAAACATCTGCCCGACGCCGGCTTCAAGGACATCACCGGCCTGGTGAACTGGCAGCGCGCGGTGAAATCGGAGACCGAGCTCACCTATATGCGCCGCGCCGCGCGCATCATCGAAGCGATGCATGCCAGGGCCTTCGAGCTGATCGAGCCCGGTCTCCCCAAGAACCAGCTGGTCGCCGCGATCTACCAGACGGCGATTTCCGGCGCGGACGGCCATGGCGGCGATTATCCCGCGATCGTGCCCCTGGTACCGTCGGGGGCCGACGCGGCCGCCGCCCATCTCACCTGGGACGAGCGGCCGTTCAAGGCGGATGAAGGCACCTTCCTCGAGATGGCCGGCTGTCATCGCCGCTATCACTGCCCGATGTGCCGGACCATCTATCTGGGCAAGCCGCCGGAAAAATTCCTCGATGCCGAAAAGGCCGTGATCGAAGGCATCGCCGCCGCCCTCGAGGCCGCGAAGCCCGGCGCCACCTGTCATGAGGTCGAGGCGGCCTTTCGTGCTGTGATCAACCGCCACGGCATCCAGAAGGAGACCCGCTGCGGCTACCCGATCGGCCTCTCCTACCCACCCGACTGGGGTGAGCGCACCATGAGCATCCGCCAGGGCGACCATACCGTGCTCGAAGACGACATGACCTTCCACTTCATCCCCGCCATCTGGCAGGAGGACTGGGGTCTGGAGATCACCGAAAGCTTCCGCGTCACGCCGTCGGGCGGCGAGCCGTTCTGCAGCTATCCGCGCAAGCTGTTCGTCAAGGATTGAGAGCCCAATCCTTCGACTGACAATGCCGGTTGGACTCCTCCGGTCCAATGGCTATAAGGACAAACTCGCCGACTGCCGGTGGCAGGGGCCCGTAGTTCAGTGGTCAGAACGCGCCGCTCATAACGGTGTTGTCGCAGGTTCGAATCCTGCCGGGCCCACCAGTCCCGACGCGGGACGGCGTGGACTTGCCTGAGGCTTGGGGCGATGTCCGTGATCATTTCCCTGCAAGCCGGCATGGCCAATGCCGCAAATGGCCTGCTATCATCCTGAAATCCGGGAGAGAACAGCCCGCAACGAGGAGGATGGCCGGCAATGCGTGATCTGAAGACGTCTGTGTTTCCTTTTGCCCTGAGCCTGGGGCTGGCCTCGTCCGGACATGTCCTTGCCGACACTGCCGACGTCACTTGGCAGACACGCGTCGAGATCGCGAAGGCGGGGACACATTGCGCCGATGATCCCAGCTGCTTCAACCGCTACCACCCTGCCATCCCGGCCGTGGCCTCGGCAGCGCCCGGCGACCATCTCATCTTCCACACGCGCGATGCCCTCGATACCGACCTGACGCTCGACTCGGTGGCCGACGATCTTGCCGCCGTCGATCTCAACCTCGTCCATCCCATGACCGGGCCCGTATCGATCGAGGGCGCCGAGCGCGGCGACGTGCTCGCCGTCACCCTGGTCGACATCGAGCCGGATCAATATGGCTACACCGTGATCGTGCCTGGCTTCGGCTTTCTGCGCGACGTCTTCACCGAGCCGTTCCTGGTGAACTGGAAGCTGGATCGCCAGGCCGCGACCTCCGAGCAGATGCCGGGCGTGCGCGTGCCGATGGCGGCCTTCATGGGCTCGGTCGGCGTGATGCCGGGCGAGGAGGAGGTCGACACATGGCTCGCCCGCGAGACCGCGCTCGGCGAGGTCGGCGGGGTGGCGCTGCCGCCGCAGCCGATAGGCGCCCTGCCCGCCGACGTCTGCGGCCCGGAAGGTTCGAACAAGGACAAGTGCCTGCGCACCATCCCGCCGCGGGAAAACGGCGGCAATATGGACGTGCAGCAGATGCAGGTCGGCACCACCCTGCTGCTTCCCTGCTTCGTCGACGGCTGCGGCCTGTTCGTCGGCGACGTGCACTACGCCCAGGGCGACGGCGAGGTTTCCGGGACGGCGATCGAGATGGGTGCCAAGGTCACGCTGGTCACCGAGGTGCTGAAGGGCCAGGGCGCCACCATCACCTCGCCGCAATATCGCGGCCGCGACGAGCTCAAGGACATCGCGCCCGAAAAATTCCACGCGACCGTCGGCTACCCGCTCAAGGACAAGGGCGTGATCCCGCCGCAGCACGAGTATCTCGGCGGCGAGACTCTGACCGATCTCGAAAACCTGAACGAGGACCTGACGCTCGCCGCGCGCAATGCCCTGATCGACATGATCGACTACATTCAGCGCGAGCACGGCCTTTCCAAGGAGCAGGCCTACATTCTTTCCAGCGTCGCCGTCGATCTGGTGATCGGCCAGGTGGTCGATGTCCCCAACTACACCGTCTCGGCCATCCTCGACCTCGAAGTCTTCCAGTAGCGTACTGGACCGTTGACTGGTGCCCAGTAGGAAAGGAGGCGGCCCATTACTATGACAGGTCACGGCTACGAGACGGGCCGCCTCGATCTTCCCTTCGTCGGCCACTGCACCTTCGGCAAACGCCCGCCGGTCACCGATTGGTCGGCGATCGATGCCGATGTCGCGGTGCTCGGCGTGCCCTTCGACATGGGCACCCAATACCGTTCCGGCGCCCGCTTCGGCCCGCGCGCCATCCGCGAGGCGTCGACGCTTTTCTCCTTCGGCCATGCCGGCGCCTATGACCATGAGGACGACGTGGTCTACCTGCCGCTGGATGCGGTGAAGATCGTCGACGCCGGCGATGTCGACGTCATCCACACCGATACCGCAGGCAGCCACGCCAACACCGAAGCAGCCGTGAGACAAATCCTTCAACGCGGTGCGTTGCCCGTCATCCTGGGCGGCGATCATTCCATAACGGCGCCTAATCTCGCGGCCTATGAGGGCCGCGGCCCGATCCACATCGTCCAGATCGACGCCCATCTCGATTTCGTCGACGAGCGCCACGGCGTGCGCTACGGCCACGGCAATCCCATGCGCCGCGCGGCCGAGATGGAGCATATCTCGGGCTTCACCCAGCTCGGCATCCGCAATGTTTCCTCGACCGCGCGCGAAGGCTACGAGGATGCCCGCGCCCGCGGCTCGACCATCCTCTCCGTCCGCCAAGTCCGGGCCCTCGGGACCGACGCGGTCCTCGGTCGCATTCCGGAAGGTGCGCGTTGTTACGTGACGATCGACATCGACGGCTTCGACCCCTCGATCGCGCCCGGCACCGGCACCCCCTCCCATGGCGGCTTTCTCTATTACGACGTCATGGAGATCCTGCAGGCCCTGGCGAAACGCCACGAGATCGTCGGCATCGACCTGGTCGAAGTCGCCCCCGCCTACGATCCTGCAGGCGTCACCGCCTTCCTCGCCGCCCAGGTCCTCCTCAACTTTCTCGGCTACATTTTCGTTGCTCGCGGCGTCTGACATGATCCTGAGACGGCAAGTCCTGAAAACCGCGGCAGCGTTAGGCGTCTGGTCGCTGACCAGCGGGCATACGCCGTATCGGCAGTGGCAGGTCTATCGGCGAAAGCATCTCCTGATCGGCGCCAACAAGAAGGAGCCGCCGACCTACGAGCTCGGCAAGAAGATTGCGGCCCTGCTGGTGGACGAGCTTCCCGAGAGCAGCGCGCGCGTCGCCCGGGCACCCCATGCCTGGCGGCTGGCGAGCCTGCTGACATCGGATCAGATCCAGCTCATTCTTCTGGACGACGAGGATCTGCGCGGGCTTCGCGACGGCCGGGACGGGTTCGAGGCCTTCGGGCCGACGGAGCTTCGTGTGCTGTATCGCTTCGCGGATTACTGGCTGGTCTGCAGACCCGATTTTCCCGACCAGCATGCGGCACTGGTCACCCAGGTCCTCGCCGAGCACGGCGCCGGCCTCGCCAAGCGACAGGGCTTGCCGGGCGAGGATGCACCGGTTCCCCTTCATATCGGTGTCGCCGCCGCACGTTGAAATCGTCGCGAGTGAAAGAAAAAATTAACCTTGTCGTCTTAAGGTCGCTTCATCGAGCGTGATCGCCGACACGGACCGGCGGTGCTGATGGAAGGATCTGACGATGACGACATCCCCGGGGTCACGACAATATCGGCTCAGACTACCCTCCTCTCCTCTGGCCCAAGCCAAAGGGCGCGGGTCGGCCCTTCCGATCACGCTTTATATCAAAGGCGGGCTGCTCATGGCGTTCGGTCCCGAGGGAGATCCGGTCCCGGCAAGCCTGGCCAGGGACGTCTGCGCCGAGGCGGACGTGAAGCGCCTTCGCCTGAGAAACGGCATCTCCGTCGACTGTCAGCGAGCCCTTGCGGTCCTGGAGGCGCAGCAGCGCGGCAAGCTTTCGAAGACGCCGAGCAACCGCTGGATCGAGGCCATGCTCGGCATCGCCGGCAGCTTCGAGCCGACGCCGGAGGCCCTTCTCGAGCGGGAACCGAACGATGCCATGCCGCCGGAGCCCGAAAGCCTGCCTCAGGTGCGATAGTCCGGCTCGTCTTCATCCAGCAGGCGCTTGAGTTCGGCAAAATGCTTCTCGGCGAGTCCCGGATAGGTGGCCCATTGATCCGCCGTCCTGCGCGCGACTTCGTCCGAGAGCAGGCGAAGCGGCTTGCCGGTCATGTAGGCCGTCACCAGCGTCCGGGCGGCACGCTCGACATAGTAGAGCGCGTCGAAGGCGCTGCCGACCGTTTCGCCGATGACCATGATCCCGTGGTTGCCCATCATCAGCACCGACTTGTTCCCAAGCTTGGCAGCGAGGCGATCGCCTTCCTCGTCGCCAAGCGCCATGCCGCCGAAGCCGTCGTCAAGGGCGATCTGACCGTAGAAGCGTGCGGTCGTCTGATCGATCGGATAGATGGTGCTGTCGGCGAGCGACGCGAGAACCGTCGTGTATTTCGGATGGGCGTGCAGGACGCAGCGTGCCTGGGGCAGGCTGGCGTGCATACGGCCATGCAGGGTCCAGGCCGTCGGATCCGGCGCGTCCTGTGCGTTCATCGTTTGCGGATCGTCCGCATCCAGCAGCAGCAGCTCCGAGGCTCTGATCCGGCTGAAATGACGGGAGTCGGGATTCATCAAGAAGCGCCTGCCGTCGCCGGAGACCGCGAGACTGTAGTGGTTGGCGACACCCTCATGCATGTTCAGCCTGGCCGTCCAGCGAAACGCGGCCGCGAGATCGGCGCGCGCCTCCGTCAAAGCACCCTCATCAAGGTCTGCCGTCATTCGCCTCACCCATTGCCGCCGTGATCCGCAGGCTCATCGGAGCCCGCCTCCATTCTACCAAGCTAGTCTGCAGCGGGCGGCTGCCAAGCCCGCGAGCGCCAGCGCGCATCGATCAGGCCGTCGCCTCGCTGCGCTTGGATCTGCCGCGGAACAGTTTCACCAGCGGCAGGAGGATCAGCACGATCGCCACCACCATGATCAGCCCGCTGATCGGCCGGGAGAAGAAGATCGTCGGATCACCCTGCGACAGCAGCAGCGACTGGCGCATGGCAGGCTCCGCGATCGGGCCGAGGACGATGGCGAGCACGGCGGGGGCCACCGGATAGTCGAGCTTGCGAAGCAGATAGCCGACCACGCCGAAGATCAGCATCAGCCACAGGTCGTGCATGGTCTGGGTCGGCGCATAGCCGCCGACGATGCAGAGCGTGAAGATCACCGGGGCGAGGATGGTGAACGGCATGGTGAGCACGCGCACGAACAGCGGAATGAAGGCGAGGTTGATGATCAGGCTGAAAATGTTGGCGATATAGAGCGAGCCGATCAGGCCCCAGACGAAATCCGGATGTTCGGTGAACAGCAGCGGACCCGGGCGCAGGCCCCAGATGATCATGCCGCCAAGCAGGATGGCCGTCGTCGGCGAGCCCGGAATGCCGAGCGTGATCATCGGCAGCATGGAGCCGGTGGAGGCGGCGTTGTTGGCGCTCTCCGGTGCGGCGACACCCGCGGGATTGCCCTTGCCGAAGCTGTCGCTGTCCTTGGCGAAGGTCTTGGTGAGCCCATAGGCCATGAGCGAGGCCGGCGTGGCACCGGCCGCCGGCAGCATGCCGACGAAATAGCCGAGCAGACCGGACAGCGAGGTAATTCCGAAGAACTTCCGGAAACCCAGCATGTTCTGCCAGACGCTGGCAAGCGTGGTCTTGACCTTGTGCACGACGACATTGCCGCCGGTCTGCTCGAGGGTCCAGAGCATCTCGCCGATGCCGTAGATGCCGATGGCCAGCACGAGGAAGTTGATGCCGTGCATGAAGCCCGGCAATTCGAAGAAGATGAGCCGCGGACGACCGCTGATGATATCGAGGCCGATGGTGGCGAGCACGAGGCCGATCAGGATGGAAAAGATGGTCTTCGGGATATCGTCCGAGCCCAGCCCGACGAAGGTCGCGAACGCCAGCATCATCAGCGCGAACTCTTCCGGCGGACCGAAGCGAAGGGCGAACTTGGCGAGCGGCGGTGCGAACAGGGTGAACAGGATCACCGACAGCGTGCCGCCGATGAACGACGCGGTCGCGGCGGTCACCAGGGCGGTGTCCGCCTTGCCCTGGGTCGCGAGCGGCCGGCCGTCGAAGACCGTTGCGACCGCTGTCGAGGCGCCTGGTATGCCCAAGGTTATAGAGCTGATCGCGCCACCATACATGGCGCCGTAGTAGATCGCGGCGAGAAAGATGATCGCGGCGTTCGGCGGCACCAGGAAGGTGAGCGGCAGGAGGATCGCGACGCCGTTGACCGAGCCGAGGCCGGGGAGTGCTCCGATCAGCAGACCGAGGGCGCAGCCGACAATCAGCATGAACAGATTGATCGGATGCAGCGCCTCGGCAAAGCCGCCGAGCAAATGGCCGATGATGTCTTCCATAGACGTTTTCCTCCAGCGCCCGGCAGCCCGGCGATCAGTAGATCAGATCGTAGATCGGATAGAACAGCGGCTCCGAGATCCCCTTCGGCAGGGAGATGGTGAGCGCCCATTCGAACAGGCAGAACACGATGACCACCGTGGCAAGGGTGATCGCCAGGGTCATCAGCCAGCCATGGCCGCCCATGAATCGGATGTAGAAGATCAGGAACGCCATCAGTCCGAAGTAGATGCCGACCCACTGGGTCAGGATGAGCAGCAGCGCCAGGGCAAGGACCGTAAGGCCGATCATGGTCAGCGCCGTCGAGGGAATGAAGACGTCCGTCGAGCGGCTTTCCGGCGTGGCGCGCGTGAACCAGCGGACGATGGTGAACAGGCAGCAGATCAGCATGCCGCTCGCCAGCCAGAACGGCCAGGCGCCGGCGCCCGGCCCGCGGTCCTTCACCCAGCCGATATTGAGCTCGGCAGCCTTGACCATAAACGCGATCGACAGCGCCGCCATCAGCACGGCCATCACGATCTCCGCGGTCCGCACGGTCATCTCATCGCTCCGTCACACCGACATGCAGAATGATTTGTGAAACTGGTTCGGAAAGACCGGGACCGCCGGTCGGCAGTCCCGGTCGTCCGTCGATCGACTTACTCGGAGGTGATCGCGTCGGCGCCGACCTTTTCGATCAACGCTTTGTGACGCTCGAGCTGGGCGGTATGGAACGACGCGAGATCCGCACCGGCCACCCACTCGTCGCAGAACAGGCCCTCATCCGTGCAGAACTGCTGCCACTCCTCGGACTCGTAGAGGGTCTTGAAGAGATTGATGTACCATTCCTGGGCCTCGGCCGACATGCCGGGAGGTCCGTTGATCGAGCGCTGCATGTAGTACTCGATATTGTGGCCAAGCTCGTCCGCGGTCGGCACGTCCGGATAGGCCGCCATGCGCTCCGCCGTGAACTGCACGATCGGCTTGGTCTCGCCGGCGCGCATGAACTCGTTCTGCTCGGCCGGGTTGTTGACGGTGCTGTCGATCTGGTTGCCGACCAGCGCCGCCGCCACCTTGCCGCCACCCTCGAACGGAATGTAGGTGACGTCATAGCCGAACTCGGCCTCCATCATCGCGGTCAGGATGCTGTCCTCCTGACCCGATCCGGTGCCGCCGACCTTCCAGTCCTTGCCCTTGGCCGACACCTCGGCGACATAGCTGTCGAGGTCGGTGATCTCCTGATGCTGGACATTCACCCAGAGAAGGAACGTGTCGAGCGCCATGCGCCCGATCGGCGTGAAGGTGGTGATGTCGATGCCGAGACCATCCTGGATGATGGGCGTGGTGTAGAAGCTGTTCAGCGTCACCAGCAGGGTGTGGTCATCACCGGCCTTGCTGTTGATATAGGCCAGCGCTTCCGCCCCCGAGCCGCCCGCCTTGTTGATCGGAATGAAGGGCCGTGGCGACAGGTCCTTCTGCTCGATCAGGCCCTGCAGCAGACGGGCGATCTGATCGGCACCACCGCCGGTGCCGGCCATGATGATGAACTCGACCGGCTTTTTCGGCGACCATTCGGCGGCGGCATCCGTGGCGAGGCCGCTGCCCAGACCTACGGCGAGTATCGTGCCGAGGAGCAATCCATTTCGCATCTTCAACGTCGTTCTCCCTTTCTTCGTTAAGCGCTCTGACCTGATACGTCGTTCTGTCCGACATCACGTCGGAGCTTATGAGCCTCGCCGACCCTTCGACGAAGGCTTTTGCAATGCCGCTCTGTGGTCGTTCTGCTTGATCGCCTCCCTCGATTCAGTGGGTCATGAAAACCGGCAGATCGGCATGGTCGATCAGATGGCGGGTCACCCCGCCCATGACCAGTTCCCGCAGCCGGTTTTGGCTATAGGCGCCGATCAGCAGCGAATCGGCGCCGGCGGACGCCGCCTCGGCCAGCAAGGTCTGGCCGACATGGTGGGCATCCGCCTTGGGCTGACGCAGATCCGCCTGAATGCCGTGAGCCTGCAGATATTCGACCAGAGCGTGGCCGCTGAGCGGCATCGGCTGGCCGGTGTTGACCGCGATCACCGTGACGTCCGAAGCCGCGGTGAGCAGAGGCATCGCGACCGCGATCGCGCGCGAGGTCTCGGTGCTGCCATGCCAGCCGATCGCCATGCGCTGGCCCACCTCGGCGGCCGGTTTCGGCGGCACCATCAGCAGCAGGCGTCCGGTCTCGTAAAGCGCCGCCTCCAGCGTGCCGTAGCCGAGATTGCGTGCCTTGTCCGGCCTGGCGAGCACGATCACGTCGGTCAGCCGGCCGAGCCGGCCGACGACCGCCGGCTGCTTGCCGGTCTCCTCATGCCAGGCGATCGACAGACGGTCCGCCGGCGGCTGCTGATCGTCCTGCACCAGCACCATGTCGTGGCCGCTGCAATAGGCCTGAAAAACCTCCTTCAGCTCGCGCTCGGCGGAGTCCGCCACCAGATCGGCCGAGGCCGCCAGATGCTCCTTGACCGAGGCCGGCACCACGACGCCGAAGGGCAGCATGTCGTCGGCGCGCGGCCGGCAGTGCACGACGTCGACATGGCCGTCGAAGCGTTTGGCGAGAGCGACCGCATGGCTGAGCAGGGCTTCATGCTTGCCGTCCCCGCGCACCGGCACCATGATCTTGCACACGCTCATCGACCGGCCTCCCCTGCCTCTGCGGTCATCAGAACAGTCCCTCGATCTGGCCGTCCTCGTTCAGGTAGATGTTGTTGGCAGAAGGAATGCGCGGCAGGCCGGGCATGGTCATGATCGCGCCGGTCACGGCGACGATGAATTCCGCACCGGCCGACAGACGAAGTTCGCGGATCGGCACGGTGAAGCCCGTGGGTGCGCCCTTCAGGTCCGGATCGGTCGAGAAGCTGTATTGGGTCTTGGCCATGCACACCGGGAAATGGCCATAGTCCTTCTGCAGCTCCTCGAAGCGCTTTTCGATCGCGCTGTCGCAGGTGATGCCGTCGCCGCCATAGATTTTTTTGACGATGGTCTCGACCTTGTCGCGCAGCGACATGTCGTCGGGATAGAGCGGCTTGAAGTTGGCCTCGCCGCTGTCGGCAAGCTCAACCACATGCTGCGCCAGCTCCTCGGTGCCGGCGCCGCCATCGGCCCAGTGGGTCGCGACGAACGCCTTCACCCCCTCGCCTTCCGCCGCGGCCTTGACCGCCTCCAGCTCGGCGTCGGTGTCGGTGATGAAGCGGTTGATCGAGACCGTGACCGGCACGCCGAACGACTTCACGTTGCGGATATGTCTGATGAGATTGGAGCAGCCCTCCTGGACCGCGGCGACGTTTTCCGTCCCGAGATCGCTCTTGGCCACGCCGCCATGCATTTTTAGCGCGCGGACGGTCGCGACAATGACGGCGGCATCGGGCTTGAGCCCCGCCTTCCGGCATTTGATGTCGAAGAATTTTTCCGCGCCGAGATCCGCACCGAAGCCGGCTTCGGTGACCACGTAGTCGGCAAGCTTGAGCGCGGTCTGGGTGGCGATCACCGTGTTGCAGCCATGGGCGATGTTGGCGAACGGGCCACCATGGACGAAGGCCGGGTTGTTTTCGAGAGTCTGCACCAGGTTCGGCGCGAGCGCTTCCTTCAGCAGCACCGACATCGGGCCAGGGCCCTTGACGTCCTTCGCATAGATCGGGTTTCGCGCGCGGTCCTGGCCGATCACGATCTTGCCGAGGCGCTCGATCAGATCGTTCAGGTCGGTCGCCAGACAGAAGATCGCCATGATCTCGGAGGCGACCACGATGTCGAAGCCGTCCTCGCGCGGAAAGCCATTGGCGACGCCGCCCAGCGAGTTGGTGATCTGGCGAAGCGCCCGGTCGTTCATGTCGACCACACGCTTCCAGGCGACGCGGCGGCTGTCGATTGCGGGATCAAGGCCCCAGTAGATGTGGTTGTCGATCAGCGCGGAGAGCAGATTGTGGGCGATGCCGATCGCATGGAAGTCGCCGGTGAAGTGGAGGTTGATGTCCTCCATCGGCACAACCTGGGCATAGCCGCCGCCGGCCGCCCCGCCCTTCATGCCGAAGCAGGGGCCGAGCGATGGCTCGCGCAGGCAGATCGCGGCCTTCTTGCCGATCTTGTTCAGCCCGTCGCCGAGGCCGACCGTCGTGGTGGTCTTGCCCTCGCCCGCGGGCGTCGGCGTCACGGCGGTGGTCAGGATCAGCTTCCCGTTCGGCCGGTCCTGCAAGGACTTCACATAGTCCATGGAGAGCTTGGCTTTGTACGGGCCGTATTGCAGGAGCTGATCACCCGGAATGCCGAGCTTCGAGCCGACCTCAGCGACCGGCATCATCTTGGCTTCGCGGGCAATCTCGATATCGGTTTTGACGGCCATGTTCGCTATCCTGTTTCGTTAATTATGTGCCGGCTCTTCAGGCTCTCGCCAGCTATGCTCCCAGTACATCGCCCGCCTTGAGCCCGCTTGCTGCAGCCCAGGCGGCAGCGGGTTGCTTATCTCCGCCAGCCGGGCGGACACGCTTCACCAGGATGCGGCCCCCGACACACTGGACGGTGACGCCATCCTCCGAGACCTCGATCACCCGGCCGGACACGCCGTCGCCGTCGACACGTGCGCTGTCGAAAATGCCGAGCTCCGCGCCGTCATGGGTGGTCCAGGCGCCGGGAGCGGGATTGGTGCCGCGAATGAGGTCGTAGACCTGGCCGACAGGTTTGTGCCAATCGATCGCCGCGTGCTTCTTGGTGCAGCGCCGCTCATAGGTGGCCTGGCTCTCGTCCTGCTCGATATGGGGCGGATTGCCGGAGCGAAAGAGGTCGCAGACTTCGAGCACGGAATCGATGGCGGCGGGATAGATCTTCTTGAAGTAGAGATCGATCACCGTGTCGTCGGGGCCGATCGCGCACTGCCAGTTCAGGAGGACATCGCCCTCATCCAGACCGTCGGTCGGATAGAACCAGGAGAAACCGGAGCTTGTGCTCCCCATGATGATCGGCCAGTTCACGGCGGACGGTCCGCGATGCAGCGGCAGGAGCGAGGGGTGGAAGCAGATCGAGCCCAGCTTCGGCGTGTCGCGCGCGGCCTCGGGTACGAACACGTTGACGAACGCCATGATCATCAGATCGGCGTCGTAGCTCGCAAGCTGATCCAGCGTCGCCTGATCCTTGAAATGGGCGGGCTGATGGACCGGCAGGCCCTGTTCGAGGGCGAACGCCTTGATCGGATCGACGGGCTTGCCCTCCCTGTCCGGCTCGCAATAGACGGCGACCACCTCATCGGTGCCGGCCTCCAGGAGCTTCGCGAGCGCGTCCTTGCCGAACGCCTGCTGGCCCATCACGATCACACGCATAATCTATCCCCTAATCGGCCGCATCACGTTTAATCTCGCCGACGGCGCCGGAACCGATAACCCGGTCGAGATCGTCGCCGCTATAGCCGAGTACATCGGTCAGAATTTCCTCGGTATGCTCACCCAGCAGGGGTGAGCGTTTCACCTCGGCCGGGCTGTCGGACAGCTTGATCGGGCAGCCGACGCTCAGATATTCGCCGCGCTCGGGATGGTCGACCCTGACCATCGTGCCGGTCGCGAACAGGCCTTCATCCTCCGCGATCTCCTTCATCGACAGGATCGGGCCGACCGGAATGTCGTGGGGGTTGCAGATATCCATGACCTCGAATTTGGTCTTGGTCATGGTCCACGCCTCGATCCGATCGAAGATCTGGTTCAGCTTGTCGAGCCGCTCCGGCGGCTTGGCGTAGCCCTCTTTCGTCTTCCATTCCGGCTCGCCGATCACGTCGCAGACCTTCTCCCAGACGGCGGCCTGGATGATGAAGTAGGTGTAGGCGTTGGGGTCCTGCTCCCAGCCCTTGCACTTCAGGATGCGGCCGGGCTGTCCGCCGCCGCTATCATTGCCGGCGCGCGGGGTCGCCTCGCCGAAGGGAATGCCTTCGCCGAACTGGGAGTATTCCTTGAGCGGTCCGGCGGCCAGACGCTGCTGATCGCGCATCTTCACGCGGGCGAGGTTCAAGACGCCATCCTGCATCGCGCAGGTGACCCGCTGCCCGCGCCCGGACTTTTCCCGGTGGAACAAGGCGGTGACGATGCCAAGGGCGAGATGCAGCCCGGTGCCGCTGTCGCCGATCTGCGCACCCGTCACCAGCGGCGGCCCGTCGAGAAAGCCGGTGGTCGACGCAGCACCGCCGGCGCATTGCGCGACATTCTCGTAGACCTTGCAATCCTGATACTTGCCGGGACCAAAGCCCTTGATCGAGGCCAGGATCAGGCGCGGGTTGATCTCCTGAATGCGCTCCCAGGAGAAGCCCATGCGATCGAGGGCACCCGGCGCGAAATTCTCCACCAGGACGTCGCATTCCTCGACCAGCCGGGTCAGCACTTCCTTGCCGGTCTCGTTCTTCGAGTTCAGCTCGATCGAGCGCTTGTTGTGGTTCAGCATGGTGAAATACAGCGAGTCGGCACCCGGCACGTCGACCAGCTGCTTCCTGGTGGCGTCACCGACGCCCGGCCGCTCCACCTTGATCACGTCGGCGCCGAACCAGGCGAGCAGCTGCGTGCAGGTCGGTCCCGACTGCACGTGGGTGAAGTCCAGAATCTTGATGCCTTCGAGAGCTTTCATCGCTTACCTGTTCCCATATCCGAATTCTGGCAGCTTACTTCTTCTTCACGACACTCTGAGGATTGAGTGAGCCGATATTGCCGCTTTCCTTGCCGGCGGCCGGATCGATGGCGGCGTTGATCAGGGTCGGCTTGCCGCTGTCCATGGCGTCGGACACGGCGCGGTAGAGCTGATCCGGGTCCGCGGCATGGACACCGACCCCGCCGAAGGCCTGCATCATCATGTCGTAGCGGGCGTTCTCGACGAACACGGTGGGGGCGGGATCCTCGCCGCCGGCGCGGTTCTTGTCGGTGCCGCGATAGATGCCGTTATTGTTGAACACCACGACACAGACCGGCAGCTTGTACCGGCAGATCGTCTCGATCTCCATGCCGGAAAAGCCGAACGCGCTGTCGCCCTCGACCGCGAGCACCGGCTCGCCCGTTTCGACGGCCGCCGCGATCGCTGAGCCCATGCCGACGCCCATCACGCCCCAGGTGCCGACATCGAGGCGCTTTCTCGGCTTGTGCATGTCGATGATCGAGCGCGCGAAGTCGAGGGTGTTGGCGCCTTCGTTCACCAGAATGGCATCAGGACGTTCGCCGATCACCCGCTTCAGCGCGCCGAGCGCGGCGGCGTAGTTCATCGGCGAGCTGTTGTTGCGCAGCGTCGGCGCCATCCGCTCGATATTGGCGTTCTTCTTGGCGCTGACCGCGTCAGTCCATTCGGACGGCGGCTTCGGCCAATTGTCGCCCATGGCATCCGTGAGCGCGGTCAAACAGGAGAAAATATCGCCGACCACGGGGGCCGCGATCTCGACATTGCTGTCCATCTCCTTGGGCTCGATGTCGATCTGCACGAACCGGGTGGAATGGGGCTCGCCCCACTGCTTGCCCTTGCCGTGGGACAGGAGCCAGTTGAGCCGCGCGCCGACCATCACGACCACATCCGCCTCTTTCAGGACCAGCGAGCGCGCTGGACCCGCGGACTGGGGGTGGGTGTCCGGCAACAGGCCTTTCGCCATGCTCATGGGGAGGTAGGGGATGCCGGATTTTTCGACGAAGTTGCGCACGGCCTCGTCCGCCTGGGCGTAGGCTGCACCCTTGCCGAGGATGATCAGCGGTTTTTTTGCACTCTTGATGACGTCGAGCGCGCGCTCGATCGCCTCAGGGGCCGGAATCTGCGCCGGCGCCGGATCGATCACCTTGACCAGCGATTTCTGGCCTTCGACCTCGTCCATCACCTGGCCGAGCAGATTGCCGGGGATATCGAGATAGACACCGCCCGGCCGGCCGGAGACGGCAGCGCGAATGGCGCGGGTGACGCCGATACCGATATCCCGGGCATGCAGGATGCGGTAGGCCGCCTTGCACAGCGGCTTGGCGATGGCGAGCTGATCCATCTCCTCGTAATCGCCCTGCATCAGATCGACGACTTCACGCTCCGAGGAGCCGGAGATCAGGATCATCGGCCAGCAATTGGTGTTGGCATGGGCAAGCGCCGTCAGGCCGTTCAGGAAGCCGGGGGCGGAGACCGTCAGACAGATGCCCGGTTTCTTCGTGAGAAAGCCCGCGATGGCAGCGGCATTGCCGGCATTCTGCTCATGGCGGAACGACAGGACGCGCAGCCCCTCTTCCTGCATCATCCGCCCGAGGTCGGTGATCGGAATGCCGGGCACGCCATAGATCGTCTCGACGCCGTTCAACTTCAACGCGTCGATGAGGAGGTGGAATCCGTCGGTAAGAGCGACCTCTTCGCTGGCTTCGGCGTTCCCGGCGACCGCGACGGCGGCTTCGGACATTCTGTGTCTCCCTCGGCCCAGGCGATGGTCGCCTAGAGGGCCATCTCCCTCGGCGCTTCGTCAGCGCCCGTTTCGACAGGCTCCACCCATGTGCGCTTGACATGGGCGTGCAGTTTCATGGTGTGCTCGCGCACCAGCCGGCCGGCGATATCGGCATCCCGCGCCTCGATCGCCTCGATGATATGGTTGTGATCGACGATCGAGCGCTGCACCCGGTTGTCCTCGGTCATGGTGCGCACGCGGATCGCCCGCATGTGGATGAAGAGCCCGTCGGCGATGCTCAGCAGCAGGTTGCAGCCGGAGAGCTCGATGATCCGGCGGTGAAAGCGGATATTGGCTTCGGAATATTCGTCCAGATGGGTCTCGGCCTCATCCTGGCTGAAGCTCGCGAGCAGCGGGCGCAGGGACGCGATCTCGTCATCGCCCGCCCGCTCGGTCGCGAGCCGCGCCGCCATGCTCTCCAGCGCCGCCCAGACCGTGATCATCTCCAGGATCTCGTCGACGGTCTTCCTGAGGATGAACACGCCGCGCCGCGGGATGACACGCACCAGCCCCTCCTGCTCGAGGCGGGCGAGCGCTTCGCGGATCGGTGTGCGGCTGATGTTGAGCTGTTCGGAAAGCTGGCGTTCGTCGAGCTTGAGCCTAGCGTCCTCGGCATAGATATCCATCGCCATGATGCCGTCCTTGAGCACGTCGTAGATGTGCTCCTTCAGGCTGAAACTGCCGTCGATCGGCTTGACGATGAACTCCCGCCGCATCCCTGCTGTCCATTATTGGTGTTAGGTATTTGGTATACCAGAGACCAGAAGGCGTCAATCGCCAAGCGGCGTCGATCGGACAAAAGTGGAAGCCGGACGAGGTCGTCGAGCCGTTCGGCCCTTGGCGCATGACGGGGCGACGCCATCGTCCGGATTCCAGCGGGCTGGACGCTGTCTACGGCGCCAGTCCCGGCGCGGTGAGATCGGCCGGCACGGACTCAAAATACGGGATTGGCCACAGTGCCTCGACAGGCCTCCGAAGCCGCATAAGCCCCGACACATTCGCGCAATCTTCTCGCGTCTTCCCACTCAAATCTACAAATATACAACCATGAAAAATCTTTGACGGAAACACACAACCTTTAGTTGTTAAACTTGACCAGCATTCCTATGAAAAGTCGGGTCACATTCTTTTATGTCATCGTGAGGTCTGCCGATGCCGAATTGGATGAGGAATTTCCGATGATGCTCGCTATGCGTGCATATAAAGCATGTCACACGCGTCTTCCCCCTGGTGGTCTCGCTCTTCGGCGCAGTCAGCCATGCCGATCTGACGCTTCTGATCACCATCGATGTCGAGACCTCGTCGGGGTGCAAGCAGGGCCAGGGATGCTTCCCGGTGCCGATCGAGGATCGGATCCTCGGCACGGAAGACGGCGTCGCCTAAGGCATTCCCATGATGATGGACCTTCTGGAAAAGCAGGGCTTTCGCGGCGTGTTCTTCGTCAACACCTATCTCACCGCCTACCGGCAGTCGCCGGATGCCTTTGCGGGCTGCGGTGCCATCCCCTCCGTCGGTTACCCCCTGGTCGTATATCGCAGCCTGGTTCAGGCCGGAGAGAGCCGCACATATCCCCTGTTTGCGCTGGGCAACGCCTTCGCCCTCTGCGTGGTCCTCGGGCTTTTCATGATGACGGTGCTGCTGGCCTGTCGCATGATCTCGAAAAGCCGCGGCGGCAAACGAGAGGGGCGAGCGGCCGCCGCCGAGCCTTCCATCGCGGTCTGCTGACGCCGGTCGGCGCCGC
>JAWKVM010000019.1:0-152410 GCA_041398025.1 Alphaproteobacteria bacterium
GCGCTTCCGCCGACCGGCCGGATTGACCGTCAGTCCCGGTGGTCGAAGAAGGCGTGGCGGCCGATGTCCCGACGCGTCAGCCCGCGGGCGGCCAGCGCCTGGTCGCTCAGCACTGAGAGACGCTTGTAGCGAACATAGGCCCGCCAGCTCTGCCGAAGGGCAAGCACGACCTTGGCGAAGATCCCGCCGGTGACGCGCCTCGGCCGCCTGCGCAGCAGCGCCGGCGAAGGAATGAACGGGTTGATGGTGGCCATGGCTTTTGTCCAATCTTGTTCGGTCAAATCGGAGACGGTGGCGCACGCCACCGCCGATGCCCAAGCCCCACGATCGACATCATGGCGCAGGTCGGGGCCGGCGGCTGTGAACGAGGTCACACAGGCGCGTTTTCCGGCGGCCTGGCCTGCACGAGACGCCGTGCTCGAGCCTTTGGTGCGCCGGCGACATGGTGTACAGTTCGGGATAGCAAGCGCGCCAAGGCGCAATCGGTCGAATGCGCGCCAGGCATTGGGGAGGAAACGGCGTGACGGTCCCCCTGGACCTTCTGCGGAACTGGCTCACCCGCCAGCTCGCCGAACCGGCGCGGAGCTGGTTCGAGGAAACCATGGCCGCCCTGGTGCCAGGGGCTGACGATCGCGCCCTCTATCTGGCGCTTGGCCTGGTGCCGCGCAGGCTCGGCAAGGACGACCTCGCCCTCCTGCCCGCCGACCTCGACCAGGCGAACGCCGCCCGTCCCGGCTGGGATCCGCGCGGTCTTTCGGTCGATCAGGCCGCGCGCATCGCGATCCTGCTGAAGGCCGGCGGCGAGGGCGAGCGCTTCCGGGACCTGTTCGTCCAGCTCTGCCGCACCGCCGACATCGCCGAGCAGGTCGCCTTCTATCGCGGCCTGCCGCTCTATCCGAACCCCGACCTGTTGCAGCATCAGGCGGGCGAGGCGGCACGCACCAACATGCGCTCGGTGTTCGAGGCGCTTGCCCACAACAACCCCTACCCGTTCGAGCAGTTCGACCAGAACCGCTGGAACCACATGGTGCTGAAGGCGCTGTTCATCGGCAGCAGGCTCCATCCGATTCAGGGTCTGGGCCAGCGCGCCAACCCGGAGCTCGCGCGCATCCTCCGGGACTACGCCCACGAGCGCTGGGCCGCCGGCCGGCCGGTCACTCCCGAGCTCTGGCGCTGTGTGCTCGCCAGCGGCGAGGCGCTCGACGATCTGAAGCGCGCCCTTGAAGGCGAGGACAGACTCGAACGCCAGGGTGCCGCCCTGACATTGGCGAGCAGCTCCGATCCCGCGGCCAAGGCGCTTCTCGACACCGCTCCCGATCTCGTCGACGCCATCGATCAGGGTCGGCTGTCATGGGACAACCTGGCGAAGCAGCTCTAGAAAAGGCGAAGACGGTGTATATCGATCCCCACACCCACATGATCTCCCGCACCACCGACGACTACGAAGCCATGGCCGCCGCCGGCATCGTCGCCCTGATCGAGCCCGCCTTCTGGCTCGGCCAGCCGCGCACCCATGTCGGCGCCTATATCGACTACCTCTCGATGATCGTCGGCTGGGAGCGCTTTCGCGCGGGCCAGTTCGGCATTCGCCACTACTGCACCATCGGCCTGAACTCCAAGGAGGCGAACAACCCGGAGCTGGCCGAAGGCGTCATGGAGATTCTTCCTCGATTTGCCCTCAAGGAAGGCGTCGTCGCCATCGGCGAGATCGGCTATGACGAGCAGACCGACGCCGAGGACAAATATTTTCGACTGCAGCTCGAGCTTGCGAAGGAGCTCGAGCTGCCGGTGATGATCCACACGCCGCATCGGGACAAGAAGCGCGGCACCCAGCGGTCCATGGACGTGATCGAGGAGCATGGCGTCGACGTCACCAGGGTGGTGATCGACCACAATAACGAGGAGACCGTCGAGGAGGTGCTGGACCGGGGCTACTGGGCCGCCTTCTCCATCTACCCGTCGACCAAGATGGGCAATGAGCGCATGGTCGAGATCGTGATGAACTACGGCGCCGAGCGCATCATCGTCGACAGTGCCTGCGACTGGGGCATTTCCGAGCCTCTGGGCGTGCCGAAAACGGCGAAACTCGCCCTGGAGCGCGGCGTGCCTGAGGCCCATGTACGAAAAATCTGCTACCGGAACGCCCTTGATGCCTATGGCCAGTCGGGCCAGATGAAGGAAGACGACTGGCTGAACCCGGCCCCGATCGACCAGCGCATGCTCTATGAGGGCAACTCCATCCTGCGCGGCGGGCGCGAGGCGGTGGTCGAGGAGCCCAAGGTCGTCCGCGATCGCGACAATCTGATCATCAAGTAGAGAGCCTCAGAACAATGAACCGCTGGACCGTTTATCTCTCGGGCGAGATCCATTCCGACTGGCGCGAAAGGATCATCGAGGGCGCCCAGGCGGCCGATCTGCCGATCGCCTTCAGCGCCCCCGTCACCGACCACACCGCCTCCGATGACTGCGGCGTCGCCATCCTCGGGGAGGAGGCCTCCCCCTTCTGGAAGGACCACAAGGGGGCGAGCGTCAACGCCATCCGCACGCGCACCCTGATCGAGAAGGCCGACATCGTCGTGGTCCGCTTCGGCGACAAGTACAAGCAATGGAACGCCGCCTTCGACGCCGGCTACGCGGCGGCCCTCGGTAAGCCCCTGATCGTCAACCACACTCCCGACCTCACCCACCCGCTGAAAGAGGTCGACGCCGCGGCGCTTGCCGTCTGCGAGACCCCCGAGCAGGTCGTCCAGATCCTCACCTACGTCATCACCTCTAAGCTTCCAGCTTAACCGCGGACTTGGACCTCGACACCGGGACGAGGTGCCGGTGAGCCAGAGGAGGCGATGGGGTGGCCGTAAAGCGCATCGTGCCGAATATCGGGATGGAACGGCCTGAAGACGCGAAGGCCTTCTATCGGGACATCTTCGGTCTGGATCTCGCCATGGACCAGGGTTGGATCCTCACCTTCGCCGGCGGCCATACCGCCAGGCCGCAGGTCAGCGTCATGTCCGAGGGGGGCTCCGGCACGCCGGTCCCGGATATCTCGATCGAGGTCGACGACGTCGACGCCGTCTTTGAAAAAGCAAAGGGCGCCGGCTGCGAGATCGTCTACGACATCACCGACGAGCCCTGGGGCGTGCGGCGTTTCTACGTCCGCGATCCCGCCGGCAAGCTCCTGAACATCCTCGCCCATCGTTCCTGAGACCTCCGGCAGGGAGCGTCCGGGAACGGACGACGGCCCGTCAGGCCCAAGAACGTCGGCATGATCGGCGATCTGTCCGCAAAAGGGGTTGGTCGTCGCCGCCGTTCATGATTTGATCGAACCGTCTCATGACGCTCAAAAAAAGGGAGGCCAGAATGCAAGGGAGGTTCAAGGGAGCGGCTGTCGCTTTGGCATGCGCCGCTGTCGTCGGGGCACTGCCCCTCGATCAGGCCGCAGCGAAAGAACGCTGGAAGATGCACAACGCCTATGGGCAGAACGTCGCGGTGATCGGCCCGCCGGCGCATCGGATCGTCGAATGGATCAGCACCATGACCGACGGCGATTTCGACATCAAGGTGTATGAACCGGGCGCGATCGTCGGCGGCTTTGCCTATTACGACGCCGTGTCCGAAGGTGCGCTCGACTCCGCCTACGGCACGCCTGGTGCCAACCAGGGCAAGAACTCCGCCTACAACTTCTTCTCCACCTGGCCGTTCGGCCCGCCGGCGCCCGAGTTCCTCGCCTGGCTGCTCTATGGCGGCGGCAACGAGCTGGCCGAGGAGATGTATGCCAAGGACAACATCAAATTCCACATGTGCGGCATGATCCCGCCGGAGACCTCGGGCTGGTTCCGCAAGGAGATCACCAGCCTGGACGAGCTGCAGGGCCTGAAGATGCGCTTCTTCGGCCTTGGCGCCAAGGTCATGCAGAAGTTCGGCGTCTCCACCCAGCAGATCGCCGGCGGCGACATCTATCCCGCGCTCGAGCTCGGCACGATCGATGCCACCGAGTTCTCCATGCCGGCGATCGACCGCTCGTATGGCTTCTATCAGATCGCCAAGTTCAACTACTTCCCCGGCTGGCACCAGCAGTCCACCACCAACGAGATCCTGGTGAACATGGACAAGTGGAACGAGCTGTCGGACCAGTACAAGACGATCTTCGAGACGGCCTGCAAGGCCAATATCGCCCAGGAAATCGCCGAGGGCGAATTCCTGCAGCCCGATGCCCTGGCGGCCAATGTCGCCGACGGCGTGCAGATCAAGATCTGGCCCGACGAGGTCCTGGACCAGTTCAAGCAGGCCTGGGACGAGGTGATCGCCGAGGAGGTCGCGTCAAACGAAGACAGCAAGCGCATCTGGGAGTCGATCACGGCGTTTCGCGAAAAGTTCAAGATCTGGGGCGAGATGGGCTATCTGAAGTAGCCCGCGGATCGACGTGAAGGGAGAGGGCCGGCCAGGTGTGGCTGGCCCTTTTTCGCGTCAGAGCAGCAGTGCCTGCGCCCCGTCCCGGCCCGCGGTCCGGCGCTCGTGGTCGAGCAGAAAACGCTTGGTCGGCAGCCCGCCGCCGAACCCGGTCAGGGACTTGTCCGCGCCGATCACCCGATGGCAGGGGACCACGATCGGCAGCGGGTTGGCGCCGTTGGCGGCGCCGACCGCTCGGCTCGCCTCCGGTCGCCCGATCCGCCTGGCAAGCTCGCCATAGGACGTCGTCTCGGCGAACGGGATGTCCATGAGCGCTCGCCAGACCGTCTCCTGGAACGCCGTTCCGCCGAACCGAAGGGGCAGGTCGAACGCGGTGCGCCTGCCGCCGAAATAGCCGTCGAGCTGAGAAAAAACCTCGCCGAAGAAGGCATCGTCCCGCCGCCACCCCTCTCGGGGCAGAACGGCACGGCTGCCCTTCGGAAAACTGATGAGCTGCAGCCCGCTCTCATCCCCAGCAACGAGGAGAGCCCCGATCGGGCTTTCCAGATAGCCATAGGCCAGTGTCGCAGGCTGGGTGGATGATGGCTCGATGTGCCGCTCCTCGCTGGCGCCAGCGGGGGGCCATCGCTCACGATCGCCCCCCGTCATGACGAGGTCCAAGTTAAGCCGGTGCTGCCAGCACCTCTTGGCGCTGTTCGCCGAGGCCGTCGATGCCGACACGCATGACCTGCCCGGCCTTGAGGAACACCGGCTCCGGCTTGATGCCGAGGCCGACGCCGGGCGGCGTGCCGGTCGCGATCACGTCGCCCGGCAACAGCGTCAGATGGTGGCTGAGATGGCTGACCACGGTCGGCAGATCGAAGATGAACTGCTTGGTCGAGCTGTCCTGGCGCATCGTGCCGTCGACCTCGAGCCAGATCCTGACGTCGTGCGGATCCGCGATCTCGTCCTTGGTCACCAGCCAGGGGCCGATCGGCGCGAAGGTCTCCGGGCTCTTGCCCTTGACCCATTGCTTCGCCCCGCCATTCATCTGCACGTCGCGCTCGGAGACGTCGTTGACGATGGTGTAGCCGGCGACATAGTCCATGGCGTCGGCCTTGCTCACCCGCGCGCAGCGCCGGCCGATCACCATGGCGAACTCCACCTCCCAGTCGCTTTTGACCGAGCCCTTCGGCAGCACGACCTGATCGTTCGGCCCGATGATCGAGCCGGTGTGCTTCATGAACAGCACCGGCTGATCGGGGATCGGCGATCCGGTCTCGGCGGCGTGATCGGCATAGTTCAGACCGATGCAGAGCAGGTTGGGCACGAAGGCGATGGGCACGCCGAGCCGCGGCGCGCCTTCCACCAGCGGCAGGGAGGAAGGATCGAGGGCCGCGAGCGTCGCAAGCTTGTCCGGCGCCAGCTGATCTGGTGTCAAGTCGTTGATATGGCCGGAAAGATCGCGGATCTTGCCGTCGCCGTCCAACAGCCCCGGTTTCTCGGAGCCCAACTTCCCATACCGAACTAAACGCATCACCCCATCTCCCAGTGGTCACAAAACAACATCGCGCGGAGGTCCCTTCGTCCCCTTTTCGGGTCTGTCACAGTCGCGAAGGCCGCTTGTCGTGCACCCACACTAAGCAAGAAGTGCGGAGGCGCCAATGTCGGGCTCAAAAAAAAGACTTCCGCTTGTTAACCATATATTAGAGGATGCGGCTTTAAAAATGGATCGGTGGATCAACCATGGCCGACAACGCCTTGTCCAGCTATCGCCATATCGTTCTCAACTCCCATCCGCGCAGCCGTGGCCAGAAGGCGCCTGCGGTCACCTGGGGGGCGGAGAACCCGAAAAGCCGCGGCCCGATCGTCGGGACGGTGTCCGACACCGCGCAGCGCAACGCTATCGGCGCCCATGCGGGCGGCTACGCGCTCTATCGGGCGCTTGCGGTCGCCTCGGGCAGCCTGAGCGTCCTGCACAAGCCGGATCTGACCAATACGTCGCCGGCGGTCACCATCGGGCCGCATGACCAATGGTCGGATCCGGCGCGGATCGTCTCCCTCGACCCCTATGGCCACCTGATCGGCGAGGTGTTCGCGGACGAACTCGCCGCCGGCCTCGACATCCGGCCGACCATCGCCGTCACCAAGGCCCGGCTGACCGTGCCCGAGCTCTGCGATCTGATGGAGGAGGGCAGCGTCACGGCCGACGGCCGCGTGCTGCTGGAGAGCGGCGAGGCGAACTGCATCAAGATCGCGGTCGAGCCAGTCTGGCACCTCCCCGGCATCGCTGAGCGCTTCGCCATCGGCGAGCAGGCGCTCAGGCGGCATCTGTTCGAGCAGACCGGCGGCATGTACCCGGACCTGGTGACCCGCCCGGACCTGAAGGTGTTCCTGCCCCCGATCGGCGGCCACACCGTCTATATCTTCGGCGACATCGAAGCCCTGACCGATCCGTCGAAAAAGGTCGCTTGCCGCGTTCACGACGAATGCAATGGCTCCGACGTTTTCGGCTCGGACATCTGCACCTGCCGCCCCTATCTCGTGCATGGCATCGAGGTCTGCATCCAGACCGCGCAGGCCGGCGGTGCTGGCCTGATCGTCTACAACCGAAAGGAAGGCCGCGCCCTCGGCGAGGTCACCAAGTTCCTGGTCTACAATGCCAGAAAACGTCAGGAAGGCGGCGATCGCGCCGACACCTATTTCACCCGCACCGAATGCGTGGCCGGCGTTCAGGACGTCCGTTTCCAGGAACTGATGCCGGATGTTCTCAACTGGCTCGGCCTGACCCGGATCGATCGGCTTGTCTCGATGAGCGACATGAAATATGACGCCATCGTTCGACAGGGGATCGAGGTCGGCGAACGCGTGGCCATTCCGGATGACCGCATTCCCGACGACGCCAAAGTCGAGATGGACGCCAAGAAGGCGGCCGGCTATTTCACCGATATCGTGCCCTCCGCGGAGGAGCTTGCGAGTGCCAAGGGACGAAAGCTCGGCGACTATGGACCCGGCTGATCTTCCGAACCATCCCGGGGACCGGCAACGGACCGATGCGGCGTCGGCCATCGCCTGGCTGCGCACGACGGACGCGATTCGCGAACGTGCGGCGCAGATCCTGGCGGCAGCAGAACGCGGCGAGCTCGAGCATTTCGGCATCGATTTCGAGCGGCTCGATCCGGCGGCCGATTATGTGATCGACACGATTCGCGCCAACTATCCGACCCTGGAGATCCCTTATCACAGTCGCTGGCGTCACTTTGCTGTGGGCGGGCGCGACCGCTGGCTCGATCTTGCAGGCGAGCTCGAGCATGTCGCCAGGATCGAACGCGCGCGCATTCGCGTCGACCTTGCTGTGGTCAGCGTGCTGCTCGATGCCGGTGCCGGCGATCGCTGGCGCTATATCGAACCGAGCTGCGGGCAGGTGTTCAGCCGCTCCGAAGGCCTCGCGGTCGCGAGCTTCGATCTGTTCACCGCGGGCCTCTGCTCGGCTGACCCTTCCAATCCGCTTCGCGCCGACGCCGATGCCCTGGTCGGTCTGGATGTCGCTCAGATCGAGCGCCATTTCCAGGTCGCCGACGACAATCCCTTGGTCGGGACGGTAGGTCGGGCACGCCTGATGAATTCGCTCGGTTACGCGTTGCAGTCGAGCCCCGCCCTGTTCGACGGCGACAGACCTCGGGTCGGGCATCTCGTCGACTATTTCATGGAGCAGGGTGGGGATGGCACCTTGCCGGCAAGCGCCATCCTCGCCGCCCTTCTGCGCGGTTTCGGGTCGATTTGGCCGGGCCGCATCGACCTCGGCGGCGTCAATCTCGGCGATGTCGGCCGGCATCCCGCTGCCGCCAGCGACGATCGCACCGACGGCCTCGTCCCCTTCCACAAACTCTCCCAATGGCTGGCCTATTCCCTTATCGAGCCGCTCGAAGAGCTGGGTCTCGACGTGATCGGTCTCGATGCCCTGACCCCGCTCGCCGAGTATCGCAATGGCGGCCTCTTGATCGATCTCGACGTGATCCGCCCGCGCCACAATGCCGTCCTAAGCCAGGCACATCCCGGTAACTCGGAGCTGATCGTCGAATGGCGGGCGCTCACCGTCGCCCTGATCGAGCGTCTGGCCGAACGCGTTCGCGACAAGCTCAGCCTCTCGCCGATCGATCTGCCGCTTGCCAAGATTCTGGAAGGCGGCACCTGGAGTGCCGGACGGCGCATCGCACGGGAACGTCGTCCAGACGGCGGTCCGCCAATTACCCTCTTGAGCGATGGAACACTCTTCTAGCCCCTCTCCCTTCGAGGGCTCCGCAAGTCCCCTGCGTCGCCCATAGAGACATCGTCGAACACGACATCGCATGCGGTTGTTTCTGAAACGGCGCGCATAGATCGTGCCAAGTAACGTCCCTCTTCTTCCAATCGCCTGGTCTTTCCCTCGCGCGGCTTCTCTCTGATGCCCTGGCGGCTCGGCTATCGGGGGATCGGCATGCTTTCCCTCGAAAGCGAGGAGGTGGAAGCGCTCTGCCATTCCCTCCAATGCCCGCAGCGTCGAGAGGCCGATCAGACGATGATTCCCCGCGTCCGCTGCTGCGACGGGATAACCATTGGCGCCGGTCACCGGAGTCGCTAGTGTCGACGTCAGGACTTTTAGACACGGAACGGGTAGAGGATCGGCTGCATGGATATCAGTAAAGTCACGATCGGCAAGAACCCACCCGAAGAGATCAATGTCATCATCGAAGTGAGCCTGCGCTCGGACCCCATCAAATATGAGTTCGACAAGGACTCCGGCGCGATCATGGTCGACAGGTTTCTCTATACGACCATGTTCTATCCCTGCAATTACGGCTTCATTCCGCACACCCTCGCCGCTGATGGCGACCCCGTCGACGTAATGGTGATCGGGCGCATGCCGGTGCAACCGGGTGCCATTCTCGCGGTCAGGCCGATCGGCGTGCTCGAACTCGAGGACGAGGCGGGCGGTGACGAAAAGATCCTGGCGGTCCCCACCCGAAAGATCACCCAGCTCTACGACCGGGTGCAGAGCTGGCAGGATGTGCCGGAGATCGATCTGAAACGTATCCAGCATTTCTTCGAGCACTACAAAGACCTGGAGCCGGAGAAATGGACACGTGTCGGCAATTGGCGCGATACCGACGTCGCCCATCGGCTGATCAAGGAAGCGATCGAGCGCGCGGCCTGACCGTCCACAGCCGCTGTGCGCCCAGGCTGCGAAGGCGTCGAAGGGCGTTGCGGTGCTGGAGATCATCGGGCAGGTCGGTGGCTCTTCTGCATAGGGCGAACGAGCTTGACTTTTGCGGGAGCGCTCTGCCGGCATGACCGCTGACGACGACGCCACCTTTCCATCGGCATTGCTGAAGGGCTATCAGGCCTTCAAGAGCGGGCGCTTCGAGAGCGAGCGCGAACGCTATCGCCATCTTGCCGAGGAAGGCCAGCAGCCGGAAACGCTGATCATCGCCTGCTGCGATTCCAGGGCTGCACCCGAATTGATCTTCAACACGCGCCCGGGCGAACTGTTCGTGGTGCGCAATGTCGCCAATCTCGTGCCGCCCTACGAGCCGGACGGCCACTATCATTCGACCTCAGCAGCGCTCGAATTCGCGGTGCAGAGCCTGAAGGTAAAAAACATCGTCGTCCTCGGCCATGGGCGATGCGGCGGCATTCAGGCGGCTCTGCAGCCTGCGGACGAACCGCTCTCGCCCGGCGATTTCATCGGCAAATGGATGCAGCTTCTGGAAACGGCCGCCGCCAGCGTCGCCGCCAATGACTGGATGACCGCGGCCGAACGTCAGACCGCGCTGGAGCGCATCTCGATCCGCTATACGCTCAGAAATCTGCGCAGCTTTCCCTGCGTCGACATCCTGGAGAAGAAAGGTCGCCTTACCCTTCATGGCGCCTGGTTCGACATCGCCAAGGGTGAGCTCTGGACCATGGATGCCAAAACCGGCGATTTCGCGCCGGTGCCGTGATCGCCGGGCGAGGCACGCCAAAGGCCTGTAACCGGTGAATTTGCCCCCTATATCAAGATAATGGGGCCAGAATTCGATTGATGCGATAGAAGCGTTCGTCAGGTGCCGGGCCATTCAGCGGCCACCGACACCTGCCCGTCACGACAGAGCAAGACAGCCAGCGACCATTGCCTGATCCGTTGAGGCGGTCGCCCATGCGACGGCCAGCCGCGGTCGTCGGCAGCGATGGAGACCGTCATGATTGATGCTTTCGGCAGGATGTTCGCCTGGTTCGAGGGGCTGATCGACCCTTTTCGCGAGCACCCGGTCGAACGGCCGCCTTCGGACCTGCTCGCCTTCTACTGGTATTTCATCCGCCAGGTCTGGCCGTTCTTCATAGCATTGCTCGCCATCGGCCTGGTCGGCGCGTTGATCGAGGTGTCGCTGTTCGCCTTTCTCGGCGACATCGTCGATCTGGTGCGCGCGGCCGAGAGCCCGGAAGCCTTCTTCCAGGACCACGCGAAAACCCTGCTCTGGATGGGCTTCGTCGCCCTGATCGCCCGGCCCGTCGTCTTCCTGGTCCATGATCTCCTGATCCACCAGACGCTGACGCCGACCCTCGTCAACATGATCCGCTGGCAGACCCATCGCTACGTGCTGCGCCAAAGCATGGGCTTCTTTCAGAACGACTTCGCCGGACGCATCACCACCAAGGTGGTGCAGACCGGCGGCTCGCTGCGCGAAAGCGCCGTGCAGACCACCGATGCCATCTGGTTCATGGCGATCTACATCACATCGGCTCTGGTGCTGTTCTCCGAGGCCGACATCCGGCTCGCTTTGCCGCTCTTGATCTGGCTCGTGGCCTTCGGCGCCACCCTCTACATTTTCGTGCCGCGCATCAAGGAGCGCTCGCGCATCATGTCCGAGGCGCGCTCCATGCTCACCGGGCGCATCGTCGACAGCTACACCAACATCCTGACCGTCAAGCTCTTCGCCCATGCCGAACGCGAGGACGACTATGCGCGCTTTGCGATCAGCGACCACACCGAGAAATTTCTGGACCAGCTTCGCCTGATCACCGTGCTGAAAAGCGTTCTCTACTGGATCAACGGCGCCCTGATCGTCGGCACCGGCGCCATGGGCCTCTGGCTCTGGAGCACCGGCGCGATCACCGTGGGCGCGTTTGCTCTCGCCGCCGGCCTGATCCTCAGGATCAACAACATGTCCGGCTGGATCATGTGGACGGTCACTGGCATTTTCGAGCATATCGGCATCGTTCAGGACGGCATCCAGACACTCTCCCAGCCGACCGAGGTTCTGGACGTGCCGGATGCCCCCGCCCTTGCGGTCCACAAGGGAGAGATCCGCTACGAAAATATCAGATTTCACTACGGCAGGGACGAGGGCGTCATCGAGAACCTCTCGCTCACCATCCGGCCGGGCGAAAAGGTCGGTCTGGTCGGGCCTTCGGGTGCGGGCAAGTCGACCCTGGTCAACCTCCTGCTGCGTTTTCACGACCTCGAAGGCGGACGCATCCTGATCGACGGTCAGGATATTTCGCGCGTCGACCAGGAAAGTCTGCGCGAAAACATTGGCATGGTCACCCAGGACACCTCGCTGCTGCACCGCTCGGTCATGGCCAATATCGTCTACGGCAAGCCCGAGGTCAGCGAAGCGGACGCGTTCGAAGCGGCGATGCGCGCGCAGGCCGCCCAATTCATCCCCGACCTGGTGGACCTTCGCGGGCGAAAAGGCTACGCCGCCCATGTCGGCGAGCGCGGCGTCAAGCTCTCCGGCGGCCAGCGCCAGCGGGTCGCGATCGCGCGCGTGCTGTTGAAGGACGCGCCGATCCTGATCCTGGACGAGGCCACCTCGGCTCTGGATTCCGAGGTCGAAGCCGCGATCCAGGAGCAGCTGCTCGATCTCATGGCCGGCAAGACCGTGATCGCGATCGCCCATCGTCTCTCGACCATCGCCGCCATGGACCGCCTGGTGATCATGGATGCCGGCCGCATCGTCGAGGAAGGCAGCCACGACCAGCTCCTGGCGATGGGCGGTCTCTACGCCCGCCTCTGGGAACGCCAGTCCGGCGGCTTTCTCCTGTCCGAGCCGGCGATGGCGCCGGTCGGCTTCGGCGGCGGCCTTCCCGAGAACGACGAGCGCACCAAGCCGCTCGAGACCAGACCCCGCGTCCTCGCCGACCGCAGCAGTGACGAGCGGCCTTAGATTGTCAATTCTTAAGAGAAAAGAAGATAACGCTGTCACGAATTACAAATTTCGAAGCGAAAACGCGTCCTGAGTTTCAATCAAACTCAGGCTTGAACAAATAACGATGCCACGTGATCTTCAGACCCATTGAATCCGCAGGCTTGATCGGCGACGGAATTTGGAGGGGGGGATTATGGGTAGTCCGAGTGGCGGGATCGGCGGCGGCAGCGAAAATGGCGGCGCGCGCGAAACGGCAGAGTCCAGGGCATCCAGTCAACAGGGCATGACGGGATCGGAGCGGACGCAGGAGCAGGCGTTCAACGATGCCGTCGAGAGGGAGCGTGCCAATCAGCCGGGCGGCCCCGATGGCGGCGACACCACGCCCGGCTACAGCGGTCCCAACCCCGACCCGCGCGGCCCGGCGCTCGACGGCCGGCCGGAGGACAAGCAGGACAATGACAAGCCGGCGACGCCTGATCCCGGTGGTCTGCCCGAGAGCGACACGACACCGAACTATACCGGCCCCAATCCTGATCCACGAGGCCCCGCGCTGGGCGGCGGCGACGATGATGATGGTAGACCCGCCCTTGCCCTGGCCGGAACCGTCGCTGTTGGCTTTGCGGCGGCGGATGGCCCGCTACCCTTTGGCGACCTGGTTGGTATTGGCGCCGGCCTCGGTATTCTTGGATACGCCGCTTATCAGGCACTGACCGGGCCGCAGACTCCCGACATCAGCTATTCCGAGGGCGCCCAGGGCAATAGTCCGCCGTTCAAGGGGGAACCAGGCTCGACGGTCACGGTCACCAATCCTGACGGAACGCCCAAGCAAACGCGGAGCTATGGCGAGGATGGTTTCCCCGAGAAGGATATCGACTACAATCATGACCATGGCCAGGGACAGCCGCATGTTCACGACTGGGGACGGCCGGAGGGCGGGGGCAAGCCTCGAAACGAAGATCGAAAGCCCGGACGTCCGCCGGAACCTGGTGAACTTCCGTGATGCAGATCAGCGAATTTGACGGCAACTAGGAGCATATGAGAGGAACAAGATGAAAGCGATGCCGACACTGCATGACTGGCTCCTGTACTCGGTTGAGCTCGGCGACCGCAGCGTGCGCATCGGATTTCGTGCGCCCGAAGGGAACGAAACCCGCTTCTTGATTGCCGAAGGAGTCGAGGATTTCCTGTGCAACGACATGCGCGAAGGGAATACCGTTCTCGCCGTCGACCATGGTATCGAGCATGCGAGCGACGATATCCTGCGCCGACTTTTGTATCTTGGGCCGGTCGAAGAGTCGCCTGCGCTAAAGCGGCTGCGCGACCAGATCGAAGCCGGAGCTCTCGAGTTCGTCAGTATCCTACCGAGCTACGGAGCGGCTATAGCGCTGACCGCAAAGACGGTCGCAATCGAATAGCCGCAGATGCCCTGCTGGATGACGTCGCTCCGGGCTCTGCCAACGGAAGCGCTGCCATCCATGGTTCCGTCTGCGGATCGATTGACGGCCTTTGCCACACGTTTGAGGATGGAAATGATGACAGACGCAAAGAACGAAATCGAGCGCGAGTTCGAAGCGCTCGGTTTGCGCAAAGGCGGTATCTTGTTTCCTGATCCACATATCGCCGTCGAGATGGTCAAACGTTGTCGCGAGAGGAACGTCCCTATTCTCGGGATCGATGCCTTCCGTCTGTCCGAAGGCAAGACCCAGCCCGTCATGGATGAGAGCGTGGACTACGCGACGGGGAGTGATCCCGCGAGCCGGACGAGTGACCGCTGGTCCCACGCCGAGACCTTTCTCCGCGAAGGAGCGCACAGCGGCCTTCACTTCGAGATCGTCTGTGGTTGATGCACTGCCGTTCGATGAAGACTCGCGCCACTCGGTGCTGTCGACGTTGCATGACGGGATCCCGTACTCGGTTGAGCTTGGTGACCGTCTGGCGGAGATAGAGGATATGATCGTCAAATCGTCGGCGACATTGCGAATCACGAGTGATTCGATGTCGGCATCCGACATTACCGAAATTCTTGGCGCCGCCCCCGAAAGCTCCTTTGAAAGAGGCGACCTCGTGAGCGCCAGGAGTGCGAAACCGAGCTACCGGAAGTCAGCGATGTGGAGTTGGAGTGGTGCCATCGCTGATATTCAGCCACTTGGCGAGCATCTCATGGCGATCTGTGATTTCCTGGAGGAGCGAAAGGACAAATTGCCGGTGCTTGCGGACTGCAAGATCGATGTCTTCTGCGGCGTGTTTTCGGACAATGAGCAAATCGGCTTCGATATCGACCATCAAGTCATTGGCTTGCTTGCCGATTACCCTGTTGATGTCAACTTCGACGCCTACGGCAACTACGGGGGTTAGTGGTGAGCGGACCTGCTGATGCCGCACTCACGGCAGCCGTCGGCCCAATGGACCCTTGCGCTTCTCCAGGTTAGCCAAAGAATGAACGACAGACCGGCCAACATGCCCATCAATCACTTCGCCCTCGCGCCCGAAAAAAACACCTTCGCGACGGTGCATGTCGATCTGACCCACCGGTGCAACATGGAATGCGCCAATTGCTACGTGCCGAATCGGGACATTCCCGACATGGACAGCCGTCGGCTGTTCGATGTTCTCGCAAAGCTGCCGAGGCGCACGGACATCCGGCTGATGGGCGGCGAGCCGACGCTGCGGCTGGATCTGCCGGAGATCATCCGCGAGGTGGTGCGTCATGGCCATCGGCCGGTGCTCGCCACCAACGGGTTGAAGCTTGCGCATCTCGACTATTGCCGAATGCTGAAGGTGGCAGGGCTTCGCTACGTTCTTCTGTCGATGAACGGTGCCGATGACGACGACGTCTATCGCGTGATCGACAGCGGCAAATATGCCGTTCTCAAGACCCGGGCGCTGAAGAACTGCCTCGAGGTCGGCTTTCGTCTCAACACCGGGACGATCATTGCCAAGGGCGTGAACGAGCACACGCTGCAGGCGCAGATCGATCTGGTGGTGCGCACGGCACGCGAGCTCGGCATCAATTTCGATCGGGACAGGCCCTGGTCCAGGGTGACGCCGATCCTGCGGATGCGCTCGGTCGGCGCCATCGGCCGCTACATGCCGGACAGCAGCTGCAGCTATGACGAGATGGTGCGCTTGCTGGCAGCCGCCCTCGACCGCCCTATCGAGCAGATCTTGCAGAGATCCATGACGCCCGGACGCGTCCTCCTTGAGCTGGAGGACGATGGCGGCGAGCGTTCGGCGCTGGTGCCGGTCGAGACCGAGGCGGGCAAGGTGCTGGTGCGCCTCGTGGACTGGTCGACCGACGAGGCCGGCGTGCCCGATGCCGGCAATCCGCACCGCGGTCGCCTCACCAGCGACTTTCGCATCGCCCCCTTCTTCGAGGACATCAAGGCCAATGAATTCGGATATTGACGCGGTCCGAGCGGATTTTTTCGACAGGGGTTTCGTGCATATCCGTTGCGAAGAGCCGCCGTCGGCCGCAGACCTGCTCGCCCTCGCGACAAGCTTCGGCCCGGTGCTCGAAGGCGAGCGCCACGTGCGAAAAAATCATCCTGCCATCCAGATCATCAGCGAGACCGGCCTGTTCGGCGATCAGGATCTCCCCTGGCACAACGACTTCAGCTATGGCGAGGGCGATTTCTTCGGGACCTTGCTTGCGAATCGCAAGAACGGCGCTGCCGCGGCCACCAGCTTCGTCGACATGGCGACCGCCTGCGCCGCCTTGCCCGAGGCGGAGCAGGAGCGTCTGCGGTCGCTGACCGGCCATTATTTTCTGCCGGCCGACCTGATGTCCGACTTTTACAGCGACGGGCAGGAGCGCTCGATGAAACGGGCGCGCTCGGCGCGGCCGCTGGTGTTCGATCATCCCGCAACCGGCCGGACGGTGCTGTATTTCAGCCCGGGCACGCTTCGCCGGGTGCGCGGCGGCGAGGTCGACATCGAGGCGCTGATCGCTCACTGCGAACAGTTCGCCTGGGACCACCTCTGGCAGCCGAACGACATTCTCCTCTACGACAATTTCCGCGTCATGCACCGTCGCCCGCCCTTCCGGGGCGAGCGCGAGCTCTGGCGCATCCAGTTCTCTCCCTGGGAGGCGAGCCGCTGCCGGCTTGACCGGGAACCGCCGCTTGTCGCCTGATCGCGGAAAGGCCCAGGAAACCTTGCAGCGTGCCGGCCTCACCGTCCATACCGGCCTGACCTGCTTTGGCGCCGTCGTCTGGCTGCTCGGGCGTTCCGAGCCGCACCGCACCTGGCTGATCGCGGATCTCGATCGCTATGTCATCCCGCCTCTCGCCCTCGATCAGGCCTGGCTGTTCCTGCGCGAGAAAAGGCCGGTGGGGTTCTTCAGCTGGGCCCATCTCACCCCCGAAGCCGAACGCGGGCTGATCGACGGCACGCGGCCGATCCGGGCGGAGGATTGGAACGCCGGCGATCGCCGCTGGTCCATGGACTGCATCGCCCCTTTCGGCGATCTCAGGACCATCTTCGCCTACAAGAAGGCGATGGGCTTTCCCAACGGCTCAGGCCGCTATCTCCGCCTGGACGCCGAGGGCAGGATCAAGCGCGTCCACACCTTTTGACGCATTGACAGTACCCAGGGGGGCGGCGGTGCTTCGGGGCGAATTCAGGCCTTTCCCCGCCGTTGCGGTTGGCGCCCGGCGCATGTTAACCCATATGAAAGGCGCGAGAGACAACGGCGGCAGCGACACGCGCCGATATAGGGAAAAGAGGAGGTAGACAGGTGGCAACAGCCTTGAAAGACGTGCGACATCACCTGAAGGACAGCTCGCTGCTCCGCGAGCAGTGCTACATCAACGGCGAATGGGTCGACGCCGACAGCGGCAAGACCATCGAGGTGACCGACCCGTCCAACGGCGCGGTGATCGGCACGATCCCGAACATGGGCGCCGCCGAAACCAGGCGCGCGATCGAATGCGCCCATGAGGCCTTCAAGACCTGGAAGAAGACCACGGCCAAGGAACGCGCCGGGATTCTCCGTCGCTGGTTCGACCTGATGATGGCGAACCAGGAAGATCTCGCCGTTCTGATGACCATGGAACAGGGAAAGCCTCTCACCGAGAGCCGCGGCGAGATCGCCTACGGCGCCTCCTTCATCGAGTGGTTCGCGGAAGAAGCCAAGCGCGTCTATGGCGACACCATCCCGTCGCCGGCCGCCGATCGCCGCATCCTGGTGCTGAAGCAGCCGGTCGGCGTGTGCGGCGCGATCACGCCCTGGAATTTTCCCAATGCGATGATCACCCGGAAATGCGGCCCCGGCCTCGCCGCTGGCTGCACCATGGTGGTCAAGCCTGCCACCTTCACCCCCTACTCCGCCCTCGCTTTGGCCGAGCTTGGCGAGCGCGCCGGCCTGCCCAAGGGCGTGTTCAACGTGCTCACCGGCAGCTCCAGGGAGATCGGCGGCGAGCTGACCTCCAACGATCTCGTGCGCAAGATTACGTTCACGGGCTCCACCGAAGTCGGTCGCCTGCTGATGAAGCAGTCCGCCGATACCGTGAAGAAGGTGTCGATGGAGCTCGGCGGCCATGCACCGATGATCATCTTCGACGACGCCGACATCGATGCCGCGGTCAAGGGCGCGATGGCGTCCAAATATCGGAACTCCGGCCAGACCTGCGTCTGCACCAACCGCATCTATGTGCAGGAGAAGATCTACGACGCCTTCGCCCAGAAATTCGCCGAGGCGGTGAAGGGTCTCAAGGTCGGCAACGGTCTCGAGGACGGCGTCGCGCAAGGTCCCCTGATCGAGCCGGCCGCGGTCGACAAGGCGGAGCACCATGTCGAGGATGCCAAGAAGAAGGGGGCCCGTGTGCTCACCGGCGGCAGCCGGCATGCCCTCGGCGGCCAGTTCTTCGAGCCGACCGTGCTTGCCGACTGCTCCAAGGACATGGTGATCACCCACGAAGAAACCTTCGGCCCGGTCGCCCCGCTCTACAAGTTCAAGAACGAGGACGAGGTCGTGGCCATGGCCAACGACACCGAGTTCGGCCTGGCCAGCTACTTCTACGCGCGCGACGTCGGCCGCGTGTTCCGCGTCGCCGAAGAGCTGGAAGCCGGCATCGTCAGCGTCAACGAGGGCATCTTCTCGACCGAGGTGGCGCCGTTCGGCGGCTACAAGCACTCGGGCGTCGGCCGCGAAGGCTCGAAATACGGTATCGACGACTATCTCGAGATCAAATACGTCAATCTCGGCGGCATCGGGTAACGACCCGCTGCGTTGACCGGACCTCGCCCCCATGCCGAAAGCCCGGCATGGGGACCTTCCGGGCGGCGGGTTCCCCGAGGCGTATCAGGCAGCGACCTCGCGTTTCCATTTGTAGAGGGCTTGGGTCAGCTTTCCTGACCGCTCCGCATAGTCCTTGTCGAACATGGCCTTGGCGTCGTCCTTGCGGCCCGAAATGGCGTGGCTCAGGATGTCGGCTGCGCATTCATGGAATTCTGCATGGATTCGACGGATCACCTGATAGGGCTTTCCGGCCTTTATCGATTCGGACAGCACGTCGCTGTGCAACCACTCACCGAAGGCGCAATGGCTGTCGCAGCGAAGTTCGTCAGGTGTCACCTCGGCGCGGCCGAGATCGATCGCCGTCTTGAGCTTCAGCTTCCAAACGCCGTGGGCGCCGATGGCAGCATTGATTTGTTGGACGAGATCGGAATTGGTGGACATGCCGGCTCCAAACGTTTGATGGGAACGCTTTAGCAAAAAGAAGTTAGGAAACGGTGAAGCCTGGCAGTGGTCACGACCGGGGAAGGCGCGGCCCATGGCCATTATCCGTCAACCGATGCCGGAGCGCGGCACGGCCGGCGCAACGTTTCGGATGGGATTGCTGACAAACCGCCGGCGACCACCTATCAAAGAAGCGACGACAGGGTCTGATCGAAAGGAGTGAACGTGGCGGATTTCGATCTCTTCGTGATCGGCGGCGGTTCGGGCGGCGTGGCCTGTGCACGACGAGCGGCCAGCTACGGCGCGCGTGTGGCGCTGTGCGAGGCTGGCCGCCTTGGCGGCACCTGCGTCATTCGCGGCTGCGTCCCGAAGAAGCTGATGCGCTACGGCGCCTTCTTCTCCGAACATTTCAAGGCCGCCCGCCACTATGGCTGGGAGGTCGGCGAGCCCAGGCTCGACTGGGAGCATCTGATCCAGGCGAGGAACAAGGAGATCGCGCGCCTGAACGGCATCTATCGCACGATGCTGGAGAAGGTGGGCGTGCAGATCGTCGAAGGCTGGGGCAAGGTGACGGGGCCGAACAGCGTCGAGGTCGACGGCCGGACCTTCACCGCCGAGCGCATTCTGATCGCCGTGGGTGCCAGGCCGAGCCTTCTCGACGTGCCCGGCATCGAGCATGTGATCACCTCGAACGAGGCGCTGGAGGGCATGACCCAACAGCCGCGGCGCTTGGCCGTCATGGGGGCGGGCTATATCGGCGTCGAGCTCGCCAGCATCTTCCAGGGCCTCGGCGTCGAGACCTCGATCTTCTTCAGAAAACCCCTGCCCCTTGCCGGCTTCGACGACGATCTGCGCGAAATGCTGGTCGAGCAGTACAAGGTCCACGGTCTCGACATCAGAGCCGGGACCACGATCGAGGCGATCGAGCCGGACGGCGATGAGCTCCGCGTCGCCACCTCCTCGGGCGAGATGCGCTTCGATACCGTGCTCTATGCCACCGGCCGCCATCCGATTCCGAATACCGAGAAGCTCGGCCTCCGTGAGATCGGTGTCGCCATGGACAGGAGCGGCGCGATCCATGTCGACCGCGCCTACCGGAGCAACCTGCCCAGCATCTATTCGGTCGGCGACTGCTCGGATCATGCCGGTGCCGGCCTCGACTCGGGCGCCCACGATCTCACCCCGGTCGCGATCGCCGAAGGGCGCGCCATCGCCGAGGCCGAGTTCAACGCCAATCCCCACGAGGTGCGCTACGACACCATCCCCACCGCCGTGTTCAGCATTCCCGAAGCCGGCACGGTCGGCCTGAGCGAGGCGCGCGCGCGCGAGCAGGGCTATGAGGTCAGGATCTTCAAGACCAGCTTTCGCCCGATGCTGCACACATTGACCGATGAACCGGTCAAGATCATGATGAAGCTGGTGGTGGATGCAGCCTCCGACCGCGTGCTCGGCGCGCATATGGTCGGGGACGAAGCGGGGGAGATCATTCAGGGCCTGGCGGTGGCCATGACGGCCGGCGCCACCAAAGCCGATTTCGATGCGACGGTCGGCCTCCACCCCTCGGCGGCTGAGGAATTCGTCACCATGTATCAACCGTCGGCCTGACGAACGATACGCTCGATTACGCGCGAAGAGGACACCCAGATGGCGAAAAACTGGACGCCCGACAGCTGGCGGAACCACCCTGCGGCCCAAATGCCGGCCTACCCCGATACCGCAGCCCTGGCCTCGGTCGAGCAGAAGCTTGCCGGCTATCCGCCGCTGGTTTTCGCGGGCGAGGCGCGCCGCCTGAGAAAGCAGCTCGCCGAGGTGTGCGAGGGCAAGGCGTTCATGCTGCAGGGCGGCGACTGCGCCGAAGCCTTCGCCGATTTCAACGCCAACAGCATCCGCGACACGCTGCGCGTGCTCCTGCAGATGGCCGTGATCCTCACCTATGGCGCCGCCCTGCCCGTGGTCAAGGTCGGACGCATGGCGGGTCAGTTCGCCAAGCCTCGCTCCGCGGATTTCGAAAGCCAGGACGGCGTCGAGCTGCCGAGCTATCGCGGCGACATCGTCAACGGCATGGACTTCGATGCCGAAGCACGTGCGCCGGATCCGGAACGCCAGCTTCAGGCCTATACCCAGGCCGCCGCCAGCCTCAACCTCCTGCGCGCCTTCACCCAGGGCGGCTACGCGGCGCTGACCCGCGTGCACAGCTGGAACCTGGATTTCGTCGACAAGTCGCCCCAGAGCGAACGCTATCAGGATCTCGCCGATCGGATCACCGAGGCGGTCGCGTTCATGGAGGCCTGCGGCGTCTCCGACATCTCCACGCCCGAGATCCGCCGCGTCAATCTCTACACCTCCCACGAGGCGCTGCTGCTCGGCTTCGAGCAGGCCATGACCCGGATCGACAGCACGTCGGGGCGCTGGTACGACACTTCGGCCCATTTGGTCTGGATCGGCGAGCGCACGCGCGATCTGGATGGCGCACATGTCGAATTCTGCCGCGGCATCGCCAACCCGGTCGGCGTGAAGGCTGGACCGAACATGAGCGGTGACGACCTGATCCGCCTTTGCGACGTGCTCAACCCGACCAACAAGCCGGGCAAGCTCACCGTGATCACGCGCATGGGCCAGGACAAGCTGCAGGACGGTCTGCCGCCGCTGATCCGGGCGGTCGAGCGCGAGGGGCGGAAGGTGGTCTGGACCTGCGATCCGATGCACGGCAACACCATCAAGTCGAACACCGGCTACAAGACCCGCCCCTTCGATCACATTCTCGGCGAGGTCCAGGCGTTCCTGCAGATCCATCGCGCCGAAGGCACCCACGCCGGCGGCCTGCATATCGAGATGACCGGTCAGGACGTCACCGAATGCATGGGCGGCGCTCAGGAAATCACCGCGGAGGACCTCAGGGACCGCTACCACACCCAGTGCGATCCACGCCTGAACGCCTCCCAAAGCCTGGAGCTTGCCTTCCTGATCGCGAATTCCCTTAAGGAAGCGCGGGAAGCCCTTCGGGTCGCAGCCCAGTGACCGCCGAGGACACCCGCGGCAGGGACGCCGGCGAGCTTTCCAGCGTCGAGGAGGCGATCCGCGCCATCGCCGATGGCCAGATGGTGATCGTGATCGACGACGACGATCGCGAGAACGAGGGCGATCTGGTGATGGCGGCCGCCAAGGCGACGCCGGCGCAGATGGCGTTCATCATCCGCAACACCTGCGGCATCGTCTGCGCGCCCATGGCCGCCGAGGAAGCGCGGCGGCTGCATCTCGATCCGATGGTCGCGGCCAATGATGCGCCCCTGGGCACCGCGTTCACCATCTCGGTCGACTACCGCTACGACACCACCACCGGCATCTCGGCGGAGGAGCGCTGCACCACGGTGCGCGCCCTTGCCAACGGCAATGCCGGCGCCAACGACTTCGTGCGGCCCGGCCACATCTTCCCGCTGATCGCCAAGGACGGCGGCGTGCTCATGCGCTCAGGCCATACCGAGGCCGCGGTCGATCTGGCGCGGCTCGCCGGCCTGCCGCCGGTCGGCGTTATCTGCGAGCTGGTGAACGACGACGGCACGGTCAAGCGGGGGCCACAGGTGCAGGCGTTTGCGCGCGAGCATGGCTTCAAGGTGATCTCGGTCGCCGACCTGATCGCCTATCGCCAGCGGCGCGAACGGCTGGTGGATTGCGTCGGCGAGTTCGAGATCGAGACCCAGATCGGCAAGGCCAAGGGTTACAGCTATTCGACGCCGTTCGACGACATCCACCACCTGGCTCTGGTATTCGGCGGCATCGGCGACGGGGTCGGCGTGCCGACCCGGCTGCATCGTGAAAACGTGCTCGAGGATGTGTTCGGCGGCGGCCGGCTGCTCGGCGACGTGTTCAAGCGTTTCGACCGCGAGGGCCGCGGCGTGCTGGTGTATCTGCGCGAAGGTGCGGCTGGCGTCCCGGTCGGTGAATTCAGCTCGTCGGCGCCCCCGACCAACAGCGACCAGAGCCGTAAACAGGACTGGCGCGACGTCGGCCTTGGTGCTCAAATACTGCGTGACCTCGGTGTTTCGTCGATCAGGCTTCTCGCCACGCGTTCGCGCCAATATGTCGGTCTCGGCGGGTTCGGCGTGTCGATCGACGGCACGGAGCTGCTGTCCGCCTGATCAACCAGCCGCATCCATGGGGCGGCGATTTTGGCATGAGGATGCAAATGCTCGATATCGCCGTCTGCAAGGGCTTCGCCAAGCTGCAGGTTCCCGTGACCCTGGGCGTGCTGCAATGCAACGTCACGGTCACCGAGCCCGGCCAGGCCTTGAGCGAGGCGCTGGACAGGGCCGCCGCCGAGCGCCTGGCCAACCTCTCGGGCGGCACGGTTGGCGATGTCGCGCAGATCAGCGCCACGCGCAAGGCCTACAAGATGCTGGGCAAGGACCCGAGCCGCTACCGGCCTTCGGCCGAATCGCTGATGCGCCGGCTCACCCAGGGCAAGGGGATCTACCGCATCAACAATGTCGTCGACACCAACAATCTGATCTCGCTCAAGACCGGGTTCTCGATCGGCGCCTATGACGTGAAATCCCTGGAGCCGCCGATCGTGTTCCGCGTGGGCAGGACCGACGAGGGCTACAAGGCGATTGGACGCGGCCGGCTCAATCTGGAGAGCCTCCCGATCTTCGTCGACGGCGCCGGCCCCTTCGGCAGCCCGACCAGCGACAGCGAGCGCTCGCTGATCTCCATGGACACCGATGAACTGCTGATGGTGATCATCGGCTTTGGCGAGACGACGGATATCTCCGCCGCCATCGAGTTCGCCGCCGAGCGCCTCCGCCTGTTCTGCTACGCCAAGAACCTGACCAGCGACATCGCCACCAACCGCCCCCTCTGACCAGGCCAGACGATGGCCGGCGTTGACCTGGACCTCGTTGCTCGGTTGGAGCGTTCGATGCTGACCTCGTGGCCGGCGCTGTCGACAGCCTTCGACGGCGATTGGGTGATCAGGCTGGCGAATGGCTATACCAAGCGTGCGAACTCGGTGACCTGTCTCGCGGCCGACGACCGTGATCTCGACACGCGGATCGATCGGGTGGAGGCGATCTACGGCGCACGCGGGCTGCCGGCGGTCTTTCGCCTCTCCCCTCTTGCATCCCCTGCCCTCGAGGCGGCGCTCGATCGTCGCGGCTGGCGCCGGTTTGACGAGACCGTCGTCATGACCTGCGACCTCGACGGCCTGAGCGGGCTCACTGCAGACGTCGATCATGAGGTCCGGATCGGTACCGAACCCGATCAGGCCTGGCTGGAGAGCTGCGATCGGATCGCCGGGTCCGATGCCGCGCATCTCGCGACGCTTCGCCAGATGCTCGCCCGTCTGGTTCCGCCGGCAGGTTTCGGACGTATCGAGGGCGAAAAGCGCATCGAGGCCCTGGGCCTGGTCGTGGTCGATGCCGATTTTGCCGGCCTGTTCGACGTTCTCACCGTTGCGGAGCGGCGGCGGCAGGGTCTGGCAGGGAGCCTCGTGCGCCGCCTGTTCGCGTGGAGCACTGTCCGGGGCGCCAGGACGGCCTGGCTTTCGGTGCTCGCACATAACCAGCCGGCGCGCGGCCTTTACCAGCGCCTCGGATTCGCGGAGGTCTATCGCTACCACCACCGTGCCAACCGCTGAACCTGAAGGCAGAGGCCGCAGACCGGCTTGCCTTCCGCTCGGCAAACGCCTATCCGGTTAGACAGGGATGGCAAGGGGAGAGCCGGCGATGGGGCCGAGCGAACCTGATCTCAAGCGGTTCACCGACAAGTATTTTTTGAAGACGCGCGAGATCGTCAGCAGCTTTGGCGATTGCTCCGTGACCTACGCCGTGTTCATGCGCCGGCCGGTGATTTTCACCCCCAGGCTCGCGCTGGACTGGCTGCAGGCGATGGCCGATGCCCGCGGCGTCAGCTTCGACATCGACCTTCGCTTCGAGGAAGGCGACTGGGTCGGCGCCGGCGAGCCGCTGATGTACATCACCGGCCCGTTTGCCCATCTGGTCGATCTGGAGACGGTCTTTCTGCAGCGCCTCGGCCCGCCCTGCGTCGCCGCCTTCAACGCCTTCCTGATGTGCACCGATCTCCCCTATGTCAGCTTCATCGCCATGGACGCCCGCCACTGCGCCGGCGCCGACATGGCCGACATGATGGCCTATGCCGCGAGCGTCGGCTCGGAAAAGGCGAGACGCGAGACCGATGCCAAAGGCTTCGTCGGCAACGCCACCGATGCGACCGCGCACTATTTCGGCAATGAAAAAGGGCTGGGCACCATGCCCCACGCCCTGATCGGCTATGCCGGCTCGACCCTGCGCGCGGCCGAGATGTTCCATGAGACCTTTCCCGACGATCCGCTCTACGTCCTGGTCGACTATTTCGGCCAGGAGGTCAGCGACAGCCTCGCGGTCTGCCGGCGCTTTCCCGAGCTTGCCGCCGAGGGCCGCCTCGGCGTGCGCATCGACACCCATGGCGGCCGCTTCGTCGAGGGGCTGGACACCGCCGCGTCCTATGCGGTGCTCGATCGCCATGCCGCGCACGCGATTCGCACCTATCGCACCGAAACCGAGCTTCGCTGGCTGACCGGCACGGGCGTCACCGCGGCCGCCATCTTCCACATGCGCGAAACCCTGGACGACGCCGGGTTCGACCGGGTCAAGATCATCGCGAGCTCAGGCTTCAGCCCCAGGAAATGCAAGCTGATGGCGAGCATCCAGGCACCGATCGATGTCATCGGCACCGGCTCCTATCTGCCGGAGCTCTGGAGCGAGACCTACGCGACCGCCGATGTCATCGCCTATGACGGCACGCAGCGGGTCAAGGTCGGCCGCGAGTTTCTGTTTCCGGCGACACGTGGCGGCGCCGGCTAGGCGACGCCGCTGCACGGCATCGATGGGCGTTCGTCTGGCTTGTCCGAGGTCATGCTCGAGCGCCTGTCGTCGGCTTCGACCGAGGGGCGTCCCGTCGGAAATATCGCGTTTTCCTAAAGACTTGTGTAAAAAACGAGATGACGGCAAAATGCGCGTGGCCTTTATGGGTGAGAAGGTCAGGATAAGAAAACTCTCGGGCTTCAGGAGCTAGACATGATTCAGGAATTCAAAGAGTTCATCATGCGCGGCAACGCCATGGACATGGCGGTCGGCATCATCATGGGCGCCGCCTTCGGTTCCATGGTCGGCTCTCTGGTCGACGACGTCATCATGCCGCCGATCGGCTGGCTGATGGGCGGTGTCGACTTCAGCAGCATCTTCATCAACCTCACCGGCGAGCCCTATGCAAGCTTGCAGGCCGCCAAGGACGCGGGCGCACCGGTCATTGGGATCGGCGCCTTCATCAACGCGATCTTGAACCTGCTGATCGTCGGCTTCGCCGTGTTCATGCTGGTCAAGGGCGTCAACTCGATGAACCGCAAGAAAGAAGAGCAGCCTGCGCCCGAGGAGCCCGGCGCCGACGTTCTGCTGCTCACCGAGATTCGCGATCTCTTGAAGAAATAGCCGACGTCAGGCTTACATGACCGAACTCTCCCAACGGTCCGCCCGCGGGGGAGTTCGGACGCCATCAAAAAGGGGGACGTGAACGATGAACTACCCGATCGAAGAGATTGAGGGCATCGGACCGGTCTACGGCAAGAAGCTCTCCGCGGTGGGCATCACCAACACCAAGATACTCCTGGATCGCTGCGCCAGCGCCAAGGGGCGAAAGGACGTGGCGGGCGCGACCGGGCTCGATGACGGTCAGCTGCTGAAATGGGCCAACCTCGCCGATCTGATGCGCATCTCCGGCATCGGCAAGCAGTTTTCCGAACTGCTCGAAGCCGCTGGCGTCGACACGGTGAAGGAGCTGCGCAACCGGCGCGCCGACAATCTCACCGCGAAGATGAAGGAAGTGAATGCGGCGAAGAAGCTGACGCGCTCGACGCCCTCGGAAAAGCAGGTCTCGGCTTGGGTCGACCAGGCCAAGAGCCTGCCGCCACTCATCACGCACTGACACCGGGGTTCGCTGTCCGGGGAGGCCGGCGGGCACAGGGTTTGTGCCTGTCCGTCTCCTTTGGTCCACCGTCAGGCCAGGCGTCGCGATCTGGTCGTTCACCGCGGCCTGTTGCCGAGATGTCGTGTTTCGCGAGGTCGACGCCTATTTCCTAAATTTTCGCATAGTTTTGACCTAAAATCCTGTTAAGACTACGATCGTGCCAGCTTGGTCACGCATGTACGTCATGCTCCGGCTGGAGGTAGGCCGCGCTTGGCTGGACCATGCGCCAAAGAAGAAAACAAACGCCTTGGGATCGCGTGATGAAGACGACAACGATCTTGGGACTGGGTGCTCTCGGATTCGTCCTGCTCGCCCTGCTGACCATCGTGCTCGCGGGTGGATGGATCGAAGACGATCTCACCGAGAGAGGCCGGGAGGAACTGGTCGCCGTCGGCCAGGATTGGGCCAGTGTGGAGATGTCGGGACGGGACGCCTACTTGACCGGCACGGCCCCCGATGCCGAGGCGGCGCAGCAGGCCGCGGAAGCGGTTGCCAGCATCTGGGGCGTGCGCGTCGTCGAGGATCGAGCCGAGAAGCCCTGAGCATGAGGCCGTCGGAAAAGAAACGGATCGCACCGAGCGGTCGTAGAGCGGGGCGGTTTGCGGCACCTCATCATTCGGCTTCTCCTCTTCGCCGTCCCGGTCGCGCTGGGCAGCCTCCTCCTGGGCGCTCTGATCGGTGTGATGATCGGCCTGATGTAGGGACGATGGCCGAGACGGCTTCGTTGGAATCCGGGCAAAAACAAGGTGGATGAACAGACCCAGCCGCCGGTGGTGAACCGACGTTCGAGCTAAAGGAGAGGCACATTGGGCTATCTGATCTTTCAAATTCTCTTCTTCCTGTTGCTTGCAGCGCTCCTTGGCTTCGTCATCGGCTGGCTGCTGCGCGGTTCGCGCTTCCAAAGCGAGCTCAAGGATCTGGATGGCCGGTGGCGTGCCAAGCTCGGCGAGGTCGAGAGCGAGCGTGACCGCTTCGCGGGCGAGGTCACGCAAGCCAATGAGGCACGGGCCAAAGCGGAGGCCGCCGAGGCCGATGCCAAGCGGCTAGCCGAGACGCACGATTCCAGCCTGCAGCAGCTTCGCCGCGAGCATCAGACCAAGCTCGGTCTCCTTTCCGACACGGAGCAGCGCGCAGGCGGGCTGGAGAAGGAGCTGGCCGAGGCCAAAGCTTCACTCGCCGAACGGCAGGCAAGCGGAGGCGATGCAGATCGGCTCGGCCGCGACCTGGCGGCGGCGACCACGCGTGCGAGCGAGCTGGAGCGCGACCTCGCGACGGCCAAGGAAGCCAATGCGGCCTGCAGGAGCGAGGTGGTGCGCCTTCAGGCACGCGTCGCCGACCTCGAAAATGCACCCGTCGGCAGCACCAGCATCGAGAGTGCGAGCGGCGGCGGCGCACTCGGTCTGGTCGGCGGCACCGATACCGTACAGGCCGCAGACCGTGATGACAGCGGATCGGCGGCCGGTGGCGGCGATAGCGCCGGATGGGGTGGCCAGAGCGGATCTGGCGATGGTCAGCCCGCTGCTGCGCCTGCCTCTTCTGCCGACACCGACGGGCAGAGCTTTGCCGGCGGGAATGCCGATGCTCTGTCTGCCGGCGACGATTCGGGCGGCGAAGGCGTTCGGCCGGAAGCCCTACCCGGTCCACGCGGCGGCACTGCCGACGATCTCAAGAAGATCAGCGGCGTCGGGCCGAAACTCGAAAGGACGTTGAACGATCTCGGCATCTACCACTTTTCGCAGATCGCCGAGTTCACGCCGGAGCATGTCGCCTGGGTCGACAAATATCTGCGCTTCAAAGGCCGGATCGCGCGGGAAAACTGGATCGAGCAGGCCAAGATCCTCGCAGCCGGCGGCGAGACCGACTTCAGCCGGCGCTACTAGACGATGGCGACGCGGCGTTCCGAGAGCGGGGAACGCCGCGCGCATTCGAGCGGCCGCCCCATCCTCGGCGTGTTCCCTGTGAGTGCTGCTTTTTCTGACATGGATTCGTTGACCGGCATCCTCGACACTCCAATTTCATAGACATCACCAGGTAGAGGATTATCTCCTGCGCCGGCTTTAGGTTTTGCCCATCTCGAAGCGCCATGGCCGACGACAGGGTCGCATCCCGATACCGACAGCACAGGCTGTTGAGAAGGTTTTGAAAGACCACGCCCAAGTCGTCGTCATCGGCGGTGGCATCGTTGGATGCAGCCTGCTCTATCATCTGGCAGCCCTCGGCTGGCAGGATGTCACCCTTCTCGAAAAGGCCGAGCTGGCCGCGGGGGCCACGTCATTGGCCGCCGGCAATGTCGACCGCTTCGACCTGACACCCAACCTGATCCGCCTGCGCGATGACAGCATCAGGCTCTATGAGCGCATGGCCGAACGCCAGGACCGGGCGTTCAGCTATCGGCGAAGCGGCGGCATCATCCTCGCCACCAGTGAGACCCGGCTCGACGAGCTAAAGAGACGCGCCGGTCTCGGCCGACCTCTGGGCATGCCGCATCTCCTGCTGAGCCGGCGCGAAATTCTCGATCATCACCCGCTCATCGACCTTGCGGGCGTGGTCGGCGGCCTTTATGACCCGCTGGCCGGCAGCGTCGATCCGCGTGCCCTGACCGATGTCCTCGCACGGGCCGCCAAGAGCCTGGGTGCCGAGATTTCGGATCAGACAGCCGTGCTCGCCATGTCCCAGGAAGCTGACGGCAGCTGGCTTCTGATCACCGATCGCGGCGAGATCGTCGCCGATGTCGTGGTGAACGCCGCCGGTCTGTGGTCGAGACCGATCGCCGCCATGATCGATCAGGACCTGCCGATCGTCGCGATCGAGCACCAATATGCCGTGACCGGACCGATCGAGGAGGTTCGGGATCTGGGCGGCAATCTGCCGTTTCTCTGCGAGCCGGACAGCGCCTTCTATCTGCGCGCCGAAGGGGATGGCCTGCTGCTGGGCGCGTTCGAAGCCGAGCCTCGGAGCTGGCCGGCGGCGGGCACCACCCTGCCTTCGGCACCGGAGGACCATGTCATCGGCGGCGATCCCGAAAGGCTTGCCGCCTATGTCGGCAAGGCCGGAAAACGCCTGCCCTGCCTTGCCGACGCGCCGCAGCAGACACCGGTCAACGGTCCGATCACCATGACACCCGACGGCCGCCCTCTGCTCGGACCGCTCCCGGGCTTCGCCAATTACTTCGTCGCTTCAGGCTTCATGAACGGCCTGTCACTCGCAGGCGGGGCCGGCAAGGCGCTCGCCGAGTGGATCATCGAAGGCGAGCCGCCGCTCGATCTTTTTGCCCTCGACGTCGCCAGGTTCGGCGGGTTCGCCGGCCGCAACTATGCGGGTCGGGCCGCCAAGGAGGCCTACAAGCGCCACTTCGCCATCCGCTTTCCCAATGACCGCCTGTCTGCGGGCGGCCCGCTCAAGCGCACCGCCATTCACGACAAGCTCGTCGCACACGGCGCCCAGTTCGATGTCCATTTCGGCTGGGAGCGGCCCTGCTGGTTTGCCGCCCGCGCGTCCGAGCGTCTGGCGGTCCGCTCATTCAGGCGAGCTCCCCACCATGACGCGATCAAGCGGGAATGCCAGGCGCTTCGCCAGAATGTCGGCATCGCCGATCTGACCTCGGTCTTTGCGAAGCACGTGTTTGAAGGCCCGGATGCCGAGGCGATCCTCGATCGCATTTTCGCATCGAGGATTCCCGATCGGGTCGGAGCGGTCAGTGAAGGCCTGATGCTCAACAGGAAGGGGCAGGTCGCGGGCCTCTTCATGGTGGCGCGCATCAGCGAAGGGGGCTTCTACGTCCTCGGTCCCGCTGCCCGCGAGCAAATTCATCAGCGCCGCTTCGAGCCCTGCCTGCCAGCCGAGGGCATGCTCTACGCACCGGTCTCGGTACGCTATGGCGTCCTTGCGATTGCCGGTCCGAAGGCGCGCATTCTCCTTGCCAGGGCCACGGACGAGGACGTCTCGAACAAGGCCTTCCCCAATCTCAGCGCCCGGGAAATCGAGGTGGCGGGCTCACCCGCCCAGGTGATGCGCTTTTCGCTCACCGGTGATCTCGGCTACACGCTTCATCTGCCGATGGAGTATATGGCGACGGTGTACGAGGCCCTGTTCGTCGCCGGACAGGACCTTGGCCTGCTCGACGTCGGTATCGACGCCGTCGAGTCGCTCAGGCTCGAGGCCGGCTTCGACAGCCTTGCAGGAGACGGTCCGCACGACCTCTATCCCCACGAGGCGGGCCTGGATCGCTTGGTCGATCGCCGAAAGAGCGATTTCGTCGGCCGCGCCGCCCTGCTTGCGCAGGAGGAACAGGGCGTTGTCCGGCGCCGTGTTCTCGCCGCGGTCGAAGCCGGCGTCGCCGACGCCATCGGCGGCGAACCAGTCTATCGCAGCAACGGCATGATCGGGTCGGTCATCACGGGCGGCTTCGGCCATCACGCCGACCAGAGCCTCGCGAAAATCCTGCTGCCGGTCGACTACGCCAAGCCTGGAACGGACATCGCCATCGACATTCTGGGCCAGCGCCGGCAGGCCGTGGTTCTGGACGCCCCGCCCTTCGATCAGGACGATCAGCCGCTGTCGATCTGATCCGGCGCAAACCGGCGAGAAACCCGCGGCCTTTACGAAACCTTAACCTTACCGCCATATAACGGCATGAGCCGTTGACAGAGGATCCCCGATGCCGAGCCCGACCGCCCTACCTGCCTGGAGCGCTCTCGCCGACCATGCCGTATCGATCAAGGCGGCCCACCTGCGCGACCTGTTTGCAGAGGATCCAGACCGCTTCCGGACCTTCACCCTCGAGGATGACGGGCTGCTGCTCGACCTCTCCAAGAACCGGATCACCAGGGAGACGATCGGCCATCTGATCACGCTGGCGAAAGCGGTCGATCTCGAAGGCTGGCGGGATCGGATGTTCGCGGGCGAGCGGATCAACGTCACCGAGGACCGGGCAGTCCTGCATATCGCGTTGCGCAACCGCAGCGACCGTCCGATCACAGTGGACGGCGAGGACGTCATGCCGGCCGTGAACGTCGTTCTCGAGCGCATGCGCACCTTCAGCGAGCGGGTGCGCAATGGCGACTGGCAGGGCCATGACGGTCAGACGATCACGGACATCGTCAATATCGGCATCGGCGGCTCGGATCTCGGGCCGCTCATGGTGACCGAGGCGCTCAAGCCCTATGGGCGCGCCGACCTGAGAGCGCATTTCGTGTCCAATGTCGACGGTGCGCATCTGGTTCACTGTCTGGAAGGGCTCGACCCGGCACGCACGCTGTTCATCGTCGCCTCCAAGACCTTCACCACGCAGGAGACCATGACCAACGCGGCGTCGGCGCGCGCCTGGCTGGTCGACCGTCTTGGGGACGAGCAGGCGGTCGCCAGGCATTTCGTCGCGGTCTCGATCAATGCCGATGCGGTCGCGGCCTTCGGCATCGATACCGCCAACATGTTCGAATTCTGGGACTGGGTGGGCGGCCGCTACAGCCTCTGGTCGGCGATCGGCCTGCCGATCGCGCTCGCCATCGGCATGGACCGCTTCGAGGAACTGCTCGCAGGCGCGCACGCGATGGACGAGCATTTTCGGACCGAACCGCTCGAGCGCAGCATGCCTGTCCTGCTGGGACTGATCGGCGTCTGGTACCGGAATTTCTTCGGAGCCTGCAGCCATGCGGTGCTGCCCTACGACCAGCATCTACACCGCCTGCCTGCCTATCTTCAGCAAGGTGACATGGAGAGCAACGGCAAGACCATCCGGCGGGATGGCGGGCGCGTCGACACCGCGACCGGGCCGATCATCTGGGGCGAGCCCGGCACCAACGGGCAGCACGCCTTCTATCAGCTCATCCACCAGGGCACCGAGCTGATCCCGGCCGACTTTCTGGCGGCGGCGATCAGCCAGACACCGCTCGGCGATCATCAGGAGAAGCTGCTCGCCAACTTCCTCGCCCAGACCGAAGCGCTCGCCTTCGGCAAGACCGAAGCCGAAGCGCGCGCCGAACTCGAGGCAAGCGGCCTGAAGGGCGAGGCGCTCGAAGCCCTGCTTCCGCACAAGCTGTTCGAAGGCAACAAGCCGACCAACGCCCTCCTCTACCCCAAGCTCACCCCTCGCATGCTCGGACGGCTGATCGCTCTCTACGAGCACAAGATCTTCACGCAAGGCATCGTCTGGGGGATCAACAGCTATGATCAATGGGGCGTCGAGCTCGGCAAGCAGCTCGCCAAGGCCATTCTGCCGGAACTCGATGGCGACCGGCCGATCGACAGCCATGACAGCTCGACCAACGGCCAGATCAACGCGATCAAGCGGTTGCGCCGTCAGCCCGGCTGAAAGGTGACCGGCGTGCCCGCCGGGCTGACTTGGCCATCCTGATAAGCGATTTCGGGATGTCCTGTTCCTCGATCATTCCCTATATCTTCAGTTGAGAATCACAGCATGATCTCCCGTGCGGAGTCGCATGCAGGCGACACCGGCCCGCAGCCTTGACAATGTTCCCTTCCAGTGGGTTTCGTAGTGACCAAAGGTCAACGAGTTGAGGGAGGCAGCTTTGGGACATTGGACGGAGCGTTTCGGCGTCGAAGGGCGCTGGGCCATGGTGACCGGTGCGTCGAAAGGGATCGGCCTCGACATCTGCAGGGTGCTCGCCGACGCCGGTGCCGATATCGTCGCCGTGGGCCGCGATCGCGGCGGGCTCGAGGAGGCAAAGGCTGCGGTCGAGGCCGCGTCCCGCCAATGTCTGGTGATCGAGGCGGACCTCGCGACAATCGAAGGCTGCAACAGGGCGGCGCGCGACGCCCTGGCGCACGCCGGCGCCATCGACATTCTGATCAACAATGCGGGGATCGCGCTGATCGACCCGCTGCTCGAGGCGACGGCCGCCCGCTGGGATCAGACCATGGCGGTGAACTTGCGCGCCCCCTTTCTTCTGGCCCAGGCGCTCGTGCCCGGCATGATCGCAAAAAAGGCCGGCAAGATCGTCAATATCTCGTCGCAGGCGGGCGTCGTCGGTCTCGATGACCACGGGGCCTATTGCGCCTCGAAAGGCGGGCTGAACATGCTGACCAAGGTCATGTGTGTCGAATGGTCGAAGCACAATATCCAGTGCAATGCCGTCTGCCCGACGATCATCCTGACACCGATGGGAGAGCAGGTCTGGGGCGAAAAAGCGAAAAGCCAGCCGATGCTCGACAAGACGCCGCTCGGCCGCTTCGGCCAGCCGATCGAGGTCGCCGACCTCGTCCTGTTCCTGTCGTCGAACGCCTCCGACCTGATCACCGGCGAGTGCGTCATGATCGATGCGGGCTTCACCGCGATGTAGCCGATCTCGAAGCGATCCGGCGCGGCGAGGCAGGCTTACGCAGGCTCCGCCTCTGCAGCCACCATATCCGCGACGATCCGGCGATACATGTTGGGACCGCGATCGATCGCGATTCTGATGGGTTTGCGCGCGGGCACCTTCAGCTCCTCGGCCTGAATAGCCTCCAGCACCTCCTTGTCCTCAGCGAACGCAATCCGAAACAGCGCGTTCATCCTCTCCCCTGCCCCCGGATCGTCGGTCGCGACGTTTCGGATATGCATCCAGTGGTCGACGGTATTGGTCGCGTCGACCGGCGTCAGAAAGTGGAGGGCGAAGATGCGCATGCCCTTGCCGCGTCCTTTTCGGCGAGTCCGAGGTCGCTCGAACTCCCGAAGTCGATGACCGACGTGCAGGGCGGGTGCAGATAGTAGTAGTGCCAGCGATCCACCTTGCCGTCGAAATTGCCGAAGACCTTGAAGAAGCCGACGGGCTCGGCCCCTTTGATCCAGCGGCTGGTGACCACCGTGTCACCGTGTCACCCTCGCGCTCGACATGGATCGGCACATCCTCACTGGCAGCATTGCCCAGCGTGGTCGGGTGCACGAAGCTGACATGGGCGGAATCGCAGAGATTCTCGGCGACGTTCAGATAGTGCGAACCGATGGCAAGGTGATCACCATGGTGCACCGCCCAGCCTTCCTGATCCAGTTCCGGCATGTCGAAGATCAGACCAGGATTGGCCCGGTCCTCGTCGCCCATCCAGATCCAGACGACACCGTGGCGCTCATGGGCAGGATAGCGCCTAACACAGGCCGAGGACGGCAGATTGTCCTGTCCCGGCACGCGCACGCAGCGCCCATCGGACCCGAAGGTCATGCCGTGATAGCCGCATTGCAGGTGGTCGCCGATCAGCCGGCCCTTGGAGAGCGGCAGGTAGCGATGCGGACACCGATCCTCCAGCGCCACCACCTAGCCGGCCTCGGTGCGATAACAGACGATACCCTGCTCGAGCATGGTGACGGACTTCGGCGTACGATCGAAATCCCCGGACCAGCCCGCAACATACCAGCTATTCCCGGCATAGTTCATGCCCATCTCCCCCAGCCACGGGCTGGACCGTCGACTTGCCATAGCCTAGGTGGGGACAGCAGTGCTAAGCAATCCCCGGCTGCGAGCCGGAGCGTGGACTTGACGGAGCCTCGCGAGGATTTCGCGTATCCTCTCCCAAAGCCAAGTGCGGCCTGCACCGTCGGACGAAGGGCAAACCAACCTACATGCGGACCAATGTGACAGGCATCGACAGAAACAGCTCGAGCACGCCCGCAAACTCAGGCAAGTCAGCGCTCCAGCCCGCGGCTGGGAATGTGAGGGGGGCTGTGTTCATGATGCTGAGCATGGCAGGGTTCGTGCTCAACGACACGATGATGAAGTCGCTGTCGGCGGATTTGCCGATGTTTCAGGCGATCTTCATCAGGGGTGCCGTGGCTACGGTCCTGATCGCCGTGCTTGCCTGGCATCGCCGCGCGCTCTGGTATCGGCCGTCCGCGACGACCATCGGGATCATCAGCCTCCGGGTGATCGGCGAGCTGGGGGCCACGGTCTGCTTCATCACGGCGCTATTCAACATGCCGATCGCCAACGCCACGGCCATTCTCCAGGTGAGCCCGCTCGCCGTGACGCTGGGCGCTGCCCTTTTCCTCGGCGAGACCGTCGGCTGGCGGCGCTACAGCGCGATCATCGTCGGTTTTCTCGGCGTGATGCTGATCGTGCGCCCGGGGTCCGAGGGTTTCACGATCTATTCGGTCTATGCGCTCTGCGCCGTCGTCTTTCTGGTCATGCGCGACCTGGTGACCAGATGGCTGCCCCCGGACGTGCCGTCCCTTTTCGTTACGGTCGTCTCCTCGATCTCGGTGATGATCATGGCAGGCGCCGTGACCGCCGCGGACTCATGGCAACCGGTGACAGCCTCGCAGATCGCCATCCTGGCGCTCGCCGCCGTCTTCGTCCTGGTCGGCTATCTGTTCGGGATCATGACGATGCGCGTGGGCGAGATCGGCTTCATCTCACCCTTTCGCTATACCATTCTGATCTGGGCCATGATCCTGGGCTTCGTCGTGTTCGGAGACGTGCCCGACACGCTCACCCTGGTTGGCAGCGCCGTCGTGGTGCTCACCGGCCTTTATGCCTTCCATCGTGAGCGCAGGATCGCGGAGAAGACGGTGACGGCCGGTTCAGATCCACGGCGACCTTAGATCACCTCATTCGTCCGCCGGCTCCGGGAGCGGCAGCCTGGTGGTGTCCTTGACCGTATGCACGACGATCCGCGACTGCACATCCGCCACCATCGCGGTGGCGAGCAGCTTGTCGCGGAGAAAACGGTCGTACCCCTGGACATCCGTGGTGACCACCTTGATCAGATAGTCGGCGGCGCCGGTCATGCACTCACAGAGCATGACTTCCGGCCAGACGCGCATGATCGCCTCGAACTTGTTGAGAGCGTCGCGCGTCGGCGTGGTCAGCTTGATGAAGGCGTAGACCACGAAGCCGAGGCCGAGGCTCTGCCGCTCGAGCTGCGCCGACTGGCCCTTGATGATCCCGCTCTCCTGCATCCGCCGCACCCGTCTCCAGCAGGGCGACGTCGACAGGCCCACGCGCTCGGCGAGCTCGGCCATGGGGAGGCTGCTGTCCTGCTGGAGCTGATCGAGGATGCGCAGATCAATGCGATCGATTTTTTCCAAATGCAGACCTTTTCTGACAATTCCATTTCTCAATTTAGCTCAGATTTAGCAAGTCAGGCAAATTTTTCTTCGAAATTCAGGTTAGCCTATTCAATCGAAGCTTCAAGTCGGCTCAGCTGCATCGGGAGATGAGATCGTGAGCTCTCGTGGGGTATCGTTGGAAGACAAATATCGGGCTGAGACCGGGCAGATCCTGTTGAGCGGGATCGAGGCGCTGGTTCGCCTGCCGATGGAGCAGATCAGGCTTGATCGGCAGGCCGGGTTGAACACCGCCGGCTTCATCTCCGGCTATAGAGGTTCCCCGCTCGGTGGCTATGATCAGCGCCTGACCAAAGCCGAAGCCCTCCTCGGCGAGCATGATGTCCGCTTCCAGCCGGGTCTGAACGAGGATCTGGCCGCGACTGCGGTCTGGGGTACGCAACAGGTCAACCTTCACCCCGGTGCCAAGGCCGAGGGCGTCTTTGGCATCTGGTACGGTAAGGCGCCGGGGGTCGATCGCTCCGGTGACGTGTTCAAGCACGCCAACATGACCGGAACCTGGCCGAAGGGGGGCGTTCTGGCGATCGCCGGCGACGACCCGCTCGCCAAGTCATCCTCGCTGCCCAGCCAGAGCGAATTCGCCTTCGTCGACGCCGAGATGCCGGTGCTGACACCGGCGGATCTCCAGGACGTGCTCGATCTCGGGCTGCATGGCCTGGCGATGTCCCGCTATGCCGGCCTCTGGTCCGGCATGATCGCGCTTGCCGACCTCATGGATGGCAGTGCCACGGTGACGGTCGATCTCGAGCGTCTGGCCTTGAGGCTGCCGCCGGATGACGGCGAGCCGCGGCATATTACCTTGGCGTCCCTGCAGATTCCGAATCGCCTGGCACTGGAGGAGACGCTGCGCCGGCGGCGCCTGCCGGCCGCCCTTCGCTATGCACGGGCGAATGCGCTCAACAAGGTAATCGTCGACAGTGACGCGCCCCGCCTCGGCCTCGCGGTCAGCGGCAAATGCTGGTCTGCGACCTTGTCGGCCCTCGATCTCCTGGGCATCAGCCTTCGGGACGCCGACCGTCTCGGCCTTCGCCTCCTGAAAGTGTCGATGCCCTGGCCGCTGGAGCCTACCGGCGTGGAGGATTTCGCATCGGGGGTTGAGCGGATCGTCGTGATCGAGGGCAAGCGCTCGCTGATCGAGACCCAGATCAAGGACCAGCTCTACAACCTCTCCGCCGACCGACGGCCGGCGATCGTCGGTAAGACCGACCCGTCAGGTGCCCCGCTCCTGCCGACGGTGGGTGATCCGGATGCGCTGACCATCGCCGCGGCGCTCCTGTCTCTGCTGCCGAAAAATGACCAGACGGCGGCGATGGCCGCAGCTCTCGGCAAGGCCGAGCGGATGCAGGAGGAGCATCGCGGTCTGGCGACAGCGAGCGCCAGACCGCCGCATTTCTGCTCGGGATGTCCGCACAGCCGTTCGACCCGCGTTCCCGAGGGGAGCCGGGCGATGGCCGGTATTGGCTGCCACATCATGACCCAGTGGATGGGCGGCGAAGCGGCCGGCAGGGGCCCCGCCGAAAGCTATAGCCAGATGGGTGGCGAGGGTGTGGCCTGGCTCGGCCAGGCGCCGTTCTCCGGTACCGGGCATGTCTTCGCCAATCTCGGCGACGGCACCTATTACCACTCGGGCCTGCTGGCGATCCGGGCCGCGGTCGCGGCCGATGTCTCGATCACCTACAAGATCCTCTACAATGATGCCGTCGCCATGACCGGCGGTCAGCCCGTGGACGGCCCCCTTTCGGTCGAGCAGATCGTGGCGCAGCTCAGGGCTGAGGGCGTTCAAAGGATTGTCGTGCTGTCCGAACGGCCGGAGCGGTTTCCGGCTGGTACGCTGCCGGATGATGTCAGCCTGTTCGATCGTTCGGCGCTGAACGACGTTCAAAAGGATCTGCGCGGCGTTCGAGGTGTCTCTGTGCTGATCTTCGATCAGACCTGCGCCGCCGAGAAGCGCAGACGCCGAAAGCGCGGCCTCGCGGAGCCCGCAAAGCAGCAGGTTCTGATCAACGAGCGGGTCTGCGAAGGCTGCGGCGACTGCAGCCGGCAATCGAACTGCCTCTCGGTCGAGCCGGTCGAAACGGCGTTCGGAACGAAGCGGCGCATCAATCAGTCCTCATGCAACCAGGATCTGAGCTGCACCGACGGCTTTTGCCCGTCCTTCGTCATGATCGAAGGCGGCGAGCCGCAGAAGCGGCAGGCACCCCTTGGCCCTATCCTGAATGCCGCGGCTACGCTGTCGGTCCCTGGGCTGCCGGCTTCTTGCCCGGTGACCAATGTCCTGATGACCGGCATCGGCGGCACAGGCGTCACCACCCTCTCCGCCATTCTGGCGATGGCTGCCCATCTGGACGGGCGTCGGGTGCTGTCGACCGACGTCACCGGCCTTGCGCAGAAGGGCGGCGCCGTTCTGTCCTATCTGCGCTTCGGCCCTGCGGATCAGGCGATCCATGGCGCGAAAATGCAGCCGGGCAGCGCCGATCTGGTGATCGGCTGCGATCTGCTGGTCGCGGCCGGTGTGGAATGCCTGACCCTCTGCAGCACCGAGCGCAGCACGATCGTCGCCGATCGCACGATCGCACCGACCGGTCGTTTCGCCCTGTTTCAAGAGATGGCGGAACCACTTGCGGATCTCGCCACGCGCCTTCGTCAGGTGGCCGGGCATGTCGACATCCTGGAGGCGGGCGATGCGGCAGACAGGCTGTTCGGCGATCGCATCTTCGCCAACATGATCCTCGCCGGCGCCGCCTTTCAGCGAGGCAAGCTGCCGCTTTCCCTCGGCTCGATCGAGCAGGCGATCGCCTTGAACGCGGTGTCCTCGGAGCGAAACAGGGCAGCCTTCCATGCCGGGCGGGTTCTGGCGGCAGCACCCGAGCTGCTGGAGATCGAGGACGGCAAGGCCACGACGGCGCATGACGAGGAAGATCTCGACACGCTGATCGCACGCCTCTCCGACGAGCTGATCGCCTATCAGGACGAGGCCCTGGCAGCCCGTTATCGGAGCGTGGTCGGCCGGGTCAGGCTGGTGGACCGCTGCGTCGGGGAAGGACGATCGGTGCTGAGCGAGACGGTTGCGCGCAGTCTGTTCAAGCTGATGGCCTACAAGGACGAGTATGAGGTGGCGCGGCTCCATAGTGACCCGGTCTTTCGCCAGAGGGTCAGAGACGAGTTCGGTGACACCGCCAGACTGTCGTTGAAGCTCGCTCCGCCTCTCCTGGCGAGAACCGACCGGGCGACCGGCCGGCCGCGCAAGATGGCCTTCGGCCCCTGGATCTTTCCCGTCCTTGCCGTCCTGGCGCGGCTCAGGCGGCTGCGCGGGACGGCCTTCGATCCCTTCGGCTGGACGGTGGAGCGTCGGATGGAACGCCGGCTCGTGGAGGACTACATCAGGCTGATCGAGCGCATCCTGCCCTCGCTCTCGAGGGACAACTACCAGACGGCCGTGGAGCTGGCCGCCTTTCCGCAGGCGATCAGCGGGTTTGGACCGATCAAGAAGGAAAAGGCAGCGCAGGCCGAGATCAGAAAAGATGCGCTCCTGACGGCGTTCGAGCGGACCAGCGCGATCGACCCGCATGGAATGGGGGAACCCTGGCAGATCGCGGCTGAGTAGCGATCGCGCTCGGCGGGACACTACAAAAAAGCCGGCGCCGTGCGGCGCCGGCTTTCTCTTGTCAGGTCGCTTCTTGGGTCAGGTGTTGACCGCAAAAGGCAGAGGCTTCTCGCTGGGGATGACGCTCTTGCTGCGCAGAAGACGCTCGAAGTAGTCGATGGTGCGGGCGAGGCCGTCGTTCAGCTTCACCCGGGGCTCCCAGTTCAGGGTTTCGCGGGCACGCGTGATATCGGGCTTTCTGCGCGTCGGATCGTCCTGCGGCAGCGGGAGGTGAATGATCTTCGAGGAGGAGCCCGTCAGATCGATCACCTTTTGCGCAAGCTGCAGCATGGTGAACTCTTCAGGATTGCCCAGATTGATCGGCCCGGTCACGTTGTCGGGGGTCGCCATCATGCGCAGCATGCCCTCGATCAGATCGTCGACGAAGCAGAAGGAACGGGTCTGCTGGCCGTCGCCGTAGACCGTGATGTCCTCCCCCGTCAGCGCCTTGCAGATGAAGTTCGACACCACACGGCCGTCATTGGGGTGCATGCGCGGACCGTAGGTGTTGAAGATGCGGATCACCTTGATCTGCAGATCATGCTGGCGCCGGTAGTCGAAGAACAGGGTTTCCGCGCAGCGCTTGCCTTCGTCGTAGCAAGCGCGGGGACCCAGCGTATTGACGTTGCCGCGATAGGTCTCGGGCTGCGGATGCACCTCGGGATCACCGTAGATCTCGCTTGTGGACGCCTGCAGGATGCGGGCGCCGCAACGGCGCGCCAGGCCGAGCATGTTGATCGAGCCGTGAACGCAGACCTTGGTGGTCTGCACGGGGTCGAACTGATAGTGCACCGGGCTCGCCGGACAGGCGAGATTGAAGATCTCGTCAACTTCGACGTAGAGCGGATGAGTCACGTCGTGACGCATCATCTCGAAATTGGCGTGATCCAGGAGGTGAGCGATATTTCGCCTCGTGCCCGTGTGGTAGTTGTCGACGCCGAGGACTTCGCAATCGGCGGCGAGCAAGCGCTCGCAGAGAAAACTGCCGAGAAAGCCAGCGGCGCCGGTAACGAGGACGCGCTTCGCTCGAAGATTCAGAGTGTCTGCCATTGTGATATCAACCCGACTTCGCTTTGGTTTCCAGAGTTAGCAAGTAGCGGTCTCCACCGAGAAGGTGTCGAACAGGCAACCGTTCGTGCCATCCTGCGTGCAGGCCATGCGACGCCGATGACAGCCAACAGTTGTAGCAGCGCTTCGTTTAACTTTGCTTAAGCCAACAAGCAGCGATGCCGTTTTCGTCACTGTCCAAGAGTCCAGGACATAGCCCTGGTCCTGGCGCGGACATGGCGCTCTGGAGCCATTTTCTTGGCGTTCTCCTCAAGCAACCGGATTCGGTTACGGTTCGCTGTTTGTTCGACCACAGCAATTTTTTCTTTATCATGGTGGTGAGCGGTGCTCAATGGCCGCCGCGCGATAAACGCCACAAGGTCTGGGTTTATTGCGAGCTCCGACGAACCTGACACCTTTCAAATGAGATAATCATTTGACGCCAAAGGATTTTTTTGAGACGAGTATGTTGCAGTTCTGCAACGGGTAGACTCTGCAGGATCAGCAGGCGCAACATGTCGCAGGTCAGGCGCCCTCGACAGTGCCCGGCGTCGCCATGAGCTTCGCTAGCCGCAGGCCGCCTGTCCCGTCGCCTCGGTCTCCCGGCCTTCCCGCTCCGCGCGCAAGGCCTCACGCGCGGCGAGCGAAAGCTGCAGGTTCAACTCCTTCAGCTGCGTCTCGTCGACCACGCCCGGTGCCCCCAGCAGCAGTTCCTGCGCCTGCTGGTTCAGCGGGAAGGCCGTCACCTCGCGGATGTTCGGCGTATCCGCGAGCAGCATCACGATGCGATCGATGCCAGGCGCGATGCCCCCATGGGGAGGCGCTCCATAGTGCAGCGCCCGGAACATGCCGCCGAACCGCTCCTCGAGCACAGCCCGCTCATAGCCGGCGATCTGAAAGGCTTTCAGCATGATGTCCGGGCGGTGGTTTCGGATGGCGCCGGAGGAAAGCTCGGTGCCATTGCAGACGATGTCGTATTGCTGCGCGAGGATATCGAGCGGATCCATGGTCTCGAGCGCTTCGAGCCCGCCCTGAGGCATGGAAAAGGGGTTGTGCGAGAAGTCGATCGCCTTGCTGTCCTCGTTCCACTCGAACATCGGGAAATCGACGATCCAGCAGAAACGATAGGCGTTCGTCTCGACCAGATCCAGCTCGGTGCCGACGCGATCGCGGGCGAGGGCGGCGAATTTCGCCATGTCCGCAGGCTTGCCGGCGACGAAGAAGCAGGCGTCGCCCACCTGCAGGCCATTGGGCCGAAGCGCGAACCAGGCGTCGGTCACCGCCTCAGGCAGCCCCTCGGCCAGGGTGGCTTGGCCAGAACCGTCGCGCTTGGCGAAAGCCCGAATATCCGAGGTGCGCGTCGCACCGATGTTCTTGGCGATCGGCCCTGCCCCGCCATCCTCGCCGTCGCGCCAGAAGATGTAGCCGAGGCCGGGCTGGCCCTCGCCCTGCGCCCAGCTGTTCATGCGATCGCAAAAGGCGCGCGAACCGCCGCCGGGGGCCGGGATGGCGTAGACGCGGACCTTCTCGTCCTTCTCGATCATGCCGGCGAACACCTTGAAGCCGGAGCCCCGGAAGATGTCGGTGACATCGGCCATGACGAGAGGATTTCGGAGATCAGGCTTGTCCGAGCCGAAGGCCTGCATCGCGGCCTTGTAGGGCACACGCGGGAACGGCGCTGCCGTGCAGTTCCAGTCGGAAAATTCCTCGAACAGCCCGTGGATCACCGGCTCGACCGCCTGGAACACGTCCTCCTGCTCGACGAAGGCCATCTCCAGATCGAGCTGGTAGAATTCGCCCGGCGATCGGTCGGCGCGCGCGTCTTCGTCTCTGAAGCAGGGGGCGATCTGAAAATAGCGATCGAAGCCCGACATCATGAACAGCTGCTTGTACTGCTGCGGCGCCTGGGGAAGCGCGTAGAACTTGCCGGGGTGGACGCGCGACGGCACCAGGAAGTCGCGGGCACCCTCAGGTGAGCTGGCCGTCAGGATCGGGGTCTGAAACTCGGTGAAGCCCTGGTCCTCCATGCGCCGCCGGATGCTCGAGATGATCTTCGAGCGCAGCATGATATTGGCGTGCATGTGCTCGCGCCTGAGGTCGAGGAAGCGGTAGCGCAGCCTCGTCTCCTCGGGAAAGTCGCGATCGCTGTTCACCTGGATCGGCAGCGGTTCGGCGATGGACTCGACGGCAAAGCTTGCGGCCACCACCTCGATCTCGCCGGTCGCGAGGTTCGGGTTGATCGTCTCGTCGCTCCGCGCCACCACCTTGCCGGTGACGGTGATCACGCTCTCCAGGCGGGCATGCTCCGCCTCTTCGAAAAAGGCCTGTTCCGGCTGAAAAACCACCTGGGTCAGCCCGAAGTGATCGCGCAGATCGATGAACAGAAGCTGGCCGTGATCGCGCTTTCTGTGCACCCAGCCGGAAAGCCGGACCTCCTTGCCGACATCGGCGGCGCGCAGGCTGTCGCAATGATGGGTGCGATAGGGGTGCATGGGTCGTCTCTCTTGTGGATGGTGGCCGGCGTCGATCGCAGGCGTTAGCGGCGAACGGCGCTAAAGTGCCGCAACACTGCCGGCTGTCAAGCCATCTGATGAAGAACGGACCGCCACAACGGGCTATCGCGCTTGCGCCGGGCGTCAGCGCTCCTATGCTAGGGCGCTCTTTCGATCACAGCGCAAGCCGGACCGCCTTCGATGATTGCCCGACGCTCATGACCCTGCTGACGACCACCGCCGAGGTTGAGCAATTCTGCCGCGCGCTGGCCTCCGAAGACTATGTCACCATCGACACCGAGTTCATGCGTGACCGCACCTACTGGCCGAAACTCTGCCTGGTGCAGCTCGCCGGCAAGGATCGCTTCGCGGCCATCGATCCGCTGGCCGAGGGCATCGATCTGCAGGCGCTGTTCGACCTGATGGCCGACAGGTCCGTGGTGAAGGTGTTCCACGCCTGCCGCCAGGACGTGGAGATCTTCTATCATCTCACCGGGGCGACGCCGGATCCCGTGTTCGACACGCAGCTCGCGGCGATGGTGCTGGGCTATGGCGACGAGGTCGGCTACGACAATCTGGTGACCACGATCGTCAAGGCGCGCATCGACAAGAGCTCGCGCTTCACCGACTGGTCACACCGCCCCTTGAGCGAGCAGCAGCTCACCTATGCGCTCGCCGACGTCACCCATCTGCGGGTCATCTACGAAAAGCTGCGAGAGGAACTGGAGGACGCCGGGCGCGCCGACTGGGCGGCCGAGGAACTGGCCGACCTCACCAGCGCGGAAACCTACGAGCAGCCGCCTGAGCTGGCCTGGAAACGGCTGAAGATCCGTTCCAAGGACTCCCGCTTCATCGCGATCGCCCAGGCGCTTGCCGCCTGGCGCGAACGCGAGGCGCAGGGCCGGGATCTGCCGCGCAACCGCATCATCCGGGACGATCTCCTGCTGGAGGTCGCGGCCAACCGGCCGACCACGCAGGACGATGTTCTCAAGATCCGGCGGATCAATGTCGACAAGAGGAGTGCGGCCGGCATCGCGGTGGCGATCCAGGAAGCTCTGGCCCTGCCGAAGAACCAGCTGCCCAAAGTCCCGAAGCCGCAAAAGCTGCCGCGCGGCATCGGTCCCGTGGTCGATCTGCTGCGTGTTCTCTTGAAATATCAATGCGAAGAGCATCAGGTCGCGCAGCGTCTCGTGGCGACCACCGGTGATCTCGAGGCGATCGCGGCCGACGATCAGGCGGATGTCCGCGCCCTGCGCGGCTGGCGCCGTGAAATCTTCGGCGGTGCGGCCCTCGCCTTGAAGCATGGCGAGCTGGGCCTTGCGATCGCGGACGAGAAGATCACGGTGTTCCCTATGACCTCAGACGCCGACGAAGAGCATTGCGTGCGAGCGGCGCACGGTGGCTGAACCAAGCGCCGGCATCCTCCTGGTCGGCAAGAACAGCTTCATCGCCGGCCATCTCCTGAGCGCCCTTCCCGCAGGCAGGGTGCGGGCGGTCGGTCACGAGGCGCTGGCTCGGCCAGATCTGCTGGACGGCATCGGCACCGTGATCAATGCCGCACGCCACCCGGGCTCCAGCCACGCCGACTACGATCTGGAAGCGCTGGATCCGGACGTCCGCCTGGCGAGGCGCATCGGTGACCGCGAGATCCGGATGATCATGCTGAGCTCGCGCAAGGTCTATGGGCCGAGCGATCGCCCGCTGTCCGAAAGCTCTCCGACCGGCCCGACGGATGCCTATGGCAGCAACAAGCTCCGAGCGGAGGACCGTCTCGCCGGCATGCTCGGCGAGCGCCTGACGATTCTCCGGCTCGCCAATATCTTCGGCGATGAGCGCCGGCCGGGCAGACGCTCCTTCCTCGCCATGCTGCTCGACCGTCTCGCCGAGCAGAATCAGATCCGCTACGACATGAGCCCGTTCGTCGAACGCGATTTTCTGCCGGTGGAAAGGCTGGCGACACTGCTCACCCGGATCGCATCCGAGCCGCCGGACGGCATCATGAATGTCGGCTCGGGCATCGCCCTGCCGACCGGTCGGCTGGCGCTCTGGATCATGGAGGGCTTCGGCGGCGGCGAACTTCTGATCGACTCCTATCAGGAGAAGGATCGCTTCGTCCTCGATGTCGGCAGGCTTAAAGCGCGCTATGGCCAGCCCTGCACGCTCGACGATATCCAAACACGCTGCCTCGATCTCGGGCGAAGCCTTCGGCACCCGTCCTAGAGCGGATCCGATCGGACAGGATCGGGAACCGGAACCGCGTCAGCTGTCCGGATCGACGTCCGCGGTGCCGTTGCTGAAGCGGCCGATATTGCCGATCAGCTGATTGAGGATCGACGGCGACGATCCGGCCGTCGGCGTCACCCGGTCGACAGGATCGACCGCGGCGACCTGATCGAGACCGTGACGGTCGACCGCCGCCACCCTGCCCTGGTCATCGAAGGAGATGGCCACCACGTCCTGATCGACCACACCTTCCTGATAGAAGGACCGTTTCTCCGTGCGCTGGCTGACATAATACCAGTCGGCATCATCGAAGGTCGACAGGGCGGATGGCGAGCCCATGAGCTGCAGGACTTCCTGGCGCGAGGTGCTGCCGGGCCTGATCTTGGCGATCTGCGCCTCGTCCAGGCTGTGCCCGTGAGTCTCCACCGTCGGCGCACAGCCGGACAGAACGGCACCCGCCAGAAGGGCGCAGACGAGCGCAGATGCGGTGCAGCCGCTCGGCCGCGCGGCCGCTGCCGTTCGATAACGGTTGACGGAACGCCGAACGCACATCGACTTTTCTCTCCCAATGGCTGGATCGCCCCTTATATATAGGCCATGAACGAAAACAACCACGATACCGTCAAAATCAGAATGCAGGCATCCGCATGGAGCCGGTTCTGGTCGCGCTTCGTCGCCGCGCCGGAGCCCTCCCTCGCCCACCAGCTCTACGAGCGCCTGGTGCGCCACGCACGCTTTCCCGTATATTACGATGCGTGCGGCGTGCCGGATACGCCCGAGGGCCGTTTCGAGATCCTAGCGCTCCATGTCGGCCTCGCGGTTCGGAGGCTCTACGGTCTCGGGCAGGACGGAGAAGCCGCGGGTCAGGCTCTGTTCGACATCATGATCGCGGATCTCGACACGAATCTGCGCGAACTCGGGGTCGGCGACCTATCCGTGGGTAAGCAGGTCAAGCGTCTCGCAGGCCAGTTCTATGCCCGTCTCGCGGTCCTGAACGAAGCGTTCGACGACGGCCGGATCGAGGCACTGCCTGTCATGATCAGGTCCAATGTCTATGGTTCGGCCATGCCGCCGGACGGGCCTCAAAGCGTGGACCGTCTCGTGGCGATCGTTCGCACGCTCGCGGCGTCCTTCGACCATCAACCGAAAGACGATATCCTGGCCGGCAGGCTCGACCTGCCCGACGAGCACGACCTGATCGCCATGACGGCCCCTCAGGCAGCCGCCCATGCCCGCGCATGAGCGCGCACATCCGTCGAGAAGCCGGGCATGGCCGCCCTTGCGCGGCCGTAAAATCATTGACCCTGGCCAGTCAGGCACTTAGATTGCCGAAACGCTTGAGAAAAAGGGTCGGGTGTTTGCAGCGCAAGGTCCAGGACGTAACGCACCGAGGCTGCCCGTTCAGGCCGTACGTTCTACTGGAGTTGTGTTGTGACACCGGCAGGTGAATTTTCACACAAGGTCGCGGTGATACCGTGGCCGGAAGACGGCATCATCGTCGAGCTGACGGCAACCGCCGCAGAACGCGAGGCGCTTCGCGTGCGCTTCGACCTCGTCGATCTGCCGTCGCTCAGCGCATCTGTCGGGATTGAGAAGCGAATGATGGACCTGGTCGTCGCCGGAACGATAGAGGCGATCGTCGCGCAAACCTGTGTGGTGACCCTGAAGCCGGTCGTCTCCTCTCTGGATGTCGCGTTCGAGCGTCGCTATCGTCGCCGCGACGTGCATGACAGGATAGTGGCGGCCGGGAATGCCGCGGCGCTTGACGAGGGCGCGATCGATATCGACCTGTTCGACGGGGATGAGATCGACGTCGGCGAAGTCGTCGCCGAGGAGTTCTATCTTGCCCTCGATCCCTATCCCCGAAGCGCCGATGCCGACCAGGCTCTGGACGACATGCGCGCCAGGACCGGAACGCAGCCGGGTGATGGTTCGGATAACCCTTTCAGGAAACTCAAGCAGCACTGATCGCTTGTAGCAAACACATGCACCCTGATGGTAACATGGCGGTGCGCAACATCGAGGTAATGAAGGATGGCTGTTCCAAGAAAGAAAGTTTCCCGCTCGAAGCGCGACATGCGCCGGGCTCATGACAGGCTGACGACGGTCAATCTGGTGGAATGCTCGAACTGCGGCGAGCCCAAGCTGCCTCACCATGTCTGCGAAGCGTGCGGCCACTATAACGGCCGCGAGGTGATCGCGGAGAGCGTGTCCGACGACGCTGCCGCCTGACGCGATCGCGTAGAGACCTTGCAGCACACGATCGCGATCGATGCCATGGGCGGGGACCATGCCCCGCAGGTGGTGATCGCAGGCACTGCCATGGCGCATGCGCGTCATAGAGATCTGCGCTTCCTGCTGTTTGGCGACGAGGCGGCGATTGCACCCTTGGTGCAGGCTCGCACCGGTCTCGGCCGTCAGGTCGAGATCGTGCATACGCCTGATCGTGTCGAGCCCGGTGACAAGCCCTCGCAGGTGCTGCGTCACGGGCGCAAAACCAGCATGGGCCTCGCGATCGAAGCGGTGAAGGACGGCCGTGCAGATGCCGTGGTGTCCGCCGGTAATACCGGCGCGCTTATGGCGCTTTCCAAGTTCGTGCTGAAGACCTTGCCGGGCATCGAGCGCCCCGCGATCGGCTCCCTGATGCCGACCAAGCGGCGGGAGACCGTGTTCCTGGACCTCGGTGCCAATGCCGAATGCGACGCCGAAAATCTCGTGCAGTTCGCGGTCATGGGCGAGGTTTTCGCGCGCGAGGTGCTGGGCATCGAGAAACCGACCGTCGGCCTCCTTAACATCGGCACCGAGGACCTGAAGGGCAACGAGACCATCCGACAGGCGGCGGCAGCTCTGCGCGAGTCGAGCCTGCCGATCGAGTTCCGCGGTTTCGTCGAAGGCACGGACCTCACCAACGGCACCACCGACGTCGTGGTGACCGACGGCTTCACCGGCAATGTCGCGCTCAAGGTTGCGGAAGGCACGGCAGGACTTTACACGCACTTCCTGAGGCAGGCTTTCAGGAGTTCCTATCTCTCGAAGCTCGGCTATGTCATGGCCAGGGGGGCTCTGGACAGGCTGCGTCAACGCCTCGATCCAAGGCGTTATAATGGCGCGATGTTTCTCGGGCTGAACGGTGTCGTGGTCAAAAGCCATGGCGGCACCGATGCGCTTGGCTTCGCCAATGCGATCAATGTCGCGGTCGGCCTCGTGCAGCAGGGCACCAACGAGCGGATCACGGCCGAGCTCAACAAGCTGGAAGACGAGGTCATCCGAAGCCTCAAGGCACGGGCCTGCTGATCTCATGCATCGAGCACGCATCATCGGCACCGGTGCCTACCTGCCCGAGAAGGTGGTCAGCAATGACGAGCTGGCCAAAACCGTCGACACCAGCGATTCCTGGATCGTCGAGCGCACCGGCATCCGGCAGCGCCACATCGCAGCCGAAGGTGAGCTGACCTCGGATCTTGCCGTCGCTGCCGCAAAGCGGGCGCTTGAACGAGCAGGTTTGAAGGCTGCGGATCTCGACATGATCGTGGTCACGACGACGACGCCCGATCACACCTTCCCGGCCTGCGCGACCGCGGTGCAGCGCAAGCTCGGCGCCGATCGCGCCGCCGCCTTCGACATCCAGGCCGTCTGTGCGGGCTTCGTCTACGGCCTTGCCGTCGCCGATAACTTCATCAAGGCCGGACAGGCCGGGCATGTGCTGCTGATCGGGGCGGAGACCTTCTCCCGGCTCCTCGACTGGACCGATCGATCCACCTGTGTGCTGTTCGGCGACGGTGCCGGCGCCGTGGTCCTGAGCGCCGATGAAGGTGCCGGGACCGTCCACGATCGCGGCGTGCTCGCGACCCATCTCGGTTCGGACGGGCGCCACTACGATGCTCTCTTCGTCGACGGCGGCCCCTCGAGCACGGGCACCACCGGCCATGTGCGCATGAATGGTCGCGAGGTCTTCCGCCATGCGGTGGCCGCCCTGGTCGGTGCGACCGAGAAGGTGCTGGCGAGTGCTGGCCTCGAGGCTGGCGAGATCGACTGGCTGGTGCCCCACCAGGCCAATGCCCGTATCCTGCAAGCCGTCGCCCAGCGCCTGGCCTTGGAACCGGAGCGTGTGCTGATCACCGTCGGACGGCACGCGAACACGTCTGCGGCGTCCATTCCCCTGGCCCTCGCGGAGGCCGATGCCGCAGGGCGCTTTGCGCGCGATCAACTCCTGGTCATGAATGCGATGGGTGGCGGTTTCAGCTGGGGGGCGGCTCTGGTCCGCTGGTAGTGTACCTCGATGCATGCCCGTCGGTTTGCACGACAACCTTTAATCTTCATCGGTTGACGGAAGATGCTGATACCGTTAGGTTTTTTTTGAAAGACCTTGCGGGGGTGCAGAACAATGAAGGGCAAGACCCTGACCAGGGCCCATTTGGCGGAAGCGGTCTACCAAGAGGTGGGTTTGTCACGCAGCGAGTCCGCGCAGCTTGTGGACGCCATCTTGAGCGAGATCGGTGATTCACTGGTCAAGGATGGCATCGTCAAAATTTCGTCATTCGGCACCTTCTCGGTCCGCCGCAAGGGTCAGCGCATCGGCCGCAACCCAAAGACCGGTGAGGAGGTTCCGATTCTCCCTCGCCGGGTCCTGGTGTTTCGCCCATCCCAAGTGCTCAAGGATCGGATCAATGGCATCGAGACCGATGCCGCTGCCGGAGATCTTGATTGATGGCCGGCGCGATGGAGGGCAGCCAGGCCTCCGACGACCGTTCCGCACATAGCGCCCGGCGCGCCAAGGCCGCTGGTGCCTTTCGCACGATCAGCGAAGTTGCCGACGACTTGGACGTTGCCCAGCATGTCCTCCGCTTCTGGGAGAGCAAATTTCCTCAAGTGCGGCCTCTGAAGCGAGGCGGCGGCCGGCGTTACTACCGCCCGGAAGACGTTGATCTCCTGCGCCGTATCCGAAGCCTGCTCTACGAAGAGGGCTACACCATCAAAGGTGCGCAAAAGCTGTTGAAAGGCCAACGCCGTGCGCCCGCCAGCCCGCCGGCGGCCCGCGAAAATGGCAGTAGCCACGTCGGCCAGGAGGAGGAGCAGCCAGCGGCACGCCCCTCCCCTCCTCTCCCCCCTCTCGATCCCCGGCAGAGAGAGGCCCTGATCGCCATAAAGCGCGACCTCGCGGAACTTCGCGACCGTCTTCGAAAGTTCATCACCTGACCCCGTTGTCCTCTGCAAAAAGGGGCGATATAGTCCGCGCATCAATCGGAGCGTAGCGCAGCCTGGTAGCGCATCAGTCTGGGGGACTGGGGGTCGCAGGTTCGAATCCTGCCGCTCCGACCAATTAAATCAAAGAGTTAGAGAAATCCTGTTACCCAGCCGGCTTTTGTTGGGTAACGCCTGGGTAACAAATCGATAGAAATCTCCCATCGATACCGTTCCTTACGCCAGCCTTCCAGATACGATGCAGGTTCCGACGAAGCCAGACACCGTTCTGATCCAAAGCCGGACGCGGCTCCAAATTGATGCCGGATAGTCTAGGCGTCGTTTCCTTGGGTCGTGTTGATCATCGATAGACGTGTTCACTGGATCAGGCCTGACGGTTTTGGCCACGTGTTTTGCGCAGGCTCTCATCACTGAGCTCGATGCGATAGGCGTTATGGACGATGCGAAAGAGGATGACGTCAGCGACGGTGGGATCGCCGATGATGTCATGCCAGTTCTCGATCGGCAGCTGAGATGAGAATCGATCAGGCGTCACAACAATCCTCGACTATTTCGAAGAGGTCGCTCCGCTGATCGGCGTTGAGAGGCTCTGGGCCCAAGTCCTCGATGATCAGAAGTTTGGTCCTGGCGATCGATCGCAGGAGGCGGGCTTAACGTTCATCGCCCCTAGCCAAAGTGAGTGCTGCGAACAGGCATGGCGCCCGATGACAGATGACGGAAAGACCGTCGCGGCAGGCTTTATGGCCGAGCGCGCAGGCCAGGTAGCTCTTGCCAATTCCGCTAGGCAAAGTGATCGAGAGGTTGCGCCAATTGCGGGTCCAGTCGTTGGTCGCCAGCTTTTGAAAGAGGCCGCGATCAAGCCCACGGGAGGCTAGACAGTCGATGTTCTCAACAGTTGCCGCCTTTTTGTGTTGGTCGACAGCACGTTTGAGAAATGATGATCGCAAGGATTCGGGTGCGAGCCAATGCTACAAAACTTGAGAGTCAGATATACATCAACTTATATCTCTTTAAGATTGCTTGGTGGCATATGGCGAAGCGAGCACCTTTTGAGATTGAAGTCCGACACGAAGGGCTCAAGAAATATCGATTGATCAGGGGCCATCACCGGCGTGAAGTCCAAGCCAAGGCTGAGGCGCAGGAAGCGATCTGGGAAGAACAACGGCAGAAAAAACGCGCCGCTGAAGCCAAGAGGATCGCACGAGAAGAACAGGCAGAAAGACATAGGGCCGAAAAATGGACCGCGCGAAAACGGACGGAGGATGCGCGTAAGGTTATTCAATCGTTGGCGGAAACGCTGCACATTGGAGTGGCAGATGCTGGCCCGCTCATCTGGGAGAACCATCGTCCCAACGATCCATTTCCAAAGAAGCCACCGCTCGAACCAGGAATCGAAAAGCCTGATCCGTCATCTGAGAAATATCGGCCAAGGCTTGGGTTGCTGGATTGGCTGAGACCGAAGGTCAGCCGGGAGAAGGAGCGGGAAGCGGAGGCACTGCTCAATTCGGACTTGGAGAGGTGGCGTAAGATCGTCGGTCGTTTTGAGACGGCGTTAGCTTCTTGGAAAAAAGAAGAATCAAGCTTTCTGGCCGAGCAAGAGGCTAAGCGGCAGGAATTCGACGAGCTGCGCTCGCGATATCTAAGCGGCGAACCGGATGCCGTGCGCGAACACGCCAGTTTGGTTCTGAGACAGTCTCAATATCCTGATTTCATGCCGATGGAGTGGGACCTCCTCTTCGTCGCCGAGACTGGCATTCTCTTGGTGGAGTACCAACTCCCTAGCCCAGAGAATCTGCCGAAATTGAAGCAGGTCAAATACAGTCAAACGGTTGGAAAGCTACAGGAGATATTCCTAAAGCCCGATGACATCAACAAGCTCTACGATAGCCTAGCCTATCAGGTATGCCTTCGGACGATTCATGAATTGTTTGTTGCCGATGAGATTGGTGCCCTCAAGGCCATCACCTTCAATGGACAGGTCCGCTACACCGATCGCGCGGTCGGAAGAAACACCGAATCATGCATCGTCTCTATCCAGGTTCCGCGGGAGGACTTCGACGAGCTGGATCTGACCGAAGTCAATCCAGCCCAGTGTTTCCGTAAGCTCAAGGGTATTGGCACCCCCAAGCTGCACAGCTTATCGGCTGTACCGCCGCTGATGCGCATTACAAAGGACGATGAGCGCTTCGTCGAAGATCTCGATATCGTGGATCGGCTAGAAGAGGGCACGAACATTGCATCGATCAGCCCGGAAGAGTTCGAGCACCTTATTGGTGAGTTGTTCCGGAAGGAATTTGCTGCAGAGGGCGAGGTTCGGGTCACGAGAACGAGCCGCGATGGTGGTGTGGACGCCGTTATCTTCGACCCCGACTTCATACGAGGCGGCAAGATTCTGATCCAAGCAAAGCGTTACACCAGCACCGTCGACGTCGCAGCTGTTCGTGAACTCTACGGTGTCGTCATCAATGAAGGGGCGTCTAAAGGTATTCTCGTAACGACGTCAACCTTTGGTCACGACGCCTATACCTTTGTGAAGGACAAGCCTATCACGCTGATGGATCGGAATAACCTGTTGTATATGCTAAAAAAGCATAAGGTAAGCGGACATATTGATCTTGAAACTGCTAAGCACGCCAATCGGAAAAATGTGATCCCAATGCGGAAGGGATAGGCCGCTCGCTTGTCAAATGAAGCGGCCGAATCGACGTCCGACGGCCTTCCTGGGCAAAGGCCTCCTCGCTACCTTGCAAGACTAATTGCATATTGCCAGCGCTGACTGAACGACTCGTCATGGCAGGATGTGATTGGAGATCTACGCGAAGTCCGATGTCCTTTCCTCCAGCCAGGCTAGCAGGTCGCCGACGCGGTATCCAACGCGTCGAATTCCCAGCTGCACAAATCGTGGTCCTTTTTCCGCTTTTCGCAGGCGCCGAAAATGCGCGATAGAGAGCCCGCAATGGCGAGCCGCCTCCGCTTCTGTAATGACGCGGTGCTCAACGGGAAAGTCTCTGACATCCAAGTTTTGCATGATGCAAGCTCCTGTGCAGGGTTGTCAGGTCATCCATTTTGGCGTGCCAGCGGTAGCGCGGTTCATTGGCCGACAGCCCGGAATTCGTCACGACCGCTTCGACGCACCTGTTCGACGTCGATGCCGTCGAGGCGCTGGCGCGTCCGGTTGATCACATTGGGACGCTGCTCGCTTGGGTTTGCACGGTCGAGAAAATTGCCAACACCGGTGAGACCGTCCGGCATCAGCTTGTCAGGATCTGGGTAGCGCCCAGCCGTGCCAAGAATGGCGATCCACTGGTCAAGATCGAGCGATGCCCAATCGAATATCTGGATTTCTCCGCTGGTCAGTCCGTGGCAATTCGTGATGTCGGCGGAGCCGAAATCCCGCCCGAATTGCAGCACGGCCGACTCCTGGGCGAGCCGGGCCAAGGGAGAATTGAAGCAGCAGAGCACGCGATCGCGGCTGATGCAGGCGCCGAAGGAGTCGTCGGTGCATTGCGATCCGACGAGCAGGCAATTCCTGGCGTCGTCATGGGCGGCAGCGGCGACGTCGTCTTCATCGACCAGTGGCGCCGGTTCGGCCGGGATGGTTTCGCCTGCATAGGCGCTGTAGGCGTCAGCCACCAAGGACAGCGCCGTCACTCCATCGGGCGGTTCGCGAAGCGTCACGTCGCCGGCTCGGCCATCGCCGGTCGCGGCAACGCCGTCGGGTCCCGGTCCGAGAAACAGTTCGTTGACCGCCGCGGGACCGAATGTTTCGAGCACATCGTCGGCGGTGACGTTGAGCAGGTCCCGCCGTGCCGTTTCAAGATCTTGCCTTGCGATGTCGTCGTCGGCATTGGGGATCGTGTTTGCTGAGACAGCATTGCTCGGTGTCGTAAAGGGCGTCTTGAGTGCATCGATCGCCGAGACCGCCGGATCGCGGAGCTTCTCCCAAGCGCCTCGTAGCGGCGATGTCGGCTTCAGGACCGTCAGATTGGTGTCCAGCGCGCCGATCGAGAAGACCAGATCGAGATACGGGCCGGGTCCTGAAGGAGTGGGCAACTCGCACGCGTCAAAGATGCCGCCGATTCCGCGCTGACAGGCCTCTGCATTGCCGGGATAGACAGTGCACGAGTCGGGATCGAGATCGCTGCAGGTGCTGTCGAAGGCGAGCAGCTGGCTGGCAGTCAGGGCGGCCAGTCCTCTAGTGACACCGTTGTTGGTTTCGCGGTCGATGTCGATGCATTCGTTGCCGTTGCAGCGGATGTCGCCGACTGGGCAGGTCAGGCTCGTCTGCTGTCGATAGGTCTGATAGTCGACTTCTTCGTCGCACTCGAAATGCAGCTCTTCCAGATAGCAGACGTCGTCGACCTCGGCGCCGGGCACGCATCCCTGATCGATGAAACGGCAGGCAGGGTCGGCGTTCAGGCCGCCACAGGTATCGATGATACCGCCTTGATCCGCCGGACAGATTTCGTCGCCGGTCGAGGTGGTCGTGCAGGTAAGCGCCGGAAGGTTGGTTTCGCAATCGAGTGGTCCGATGTCGACGCTGAGCGCCAGGCGCGAGATGCGCTGCTCCTTGCCGTCGAAAGGCGGCGGGCTCAATTGCTCATAGATCGGATCGCCGGGGCAGACGATCGCGCCGTCGATCTCCAGGCATTCACCCAGAGCAGTACCTCCAGTCATGGTCGCCGTTCCGGTGCAAAAACTCGGGCCAACGACATGGCTCGCCGCAATCATGCAGTCAGCCGGCCCCCATTCATCGGCCAGCACCGTTCCGCTTGCGCCATCGATGCTGAGCTGATGGGTGATTGTGCACGCGCCTTCGACCTTTCGGATGCGCTCACAGAAGCGCTGCTCCGGAAGGAGAGCGGTGTTGTCGACCGGCACGATCTCGCGCGTTGTCGAGCAGGCGCTGAATTCTAAGGCGAGCGCATCAACATCGCCGAAGGTTCGGTCGGTGGCGTCGAGAAACGGGTCACCCGAGAGATCATCTCGTTGCTGCGGATTGGTGTCGTCGACGACGTCGATGGCATCGCTGCCTTCTCTGCGCGCCCGATCGCCGGCAGCTGCGGCCTTGTCTTCCGTATCGATGTCGGTGAGCGCATCGGCCTCGGCATCATCGGCGCCGGGAAACAGCTCATCCGGCGCCAGATCATCCTGCTGACCGCCGATCGAGACATTGCCGTCCTGATCGACGACGGCGTCGGGAAAGATGGTGGTCGCGAAGCCTGCGCCATCGACGGCGGCATCATCGATCTCGTTGGCGACGAGCATTGCTGGCCATGTCGTTATGGACCCGATGGCGAAGGCAATTTTGACGAGTCGACGCATGGCGATCATCCGACGCAGTAGACGATCTGGCAGCAGTCCTGCCAGCGCCAGAGCAGGTAGACGAAGTCCTCGCCGATCCCCGGAATGACCCGGCTCTCGCCCCAGCGGAACGTGCTTCGTCCGGTTGGATGCTTGCCGTTGGCTTCCGGCACCGGATAGAAGACCGACCACTGATACTGGGTCTTGGGCAGAAAGGGCTCCGGCTGGGCGGAGCAGACCGTGTCGTCGCCCATGGTCCGACGGGCGAGGCCCAGCCGATGCAGTTGCGCCAGGGTGCGGCTGCCCAAGAGGCTGGTGTTGCGCGGCATCGATGTGTGCTGCAGGTGATGGCCTGCGACGGGATAGAGATGACCCCAGGAGCCGACGCAGAAGAAAAGGGGATCAATCGCTTCCCGGATCTCGGCGGCGGCGACATCGGCCAGGCAGGCAGCGAGCGCGATCGGATTGGCAAGCAGCAGGCTTTCCGGGAAGAGAAATACGTTGAGCTCGTCATTGTTCCAGGTGGGGTCGATCTCGGAGAGATAGAGGATGTCCAGATCGGGCACGTCGCTGCCGTCCTCGAGGCAGGCGCCATCGAAGAAGAAATCCAGGAACAACAGGATCGGAAAGGCGAAGACGTGCGAATGATAAAAGGCGGTGTCGCCCTTGTCATAATCGACGGAACCCTTGGAGCCGCGCTCCCGTCCGTTGTCCAGGCCGAGATCGGCGCCGTTAAGGGTCGGCGAGCATGAGGATTTTCGGACCAGTTCGACCATGCGCGCGGGCTCCCACATACCGACGGTGAAGCCGACGCAATTGCCGCAGACGCAGACAGGCGCTCTGGCGGCGCGGGCCGGCACGAAGCCGTCGCCAAGGGAGATGTCGGCGCCGGCGATGCGGATTGGAAAGATGCAGTCCCAGCAGATGTTGTTGACCAGCGATGCCCCGAGGCCATCGGCATCGGGGCAGTCGACGGAGCCCGTATCCTCGGCGCCGTCATCAGTTTCCTGCCCGGCGGCCGGCAGGGCGAGTGCGAACATCACCAGATGCATGAGGCCGGCAAGGATCAAGCGGCGCCAGGTCATGACGGGTCCTCCCGATCGGTCGGCACGTCCTCGGTGATCAGGAGCGTTCTGCCGTCCAGGGCGGCCTCGATCATGGTGGGCGTGACTTCGAGGGCGAAGCGCTCGGCGATCCTGGCCTGGAGGAGATAGACCGGCCGACCGAGCGCCTGATGCAGATCCTTCCAGGCGGGCCAGCCGACATCGCGGTCAATCCGCGTGGTGATCAGGATGGTCTTGCGATCCGGCCGAATGTGCTCTTTTGCCCATTGCCGCTCGGCAGGATCGGTGCCGTCGAAGATCAAAAGGCGGCTAGTAAAAGGCAGCGCCGTCAGCGGATTGATCCTGGTGCCTGATGGCGCGATGACCCGCCCCTCGTGATCGCGAAGGTCGTTTTCTGTGGAGACGGTCGGATCGAGCTGCCGTACCCTCGGTTCTTTCGCCTTGGGCACGTCGATGAAGGGGGCTCGCTGCCAATAGGACGCGACCGATTCCCTGGCGCGGGATTCGACATCGACCTCGGCGATCCGCTCCTCGATCAGCTTCACAAGATCCGGCTCGATGATCTCGCTCACCGGTCCGACGGTGCCGAGATCGATGTCGCTCGTGTCCTTGGCGCGCTCACGAAAGGTCTCGGCACGGACCGTGCCGCGGACGAGCTTGCCGGTCGCCGGCTCGACGATGGTCGGAACCAGGACGACCTGATGATCGCGAAAGGATTTCGGATGGATGGCGACATTGGGCTTCGGATCGATGCCGTCGAGAAGATCGGCCAGGCGCCGGGTGACCTGGGTCAGTATCTCGCCGGGAAGCGCGCCGCGAAACACGATGGCGACGTTGGGATCATCGCTCGCCGCATCGAACGCTCGTCTCAACCCTTCGTCGCCCATGGAAGCGCTGACGAAGAGAATCAGCTGTCCCTTTTCCGGCAAGGCCAGCGGCCGGCTTTGCATCTGCTGTTCCCGGATGATCGCCTCTGCCTGATCGGCGAGATCGCGCAGGAGCGGATGGCTGCTGCCCTGATGGCGGAGAATGGTCGCGGCTTCGCCGATGGCCTCGAGATCTCCTGGCGACTGCGCCTGTTGCGCCCATGCTGGAGAGGACATCGCGAAGACAACAAAGACAGCCAGAAGAAAGCGCCTCATCCGAGCCTCCAGGCCTTGCCGATGACCTGATCCTGCTTGATCAGCCCGAAATATCGGCTGTCGAAGCTGTTGGCAGATTTCCCCACCCCGAAGTAATGCCCCTCAGGCACGACGAAGGTCCGCACGAACGCCTCCGGCGGCTGGCCGAGCCTCTCGGCTAGATCGAGCCCGGTGGCGACCTCGATACCGTTCACGGTGGTCCTGTCTGGGGTGATCTCGATGCGGTCGCCGGGCAGGCCCACCAGGATCTTGACCATGTGGGTGCCGTCGGCGAACAGCGGCTCGAGACCTTGCCCGCGAAAGGCAATGAGGCCGCCGCGCTTCGGGATGTCCGAGCGAAGATCGATGAGCACGGCCCGCGTGTCCGGCAGGCAGCGCTCCACCTGCCAGTCGATGCCGAGCCGATAGCGCTTGGCGATGTAGTCAATGCTGAGTGCAAGGGTAGCGGTAAGAAGGGTGGCCTTGAGCAGAAAGGGTCGCCAAGGACCGGATTTGATCAATGAGCTCTGTCTGACCATCACGGTTCCCCCTCACCGTCGGTGCTGAGCCGGGGAATCGCGGTATCTTTCGGATCGACAGAGGGGGTGCGCCAAGCTTCCGGCACATTGTCGAGCGGCGGCACGAACATCTCGTCAGGAGCCGCGTCGACCGAGGCTGCGTTGATCACGATGTAGCCGGCCGCCTCGTAGGCCTGAGCCCGGCGCTTGATCTCGGCAAAGTAGGGCTGGATCGATTCAGGCGGCACACCGAGAGAGACGGCATTGCCGATCGGACCGTAATCGATGATGGCGATCGGCGGCCGTGCGGCCAGCTCTTCCCGGATGAGCCATGTCGCCGTGGCGGCCGTTATCGCTGTGGCGCCGAGGCTGATGATGAGAGACGTGATGAACGGGCGCATCAGGCAGCCTCCCCCGCGCTCGACGTTTGCCGATGTTTGAGAACCGCATGGATCGCTTCGGCGATGCTGAGACCATCTCGTCGATAGCGGTCGATCTCTGCGGTCTCAGCAGGCAGGGTCGAGTAGAGAAGCTGAACGAAGGGGCTCACCACCAGACGGCCGACCCCGGCGCCTGCACCGGTGTGACAGTAGATCTCGCTATAGCGGCCGACCTTGGTGTGAACGGTGCGCAGGAGCGAGACACCGAAGGATGAGAGCGGCAGCCGGCCGCTGGCAGCCAGGCTGCTGATGGTTTCCGCCTTTTGGCCGAGCAGAAACATGTTGGCCGAGTTCTCCACCACGGCCTGGCCGACCGACGAGGCGTAGAGATCGCCCATCGATTGGGTGATGGTCACGGCGGCGCCGTTATATTTCCGGAAACGGCGATAGCCGTGCTCAATGAACTTGCCGACATCGCCATCGGTCAGGAGATCCCAGGCCTCGTCGATGAACACCAGCTTGAGCCTGGAGCGGTCGCCCAGATACATGGCCTGCTGGATCTGATAGATCAGCTGGAGCAGCACGACCTTCTGCAGATGACGGCGGTTCCTCAGATGCTCGAGCTCGAGCACGGTCAGATCGTTCTCGAACGACACGGTATTGGCGCCGCTGAAGTAGCTGCCATAGGAGCCGTTGCCGCTGAACGCGTAGAGCTGCTGACCGATATCCCGTACCCGCTGATCCCTGTCGTCGAGGAGCACCGCGATGAGCTGGTCGATCGTGGTGTCGCGGCCGTGTTTGGCGAAGGTCTCGCGCAGCGCGCGCGACAGGGCGGCTTTTTGCAGATCGCTCAGCCGCTCGTTGGGCGCTGCCATGGCGGCGACCAGGCCTTCAAGCATGTCGGCCTCGTCGTCATAGTCTTCGACCAGGGCAAACGGATTGAGGCCAATCTTGTTGGTCTTATCGAATTCCATGAACTCGCCGCCCAGGATATCGGCGAGCTTCTGGTACGAGCGGCCGATGTCGATCACCCAGATCTGGGCGCCAGCGGCGAGATAAGCGTAGATCAGATCGTTGGCGAAGAAGCTTTTGCCGGAGCCCGACTGAGCGGCGATGACCGCATTATAGTTGGTCGACGACTCGAACAGATCGATACCCATGACCTGGCCGTTTCTGGACAGCAGCGTGACGCGCGGCGATGCCGCCCCTTTCCAATCGCTGAACAGCGGCAGCAGGCTGGTGGCATGCTGTGTGGTCATGGTGCGGTAACGGCCGAGATCGACGATGACCTGCCGATCGGCGCCGAAGGGCAGCATGTTCAGGAAGACCGGCAGCGGGATGAAGCGATCCGGCAGCAGCGTGAAGTTGCGCTCGGCCCAGTAGTTGATGGCGCTGGCAACCCGCGCATCGGCTTCCGTCTCACTGTCGCCGAGGATCGCGAGCGAACAGGCGATGCGCACCAGCTTGTGGCCGTCCTCGAGGCTGGCGAAAAGCGTCTCGTAGTCATGGCGCCGAATGCCCAGCTGCGGCACCCATTTGAGCATGGGGCCATACGCCATGTTGGTGGTCCATTGCCGCTTGGCGCTGAGACCCGTTCTGGTTTTCTGCTGGTCAGGAAAGACCAGATTGGTGGTGAGCAGAAACGGGTATTTGAGGCCGCGATGGCCGCTCATGATGTCGCTGATCAGGTAGCTGAGATAGCCGAAGTTCACGGCCGGCGGAAAGGTCTTGACCGAAAGGGTGCGGACCCGCGTCTCGCCCAGCCACAGACCATCCCGATCGTGGCGGACATCGACATCGTCATCGAACAGCTGTTCGGCGATCAGCCGCTGGTCGTCGATCGGGACCGCGCCGCGCCGACGCCAGGGCGCATGGCGGCCCCGATTGAGGAACGGTGCGAGAGCGCTGGCATAGCGCTTCGGATCGAGATGGATGGGGGCGACACCGACATCGCGAAGGCACTGCTCGGCGCGCCGCTGCAGGGCACCGACGCTCTCCATGTCCTGATCGTTGGGCTGGCGCGCGCCGTCGATCGGCACCTTCATGGTGATGATCAATTGAAAGTCGCGCACGAAGGTCGCGGTTTGCGGCAGGGCGCGATGGGTCCCTGCCTCCAAGAAAGCAAGCCGATCCTTGGCGGCGTGGCGCAGGATCGGTGCATTGTCAGGGCTGTGAAGCGCCTCGACCGCATAGGTGAACGGTTTGATGTTGGGCGACGCCGTCAGACAAAAGGACATCATCGTGCCGGCTGGCCAGTCTTCTTCGAGAAGGACGCGCAAGCGGCTCTCGGTCTTGTCGTCACCGCCGGTCAAGGGCTGACAAAGGAAGCCGAAGGCCAGGGTCTGATCGGCGCAAAAGAACAGCTTCTGGTCAGGCTCATAGGCGAGGACCGGCAGCAGCGATCCGGTTCGGTCTTCGGCGGTCATGGTTTGGTTCCTCGGGCGAGCCAGGCATCGAGATCCGTGCGGAGACCCTGGCTGACGTCGCCATCCGATCGAATGATGAAGGGCACAGCTACGATCCGCCGGCGCTTCGCCTCGGCGTAGCGCGCTTCGATCCGGCCAAGGTCGCAGGGTTCCCGTTGCGGCAGGATGATGTCCTGATGCAGCAAAAACGCACGGACGGCCGCATCGTGATCGGCGGCGCAGGCCATGGCGCGCACGCGCTGGGCGTCGTAGCTGGTGAACGAGATGGGCAGGACGATGACGCGGTAGCGTTCCGCCAGGGCCGGCAGGTGGTCGACCAGCTGCCGGCAATAGGGACAGCTTGGTGCGGTGAACACGACGACCTCGTCATGACCTTCGCCCAAGACGATGGGCGCAAACCGATCCCATCCACCGGTCGCCGAACCAGCATGTGCTGTGACAGTAGAGGCGAGCGCCATCAGGCACGCAGCGGCCATCGACAGCCTCCGCCGAGACGTGATCGTCATGGTGATGTCGCTTTCTGCTGATGCGCTACGGCGCTGCGGATTCGATCACGGCGAGCACCGCCGGCAGTTGGTTGGCGACCATCGGATGCTGAACCACGGTCGCGGTGACGATGTTGTCAACGATGGTCGGCGCGTTGACCAAACCGAGCGCGCTGGCAACGCCGATGCCGAAGGCCGCGATGCTCTGCCGGGCGATGCCGATGGCCACGCCGGCAACCACCATGACCACGGCAATGATCCGCCCGAGGATGCCTTCCACCCAATCGGTCAGCGTGTCATAGACTTCCGAGAATTCTTCGCCGCCACCGCCGGCGAAGGCATCCGGCGATGCGACGAAAAAGGTGCCTGCGGCCAGGGCGGCAAGGGGAAGTGTCTGTCTGATCTTCATGTTCGATCTCCAATTGTCGAAGAGATCACAACACGAAAATGAATGACGATGTTGCCCGCACGGACACCAAAATCGGGCTCCGTGCGGGCAACACGCGTCTCCTGTCCGATGCCATCATGGAGCACCAATCTGGATCGAGGTCACGGTTCCAGCCGGCCTCGATCGCCCCTGGCAAAGGACGACAAGGCATGCAAACCCCAGCTGATGGAGCCGTCACCCTGGTCCCGCCATCAGGCGCGTATATCAATCCCCTCTATGAGTTTTGGCAGCGGCATCCCGATCTCGTCGATGATGCCGCCTGTTTGTGGGATCAGTCAGAGCAGGTGCCGTGTTTGTGCCAGCGCTTTTTGGTCTATCTCAGCACCGACCTGTACTGGGTCACGCGCGACGGCGCATCGCCGATTGTTTTCGACGCTTTCGCCGCCGGGCTTTCGAGCTATCGAGCTTCCCAGGATGCCGAGGTCGAAACGGAGCCCTGCACCGTGAGCCTTGCTCCCTATCGCGCCTTCATCGATGCGGCCCTTGACCATGCCGCTGCGAGGCTGAGCTCCATCATGCTGATGGACGAACAGCGTGTCTGGGCACCGGCAGCCGGGAAGCCGCTTCAGCCCTGGCTCGCGCAACGTCGCCACGACATCGCTGTGCTGCACCGGTCGTTCGGCGATGACCACCAGCAATACGTTCGGACGGTGCTGCGGAACTACGTTCTCGAGCGAAGGGATCGGTGGCTCGACGACCTGGAATGCTCGTCTTGAAATCGGTCGAAGGGCGCTGTCGCTGAAGCCTCACGAGCGTTGTGTCGTCCACGACACCTTTCCAGGCCAAGCTCGCTTAACCCGGGTCAATAACCCGGAACGTCTTCCGATCTGGTGCTACCGCTAAGCAGCGTCGTACGCAGCCTCCAAAGCCGCGACGTCGAGCTTTTTCATGGGATGCATGGCCTTCAGCATGGCGTTGATCTTCGCCTTCTCGCCGCTGTCCAGGAATTCTCCGATCCTCTGCGGCGTGATCTGCCAGGGAACGCCAAAGCGGTCTTTGAGCCAGCCGCACTGCACTTCGCGGCCGCCGTTCGCCGTCAACGCGTTCCAGAGCCGGTCGGTCTCGGCCTGATCCTTCGTGGTCACGGCAATCGACATCATGTCGTTGTGCTCCTGATGCGGACCGGCCTGCAAAATGGAAAACGGCGCGCCCGCAAGCGTGAATTCGATGATCTGCACGCCCTCATCCTCGCCCGTCACCATGTGCTCGAAGCGATGCTCGTCCTTAACCTCCGAATTCGGCAGAAGCGATGTGTAAAAGCGCGCCGCCTCCAAGCCATCTTTCTCGAGCCAGATGCAGGTGTTGACTTGGGACCTATCTGTCATCGTCGTCTCCTATGACCTTCGACAAAGCGGTGTCTGGAAAATCGCCCTGTTGAGCCATCACACTCCAAAATCTTCATGTCCAACCGACGGCTGTCAGAACCACATGTCCTTCACGGTTCGGCCATCCCTCGGCAGATCTTTCCAGGTCTCATGTCCGTCAAAATGGTCGATGGGCAAGGTTTCGATCGGGCTCGGGTCGGTCATGCGCAGGTTGACCGCCGTCCATTTCCGGCCGTCGTCGCCGGGCTTGGTCGCGACATAGTGAGTGACGCAGCCGCATTCGGGGCAGAAGTGAAAGTCGAGAGCGCCGCCATCGGCGCGGCGATAGCTGCTGGTCGCGCCGTCGACGTGGATGTCATGGCCGATATGGCCGTAGGCCCAAAGGACCCCGTAGCGCCGGCAGATCGTGCAGCTGCAGGCCGTCGCCGATTCGGGAAGCGCATCGAGCGTCCAGGCCACACGTCCGCAATGACAGGTTCCTCTCAGCGTTCCGCCATCGCCCTTGTTCGTCATTTCTTGCCGACCAGCGCGAAGAAGGCGCCCTCTGGATCGACGCCGTTCAGAGCGAAGTCGCCGCCAGGAATCTCCATGGGACCGTTGACGATCTGCCCGCCATTCTCCTTGATATAGCCAACGGCCGCATCGATGCTCGGCACCCGGAAATAGAAGCTCCAAAGGGACATGGGCATGTCATCGGGCTTCTTCATCATGGCGCCGAACATGAAGTCGCGCTCGGCGCCGTTCCTCATCATCTCATATTCGCCCATCGGCCCCATATCCATGCTGTCGGCCTTCACCCAGCCGAAGGCATCGCCGTAGAACGCCTTCGCGCCCGCCGGATCGCTGGTAGCCAGCTCGTTCCAGGCACAATGGCCCTCGCGTGGCTCATGGGTGGCAAAACTTTCGCTCGCTCGGTCGGAGGAACCGCGCATGATGTAGAAGTGCGCTCCCTGAGGATCTTTGACGAACGCCAGACGGCCGACGTCAGGGATGTCCCGCGGCTGCATCTGGATCTCGCCGCCTGCTGCGGCGATCGCCTCCGCCGAGGCGTCGACATCGTCGACGCCGATATAACCGGCCCAGAGCGGACGCGCGCCGTTTTCCTGCATCTCCGACGTCAACGGCATCACGCCGCCGACGTCCGTTCCGTCCTTGGAAAACAGGCGGTAGTCCATGCCCGGCTGACCGGCATGCTTGAAACGCCAGCCGAGCAGGCCGCCGTAAAAGTTCCCCGCCGCGTCGGCGTCGGTCGTCATCAATTCGTACCAGATGAAATCGCCGTGCTGGTTGGTCATCTGCGTTCTCCGCTGTCGGTTCTTTGGTCAGGCCTTCCGGTGAAGGATGGTTTGAAATCCGCTGTAGATCATCCGCTTGCCGTTGAAGATCTCGTTGGGCGCAAACGACGCGAAACGCGGATCATCCATGGCTTTTCGGTTGCCCTCGTCGCGCGCTGCCTTCGTCGGCCAGACGATCCAGGAAAGGACGACGGTTTCGCCCTTTTCCGCTTTGACCGCGCGGTAGAAGTCGGTCACCTCCCCTTTCATCAAGTCGTCGCCCCAAGTCTCGACGACTTCCAGCGCGCCATGGTCAAGAAAGACGCTCGCCGCGACCTCGGCCAGTCTGACGTATTCGTTCTTGCTGGCTTCAGGAACCGGGATCAGGAACCCATCGACATAGCTCATCGATCTCGACCTCCGTCTTTGCAAACCGTCTCATCGCTTGTAAATTCCTCAGCAGATCTATAATAACATGAGCATATGAGCAAGAGGTGATATATGCTGGATGCTACCTTCTCGGCGCTGTCGGATCCGACCCGGCGCGCGATCGTCGGCCTCCTCGCTAACCAGGAGTTGTCCGTCGGCAAAGTCGTTGAAAACTTCGGCCTGACCCAATCGGCGATTTCTCGGCATCTCGACGTCCTGGAAAACGCGCGGTTGATCGAACGCCGCCGTGTCGGCCAGCGCCGCGTTTGCTCGCTGAGCACCGGACCGCTGCAGGAGCTGAGCGAGTGGCTCGAAGCCTATCGCCGGTTTTGGGAGGGCTCGTTGAAGCGGCTCGACAAAACGATGGCGCGGAAAAAGCGGTGAGCCGAACCCGTGCAGAAGGGCGGCTTGAAGTTCGCCATACGGTCGACGCCCCCCTCGACGATGTGTTCGATGCCTGGATCGAGCCGCGCCTCCTGGAAACCTGGTGGGGCCCGGAAGGCTACCAGACGGTCGTCGAAAAGCTCGAAGCGCGGGCCGGTGGCCGCTTCATTTTTCAGATGACGGCGCCGTCCGGCGCATCCTGTCCGATGACCGGGACCTATATCGAGGTGCACCGGCCGACCTCGCTCTCGTTCGAGGTTGCGGATCACTGCGTCGCCGACATGCCGGACACCGTCAGATCACCGTCGAGACCTTCCAGAGTCGACATTCGGTTCGAAGCCAAAGGCGACAAGACGGATATTGTCCTCGTTCAGACCGGCCTCGCCCTCGACTATCAAATGCTGGCCCAGATCGGCTGGGGGCAGAGCCTCGAACGCCTTAGACGTTCTCAATGGATTTCGACCGGCGTTGCAGAGGACTGTTCCCGCTAGCGGGGTGTTGATGCTCATAGAGGCTGCAGCGCTGAGAGGAGGACACCGAATGACCGGCACCATCATCCCGACCCTGCGCTACGACGATGCGTCGCGCATGATCGCGTGGCTTTGCGACACCTTCGGATTTGCCAGACATCTCGTCGTCCAAGACGATGACGGCGGCATCGCCCACGCCCAGCTTGTCCTCGGCGAGGCCATGATCATGCTCGGCAGCGCCCGAGAAGCCGCGTTCGGCAAGCTGCAGCAGACGCCGGCGGCGCTCGGCGGGACGACGCAAAGTCCCTATATCGTCGTGCCGGAGGTCGACGATCTCTGCGGCAAAGCCAGGGCTGCCGGTGCGGAGATCGTCATGGAGCCGAAGGACGAGGACTATGGAGGGCGTGGGTTTTCATGCCGCGATCCGGAAGGTCATTTGTGGAATTTCGGCACCTACGATCCATGGCAGACCGATCGTTCCCCATGACCATGACCATGACCATGATCATCGACATCGAGGATTATTTTTCAAAAGGATGCGGACGCTGCGCACGATTCTCCACGCCGGACTGCTCGACGCGTCAATGGAACCCTGGCCTGAAGGAACTTCGTCGGATTTGCCTCGATGCCGGGCTCGCCGAGATGGTGAAGTGGGCGCATCCTTGCTACATGCATGCAGGCCGCAATATCGTGATCCTCGGCGCGTTTCGCGGCGACTTTCGCATGAGCTTCTTCAACGCCGCCCTGATGAAAGACCCCGACGGCGTGCTCGAAAAGCAGGGACCGAACACGCAGCATCCCGACATGATCCGCTTCGAGAACAACGGCCAAGTGGCCGAATTGGAGCCGATCATTCACTCCTATCTGAAGGAGGCCATGGGTTATGCGCAGGCCGGCGTCAAAGCGCCAAAAGAGCAGAGCGCCATCGAGTTGCCCGAAGAGCTGGCGGAAGCTTTGGAGGCTGATCACGAACTCGCCGAAGCCTTTTACAGTCTGACGCCTGGGCGTCGGAAGAGCTATGTAATCAATCTCAACTCGGCCAAGAAACCCGCTACCAGAGTTTCGCGCATTGCCAAATTCCGCGACAAGATTTTTGCGGGAAAGGGCGCAACTGAGCGATGAGCTGATCGTTCAAGAGTCCGCATGGTTCACCTGCGGTCCTTTCCACCCACTCCTGCTAGCGGACGGATGACGCTTCTAGCCAAAGGCGGCATGTCTACGTTAGATTTTCGGAACCGAGGAGCAATTCGCATATGGATTAGCCATGGTAACCGCTGGCCTCTACATATTCTTTTTCATTATCTTGATCATCTCTATCTACCGTCGTATTCGGGGATTGGACGACATGCATGCCCCGCGTAGTTGGTTCCAGCAAATGAAAGACAGAGAAGAGACGGAACGCTCCATACAACAAGCGTATGACGAAGCCGAGCGGCGTCGTGCGATGACGGAGCAGTCATCGGATGATTATCGGCGCCAAAGAGATCTCGAAATACTCGGCTGATTTTCGAGGCGATCAGCGGGCTTTCAGATCCTAATCGCCGAGCTTATCCTTCAAGTATTCGTACGCACGACCGGGCGCATTAAGAATTTCTGTATCGACCTCCTCAAAAACTTCTTTCTGCTTGGCGCTGTTTTCTGCGGCTTTCTGCGTGTGCCTCTCAACATTTTCCGACCTCTGCTCTTCTACAGCCTGTTGATTCACTTGATTGGCTGAGGGGGCTCCACCTCCCAGATCTTCAACACCTTGCCCTAAGCTCTCCATGTTCCGGTGGTAATCGGGAAGCCCGGCATGTCCGCTCGCATGGCCGCTACGAACCTCATGCGTCGTCGCTCCGAAGCCTGGGCCACTGCCCATGAGTCCGCTGTTGCGGCCCGCATCACCGATATGAGCAGGAATGCCTTCGGCCAGCTCCAGGACATCGGCGACACTGGCAGCGATGTGCGCTGAATCTTCCTGGCCAGCGCCGATTTGCTGGCTCGCAACATAGAACTCGGCATGGGCGTCCAGAGCGTCTTGGTTGCCCATAAATGATCCCAGGTCTCGCGCACCAGCGTACTCCTTGTACATCGCCACCTGCTCGTCGAGGCCATATTGCTCGATGACGTTGCGGAGTGCTTCTCTGGCGTTGGGATTGGCGAGGATCGCTGGAACGAGGTTTTCCGCGTTGAGATGGCGGGCACCCTCAAGGGCAGCGCCAGCGCTCTCCGCTTCGCTGTACGCCCTGCTGGTGGACAGAACATCCTGCGCTGACGCCACAAGATTCTCATCTTGCCCAAGCACTTCGGAACTGATGTAGGCATCAGACGTGTTGCCCACGATGTCTGCGGCGACCGCTTCAGTGATACTGGCTCTCGCCTCGGTGCTATTTGCCATCCTATCCGAGAATTGCTGCTTCCAGAGGTCGCTCTTTGAGGACTGTTCGATTTTATTCTCCGCGTCAGAAACCGTGCCATCAGCTCCAAGGCCGATCTTAGGAATCGATCCACCCAAGCTGCCGCGGAGGAGCCAGTTCGTCGCTTCGGAGTTCGTCACACCGGTCTGCGACTGGATGTCATGGACAAGCTCACCAAAGTGATTCTGGACAGCAGTTTCCACCTGTCCGCCTTCGACCACTAGGCCTTGTCGTCCGCTCTGTCCGATGCTCGCTGACTGCTGCGCTGCCCATGTCTCGCTGACCGATTGCGCCAGTCTGCTTTCGAACTGCTCGCTTGCCTGCTGGCTTGCGCTGTGCGCGCTTTCTTCCATCTGCCCGACCCGCGACGAGATGTTGTAGGCGGGCAGCCGTGCCGCGGCGCCGGTCTGCATTGGCAGACCAACCGTGGGATTGTGGGTGGCCAGAGGATCGATGTGCAGGCGCTCGACCGGGTTCATGGCGGAGCCGGAGGCCTGACGCTCCATCACCACGTCTTCGCCCTGGAGGCGCGTGGCGAAGAAGTTGGCGCTTATCGCCCCGCCATATACCAGCATCAGGGTCAGCACCGGCACGGCGGATGCCATGAGGCCGCCGGTGGCGAGCCAGGTCTGGATGATGTCATCGCCATGGAACAGACCGGCGAGGCTGGTCAGCGGCGTGCCGGCATCGGCAACGGCGGTCATCTTGCCGGCGACCACGTCGTGAATGAACAGATTGACGATCGCGAGCGCCGGCATCCAGAGCTGAATCCAAGCACCCACCAGCAGAAACCGGCCGACCGCGCCAATGCCGAGGGCGCCGATCGGGATGAGCAGGGAGAGAATCGGGGTCGCCGCGAAGACGAAGCCTTCGATGAAGGTCAGCATCGGCCGCAAGAAACGATCGAACAGGCTCTGATTGGCCATCCATTGCGAATTGCGGGCACGCACGGCGTCGTCGATGGTCTCGGCATAGGCGAACTTGCCGTCCTGGATGTAGCGTTCGCGCACCGCTTCATAATAGATCGGCACCAGCACGGACGAGATGATGAAGTCATCGGCGGTGACCGGCGGCGCCTGCGTGGTGAAGTTCGATTGCGTTGCGGGACCGACGCCAAGGCCGTTCAAAGCATCGTTGATCACCTCTTCGACCTCGGCGGCACCGGCCGGCGGATCCAGATCCAGAACCGCCGGCAGGATCTCCTGCTTGAAGGCCGGCAGAAATGACGTGCGGGTGTAGACGTCCAGCAGATCATGGGCCGGCGTGCAGGTCAGGGTTTCGGGCACCGCCTCCGTTTGAATCTTGGTGGCGAAGTTGGGCGATTCAAACCTCAGGCCAGAGATGAAATCCGGTGTGCGGAACAGCTCGTCCCGCTTGATGAAGCCGAGCTCCATACCGATCAGCGTGCAGGTCTTAATGTATTGCGACCAGCTTTCGTAGAAGTCGGACCCCGGCTTGGCGGCATTCGCAGCACCCAGGTGATGCACGGTCAAAGTGTTCATGCGCACCCGCTTCAAGACATCGAGGGAGAAGCCGTAACCCTGTTCGGTCATGGTCGGCGTCGAGAATGACGTTTCGAACAGCTCGGTGAGATTGAAACCGATGCTGGTCAGAAAGCTGCCGGTCGCGGCGACGCCGGTCGGGACATTGTCGACCACGCGCACATCCTGGGTGTAGGCGTCGGTGATGGTGACGGTCTGCGTGCTGCCAAAGGCCAGGGCGTAGAGCAGTCCGGCAATGCCGATCTGGGTGAAATTGAAATCGCGGCCACCAGACCGGAGCGCCTGAAAGACGATCAGGACCACCCCGAAGAGAATGCCGATCTTCGCCATGGTGGCGAACTCGCCGGACCCGGAGGCGAGGGTCACCGCCTGCACCACCTGCTCCAGGAAACTGGCATCGCCGATCGAGTAGATATCCATGGCTCATGAACTCCTAGGGGCGCTCGACCACGTCGTTCTGCAGGGCGAAGATCGTGCTTTCGGAGGCGTCGAGCAGGTCGTTGTAGGAGCGGATCAGATCGGCGAGCGGGCCGTGCTCGCGCTGCCTTTGCTCGACCTCGGTGCTGAGCCGCAGCCGCGCCTGCTCGACTAGGCGGTCGACGCCCGGCGTGTGCTCGCTGTCGATCAGGGTGATCGCCAGGGCGACAGTCTCGATCAGGTCGCGGGTGATGATCCTCGCCCACTCCGTCGAGAGATGCGGGATCAGCAGTTCGACGAAGGTGGTGGCCGCATCGCCGCTGATGCTGACCAGTCTGACGAGCAGACCACTGGCGCCGCCCGGGATGTTCGCCAGAAGCTCATTCTCTTCATCGGTGAGCTCCTGATCATTCGCCCTGAGCTTGGCGACGATGCCGGGTGAGATGTCGTCGCCCAGTAGAAGCCGCCTCATCCGCTCCTCGAATCCCTCGAGCGTGATGATCTCGGTTGCGGGCTCTAGGCACCCATTGGCGCCGGTGTCGCCACCACAGCTCTGGATGATCACGTCACCGCCTTCGAGCATGGCCTCGAAGAGAAGATAATTGGCGGGGATGAACACCAGCGGCGCCGTCGTGCCGTCGCCGTCGTCGACCGGGGACGCGACGATGATGGTGCCAGTGAGATTCATCATGACTTCGAGCAGCTGCTCGTCGCCGAAGGGAAAACGGCCAGCCGCATCCTGGGTCACCAGGGCGCGCCAGACGATGTTGCCGGTGATCTCTTCGGCAACCTGTTCCGGCGCCGATTGCTGGGCGTCGCCGAGAGCATCGCCGCTCTGCGCGTCGAAGATGTCTTCGACCGCGCCGCTGCCGGCGGCGATCAGCGACGCATCCGAGTGCTTTTTGTAGCCGGCGGCGTGTAGGCCGTCGTTGATCAGGCCCTGGGCCAGCTGGCAGCTATTGCCGAAATGCTGGTTGAGCTGCTGCACTTTCTTCTGCATGGTTTCGATCGCGCCCATGCAGGTCTCGCAGATCGCGGAGAGGCCGATCTGAAAGGCGTAGCCGACGGCGTTGCTGGCGATGGCCTTCAGCAACGGGATGATCTGATCGCCGGAGACGTAGGAGAACGATCCGCCGAACAGATCGACGCCGCCGCAGCCCGCCTGAAAGCTCGGCGGCGTGAAGGTCACCAGATTGGTGTCGACGATGCGGTTGCGAATCTGCACATTGCCGCCGGCGATCACGCCGCGTCTTGCCGTCGACGTGATCGTGGGGTCGGTGGTGTTGGCCAGGCTGTCGAAGAAGACGTTCATCTCGTCCTGGAGATCGGCTCTCGCCGGCATGACCGCGGCGAAGGTGAAGAGCACAGCCGCCAGCAGACAAAGACCGAGCTTTCCGGTCATCGTCGATCTCCTGACGTCGGCAGGCCGAGCCTCTGGCGGATTTCGGCGACGAGCTGCTTCGGATCGTCCGACACATCCGGTGGCAGATCGCTGAAGTCGGCCGGCAGATCGAAGGGCCGCTGGATCGCGCGGGTCGCGTTGTAGGTGTCATCGGGAATGAGACCGGCGGCATGGGCCTGGCCAATGATGCGCCGCCCCAGCGTTTTGAGGTCCAAAGGCGCCTGGGCGATCGGTGCGATGAGATCAGGAGGCTGGATCAGGAAGGTCGCGGGAAGGGCCGCCACGCCCAGGCTTGCCGCCTGGCCCTCATCCTGGCGGTGCGTCGTCAGACCGCCAGGCGGTGGTGATCCGTCGGGGGAAACCGCCATGATCTCGAAGCCGTGGAGGTCTTCAGCGAGCTTCAGAACACCCGCCTGGCTGTCGCAGAGCGGACAATCGGCTTGATAGAAGAAGAGGATTCCCGCCTCTTTTGCCAGCTCGCCCAGCACGGTGGTGCGCGCCGTCTCAGCCTGGGCGTCGATCGCTTGCGCGGCATAGGTTGCGATCGGCCGCTCCGAATTGGCGTCCAGCCACGGGTCCTTCACCGCGGCGGCGGCGCTCGCTTCGGCAAAGCTGCCGGCACGCTCCAGGGCGATCCGCTGCAGGTAAAGATAGGCCTCGACATTCTCAGGCGAAGGATCGTCGAGCGCGCGGTCGCGGTAGTCATCGAGATTGGCGCGGAACCAGGCGGCGCTCAACGGTTTGGGATCGACTGGATTGATCTCCTCGAAAACAGGGCTGTCGGTCGGGGCGGATAGATCCGGCTCGGCCACCGAAGGTGTGACGTCGATGACGGGGTCCGGCGTGGGTTCCGGTTCCGGCTCATACCAGAACCAGCCTTCTGCGCCGCGCTCGAAATACCGGCCGGCATCCGAGGATTGCGCCGAGCCTGTCGCCGCAGCCGCCAGGAGTAGAGCAGCAGTAACACTGAACAGCCTTGGGTTGCCCATGAGGGTCATCCTCACCTCACGTTATCCGACGCCAGGCGGATAACGCTGTGTTTGTCTCCGTGACGCCGGCTAGTGCCGCATGCCCGGCTGGTGGTCTTTGCCGCCGCGATCACGTTCGTCGTTGTCGCCATGATCATCGGGATCGCGCCGCAGGCTTTGTCTGCGTGTCTTGGGGGCTACCTCGACCTCAGCTTTCTTGACCGTCTCAGGCGTCAAGGAGGCCGGTTTCCCGGTTTGAGCGGCCGCCGCCGCGGACGCAGGCTTCGGCGCGACATCGAGGGCAACGACCCAGACTTTTCTGCTGTTGGGATCCGGGGTGCCGTCCGGTGCGGGATTGAGCTCTTCCGGCTCGCCTTGGGCGGCGTCGATGATCTCGGCCGTCACACCCAGCTCCTTCAAGATCTTGACCACCGCATCGACCCGACGCTTGGCCAGCCGCTGATTGGCCTCCTCCGATCCGACGCGATCGGTAAAGCCCGCGACCAGGACGGCGCGCGGATTGAGCTCTGCCAGTCTGGACGTGGCGATCTTGAGGCGGTTTTGTCCGCTGGCTGACACGGCAGCCTGTCCGCTCTCGAAGTAGATCTCGGCGACCCGGACGTTGTTGGTCGCCCAGGCGGCGACGGGGTGTGACGGAGACGCGTTTGACCCGTCCTCCGTCGGATGCGGTCTTGCCGTCACCACGACATTACCGGCTTCCAGCGGTCGATCGTCCTGGGCGCGAGCGGGTTCCGACCGGCCTTTCAGCGGCTCGAATCGACGGATGATGGCGCCGTCATCACGCGCTTTCGAGGCCACGCGCGAATAGACGTAATTCGGCGCGGTGACGTCGCCGCCCGCTGTCGCATGCGGCCCGACCCAAACGCGCATCACGCCTTCGGCAGGCTCGGCCGCCGGTTGATCGGCGCCAACAGGCGGCGCCAGGGTAGTCTTTGGATCGGAGGTCGGCAAAGGCCGGAGGACGTCACCGACGGCAGGACCGCCCGCGACGTCGCGGCCTTCGATGATGTCTTGCGTGACCCGTGAGCGACTATTGGTCAGCTCGTAGACATTGCGCGCACTGATGCAGGAGACGCCGTCCGGGTAGCCCTGACAGCTGAACTCCGACTGTCCGGGCGAGCAGGCGGCGACCGCCGAGATGGCCAGGCCCGTCACTGCAGGAATGGTGAAGCGCATCATCCATCCTCCGGGGGAAGGTTCATTTCAAAGGTGCTGGTCAGCACCACGTCGATTTCGCGGCCGGCATCGATCTCGATGACCGGGAAGAGCTGGAACGCCTGATCGATGTACCAATCGGCCACCCTGCCAAGCGCGCTGCCGGCGGCCGCCCCGCCCAGCGAGGTGGCGACGGCCTGCGCATCCTGAACATCCGACGCGCCGCCGCCGATCACGGCGACCTGATTGTCGTCGAAGGCATTGGCCGCGGCTTCGAGGAAGCCGACCAGCAGCGCTCGAGCGATGAAGGTGCCCTCGCGGCGCACCAGCCGGCCACGCGGGCCTTCCTTGCCATCCTCGCCGACGGCGAAGGCCTTGAGCGGCTGCTCCAGAATCGTGCCGTCATTCAGGACGCAGGACATTGTCTCGCCGCGCATGTGAGCGCGCTCCGACGACAGGTCGCCATAGGCGCCCAGAAGGGCGAAGCATTCGCGCACGTCAGCCTTGAAGCGGTTCGGCAGGATGGCTTCCTTCTTCAGACGAAGAAGGACGGGCAGCGGTTCGCCTTGGGCCTGCGCGCCGGTCGGCGCATCCAGGCCGGTGATCAATGTCCCGGTCAGAATGGTCGTCGCCGGCAGCTTGAACAGATTCTCACCGGTCAGTGGGATGTCGGCGTTGCCTTCGATCGCGGCATCCGCATCGCGTTTCGAGACAAAACGAATCGCCAGCGCCTGACCGTTGGGTCCGGCATTGTCGACGTCTGACGACGGCGCGCCATCGGGCTGGGCTGCTGACGGTCTCGGCGTTTGCTCCCGAAAGATCGACGCCGGCTCTTGATCGGTCGAGGGCTTGCCGGTATCGGGAAACGCGATTCCCGGCGTGGCGACTCGAACCGTCTCCGGTTCCGACCTGGCATCGCGCTTCGGCTTGTCCGGCTGTTCTGCGACTGTCGAGAGATCGGTCGGCGTCTTTGTCCTTCTGTCCTCGGCAGCCTTGGTCTGCTCTGCAAGCCGTTCCAGCTGGACTTCCAACTGCTGGAGCCGGCCGGCGAGCTCCCGATCTTCTGCCGCTCCGTCTCGGTCGAGGGATCGTCTGAGCTGGTTCGCCACCGTCGCCGGAATGCGTTGCTGCCGTTCCGCGAGCTCTTCAAGCTTCCTGGCGAGGTCGGCATTCTCCGAGCGTGACGAGTCGAGCTGAGCTGCGAGGCGATCGATGGTCGTCTGTTGGGTATCGGCGTCGGTCAGTATCGATTCGTTGACCTGTTCGCGCGTCGCTCTGCCTGAGCCATCGGAGAGACCGGAGACAATCGCCCAGGAGCCGAGGACCACGCCGGCACCGACGCCGCCGACCGAGAGCCAGCGCCTGGAGCGCGCGGAAAGCTGGTCCCATCTCATGGTTTTCTCGCCTGCAGGAGAGAGGGACGGGGTGCACGGAGATCGATGTCGGACGGATCAGGCACAGTGCGCGCCAGATAGATTTCCGCGAATTCGCCGGGCTGCAGAGTGGCTCGCGGCCAAAGAGCAACGGCGATCACGCCCTCGCTGTAGCACCAGGGTTCCTGGAAGGAGGCCACCGCCGGGCCGCTGTTGCGCACCACCCCGACATACACCTCTTGATTCTGACCCAGGAGGTATTGCCCTTCGGCAAAGGAGACCTCGTAACCGTTCTCGACGGTGCAGAGCGGATAGGGTGGCGGGGCCTGCTCGCTGAAGGCGAGGTCATCCGGGACGCGCCCTTGCGCCAGCTGATCGAAGACCTCGCCGGCCCTGGCGACATAGGCACGGTCGCTGTCAGACCGGCCCCGCCGCTTCGCTAGCGAATCCCCTTCGCCGTTGTCGGGCAGGAAGACGCCGGGCGGCAGATCGAGGCGCAATTCGCGTGGCGGGATTTTCTTGGGCTGCAGCGTCAGGCTGATCGAAACGCTCTCATCGCCGGTCTCGGTGAGAAACATCGTGATCAGCGCCGGGCCGGTCGGGGCCACGTAGATCACGTTGTCGCTGGTCTCGACGCTGGCGGCTGCGGTGGTCACCACACGCGGCGCCTTGAACGGCGTGACGATGCGATTGGGGTGACCTTCGGCGATCTGGATGATCTCGTTCACCCCCGGTTCGACGGTGATCTTCTGCAAGGTGTCAGCGACTTGAACCCGGTTCGTCTTTCCTGCCTTTGCCCGCCGTGGGTCGGCCTCGGCCGATACCGCCGGAAGGGCGATCTCACCGGACGTTGGCTGACGCTCCGTCGCGCCTTGAGCGGCGGCCTGCTGAACATTTGTCAGCACCCAAATCGCGGCCATCGCTGCGTTCCGTGACATCACGACGCGTCCTCCCGTGGGGCGACAAAGGCAGCCCGATCGTCGGTGCGCGGCTCTCCTTCATAGGTGCTCATATGGCGGATCACCGGGCGGTGCCGCTCGATCTCCAGCTCGACCTCATAGGTCCGCTTGGTGCGCGTCTCGTCCGCGCCGCCGACCGAACTGGTCACGCCATAGCCGAAGACGAAGACCCTCTTGCCCTTCTGCAGCACGCGGCGCGGTTCGAAGCGAAGCGCGACGCGATGCCGGTCGAGCTGATCGAGCTGGCGTTCGATAATCGTGGTCACCTGGTCATGCACCTCGGGCGAGAGCAGCGGATAGACCGACTCCTTGATGAACGCGCCGTTGCCCGGCGTCACATTGCCGATCAGCGTGGCGATATGGAGGCCCCAGGCCTTGGTGTAGTCTTGATCGGCATGGAAGCCGGCAACCTCCATCTCGGCCGACAGTTCCGGTGGCACCAGGACCACGATCTCATCCCGGCTCACCAAGGCGAAGGTCTGGATCAGAAGGCAGGCTGAGAGGCCCGCAACCGTCGGGAACAGCCAGCGGTTTTGGGTGCGCGTGCCGGCCCAGTCGCGCATGAACAGGTCCAGCTTCATGGTAGATACACCCGCTGAAAGGGGTTGCGCATGGTGCGCCCGCGGGACGGCCAGGCGCCGTACCAGTACATGGCGTGAAGCACGAACATCTCGGGCTTGCCCTCGCGATAACGCTGATAGAAGAAGCCGAGCACCAGCCCGGCAAAGGCCATAAGGAAAGGCGCATCAAGCAGGAAGCCGACCGCCAGCATCAAGGTAGGCGGTGCGAAGTCGTCCATGCGCCATAAAAGGAAATAAGGCGGGTCATCGACGGTGCGGGGCAGCGGTGTCATGGTCGGTCCTCGGTGGTCCATGCACCGACTCTAGGACTTTACCGGCGCTCGATGTTGCCCGCACGGACACCGAAATCGGGTTCGGTGCGGGCAACGACATGGGGCATGGGCCGACCGTTCGATGGCTTCTTTCGATCGGCGCGCGTGCAAAAGGGACAGCGCCAGGTTCGATGATGATCGGTTATGGTGAGATAGCGGGTGTCGTGCTCCTCGCAGAGCACCGCTTCGAGATGACCCTGTTCAAGCGCCATGATCAGGGTCAAGGCATCTTCGATCGGCAAGATGGGCAAGACCTCGCCCTGGCCCCTGGCAACGATGGTGCTCTGATTGGCGTAGATCTCGTAGGCTTCATAAAAGGTAGCCCAGTCCGGTCGCTGCACGCCGCTGACCGCCATGACGCGCTGGTAGACGCTGAAGAAAAAGGACGAGGCTGCCCGGAGCTCGGCTTGCCGTAGCATGGTGGCGGCAGACATCGGCGGTCGTGCCGCCCGATCGGCTGCTGACGGGATGAGCCCCTCACGAAACTGGTTCACTCTCTTGATGCTGACCTCGGTGATGAGGGCCACCTGCTTCGGGCGAAGACCAAGCGACAGCAGCTCGACGGCAATGTTTTGCGCCTTCACCGATCGCACCATCGGGTCCTTGCAGGCGGCAAGTTCAGCGTGGAACATCACGTCCTCCCCCGCCCGTGCGCGCGAAAGGCAGCCTGCACCGGCCGGAGGATGTCGTCGACCGAACGTGCGGCCAGCAGCTGGGGCGCCGTCAAGACCGGCGAGGTGATGGCGATCGGTATCGCATTCAAACGAACCAGATCGTCCGATGTGAATCGCGCAAAGGCTTCGACATGACCTTCCGGCATGTTGAGGTAGACCCCGGCCATGGTCGGCTGCCCTCGGCAAAGCTCGGCGACCGCAACGACATAGTGCCGATTGATCTTGATGATGGCTTCGGTCCACTCATCCCTGGTCATGGTGACAGTCTTTCGTTCTGCTGATGAAGAAGGTGCCGATAAAGCGAGAGCACGGTGCGGGCATAGGCTTTGGCCCGCTGGGGCCTGGCGCTGTGATAGCGGCCAATGCCGGCGGTCAGATCGCCGGGCGCCGAAGCCAGCGCTTCTCTCAAGATCGCCGCGCCGACGCCGAGGTTGGTCTTGGGATCGAGCAGCGAGTCGAGCCTGTCGACGCGATGGCCATGCCAGCGGGTGTTCACCTGGAGCAAACCGACATCGACGGACCTGCCGCGGTGGATCGCCAGCAGCATGGCCGCTTCCGCCTTGGATGCGGCAAAGATGGGATCGCCCTCAATGTTGAGTGCCCAGGGCCAGGGCTCGATCTGCCCCTGTTCCGCCGGCCGGCCGCTCTCGGTCAACGCGACCGCATAGAGCATCAGAGGATCGATACCCACATCACGTCCGACTTTTGCCCAGGCCGTCCCGTCGAGGTCGAAGGCCAGAGCGGATTTCGACATCAGCACTAAGGCGAGGAGCGTGCCCGCGCCGAGCCGCACCGTGCTGATATCGTGTGCGATCCAAGAGCCTATTCGGAGGCAGCTCGATGTGCCGACGATCCGGCAACGATTACGGAAGAGGGGTCTGCTGGTTCTCATGATTGCCGTCCAGGTTGTCTCTCCCCCTAAAGACACCATTTCGGGCGAAACGATTGCACGCTCTTGAGAAAAATATGAGAGAAGTCGAATTCAAGACGAAAAAACAATGAGTTGGGCGTGCATGTTTTTTCGGGCGAAGCAGCCCGTTCAGGCCTGAGTCCGGCCAGAAACCCTCGGAAACAGGTTTCTCAGCAAGGCTGAGATCAGATCTAGATCCCTTTGAAAGCGGAAAATGAGATCATAGTTCTCGATGTGCTGCGCGTCATGATCGACGTCTATACGAAGGATGCTGTGCGCATCCCGAAGGTGGACTGATGGCGCATGTGGGCTGATTCCATTGGCATTGAAAGATGCATCATATGATGCTAGTTTTGATGATGATCATATTGAGGGCCAAGCAGCATGCGCACGACCATTACGATCGACGACGACTTGCTCGAGCAGGCGGCGAAACTGACTCGAATCAAGGAGCGCCGGGCATTGATTCAAGAAGCACTTCGGGCCCTCGTCGCGCGCGAGAGCGCCCGCAGGCTCGCGCAGCTCGGTGGAACGCAGCCGGATCTGACAGCACCGCCTCGTCGCCGCAGCGCGGCCAAGGCATCCTGATCCGTTCACATGCTGCTCGTCGATACATCGGTTTGGATCGACCATCTGCGGAAGGGCGATGACGCGCTGGCCAAGGCGCTGCACGACAACATGGTCATCATGCACCAGCACGTCCTCGGCGAACTTGCCCTCGGCAATTTGAAGGACAGGTCCGCTGTTCTATCTCTGCTGCGCAACTTGCCAGAAGCGGTCGTCGCCACCGATGATGAGGTTCAGACCTTGATCGAGGGGCAATCGCTGTTTGGGCGCGGCATCGGTTATACCGATGCGCACCTCCTTGCGGCCGTCCGGCTTACGCCGGAGGCACGATTGTGGACTCGTGATAAGCGTCTTAGAGCAGTGGCTGGAGACCTAGGTCTTGAACATGTGTGATACAAGCACGTTGGCAATGGAAAAGATGCCCCTAAATCGCGCTTCACCCTTGTTTGGCCAGTGCGGTCTCAAGTCGTCGGGCATCAGGAACGCCTAGGGTAACCAAGGCAGACAGAATGCGATCGAGTTCGCTTCGCTCTGAAGCACCGATGACGAACGCGTTGGATTGTTGGCAACAAACGCTGCCAAGCCACGCACATACGCGTCGACCGATATCGTGATCAACCCAGAATACACTGTCGTCTGGAAAGCTCATCAACCACACCCTCGTGGCTGCTATCATGAAAGAAAGCTGATCTGACCGAGGAGCGATTTCCAGCAGGTTGAGGACTAAAATTGCAACATATAGAGATGGCCCACTCTCAATTATTCGATTCAACACTGGAAAAAATGGCCTGAGCCGGTTAATCGCAGGGTCACGTAGATAACATGCTGGCGGTTGACTGAAGCTATGATCGCTAAAGAACAGGACTGCGACAACTGGTACGAGATGCATGTCGATGCCGGTCGATCGACTTCCCTTGAGGCGTCGGAAGCGGCTGCTTTCGATCAGGCGGTCGGCAATTGCGGAACGGATAGCTAAGGCCGTGCATTCATTGATTGCATCATCTTCGAAAAAAACCTCATCGCCGACGCGTAGCAGTTGGGAGGCGACATCGAAAAACTGTTCGTCAGGAATCATGGCGATTGATCTAGTTACGAGATCCTCTATCTCGCCCGGCGACATCCCTGGTAGGCATCGAGCTAGCAAAGCGAAATAAACATTGTTCCATTCATGCGGTATACTGGTGGCCTCATCGTCATCATCCAAATCGGCTCCGTTCGCCGCTATTGTCCATGCCGAGTAGGCTCGTATGATTTCCCGTGACCATGGTTTTACCTGCCCATCAATCGATCTCGCCCCATTTTCGATCCATAAACTCGCCGCCTGATAGTCGACAAATTCATCGGAACTAGCGCGGGGTTGAGGTCGCTGTTCGCTGGAATTCTGTTCTAGTCGAAGGCGCGGTTTACGTCGCGTACGCGGACCGTCGATGGGAAAGGTTGGCCAATTGGGTTCCAAGCCGTTGCCATTAAGCCAAGCGATTTCTTCGGCCACGATGAGATCGATCCTCCGCCGGTTCCAATCTGCACGTGCTGCTTCCGCCGTCGAATCTAAGTCCCAATTACGCTTGGGGTGTATACAGCTCCCTAATGCAACGCGAAGCACCGCGCGCGCCAACCGATCATCAATTCCCAGGAGCACCGACAAGGTCGCTCCAAGTCCGGGCGCAGCAGAAGCATTGCTTCGAGAAAGGATGTCGAGGAGATCGTGCACATCTTCAGCCGCGTGCTGGCGCAATGCGTAAACTTTGCCCACGAATGCAATCGCCACCGTATTGATACTAAGGTCTGCGTCGGCCCAGGGGGTGGAGATCGAGTCAACCTGCAAGGCCCGATCAAGGATTTTTGTCGCCCACTCCCGGTGTTGAGCACGGATATCAGGGCCTCCATCCCGCATAGCGATCATGGCGGCTGCAACGATAGAACGTTCACGTATAGATGCCTCGGCCGGTTCGTCTTCATGCCGAGCCTCAGTGGCTTTCTGAGCCCATGAGATTGCCGCTTGAACTAGTTCTGGCGACGAGCGGGATGCATTGTTGACGACGATGCCCAATGCAGCATGCATGTTAGTGTCAGCGAATTCGTCTTTCGATGCCTCGCCGAGGGCCCTGAAATGCTGATCTTCATCTGATGGTGATACATATTGACGGGCCTCGGCCTTGGTGCCGTCGGCCAGTTCGACAGTGACAGATTGATAGTTGCCTGGATCGATGAGATTGAGCCCATGGACGACCATGAAAGAAGGATCGCTCAGGTCTGATGTTTCGTCGGGATCGGGGAGGCGTTCTTTGGCACGCTGTAACGAAGTCGTCAGCGCGTCGCGCAGTTCTGCCCGATGATCTAATATGTAGTCGCTTAGAATCTTTGTGAGCGTAAAGCGTCGAGAAGGTCGAGATTTAAGCTCATCAACACTGACGACGCCCGATGGCTCACTTTGTAATCCTCGGAGCCCAAAGAAATCTGGTTCTTGAATGTTGTCACTGGCGTAACGTTGAAGGTCAAAGCATAGAAGTTCTGGACAGCCCAGAAAAGGCACTGCCGCCTCATCCGACTTCGGCCAATGAGACAGCAAGAGATCGAGTGCAACCAGCACATAGGCAGCCGGAGCTCCAGCCTCGCCGAGTATATCCTTGAGGACTACGTCAAATGTTTCCCCAGCTTCAATCCGACGATGTCCCCAAGCCTCAAGCGCCATCAGTGCTGACGTGATGCTGTAGCAATGCCCTCCCCGTGCCCAAGTATAAGTGTGAACCCACGGGAAGGTACGATCTCCATCAGCGAAGGAAATGGTGAAAGCATCAGAGCCGAAAGTATTTCCTTCGGTTTGAAATGAGATCACATGGTCGATAAGTTGGCGGATCAAGAGCAGACCATGTTCTGGAGAGTGGGTGAGGAGCTCAAAAAATGGGCCTTGGGCAGGCGACTCGGGAAGAAAGTTGTTGTCGACGTGTGTTAGCGCTTTCTCGCCAAGGCGATCTCGACGACGATGCTCTCGCCGCGATGGCTTCGCAATAAGAGTGGAAGCTGTTAGCTCAGCAAGTTCCAACGGAGCGGCCTGCGCTAGCGAACCACGAAACCGGAGAATCTCACGACACGCATCTTCATTGCGACGGCGCCGGCTCAGCTCTCTCAGATATTGCTGTGCAAGATCAGGCACTCGATGACTGAACTGCGAAAATGCAAGTCTAAGCCCTCTTTCTAAAGGCACCAACCGATCATGCTCAAGCTCACCATCAAATGGCTGGCGTCGCATCGCGAAGCCATCAACGTCACGCGATTCCTCTATTTCGAACAGCCAGCGATAAATCCACCTAAGCACCATTGGAGTGAGCCGATCGGCCCCCATCATTCCGATCGACCATGAGTGGTAGAGGTCAACCACGTCCGGAATTGCTGCGGCAGGCAGCTTCTCATCAATAGCCAACAACCATAGGATCAACCGAGACCAAGAAGGTCCGTTTGGTCGGGTTAGGCCTACCAACGACAGGTCAGAGTCAATGCCCGTCCGTGCCAAGAAGTCTCGAAAGGGCTCGCTATCGACCGCCATAGTAAGTCGGATTAGTTCACGTAAATGAGCTGCTTGTTTGGCGAGTAATATGCGGGAGACACGTGGTAGCAACTCGGTAGCGATCTCCGAGTGGATGAGTCCCAGGAGCGCTGCCTGACGCCACGATCCATGCGCCCCATCACAACTCAATCTATCAAGAAGTGCCTTCCATTGCGCTCCATCGGTCGAACGTTCAAGAGCGAAGCGTGCGGTTAACTCTACCCCCCTGGCTAAGAGAGCTGGAGCGGGTCGTTCAAGCGGCAATTGGTTGATGGAACTGTGCTCTATTGTGAGATGGTTCGCGATGGCCCATTCGCACAAGACGTCGTGGTGGAATCTAACTTGGTCGTTGCCGAGATCGCGTAGAGTTTCACTCGCAATAAGTGCTTCAACTGCTTCGGCTGGATGATTGCTAACGTCGAATGTTTCAGTACACGTCAAGGCCTGCTTTGCCAGTTCTTGAAGAAGACGGGCGCGCTCTCGGTGACCACTATCTCGTCGCCCGTCAGCCATTCGCCACCACTGCTCGGCCATGTCGATCTCGGAGCGCGGCATCGGGGCGTTCCTTGCTTGCCCTACCAAGCGGGTAAGCCGGAAAAGATTGCGTGTGATGCCGCGAGCGGGATGGCTATTCGATAGCAAAGCAGCAAGATCTGGAGCAGCGTCACGTAGTTCGTCGACTTCGTCTTCGTCTAACTCTCCGACAAGGATTGGCTCAGCTTGACCTAAAAGGTTAAGCGCGTCTTTCGGCAACCAACTGGAATCCTCGATGCCAAAACGCCGCCTCGCTGTCGCAATCACGTTCAAGCCTGGAACCTCAGCCGCAGCATGAACCAAATCTACAACGGTCCTGCGCTCTTCGTTGCTGAATAGGTCAAGATTGTCGATACAAAGCAAAGCACCGCCATCAGTAGCGAGATCGATAAGTAACTCAATCGCGGTACCGTCAAAATCTAGTGTGGCTCGCATGGCAGCCCACCCTCGCGGTATGACGCGGGCGGGAGCGAGGACTATGATTCGAGCCTCTGCAGTGAACTGCTCAGCGATGTGTTTCAATAGCCCTGACTTGCCGACGCCCGCGTCACCACGAATTTCTACATAGCGAGCTTCATCAAAAGCTGTGCGAATGGATGCGGTGTGTTTGTGGCGGCTCAGTTTTGCATCCAGCACACGATCGTCGATGTCGGCTAGTGCTTGACGAGAAGCTTCGGCAATAAGGGCGCGAGTGGTAGTGTAGCGTCGTTCACCGGCAAGACGAAACGATAGGCGCCTAAAATCTTCGATTAGATCGGTCCGGGTCCGCTGACCACCGCTTACTGCAATCTGCAATGTCAACTCGACTAGAGCTTTCCAGAGTTTCCTAGCCTGCGACGTGTCGTTGTCATTGAGCGCGTGAGCTGCACGCTCGATGGCATAATTCTCATGCGCAGAGCCAGTTGCTGTTAGGTCAAAAGTTAGAATCTGAAACCTGCGGAGGATTCCCCATACGGTCTCGTCATCATCAGGTACATTTGCAGCGCCCAAGTGCGTTCTGACTGTACGGACAAATGTTCGCATATCTTCATTGGCAGAGCCCTGCCGACTGATACGCGAAATGAAGGTTACAGCATCTAATTGTCGCGCCCACGTCAAGACATCCTGATAGGGGCCCGCAATCTTGCGGGACGTCTGGGCGGTGGCTACGGCAAGTTCGTATCTAGTATTCCAAAAATCGGATCGGAGTGCGGCAGTAGCCACCTGATCCATGACCGCTCGAAAAACATCATCGCTTGGGGCAAAACTGATGGACCGTTTGACCTGTATCTCAAGGACAGCACGGTTGCCGCGCGCATCGTGAGCATGGATGATCACATCATCCAACGGTCTGCCCTCAGCTGCTCGCTGTAGTTTGATGCTGTCGATCTTGGTGCCAGGCAGTCCGCGAGGTTCCGCACCAACCAACATTGTCAGCATGTAGGTCGCGCCGACCTGGCCTTCGAAGTGGGCCCCGGCTGGACCGCTCGACGCCGGGCTACTGGCAAACACCGTCAACCCAAATTGCTCCTAACCATGTCACGCAACTGAATTCGCGCTGCGCGCCCCATTTCCGTGGCTTGTGATATGGAGATTGTCATTCCAGGGGATCATATGACCAGAGGTCGTACGCTCAAGCTCATTGCGAAAGGTCTCCAAAGAAGTTCTTAATATATGAATCGGATTTTATTTCATCCCTTAAACAGAAAAAATTGTTGCCTCACCGGTTAGCGATTGATTGAATAAATATCGGGCAGCAAGGGTTGAGCGGGTTATAGATCCAATTCACTCGCCTGAGCGGTGCCTATCGCTCCAACCCTGGGCCTCCAAGATCCCGGTAGTGCTCCTTCGCCACCGCCATCTCGCTTGAGGCATTCGCCATCTGCTGCGCAGCGACCCGCTCGATGGCCATCTCACGGACCTTCGCCTCGGCCAAGCCTGCCGTTTCCTTTTCCTGATCCAAGGCGGCGATTTGCTGACCGGATCGCGTTTCGAGCGCTTCAGTCAGCTTATCCAGGCCATCGGTCACCATGAAGACCGAGCCTGACGTCCGGCTGGCCGCGATATAGGCAAAGGTGAGGTGGACGGTATTCACCCGCCAGCTCGGGGCGCTGATGATGGGGAAGGCATCGGCGCCCTGAGCGCGCTGCGCGGTGACGGCGTAGCCGTAGTCAAAATGCTGGTGCTCGCGCCAGGTGAGGTCGAGCTGGTGACGTCCGCCGGCTTTGTGCTCGATGTCGATACGCTGCTTGCCAGGATCAATCGCGACCACCGTCGCAAGACGGCCGCTCACCGCCTTGATCGCGTCGTTGTTGGCGCTCCAGCGAATTCGGTCACCGACCTGCAGCTCCTTCTCCTTGGGATCAAAGACCTGGACATGCAGGCTGTTCGCTCTCGGCTCCCAACGAAGGAGCTTGTCGTCGTCACGCAAGGTGACGACCGCGCCCGTGACTTCCTCGACCTCGAGATAACGGCCGCGGGCGACCGCTTGCCGATCGATGGAGGCTGGCTGCAGGAGGCGGACGATTTGGCCTTCCTGGTAGCTGGTCGAGGTCGCCCGCTCGCGCTCGGTCAGGCTGGCATCCTCGAGCACGGTGGCCGTGAGCGGATCGCCCGTCAGTTCGCCTTTGTCGATCAGCTGCTTTCGGATCGCATCCGAGACCGCGGCGACGCCGTCGCGCGTCGGATCGATGACGATCGACCGATCGCGATGCTCGGACGAGCGCGAGGCATACTCCTTGGCCATCGCGGCATGCGCCTCGTCCTCACTTCCGGCTTCCAGCAGCTCGCTGCCGGCTGCCTCCATATGCCAGAGCGCACGGCCAGGATCGCGGCGGATGAGGCTCTTCACCGCGTCGGTCATGCGCAGGTTCTCGGACTGCCGGACGATGTGATCGAGATAGTGGGTGGCCATGCCATGCTCGATCAGCTGCCCGGCGCCCCGGCCGGCGCCGACGCTGCCAAGCTGCAGAACGTCGAAGACCAGGATGAGACGGGCATCATGCTGTTCCGCCGCCCGGATCAGGTCTTTCATGGTCTTGGCACTGACCATGGAGGCCTCGTCGACAATCCAGACCGGCGCTCTTTCGGTGTTGGCAGGCCGGACACGGCTCACTTCGCCCAAATGCCGGGCGACGGTCTTGCTATCGGCGCCGATGGCACGACCGAGCTTCAACGCGGCATCGGTGGTCGGCGCCATGGCGCTGACCTGATGCCGGGCGCCGCGGGCGGCGCCCGAGACCGTCGCCAGCACGGTGCTTGTCTTGGCGGTGCCGGCGAAGCCTTGAAGACCGGTGACGCGATCGGATGATGACAGGATCCCGACCGTCGCGGTCCATTGCTCGGCATTCCACGCCCGGTCGCTCGGGCTCTGCTCTTCCTTCCAGGTGGCAAGACGAACGGCATCCCGATGGGAAAGAATGGGTCTGTCCGAAAATGCATCCCGGCCTCGCTGTTCCACCGCCAGCATCTTCTGCTCGTCCTGGATGGCGGCGAGCGTGGTCCAGCCCTCGCCGGCGATGAATTCCCGCGTCTCAGGATTGAAGATCTGTGCTTCGCGTCCGATCAGCTGCCCGGTGCCAGCCAGGGCCTTGATGCCGATTTTGATGTCATCGTCGCTGGCATGGCCCAGACCCTGATTGCCGGCTTCTTTGATCAGCGTGTCGTTGGAGAAGACGGCATGGCGCTCGGCCAGAATATCGGCCGCTGTGCGCACGGCATCGAGAGCTGCTCCGGAGACGCCGGAAGGTCCATCGAGCGCTGCCGGCGAACGCCCTGGCCGATCCTCCGCTGCTTGAACGAGCCTCGCCTTGTTCTCGGTGACGATGGTGAGATGGTTGGATTGGAGGGCAACCTCGGTCAGGGTTTTGAGGTTGGTCATTTTGGCGTTGTCGACCGACAGGTGCGCGAGAATATCATCGCCCGGCACGGAGACCCTCGCCCGAACGGTTTCGGCATAGCCATAGTCCAGGCCCAGGCCCTTCGATCGGCCGAGATCGATCGTCTTGATCGTTCCGTTCCTATCGACCGAGACCGTGGCCGACTCAGGATGAATATTGACGATCCTGTCGCGCTGTTGGGCGCTGACGCCGAGTGCGGCATCTTTTCGGGTCCAGACGATATTCTCGCCGACGTTCAGGTCTCGTTCGGCGACCGTGTATGCCGCAGCCTTGGTAGCGCCCCAATCGTCCGGCTGCCACCGGACAAGGCGGCCATCGTCCTTTTGCAGGATCACCTTGCCGTAATCGACGTCCACCTGTTGCACCCTCAGATAGTCGCCGCGGGCAATAGCTGGGCGTTCCGCAGTCTGGCGATAGCCGCTCCCGAAACGAACCACGTCACCCGGGCGATAGCTCATCGCCAAGCTGCGTTCGGTTCGGGTCAAAGGTTTGGCGATCAGCACCTCGACCTTGAGCGTCGGACCGCTGAGCTCGCCCGTTTTCAGCAATCGTTCCCTGATCTCGACATTGAGGGCGTCGCGCCCCTTGTTGGTCAGGTCGAGAATCCGGGTCGCCGCGCGCATCTCGGGTGAGAGATTGGCGTAATGGTCGGCGATATAGTGACGGCGCTGCTGCAGGGCGGTGTTCTGATCGTCGATCGAGCGTGATCGCGCGCCGATCTCAATGATCTGTCCCCCGGCCTTTTCGATGTGCTCGAAGGCGACGGTCGGCTCGCTCCGCGCCAGCGCCGCGATCGCCAGGTACATCTCATTGCGATACCGATCCTTATGGTCGGGTAGCTGGAAACTCGTCATGCCCGAGGCGTGGAGTTGCGACAATGCGCTTGAGGCGGTGGGCTGCCGATCATGCGCGCTGTCCATCAAAACGACGCGGGCCTGGCGGTGCGCCGCCGCTTTCAGAAGATCACGGGTCGCCGAGGGCGCGAGACGTGCCGCGTCCAGCGCGACCCATACCTGGCGCGGCGGCGACGATGCCGATCCCAACGTCAACGGACGAGGGCGATAGGGCTGAAGCAAGCGCTGCTCCGGTTCCTGCCAGCGTCGTCGCCACTGCGCGCCGAGATGCGCGGCATTCGTGTTCACCGGTCGGTCCATAACGTCACGCAACGCGGCCGCCGCTGCGGATGACGGCGTCATCACATGCACCTCGAAACCACGCTTTTCCGCAGCCTTGAGGTAGGTCGAGACAACCCGCCTGTCCGCGGCCGAGCCGATTGAGCCCTCGAGCGCGACCACACGGTTCTCGGAGGTCAGCAGGCCGAACAGGGCCATGCCGTGATCGGCTTGCCATGGTTCGCCTTCCTTGCCGGCTTGAGCTGCAGCGCGCTCGGCCACTCGATTCGCGGCGCGGGGTCCATGGATCGGCGGCTCGGTGAGCCGGCCGTCATCTTCGAGCGACAGCATCTCCTTCTCGATGGCAATGGCCTCGGCCGTGGTCCAGCCCTGAACATGGATGTGACCGCCGGCGGTGGGCTGGAAATCCGGGACCTCTCTTGCCTGCAGGAAACCCTCCTGTTCAAGTCGGCGTATTGCCAGGCGCACCTGGCTGCGATCGGCCCGGCCCAAAGCCTGTCTTTCGCCGGCATCGACCAATGCTTTATCGGCGAAGGCAATCTCCTTTTCCGCGAGGATCCGGGCGGCTGTCCGAACCGCCTCGATGATGTCCTCGGACGCCCCGTCACTTTCGGTTTGCTTATGGCCTTTGCCATCAACCTGGCTCGTGGTTTCCTTCCGGCTGGCCGAGAGGTCGACGCCAAACTCAGCCGCCGTGGAGCGCCAGGCTTTGGCCAAGGTAGGCCAATCGATCGTCTTTTCTTTTCGTGCTCTGGTCTCAAGGGCCGCCGCTTCACGCTCTGCCGGCGTTGCGGTTTCGCGGGTCAAACCGGCTTCGCCAAGTTTAGCGATGATCTGCTTTGACCGTGTGGAGAAGGTCTCGATCATCGCTCTCGGGACACCGGCGATCTCGAACGTGCCCTTGGTCGTGTCGACCTCGATCTCGTAGCCGAGTTTTCGTACCAGCAGGGCCAAGGCCTGCTGAAACCGAAAGCCCCCTTCCTTGGACAGCCAATAGAAGTGCCGGCTATCCAGACTGCGCCATTCGCCGTTCGGCCCCTGGGTCGCATTCATCGCGACCGCATGAACGTGAAGCTGGGGATCTTGCGCGCGCGTCAGATCGTGCGTGAACATCGCCACGGCAAGATTGCCGGTGTGGCGGCTGACCGATTTGCCGTCCTCGGTGAAGCGGCTGCAGGCGGCATTCTCCTCCATCCATGTCACCGCCTCCCTGGCGGCGTGATTGACCGCGTCGACCAGCCGACGGTCGCCGCCGACCAAGGCCACGATGCTGACCGACTTCGGTGCGGAAAAGGTCAGATCCCAGCCCGGCGCGTGCTGCCGCTCGCCATCGACGAGCTTACCGAGCGTCGTGCCGTTCGGCAGATTGCCCTGGCACATCTCTTCATAGGCATGGCCGTCGACAGGTCCGGTGAAACCCAGGACGCTAGCCGCTTTGCCGATCCACTGAGGATCACCAAGCGCATCCGCGTCGTAGTAGTTCTCGGCATCGAGATAGTAGCTGCCGTCAGCCACGGCAGGAGCGATACTCAGCATCCTTCTACTCCCAGACGGCCTTGCCTAGTGCTTGTCCGTTGGCTGGTCTCGATCCAGGCTTCGATCCGGCTTTGTCGCCGTGAAACATATCGATGGTCGCAGCTTTGTCCGGGCGGCTCTTCTCTTTCTTGTGGGGCTGGCTCTGACGCTTTGTCTGTTTGTCATGTCTGGTCTTCGGTTCCAGCGATGCCGGCGGCGCGCTTGGCGGCAACACGGTGGTGCTCGACGCCAGCGCCAAAGCAGCCCCGGCCGTACCGGTGTCATGACGTCGCCTTACAAATCCCGGGGTCAGGTCCGTTTCGGACATGGGCGAGCGCGGCTTCACCGTGGTCAGGGCGATCGGCCTGTCCCCTGGGAGCTTCAGGTAGCAACGGCAATCCGGCGTCATCGCAATCTCTGCGGGCATGACCACGGGGCCGATCCGTTTGTCGACCGAGAGCTGAACCTCATGCCCGCGCCGGCCATGAGAGCTGAGCCGGGTACTCTCACGCATCTCCTCGACCTCGGCATGGCCGATCGAGCGGGACGCCCATTCCGAGCCTTCGGCATCAGAGACCCGGAAAATCGCCTGGGTCTGACACCCATTCAAGATGGTCTGGGCGTCGGCATCTCGGTAGATGGCTTTGAGCTGCGACGGGGTCTGCAGGGTGATCAGGGCGCAGCCGCCGCGCTTGCGCGCGTTCTGCATGAATGGCGGCAAGGACGGCAGCGCGTGAAGGGTGGCCAGCTCATCGAGGATGAACCACAAGCGCCGATCCAGCCGCTCCGGCAGCGACAGCAACGCGGTTGCCACCGCGTTGACCCAACAGCTCAGCAGCGGCTTGAGGGTCGGTGAACTTCGCGGATCGGTGGTCAGCCAAAGCCATGGCCGGCCTTGATCGGGTGCCGGCGAGTCGAGAGCCTGCACGTAGTCGTAGATGGAAAAGTCGCTGGTCCTGCCAGCGTTGGCCTCCAGCAGCCCGAGCGCCTTGATGTAGATGCTGTTGTGGATTTCGACGCTTTTGCCGGTCCGTTCGGCGCCTTCATCAAAAAGCTTGGCGGCATTGGTGCCAGCCAGGATCTCGCGCATCTCCACCTGGGTCATGCGCAGGAGAATGTGCAGCAGCTTCTCGACCGATCGATCGGGATCGGTGCGCAGCCGCTCGAGAACCTCCGCATAAAGCAGTCTGCCGGCGTCGCCCCAAAATGGATCGCGCTCGTTAGCGTTGGGGATGAAGCTCTCGGCCACCGCCGCGCAGTCGGCGACGCTTTGGATTTCCGACCAGGGCGACCAGATGGCGCTGCGGTCATCCAGAGGATTGAGAATGACGTCGCCTCGCTCCGCCTTGAAAAAGCGCGGCATCAGACCGGGCCCATAATCATAGATGACAGCAGGTTCGCCCCGGGCTTCGACCCCTTCAAGAATCGCCTCGGTCGCCGAGGTCTTGCCGGTGCCTTGGGCGCCGAGCAGGAGCATGCCGTAGGGTTCTTTCTCCCGGATCAGCGGCACGCGCCCGATCGACAGATCCGAGGCGCGGCGCTCTCGGCGCAAGGTTGCCGCAAGATTGCGATCGGAGGTGATGGGTCGCCCGCGAAGAACGCGGCTGCCGCCGGCAGCTCGGCCTTTCTTTTGCAGCCAGGCAAAGCCGGCCATGCCGAGCATGAAGGTGATGCCGGTCGCGACCTTCATACCGTTCCAAAGGGAGGCGACCACGGCATCGACCTGCACCAGGTGCCAGGCATCGAAGCGGATGAACTCGGATCGCCAGCGCTGCACGCCGTCAACGGTATCCACCGTCCAGCGCCAGTCATGCAGGCCGACCAGATCCAACAGCGCCGCCGTTGCCCACCGGGCTGCCCCGATCAGGCTGTAGGTCGGCTCCACGATCCAAAGAAAACCCGGCACGATGGTGATCCAGCAGGCGAAAAGCGCCAAGGCGCCGATGCCATAGGCGCGGAAGCGATGGCCGGTTCGATTCCAGAGAACACCGAAACCGCGTCCAAAAGGGCCGATAAACCGGCCGCGATCATTGCTGCGATTGCGCCAGGCCATCGTCAATGACCTTCGCTGCTGCTGCCCGACGAACCATCCCATGGCTTCCCCAAGGCCCTGGATTTGGTCTTGGCCTCGTCGCGCATGCCCTTCAACGTGGCCATGAGTTCCGCATAGCGTCGCCGGAATTCGGTCTCCGCTTCCTTGAAGAGGGCATGACGTCTCTCATCGGCCTCGGCTTCGTCGTCAGGTGCCAGCGAAGAGGCGCCTGACATGCCGGCGGTCGAGGCGCAGACGGCTTCCCTGAATGTCTCGAACAGAAGATGCAGCGTGACGCTGTTCTCATGGAAAATGCGTGACTCGAGCTGCTCGAAACGAGCTTCGAGATAGGGCCCGAGGCGGCTGATTGCGCTGTTGGCGGCGTCGCCGTCTTCCGCGTCCTGGTCGAGTGCGGCGAGAATCACGACGCGGATCCATTCAGCCTTGTTCAGGCCTCTCGCCTCGGCGCGCGCTTCGATCTCTTCATTGATCTGCGGTGAGACACGCGTTTGGACGCGTTCGCTGTCGGTGTGTGCGGTTGGCATGTGGTTGTTCCTTCATTGATCGACTGAAGGTCCACAATGATCGGTCTCATGAAGGACGTGTTGCCCGCACGGACACCAAAAATGGGTTCGGTGCGGGCAACGACGTGATGGTGCTCTTATTCGACGATGTGAAGTTCACCGCCTGATTGGCGAACGAAGCCGGCCCAGGAGTCGATCAAGGCACCATATTCTTTCGGTGTGAGAGGACGACGCTTTTGGTCATGGAAACGACCGGCACCGGCGACGTAGACGTCGACACCGGTGATTTTGGGCGGCCGGTCGCTGATCTGGGTCAGGCTATCGGAGCGCGAGAGCAGCACGTCGGTCGGAACGGCGACGCTGTCGAGGAGATCGGTGAACAGCCAGATCGCGCTTAGCTGTTCGGCTTCATCTGCGAAATGAGCAAGTGTGTCTACCAGCGCCGTACTGGGTGCATCACTCCGCTGGCGCAGCTCGGGCAGCAGGGCGTCGCGAATGGCGGCGTGGAAGTCAGCGACAGCTGTCCGAGCATCCATGGGATTGCTGATCAACCATTGCCAGACATCTCTCACCGTCCACGCGAAGGTCGTTGCCGCCGGAGTGCAGATATCGAGCAAGAGCCGGCTGGACGCCGGCGCATCACGGACCGTCCTGATGATCAAACGGCTGCCCGGCGCCAGTGACTTCACCATGTCGTCGATCGCCGGCATGATCTGCTCACGATCCCGATCGTCATAAGCGGTCGTGGTGTCGACGAACGCCAGGACTGAAGGTCCGTCACAAGTATCGGCATAGGTGGGCTGAGCCGTGGCCAGCGTGATCAAAGCCCCGATCGCCATGGCAGGCGCCGCCACCGAGGTCAGCTTCGAGCGCTGCACCGCAGACGCATATCGGCGGAGCGCTTTTCGATAAGCCATCTCGGCACGGGCAAAGGCGCCTTCCGGGCCATGGTGTTGATAGCTCCATACGACACCGAAGACCGTGAGCAGGATGGTGACCAGCCCGGCCGCTCGAACGATCGCCCAGATGAAGGGCTCGGGCAGGCCTGAAAGAATGGCCGTCTGATCGTTGAAGATCCCGGTTTGCGCACTTTTCAGAATCTGCCCGTCCAGTTCGAAGCCTTTCAGCCGAAGATCGGTGGCGACACCGATCACCGCAGCGATCAGCAACAGCATGATGATGAGAGTAGTGAGATCGCGAGCCCATGCAGGAATGAGGTTGGCAAGAGCGCGGAGGCGGGCACCGGCAGCATGGGCACAAAGGATGAGGCCGAGCGAGAGTGCTATGGCGGAGCCGGCGGCGATGATCGGGCTGACCTGGGTTACCGCGACGAATGCCATCGTGAGAATGGGGAAGTCGAGGGCAAAGAGGACGGCGAGGCGCGTCTTGTATCCCCGCACCGGCGGAATCGGAGGCCGGCCGTCCGCGGCCGCCGCTGCTTTGTCGACGACGGCTCGGGCTTGATCGACATCGCGCGCGGCAATGAGCAAGGTCATCGAAGCTCTGGCATGCTGCCCGGCAATGTCCTCGAGACGCGGCGGATCCGCCGGTGCCACGCTCAAGGCTGGATGTGTTGATTGATCGCTCTCACCAGTCCCGAGACCTGATCTGGTTGCGCGCCGAGACGCTGTCGGCACAACCTGCACAGCCTTTGAAACTTCGGCAACTTGGGGAAGAGCGGAAACCTGTTCGGGCAATGCGGCCAGCATCCGATGAAGAGCGCCCTGACGGTCTTCGGGGATCTTTCCCTTTTGCCGCCATTTGCGAACGGCCTGCGGGCTGATGCCGAGCGTCTCTGAAATCCGCACGACACCGATACGATCGATCGACTCGATGCCAAGCGGCGGGACACCGTTGACAGGCTTGGGATCGTCCATGCCCCTACGTCCCACAGTCAGCAGACACGTCGGGGACGGCAGCTGGCTGGTCAGGCCATGCGGTGTTCAAAATGGCGTGATGGCTCGTCGGCGCTTGCCGACTGATTTTCGATACCGAGAGCATGTCTGGTCCTCCTTGAAGCGTCGTCAAATGCGAAGATCATGCCAAGGAGATGCGGTGGACTGTTGCCCGGACGGACACCAAAATCGGGGTCGGTGCGGGCAGCCATGGGTTCGGTTCAGAGGCGTTTTGGCTGAAGGTGCGAACGAAATGCGGTGGTGACAATTGTCGCCTGGCGCAATGGCGTTTTCCAAGGCCGGTGACAACTGTCACCAAGGGCGCCTTGCTGCGAGAGTGTCATAACGCGCTGTAAAGTCGGATGAATTTGGACTTCGAATTGCCGGCCTTCATGGGACGGTGACAATCGTCACCGGGCCAGTGCCAATTGCCACCGGAATCCGCGATGCTAACCTATTGATAACGCGCAATATTGATGGATTTATTGCGTATTGGTGGAAAGACTCCAGAGCAGCGCTTAGCTGCATAGTGTGTGAAGGCTCCTGACCGTCGGGCGGGAGGTGCGCAGCGCCGACCAACCGACGGTCAGGAGCCTTCCGGGTCAGCAAATAGAGAGCCCGCGCGCAGCGCGGCAGGGTTCGGCTTTTCCGCCACCAACGAACCCGGCATTGTGGGATCAGCTTGTTAAGCGGGCGCCGCAGGCCAACGCTGTCCGGAGCATCCCGATCGTTCCGCGCATGGTCCCCGAGATGTCCAGCTGGTCCCCAGGATCTGCACGAATTTGTCCAGCTTGGGGACCAGCGGGACGAATCGCTGCATGATCGTTGGCGGAGCACTTGGCAGGGTTTCTTGAGAGACGATGTTCCGACTGCCGGAACATCGGTGAACGGCGATGCGGTTTGATGTCCTGCACGGGCCCGAGCAACAGCCTAAAGCTGTGCTGGGTCATCATCGGTCTGGATCCGCGGTTTTATGTCTACCAGATCATGATTCATGACAGAAACAGTACCCCATGGCTGTTGGTGAGGTTTCTTGTGGAATGGGGTTGCGCACGCAACCTCGTCTCGGATCGGTAGTGGTCCTGCGGATAGGCGGTCACGTCGGCCGGCGCGAGAGAAGCGTCCCGGACGAACCGGGACGCCACCTGGCTAGCGGCAATAGCCAGCATCCCGGTCCGCGATGAGCTGATCGCGGAGATCGGGCGGGATGACCGCATAGGATCCGAGTGTGTCGATGAGTTCGTCGGGCTCCAGGATACTGTTGAAGGGATCACCGGCGAAGTCGAACTCGTGCTCCTCGGTCCATTCATCGTCGCTTTCGTAATCAAAGACTTTGGCCTCGTAGTAGCCTCGGGCGTAGTAGCCGTTCATGTCGTCCCACCCGATGACGATACTGTCCCAACGAGCTTGTTTCGGGGTGAGGTCGTACCGGCTCATGACAATCCTCCTTGGTGGGGGCTGGGTCGTTCCAGCTGATGCGTTTGAGGGGCTAGGGGCCGTTGGCGGGATTGTCGGGGACGCGCAGCGCCAGCTTGCTGGGGGCTATTTTTTCATCTCTGCCCTTGAAAAAATGGCCATCCTCGACGATCCCTCCGGCTGCTCCTAGAACCGGGCATCAGTAGGGGCGACCCAGCCCCCACCAAGGAGCCTCCCGGATGTGCCGGTGCGGCCTCGCCGCGAAACGAGCCCGCGGCGACGGCGTCAAGAGAAGGAGGCCAGGCTCACTCTTCCGTGACCAGGCGAAGACGGTCATGCGAGCACGGTGGAGAAGGCCCGCGAGCGTGACACCCGCGGGCCGGAGCTAACTACGCTTTGATGCGCCGGACCGGCACCTTGGGCCTGGCCTCGGTGGCCTTTTGCGCCAGGTTCTCGCTGATGCCATGGGGCTTCGCACCCTCGGGCCGCGGAACGATGATGACGCCCGTCAAGCCGAGCGCGATCATCTCGTCGTTGCGGATGAAGGGAGCAGCCGATTTATGCCTGGTGAAGTCCGGCTGATCCATTGGGATCTGGTGGATGTTGTTGCGCCGGGCCCACCGGGCCGCGGCATTGTCGACCGGGTTGTTCCGGTCAGCGGTGTGGACGAGGATCATGTCGGGATATTGGTCGCGCACATCATCCAGCGCCCTGGTGATCAGTGTCTCGTCCGTGACCTCGGGGGCGCCCATGACCGCGAAGCGCTCGCCCTCGGGCGCCAGCGCCGCCAGCTCCCTGGCGCGGCTGGCGGCGAGATATTGCCGGGCGCTGCGGGCCGAGGCGGTCTGGCCGGAGCGCGACGGGGCCGAGCCCTTGGGTGGCGTCCAGGCTCGGCCGACGGCGTCCTCGTAGCAGCGTATCGCGATGTCGCGGATCGCCTCGAGATGCTCGATCCGCTGGTCGAGCAGATGCGCCCGGCGCTCGGCCTGCTCGAGGCGAACGCTGCCGACCTCCGAGGAGTCGCCCCGATCGACCAGGTCGCGGAGCGTGCTGCAGGCCTCGCCATGGGCGCGATGCAGCTGGATCAGAGGCCGGTTGAAGGCGCCTACGATGTTGTAGAGGACGCTCTCCGCGTCGAGCTCGGCGGCGGTACCCTCGCCGAACATGGCGGCGATCAGCTTGAAGGCCGGCTCCATGTTGTCGGGCGCGCTGCCGTCGGGCGGATCCAGGCTGGTCTCGTAGTCGTCGCCCGTCAGCCGCTCCGTCTCGATCCGCCGGTATCGGGTCTCGATGCCGAAGAGGTCGGTGTCGTCCTTAGTCATCACGCTTGCTCCCGCCTAGCCGTTTCGATGGGACGGCGAGAGCGCCGCGCGCGGGCGAAGCCATGGGAAAAGCGGAAGGTTCGCGGGCGAAGCCCGTGAAAGCCGAGCGGTGCGCCGCGGCTTTTCCGGTTGCTTCCGAGACCGCGCGCGGTGCTACGTCCCAGAGAACGAAACGGCCTGCGCGGGAGCACGGCGAACGCTGACATGACGACCGCCGGTGATGATCGATGTCGTGACGTGATCGGGAGGGAATGAAAGAACAGGGCGGGCTACAGGACTCGGCCTGCCGCCGATGTCAGCTGTCGGACGGCTTGAGATTGCGCCTGAGCCAGTCGGCGAAGGCCTGGTCAGTAATGTCGCCCGCAGCCATGGCCGTCACCATCTCGACCGCCTCGGCCTCGCTCGCGGACAGCGTCCGGCCGTTGATGCGCAGAAAGACATAGGCGGTCAGGAAGGCCGTGCGCTTGTTGCCGTCGATGAAGGGATGATTGCGGCAGATGCCGCCAGCATAGGCGGCGGCCAGGGTGCAAAAATCGGTCTCGCCATAGGCGTGCAGATGCTGGGCGCGCGCCAGGGCCGAGTCGAGCAGGCCCTCGTCACGCAGGCCGGCGGCGCCGCCATGCTCCGCCAGCTGCCGATCGTGCATGGCGTCGACCACGGCGCGCAACACCCAGCGCGGTGCGCTCATTTGGCGAGCTGGCGCAACGCGTTACGGTAAGCGCCCATGCCCTCGCTGGCGGCCTGCATCTGCTCCTCGAAGTCGGGATCATAGGGCGTCAGGCGGACGGAGCCGTCAGGAGCCTCGGTCAGGAACAGCTGATCGCCCTCCTTGACGTTCAGGCGGCTCAGCGCCTCTTTTGGCAGGACGACGCCAAGGGAATTGCCGATCTGGCGGATTTTGAGCGCATTCATGGCGGACACTCCAATGTTGCCACGACTGTTATAACATGATTGCACCGGATCGGCACAGATTTTCGATCGCTAACGGACGTGGAGCCATAAAAGCGCCCGCTCCAGGTTCTTCGGAGCGGACGCTTCCCGCCTTTGCTCAGGCCGCTTCGGCCGTATCGGTCGCGTCCGAGCTGACGCCGGCGGCTTCGAACATCCAGTCGACCGCCCGCTGCGCCTCGGCAGCGGCCTTAAGGAGCAGCCGCTTATCGGAGCGGAGAGCCTTGATCCACCCGCCAATGTAGCGAGCGTGATCGTCGATATGATCGCCGGCAAAGCCGAGATGGGCGCCCATCATGGCGGCAGCGAGTTCTGCGATCAGCTCCTCCTCGGCGCGGCAGGCACGGTTCTCGTGATAGCGCCGGGCGACCTCGCGATCGAGCCGCCCCGGGCTGCCGGAAAGGTGAGCGGTCTCATGCGCCAGGGTCGCGTACCAGAGCTCGCCATCCTCGAACCTCTCGTGCGGCGGCATGACGATGTCGTCGGTCACGGGGCGGTAGGCGGCGACGTCACCGCCGATCTGCACCGGCACGCCCATCCGATCGAAGAAGGCCTCGAGCCGTTCGATCGGCCGGCCGCCGGCGTCGAGATCCTCCTCCTTCGGCGTGAATTGATCGGGCAGACCGTCTATCTGACTGGCATTGAAAACTCGGTAGGACTTGAGAAAGCGATAGGTTCCGGAGTTTTCGCCATCCTGGGTAAATGCTCGTCGGGCGCCTCGCGCTTATGGGCGGTACCATAGTAGATCACCAGGGTCGAGCGTTCACCCTTGCGGACCTGCGCCCCATAGGCCCCCGCCTGCTTGTAGCTCATCCAGTAGGGCGAGCTGTAGCCGCCGGCATGGGCCGTCAGGCAGAGTATCAGCAGATTGACTTCGGTACGGCTCACCCGAATGGCGGCGCGGCAGGGAGCCGTCATTCGGCGCCAGTTGCAGCGCCAGGGCATGACGCCCTTGTCGAGCTCGTCGATGATGCGCTGGGTGATCTCGGCGGCGACGTCCCGGCGCGCCTGCCGCGAAGGGGTTTTGGTCTTGGCCATCTCGATCCCTCCTTCAGATATAGCGAAGAACGACGAGCCAGGAGGGATGGCCGTGCTCGCAGACGCCGTCGGGTTCGACGATACAGCCGTCCGTGGCCTCGACGTCGATCTGATCGGTGATCATGCCGACCACCTCATCATCGCTTGGCTGGGATCAATGGTCGGCGTCGGGTATTGGTCAAATCCGAAAGGTCGAGGGGTCGTGACGTCGATGGCGTCGAGGATTTTCGATCGAGGGGCCGGGAGGTCATCAAGAGGCTCCTTTCGGCTTTCTTTCCGGGTCCGATCGGACCCGACCGGCCGAAGGCCTCCTTGGCTTCGCCACGACAAAACGCCCGCCCTTCCGGGTCGGAGACGGGCGCATCGGTCGTTGCGGTTCTTACATGATGGGTCTAAGCCGTCAGGCGGCTAGAGCCTCCTCGTCGGCCGCTTCATCCGGCGCTGCGGTCTGCATGCCGTCCGGCGCTCAGCCGTTGATGGCCGCCTGCTGCTCGGGCGTGAGCTCGAGGGTGGCGCCGCGAACAGCCGCGTCATGTAGCCGGCGAGCGTGGTCTTCTTCGCCGTCTTCATCTGCCTTGTGGCGTCGGCCATGCCGAGCTGGGTAAGAAGATCGAGCATGTGCGCCTTGGTCACCCGGGACCAATAATTGGCTTCGGTCGGCAGCCAGCGCGGCTGCGAATGTCCGGCAGCGCCAGGGCGGCCAGCGCGTCTGCACGGAAGCCACCGCGCACCCCGGCATCGTCGCTCTCGACCAGGCCTGGCCAGATCATGGCGCCGAGACACCGTGGCGATGATGCTGCTCGTCATCGGGATCGAGCGGGCGCGAAAGGCGGCGAAGCGCTCGCTCGAGAGGCTGTCGTCCAGCCAGCAAGGTCGAGGCCGCGGTGATGACCTGACTGCCGTTGTGCGGCGGCGTCCCTCGCCTCAGGCCGGCTGTGATTGCGCTCTGCCGGCCGGCATTGCAGCGCGATGTTCGTCAACGACATTATGGTCGGGCAAGTACCGGGTGCCGGCGACCGCGAAGAGCAGTGCGTCCATCGCAAGATCCGGCTGATCGAGCAGCGCCGCCGCGACCGCACCGGCGCGCTCGACGCCGAGATCCGCGACCAGGGTTCGATGCGCAGCCTTCTTCGGCGCCTCGCTCTCTCGTCGTTCCTGCTCACCGGCGTCGCATCCGGCTTGTCGTCCAGCCGGATCAGCCCGGCATGCACCTCCGGGCCATGGGACGAGAAGGTGACGATCACCCTGGCGCGCGCCGCACAATCGGGATCGTAGCGATCGCAGTGGACCGCGCGATGCGCTCGGCTTCATCCTCGAGCGCGTCGCAGGCCTCCGCCAGCCTGGCATGCTCGGCCTCGTCATCGACAGCGGCGATCAGGGCATCAAGCCGTTCCAGCTCCTCCCTGGATGGCGGCCAGACGCGCAGCGTCCTCCTCGCTCGGTTTGCCGCGCTCCGGATAGATGCGGCCAAATCCGGAAAGATCGCCGTAGTCGACGCTGAGCCGGCCCTCCGCCCAGGCAAAGCCGTGGGCCGCCGCGACCTCGGCGGCCTGCGCCTGCAGCTTCTCGAGCGCGATCGTCTCGACCAGACCGCGATCGCTCAGCACCGTCTCCTCCTCGAACAGGGCCGGGATGACGTCGCCGCCTTTCGCCCGGTAGTCCTCGCCGACGAAGCGGGCAAGCGGATCGCCCTGCATGATATCCGCCTCCTTCAGCCGCTGGCGCACGCTCCATTCGCGCACGGCGCCATTGGTCGCGAGGTCGTCGAACACCCGCTTCTGCGTCTCCTGGCAGGGGTGTGTAGCGAAGGCCTTGAGCGCATCGAGCGTGATGTCGCCGCTGCGCGCCGCCGCCCGGATGTCGGCATGCACCCGGCCGTAGCGGAGGCGCTCGGTCACCTGACGAACCGTGATGCCGAAGGCCGCCGCTTATCCCAACAGTAGAGATGTCTCACCAGCGACGGAGCGCGATGAGTCCGGCGGATTTGCTGCGATTTCGCTGTTTTTCGGCAAGTGAGACAGTTTTTGACGTTCCTATGCGTCGGCACGCGGTCGTCGGCCGAGCGGGATGACGGTCGCGCCGGATTGCCGGGCGAGCGCTTCCGTCAGTCGAGCGATCTCTCGATCCTTTTCATCGAGTTGCAGCGTCAGCACGGCGATGTGGTGCGCCATTGTCTCGACGGCGCTCTGCAATTCGGCGATGTCGCCCCGCATGTCGGCGCGTGTTGCAGCGAGTTTCGCTGCGAGACTTTTTACCCGTCCTTTCAAAGACGATGACGCCCATCGGGCGCCGTCGCTCTTGCGCGCTGCCTTGCGATAGGTCGCGAGGATATGCGGCGCACGATGCACGGTTGCACGCCCGAGCCCTGCTTCCTCGGCGAGATTGGTCACGGTCAGCCGACCGTCCGTTGTCTGAGGGCGTCCATCAAGAAGACGCTTCATCGCATCGCGCAGAGCAGCCTCGCTGGCGGCGCTGATCGGTTTCATCGGCGTTCTCCTTCAAAGGCGTGATCAATCGGCGTTTGCGTGCATTTTCAGCTTCGAGCGCCTTTCGCTGCAGGGGTGGCAAACGCTTGTCTGCAAGAAGTCTGTCGGCCTCCTCGATGGAAGCCTCCCACGGCGGCAGGTGACGTGCGGTGAGTGACGAGTTCGGACATCGATCCGGGCTGCAATGGGACAGGATTGGAGCGGTCCGATCTTTACGTCCGCTCTGCTTGAGGCAGAGCGCCGCCGCCGGCTCGAAGAAGCAGTCGTTGAGATGACCGACATAGAGAGTGCGGGCGATTTGTTTCAGCATCGCGCGCAGACGCGTGGTGTCGACGACACGACCGGGAAAGTCGTCGAGGTCATCGCGGACCCGCTCAAACTCGGCGCACAGACGCGCCGCGGCCGGCCCGGCCGGCTTGGCGCCGTCACGAGCGTTCTCATAGTAGGTGACGATATCATCGAGCTGGCCGAGTTCGCGCTCGCTTTCAATTTCGGAGCGAAAGCCCGACCTGCTTGCGCCGGCATAGCCTTCGAACATCGCGAGTGACGCATGTTTGTATTGGATCTTGCCCGCCACGGAGCCGAACGGTCGATTGGCGATGTACCAGGCAACAGTGCGGCGGAACTGCCGCGACGTAAAATGCCATGGGTTTCCGTAAGGCGCATGGGGTATCGCCGGTTCGCCATCGGACCCAAAGCGCGTGTCGAGATGATCTCGGAACAGATTAAGGAGCCTCGTAATGTCCGTCGCGATGTGCTGCTTGTCTTTATTGCGTGCGTTCGGATTGAGAACGAGCCAAAGATCATCGCATCCGCGTTGGCGCCGTGTCGGCTCGGTCAGGTCTTCGAGGATGTCGACGGCGCGGCCGACCGGCGGGATCGTTACCCACTCTTCAAGCGCTCCCTCTGGCCCGCGCCATTTGTAGGAGATGCTTCGGATCTTGTGGCGCTCGATCTTCCGGTCTGCGCTGCGCGCAACGACGTGACAGCCGGCGCGCATCGCCTGCACCTCGCTGTCGCGCATGCCCGTCAGATAGATGCAGACGATATAGCAGGCCGCCTGCAGCATTTTTTCTTCATGGGCCAGCGTTTTGGAATCGAAGCGCTCGCGCCAGGGCTCTCCCGTATCCGGATCGATCGAGATCGGCGTGTCCATGCCACCCGCTTCAGCGCCAAGTTCGTCGAAGGCGCTGACAATGAGGCGCATCGTCGGATCCGAGGTGAGTATCCGATAGGTTTGGTTGCAGCCGGCATGAAGGGCGAGCAGCGGGTAGTTGAACGGCGGCGTAGCGCGACCTTTTCGGTCGCCGCCGCACCAGACCGGCATACCGCGGCCTTGGGCGCGCAAATGGTCGATTCGTTTCGCAATCCGCCTGCGAACCAGCAATGCAAGGTTATCGCCGGGCTTGCGAGCGGCGCGCATCGCCTCGCAGCCCGCTTCCAGCATCTCGTGCTCCCGTCGCGCCGCGAGAATGTCGGGAGCGAAGCACTCGACATATTTCAGGGACCAGCGCAGGATCGCGCCGACGATAGGTTCCGGAATGCGCGGCGTCGTATTCTCGTTCTGCTTGACGCAGCCGGCAACAACAAAGGCGGGCCGACCCTTCCAGGGCGCGAAGCTGATACCGCCGCCGGTCAGATAGGCGCGATAGCGATGCAGGTCGATCGCAACCTCGATGAGATGCGCGATGGTCGGCGGCGTTCGCCGCCCGCCCGACCTCAAGGCAGCGAGATATCCGTCAAGGACTCCCTGATCGATATCACCGAGCCTGACACGGCCGGCGCCCGCTTCCACGAAGGCGAAGAAGCGTTTGAGCTTGACCAAGAACCCGTTTGACGTGGTCGAGTCCATGCATTGTCGAAGCCCCTGAACGCGCTCGTTCAGTTTGGCGTAAAGCAGCTCTTTGGCGATCAGCCGCTGCTCAGGATCACTGATCGAGGCAAAATCGAGCTTTCCGCCCGTCGTTCTGGCGTTTTCACGAAAGATGGCGGGCCTGAGGTTCCACAGATCGTCGCCAAAGCGCGGCAGCGTCTCGCGGTCGACGTCCAGCTGCAACGGCCGGCCCGCCAGCACGGGATCGTCGTCGCTGCGGATGGCGGAGGTCAGGCACTCCGCCGGGAGATCGGCCACCGACGCCTTCATGACGCGCTGGCCTCAGGCGGCAGATACAACAGATTGGAGCGTTCCGCCGCGATCGTCCGCGCACCGTCGACGACGGCGTCCGGGAAAGCGGGCAGAATCTGATCGCGGATGCGCGCGCACGCGGCGCCGAACTTCGCCGTCCAATCCGTCGCGTTCAGGGCTTCGCGCTGGGCAAGCATGAAGTCGAGGAAGGCGATGACGGCCGGCAGCTTACGACTGGTGATGACAGCGTTGCTGCAGCCAAGACAACCCCAGAACGGAACAGGGCAAGGCTCGTCGCGCTTGCCGAACGGGCTCTTGTAAAACCCCGAGCAACTCGCAAGCCAGACGTCCTGATCGCCGTCGAGGAAGGCGACGACTTCGTCTGGAGGCACCGGCAGATCGACGCTCTTCGGATCGGCGCGGACGGCTTTCTCCTCTTCCGGCGGCAGAACGCGCGGCTCCAGGGCTGCGTCGAGCGCGTCCTGCAGGCCGTCGGCGACCGTGCGCTCATGAATGTGGCGCAGTGCTGGGATGTCCGCATAGTGATTGGCTGCCACTTGCATCGTATGGCCGACGGCGAACGACTCCATCTGACCTTCGGTCTTCACATACCATTCGGCTCGATTAGTTTTGCGCAAACGCGGCAGAAGCAACCTGAGCGGAGCGCCCTTCGCATCGCGCAAGTCATGCCGCTTCGGCCAGGCGGCGAGCTGATGCTTGAGATCGCGAAAGCCCACCGTAAGCCGGCTGGCTCGGCTAAAGTAGATCCATAGCGTGTCCGTCGGAACGAAGCGCCGCGCGTTTTCGGTCAGTTTGATGAGCATGCGGATGAGGCCGCCCGGCGAGGTTGGGCCGCCGTCGCGGACGCGAAGACGTTTCCATTCAGCACCCCGAGACCGAGGCTTGCAATACTCGATGTCCACATAACCCCTGGACGAATTCTTGAGACAATCGACGCGAAGCGTCTTGCAGCATTCGGGCTCGAGTCCCGTATCAAGCATGAGCAGCACGATAAACGGGATCAAGTCGCCCAAGGTGAGGTAACGGCGGCGATGCACATCATCCAACATGTGGCCTTGCGGCAAGGTGCGGCGACGTTGACGGCCTCGCAGAACCCGCCAGACCGAATCCTCATGGTCGATCGACCCCTCGCGATCGATTTCGGCGAGCAAGACCCGGTATGCGGAAGCGGCGTAGGGAGAGTCGCCAACAAGCGACGCCGGAAGCTTGTCGGCATCGGTCGTCAGGCGTTTGTTGATTTGCAGGATGTCAGCCTTCGCGGCTTTCCTGAGTGCCGCGGCCGTCGCGCCGTCATAGGCGTCGCGCGGCCTTCGTTGGACGATGGGATCGCTTCTGATAAAGCTGAGCCGCTCGATCGTGCGTGGCTGAAGCGGTGCGCCGGCGTCGCGCATCCGCCGCAGGCACAGGATCGTCTTTGAGAGCCGGGCATGGCTCGATGATGGATGAACCTTCTTTTCACGAAGCCATTCGTTGAAGCCATCGATCGACGCCCAGGTGACATCCTTGATGCGGGTGATTTCCGGATGGTTCAGCGCGAGATAGTCGAAGAACCCCGTGACGCTGTAAATATACTGCTTCGCCGTCGTCACCGCGCCGATCGAACCGCTGATCTGGCACAACTCCCAGAGCGCCCGGGCGAAGGCCCTCGCAAGCTCAGGACGGCCGAGCGGATTGAGATCGACGGTGAGGCGTCCGCCCCAACGGGGTCTCAAGTCGAAGCGCAAGCTCTCCATGGCTTGAGCGAGCTCGACATCGGGGTCATCAAAGGCGCTGAACTGCGCCCGCTGACGACGACGCATGAGGCCCGACGGTCGGGACTCCACGATCGTCACGGTGAGGCCTCCCTTTGCGCCGCATCGCTGATGTCCATCGCCATCTGCGACGCCGCCGCCTCGACGAGAGCCCGGCACTCCTCAAGACTGTCGAGATAGACATAGGTGCTCATGATGCTGGCGTGTCCGAGAAGCCGCTGGAGCTTTTGCAGCGGATCGCCGATCGTCCTCTTGTAGGCAGCGCCGGGCATGTCCCTTCGGCTTTCCAGAACAAAGCCGATCTGCGCGCGGATCAGCAACGACAGCATGTGGACGGCGTAGGCGTGGCGCAGCATGTGAGGGGTCACGTCGAGATCGACGCCGAAGTCCCGGCAACGCCGGCTGGCGCGGCGGAACACGGCCGCCCAGGCGCCAACGGGCATCGGCGTGCCACCTTCCGTCAGCCATAGCGCCGCCGGAGCAGACGGCGTTCCGCCTCCAGCCCCGTCCAACAGCCGATGACGTTCTGACGGCGAAAGCTGGTGCAGAGCCACCCATTGTGGCGCGTCATCGCCACGCGCGATCTGAAGGCGCTGGCCGTCACGGCGGCGAATGTACAGCCAGTCATTGCGGCGTCTCAGCGCCTCACCTGAGGTGAATTGCACCGCCGCATTCGCACGTTCGAGACCCACATAATCTTGAAGCTGACGCAGGACGCGCACGGGCAACCGGATATCGCGCCTCTTTGCGCCTTTCGTGATCGCGGCGGGAAGTGTGAACGCCATCGTCCGGACGCCGTTCTTCACCTTCGCATCGACGCTCGGCAAGTCATGCGTCAGCCAATAGGCGGCTTCCGAAATCCGCATGCCGGTCGTGACAAGAAGCTCGGCGAAGAGCGCGTTGCGCTCGCCATTGCGCCCATGCCAGTCCGGATCTTCAGTCCCGTCCGGAAGGCGGCCACGCAGGCCAATGTCTCGAAACTGAAGGAACCGATCGAGGTCGATGAAGCGCATGTCGTGGCGGCGCGCGGCAGGCTCGTAGGCGCTGTTGACCGGCGCAAGGACAGCGCGCCGCGCGCCCGGACGATGATGCCACACACGACGATAGGAAAAGGGCGTCAGAGAGATCAGGTCTTCCTCTGCGGCCCAGCAATAGAACTTTTCCAGCGCTGCGACGGAACGATTCCAGGAGGCCGCCGAAATACGCCGCGATGCTGGTCCCTGGCGACGTGCGCGGTGATAGGCGATCAGGTCCTGTCCGTCAGCGCTCCAGATCGTCTTTCCGCGCCATTCGATAAGGAATCGCATCCAGGTGAGAATGTCGCGCGCATAGGCTTTCAAGCTGTTTGGCGACCGAAGCCCCATCGATCGGCATTCGATAAAGAAACGATTGAGCGACCGATCATAGGAACCGTCATCGTTCAGGATGAAGGGAACGCCGTCGGCGAAACCCGCCCGGTCAGCGATAGCAAACGTGCCGACAGGCATTTCGCGTCGCTCCCTGCCGAGGAAGAGCGGCCGCTCCAATGACGATAATCGGGTCACGAACAGAGCCGTCATAAGCGCGCTCCCGTGAGCGAGTGAAATAGGTTTTCAACAAGTCATGTGAGCAGAAGAATCAAATAAATCATCGACATAGATCTTTTATACACATCATGCACAGGTCAGTTTTCCACAACAACAACAATATCTACAACAATAATAATAATAAAATACCAATCAAACAACAACAAACACTAACCACCAACATAATGAGACAGGAACATAGAGTCAGGATAACAGCGCGATCTGCTCGACAGTCTGGCCCTGATCGACCATGCCGGCGAAAGCGTCGAATTCGTCGACAGGGTGCATCCGCGCCTGCATGGCGTTCTCGGCAAGCGAGATCGCGGTCTGCCAGGGCATGGTCTTGGGCACGACCCTGCAGGGGATCTTCGCCAAATCGAGTCTGGCGTCGGCATCGAGGGCCCGCAGCGCCTTCAAGCGCCGGCCGCCGCCGAGCACGCCGAACTGGCCGTCGTCGAGCGGCTGCACCACCAGGTTCTGGAAGAGGCCGAACGCCTCGATGTTGCGCGCCAGCGCCTCGATGCCGGCGTCGTCATCCTGGTCGATGCGCACATTGTTCGGGTGAATGATGAGCTTCGAAAGCTCGATCTGCTGGTTCTTGAGGCTGGTCATAATGGTCGTCCTTTCTTTGCCCGCGCCTGCTTGGCGCGACCAAGCCATGCCGTCCTTTTGAGTCGTTTGGCGCGATGGTGATCGCGGGGTGGCTGGATGTCGGCCCGATCGATGCGACGATCAGGCGTCACCGCCTTCGATGCGATCGAAGATCTTGATCGGCTGGTCGCTCGGAAAGCGGCTGTCGGAGGTGAAGCAGAAGTGGCCGCCGAACATGACCCAGCGTCCGGCCGCCCAGTGCCGATAGGGCACGGCGCGCAGGCCGAGCCGATGGATAACCAGGACCAGCACGTCGTCGCCGGCGCGGCCGACCGCCGCCTCCGGGTAGATGGTCATCTGGTCGTGATCTGCGGAAACGCCGCCGGCCGTGGCGTCCCAGCCGCCGGCGGGCCGGTAGATGTCGACGCGAAGGCCGACGAAGTCGCATCGGACCGGCGATCGTCTGCGGGAAAGGTCGAGCATGAAAAAATTCTCCTTTCTTTGGCAGCGCCTCGTTGGCGCGCCGAAAGGAGGCGTGGCTTTTGCCGAGTTCGGCTCAGCGGTCGGTCAGGCGCTCCAGCCGATCGGGCGAGAGCGCTTGACGGAGCAATGCTGGCGACATCCGTAGCACGTCGTTCATGTCGGCCTTCTCTCCGGGCGTCTCTAGTGGCGGCGTCGCCATGACGATGTCGGCCTTGGGAAAAGTCTCGGCGAGCGTTTGCCCGGTCTCGCGCACCTTCGCTTCCATGCCGCGATCGGTGAGCAGCAGAATCGTTTCGGCCTTGCCGAGGTCAGGATCCATGTCGACGACGCGGATCGACGAGCAGGCGACGAGGCACCGCCAGGCAGGCGCCACCTCGTGAACCGAGGCGACGGTCTCCGGACCTTCGCCCAAGCAGACGAGATCGGCAGGCGGTCCGAACCGCACATAGCCGTCCCGAAGATTACCGATCGAGATCTTGGCCCGATGACCGCTGAGACGGCGCCCGGTCGCAGCCTCCAGCTGCACGCCATGCACCGCGCAAAGCTCGCCCTGGCAGTCCGTCACCGCGAACAGCGCCGACGGGGCGAGTTTTCGCTCGCGACCGCCACGCATCCGGATCACCGGACCTGGGTGGTACCCGATCCCGGTCAGATCGTTGAGACCGCGGCTAATCAGATAGCGCCCGGCGGGGTCGTCGCGAGCGGCGACTGCGGCTTCGGCCCAAAGGCGCTCGGCTTCGACGCGCCTTCGTCGGCGTCTTACTGCTTTGGCCGTCGCCAGCTCACGTTGTCGGCGGTCAGCCGCTTCCCGAAGTTCTTTCAGTCGTGCGGCATCAAGGCCACCATTCGGTTCCAGATCGTAGAGTGCGGCGATGTCATCGACGGTCAGGCCGACATAGAGGGCAAGCTTCCAGGAACCGCCGCCGAGGTCGTTCTCCCAGTCATGCCAGTCGCCGGTTACACGATCGATCCAGAGCGATCCCTTGCGGCCGAAGCGCAGCGTCGACTCCGATTTGGTGGTCGGTCTCCCACGGTCCAGGATCAGCCGGTCGATCGCCATCTCGATGATCGGCGACGGATCAGCCTCGATGGCGGCAAACAACGCGTCATGGCGGGTCATGGCGACATCCTTTCTCGATCGAGGATCGTGTTGTCGCCTGACCGACGTCTCGGCCTTTGAACAATCGGGGGGATCGCCTGAACCAACGTCGATGTCATGCCCGGTCGCCATGCCGATCAGCGAACCGACATCAAGACACGCCGACGCAATACTGGATCGTCTTCAAGAATGGTGGAGCGATCGGAAGGCCGGTCCAGCCAGGCCGCCGGCACTTCGCTGCCGGACGCGGCGGCCATAGCCGCCGCGAGGCTCCGAAGCCGCCCGCTGGCCATGTCGTGCAGCGCGCCGGCCGTTTCGCTCACCCGAACCAGGATCTCGAGGATCTGCACCGACAGAGAACCTTCAGGCGCGTCTGCCGATCTAACGGCGTCGAGCGATTGTTCCAGCCTTGCCGCCAACGCCTCGAGCTCGGCCATGTCGAGGACGAGATGGTCGAGCCATTCGGCGGGCAGCTCCTGAGGCCGAGGGTCGGACATCGCTGATTGCTCCTCTGATGCCGAACCGCATCGGATCATGCGGTCCTGACATCAAAGACACCGCCGCGACGCGTTTGATTGCGCGCAAGGGGAAGTTTTTTGGTGTTGGAAGGATCCACGGAGGACGCGACAGGGCGTCGATCAACGTGGTCTGGCGCTTGCACGACCGCCCCCAAAATCAAAAAGTGAAAAAAAATTGGCTCGAACCTGCAATCAAACGCGTCTGCACGGTGTCTAAGGAAAGATGAGGGCTGACGTCGCCTGGCCCCCGGCCAGCTCGCGAAGGTCAACCTGAAAGAGACACCATGGAGTGCAGATCATGATATGCATACATCCTTTGTCTCACCGGCGATCCGGCATCCTCGCCATCGCCGCCCTGCTCCTGCTCCCTGCCTGCGCGGCGCAGCAGGAGACGCCGCCCAAGGCGCACGAGATCGGTGCGCGGATCGTGCTGAACATGCCGACAGACCGCGATGAAGCGTCCGGTTCGACCTCGTGGGGCGCCGGGCGCGACAGCGCCGCGCCGATCGCCGAAGCGGCGACGTCGAACGAACCGCCTGCTGAGCTTCAGTCCTTTCCCTACGATCGAAATGCGCGCTACCGGCTGCGCACCGCGGTCGGAACCCCCGGTGCGGTCGCCCTGCAGCCGGGCGAGACGCTCGTGAACTACGCCGCCAGCAGCAGCGAGCTCTGGATCATCGACGCCGCTCAGGTCGATGACCATACCCGCCTGCTGATAGAGCCGACCCGCGCCGATCTCAACACCCACCTGCTGATCAACACGGACCGGCGAACCTATCTGGTCGAGGCGACCAGCCGCCAGGAAGGCGAGCGAAGCGACATCCTGGCCTGGAGCTACCCGCATGAGCAGGCTGCAGAGGTCGTCGACGCGGTCAGCAGTGAACAGGCCGAGGCCCCGCCGCCGGAACCTGTCGAGCCCGAGGTCAAAGCCTTCAGCTGGAGCGACTGGTTCGCCTCGCTGTCGCCTTCCTCATCGCAGGAGCCGCGCGGCTGCCGGCTCTGCCGCGATCCCGACGATCACGGCGATCGAGACCACGGCCGGGATCACGATCGCGGCGATCATCAGGACATGCATTAGCAGCGCAAGGCGGCGGATCGCGTCGAAGCCGACCTCGATCAAAGGGCGGCCAACGATCCACCGCCGGGTCACATTCAGTGGGATCGATCGATTGACGCGCATGAAAAAAATCGGCTCGGGATGCAATCGTTTGAGGCTGGACGGTGTCTATAGGGGACCGGAAAGCCGATGCGGAGGACCAGGGCTCGATCAAAGCCCTGGATCGATCGTTCGAGATTGCCGGCAGAGGAGGACATGATGCTGTCCGTCAACAAGGTCATTCTCATGGGTGTGCTCGCCGACCAGCCCGTGGTTCGTGAGCACGGCGATCGCAAGATCGTCGGTCTTTCGGTTTTCACCATCCGGCCCTGGAGCCAGGAGGGAAAGAAACCGGCGTTGGACAAGGAATTGCATCGGGTCGTCATCACCCATCCCGATCTGGCCGCCTACGCCGAGGCCAGCCTCGAGAAGGACGATCCGATCTATCTCGAAGGCGAGCTGCAGACCACCTCCTGGCTGGATGTGACCTATGTCCGCCGATCGCTGACCCGCATTCTTCTCTGGCAGGACGGCGATCGGCCAGACGAATGGATGACGAAGGGCTCAAGCCCGCTGCGGCGCATGATCTGATGACGATCGTCCGGGATGCGCACCTCTTCGAGCCGGGCGAGGAGGGAACAGCATGGCGATGACGCTTGTAGACGGACCGATCCGCAACCTTGACCGTGGCGTCGTGGCGAACCAGGCGAGCGTCATGGCCTGCTCCGACAGCCTCACGGAGCCAGCCCAAACTGAATCATCAATTACACAGGGAGGCATCGAGATGAGCGGAGTCCAGTGTGCTCTTTCATCCCTGCACGAAAAGACGTCCGCGATCGCGGACGATCTGATCGCCTATGCCGACGGCGAGCCGGTCGACGCCAAATTGCGGACGGCCCTGGACGACCTGATCATCGACTATGCCGAGGGATTGCTCGATCCGCGGGCCGTTCTCGATCTCGAAGCTTGCATGCGACGCTCCCTGAACGTGGCGAGGCTGGTGGCCGACATGACCGCGGAGTTTCGCCTCCAGGTCCGGTTCTCGATGTACTATGACGACCTGCTCGATCCCGAGAGCAGTGCTGAGCTGCAGCGGCTGATCGAAAGCGATCCCGAGGCCGCCCGGCTGGCGCGCGACATGCGGATCGGCGGCGATCTCTGCCGGGTGATGGTGCAGCCGATCCCAAATGAGATGCCGCTCCCGGCCGGCGACCCTCTCGTGACAATGCAGGCCATGCTCGCCGAAGGGAAGTTGCCCTACCTGGGCTTCGCCGATGTCATCGACTGGGCGGAGGGGAGGCCTGCCGATGAACACAAGAAAGCAACCTTCGAGCGCTTGATCTCGGACTATATCGCCGAACGCCTCGACGAGCATGAAGCCAAGGGTCTCGAAGCGGCGATGCGATTGTCCAAGAGCATGGCCTGGCTTGTTGCCGACCATGAAGAAAGGCAGCGCCCATGATGGCTGGCTCAAACCTGAAGCAGCACCGACGTCCGGGCTTCGGTTTTCTCGCCGCTCCGTCAGCCAGACTCTCGGCACACAGGCCGACGACACCGCACCGACGATCCACGGCTCGTCCTGGTATGGGGACACGCGGCAATAATCGAAATGCGGCTCGGTTCATTCACCGTCCGAATGCGCCTCGCACATCCGCGAGCACCCCGAGACTCCAATGCAGGACCTGGCTCCTCACCGGACGCCTGAAGGCGGTTTCGATCGAGAGCTCGAACGCATACGACGCGATCTGCACCCATACGATGCCCCCTCGCGCGGCTCATGTTATTGTGGGCACTGACTTTTCCCGCCGGCATTTCACCCTAAATCATGTAGATTGGTTCATTTACACTAAAAGCCGATGTCATGGAGGACGTCACCCACGAGGAACGCGCGCTGAGTCTGATAGAGCAGCTCGTCGCGCTGATCCCCAAAATGAAGATTCACGCGCTAGCCCTGACCCGGTCGAAGCAGACCGCCGAAGACCTGGTTCAGAGCACCCATGTGCGCGTCCTCGAGACGCTGCACCAGTGGACCGGCCGCGGCCGGTTCGAGAGCTGGGTCATCAAGGTGATGAACTCGGTCTGGTCGAACGAGCTGCGTCATCGGCGACGGCGGCCGGAAGTGGAGCTGCCGGAGCCGGATCTGGTCGCCGCCGCCGGCTTCGAAAACCAGCTGCAAGAAAAGCTGGTGCTGGACGTGCTGCGCGCGCGAAGCGCCGTGCCCGACGAGGACTTCGATCTGATGATCAAGGCCTTTATTTACGGATTCACCATCACCGAACTCACCGTGGAGCTGGGCTCGCCGCGGGGAACGCTGCTCGCCCGCGTCTCCCGGATCAAGCAGGCCCTCAAAAAAGCCGCCAGAGAACGGGATCAGGAGGATGATCGCTGACCATGGCGGCTGATACCACCATCTCCGAGGAGCTTTCCGGCAAGATCCTGGCGTTCGTCGAGCACGAGGCGGGCCGTGATCCCGACTTCCCGCCGGAAGACGAAGCGATGGTGCGCGATCTTCTGGCGACCAACCCGGCGGCCAGGGCTCTGGCCGATGATTTCCGGGAGGTCGATATCGGCCTCGCGGGAATGTTCGAGGCCTTCGGCAAGATCCCCGTCAGCGACGAGCTGATGCAGCGCATTGAGGAACAGGGCGAAGCCTTCGAGGCCAGGCAGAAGGAGATCGCAGCGGACAAGGTCGTGGCCTTTCCTCCGCCGCAGACGGAAAGACCTCGAACCTATGGCATCCTGGCCGCGGCCGCCTCCCTGGCGCTGATGATCGCTGGCGCCGGTCTCATCTATCAATTCCGCGCGCAGCAAGGCCTCGAGCAATCAGTCGCCGAGCTGGAGACTGAGCAATCGGAACGAACGATGCGGATCGCGGAGCTGGAGGCCGAGGCTGCAGGCCTGCAGAGTGAGCTGACAGCCGCGGCTGATGCGAGGACAGAGACGGAAACCGCGCTCTCGGCGGTGACCGATGATGCCGCTCGACTTCAAGCCGAACTCGCGACCATGACCGCCGCGCGCGATGAGGCTCAAAATATTCTGGCGAGCGCCAGCGCGTCGCTAGCAGAGCTCCGCGCCCGCGAAGCCGAGCTCGAGCAACAGATGGCGGCGCTTGAGGATCAGGCCAGAACGGCAGCAGAGCAAAGCGCCGCGGAACGCGATGCGCTTCAGGATCGGTTTGGGGATACGCAGGCGGAGCTCGCCAACGTGACCGAAGCGCGACGCGCCGCCGAGACCGAGCTGGCCGAGGCCGGCAGCACGATCGAGGAGCTGCGCGACGAAGGCGCCGCCCTGAGCCAGCAGCTCGCTGACCTGGAATCGGAAATGGGCGCGCTCACCTCCGACGTCGCAGCGCGCACATCGGAGCTGGAGGAAACGCGCACCGCGCTGGCCCAAGCCGAGCAGCGGACGGCAGAACTGGCCGCCGAACGACTGGCTTTGACGAGTCAGGTCGATCGTTCCGGCCAGGATCTAGAAGACACCAGGACAGCCCTCGCGGCTCTCGATGAGGAGGCCGATGGTCTCAGGCGCGAGCGCGATGAGCTGGCACAAGCGGTCGACCGGCTCACGGCAGCGGTCGATCAAGGCGAATCGAGCCTCGCCACGGCGCAGGCCCAGCTGGCGAGCGCTCAGCAGCAAAGCACCGCCTTCGAGACGGCGCTCGAGACGCTCCGACGGCAGACCGGCTGGCTTGCGCAGGTCGCCGGCTATCACATCGGCTATGCCGGCAAGCCGCGCGAGGTCGAGGTCAAAGCGAAGGAGCAGCAAGACGAACAGGCGCTCTCGAAATGGCTGAGCAGCGAGCTCGGCCGTCCGATCACCATTCCCCGAAACCCGCCGATGCAAGGCGGCCTCACCTTCGTCGGCGGCCGCGTCCTCTATACGATCGACGGCCAGCCGATCGGCCAGATCGCCTATCATGACAGCGAAGGGCGTCTCACAGCCTTCTGCCTCAAGCGCAACCCGACGCGCGTCGCCGACGAGGAGCTGAAGCGGGCCCAGTTTTTCGGGCGGTTGCAGATGATCCACTGGCAGGACGAGGTATTTCAATATGCCATGGTCGGCTTTGCCGACTTCGGAACCTTGGAGCCCGTCGCTGCGTGGCTCGAAAACAATTATGGTGAGGACGCTTAGCCGCCTCTGTCACAGAAAAGGCTTAGGATGTCCGAAACGAAAAGATTCCTCAGACAGGCGATAGATCTGGCCCGCCAAAATGTGAGGAACGGCGGCCGACCGTTTAGCGCGGTCGTTGCCACTGGCGTCAACGAAACCGCGGTGACCGCCGATCCCACCGCCCATGCCGAGCTGATGGCAATCCGGGCCGCAAGCCTGAAGATGCAGCGTCCAAGACTGGATGGCTGCATTGTCCATGCGAGCGGCCATCCTTGTCCGATGTGCTTTGCAGCGATGGCGTTGGCCGGCGTTGCGGCGGTTTTCTATGCCCACTCCAATGAGGAAGGAGAGCCTTATGGTCTGTCGCCGGCGTCTGTCTATGCAGAGCTGGCGAGGCCTGCCGCCGAGCGATCGCTGAAGATGCATCATGCCCGCGTTCGCTCAGAAGACGGCGACGATCCATACGAGAGGTGGCGGCTTGCCGAGCGGTGAGGAGGCGTCACGACGGGGGCCACATTGTTGCCGAGCCCACACGTCCGGATAGGGAAGGGATCGTATCGAGGCAGTTGATTGGGGTGCCTCGCTCGTCATGATGCAAAAAGCCTGCCGATCCTCCGTCGCGAGGCTGAAGGTCGAACCCAGATCCTCGCATTTCGACACCCTCTGGCTGGTCATCAACTTGTCAAAGGGACGATTGAGTTTGGCGAAACACCCGAGGATGCCGCGGTGCGGGGGATGGCGATCGGCGATGTTCGCGCGAGGGAGGAAACCGGCGGATGCTATGTCGAGCCGACCGTGTTCACTGGCCTCGCGAACGACGTGCGTCGCCCAGGAAGAAATTTCCGGACCGATGCTCTCGGTGATCGCCGTCGCCGACGAAGAGGAAGCTGCAAGAACCGCCAACGCCACCTGCTACGGCCTGGCAGCGGCGGTTTGGACCGATGACGTCAATGTCGCCCACAGGATGGCAAGGCAGATCCGTGCTGGCCTAGTCTATGTCGACTGCTATGACTGCGACGACATGACCACGCCGTTCGGCGGATACAAGCAGTCCGGCATCAGCCGCGACAAATCCCTGCACGCGCTCGAAAAATACACCGAGCTCAAGACGACCTGGATGCGGCTGGGTTGATCGTTCACGACCTTTCCGGGTGGGGCGGCGCTGGCGGGCCCTCAGGCAGCTGCTGTCCCGCCTCGGACTCGTCGTCCTGCTGGTCGGGCAGCGCCAGCGCTTCGAGGTCGTTGCGCGTCCACCAGTACCAGAAACCCTGGGAGCGCAGCCAAGGCTCCAGGCGATCGAGGCTGTTCCATTCCCGCCCGCTGCCGCGCGCGCTGTTGATCCGGGCGAGCAGTCCGTCGACATAGACCAGGACACCCCAGGCGAACGGACGCTTGTCCTGATCGCCGAAACCACCGCCCTGCTGGCGACGCTCGACACGGTAAACCACGGCATACTCGCCCAACCGCCCCGCAGCGCGCAGAAACGGCAGATCGGCTTGGGTGATCGACAGGCTAACACCCAAATTGACATCTTGGCTCATGATGTTGCTCAGAACAGTGATTTTTGCTACATTATGAAACATAATGTGCACAAGGCGGACGAACAGATAAAAAAAATACCGAACGAATGCTTTGCCGATAGTGAACCGCTAGAGCGATGAGACGCTGCGCTGCAGTCGTTAGAATGATTTGGGCCGCCGCGATCGCACATTGGGGAGATGGTCTGACGCCGGGGAGGCAACATCATGTCAGAAGGCAAATTCGTTCGTGTATTGGACAATCGAGAGGTTCTGGCACTCGCTTTCGGTGCGATGATCGGCTGGGGCTGGGTGGTGCTCGCAGGCGGCTGGGTGCAGTCGGCCGGCGCGTTCGGCGCCATGCTGGCGTTTACGATCGGCGGCATTGCCGTCATTCTGATCGGCCTGACCTACGCGGAACTCGCTTCCGCCATGCCGCTGACCGGCGGCGAGCATGTCTACAGTCACCGGGCGCTGGGCATGGGCGCGTCGTTCTTCTGCACCTGGGCGATCATTCTCGGCTACATCTCGGTGGTGGCGTTCGAGGCGGTGGCCCTGCCGACCGTGGTGGAACATCTGTTTCCCAACTACAAGGTCGGGCTTTTGTGGAACGTCGCCGGCTGGGACGTCTACTTCAGCTGGGCGCTGGTCGGCATGGCCGGCGCCGTGCTCATGACCTGGATCAACATCCGCGGCATCAAGACTTGCGCTCTTCTGCAGAAGGTGGTGACCGGACTGATCCTGATCGTCGGCATCATGCTGATCACCGGTTCGCTGTTCAACGGCGAGAGCGCGAATATGGAGCCGCTGTTCGTCGACGGCGCCAAGGGCATGATGGCGGTGCTGATCATGACGCCGTTCATGTTCGTCGGCTTCGACGTCATTCCCCAGGCGGCCGAGGAAATCGATCTGCCCTACAAGCAGATCGGCAGGATCCTGGTCATCTCGGTGGTGCTGGCCGTTGCCTGGTACATCCTGATCATCCTGGCCGTATCCCTTGCCCTGAACGCCGAAGAAGCAGGCGCCTCGAGCCTCGCCACCGCGGATGCGATGACCGCCGTGTTCGGCGGGTCCTGGGGCGGCAAGCTCCTGGTGCTGGCGGGCATCGGCGGCATCATCACCAGCTGGAACGCCTTCCTGGTGGGCGGCAGCCGCGCCATCTACGCCATGGCCAACGCCCGGATGCTGCCGGCGTTCCTCGGCAAGATGCATCCAAAATACAACACGCCCGTCAACGCCATCATCATGGTCGGCGCCTTGTCAGTGGTCGCCCCCCTGTTCGGCCGGAAAGCGCTGGTCTGGCTGGTGGACGCGGGCGGCCTCGGTATCGTCGCCGCCTATGCCACGGTCGCCCTGTCCTTCCTCGTGCTGCGCAAGCGCGAGCCGGAGATGGAGCGGCCGTTCCGCGTCGCCAACGGCATGGCCGTGGGCTACGGCGCCCTCATCCTGGCGATCGGCATCATCATTCTGTACCTGCCGGGCAGCCCGGCCGCCTTGGTCTGGCCTTATGAATGGGCGATCGTTGGCAGCTGGGTCCTGCTGGGTCTTGGCTTTTATCTCTGGGCGCGAACCCATGCCGCTGAATCGGATCATATCATGATGCAGGAACTCAAAACCGGGCATACCGATGCGGCCGGGGCCGCGAGCGCATCGACCAGTTGAACCTGGGGAGAGCGAGGCCCGGCCTGGCCGCGGCCTCGCTTGAACTGCTGCCATCAAAAGCCGAAGATGGCGCCGGCCGGACGAGGTGATGGTTTCCGGCGTCATAAACCGGCCCAAACAATCGGCAAGGAAAACGACGATGACCAAAGGCAAGGCGAAGAAAAAGCAAAAAGCGGACGCCAGACCCAGGCTCAAGGGTCTCTCGGAGATTTTCCGGTTTCTTCGGGCCAATACCACGCCGATCTACATCATCTCGCCTACGGCGTTCAGCCTCCTGGGCATGGCGCGCTGGGTGGGGGCGCTCGAATATGTGAACTACTTCGACAGTTTCGAGGGTGACCATCCCCGCTGCTTCATCCCGACGAGGCAGGGGCCGGTCGAATTTCGTTCGATGGAGGATGTCGCCAACTATCTGGTCGATCACCCCGAGTTTCGTGCCCGCGTCAAAGACAAACCGCGCGGCAAGGCCCTGTTCGTGATGTTCGACGAGGAGACCGAGCGCCTTTGCGAGGATGTCGGCATCGACATCGCCTTGCCATCGGCGGAGCTGCGCAACCGGCTGGACAGCAAGATCGAGACCACGCGCATCGGTGACGCGGCAGGCGTTGCGAGTGCACCGAACATCCTGGGCACGGCCGACAGTTACAAGGAACTGACCAAGCTCGCGAAGAAGGGCAAGCTTGGCACCGACCTGGTGGTGCAGACCCCTTACGGCGACAGTGGCCGCACCACCTTCTTCATCAAGTCGGAGGCGGACTGGGATCGTTACGCGGCCAAGATCGTCGATCAGGACCTCAAGGTGATGAAGCGCATCAATCACCTGCCGGGCACGGTCGAGGGCTGCGCCACCCGTCACGGTACGCTGGTCGGCCCTGTCATGACTGACATCACCGGCTTCGAGGAAATCACCCCCTACAAAGGCGGCTGGTGCGGTAACGACCTTTCGCCGCACGTCTTGCCGGACGGCGTCCCCGAAAAAGTGCAGGAGATGGCAAAGAAGTTCGGTGATCGTCTTTGGAAAGAGGGCTACAAGGGCGTGTTCTGCCTCGATTTTCTGCTCGATACCGACAATAACGAGGTCTATCTCGGCGAGCTCAATCCGCGGATCAGCGGTGCTTCCCCGCCGACCAATCTGATCACCACCACCTATGGCGGCTGTCCTCTGTTCCTGTTCCATCTCCTTGAATATCTCGACGTCGACTACGACATCGATCTCGACGAGATCCAGAACCGCTGGCATCACTACGATCACTGGACCCAGCTGATCCTGAAGCAGACCGAGGACAAGGTGGAACTGATCACCAAGTCACCACGCTCCGGCATCTGGCGCCTCGATGATGAGGGTGATACCGCGACCTTCGTGCGGCCGTCGATCAACATCACCAGCGTGAGCGACGAGGCCGAAGCCTTCTACATCCGGGTCTACGATGCCGGCGAATACTGCTATCACGGCGCCGACCAGGGCGTGCTGTTCGCACGCGGACGGATGCAGACGGATACGCGGGAACTGACCGTGCGTGCCAAGCGTTGGAATGCTGCCATCAAGGCGGAATTCAAGAGCGTTCCGCCGGCGCCCGACATGGCGGTGGTGCCGCCGCCCGACCTGGCCTCGGCCAAATGGTACTGAGCCAGGGCTAGTCTAAGGACCAACAATATTGGAGGGCTGATCGATCGCGGCCGTTCGGGGCTCGGGCGGCGAACCATCGGCAATGCATGCAAACACTGACCTTTCGAAGTCTCGAGGAGCAGGAGCCCGGCCTGGCCTGGCAACAGGCCTTCGAGCACGGCTGGCCCGGCTGGCGGGAATGGTTCGTCAAGCGTGGCGGCGGCGATCGTCCGCGGATGCAGGATGCCGAGCGCATGCTGCGGCGGCACATGCCCGAATTCGAGTCGGTCTGGCAGCGTCTGGTGACAGCCGCCGGCGCCGACGAGGAGGCCGCCCGCTTCCTCACCTTCTGGCAGCCGCCGCGCTACCTGGTGAACTGCAGCCAGATCGCGGTCACCGACCAGGATGGTCCGCTGCTGCTGCGCAACTATGATCTCGATCCAAGGCTCAACGAGAGCAGGATCCTTAAGACCCGGTGGAAGCATCACGAGGTCATGGGTCTGGTCGAGGGAATGGCCGGCCTTGCCGACGGCATGAACCGTGCGGGGCTCGCGGCCTCGCTCGCCTTCGGCGGCCGGGCGATCTGCGGGCCAGGCTTCGGCGTGCCCCTGATCATCCGCTACGTCCTGGAGATGTGCGCGAACGTCGCCGATGCGCTCGAGGCGCTGCGCGCCGTGCCCTGCCACATGGCGTACAACGTCACCCTCGCCGACAAGTCCGGCGCCCAGGCGACGGTGATGCTGGCCCCGGATCATCCCCCGATCGTCAGCGACAAATGCTATGCCACCAATCACCAGATCGGCGTCGAATGGCCGCGCCATGGCCGGCTAACGCGCACCGTCGAGCGCGCCGCCCATCTCGATGTTCTGGCATCGAAGAAAAGGATTTCCGCCGATGCGCTCGCCAGCGCCTTTCTGGAGCCGCCGCTCTACAGCGATCGCTTTGCCGAGGGCTTCGGTACCGTCTACACGACCGCCTATCGGCCTGCAGACGGCAGCATGGCGCTGCTCTGGCCCGGACACGAACCCTGGCGCCTGAGCTTCGACGACTTTTCCGAGGAGGCACGTCGCGTCACCTATCAAGATGAGCCGGCATCCGGTTTCGAGACGGCCCCCGATGCACCCCTTCTCGCGGCGTTCCGTCGCCGCAATCAGGTTCTCGAAGATCGGAGCTGGGCCAATCTGAACGGCGCGCCTGATTTTGGACAGGAAGGAAATCAGTCATGAGTCACTTTGCGATCGCCGGCATCCAGATGCATGTCGGCATGGAGGACAACAGCGACCTGATGCGCCAGCGTCTGAACCTCCTGATGCATCTCTATCCCTGGACCGAGATGGTGTTGTTCAGCGAACTCTGCGCTCACGGGCCGCAGCCGGCATCAGCCGAGAAGGCGGGCGGGGCGTATGAGGAGGCGCTGTCGTCGATGGCGTTGAAGCACAAGCTCTGGATCGTCGGCGGCTCCTATTTCGAAAAGGCTGACGGAGCGCTTTACAACACGACGCCCGTGATCGGCCCGAACGGCGAGGTCGTGACCCGCTATCGGAAGATGTTTCCGTTCACGCCGTTCGAGAACGAAACCACGCCGGGCAGCGATTTCTGCGTGTTCGACGTGCCCGAGGTCGGCCGGTTCGGGGTCTCGATCTGCTACGACGTCTGGTTTCCGGAGGTTACGCGCACCCTGGTCGCGATGGGGGCGGAGGTGATACTCAACCCGGTGCTCGCCCATTTCGTCGATCGCGACATGGACCTTGTGGTGGCCCGGGCATCGGCCGCGATGTTTCAATCCTACGTGTTCCACATCAACGGCACGGGTGCTGGCGGCAACGGTCAGTCGATCGTCGCCGACCCATCGGGCAGGATTCTGCATCAGGCCGGCGTTTCCGATGAATTGATCCCGGTCGAGGTCGATCTCGATCTGGTGCGCCGCCAGCGCGAACGCGGTCTGCGCAATATGGGCCAGCCGCTCAAGAGCTTTCGCGACAGCCAGACCAACTTCAGCGTCTATGATCGCGCACGGTTCGACCACAGCTACCTGCAGTCTCTCGGCCCGTTGGCCAAGCCGGCACGCGCAGCACTGGCCGCAGGCGGCGAACCGGAATCCGCCGACGTGACGACGATGGCTTCGACGTCCGTGCTCGACGCCGCCGTTATGGTGGACGATGTTCCGCCATCTCCCGCTGCCGAAATCCCGAAAGGCCATCGGGTCACGGGCGACTGACCATGGCTGCATCTCGATAAAACCGCCGCCAACTGACGATCCGATCTGGTTTAACGCTGCCAGATTGGATAGAATAATGAGCAATGAATGATCGCTGCTCAGGAGATCCTGCCGGTGGATGCGTTTGCGGATGATGGTTTCGATCTGGGTGCGCGCCTGAAGGCGATGCGCCTCGGCGCCGAGATGAGTCAGCGCCAGCTTGCCGAGCGGGCCGGCGTGCCCCATGCTCAGATCTCGATCCTGGAGCAGAACAAGTCGAGCCCTTCGGTCTCGACATTGAGAAAAATTCTCGGCGGTCTCGGGGTCAGCATGGCTGATTTCTTCGAACCGGAACGGCCGGCGCAGGAGGGACCGTTCTTCGGCGCGGACGAGATGATCGATCTGACGTCCAAGCTTTGGATATCACCGGGAAACGGCCCCGTCGGACGGGTGACGCTGAAGCAGGTCGGCGACGCCAGGGCCCACAATCTCCAGATCCTGCACGAAACCTACGAGCCCGGCGCCGACACTGGCGAAACCCATCTGCAGCACCTCTCCACCGAAGGCGGCATCGTGGTCGCAGGCGAGGTCGAGGTCACCGTCGGCAGCGCCGTGCGCGTTCTGAAAGCCGGTCAATCCTATCTGTTCGACAGCCGCGTGCCCCATCGCTTTCGCAACCTCTCGGACGAGATCGCCGTGGTGATATCGGCCTGCACCCCACCCTATCTGTAAGCGCGCCGAGTTACAAAAAAGCGCTCAAAATTCTGAACAATTTGTTGCTCAAAATAATGAGCAGTGCTATCGTGCCGACTCCCATTGAAACGCTGGAGTGGTCATGACCAACACTGCCGATCTAAAAGCCCGCCAGGCCGCCGCCGTAGCACCCGGCGTGGCCACGAAGGGCATCTATGCCGCCCGCGCCGAGAATGCCGAGCTTTGGGATGTCGACGGCCGGCGTTTCATCGATTTCGCGGTGGGCATCGCCGTCAACAATACCGGTCATCGCCACCCCAGGGTCATGGCGGCGGTCGCCGAGCAGGCGACGGCCTTCACCCATACCTGCTTTCATGTCGCCCCCTATGAGGGCTACATTCGCCTTGCCGAACGGCTGAACGCGCTGGTGAACACCGGCAGCGACAACCGCACCATGCTGGTGACCACAGGTGCCGAAGCGGTCGAGAACGCGATCAAGGTCGCCCGGGCCCATACCGGTCGGCCGGCGGTGATCGCCTTTTCCGGCGCCTTCCATGGCCGCACCCTGATGGGCATGGCGCTCACCGGCAAAGTCGTGCCTTACAAGAAGAATTTTGGGCCGTTTCCGGCCGAAATCTATCACGCGCCTTTCCCCCATGACTTTCACGGCCTCTCGGTCGACGACGCTCTCGCAGGGCTCGAACGGCTGTTCGCCGGCGACATCGACGCCGAGCGGGTTGCCGCTTTCATCGTCGAGCCGGTTCAGGGCGAAGGCGGCTTCAATGTCGCACCACCGGAATTCCTGCGGGCGCTGCGCGAGATCGCCGACCGCCACGGTATCCTGCTGATCTCCGACGAGGTGCAGGCCGGCATGGGCCGCACCGGCAGGATGCTGTCGATCGAACATGCCGGTGTCACCCCCGATCTCGTCACCTTCGCCAAGGGCCTTGCCGGCGGCTTTCCGTTGTCCGCCGTGGTCGGCAACGCCGAGATCATGGAGGCGGCGCATCCCGGCGGTCTCGGTGGCACCTATGCCGGCAATCCCATGGCGATCGCCGCGTCCAACGCCGTGCTCGACGTGATCGAGGAGGAGAAACTCTGCGCCCGCGCCATCGAGATCGGCGAGCGGATCAAGACCCGCCTCACCGAGATCGCCGGACGCCAGGGCATGGAGGTGATCGGCGACATCCGCGGGATGGGCGCGATGATGGCATTCGAGCTGGTTCATGACCGGCAAAGCAAGGAGCCGGCACCGGCGCTGACCGCCGCCGTCGTTCAGGAGGCGGAGAACCGCGGCCTGATCCTCCTGTCCTGCGGCACACGTGCGAACGTCGTCCGGCTGCTACCGCCGCTGACCATTCCCAGCGATATGCTCGACGAAGGCCTGGATATCATCGAGCAGTCCCTGGAGGCCGCCGTCTCCGCCCAATCCGCCGAAGCTGCCTGAGTCAAGACGTGTAAAAGGAAACCGTGATGACCGGCCTTGCCGAGAAGGACCGCCCGGATCTTGCTGCCTTCGATTGGGCGGATCCGTTTCTGCTGGAGGATCAGCTCACCGACGAGGAGCGCATGATCCGCGATACGGCGCGGTCCTATGCCGAGGAAAAGCTGCAGCCCAGGGTGATCCGGGCCTATGCCGAGGAGAGCACCGACCGCTCGATTTTCGACGAGATGGGCGAACTCGGCCTGCTCGGGGCCACCGTGCCCGAGGCTTACGGCGGCGTCGAGGCGGGCTACGTTTCCTACGGGCTGATCGCGCGTGAGATCGAGCGGGTCGACTCAGGCTATCGCTCGATGATGTCGGTGCAGTCCTCGCTGGTGATGTACCCGATCTACGCCTACGGCTCGGAGGCACAGCGCGATCGCTATCTGCCGTCGCTTGCCGCCGGCAAGTGGGTCGGATGCTTCGGCCTGACCGAGCCGGACGCCGGCTCGGATCCCGGGAGCATGAAGACCAGGGCGGAGAAGACTGACGGTGGCTATCGGCTGACCGGCACCAAGATGTGGATCTCGAACAGCCCGATCGCGGATGTGTTCGTGGTCTGGGCGAAGTCGGACGCCCATGACGGAAAACTGCGCGGTTTCGTGCTGGAAAAGGACATGGCCGGCCTCACGGCGCCCAAGATCGAGGGCAAGATGTCGCTGCGCGCCTCGGTCACCGGCGAGATCGTGATGGACGGGGTCGAGGTCGGCGAGGAGGCACTGCTGCCGAATGTCGAGGGCCTGAAAGGCCCGTTCGGCTGCCTCAACCGCGCGCGCTACGGCATTTCCTGGGGCGTCATGGGTGCTGCCGAGGCGTGCTGGCACGCCGCCCGTCAATATGGTCTGGATCGCAAACAATTCGGCCGCCCGCTCGCCCAGACCCAGCTGTTCCAGAAGAAACTTGCCGACATGCAGACCGAGATCGCCCTCGGCCTGCAGGCATCGCACCGGGTCGGCCGGCTGATGGACGAGGCCAAGGCGGCACCGGAGATGATTTCGCTGGTCAAGCGCAACAATTGCGGCAAGGCCCTCGACATCGCCCGCCTGGCCCGGGACATGCATGGCGGCAACGGCATCTCCGAGGAATTCCAGGTGATCCGCCACATGATGAACCTGGAAACGGTCAACACCTACGAGGGCACCCACGACATTCACGCCCTCATCCTCGGCCGCGCCCAGACCGGTCTCCAGGCCTTCTGCTGATGGCGGCACCGCTCGAAGGGCTTCGGGTGCTGGAGCTTGCCCGCATCCTCGCCGGCCCCTGGATCGGCCAGACCCTCGCCGATCTCGGCGCCGAAGTGATCAAGGTCGAAAGCCCCGAAGGCGACGATACCCGCAAATGGGGTCCGCCCTTCGTCGAGCGCGACGGCGACCGCTCGGCCGCCTATTTCCACGGCTGCAATCGTGGCAAACGTTCGGTGGTCGTGGATTTCCGCACAGCGGACGGCCGGGCCACGGTGCGGGAACTCGCAGCCCGATCCGACGTGCTGGTGGAAAACTTCAAGGTCGGCGGCCTGAAGAAATTCGGGCTCGATTACGAGAGCCTGAACGAGATCAACCCCCGGCTCGTCTATTGCTCCGTCACCGGCTTCGGCCAGACCGGCCCCTACGCCGCCCGCCCCGGCTATGACTTCCTGATCCAGGGCATGGGCGGGATCATGTCAGTCACCGGCGAGCCCGATCGCGAACCGCAGAAGATCGGCGTCGCGTTTGCCGACATTCTGACCGGCCTCTACGGCGTCATCGGCATCCAGGCAGCACTGGCCCAGCGCGAACGAACCGGCGAGGGCCAGCATATCGATCTCTCGCTCCAGGACACCATGACCGGCGTGCTTGCGAATCAAGCCATGAACTTTTTGATCACTGGTGAGCCACCTCTGAGGCTCGGCAACGCTCATCCCAACATCGCGCCTTATCAGGTCTTCGAAACCGTGGATGGTTACGTCATCATCGCCGTCGGCAACGATGGCCAGTTCGGCCGGCTCTGTTCGGTGCTCGGTCTCATGGATGTGGCCGCCGATCCGCGCTTCTCGACCAACCCCGATCGTGTCGCCAATCGCGACGCCCTGACCGATGTCCTGTCGATCGCGATCGAACCTTGGACTCGGGGGGAACTCCTGGCGGCCCTCGAGGCGAGCGGCGTGCCCGCCGGACCGATCAATGATATCGCCGAGGTCTTCGCCGATCCCCAGACCCGCGCCCGCGCCATGCAGATTGCGCCGGAAGGCATCCCGGGCGTGCGCACACCGCTTCGCTTCTCCGCTGCCGAGCTGGCGCTCGATCGCGCTTCGCCGAGGCTGGGTGAGCACACCGAGGATGTCAAAGCGGAACTGGACCCGTGCCAGCAAACGCCAGCACCCTCCGAGAAACTCGCCTAGACGCCAGCTCGTCGCGGTTACCGTCATGCATCGGGTCGGGCTTGGTCATCCGTGCCCGTCGCCATGGTGCTGATCGCCGGCACCTCGCGTTCGAAAATTTTCTTGAATCCATCCTTGAGACATCCATATACCATCTGTATGGATGGAGTAAGTCATGGCTGGAACGATCCACAAACTGCGTGACAAGGGCGGCGAGTCCGAAAAGATCACGATCAATCTCGGCTATGTCGACCTTGGCCGGATCGATCTGATGGTTCAGGACGGCTTCTACGCCAATCGCACGGACTTCATCAGAACGGCAATCCGCAACCAGCTGTCCACCGAGCGCGAGGCCGTCACGCAGGCAATCGAACGCAACACCCTGGAGCTTGGGCTGCGCGACTACCGCCGGGAGGATCTCGAGGCTGTCCGAAAGGCGGGCGAGCTTCTGCACATCAAGATCGTCGGGCTGGCCCGCATCGCTGATGACGTGCCGGTGGATCTGGCGCTTGCCACCATCGGATCAATTACCGTGCTGGGCGCGCTTCAGGCGAGGCCCGAGCTGAAGACAGCGCTGGCCGACCGTATCCGATAGGGCGAGCGGCCCTGCCTTCAAAAAGGATCGATGACATGGATGATTTCTCGCTGACCTTCGATGCGGTTGCGGAAGCGAAGGCCGGACCCAAATGGCGCGCGCGCTGGCACCGGTCCTGGCCTTCCTATCAGGCCTGGTTCCTGAGCAGGGACGGCGATGGCGGGCCATCGAGGGCCACGTGCGAGGCGGCACTTGGCCGACACATGCCGGAGCTTCTTCCGGTTCATCACCGGCTGGTGCAGCTTGCCGGTGGCGGCGACCGTGCGGCCCGCTTTCTTTCGACCTGGTGCCCGCCCGCTTATCTCGGAGGTTGTTCCCTGGCAGCATGCGCCGACGAAAAATCGGTGCGTCTGGTGCGCAATTACGATCTGTCGCCCGACCTCAACGAGGGCCTGCTCTTGCGCAGCGAATGGAGCGGCATGCCGGTCATGGGCATGATCGAGTTTCTCTGGGGGTTGTCCGACGGCGTCAATCAGGCCGGCCTGTGCGCGGCGCTCGCCTTCGGTGGCCGGAGTGAGGTCAGGGAGGGGTTTGGCGTGACCACGATCCTCCGCTACGTGCTCGAGACCTGCGCGAGCGTCGCGGAGGCTTTGACTGTGCTGCGCCGAGTTCCGTCGCACATGGCTTACAATATCGTCCTGGCCGACAGCGCCGGAGCCACGGCCACGGCCGAGCTGATCCCCGGAGGCGGCGTGCGCATGCTTCAGCCTGCCATCGCCACCAACCACCAGCACGGAGAAGAGAGGGCGGATTATCCGGCGTTCACCAACACCGGTCCGAGGCGCGTCTTTCTGAACGATCTCGTCGGCGCCGAGGTCGATCCGAAGGCGTTGACCGATGCGTTCTTGAAGCACCCCTTGTTTCAGACCGACTATGCCAGAGGCTTCGGCACGCTGTTCACGGCGGCGTATGACCCGGTCGGCCGTGGATTGACCATGCGTTGGCCTGATCGGAGCTGGACGCAGACCCTCGATCGTTTCGCCGAAGGACAGCAGCATATCGTCTACGACGACCGGATCGAGACCACCTCGAGCTGCCCGAGCGCTTCCGGCCCCGATCTCATGGCATCCCTGGCCGAGGTGAGGCACTACCTGCCGAAGACGGCGGCCGCCCGCTTCGATCGCTGGGCGGCGGATGCGCGGCGTCGTGAGCCCGACTGGGCTGGTTTCGGCCGCCTCTTCGACTATCGACGTGCGGCAATAAAGCGTGAGGCCGCGCTCACGGAGGCGGATTAGGCGAAAGTTATCGCCACGGGCCTCGATCGAGCGGAGCCGATGGCCGGCGGGATATGGTGCTCAAGCGAGAATTCGTAGAAGAGAGCAGGTTGGTCATCAAGAGAAGACCCACCACAGTTCCGCCGGTAGCCTCGGAGGTGACCCAGGCAGGGCCTGGAACGAAGACAGAAAGCACGCAGAAGATCGCGCACAGCCCCGAAGGCCCGCCCAGACCGGCGAGACGCGGAATGCATCTGCGACGAAACCTTTCACGGGGTCTACGGCCAACGTGAAATAAAGTGTCAAAACCGCCGAGAGGACCGGTCTCAGCGCCAAACATCAGTAGACCACCAACATGGCCTACGGTCCCATGCTCAAATGGGTGCCATAGCTGGGTATCCGGCGTCACGACTATGAAACCCTGTTCGCCAGCCTTGAGGATGAGCACAAGCTGGTAAGTATTGCCTGCTCGCTCGCGATCTTCGGCGAAAGCAAGGCGGAGGCCAATGCACGGGTTGCCAGCGCCATCAACTGCTGGGCAGAGCGAAACTTCTGGCTGCCGCCCGATCGCTTCATCCTCCTGCCGATCTTTTTGAACATGCTGCCCTTCGGCGCCGATCGGCACGTCATGGTCGATCTTGGACGCTACCGCACCATGGACGTCGCGGGCGGCGATGATGCGGGGGTTCTGTCCGCCATTTCAATCGCACCGGATAAGGGGCTGGCATCGCACGCGCAGATCACCGGTGATTCACGTGCGATCCGGGCGGGCATGGCTGCAGATCTGCTCGACAGGATAACGCTTCCGCCGGCGGACACCTGTGTTGATTGTGCCGCCATGGCGGCGCCGAGACCGGCTCGGTGGTCCTCGGCGCATCGGTCCCGGTTCTGCTGAATTCCCGCTCCAACGAGGCTGCACGGCGGATAAACTCGCTGCTCTTGGCCATGGCCGCCAGCGCGCGGGAAGTGGAGCCAGGTCAGCCCTGCCAACGCCCCTGAGCCCGACTGCGAAAGCCCGAGGGCGTCTGCCCGAACGCAGCCTTGAATAGGCGCGAGAACTGGGCCTGATCGGAAAAGCCGTACTGGTAGGCTATGTCGGCGATGCCGAAGCCGCCTCCGGCTTCGAGCCGGTCTCGTGCGGCAATGAGCCGTTCCTGCCGAATGCGCGCGGCGACGGTCTCGTTTGTATCCTTGAACAGGTCATGCAGATAGCGCTTCGAGATCGAGCAGGCATCCGCCACGGCTTCGAGCGACAGGGCAGAATCCGTCAGATTCGCCCGGATGTACATCTCAGCCCGCTGAAGATGCGCAGCGCGGACGGCCGACGAGGTGCTGGTCACGGCCCGGGGATCGTTTTCGAGCACGAGACCGAGGAGTTCCAGAAGCTGTCGACCGACAACCGCAGCCGCATGCCCGTCCACCTCTCTTGCGGCGACCTGGGCCTGGGCCACCATGGTCGAGAAAAGCAGACCCAACTCCCTGGTGCCATCGAAAGCCTGAACGCAGTGACGGTCGGGTCGGGCAATTCGTTCGGCGAGGGTGCTCCGCGCGACCTTCACCACATGCAGGTCGTTGGCGGCGTCATAGTGGAATCGATAGGGGGCATCACTACGCTCTATGAGAATTCCGCCAGCACCACACTGCACCGAACGCCCGAGTTGGACAAACTCCACCGTAGAGACCCGCGGGATGGTGATGAGGTACGCCTCTTCGTCCGAGTCGTGGACATGGCGTTCATGGCGCTCGTAGCTGGCTGGATCGGAACGGAGCCGGGACAGATGAATGCTCCCGAGCGACAGACCTGTGAGTTCACCAGCAAACGTCTCGGGTTCGACGAACTCCAGCTCCAGCGGAAAATAGAAGCTGGCGACGGTCTTGCGCCACCGTTCTATGCGCTCGTTCACCGTATCCAGTCGAGACTGGTCGAACATATCATTCTCGAACGCCCCTGTTGCGCTCCTAGCGTACAGAATACCGGCATTTAACGCCCGGTGCAAAAAATCTGCGTTATCTGCGCTTACGGACAAACATTAATGCGCGCGCGGTCAAGATCGCGTTCGCGCTGTAATGCATCATCGGTCATTGACTTCGCGCCGGAAAAAGCGCGGGCGGGAGGAAACGCACGGCCGACACCTATTCTCTCTCCGTCCTTTCTGGCGCGCATCATCTCGGAGCAAGAGGAGGAAGACATGGCTGTCAAGGACGTGGACCCGATCACACTGACCGTGGTGCGGGGCGTGCTGGAGACGACCCAACGCGAGATGACGCTGACGCTGGAGATGACCGCGCGATCGAGCGTGTTCAACCTGGCGCACGACTACTCAACGGCGCTGTTCAATCACACACCGGAGATGATCCTGCAAGGCCAGGACATCCCTATCCACCTCGGCTCACTGATCCCGGCCATGAAAGCGGTCAACCAGTTCTTCGAGGGCGACATCCATGAGGGCGACCTGATCCTGCACAACGATCCGGACTATGCCGGAAGCCACATCATCGATACCTGCATGTACTACCCGGTGTTCTACAAAGGCGAGTTGTTGTTCTGGACGGTGTGCAAGGGCCACCTCACCGACATCGGCGGCCCGGTCCCCGCCGGCTACAACCCGGACGCAAAGGAGATCTACGCGGAGGGGCTGCGAATTCCGCCGATCAAGCTCTGGGACAGAGGCAAGCCGCGCAACGACGTGCTGAACATGCTGCTCACCAACATGCGCGCGCGCCGCGACCAGGAGGGTGACTTCAACGCCCTGATCGGCGCCTGCCAGGTCGGTGCGCGGGCCCTGATCGCGCTGGTCGAAAAGTACGGCAAGCAGACGGTGCAGGACTGCATCGACGTGCTGCTCGACATGGCGAACCGGCACATGAACAAGATCATCGCCGACGTGCCGGACGGCATTTACACCGGAACGGCGATCGTCGAGGACGCCGGCCACGGCTTCGGCGATTTCGAGATCTCGGCCAAGGTCACCATCAAGGGCGAGACCTGCCACATCGAGATCTCCTCGCCGCCGCAGATCCCCTATTTCATCAACTCCTATGAAGGCAATTCCTACTCAGGTGTCTATCTCGGGCTGATGATGTTCGCGCAGCTGCCGCCACCTTACAACGAGGGTCTCTACCGCAACGTGACAGTGGACATGGGGCCGAAGGGCACGCTCTGCAACGCCGAGTCTCCTGCGCCGCATATGAACTGCACCACCACGCCGATGGAAACGCTGACCGACGCCGTACGCCTTGCCTTCGAGCAGGCCGCGCCCGCCAAGGTCTCGGCGAGCTGGGGCCACGCCAACGGCTGCAACATCGCCGGCTGGGACACGCGGCACGATGAGGAATACGTGACCATGGTGCTCGCCTCGATCATCTCGGGCGCGGGTGCGACAGCGAGCCAGGACGGCTGGCACATACGCGGTCCGGAATGCTGCTTCGGCGCGCTGACTTCCGGCGACATCGAGATGCTGGAGCATTCCTATCCCATCATCATCCATCGCTATTCGATGATGGAAGACTCTGGCGGCGCCGGGACGTTCCGCGGCGGCTCCGGGGCCTGCTGGGAGGTCGAGCCGCTCGACCGGCCGATGAAGCTCATCACCTTCGGCGAGGGACGGCGCATTCCAGCCATGGGAGCGGCGGGGGCGAAATCCGCCATGATCGAGCCCAAGGTCGGTCGGCTGGAAGTGACCCGCAACGGCGAGACGCAGGTGATCACCGACAACGTCATCGAAACGATCCAACCCGGCGAGCGCGCCGCCAACAAGAACCCCGGCGGCGGCGGCTTCGGCAACCCGTTCGAGCGCGACGTGGCCCGGGTCGTCGAGGACGTGCGCAACGGTCTGGTCTCGCTCGACGGTGCGCGGCTCGACTACGGGGTGGTGATCACCGACCGCGAGACGCTGCACGTGGACGTGCCTGCAACCGAACGCGCACGCGCCGCAGCCTGATTTGAAGCTCGCAGAACAGAAAGGAATTCAACCATGCGCTCCAAATATCGCCTGGGTATCGATGCCGGCGGCACCTTCACGGACTTTATTCTCGCGGACAACGAAGGCAGCAGCACCCGGATCTTCAAGGTGCTGTCCACACCAAACGACCCGACAAAGGCCATCGAGAACGGTCTCGCGCTGATCGCCGAAGAGACCGGCATCTCGCCCCACGAGATCGTTTCGAACTGCGACCTCTGCATCAACGGCACCACGGTCGGACTGAACGCGCTCATCACACACACAGGGGCGAAGGCTGGACTGATCTGCACCAAGGGCCATGAGGACTCGATCGAGATCCGTCTCGGCCACAAGGAGGACGGCTACCGCTACGATCCGGACTATCCGCCAGCGACGATGCTGATCCCGCGATATCTGCGCTGGCCGGTCGCGGAGCGGGTCCTCTCCGACGGCTCGGTCCGCACGCCGCTCAACGAGGAGCACGTGCGCGCCGCGTGCCGACACTTTCTCGAGGAGGGTGTTCAGTCGGTGGCGATCTCGTTCGTCTGGTCGGTGCTCCACCCCGAGCACGAACGCCGGGCAGCTGAGATCGTGCGCGAAATGATGCCGGACGTGAAGCTCACCGTGGGCTCGGAACTCTATCCGCAGGTGCGCGAATACACCAGGACCTCGACCGCGGTGGTCAACGCCTATCTCGCGCCGATCCTGCAACGCTACGTCGACGCCATCGACGCCTATTTCCGCGATCTCGGCTCGAAGCACCCGGTGCGGTACTTCCAATCGAACGGCGGGCTGGCGCTCGGCGGCGCCGTTTCCGACAAGTCGGTCTACGCCATCAACTCCGGTCCCGCCTCTGCGCCACAGGCCGCCCTCTACACCGGCGAGTCCTGGGGCGAAAAGAACATCATCACCGTGGACATGGGCGGTACCTCGTTCGACATCACGCTGACCCGCGATGGCCAGGCCAACGTCAACAAGAACATCGACTTCCTGCGCTATCGTATCGGCATCCCGATGATCCAGGTGGAGACGCTGGGCGCGGGCGGCGGTTCGATCGGCTGGATCGACTCGATGGGACTCATGCAGATGGGACCGCAATCCGCGGGCTCGGAACCGGGCCCGGCCTGCTACAGCCAGGGCGGCGAAAACCCGACGACCACCGACGCCAACCTCACGCTGGGCTATCTCAGTCCTGACGGTCTGGTCGGCGGGCGGCTGCCGCTCGACAAGCAAAAGGCGGCGGACGCGATCCGGACCAAGCTCGCCGATCCGCTGGGCCTGAGTCTGGAGAAGGCCGCCTACGGCATGTTCACCATCGTCAACAACAACATGGTCAACGCCATCAGGCGCGTCTCGGTCGAGCGCGGCTACGACCCCCGCGACTTCGTGCTCATGGGCGCGGGCGGTGCCACCGGCTCGCACATCACCGCGCTCGCCCGCGAGATGGGCATCCGCAAGGTGCTGTTCTCCAAGCTCGCGTCGGGGCTCTGCGCCTACGGGCAGATCATCTCGGACGTGAAGTACAACTACATGGCGCCGGCGCCCATGCGTCTCGAGGGCGGAGATGCGGCGGAAAGGCTCGACGGGCTCTTCAAGGGCCTCGAGGCCAAGGGCCGGGAAGACCTGTCCGGAGACGGCTTCACGGAAGAGAAGATCTCGATCCGCCGCAATCTGGACATGCGCTACGTCGGCCAGGTCCACGAATGCACGGTCGCGATCGATCTCTTCGACGTCACCGAAGCGTCGCTGGAGAAGATCAGGGACGCGTTCCACGCCCGCCACAAGGAGCTCTACACCTATGCCGAGCCCAAGAGTGCGGTGGAGGTGGTCAACGTCGAGAGCGTCGTCGTCGGCCATGTCGAAAAGCCGCGGCGCATGAAGATCGCCGACGGCAAGGGCGCCAAGAGCGCGCTCAAGGACCATCGGGGCATGGTTTTCTCCGCCGACGGAGAGATCGTGTCCACGCCGGTCTACGACGGTGCGAATCTCGGTGCGGGTGACGAGATCGCCGGCCCGGCCGTCATCGAGGAAGTCACGACCACGATCGTGATCGAGCCGGGCTGGTCGGCGAACCTGCACGACACCGGGGTCTACGTGATGGAGGCCGACGCCAAGACCGTCGCAGCCAAGCCCTCCCGCGAAGGCGTGCTGGCTGAAGCCTGACCCCATCGGAGCGGCCGGCGACGCGGGCCGCTCCTTTCGGCTGACCTGGCGCGGTCCACCCCGAAAACGGGCACATATCGGGCGGCCAGGAGCGGAACGGCGGGCGTCCGTCGATCCCAATGGAAAACATCAGGGATGAAAGGAAACCAAATGGCTGGAATGACCCAAGAAGGCGAAACACTCGAGTTCGCGGACCACGCCGTCCCGCCCGATGCCCGGATGGCGCGCCTTCCGCTCACCATGGCGTGGTGGTCGGTCTGCTCCGCGATGTTCTATCTCTTCGTCGCGGCCTCGCTAGCGCTGGCGTACGGGTCGATGAACGCCATTATCGGCGTCGTGCTGTCGGTCATCTGCTATGCCGCGATCAATGCAGTGCTGGTGCGCTACTCGATCCGCACCGGGTTGAGCGTGTCGCTCTTTTCACGCGTCCTGCTCGGTCGCAACGGCGCCGCGATCGCGACCCTGATCTTCTTTGCAACGGCGATCTACTACGCGGTCTTCGAGGGATCGGTGATCGCCCTCGCTCTCGCCGAGACCTTCGACGGCCTGACCTATCCGATCGCTGCTCTCGTGGTGGTCATCTACTCGGTTCTGCTGATCTTCGGTTCCATCCAGAACTGGCTCGACAAGTTCAACGGTGTGCTGCTGCCGTTCTACATCTTGGGCCTCGCGGCCGCGGTTATCCTCGCGGTGGCCAAATACGGCTATTCCAACGCGTGGCTCGAACTCGGCCCGGAGGGCGGCGCTCCTGCCGGCGGTTGGTGGGACTGTTTCGTGGCGTACATGGGAGTCTGGATCCTGATGATGTACACCTTCGACTATGCCCGCTTCGGCAAGATCGAGGACGCGGGCTACCACGCCACGATCAACTTCGGTGCGCCGTTCTACCTCGTGACCTTCCTACTGAACGCGCTTGTTGGCATCTTCCTCGCAGCCTCGCTGCCGACCGAAGGTGGTATCAGCGAGGTATCGGTGGTGTTCGCGCTGCTTGAGCTGATGGGCTTTGCTGGCTTGGCCTTCGTTTGGATCTCGCAGACACGCATCAACACGGCGAACTACTATCTGGCTTCCGTCAACATGGAATCCTTCGCCGAAACCGTGATCGGGCTGAAGCTGCCGAAGATCGTCTGGGCCTGCGTCGTGGGGGCCGTGGTCTACGTTCTGATGCTGGCCGACGTCTTCAGCTACATCCTGCAGGCGCTCGCCTATCAGGGCATCTTCGTCGTCGCCTGGGTCGCGATTGCGCTGACCCATATCTTCAGCGGAACCTATGAGCGCGTGGTCGGCGCGAACGTCATCTGCGATCGCGATCACGTGCCGGTCATCAACCGCGGCGGACTGGCCGCTTGGTTCGGGGCTTCGGCCGTGGGTCTCGTCCTGCATCAAATCGGCGGCGCCGCGGGATCATGGTCGGCACCGGCCACCTTCATCGTCGCGACCGCGATCTACATGCTGTCGCTGCGTAGCGCGACCCGGGAGCGGTTTGTGATCGCCGCCTGACGGCGGCCGCGCTCCGGATCGATTCGGGACCGAACCCGCTGCATCGCTGCAGCGGGTTCGGTGCTTCTGCAGCCTGCCGAGGTGGACTCAGCCGCTGGCAATGGCCACGGCACCGAGCTCGGGCACATCCGCATCCTGTTTCTGCCGCGTGGCCCGGGCGGGCTTTTCCTGCGGTCCCAGCGAGTCGAGATAGCGGCGAACGATTCCCTCGCTGTACACGCCGAACTCCGCCATGTTGTCGGGGAGCAATGCGCTCAAGGCCGGTTCCTTTGTCAATGCCCCTCGCAGATCGCCTCCGCATCCAGGACGTCGCTCTTTCCGCGCTTCGGCAATCATGATGCTTCCGACAATTTGAACAATTTCGCGTAAGTCCCATCTCTCTTCGTAGACAGGTCATGCAGGTGCTCGACGGCGGACACCGGTGCTTTCATCGCCCAGCCCTGCTTCTCTGTCGATCAGGAGCCAATCATGCATGTGAGGAGGGCGTATTTCTCGCAGTTCCGGCGGTCGTCGTGCTGGTGGTTGCGTATGGCTTCGTAAAACATCTCCAGCCCGCGAACGTCGTCGACACGGTAAGAGACCTGGACCAGGCCGGCATCATGATCGAAGCTGTCGAGGCGGCTGACCTCGCTGCGAAACTCAGCGGGGATGGACCTTTTACTGTTTTTGCGCCGACCGACAGTGCCTTTGCTCTACTTCCGACGGACAAGCTCGACGAACTGTTGAGGCCGGATAGCCGTGGCGAGCTGACGGAAGTCCTGAGCCACCATGTGGTGCCGCAGAAGTTGTTGACCGAGCAGATGGCAGGCAAGATGCTCGATGTTGAAACGCTTCAGGGCGCCAAGATCGAGATCAGCGCATTCGGTGATGTCGCAAAGGTCGGACCCGCTGCAGTGGTTCAACCCGATATCGAGGCATCGAACGGCGTCATCCACATGATCGATCGGGTTATTCTGCCCGACTGAGGCAACCGCTGAGGACGGCGAGTTACGCAGTTTCTTTGTCATGGCGGCCACACTCGGGGCGACGATCCATCATGATGGGGGTGCCGGCAGCGAAAGCATGTCCAAGCTCGCGTTGATTAATCCGATCTTCCTCTATCTGAGCTTCATCAATCTGGTCATGCTGCTCGTGCAATCCTTCGGAGGGCGACAGCAGCGAGAATAGCCGAGTCGATAGAGGCAAGATACGATGAATCATGCGAGGCCGACGCAGATTTCATCGTAGCTTCCAGTTTGGCCGCCAACGGCCCACATGATTTCAACTTTTTGCAACAGCCTTGCCTCCAACACCGTGAATTTTTCGGGAGTAATGGAATCGCGACTGACCATGGAACCTCCCCAAGATGGCCCCGTTGGACGGCGAAATTTCGAACGGTCGCGATGGCGATTGTCACAACCATCTGGCTTGGCGATCTGATGGCGCAGACGGTGGAGGTAGAGTCATCGAAGCCTATACGGAGTGAGCCAAGCACACCGCATGGCAGGCACCAGATCGATCGTGCACAAGAACGAATCTCACAAGCCGTTCGCACGACTGGGGAATGGCTCGATAGCTTCTTCGAAGACGAACGTTACACGGAGGAAGTGAATCGCTCGCGGGTCGGAATCGGAACCAGCGCCTTTTTTGACATTGAGGGCAGCTCAGACGTTAGCTATCGCTTCACTACGCGGATTTTACTGCCGAACACCAAGCGGCGACTCTCGCTTTTCGCCGGTGGGGTAATCAATGAAGAGGACGAAGACGGCAACCTTCTGCCGGACAACGATCTTGATGACGACAACCTGAGTGACGACGATGACGGGCTAGGCATTGGCGCCCAATATTCCTTGCTTCAGAGGCTTGAACGAAATCTTAGCCTAAGGTCCACCGTCCTCTGGAGACGTGATCAACCTGTATTGTCGATCGGCCCGCGCTATCGAGAGACTGTACCGCTCGATGAGAGTTGGGACCTGCGTCTGACGAACACGATACGGTATTTCACCGACGACGGTTGGTTCTGGCGAGGCATTCTCGATCTTGAGCGCCCAATTCAAAATGACGCATTGCTGCGGATCGGACCAAGCGCAACTTGGAAACAAGACGATTCCGGTGTCGAATATGAAGCCAATGTCAGCCTGTTTACACCGCTTGGCCGAAATCGGGTCGTGGAATATCAGTTCAACAATTTATTCGAGACCGAAGCGCCGAACCGGCATGTCGAGACCAATCTACGTGTGCGCTATCGACGGCAGATATGGCGCGAGTGGCTCAAGCTTGAGGTGGCGCCAGAGATCGCCTTATTGCGCGATGCCGAGTGGGAGGTGACACCCGGCATCCTGCTTCGGCTCGAATTGCTGTTCGGTGGCAGTTCCCCCAGCAACTAGACCAGATGTTCGCCGAGCGTCTGCCCGACGTCGCCGGGGACGGGCACTACGGGCGTCGAACCTGCCGGATGGACGTGATCGGCTTCGTCAAGTCGATGAAAAAGGCAATCCAGGAGCGCATCGATACACTCCCGGCAGAAACGGACCACTTATCTCGATGAATGGTCCTTTCGGTAGAGCTTGTATCGACATTCCTGACATGGCGGAGAAAACGGAAAGCACCTATGCTTGAGCTAATCGCTCGCGGCGCCCGAAGCAGAGGCAGGTCCTGACATGACAGACCCATCCAAGTCGAAGACGAGGAAGGAACCGGGCAGTCTGAAACGAATTCTCTTCGCTTCAGATCTCACCGCCTATACGGATCGCGCCTTCGATCGCGCTGTCATGCTGGCCGAGGAACACCACGCCAGCCTTCGCCTCCTTCATGCGGTTGATCCTGATATCCTCCCCGAGAGCTATGTGCAGCGAGACATCGGCGAGGCGAAGCAGAGTCTGGAGCATGAGGTGTGCGAGAGCGGCATCGACAAGCGTCTCGAAGTGTCGGTCCAGGTGACGAGAGGCGATGCCGCCAAGGTCATCGTCAACGAAGCAGAGGCCATGCGGGCCAATCTCATTATCATGGGTCTCTCTCATGATATGGCACTGACCAGTATGATCCGCGGCACGACCATCGACAAAGTGGTGCGAAGCGCTGGCTGTCCGATCCTCGTCGTCAAGAAGCGCCCATGGCGACCTTATGAGAAGATTGCGGTTGCCGTCGATCTGGCGCCGCCGTCGCGACGCGCCCTGGACGTTGCGCTTCATGCCATGCCAAAGGGTCAATTGACCATCATTCATGTCAACGAATCCATCCCCGGCGATCGAGGTGCGGAGACGGCCGGCAGCCCTGCGGAGATGGCGCGCCACCATCAGATCAGCGACCTCGTCACCGCGAGATTCGCGGCCGCTGGCAGGGACGCGCTGGGGTCTGCCAGCGGCCCGAACTTGATCGTCGAGAGCGGGAAAGCCAGCACGGCATTGCAAAGGCACGTCGCGCGCCTGGCGCCGGACCTCGTCGTGTTGGGCACCCACGGCAGGACCGGTATACCAAAGCTCTTTCTCGGCAGCGTCGCCGAGACCTTGTTGGAAGTCCTGTCCCAGGACGTGTTGGTGGTGCGTGCTTGAGGCATCTGAATTGGATGAGGATAGGTCGAGAGCTGCGTGACCCGAGCGGCGCGATCCGAGTGAAAGCAGCTATCAGGCTCGACCAAGCCGGAGAGCCGTACGGCGCTGCTGCTGACGGCAAAATAAATTAATGTGTTCAGCGAGAGCTCGTCGAAGAGACGAGGTTCATCGCCTCCTGGGAAACGCCACGGGGCGAACGGCTATGGCAAAACCGACAGAAACAGGATGCATCGAGCCGCCTGGCAATCAAGCACGCAATGGTGGAGCACGCTTCATTCCATGATTGACGAGGAAATGTCTCCGACGGCGGACGTCGACGATGCCGGCCTGGCGATGCGGTTCTACGAACTCGCTACCGGCGACGAGGACGCGCGTTTGTGCCGCGACATCCCCGAAGATCAATGTCGGGAGCAGCCCAGAAGCTTTCTCTATCAGATAGTGGCTCAGACCCTCAGCAAGACCGGCGACGTGATTGCCGACACCAAGGTGGTCCTGCCCTGGCTCATGGGCGCGGTCGGTGCGCCGACTTATCTGATCGCGCTTCTCGTGCCGATCCGCGAGTCCCTGGCGCTCATCCCGCAGATCCTCGTCGGCAGCGTCATCCGACGTTTCCCCGTGCGCAAGGCATTCTGGACCATCAGCAGCGTGGTTGAAGGCCTCTGTATCGTTCTCATGGGTCTGGCCACAGCGATGGGCCTTGGGGGCGCGGTTGCCGGCTGGACCATCGTGGGCCTGCTGGTGGTCTTCAGCCTTGCACGAGGCGTCGCCTCGATCGCCGCCAAAGACATCCTGGGGAAGACCGTCTCCAAGGGCCGCCGGGGCCGGGTCAGCGGCTATGCTGCAACGGGCTCCGGCCTGATCGCCACGGCCGTCGGGCTGTACCTGGCGCTAAGTCCCGAACATGCCAGGCCGGAATGGCTGCTCTATGCGATGATCATGGCCGCCGGTCTCTGCTGGTTTCTGGCGGCTGCCTCCTTCTCCATGATCACCGAATATCCAGGCGCCACCGAGGACGGCCGGGGTATCCGTGATCTGGTCCAGGATCAGATGCGGCTGCTGATGAAAGATCCGGAACTGCAGAAGTTCCTGGTCGCCCGCACGCTGATGATCTCGACGGCACTGGTCGGGCCGATCTACGTCACTCTTGCCCAGCGCACTACCGGACAAACACTCGACGGCCTCGGCTGGCTGGTCATCGCGTCTGGCCTTGCCGGCGCCGTGAGCTCGTCATTCTGGGGCATCCTCTCGGACAGATCGAGCCGGCTGACCATGGCCGCGGCATCGGGATTGGCGGGGGCCTTGGGCCTCGGTGTCCTGATCGTCATCCATATTGTCCCGCGACTGGCCGACGGCATTGCCTTCTTTGCAGCCGTTCTGTTCGTTCTCGGGATCGCTCACGCCGGCGTACGGATCGGACGCAAGACCCATGTGGTCGATCTGGCCGGCGGCGATCGAAAGGCCGAGTATGTTGCGCTCAGCAACACCATCATCGGCGTCCTGCTCCTCGTGATAGGCGGGCTTGTCAGCATTCTCCTCAGCTTTGGACTGGAGGTCGGCCTCGCCGTGCTGTCCGTCCTGGCAATCCTCGGCGCCGCAACGGCGTTCACGATGAAGGACGTGCAGGATTCGGGCGCCGGCTCCGAACATTGAGAATTGCAGCGAAGACCATGGGGTCCGGGAACGGACATTACATTGCATAGCGCAAAATGGCGGCCAGTTCCTTTCGCTCGGGTATGTCATCCCGGCGAACTCCGAGAACGCGGGCGCCCGAGCGAAGCGCTCGGCCAGCAATCTCATCGACGACGCCGTAGTTCCGGGCATCGCCTTCCGTGTCGAACGTCACGGCGCCGGTTTCTTCATCGACTGTCCCGTTGATGACGGCGTCGATGTCGATGAGCAGACTTTCGATGCCGCCGACGGTCGCCGCCCGCGCAGCATCGGACATATCCGTGGTCGTTCGATTCTGGCTGGCCCGCTGTTCGAAGAGGCGATGAAAAGCATCGATCTCGCTTTGATGATGGGCGTCGAGGACGGGTCTTGCCGCACTCGCCAGTTCCGCTTCACTCAGGCGATCGGGGCTTCCTTCAATGGTCTGAGGCAGAAGGGGGATGACGCTCAGCGAACGGAACAGGGATGCGACCGGCATGGTCGCTGCCAGCACGACCGGCATGTCCGAGTGCATGAGGACAGGCCGCAAAGCTGCGTCGATCTTGCGGATATACTGCCCAAGGCGCACCTTTTGCCCCTCGGCACCCTGGATGCGTCCGCTGGCGCTACGGTCGTTGATGGTCGATTTGCCGACGGCGCTGGCGGCGTCCTTGGGCAGGTCTGGAACCTTGACGTCGGCAGCGGGAAGATCCGAGGAAACCTCGATCAATCGGACGGCATTTTCCGAAACGGCCAGAACGTGGGCTGCATGCGGAAAGGTGATGGCGCGCAGCAGCGGCTTCAGATGAAAGCGGTCGGAAATCTCGACCACGTCGGTCAGCCTGTTGGCCAGGCGATAGGTGCGCAGACGGTCTGGAGTCGCCAGAATGGCCAGGCTGTGCGCCTGATGTTCCCAGAACCCGTCATCGGCCAGCAGACTGTCGAACTGCTCCTGCAGGGCCCATAGACGCCGCTTTTCGATGCCCGCCGTTTCAAGCTGGCCGATGGCCGTCTTCGCCAGATTGCCGAGATGGATCCGGCTTTCCCCGATCTGGTGCGTAAGCGGGGTGGTCTGCAGGTAGATCGAAATGCAGGCATCCGAACGAACCCGATTGAGAATGCCGAGTTCTCTGGATGTCGGCGTGTCGACGTACAGCATTTCAAATCTCCCGGAAGGCGCGTGTCTTTGGTGAGCCGTCCTCGTGATATGGGTACGGGCCGGCAGGTAACCGAGCCGTTCTGTCCGGCCGGGGCTTTATGTCGCTTCTCAAAAAGCATCGCGAGATGATGCTTGGAAGATCAGGCATCGGCGGATCTGAGAGGGTCGTGCTTCGCTTGGCCTGGAGACCTCCGGCATGAAGACCGTCAATCAGACGACAGGCATTGCGGCGCCCCTGACCACAGCTTTTCACCGCCATTCTGCGAATGGAGGATCAAGACGTCGCAGGCGGCTTCACGCAGCACCCGTCGCGTGGCACTAACAATCAGCACGCGCCGGATCATGCTGGCGCGGCAGCCCCAGATCGATTGCGCCGGGAAAGCCGATAAGACGGGACATGGGAGCAATCGCTGGACGACATCCCAACGCTGTCGGCAGTCTGACCATTCGGACTGACTGCCAAGGAGACGCATAGCTGGCATCTTGAAACTGCGCGGGCTAGATTGGAAGACCTCGTGCACCTCGTCGATACACGTTCATTTTCTGCATTCAGGGGTGAAAACGATGGAATTCTTAGGTCGGCAACTGCAGCGTTCAGGTGGCAATCTCCTCGTCAGTTTGGGGCTCTTCTTTGCTGCGCTCGCGATACTCGGGTGGCTTGTCGACGGGCTCGAAGGCGGAAGTTGGCATCATAGAGTCTGGTTTGTTCTGATCGCCTTGTCTGGCCTGCTTGCCGTCATCGGTGTTGGCACACGTTACCTTGCCTCCGACCAACGCGACGACCCAGCATCCGCGGATCATTCGAAAGCCCGCCGAACCGACGCTACCTCTTCAACAGACCGGCAGGGATAGGAAACGCCGAAGCCATCAGCTTCGTGCGCTCGGTTGTCGCCTCTCTTGATCCGTGCCAATGGATTGGCGGAGGCTTGCCCCCATGCTGTCTGCCCTGGCATCCTATCTGCGTCAATAGACTAAGTTGGCGAACTGACCACTATTTGGAGATATCTGAGCGATGAAGCCGGCTTCCTCCGTGGTGTTGAGCGCGCTCGCAGCCATCCTCTGCGCCTGCGAGCCGGGCGAGTCCGCGTGGGAAACCAAAGTCGACTTTACCGAGCAGTTCTTCCAGCCCGAGAACGACGTTCGGCTAGGCCGTTCGGAGGCTCTTTACGTCCCGGTGTATTCCAGCGTCCTGACCGGCGAAGGCGCACGACCGACCGAATTGGCTGCGACTTTGTCGATCCGCAACACCGATCTCGCTTCCCCCATCTTCGTGACGTCGGTTACCTACTACGACACCGCGGGACAGCTGATTGAGACATTCCTGGAAGGTGCCCACGGCCTCGGTCCGATGGCGTCGGCATCGATCATCATCAACGTGTCAGACACGCGCGGCGGTCTGGGGGCGAATTTTATCGTTGAATGGGGAGCCGAGAAGGCGGTCAGCGATCCTATCGTCGAAGCCGTCATGATCGGCAGTTCCGGCACCCACGGATTCTCCTTCACCAGTCAGGCTCGGGGGCTGAATTCCGGCGGCCAATGACGACCGTCGACCGCTCGCTTTCATTCTTTCGCCCATCAGGCTGGGGCAACGGCTTGTCGTCATCGTCTTCGATGACGCGCGCGGCGGCGCCGTCCAGATCCTCATATTGATTGCTTCGCACCGACCAGAGGAACGCGGCCAGGCCGGTCATTCCAAGCAGCAGAGAGATCGGGATCAGGTAGACCAGCGCATTCATCCCATCGCCTCCTCCGCCAGGACGGCGCTTGCGGCAGCCCGGCGATTTTCCCGCTTTGTCCTATGTCTCCTCGGCTTGATTCGACCGAGGCGCAAAGCGTTGGCGACGACGAGGATGGAGGAGCAGGACATCGCCAGGGCGGCGGCGAGCGGCGTGACCAGGCCCGCCATCGCGAAAGGCAGCGCGATCAGGTTGTAGACGACCGCAAGCGCGAAGTTCTGCCGGATCAGTTTTTTTGCGAGTCTGGCAAGATCGATCGCGATCGGCACGGCGTCGGCGCTGTCCCTGAGAAACACGAGATCGGCGGCGCTGCGGCCGACATCCGCGGCGTTCGCCGGCGCCATCGAGGCGTGGGCGGCTGCAAGGGCGGGCGCGTCGTTCAGTCCGTCGCCCACCATCAAGACCTTCCGTCCCTCCTCCGCCAGCTTTGCAAGATGGGCGGCTTTGTCGCCCGGGCGCATGTCGGCATGGAAATCGGCGATGCCGAGATCCAGCGCCAGGCGCTGGACGGAAGCCTGATGATCGCCGGAGAGAACGCCGACCGTAAGGCCGAGTTTTTCGAGATTGTGGAGCGTCTCCCGGACGACGGGACGGAGGGTGTCCTCGAAGTCGAAGGCTTCGATTGCTTTGCCGTTCTTCGACAGCGCCGCGCTCGAACTTTCCTTCGGATTCCGATCGATTGCCGGCTCATCAATCGCCCATGCAGCACGTCCAAGCCGAAAGATGTCGCTACCCGACACGGCTTCCAGACCGAGGCCCGGACGTTCGGAGCAGCGGTCGAACGTTATCGGCGCATGGCTGTTCGCGACATCGGCGGCGAGCAGCGCCTTCGAGAGTGGGTGACGGGAATGCGCCGCCATGGCGGCGGCGATGGCCAGGTTCGCCGGATCGATTGTCTCACGGTTCCGAAGGATCGGCCGGCCGAGGGTCAGGGTGCCGGTCTTGTCGAGCATCACGCTGTCAATGTCGGCGAGGCGTTCCAGGGCGCCGCCGTCCTTGATCAGGATGCCCCGCTCGAACAGGTGCTTGGCCGCGACCACCTGGACCATCGGCACGGCGAGGCCGAGCGCGCAGGGGCAGGTGATGATCAGGATCGCGATGGCGATGGTGATGGACTGGTGCATGTCCCCGCTTGCCGCCATCCAGGCGACGAAGCCGATCAAGGCTGCGATGTGGACGACAGGGGCGTAAAGGGCGGCCGCCCGGTCGGCAAGGCGGCGATAGCCGGCGCGGCCGGTTTCGGCGGCTTCCATGAGCCGGACCATCTCGGCGAGAAACGAATCCTTCGCCGTCGCCGTTGCTCGGATGGTGAGCGGGCCGGTCAGGTTCAGAACGCCGGCCTGAAGCTCTCTGCCGATGGTCGCTGCGTGCGAAAAACTTTCGCCGGTGACGAGCGAGCAGTCGAGATCGGAGGTTCCGGCTTCGATCACGCCGTCGACCGGCACACGTTCGCCGGCCGCGACCAGGAGCGTCATGCCGGGCTCGATCTCGGCCGTCGGCAGATAAACCCGCTCGCCATCCTCACCGATGACCAACGCGCTGCGCGCGGCGAGTCGGGCGAGGCCGGTAACCGCGATGCGCGCCTTCTCGCGCATCATGTGATCGAGGGTGCGGCCGATCAGGAGGAAGAAGAGTAGCATGACCGAGGCGTCGAAATAGGCGTGCCGGCCGCCGTTCATCGTGTCGTAGACGCTGAGTGCCGCCGCCAGCAGCACCCCGATCGAGATCGGCACGTCCATGTTGGTCCGTCCATGACGCAGCGCCTGCCAGGCCGAACGGAAAAAGATGCGGCCGGAAAAGGCGAGCACCGGGAGCGCGATCAGAGCGGAGATGATGTGCAGGAGGTTGCGGGTCTCGGGGGCGGCGCCCGACCAGACCGACACCGACAGCATCATGATGTTGCCGGCGCCGAAGCCCGCGACCGCAAGCGCGATGACCAGCTCGCGCAGGGTCCCGTCCTTCGACTCGGCGCCGGTCTCGAGGAGATGGGGCTGATAGCCGAGCTCGATCAGGGTGTCCATGAAGGGCGGCGGTGACGCCGCGTCTCGCCAGCGGATCGTCACCCGTCTGGTCGACAGGTTCACCCGCGCCTGGACGACGCCGTCGAGCGCGTTCAGCGCCTGCTCGATCTTGCGGATGCAGCCGCCGCAGCTGATGGCGGGGACCGAGAGGATCGTTTCACGCCGCGCATTGGCGGCGAGGCGGCTGGCGAGCAGGATGTCCTGCTCCCTGGGGCTGCTGCTATTGCCGCCGATCATGGGCCGCGTCTTCTAGTCTGCCGGCTGTCGGTGGACAGCGCTGTAGGCATGCCAGGTGGCGTGGCCCAGGAGAGGGAAGATCACGATCATCCCCAGCAAACCCGTGACCAGGCAGGCCACGAACAGGGCGAGCACGATCGCGCCCCAGGTCAGCATCACCGGCAGGTTGTTCCAGACCAGCTGCATGCTGGCGCCCATGGCGGTCAGGGCGTCTACGCGCTCGTTCAGCAGCATCGGCACCGAGAGCACGCTGATCGCGAAGGAGAAGGCGGCGAACAGGCCGCCGACGGCGCTGCCGACCACCAGAAGCGCCAGACCGACCGGCGTGGTGAACAGCGTGCCGACGATGTGGTCGAGGCCGGGAAACGGTCTGAGCCCGAAGAACAGCGCATAGAGGAGGACGGCGGCGCGCATCCAGAGCAGCATCAGCATGCAAAGCAGCGCGCCGATGAACAGGATCTGGCCGCCCGATTTCGGCCTGACGAAGATCATCTGGCCGAGCGTGACCGGCTCGCCCGCGGCGATGCGCCGGCTTTTCTCGTAAAGTCCGATCGCCACCAAAGGCCCGACCACCATGAAGCCGGCGAGCGCCGGGAACAGGATCGACTCGTAGCCGAGGGCGAACAGGCCGCCGATGATGACCGCCGACAGGAAAAAGACGGCGGCGCCGTAGGCCAGGCTCAAGGCCGGCTTCTCGCGAAAATCATTCCAGCCGGCGCGCAGCCAGGCGAAGGCCGCGCTCCTCTCGAGCCCGCGGTTCAGATTATGCTTTCGCGGCAGCGGCGGCACGACTTCCGGAATGGTGTTCATCGTTTTTCTCGCACTTGTCTGTGCTACTTCCCGTAGGGCGGCGTTCAGCAGGCCGATTTTGCCGCCCTGAACGAACCCGCCCCCTCGTTCGACGCTTTGAAATGGGGCACGCAATCCGGCTCTGACATCACCGCCACGTAAACCAAATGGGCATTGGCGATCGCCACCAGCAGCAACCCCGCCGCCACCGCCAGTCCGACTAGAAAAACCTGCCGGCCGCGGGCCGATCCGAGGGATTTTTGCGCAAGTGCTTTCATGGCGCCGCCTCGGCAAGATCGAGCACGTAGAGCGTCAGAATCTTCTGATCCACGGTGGACAACCTGTTCTCCCAGGCCGGCATCTGACCCTGGTGGCCGTTCCAGACCGTGCTGTAGATCGAGTCGCGGTCACCGCCGAACAGCCAGGCGTCGTCGGTCAGATCGGGCGCGCCCAGCTCGACCATACCCTTGCCGTCCTCGCCGTGGCAGGCGGCGCAGTTCTCGATGAACACCTCCTCGCCCGCGGCGACCGCCTCGGCCTGATCGCCGTCGGCGAGGCTCGGGTCGGACAAGGACTGCACATAGGCGACCACGTTCAGGATGGCGTCGCGCTCCAGCATCTGATCACGGCCGAACGCCATCATCTCGCTTTGCCGGCTCTCGTCATGGGGGACGTTGACGCCGACCCGGATGGTTTCGGCGATGGTCTCGGGATCGCCGCCCCAGAGCCAGGCCTGATCGGTCAGATCGGGATAGCCCTCGCCGCCCTTGGCGTCGGTCCCGTGGCAGGCGGCGCAATTGTCGCCGAACAGCGCCCGGCCGCTTTGCCGGACGATGCCCATCAGCTCCTCGTCGGCGGCGATCGTCTCGAGGTCCATGGTCTCGACCTTGTCGGCCCAGACGAACCGATCCGCCTTCGCGCGTTCGACGTCCTCGGTGACGATGACCCGCTGGTCGACGCCCAGAAGGCCCTTGGTGTAGGTGACGCCCAGCGGCCAGGCGGGCATCAGGATCCAGTAGACGAGGGCGAAGAGGCCGGTCACGATCAGGCTTATCCAGACCAGTCGCGGCACCGGCGTGTTCAGCTCCTCGATGCCGTTCCACTCGTGACCGGTCATCCTGTGCCCGGTGTGGGGATCGTATTTTTCTTCTACCGACATGGCCGGTCCTCGTCATCGAGAATGCTGTTCGCCGCCCGGTCGAAGCGCTTTTGGTTGGACGGCCAAAACGCGTAGACCAGCGCGGCCACCGACAGCGCGATCAGGTAGAACAGGCCGTAGGATTTCGCAAAGGCGACCAGCGTGTCGTGATCGAAGTCCATCATGGTTCATCCCCGCCCGCGGCTGCTGTCTGTTCATGGGCCGCATCGGTCAGCCTGCCGAGAACCTGCAGATAGGCGACCAGCGCGTCCATTTCGGTAATCCGCCCGGGCGAGCCGCCGAAGGTGCTGACGGTCGTCGCCTCGCCGTAGCGCTCCGCGACGCCCGAAGCGGCTTCGCTGTCCGGCAAGGCCTGGCCCTTCGCATCGGCGTCGGCATTGGCGATCATCTCGTCGGTATAGGGAACGCCGACCTTGCGCAGCGCTTCGAGATGCAGGCCCAGATCCTCGGTGCGCAGCGGCGCGCGCTCGAGCCAGCCATAGGACGGCATGATCGATTCCGGCACCACGTCGCGCGGGTTGATGAGATGGGCGACATGCCAGTCATCGGAATATTTGCCGCCTATCCTCGCCAGGTCCGGACCGGTGCGTTTCGAGCCCCAGAGCATCGGGTGATCGTACTGGGATTCGACCGCCAGCGAATAGGGGCCGTAGCGCTCGACCTCGTCGCGCAGCGTCCGGATCATCTGGGAATGGCAGGCATAGCAGCCTTCCCGGATATAGATATTGCGGCCCGCGAGCTCGAGAGGGGTGTAGACCCGCATGTCCGGGTCTTCCTCCACCGTCTCGTCGATGGTGAACAGCGGCGCGATCTCGATCAAGCCGCCGATGCTGGTGACGATGATGAGCGCCAGGATGAAGCCGATGGCGCCCTGCTCAAGCCGGTAGTGCAGTCCGAACATCGCGTCATTCCCCCGGCTGCAGCGTCTGGGCCCTGGCGAGCGCCGGCACCGGCTGGTCGGCGGCATCGGGCGTCTCTTCGCGCGTGCCGCGCGCGGTCATCCAGATATTGTAGAAGCCGACCACCGCGCCGATCAGGAACAGGAGACCGCCGATGGCGCGGGCGATGTAGTAGGGCCGCATCGCCTCCATCGAGTCGATGAAGGAGTAGGTGAGCGTGCCGCTCTCATTGTAGGTTCGCCACATCAGCCCCTGGATGATGCCCGAGTTCCACATGGCGAAGACGTAGATGACCGTCCCCGCCATGGCGAGCCAGAAATGGACTTCGACCAGCTTCGCCGAATACATGCCGTCTCGCTTCCAGAGCCAGGGCACCACGGCGTAGATCGAGCCGAAGGTGATCAGCGCCACCCAGCCGAGAGCGCCGGCGTGGACGTGGCCGACGGTCCAGTCGGTGTAATGGGAGAGCGAGTTGACCGAGCGGATCGCCATGAACGACCCCTCGAAGGTCGAGAGCCCGTAGAACACGGCCGCCATCATCATGAAGCGAAGGGTGGCGTCGTCGCGCACCTTGTGCCAGGCGCCGTTCAGGGTGAGCAGCGCATTGCCCGCGGCGATCCAGCTCGGCACCAGCAGCATCACCGAGAAGGTCATGCCGAGAGTCTGCACCCATTGCGGCAGCGCCGTGTAGTGCAGGTGATGGGAGCCCGCCCACATGTAGAAGAAGGTGATGCCCCAAAAGCCGATGATCGACATGCGGTAGGAGTAGACCGGCCGGCCGGCGCGCTTCGGCAGGTAGTAGTACAGCATGCCGAGAAAGCCCGCGGTCAGGAAGAAGGCGACCGCGTTATGGCCGTACCACCATTGCACCATGGCGTCCTGAACGCCTGAGAAGGCGGAATAGCTCTTGGCGTGGGCCAGCGACACCGGCACCGCCAGATTGTTGACGATGTGCAGCACCGCAACCACGATCACGAAGGCCAGATAGTACCAGTTGGCCACGTAGATGTGCGGCTCCTGGCGGCGCGCGAGCGTGCGCAGATAAAGCACGAAATAGGTCACCCAGACGATCACCAGCCAGATGTCGGCGTACCACTCCGGCTCGGCGTATTCCTTGGACTGGGTGAGCCCCATGAAATAGCCGGACGCCGCGAGCACGCAGAAGAGATTGTAGCCGAGCAGCACGAACCACGGGCTAACCTGATCGGGGAGACGCGCACGACAGGTTCGCTGCATGACATGGAAGGAGGTGGCGATCAGCGCGTTGCCGCCGAAACCAAAGATGACGCCGCTGGTGTGCACCGGGCGCAATCGTCCGAAGCTCGCCCAGCCGGCATCGAAGGTCATCTCCGGGTAAACCAGAAGCCACGCGACCCAATCGCCGACGAACATGCCGATCACCGCCCAGATCATGGCGAGGATGATGCCGACCTTGCTCGGATCGTCATAATACCGGGTCAGCCGCTCTTCCGAGGGCTCCGGCCTTTCATAGCCGGCGATCACCAAGAAAGCCGCCGCGATCGCGCATAGCAGGACGATGAAACCATGGGTGCCGAGCGGATCTCCGGAACCCGCCCCCGCCATCGCGAGACCGCAAAGCGCCAGCAGAACTGAAATGCCGATCGCGAGCTGCCGCTCTTTCTTCGTCAGTTGCGAAACCATGTCACCCCCGCCCTCTTTCGTCGTCGCCTGACGATCGCCGATCTTTGGCCGCTCGATCCGGGCCGGCATCGCGTCAGCTTTGTTCCGGTCAGATCCGATTCGCCTTCAAATACAGACGATGGGCCCTGCCAATGCTCTACCGTACCGTAGGGCTCACGCCGATGCTATAAGATATATCGAGTATGCTTGTTTTGATGGCCAGTGTGCATAGAGCAAAACCGTTTGTCGTTATCGACCGCAATGCGA
>JAWKVM010000020.1:0-232962 GCA_041398025.1 Alphaproteobacteria bacterium
ATCAATCGCTTCATCGACGAGCATGACAAAGAGCCCAAGCCGTTCGTCTGGACGGCCAAGCCGGATGAGATCATCGCCGCTGTCAACCGTGGGCGCCAAACGTTCCGAACGCAAAAGTAGAATAGGAAGCGCGATGTCAACAATGTCTGCTTGGGTTGTTCGCATGCACGCGCAGGCGACCTCGGGGTCGCGCAGAAGCCCGGCCCGATCGGCGAGGCGAAAGACATCCGCGAAATACGTGATCGGCCGCATCGCCTGAGCGCCCGCGACCATCACGAAATGGTCCTGAAAGCCGTTCAGCCAGGCCATGAACACCACGTCCGTCTTGTGGTATTGCGTGGGTGCGCGAAAGATCAGGCGGGAGAGCGGCACGGTCGGCTCGAGCAACCTGTCATAGGTCGCTTCGTCGCCCTCGGTGAGCGCCGTGAGCGCAAGCGAGGCCGCCAGCGCAATCGGATCGAAGATGCCGAGAAGTGCATCGGAATAACATTCTTCGTCGCCTTTGGTCAGGTCGGGATAGCTGAAGTCGTCGCCGGTATACATGCGCACGCCGTCGGGCAGCCGTCGGCGTATCCGGATCTCCTTCCGGTCGTCCAGAAGCGAGATCTTGATGCCGTCGATTTTGTCGACGTTGTCGGCGATTACGTCGAGCGCCGTCTCCAGCACCTGGTCGAAGCCATCGGCCCCCCAATAGCCGTCGAGCGCCGGATCGAACATCGCACCCAGCCAAGGGAGATCCGCCTCGCCAAGAACTCGCCTGGACACCGTCGCATAGTCTTCGGGCCCCCGCGCTACGCGGGCCAGTGCCCGGCTGGCCATCATGATCACCCGGCCGCCATAGCCCTGAACGGTGTGCAGCTGCTCGAGATAGGCCCGGACCACGTCATCGATCGAGCGCGCGTCGTCGGAGGCGAGCTGATCGGTGCCGACGCCCGATAAAATGCGCTCGCGCTCGTCCGCGTCCGCTGCCTCCAGCGAATGGCGGATCAGATATTTCGCGTCGTGCCAATACAGCCCCATGCCGCGCTGCGCGGTGTCCATCGCCTCGGCGATGCCGAGACCGAGATCCAGCAGATGCCGGCGAAAGGCGAGGGTCGCCAGATGGTCGAGCGCCGGCTCCGCACAGGGTTCCCGATCCGAGAGCGGATCGGCCACGACATGCGCCGCGGCGAAGGCGACACGGCTGCCGCCAGTAGCCGGCCGACGCGGCGCGATCACCGGTTCGCCCAGGAGCTGATAGCTCTCGAGCTGCCCTCCCTGCGTCGGAAGGGCGTCGCAGACAATCACGGCCTGGCTCCATGCTTGATCAGCTCGCGCGCGATGATGGTGCGCTGGATCTGGTTGGTGCCCTCGTAGATCTGTGTGATCTTGGCGTCACGGTAGAGCCGCTCGACCTCGAAGCCGCGGATAAAGCCGGAGCCGCCGAACACCTGCACGGCATCGGCCGCGCGCGCGACCGCGACGTCGCTGGCAAAGCGCTTCGCCATGGAGCAGGCGGCGTTGGCGGGTTTTTCGTCGTCGATCAGGAGGGCAGCCCGATGGGTCAGCGCGCGTGCCGCCTCGATGTCGGTCGCCATGTCGGCGAGCAGCCACTGCAGGCCCTGATTGTCGATGACCGGGCGCTTGAACTGCACCCGCGTCTGCGCGTAGTCCAGTGCCGCCTCGAGCCCCGCCTGCGCGATGCCGACCGCGAGCGCCGCGATGCCGACCCGGCCTTTTTCCAGGAGGCTCATCATCATGTAGAAGCCGCGCCCCTCCTCGCCGAGAAGCGCGTCATCGGGCAAGAAGACGTCGTCGAAGGCAAGCCCGCCCACCTGGCTCGCGCGCTGCCCCATCTTCTCCTCCTTCGGCCCGCGCGTGACGCCGTCGGCATGGAGATCCACGAGGAAAATCGAAAGACCGCGATGGCCGGCGTCCGGCCCGGTGCGCGCCAGGACCGCGCCGAGATCGGCGATCGGCGCGTTGTGGATCCAGAGCTTGCTGCCATTGAGCCGCCAGCCGCCCTCCACCTTCACTGCCGTCGTCCTGATGCCGGCGACGTCCGAGCCCGCCTCCGCTTCGGTGATGCAGTAGGCGACCTTCGTGTCCATCGCCAGCACGGCGTTCAGAAAACGCGCCTTCTGCGCCGCCGTGCCATGACGCGAGAGCAGCGTCGTGATCAGCTCGACCAGCCCGCACTGATCCGCGATGGAGGCATAGCCCCGCGACAGCTCCTCCATCACGATGGCATAAGCGAGCGCATCCAGCCCTGCACCGCCGTCCTCCTCAGGCAGGGTGATGCCGAACAGCCCGAGGCCGGCCATCTCCCGATAGATCTCGTCAGGAAAGCGCTGATCCCGATCGAGATCGCCGGCGATCGGCCGCACGACCCCATCCGCAAACCGCGCCGCCGTCTCGCGGATCTGCAGATAGACCTCCTTGTCCTGACGTGGCGCTGGTACCACGATGTAACCTCCCAGTTACTTCTTTATCAGCCTAGCCGCAGTTTCAGCCGCAGCAAAGGTCGGTCGCGTGGCGCGACGGCCTTGACTTGGCGCCGGTGCTCTGTCCGAACAGCGGCGTTCCCTTTATGTCTGAACGGATTGGCGTGAGATGTGCGTCGGGAGCCAGACCAGCTCATGGTCTCATAGCTGCCAGCGATCATACTGGCTTCTCGATACGAACCTCGTCATTGCAGGTGTCATGCAGGGCGGTTCCATCCCCCCCCCCCTTTAAAAATGCCTTGTCGTTCATTCCGTCTCAGAGGTGACGATATCCGGAAAACAACGCGAAATCAGGCGGGGAGTGAACCACGCAGCGCCGGCCTTGTTGAGGTGATCGACATCCCGAAAGAAGCTCGGATCGAGCACCATGGCGCGTGCGTCGACATGGGTGGCGCCGACGCGGGCGGCCTCGTCAGCGAAGTAGTCGATCAGCGCTTCATGCTGTCCGCCCTCAGCGTCTCGATAGGGGCCGGAGACGGGAAACGTCACGAGGCAGAGATCGGCGCCGCGACGGGATAGATCGTTCACCAATGCGGAAAACCGGCCTTTGGTTTCGGTCACCGCGCCGGCTCCTGCAGGGCGGTGCATGGACAGCCGAATGCGGGCTTCGAGGGCCTGTTTGCGCGACGGCGTCCGTGACAGGTCGCCTGATGACAAAAGCGCACCGTTTTCGGTCATGTCCACCCTGGTTTCGAGCCGGCCTCCGTCGCGAAGAAAAGCCTCCCAATAGGCCAGGAGACGCACGCGATGCCGAGGCATCGCGATTTGCAGTCCGGGTGCGCGCCGCTCCTTGGCGGCGAAACCTGACGAGGCATCGAGTCGGTAGGCCGCGAATTGATGCGGGTCGGCCTGCAGGACGATGCGTCCGGGGGGGCGGGCCTCAAAATATTGCGCGATCTTGGCGATCATCACGTCGATGTTTTCAGACGGAAAGGCAAGGTTGACCATCCCTTCCGGCGCGTCGAACCCTCGCGCGACGTGGCTGTCACCAAAGGCGGCATGAGGGGTGTCGGCCGTCTTCAGAAGCCGCAGATGGGCGGCGCGGGTGTCATGGGGCAGGACTTCGCTACGCACCAGCCATTCCGAGGCGGCTGCAAAGGCCAAAATCGTGGCGCAGAAACCAGCCACGAAGCGGCCCAGACAGGCCGGAGACCCGCTGCGGGCGGAGGTCTCAGAACTGAAAGTAGATGAAAGCATGGTTGCCGCTGACGTAGATCGTGATGAGTGCCGCGGCAGCCAGCATGCCGCCAAGCTGGTAGGTGATCGCACGGCCGTGCACGGGACCGGGAGCGTCGCAGACCCGTTCCCTGATCTCGAGCGCGTTGGGCGCGAACCAGGCGAGCGATGCCGCGAGGATCAGCACCAGCAGGCGCGTGTCGATCTCGTCGAAGATCTCGATGGCGTGGGCGTTCGATGCCCCGAAATCCACCAGCGCGCCGACGATGGTCAAGGCCTGCCCGATATCGCCGGCACGGAAGAACACCCAGGCCGTCACGACACAGACAAAGGTCAGCACCCTGCTGAAAACCGGCGGAAGCCTGATCGAAGCGTGCCGGGCCCAGAGGTGATTGACGGTGAGATAGAAGCCATGGAGGCCACCCCAAACGACGAACTGCCATCCGGCCCCATGCCAGAGACCACCGAGCAGCATGACAATCCAGAGATTTGCGTAGCGTCGGATCGGCCCCCTGCGGTTTCCGCCGAGTGCAAAATAGACATAGTCCCGAAGGAACGTGGACAAGGTGATGTTCCAGCGGCGCCAGAAATCGATGATATTGGCCGACTTGTAGGGTGATCGGAAATTGACGGGCAGCTGCAGGCCAAGAATCAGCCCCAGCCCCAGCGCCATGTCCGAATATCCGGAAAAATCGAAATAGATCTGAAACGTGTAGCACAACACGCCGAACCATGCCTCGGCCATGGTGATGTCGATGCCGAGGCCCTCGGCTACGAACAAGGCGTCGGCTCCGGGCGCCAGGCTGTCCGCGATCAGGACTTTCTTGGCCAGACCGATGGTGAACAGCAGTGTGCCGGCCGCGACATCGTCTTGCTGAAAGCCGGCGAAGCGGGATTGACCGAGCTGTGGGACAAGCTGGCGGTGATGAACGATCGGCCCCGCAATGAGCTGCGGGAAAAAGCTGATCAGAAAGACATAGTCCAAAATCGCACCAGGCTTCGCGTTGCCTCGATGGACATCGACCAGATAGGCGATCTGCTGGAATGTGAAGAATGAAATGCCGAGCGGCAGAACGATCGGCGGCAGATCGATCTCAGCCCCCGTGATCGTCGTCACCGTGTTTCCCAGGAACCCCGCATATTTGAACCATGCCAGAAGCGCGATGTTCAGGGTGACGGCCAGGACGGTCAGACACTTGCTGGCTGTGCGGTAAATGCTTCTCGCGAGCAGAAAGTTCAGGGCAATCGTGTCGATCAGCAGCAGGACGTAGGGGGGATGGTACCAGCCGTAGAAGACAAATGAGGCCACGGTCAGGATCGCAACGGCACCCCGTGGACCGGAGAACCGCGCCGCCAACGCCGTGCCCACGATCGCGATCGGCAGAAATCCCAGGAGAAAGGTGAGCGAGGCGAAAAGCATGCAGCGCGGCTAGTCACCCACTGCCAGGGTGGCTCCTCCGCGTGACCTCAGCCGGCGCCAGATCTTCAAGATCGGTGTCACATAGAGGCCAAAAAGCGAGCGATAGTCGTGCGCTTCGGAATCGGAAATACCGAATGTCATGCGCTCGTTGCATGTCGGCAGGTAAAGCGTGCCGAAAAGCATGTCCCACACGGAAAAGATATGACCAAAATTCTTGTCGTAATGCACGGGTGACTTGCTGTGATGCACCTGGTGCTGGGCTGGAGAAATGAAGATGCGGTTCCAGAAATCGCCATAGGATATCCAGATGTGACTGTGCCGGAGATTGTAACCGGCGACCCGCCAGATCCAGATGCCGAGCAGCGTTCCGAACACAGAGTAAGGCATGACCTGCTGGCCGAGCACGAGCACCCATATGCCGATACCGATGCCCATGCCGACAGCGACGACGGTCGACGAGAAGACCGCCTCCAGCGGATGACGCCGGAGCGCCGTCACGGGCGTCATGACTTCGGCCGAATGATGAACCTTGTGCAGCTCCCAAAGGACGGGAATTCGATGTTTCAGATAATGAGCGTAGGTTGCGGAAAAATCCCAAAGCAGCACCAGGAAGATCGAGTAGGTCACGCGAATGGCCAGTGACGAGTCCGCGCTCTGCGGTTCAACCCCGACACTCCGGCCGATTTCGATGATGATGGCGGAGAAGAGCGCGGGGCTGAAGACGGCGGAAATCGTCAGGAAGATCAGAACGATCTGGTTGATCGCGAACACGGCATAATCGAGCAGCGCCGATTTGTGCAGAAAGATACGCCGCGGGAAAAGCATCAGCATGGTTCGCCGCAGGGACAGCGGACCGGCGGTCATTTTGCGACGGCGCATCATGACGATCACGAATGCGGCGACGAATGCCACGATCAGCGGCAAGACGCTGAGAAAATGGCCCGGATTGAACAGGACCCCCAGAGTTTCGCGCAGGATTGTGGTCAGTAGATCAACCATCTCACTTTCCGCTTGCGCAGCAACGTCAACTCGGCGCGCCGCCACGGAGCCATGTCGAATGACTCTCGTGGCGCAAGACTAACGAGGAGGAAGGAAAGAAATGGTTAATGGGAGCAATCTTCTTCTGGCGAGCTTCGGCGACGTCGATGGATGAAATCCAGGCCGGGCCGTCGCGTCGGCCCGATCGAAACCGAGATCTGGCAAAGAAGCGCGTCGACAAAGGCACCGCTCAACCGGACCACGTTGTTGTCGTTGATCCAATCTCCACATGATCCGAAAGAAGCGTCACCTGACGCCGCGAAACACCCTGATATAGCCCTTCATCCATGCTCTTGCCGCAGCGAAAAAGCATCGAGCACGGCTGCTGCTCTTCACATGCCCAGGGTCAGTTGTTGTCGCTGAGCCCGGCACCCGCTCCGGCAAGGCGCGACGCCTCGGTCGCCGGCGCGAAGATGCGCTGGGCGAACGCGGCAAGCCGGCTCCAGCTAGCCGCGTCGACTGGCACGGCCAGCTCGTTGACTTGCGCGGCCGGGTCAGCCGGCGCGTCGACTGGGACCGCCGGGCGGCAGTGGACGCACTCGGCGCTTCTCGCCGTCAGCGCGCTGCGGTCGCCTTCGATGCTCTCGCCGTCAGGCGAAAGCGTCACGACCAGGTCGCCCCAGGCGATCGCGATCGTGGCGCCCGTCAGTTTCACCGCACCGGCGACATAGGGGAGGAGCAGCAGCGGCTGGGCGGTTTCGCCGAGCTCGATCACACGCCCGCCTGCGATCTCGGCCGCGCGGTCGCAAAGGGCGGCGCCGGCGATCAGAGGACAGAGGCGCCCGGCGGGCGCCTGCCAGACGCCGTCGACGTCCACGGGCGCGAGCTCGCCATAGTCATGCTTGTCGTTGCGGCTCAGGATGTCGGCGAGCAGCGAAGCCCCCGGTAGGCCGCGCGCGGTCAGCCAGCGCGCCGCCTTGCCCGCCTCCTCGGCAAGACCCCAGGGCAGCCCGGCGCCGCGCGCCGCGCGCTTGCCCATCGCCTCGATCTCGTTCAGCGAAAAACTCATGTCGCCACCTCCGGCAAGGGCGGATAGCACCAGTCATCGCCATCGGCAAAGTCCACGCTGTCGCCCGTGGCGACCGTGGCGACCTCATGAGGAAAAGGGGCGCCTTTGAACATGTTGATGCGCACCCAGCGATCGGAGCGCGGGTCGAAATGGGTGGCGCCGAAGAAGGAGAGCTTGCAGCGCAGCAGATCGATCGGCAGCAGGGCCGACGAGATCGTGTTGTCGCGGATTTCCGCGTAGGGAAGTTTCTTCGCGATCTGCGCGCGCCTCGCGATGTGGCGGTGCTCGGGGTGAGCAAGCAGGAAGGCGGCCACGCTTGGCTCTCCCTCCCACTTGTCGATGTCGTGGGCCATGCCCACCGCGTCGCGGCCGGGGGCGAGCGGCTGCTCATAGGGCTCGATCGGCTCCTCGAAGCGCTCGCCGAGCCTGGGCTCCAGCTTTTCCTCGGAGACATACCAGACGCGGGCCTGGCTGTCCGGCGAGGTCCAGTCGATCGCGAGCGCAAAGCCGTAGACCTCGTCGAGGATCTTGCGCAGCTCGTCGAGCCTCATGCTGCCGTCGATGCGAAAGGCGCTGTCCTCATCGGCGCACATCGCGTCGGCGAGATCGTCGACCAGCGCGCCATAGGGCTCCAGCATCAGCGAGGCGAGCTGTTCCTGGCCCTCGATCGAGAGGTTGTCCTCGGCCCAGCGGTAAAGCCGGTCCCATGGCGCCTCGCCCTCGAGGCAGCCGGCGGCCAGATGGGCTTCGAGATGGGCCAGATCCGCCTTGAGCATGGTCACCTTCTGGATCTGCAGCGAATGCTCCGAACGCCAGAGGTCGGCGTTGCGTTTCGCGCGCGAAACCATGGTCTTGAACAGCGTCTTTTCGTCAACCGAGGCCTTGGCAAGGCCCCGCACGCGGGCGAGCGCGGTCTCGCGGCAGACAATCCAGTTGTTGATCAGCATGGGGTGGCTGACCAGGAAGGGCGCCATGCCGAGCCCGGTGGAATTGCCGATGCCGAAGCGTCGGCGACGCGCCGGCTCGATCACCACGGCGGTCTCGGGCGAGCGGCAACGCGCCAGATGCTCGACCAGGTCGAGGACGAAGGCGCGGGTGAGGAAGACGGACAGCATCTCCACCTGGAACGGGCATCTGAACTCCGGACGATCACAGATCGCTTCCCGGTCGGCGGCGCCGAACTTCCCGGAGCCGTAGACCGCTGTCGTGCGCATCAGATAGCCGACCGCCTCGACCTGCTCCTCATCGGGCTGCTGGCCGGCGGCCAGACGCTTCACGACGTGATCGAACAGCCGAACGGAACGGTTGGCGCGGGAAAGGCTGAGCTCGCTCGCCGTGATCCGTCCCGCCTCCTGCTTCGGCACGTTCCAGGAGAGGCGCTCGATGTCGTCTTCGGTCGGCACGCCGTCGAACAAGGTGAAGGTGGCGTCCCAGGCCTCGGCGATGACCCGGTCCGAGCGCTGGTCCGCCGGCAGGTCATGGGCGAACGCCACCAGGCTGTAGCTGTGCTCCGGCCCATGCGCCGAATAGACCGCGGTGCCGACGCCGTTCGCGTCGATCTCGAAGACCGGGCGGTCGAAGGTCCAGGTTTCCCGCTTCATGCGCCGAAGGAGCACGCGCATGAAGGACAGGCGGCTCTGGTGAAGGGAGCCGAGACGCGCCAGCCGCATCACGACATCGGGTGAGCGCAGTTCGGATGCCGGCTGTGCTCGTTCAACTGTTTTCATCGTTCGCCCCCCAGACTTTGCTTTGGACAGGCGGCCATCGCGCCGCCTGTCCGTTCGAACAACATCAGGCCGTGCCGTTGCCCTTGGCGAGCGTGATCCTGACCGCGTCCCAAAGGGACGGAAGCAGGATCAATGAGACCGGCACCGCGGTCACCACGATGAAGCTCTGCAGCTTGCCGATGCCGCCCGAGCCGGTCGAGACCAGGATCAGCGCCATGGCGCCCATGGCCAAGCCCCAGAAGACGCGAACGGCGGTCGAGGAGCGGTCCTCGTCGGACATGGCGACCGAGATCACATAGGTCATGCTGTCGCCTGTCGTGGCCACGAAGATCGTGGTCAGGATGAGGAACAGGAAGGAGACCAGAAAGCCGAGCGGCAGGTTCTGGGTGATCGCCAAAAGCGCCGCCGGCAGGTTGAAGCCTTCGAACGCGGCGGCAACGGAATTCGGCGTCCCCAATTCGAAGGCGATGCCGGTGCCGCCGACGATGGTGAACCAGAAATTGGTGACGATCGGAGCGACGATCGAGAGCATGATCACGATCGCCCGGATCGAGCGGCCGCGGCTGACGCGCGCGATGAACATCGCCATCAGCGGGCCGTAGCCGAGGAACCAGCCCCAGAAGAACACGGTCCACCAGCCGAGCCAGCCGGGCTCGCCGAAGAGACCCGATTCGCCGCGATAGAGCGCCATGCCGAAGAAGTTCGAGAGATAGGCGCCCATGCCCTCGAAGAAGCCGGAAAAGATGAAGGCGGTCGGCCCGGCCACCAGCATGAAAAGGAGAAGCGCGAAGCCGAGCACGATGTTGATCCGGCTCAGGATCTGGATGCCCTTGTTGATGCCGGTCACCGCCGAGATGGTGTAGACCGCGACCAGCCCGGCGATCACGATCGCCTGGGTCGCGAAGCCGTTCGGAATGCCGAACAGCGCCTCCAGCCCGTAGGCGACCTGCAGTCCGAGAAAGCCGATCGGACCGACCGTGCCGGCGACCACGGCGATGATGCAGGCGGCATCCGCGAACAGGCCGATCGGCCCCTTGATCGCCTTGTCGCCGAACACCGGATAAAGGAGCGTGCGCGGCGCGAGCGGCAGGCCCTTCTCATAGTGGTAGTGCATCAGCATGATGGTGGTCAGCGAGCCCAGGATCGCCCAGGCCAAAAAACCCCAATGGAGATAGGACTGGGCGAGCGCCGGCGCCGCCGCTTCGGCCGTGAGCGCCTCGCCGCCGAACAGCGGCGGGGGCGAGGTGAAGTGGGCCATCGGCTCGCCCGCGGCCCAGAACACGCCGCCGCCCGCGAGCAGCGTGCACATGATCATCGAGCCCCATTGGAAGACGGTGAATTCGGGTTCCTCCATCGCCCCCATCTTCGCCTTGCCGCCCGGCAGCACGCAGAGCACCAGGCCGATCAGGAAGGTGGCGAGCAGAAGAAGCTGCCAGTAGAGGCCGAACCAGGTCGCGGACCAGGTGAAGCCGGTATCGACCATGGCCGAGAGGCCATCGAGATTGACCAGCGCCGTCAGGCAGAACAGCAAGATGAAGCCGCCGGTGATGAAAAAGAGCGGCTTGTTGATGTGGCCGAAGCCATGCGGGCTGTCGACGGTCGCGCTGGTGGACATGTCAGTCATGGAAAGCCTCCGTTTATTGATTCGTTGCTATGACGTGTTCGGTTCGGGTCACCCCGGCGCCGGCGGCGCCCCGAAGCTGTGGTCGTAAAAGCGGAGCCAGTTCTCGCCCATGACGCCGGCGACCTCGCGGTCGCTCATGCCCACGGCGCGAAGGCCGGCTTCGAAGTTGGAAAAATCGCGATTGTCGCGAAACCAGGACGGCATGTCGGGAAAGCCGGCGTCGTCCTTCGAGCCCTCGCCATAATCGATCGTCTTGGTCCAGCGCCCGGTGCGCATCCAGGTAACGACGCTGTCCGGCTGGTCCTGACAGAGATCCGTGCCGATGCCGATGTTCTCCGGCCCCATCAGCTCGGCTGTGCGAGAAATCATCTCGCAGAAGCTCTCAAGCGTGCAGTTCGACTTGTCTTTCAGATGATGCGGGTAGACGGAAAAGCCGAGCATGCCGCCGGACTCGCCAAGGGCTTTGAGCACCTCGTTCGACTTGTTGCGCAGCGCCGGATGCCAGAACGCCGGGTTGGCGTGGGTGATGGCGATCGGGCGTTCGGAAATCTCGATCGCCTCCAGCGTCGAGCGCTCGGCGGAATGGCTCATGTCGACCACCAGGCCGACCCGGTTCATCTCCTTGATCACCTCGCGCCCCATGCGGGTGATGCCCGGATCCTCCGCCTCGTAGCAGCCGGTCGCGAGCAGGGACTGGTTGTTGTAGCTGAGCTGCATGAAGCGGGCGCCGAGGGTGTGCAGCACCTCGACAAGGCTGATGTCGTCCTCGATCGGGGATGGATTCTGAAACCCGAAAAAGATCGCGGTGCGCCCGGTCTCCCGCGCCAGCCTGACGTCGTCGCCCGTGCGTCCCTGGAAGATCAGCTCGGGAAACCGCTCGAACCAGCGATTCCAGCGCTCGATGTTGAGCACCGTCTCGCGGAAGTTTTCGTGATAGGCGATGGTGACATGCACCGCGTCCACCTCGCCCTCGCGCATCTGCCGAAAGATTTTTTCCGACCAATTCGCATATTGCAGATTGTCCACGCGGTACGACCGCGAACGGTGACTTTGCGCCGAGTTTGGCATGGGGTTACTCCGGCTCGCCGGGGGCGGTGTAGGCGGTCTTGACCGTCGTATAAAATTCCTTGGCGTAGGCGCCCTGCTCGCGCGGGCCGTAGGAGCTGTCGCCGCGGCCGCCGAAGGGGACGTGGTAGTCGGTGCCGGCGGTCGGCAGGTTGACCATGACGCAGCCGGTTCTGGCATGGCGCCGGAAGTGGCTGGCGCGAGCGAGCGAGCGGGTGACGATGCCCGAGGTCAGGCCGAACCTGGTGTCGTTGACCGTCGCCAACGCCTCTTCGTATGAAAAAACCTTGATCACGGCGGCGATCGGCGCGAACAGCTCCTCCCGGTTGATGCGCATGGCGTTGGTCGCGCCGGCGAACACCGCGGGCGCCATGTAGTAGCCTTCTGTGGCCAGCGACAGCCGCTCGCCGCCGCAGAGCAGCTCGGCGCCTTCGGCCTTGCCCACCTCGATATAGTCGAGATCGGCGTCGAGCTGCGCCTCGCTCGCCACCGGCCCGATCTGCGTGCCCTCAGCGAGGGCATGGCCGATCTTCAGCGCCCTAGCGCCCGCCACCAGCTTCTCGACGAAGGCGTCGTGGAGGCCTTCATGGACGACCAGGCGCGAGGATGCCGTGCATTTCTGGCCGGTGCCGCCGAAGGCGCCGCCGAGCGCGATCGAGACGGCGAGGTCGAGATCGGCGTCGTCCATCACGGCGAGCGCGTTCTTCGAGCCCATCTCGAGCTGGATCTTGGTGAAGTTCGAAACCGCGGCCTGGGCGATGCCGCGGCCGACCGGCACCGAGCCGGTGAAGGAAATCGCGTCGATCTCAGGGCTCTCGACCAGGCGCTGGCCGACCGCGCGACCGGAGCCCATCACCAGGTTGAAGAGACCCTTGGGCAGGTCCTGATCGGCGATGATCTCGGTCAGCGCCACGGCGGACGCCGGCGTGAGATTGGCGGGCTTCCAGATCACGGCATTGCCGAAGGCGAGCGCCGGCGCGATCTTCCAGCTCGCGGTCGCCATCGGGAAGTTCCAGGGCGAGATCACGGCAACCGTGCCCACCGGCTCGCGCCTGATATCGACCTCGATGCCGGGCCTGACCGAGTCCGCATTGTCGCCGATCTGGCGGAGCGCTTCCGCGGCGTAGTAGGTGAAGAATTGACCGGAGCGAAAAACCTCGCCCTTGCCCTCGGCGAGCGGCTTGCCTTCTTCCCGCGACAGCAGCTCGCCAAGCTCGGCCGAGCGCGCCATCAGCGTCTCGCCGATGCGCATCAGGACATTGTAGCGTCGCTCGATGCCGGCCCGCGCCCATTCGGCCTGGGCGGTCCGCGCCGCCACCAGGGCATGGTCGAGCTGATCGGCACCGGCCTGGGCGTAGAGGCCGATGACGTCGTCGAGATCGGAGGGATTGCGATTGTCGATCTCGCTCTCGCCTGCGACCCATTCCCCGCCGATGAAATTCTGTTTTCGATCCACGACCAGCCTCCCGAAACGCGCCGCGCGCGACACTTCCCTGAAGGTGACTATGGGTGAAAAATAGAATTTCAGTCAAAATCAAACTTTTGTATATTATTTCAGAAAAACTGAAATTCCGGACTCGGAAACATGGCGATCAAGATCGATATGCTGCGCTGCTTCGCCGTCGTGGCGGAAAGCGGCAATCTCGCCGATGCCGCCGACAGGCTCGGGCGCACACCATCGGCCGTCTCGATGATGCTGAAGCAATTCGAGGAGCATCTGGGCGCCCCTTTGTTCGAGTCCGAGCGCAAAAGCCGCCTCACCGCGCTCGGCGCCTTCGCGCTCGATCAGGCGACGCGCGAGCTCGACCATTTTTCGCGCACGGTCACCGCGCTCGAGCATTTCTCCCGCGCCGAGGCGGGCTTCGTGCGCGTCGCCGCCGTCCCCTCGGTCGCCGAGGCCATCCTGCCGGAGGTGGTGCGCGATTTCTTACATGATCATCCGGGTGTTCATATCGACATCCGCGACATGGACAGCGCCGGCGTGCTGCGCGAACTCGACAAGGAGCGGGTGGATCTCGGTTTCGCCTCGGCCGCCGGCGTCGGTGCCGAGATCGTGCGAGAAGAGCTGTTCTCGGACGCCTTCGGCGTGGTCTGCCGCCCCGATCATCCGCTCGTCCGGGCGGCCCGGCCGATCGCTTGGTCGGACCTGGAGAGCCGCTTCTTCATCGGCAACGGCATCTGCCGGCACATCGCCGACGAGCAGTTTCAGAAGATCTTTAGCGGCTCCCGGCTGATGGTGCGCAACACCACCTCGCTGCTCGCCATGGTGCGCGCCGGCATCGGCATCACCGTGCTCCCTCGCCTCGCCGTCGACCCGGCGGAAGACCGACTCACCTTCCTGACGGTCGCCGACCCGACAGCCCGGCGCCGGATCGACGTTCTCCGCCGCCGCCACCTGACGCCGACACCTGCCGCCGCGCAATTCGAAGCGGCCATGCGCCGCGCCGCCGGCACGGTCGTCCAGGTACCCCGATCGACGCTGAGGGGCGGGCCTGGGGGAGACTGGTGATGGCCTTTTGCGGTGACGCTTATGGCAGAAATGCGTAAGATAGTCACACGCCGGCCCAGTCGCCACAACGTGTCGACGAATTCGCTCGCGGTTTAGCCTGGTCGGTGCCGTGCTTCTTAAGAACAATAAGGAGTGGCTCGGTGCCGGATGCATGGCGGAGCCAAGGGAAGCGATGCGCCTCTCGGCAACCAAAACGGAAACTATCGACATGGCTGGCGAACGAATGCAGCGATGCAGGAACGACGATCACAGGCGCGCTTGCACAAAATAATCAATAAAATGACGATCGATGCGACCCTTCCGGCTTTCAGCTGGAGCTTGAAGCGTTCGAAGAGCCCGTGAGCGATAAAGAGATCGCAATGAGGAAGAGCCACAAGAAATCGCCGTGACACACGCGGTGCTCAATTCAAGAAATCGCCAGCGCCGCCGGACCACGTTTGAGCTTGACCCGTTTCCTGGACCATTTGGCGTGAGAAAATTCCGCCTGATGAGCTCAAGGTGGGCTGGTCTGCCTTGAGCTCAACATCAACGCCGCCGGCACCTGGTAGCCAAGCGAGCTGTGTGGCCGGTGGTTATTGTAGTCGATCCGCCATGACTCGCACTTTCTCCGCGCATCGGCAAGGTTCATGAACCAGTGCGCGCTCAGACATTCGGCTCTGAACTTGCCGTTCAGGCTCTCGATGAAGGCGTTGTCCGTCGGCTTGCCTGGCCGCGAGAAGTCGAGCTCGACACTCTTGGCATAGGCCCAGAGATCAAGGTCTTTCGAGATGAACTCCGGCCCCTGGTCGATCCGGACGGACCTGGGATAGCCAAGCTCAGCGCAGACCCGCTCGAGCGTCGCCACGACATCCGCGCCGGTGTAGGACCGCCGTGCATCGATAGCCGGCACATAGCGCGTGAACGCATCGATGATCGTCAGCACGCGGATTTTCGTGCCGTCGTAGAGCTGGTCATGGACAAAATCCATCGCCCAGACATCGTTTCGCCGTTTGGGATCGGTCCGGCCTTCGCGCAGCTTGGCTTTGACCTTCCGCTTGGGCGCCTTGTTGCGTAGCTGCAAGCCCAGCTCCCGATACAGCCGATAAACCCGCTTGGTGTTCACAAGCCAGCCTTCCCGGCGCAAAAGCACATGGATCCGCCGGTAGCCGTAGCGTACGCGCGTCTCGGCGATCTCCTTGATCCGCTTCTTCAGATCAGCCTGCGGCGGACTGATGGACACGTAGTGATAGGTCGAACGCTGAGCCTGCAGAACCTTGCAAGCCCGCCTGATGCTCACCTTCCAGATCACCCGGAGATCGTCCACCAGCTCTCGATGCCGCGCAGGCTTTAGAGCTTTCGGCGGATAACGTCCTGAAGCATCTCCTTGTCCAAAGAAAGGTCGGCAACGATCCGTTTGAGCCGGCCGTTCTCCTCTTCGAGCTGCTTGAGACGCTTCATCTCTGATGGCATCAGACCGCCATATTTCTTGCGCCACCTATAGTACGTTTGCTGCGAAATGCCGGCCTTCCGGCAGACCTCCTCAACCGCAGTGCCTTCTTCCGCCTGCCGCAGAATGAACGCGATCTGTGCATCCGTGAATGTCGACTTTTTCATGCATCTTCCTCGTCAGCAGCCCTCTTCGCTAAACGAGAATTTTCACACCCGCCATGGTCCAATTCCCAGGATGCAGGTCAGATATGTTCTGAAACTGAGGATGTGCCAGATGCCGAAGAAACGATTCAGCGATGAGCAGATAGCTTTTGCCTTGAGGCAGGCTGAGAGCGGTATGGCGGTTAGCGAGATCTGCCGCAAGATGGGTGTTGCCGAGGCGACGTTTTACGGATGGAAGAAGGCATTTGCCGGCATGGGCGTGGCCGAGATCCGGCGGCTGAAGCCGCTGGAGGACGAGAACGGCAAGCGCATGCGTTTGCAGGAGCTGGCGCTGGTCCGGGTTCGCTATGGCCACCGGCGTCTGCACGTCCTGCTGCGGCGCGAAGGCTGGCGCGCCAACCACAAGCTGGTCTACCGGCTCTACCGGGAAGAAGGTCTTTCGATTCGAACGAGGAGCCCGAAGCGCCGGCGCGCCTGTCGATATCGCTCGGGCCGCCCTGCGACCGGCCCCCTATGCAAGCGATTGGCAACGATGGCTGGGCCATGGACTTCATGTCGGACAGGCCGTTCGACGACCGGCCGTTCCGGATCCTGACGATCGTCGACTGCCATACGCGAGAGGCTCTCGCGACCGCCCTGAGGACGCACTTCCGCGCCTACCAGGTGATCGACGAGCTCGACCGGCTGGCCAGGCTGCGGGGCAAGCCGCGCAGCATCCGGGTCGACCCAAGAGTCTGCGAAATGGGGTCCAGAATTCGCCGGCCGCATGCTCGATCGATGGGCTTATCTGAACAAGGTCGAACTCGACGTCTCCAGGCCCGGCAAGCCCAGCGACAACGCCTTCATCGAGGCCTTCAACAGCCGCCTGCGGCAGGAGTGCCTGCATACGTCATGGTTCCTGTCGATGGCTGACGCACGGCAGCGGATCGAAGACTGGAAGAACGACGACAACCACCACCGGCCGCATTCGAGCCTCGGCAACTTGACGCCGAGCCAGTTTGCCGCCCAACTGCAATCAGCCCGAAAAATCGCATGACAACCGGACCAAAAGAAGCGGCAGCTCCAATATCGCCAGCCGCTCTCATGGCAGCTGGTCCGGTTTGAAGGGCCCAGGTCAGGTGGGTCCATAAATTCGGACCCGTCAAGGGCGGCCCTCATTCGCCGCTTACCATCCAACGCATCATGGCCTATGAGAAAAAAACCTGAGGCAAGATGGCCTCCCCCGAAAGCTTACGCCGAAAGGGGGGCAATGTTCCGCGCCGATTGACAATCATATGGATAGATTCGATCGCCACACGAAGTGACAGAAACGCCGACAAGCTCTCATCTCAAAATGAGAACAAATATTCGATAGGGAACTTGCTATTGCAACTCCCATGCTTTCAGCTTTCGGTAGATTGTAGCTGGCGCAATATCGAGAAAAACAGCGGCCTTTCGGACATCGCCACCACAAAGATCGAGAGCATGTTCGATCACTTCACGTTCGACCACAGACAATGGTCGAATTTGTTCCGCGAGCTGATCCAGAGATGGATGTCTCGTTGAAAGGCTGATGTCAGGCTCCGGAAAGACTGTGGCCTGTTTTTCGGAGACCGTCATCAAAGGTTTCAGCATGTCTGCTTCGACCACAGGTGCCGGGTTCATGACGACGACGTTGCGGATCACATTCTGAAGTTCCCGAACATTCCCTGGCCACCCATGCTGGCAAAGCAATGCTCGCGCATCTTTCGACAGATGGTCAAATTCGCGTCCTTCCTGCCTGGCGAACAGTTCGAAAAAGTGATTAGCAATTTCGATGATATCATCCCCTCGATTGCGCAATGGGGGCATGTGAATGGGGATTACATGTAGCCGATAATACAGATCTTCCCGAAAGCGCCCCGCTTGCACTTCACCTCGAGGATCACGGTTGGTTGCACAGACAATCCGAACATCGACATCTTCGAAGCTGCTGCCACCAACCTTGGTGAATTGACCGGTTTGAAGAAATCGCAGAAGTTTTGTCTGCAACTGCAGGTCCATTTCGCAGACTTCATCGAGGAAGAACGTCCCGAGATGTGCCCGACGTGCTGCTCCTTCACGTTCTGCCAAGGCGCCCGTAAACGCCCCTTTCACGTGGCCGAAAAATTCGCTCTCCATGAGATCGTGGGGAATGGCACCACAGTTTAATGGCACAAACGCGCCTTTCCTGCCGCTTAGATCATGAACGGCGCGCGCAGCAATCTCCTTTCCCGTGCCACTTTCGCCAGTGAAGAAGACAGTTGCCTTGCTGCTCGCCGCACTTTCGATGGCGCGATAGACCGCCTGCATCGCGAGACTGGAGCCGATGAAGCCCTCGAAATTTCTACGGTCGATTTCCTCGCGATAGGTTCGAAGAACAGCCGTTAGTTCCTGCTTCTCCAACGCGTTCTGCAAGGTCACCTTCAGTCGCTCTGCGGTGAAAGGCTTCACGAGAAAGTCCGCTGCTCCCGCGCGCATACAATCAATCGCTGTCTGCATCGACCCATGAGCAGTGATCACGATCACAGGTATGGCGAGCTCCTGTTCCCCAATTGTCCTCAAGACATCGAGGCCGTTCATGTCGGGAAGCTTCAAATCGAGGAGGATAGCGTTTGGAGTACCGGACAATGCCTGGAGCGCGGCTGCCCCCGTCTCGACATGTACCATCTGGTAGGGCTCATTGCGCAGAAATCCCTGATAGGTCCGCGCCAGAGCAGACTGGTCCTCGACCAGGAGGATGGTCGTTGTCTTCATATCGTCGACGTCACGATGCGGGATCTTGGCAGACAAAGCCTTGCCGTGGTCCCGCCCCCTGGCTCACTGAAGAGCGCGAGTTCGGCCTGATGCAGATCCGCCAACCCCTTGGCAATATGGAGACCGAGCCCCGATCCGTCTGCTCGCCCCCCCATCGTAAACGGCTCGAACACATGATTCATCAAATCATGGTCTATGCCGCAACCATCGTCTTCAACTTCGATCGCCAAGTTGCCCATTTGGTCAGGTCCCGCCCTCACGGAAATATGACCACCTCGATCCGTGAATTTGACGGCATTGCTGACGACGTTCAGGAGCAAGCGCTGAAGGCGCATCGGATCGGCCATCACCACATGATTTTTGTCATCAATGCTGATATCGAAATGCCGTTCTCCGCCGTGTGGCATCTTGCGCGCCATCGACAGAATTCGCTCAAGCAGAGCGCTGACGTCGACGACATCCTCCGTGAGCTTCAATTGATTTGCCTCAAGAGCCGACGCGTCGAGAAGGTCGGTTATGAGAGAGAGCAGGAAATTGCTGTTCTCCAGAACATCTTGAAGAAACGCCTCGCGCTCCTCGTCCGAAAGATCACCTCTGAGAATCTCGGCATTGCCAATGATGACCTGCAATGGGGTCTTCAGATCGTGACTGATGTTGGCGAGAAATGAGGCCTTCTCGCGAAGTGCCGCCTCGGCCCGCTCCTTCGCGTGTGCGAGTTCTTCGTTGGCGAGAGCAAGTTCGTTGCGCTGTTGCAGGACTTTTTGCTCGAGATGCCCAAGCTCGGTTTCGTCCCTGATCAAAATCCTTATGCCACCAGAGTCTTCCGAGGCCAGGACTTCAAGGGATAAAATCTTGTCGGACCAGTAGCCTTCTTTCAACGCCACCCTCGGCAATGTCAAGGAACTGCGTTTCTCGGCCATGATATCGTTGAAGAGGTTGTCGAGGCCGGTGAGGAACGGCATAGCCTCGACCGCTAAGGTCCCAGGTGTCAACCAGCTTACGAGCGTTCCCGAACATGCATCGATTCTGTGGTTCCGATCGAGCGTAATCAGACCCATCCGGCCACTATCCAGCAACGACTGTACTAACGCCACCAACGACTGTCACTCGCCCCCAATGTCCTTCAGCTTCGGTGAGGTCGTTCGCCTTCGCCCAGTCCTCTCACTCTCTTCAAGCACCCACCTCCAGCACCCGCTTGCCGAGTGCGTGAAACAGTGCTCTTACGGCCTCTCCCGTCAAAGCGGATGTGTGAACGAGTTCTCCTCCGAACCTGGTCACAAGTTCCCCCGCATCAGGTCGCTCATCTTCTGCAACCAAGTCAAGCTTGTTCAGGGCAAAAACAACTGGCCGGCCCGGCAAAATATCAAGAAATCGCCTCGCGTGGCTCATCATCGGCGCAATGGCATTGCTCCGCGCCGCGTCTCCAACGATCAATGCACCCGCAGAGCCAAGAACATAACTTGAAATCAATTCCTCACCAAATTTGCTTCCCTCAATATCCCAGATGATTTGATCGAAAGATGTGACGCCCCTGCAAGTTTCGATCTCATCCGTATATTGGTGAACCTGAACACCAACTGTCGCATGATAGTCCAGTGAGAACTCGTCATGGACATATCGACGAATCAATGATGTCTTGCCGACTGAAAAATCACCGAGAAGACAGATCTTTCTAGCGAGTCCCACGGTTCGCTCCACCTAATCGATCGTCGGCAGGACTGATGTCATCAAGATAGGTCAGCTCAAATTCTACACGGCGATTGGCGCTCCCTGTACCGTCGACATCAGCAATGCGTTTCTCATTGCCGCGGCCGACGGCTTTTAGACGATCGGCAGGAATGCCCAAACCGCTTAGCTTGTCAGCCACCAGAGCAGCCCGCAACCGCGCGATACGATCACTCACATTGTCTGCGCCCAGGTCGTCGCTATAGCCGACAATGCGCAGAGCGAGGTTTCCCGGCAAAATGGAGAAATAATTTGCGATACTCTCGAGGAGGTCGTTCGCCTTGGCGTCGTCAATAAATTGCCTGTCATCGCCGAATCGTATCGACTGTCGATCGAGCCAGGAGCGAAATGCCGCTTCCCCAATCTCCGCCGTGGTAGGAAGACGCGGTTCAATCTCGGAGACCGCATCGGCTAGAGCCGATATGCGTTGGTCAAGGCGTTGGATCGTTGCGTTTCGCGCGGTATCTTCCTGCAAAGCCGATAGTCGCTGATCCAGATTCGTCAGGATCTCGTCACGCTGGCTCTGTTGACGATCGTCGAATTCCTTACGCACATCATCGCCGAGGGCATGAATGTCTGCGCTCACGGCCTTTCGCCATTCGGCGAAATCTGCCTGCGTCGTCACGCTTTCGAGATCAATCCCTGGCCCCGGCAGGCTGTTGACCTCCATCGACAGCGCAATCTCCGGAAACGTTTTCTCCAGATCTCCTCGCAACACTTCCGTCGTTTGCTGGCTTGGCATCAATCCTGAAATGGCGAGTGTGTTGGTCGCATATAGATAGTGGATATCGATGGGATAGCCTTTGAGATCCGGCCGCTGATCAATGACCGATTGAGCGATCCTCTCGATGCGGTCGGCAGACCAGGTTTTGTAGAACGTCCAGCCAATCCAAGATGCTGCGATCACAGCGAGCGAGGCAAGGAGAACGACACCCTTCTTCGAGGGTTGCCTGAAATTAGCCTGCTTTGCTTTCAGCAGCACCTGAAAGCGCTCGTCCAGATCTTCCGTCAGGCCGACCTGATCATGACTTTCGATCTCGCCAGGCTCGCTGAGCGCATCCCCCCAACGGGAAAGAAAAGCGTAGAATGTTTCGCTGAGCGCCGTCTCGAACCTGACTGGCGGCGGTCCTTTCGTCTTGATCGCGAGGATGGCGCTCGGCGAGACTTGCAGATGCAGACGCAGATCGCCGACATGAAGCGTCCTCAACTCCTGCTCGCTTGACTGGCTCATCGCATCGCGAACAAAGGCCATGATCGCGGTCAGGATGCTGCTCAAGAGATGGCTGTCCGTGCCTTCCTCTTCACCATCCTGTCTGGCCTGCGCAATCAACAAGCCACTCTGCCGATCGATGAGAAGCAAATCGACGATCTCGAAGGCAGCGCCTTCGCTCAAAAGCACCTCGGCTTCGCTACGCCCCGACAATGTCGCTTTCAGCTTTGCGCGCCAGCGGTCCACCGACAGCGTGGAATCGAGCTTGCTGTTGAGCTGATCGACCAGATCCTTGAACGCATTGCGGACCGCAGCCGCTACGAGTCGTCCCGTGATCGGGTAGAGAGCATCGACCATCATGTCACGCGAATTGTGAATCTCGGTCTTTATGCTCTGAAGAACGATTGGCGCCAGGGCGTCCGCCAGACGCCGGTAGTCCTTGACGCCGGCGTCGCGAAGAACGTCGGCGATGATGGGGACCAAGCTCGTCTTGAGCGCATCGTCGTCACCCAGCCTGGCTTCGAGATGCTCGATCCGCTCCTGCTCTTCTTGCAGAAGAAGGCGTTTGAGTTGCTCACTCGACGTCAGATTGTCCAGGGGATCGGCCATGGTTCCAAGTGAAGCCTATGTATCGTCACTCCCATCGACCTCATCGAGCCTCGGAGCCAAAGAGCTGTTCCGGGCAAGACGAGAGCGCAGTTCCTCCTCATCCGCCAACAGGGCCTCCACCAGACCGAGGAAGCGGACTCGAAGCCGATTCATGTCAGTTTGCCGGGTTTCTTCGAGTTGCTGTAGCTTTGCCTGAAGAGCGGAAATCGTGTCCGCTTGCTCCCTTAAAAGCTGATTGAGTCGATCGAATGATTGATCAACTCTCGCTGACTCATCGGCAATTACCGGTCCGACCAGCAACTCCCTTATTTTTGCCATCCTTTCGGATTCGCTTATGCTCACGGTTGCCATAGTGCCGCTCGTCTCGCTTTGATCGTTCATCGGATCGTTCAATACATCGATATTTGAGGTGAACACAAAGGCTTCTAAGCCACGTGAGCTAAACTAGACCGACAAACGGCCCCAAGCGCAACCACCGAGTTGGGAATGATTCGACATCAATCGTCTTTCAGGTCGTCCACCCGTTCAATCCCGAGGACGCTGCCACCCGTCGGATAGCGACGACTGAAACGATGGATCAGCGATCGCGATCAGAGCCTGTGCACGTTCCTCCAGCGATTTATGCCTCAGTTCCGCGATGCCATGTTCGGTGACGACGTAGTCGGCATCACACCTTGGGCAGCTTGCGATATCAACATCAAGTGCCGGAACGATCCTCGAAATCGTTCCGCCTGCTGCCGTCGACGGCAGGACCAGGATCGATCGCCCGTCTTTCGACAAATGGGCGCCCCGGACGAAATCCGGCAATCCGCCGCTCCCACCTGCCTGACGTCCGTCGACCGTCTCAGCATTCGCCTGTCCATGGAGGTCGACAGCCAGCACACTGTTGATCGCGACGAAGCGTTCGAGCGCAGCCATGACCCGGATATCATGGGTATGCTTAACGGGCACGACATGGACGTCGCTGCGGCCACGAACCCAATCATAGATGTTTTTCGTACCGAGCACGCTCGTGCAGATCATGGGTTTCGACGGATCGAGCGCTCCGTTTTCAGAGAGGGCGATCATACCATCACTGATCAAGCCGCCATGGCAGACGAGACCGCGATGCGCGCAGAGGGCGTCGAGAACGGCATTGGGCACCTTACCGATGCCGATCTGAATATGATCTCCGTCGCGTACAAGGCTCGCAACGTGGGCGCCGATCCTGCGCGAGGTTTCCGAAGCTGGGCCGGGGTCCAGTGTTGGCAGCGAGTGCGCGGTCGGCAGAACGACGTCCAGCTCACCTTCGCTGACGGCCACGCTTTGTCCGACCGCAGGCAGCGCTTCATTGATCTCGGCGATGACCAGCCCAGCCTTTTCGAGAATGGCCGGCACGAAGTGAACTGATGTTCCGAGGCTGAAGGCACCATATGGCTCCGCCGGCGTCACCTGAACGAGCGCGATATCGACGTGGAGAGTCTCGAGATAACGATACATGCTGCTGTAGGAGATCGGCATGAAGCGAACTTTTCCGGCCCTATGTGACTGTGCCGTTTCAGGCGTCACAAACAGACCTCGAAACTGCGCCGTATCATGCAGGCCCGCGAAGTCGATACGGTTGAGGCCAGGGATCTGACAGGAAACGAACTCAATCCCAGCGCTCGCATCGGGCGTTTGCAGCAGGTCCTCAACGAGCGCCGTGGGCTCGCTGCTCGATCCTTGAACGAAGACTCTCATTCCTGGACGAAGGAGCGAAGCGAGTTCACCGGTCCTCAGAAGTCTAGGCACGATATCTTCTCTGCAGGGACGAGAGACGTACCTCGATCAAGCAAAGCGTGGCTTTCTCTTTTCCAGAAACGCCTGTCTGCCTTCCCTATAGTCCATGCTATCAAACTGGGCTTTGACCAGACCGCGGCTGATATCTGTATCCGACGTCGCTCCCTTCGAAATCTCGCCCATCATGGCTTTCACCGCCATTATCGTCGCTTGCGAGAGCTCCGCAAGGTTGCACGCGAATGCATAGGTTTCGCGCTCCAGATCGCGTGGATCGAAGAGACGCGTGGCGAGACCGATACGAAGGGCCTCTTCGGCCTCGACGACGCGGGCCCCCATCAGCATTTCCTTGGTCTTGGCAGGACCGACGAGGTCGGCCAGCCGTTTGGTTTCTTTGAAGGAATAAACCAATCCTAATTTAGCAGGTGGAATGCAGAAGCTCGACGAGATGTCAGCATAACGAAGATCGCAGCAGAGTGAGAGCGCGCATCCGCCGCCGAAACACACGCCCTGGATCATCGCGATCGTTGGCATCTCGAGATTAGCGACAGCCTCATAGGCGTCGTCGACGACTTGACGGTAGACATCGGCGGTGTCCGGCGATCGATGAACACGATCGAATTCGGCAATATCGGCGCCAGCCGAGAAAGCGGTTGCATCAGCACCACGCATGATCAGGACACGGATAGAAGGGTCATTGGCGAGGTCGTTCGCCCGATCGGCAATCTCACGCCACATCGCCTCGCTGATGGCGTTACGCTTTTCCGGCCTGTTGAACGTCATGGTGGCGACATGGCCGTCCTTTACCATGTCGATTGGTCTGCCCGGCATTCTGCTCCTCCGATCTGCCCAACCGTAGTTCTGGTCAGTGTGCGTTCTGATGGATCGACCTATTGTCCCTGCTATGGTCTGACATTGTCGCTCAGCCAATCGATCGCGGCCTGAGCGCCACCTTTGCCGTGGGGAATACCGAGAGCGGCGAGACCGATTTCGACCGTGGACAACGTACCCATGATCATCGGTGCGTTGATGTGGCCCATATGGGCAATGCGAAAGGCTCGGTCGGTGAAATCGCCGATTCCGATTCCCAAAACCACGCCGCATTTTTCTCGGCAATAGGTGAGCAGCGTGGCAGGATCAAAACCTTCGGTCAGAACGAGCGTCACCGAGTCGGAGCGCTCGGAAGGCTCCCTCACATTGAAGGACAACGCACCTCCTTCCGACCAGACATCGACCGCACGGCGCGTGGCCTCTGCTATCAGACGGTGTCGCTCGAAGACATTCTCCAATCCCTCTTCGAACAGCATATCCAGGGCCTTCCGCAGGCCGAACAACAAATGCTCCGGCGGCGTGCCGCAATATTTCTGATAGTGAAGTGGGCCTTCCCGCTGCGTCCAATCCCAATAGCTCGTGCGCAGGTTGGCGGAGCGATGGGCTTCGAGAGCACGGTCGCTGGCCGCGATAAAGCTCAGACCTGGCGGGGTCATCAGGCCCTTCTGCCCTGCTGCCACGGTCAGATCCACCTGCCAAGCATCCATTTCATAAGGAACGATGCCTAGGGAGGCAATGGTATCAACCATCAGCAGCGCGGGATGACCCGCAGCGTCGATTGCCGCACGAATTGCCGGTATATCGTTGACGACACCGGAGGCCGTGTCGATCTGGACCACCAGAATTGCTTTGATGTCATGCGCTACGTCATCGCGCAGTCGCTGCTCGACCTTCGATGGATCGACGGCGCCGCGCGGCCTGCCGTTCAGGACCTCGACCTCGACGCCGAGCATCGCTGCCATCTCGCCCCAACCGATCGCGAAGCGCCCGCTTTCCAGCACGAGAGCCTTGTCCCCGCGTGAGAAAACGTTCGTGGCGGCAGCTTCCCAGGCGCCATGACCATTGGCGGGATAAATGTAGGTCTTTCCCTGCGTGCGCATGACACGTTTGAGATCATGGAGCAGACTGTCGGTGGTCTTCTCTAGATCGCTGCCGTTATAGATATCGACCGCAGGCCGGTGCATCGCGGCCAGAACATCGTCCGGAACGGTAGTCGGCCCCGGAATACTCAAAAATTCGCGGCCATTGCGGACGCTCATGACAAGCTTATCCTCCAGTTCACGTTCGACTCCCAATACACGAAAGCCCTGTCGATCACGACCAGATCGAGCGCCGGCGCTATGTTGTCAACGACCTGACACTCATAAGCGCAGCGTCACCGAAAGTCTGCACTCTTTCCGGCATAGCTGACGTGCTGCACGTCATAAAAACGGCCTCCCCGGTCTGCGGGGAGGCCGTCCGCTGTTCGCTCTCGAGCAGCCTTAGAAGTCGAACTCGCCGATATTGTCCTTGGTGAAGACGAAGGGGGCCCCAAGCAGAACCTCGCTGCCATTGACGATGGAGAGGGTTCCGAGCTTGCCGGCTTCGACTTCGGTAGCGCCGGGCTGGAGCTTGCCATCGACGACAGCGCGCATCACCTGGACGGCCGCATAACCGAGATCAACCGGATTCCAAAGAACGACCGACTTGACACAGTCCGATGCGACATAGGGTTTCATCGCATTGGGCGTCGCCAGGCCTACGACGGCGACATCACCGCAGAGTTGCGCCTGGGTGACGGCTTCAGCCGAAGCAGGGGTTGCAACGCTGGTCATGCCGAAGAGACCGTCGAGATCCTCGCCATATTTGTTGATCAGCGTGGTCGCCTGATTGAAGGAAAGGATGTTGTCCTCCTGCGCTTCGACCGTCTCCAGCCACTCCAGGCTCGGGTAGCACTGCTCCGCATAGGCCCACATCTCCGCGATCCAGCGCGCCTGGTTTGGCGTCGTGAAGGTGCTGGTGACGATGGCGAAGCTGCCGTCCTCGCCGATCTCGGCGGCGATCGAGTCCACCATGGCCTTGGCGATGCCGTTGAACTCTGCCTGATTGACGAACCACTCGCGCGCGTCCGGTTCGGAATTGGCATCGTAGCCGACGACGTGAATCCCCTTGTCCAGCGCCTTTTTCAAGACGGGTGCGATGGCGACGGGATCGTTCGCCGCAAAAAGCAGGCCGTCGACACCTTGGGTGATGAAGTTGTCGAGGAAGGTGATCTGGTCGTCGATATTGGCTTCAGTCGGACCGTCTGTGGTGACGTTGACATTGCCGAGCTCTGCGGCTGCTTCCTCCATGCCCTGGGTGGTCGCCGCGAAATAGCCGATGCCGATCAGCTTTGGCACGTCCATCACGGTGATCTCCTGACCGGCACGGTCGGGGGGACTGGTCGGCTGGCCACCGTCATAGTCCTTGGCGACCACCGTCGGCGCAGCACCGGCTTCGCAGCCTAGCGGGCTGACCTCCAGCTCATCGGCGCCGTCCCAGCGATCGGCGGCATAACCGACGCTCGCGACCAGCGACAGGGTCGTCGCTACGGATAGAATTCTCAACATGATCTAGCCTCCCTCTGTTGTTGGCTCGTTGCAGGCATCCTCCGGGATGCCGTTCCTTCATTCCCTACTCACTATCGCCTCGGCGATGTTGAATAAAGTTGGTCAGCAGAATGGACAGGATCAAAACCGACCCGATGACAATGATCGTGGCATCGCCCTTGACGCCTGTCAGCGACAAACCGTTCTTCAAGAGCTGTATCATGATGAAGCCGAGAACGGTGCCGGCTATGGTGCCAACACCGCCGAAGATACTGGTGCCTCCAAGGACGACCGCGGCAATCACGTCGAGCTCCAGGCCCGTTCCCATGTCGGAGCGAGTCGTGCTCACGCGCGATACGAAGATGCAGCCGGCAAGTGACGCCATGAAGCCCGACGCGGTGTAGATGATCATCTTGTAACGGTCGACGGGAATGCCGGAAAAGCGAGCACCGGTCTCGTTGTGGCCGATGGCGTAAAGCGACCTACCGAAAGCCGTATAGGCCAGCAACAGCCAGGCGACGATGATCGCCAGGCACAGGATCCAGAGCTGTGTCGGGACCCCAAGAATTTCTCCCTGGCCCAGTTCGAAGAACCATTCCGGATAGCCACGTACCGAGCGTGCCTGGCTTGTGCCCTCGGCGAGCCCGCGATAGAGCGCGAGAGTGGCGAGAGTCATGATGAGCGGCGGGACATTGACGCGGGTGATGAACCACCCGTTGACGAAGCCCGCAAAAGTGCCGACAGACATGGCGACGAATATGGCGGCTCCGAGCGGCAGGCCGAGATTCTTCCAGCTCACGCCCAGGATGATCGCCGTAAGGCCAAGGATCGACCCGACCGAGAGATCGATCCCGGCGGTGATGATGATGAAGGTCATCGGCAGCGCCACCAGGCCGACCTCCGCCATCAGGCGTCCCTGGTTCAGCAGGTTTTCCGTGGTCAGGAAACGATCTGTCTGCGTCGCCAGCACGAGCAGCGACAAGACAAGGATCAGCGCGAGCACGACCTCATGGTGCAGCCAGTGTGACAGGGCTGGTCGCCTGCGTTCACTTTGGATGACATCCGTGATCGCCATGATCAGCGCCTGCTCATCTGTCTGCGCCGGCGCCAGAGATCGGCCAGCACCGTGAGCAGAATCAGCACGCCTTGGACCGCACGAAGCCAATAGGGCGAGACGTTGATGAAAATCAGCGATGAGCCGATGGCCGCGAGCAGGATCGCCGCTAAGGTCGACCCAATGACCGTGCCGATGCCGCCGAGGATGCTGACGCCGCCGACGACCGATGCAGTGATGATCGTGAGTTCGAGATTGGGTGGAACCGTCGACTGGATGACGGAGAGCTGGGTGGCAAAGAGAACGCTTGCGATGCCCGCGAAGACCCCGTGGATGGCGAAGACCGTCATGATGGTCCTCTTGGACGATATCCCTGAAAGGCGAGCCGCCTCGGCATTGCCACCGACGGCGTAGATCGAGCGTCCAGTCGAACTATAGCGCATCCAGAGAGCTGCAGCGGCAGTCAGAAGAACCATGAAATAGATCGGCATCGGGATCCCGAAAGGTCGCATCTGTGCGAGGCCGTAGCCTGCAGGGAGATCCGTGATCCAAGCGCCGGCGGTGATGCTGATGAGTCCCCCCTTGAGAATGCTTAACATGCCGAGCGAGACGACGATGGAGGGAATTCTAAGATAGGCGACGAGAAAGCCCATGAACGCCGTGACGAGCGCGCCGACGACAAGCGGCACCATCCAGCTCACGATGATCGGATATCCGCCTACCGCAAGCGAGCCGCTGATTGTTGCGAGCACCCCGATCAGCGAGCCGACTGAGATGTCGATATTGCCGGATATAATAACCATCGACATGCCGATGGCCGCGACCGCGATATAGGCATTGCCGAGAAAGATGCTGCTCAGATTGCGCTCGGCCACATAGCGCGGGTTGATCGAACCGACGATCACGAAGAGGGCGATGAGGCAAAGGAGCAGAATGGTCTCTTGGCCGCCGAAGACGCGTTGGATCGAGCGCCATCGCGGCTCGCTTCTGCCGCCTGCTAAAATCGCTGCAGTCATCGCGCTGCGTCTGACGTTTCGACGTGGTGACCGCCAGCACGCGGCATGCCGGCCTTCGCCCCCATCATTGCCGTGGCGATCTCTTTCTGGTCAGCCTCGTCACGCGTGAATTCGGCGACCACACGGCCTTCGCGCATAACTAGAATGCGATCACTCATCCCGATAATCTCCGGCAACTCACTCGAGATCATCAAGATCGCCAAACCGCGCTCGACCAGTTCACCCATCAAACGATGGATCTCGGCCTTCGCACCCACGTCGACGCCTCGCGTGGGTTCATCCATGATCAGAAGACGAGGATTCGTGGCCAGCCATTTCGCGAGGACCGCCTTTTGCTGATTGCCGCCCGAAAGCTTGTTGACCACCTGCTCGCTGCTGCTGGTGCGTATGCCGAACCGCTCGATCGCATCACTTGCCAGCTTCCGCTCGTCGCGCTGATTGATGAACATGCCGCTGGTGAGCCGTTCGAGGATCGAAAGCGAGATGTTCTCGCGAAGGGTCATCGGCCTGATCAGCCCCTGCAGGCCGCGATCTTCCGGCACATAGGCTATGCCGAGCGACTTGGCATGGCCCGGACTGCGGATCGTCACCTTCTCCCCAGAGAGAAAAATGTCGCCTTCGTCGGCGGGCGTGATGCCGAAAATGGCCTGCGCCAGCTCACTGCGCCCTGACCCGACCAAACCGGCAAGTCCGACGATCTCACCACTCTTGATGCTGAACGACACGTCCCTTGTCTGCGGCGGACGATTCAGCCCTTTAACCTCGAGAACAACGTCGCCGAGTTCGACCGTCTTTTTGGGGAACAGCGCATCGATGGTCCTCCCGACCATCATGCTGATCAGATCTCCCCTGCTCGTCTCGCCGACAGGCTTGCTTCCGACATACTGTCCATCGCGTAGCACCGTGACCCGATCGGCCAGTTCGAAAACCTCTTCGAGGCGATGGCTGATATAGACAATCCCCGCATCGCGCTCACGCAGTTTTCGAACGATATCGAAAAGCCGCACGACATCGGCTTCAGTCAGTGCTGCAGTGGGCTCATCCATGATCAGGATCCTGGCATCGCGAGACAGTGCCTTCGCGATTTCCACGCGCTGCCGGTTGCCGATGGACAACCCTCCCACGATCTCGGTCGGATCGAGATCATGGATGTCGAGTGCTTCCAAGAGGTCGGATGCCTTTCGCCGCATCGCCGACCAGTCGACGCCACCGAAGCGGTTGCGCGGCGGATGGCCCATCATGATATTCTCGGCCACAGTCAAAGCCGGGAACAAGAGAAGTTCTTGATAGATCGTTGCTATTCCGGCGGCCTGAGCAGCAAGCGGAGACTCGAATCCTACGACATTACCGTCAACCAACAAGCTCCCGCTGTCGGGCTGATAGACGCCGGAAATGATCTTGATGAGGGTCGACTTTCCAGCACCATTCTCGCCAAGCAGGGCATGCACCTCGCCAGCGGCGACATCGAACTGAACATCGCTAAGCGCTCGAACCCCTGGAAAGGACTTGTTGATATTTCTTAGTTCGAGAATGGGCGTCATCGAAGCGCGGCCAACCTCTCATCTCCCCGATTTCCCGATCTACTTGCGCAGACAGGAACCGTCTACGTCAAGCCCCGTCGACGATTCGGCCCCTTCTGACAATAAGCCCGCTCAGCTCGCTCTGCGTCGACGCCTCACCCTCTGCGGACCTGCCCCAACTTCAACCGAGACGGTATTTCTCACAGGCCCCAAGCAGCCTTCGATCTGGCCGTAGCTAGGTCTTGTGCCTTTGGCGCGCGTTGCCAGCGCTGCACGCATTGCCCTGATATGATCAGGTGTCGTCCCGCAACAACCGCCGATAATCCGCGCCCCGGCGTCGCGGGCGAGGCAGGCATAGTCAGCCATGATCTCGGGTGTGCCGTCATAATGGGGCAACATATCCGCTCCCATCGTCGGTGTGCCGCAGTTCCCCTTGGCGACGATGACATCAGAGGGGTCCGCCGCGCCAGTCAGTCCCATGACGGAGTCGAGAAGTTGAGCTGGTCCGATGCCGCAATTGGCGCCGAAGGCGACGGGCCGCCAATTCTTCGCTTTCGACATGGTCAGCGCATCGCTTGGTTTGATACCCATCATGGTCCGTCCGGAACTGTCGAAGGTCATGGTGAACACATAGGGTAGGCCGACGGCCTCGACGGCCTCGACGGCTGCCGTCAGCTCTTCTTCGGAGAACATCGTCTCGATCCAGGCCAGATCAACGCCTCCCGTCTTCAAAGCCGCAACCTGTTCTTCAAACGCTGCCTTTGCATCTGCCTGGCGAAAGGTACCATGGGGTTCCAAAACCTCGCCCGTAGGCCCCATGGAACCGGCGACCACGACTGGCCGGTTGACTTTGGAGGCCACCTCGCCGGCGATACGCGCAGCTGCGGCATTGATCTCATGGACCCGGTCGGCGGCGTCATGAAAAGCGAGCCTGCAGCGATTGCCGCCGAAGCTGTTGGTGAGGATGATCTCAGAGCCGGCGTCGACGAAGCCTTCATGGACGGAGGCGACTTTCTCCGGATGATGGACATTCCAGAGCTCGCCGGCTGCTCCATTGGTCAGGCCCAGCGAGAAGAGGCTCGTGCCCATGGCACCGTCAGCGAGCACAACCTCCTGTTCAGATAGCAGCGATGTAAGCTTGTCGGTCATGCGCTGGATCATCTCCTCTTCTCTGACACGCTATCCAACGCCGAGTGTCCATAGTCATCGTCGGCGCGCGCGCAGCTTATGGCCGGGCGCCACTGGATGGCAATCATCTTCGAAACTGTGCTAAAGGCTGGTTTCGCATGTCGCTTCGAACAAAGCCTGACGTGCCAAATCTCGTCATCAATATGGTACGATGTCGTCTGCCAAGCAGCTGGGACCGGTCCAATCGAACGACCTCCGCAATGGCCGGATAGCGGCCTTCCATCTTTCGAACCGGGCTGGGTCTGGCTGGTTGGCACAGGACCGGGCGATCCTGGCCTGCTCACGGTTCACGCGGTGAACGCAATCAATCAGGCCGATGTCATCGTCTTCGATGCGTTGGTCAATCCCACCATTCTGAAGCTGGCCCCTGCCGGCTGTGTCATCGAATATGCTGGCAAACGTGGTGGGAAGCCGTCGGCCAAACAGCGGGACATCACCTTCCGGCTCATCGATCTGGCGCGACAAAAGAAACGTGTCCTGCGCCTGAAGGGGGGCGATCCGTTCATTTTCGGACGCGGCGGTGAAGAGGCGCTGGCCCTCGTCAACGCTGGCGTTCCCTTCCGCGTCGTGCCTGGCATTTCCGCTGGCGTCGGGGCGCTCGCCTATGCCGGCATCCCCTTGACGCACCGAGACACCAACCAGGTGGTGACGTTTCTGACCGGGCACGATGCACATGGCGTGGTGCCAAACGCCGTGGACTGGGAAGCACTTGCCAAAGGCTCGCCGGTCATCGTGATGTATATGGCCCTGAAGCATCACGAAGCGATCGTCTCGAAGCTGATCAAGGCTGGTCGACGGCCTGACGAGGCGGTTGCCGTCATCCGCGATGCGACCTTGCCCACCCAGGAAGTCGTGGAGACGACGCTCGCGCATCTACCCTCTGTCGTCGCTGAGCGAGGCATCCAGCCTCCCGCCATCATAGTGGTCGGCGCCGTGGTGCAGTTCCGCGAGGAACTCGACTGGATGGGCATGCCGGCCGAGCGTGGTTTGGACACAGCCCCTCAGAGCTGTCTTTGGCGGCGCGACGCAGGATGACACATACCGCTCGCAATCTCCGACAGGAAGATACGCCATCGTCATGACGCCTCTGACATCGCTATCCGAGCTTCACGATATCGCGGCGACACTGCCTGCAGCCGATGAGCATGCTCGACGTGTCGCTGCCGAACGCCAGCAGATGCTCACCAAACCTCCGGGGTCACTCGGCCGGCTTGAAGACATCGCCCTTTGGCTCGCGACTTGGCAGGGATCCGCCAGACCGACATTGGACATTTGCCAGACCATCGTTTTTGCAGGCAATCACGGTATCGCCAAAAGAGGTGTTTCTGCGTTTCCGCCGGCTGTAACCGAACAGATGGTTGCTAATTTTCGAAACGGCGGCGCGGCCATCAACCAACTTTGCAAGAGTGTAGGCGCAGCGCTTGACGTTTGCCCGCTGCACCTCGATCGTCCAACCGCTGATTTCTCAGAGAAGGAGGCGATGACCGAAGAGGAGTGTCTGACCGCCATCAACGCCGGCATGGCCGCCGTCAACCCGGAGGCCGATATCATCGCTCTCGGTGAGATGGGGATCGGCAACACGACCACGGCGGCGGCTCTTTGCTGCGGTCTGTTCGGTGGTGATCCTTCGACTTGGGTGGGTCGCGGCACCGGCGTCGACGACAGCACGCTGGCGCTCAAAGCCAGTCTGATTCGCGTTGCGATAAAGCGCCATCATAGTGCGCTCGATGATCCTGCGGCTGTGCTCCGCTGCCTCGGAGGGCGAGAACTTGCGGCCATTTGCGGGGCTACACTAGCTGCCCGAGTTCACCGAATTCCGGTCATTCTGGATGGGTTCGTCTGTACCGCTGCAGCAGCGCCGCTTGCTGTCCTGGCTGAGAGCGGGCTTGACCACTGTCTTGTCGGCCACAGCTCCGTCGAGCCTGGACATCGCCTTCTACTTGAGAAACTCGGAAAGACGGCGCTGCTCGACCTACAGATGCGTCTCGGCGAGGCAAGTGGCGCCGTCCTGGCTTTGGGAACTCTCAAATCCGCGGTCGCGCTACACAATGGCATGGCGACCTTTGCCGAAGCTGGTGTTTCGGAGCGACCCAGCTAGTGTCGATGTTCGCTCTCTAGAGCTTCACCCCGTCCGAACCTCAGGATGTGGCCAGAAATCCATAGAGCCCGGACCGTGAAATTTTTGGCAGCATGACACAGCTCTCCAAGAGCTCTATATCGACGGGATATTCCGCGAAAAGCTTGAAAAGAGTCTGCTGCTGCTCCAGTGGCCAGATAACCGAACGGCCGTCAAGCTTGTAGCTGTAGCCAGGACCAAGGCGAGGCGACAGACGCAAACCACTCCTCCTCGCCTGCCCTCTCAGATGTGCTGACAATTTTTTCGTCGCAGCCTCGATCCCGAGCCAACCTGCCGTTTCGAGGAAGAGCGCCATGAGAAGCTGATCATTGGCAGTGTAATCGATCACCGCCTGATCCAAGGCATGTCCCATTGTCAAAATGAAGACAGCAACCTGCTGCGCGTCCTCCAAGAAACGCTGAAACGCCTCGTTCTCAAATACCAGACTGTTTTCGAGCTCAAGAGTCTTGCCCCCAAAGCGTTGGACGTGGCACAGGCGGTAATAGACCATCGGCTTGATCAACGCCTCAGTCTCACGAGCCGACGAGGTGGCAGCCTGTCTTATGGCAGGCCGAATTCTTTCCAGATCACGATAGCCCTGCAGTCTGAGAATCTTGGCATCGTCAATGACGATGCCATCCAGCGACATCGCAATGCAGCCATTGCTTGGCTCTCGGCATTCCTGGCCATCCCCCAACGTCATCACCTTGGCGAGAACCTAGGTTGCTCGGGCGGCGTTGGCAAATTCATCGAATGCCGCTTCGAATTCAGCCGCGACTGTTTTGGCGATCTCCGCTGCCGATCCATCCCTATTTTTCGGCCGACTGCGCCGCCACCCCTCGAGATAGGCATCTGTGCCGACCAGTTTCTTTCTCATCGCTACACTGTCGATCAATTCCTGGAATCGGGCACTCAGCTGTTCTTTGTGACTATTGCCCTCGTCATCTTTCGCTTCGACAACCGAAGGGATTTCATGCCAGTAGAGGACGCGAAAGTTCGCCACTCGTCTTGCTTCCTGAAAGATCAACGTTGAAATAGAAATCTTTACTTCGTTCGTGGCGCTTGGCAAGGCGTCTGATGGATCGCCATCGAAAAAGCTTGTTCTTAGCCGTTAACCGCTTCTTAAGACTTGCCTGCATATAACAGAAGGATCTTGGTTGTGCGGCGATTCCCCAGCTTCGGGTGAGCCATCGTGTCCAGCCGGGAAGTCCTCCCTGACGTTGTTATGCCTCCCTGTATCCTTGGTCGCCGGCCATGCCGGCGACCACTTTTTCTAGGACCCCAGCCTGACCCAGACAATGCGGCTGAGCCAGGCAACATCCTTCAGGGAAAAGACGAGCTTCTCCTTTTGCTCGTTGAAAAGCTCGACTTCGAGCCGTTGCGCTGTCCGTCGCGAAAGGGTTCCAGCGATCAACGCTGCGGAGCCGGCCTTCAGGATCACCCGATCATGCCGTCGAATGCCAGCACTTGGCGAAACGATGAGCACGTCACCGTCCCGATAGGTCGGGAGCATCTTGTCACCCTGCACCTCCAGCGCGAAGGCATGCTTGTCGGAAACACTAGGAAAGTCGATTTCGTCCCAGCCATGGCCCGCCGGAAAGCCCGACTCATCAAACAAATCAGCCTGTCCCGCGTCTTGCAGACCAACGCTTCGCAGCCGTTTTGAAGGGCCTTTCCCCGCTCCTGGGACCTCATCGAACATCAAAGCGACAAAGGCTTCAAGCGATGTACTGGTCGCCTCCAGGATCTTGGCCAAGCTCTCGGTACTGGGCCAGCGAGGCTTCGCTTGATTTGTATGTCGCTTGCTTCGGTTGAAGGTGGTGGGATCAAGCCCGGCTTCACGGGCAAGCCGCGACGCCGACCATCCTTTTTCCCTGGCCAGTTTGTCGATGCCGGCCCAAACCTGCGGGTGTGTAAACAAAGGACACAACTCCCAATCGGTACGCCTCATTGCCAGGCACACTAGGAACTCTGTCGGATCAGGTCACTAGGAACTTTTTACTATCTATTGACAAAATACCTTTTTTCGATATATACGAGCCTATGCCAGCCCGGCATTTCCAGGCTTTTGCGTCGCAACAACTAGCATGAGAATGTGCCTTCCGTGCAGCTTCCCGACATTTCACCAGCCTGTCGCGCTTCTCGAGTGGCCGAAGCGCGGGAACGGTTCGAGGTTCTGGTTGTCTTCGTCGGGCATACACACTGCCGTTCTCTTCATTGGCTCAAGCAAGGATTCAAGCATTGTTTTGTTGCCCAGCGTGTGGGTGGCGGGTGGATTATATGTGATTCGCTGAAAAATCAGATAGAATTGTCGCAGATCGACCTGCCCCCAGACTTTAGCTTGAGCGCCTTTTATCGCGATATGGGCCATACGGTTCTGGCGGGGCAAGGGCACTCTATTCGACAATCCACGATGATCACACCTGAGTTTCTAACCTGTGTTTCTGTCGTGAAACGTATTATCGGCGTCCGATCGTTCTGGACATTCACACCCTGGCAGCTGTTTTGTCGCCTCCGAACGATGGATGACCGTTGGCAGGTGGTCGAATAGATCTCCGACCACCAAGGTCATCCCATCTCCCCGATCGAGCTGACCTGATTTTATCGATAGCCAGCTCAAGATGTCTATTGACATCACCATAAAATAGGATTATATTCAGCATATTATACTTGTCGTACCTGTGGTAAGGAGGGCGTGACTTGATCATCCCTCTCCACAGCTCGCCGCTTAGCGTGACGGGCCATCCTATCGATGGAGATCGCTTGGTGCGCATTGTGCTTGTTGATGAAGCTGGCATTTCACGAGACGATCGAGTGACAATCGTTGCCGGCATCATCGTTGATGTGGACAAGCAATGGCGAATGCTCGAAGAGCGGCGGCAGTCGCTGATCAATCAATACATCCCGGTGGGTGATCGGCCGGGGTTTGCGTTTCATGCCACGGAGCTATTTTCAGGGGGATCATATTTCAAGAGAGACCAGTGGCCTCTGCAGGTACGGCTTGAAATATTAAAGCGGCTTCTTCGCATCATCAAAGATGCCAAGATACCTATTGTCGTGGGATATTGTTTTAAATCAGAAGATGAATCAGATAAAAAGAGCGCTCAATTAAGGCATGCTCTAGCTTATTGTGGCCTTCTTACTGGCGCAGAGCACTATATGAGGATGCTTAAAGATAAAAATCAAGTGGCGATGATTATAGCTGAAGACACATCGCAAAAGAAGAATCTACTAAAACAAGCTCATTTTCTAATAAAAACCGAAGATCCTGAATGTTTTGAATATCTTCCTAGATTTCAACCATCAACTAAGATTTTTGGCGGGCTGCAATTCGCTGAGAAGAAAGATTATACTCTTCTTCAATTAGCTGACGCATGCGCTTTTGTATTTAGAAGGTCGTTGGCTCGCCTTTCCCACGCCGAGAATCTCAGAGCCCGTTTTTGAAGTTTTCTGGCGATTTCATGGGTTTGCCAATCGCCTGGCGAGAAGCTGGATGATGGCGACGACGGCGATGGCTTTGGAATGTTCGATCAGCCGTTCGAAATCTTTGGCGAGACGGCGGTTGCGACCAAGCCAGCCGAAGGTGCGCTCGATCACCCAGCGTTTTGGGATCACTTCGAACCCTTCGGCGTGCGGTGGCCTTTTGACAATCTCGAGCCGGAGCCTGGCGCCGGCTGCGTTGTTCGCGGCGATAGGTCCCTGATAGCTGGCATCGGCGAAAAGACGGTGCAGCCAAGGAAACTGCCGCTTGATCCAGCGGCAGGCCAAGGCCAGCCCATCACGGTCTTGGATGTTGGCCGCATGCACCGCCAGATTGAGGAGCAAGCCGATGGTGTCGGTGACCAGATGGCGCTTTCTGCCATTGATCTTTTCCGGCGTCATAGCCGCGCAATCCGCCAGCTTCTGTGGTTTTCACGCTCTGGCTGTCGACAACGCCTGCCGTCGGTGACGCCTCCTTGCCGTCCTGCTCGCGCGCCTGCATCAAGAGGATCATCCAGATGCGATGCCATATCCCTCCTGCCAGAAGCGCCGGAAATAGCCATAGACCGTGCTCCATGGTGGAAAGTCTTTCGGCAGCAAGCGCCACTGGCATCCAGTCCTCACGAGATAAAGGATCGCGTTCAAGACCTCGCGCAGATCCGTCGTCCGTCGCCGACCACCATGTCTCGCCGGCGGCAACAGGGGCTCGATCAAGCCATACTCGTCATCGGTGACGTCGCTTGCATAGCGAGCGTTCAAACGCTCATAGTGCGTTCGAGCGAAAGCAGTCCACATCGGTCATGGCTCCGTCGTTCCTGGCAGAATTCGGATGCCATAACTGGCTGTTTTCGCTCAACTTCTTTTAAAACGGGCTCTCATGTGTGAGCTATCGAAAGATCCACCTTTGGAAGATGCATTTCATCTGGACTCAGGGCATGTCGTGATTGCGTCCGCTGACGACGTTGAGCCATTGCCGTATGCGCGGGTCCAAAGGGTTGGAGGCTGATCCCGACTGCATACAGCAGAAAAAAAGCCCCGGACCTGTCCTAAGATCCGGGGCTAAAGCACTGGCTGTTCCAAAGGAGAGGAGAACGTGGAACGCACCCTCTTGCGTCGATCCGACTCTCTCATAGACAGGCATCATAGCGCAAAGGGTTTTTCAACCAATAGGCGATTTATCGTTTCGGATATGCGTATTCGTTGATACAACTATTGAGATAATTTTCTTGATTATATTCGATTTAAGGTTTATTTATGCCCGATCAGGATTGCTCATCCTCCGATGGTTGCCCAACGCGACGCCGCCCCTTTGGTCTGAGCCTGGAGGGGCGGTTAGCGGTTGTTGGGTAGCGAGTCGTCTAACCCGGTTCATTCATGAGAGCTGCATGAGGCCGGCAATTTTAGCGGTTTCGGCCGAGCATCGCCTTGGCGCCGGATGCGCATGAAGGCTGAGCTTGAGGTTTCGGTCGTTTCGGGTTTTTGCGCCGGGCACATTGCCCGGTCGTTTAAGGCGGCAGCTTTGCGGTGCGCTTGACGAGGAGCGCCATGGTGTTCTGGTAGGGGAAGGCCGAAGGCAGCGAGACTTTGATGCGGGTGACCATTTCGGTGACGCGGGCGGCGACCTTGATCAGCGCGAGACGGATGGTGTCGAACTGGGCGTCGCGCCAGAAGGACCGCTTGGGCGCGAGACCACGCAGGGTGTGAAGCAGCCAGTAGGCGGCGGTGTGGATCAGGAGCCGGAACTGATTGGCGGCAGCACTGCTGCAGGAAGTGCGGTCGGAGGCGAGGTGCAGCTTATGCGCCTTGATCAGATTCTCGGCCTGGCCGCGGGCGCAGTAGATTCTGTCGTAGAGCCAGCGCGGTGCGCCGGCGATGTTGGTGACGATGAAGCGGCTGTCGGCGCCTTTCGGCGAGGCCTCGATCCGGGTGATCACCTGGCGCTCAACATGCCAGCTTCCGGCGGCATAGAGGAAAGCGTCGTAGCGGCGGACCTTTTCCGGCTTTCCCTCGATCCTGGCCATAGCGGCGTCCTCGGCGAGCGCAGCGACCTGTCAGCAAGACCTTGTTGCCGGCGAGCCCGAATGTAGCCAACCCGGTTGCGCTCGCACCAGGTCATGGCCTCATGCCGGGCGTAATGGCTGTCGCCGCGAACGGTGATGTCGACCTTCGGCCAGCGGCGGCGGATGGCGCCGATGACGTGACGGATGACCAAAAGCACCTCGGCGCCATTCGGCGTCTTGCCGGGACGCAGGATGACGGCGACCGGCTTGCCGCTGCCGACGTCGTAGACGTGGATTGGCAGGAAGCAGCGGTGGTCGTGATGGGCGTGGAACAGCGAGAGCTGCTGATGGCCGTGAACGCGATCCAACGTGTCGTCGATATCGAGGACGACGCGCCGCGGGACCTCACGAAAGCTGTCGCAGTAGAGCTCGACCATGGCGTCCATCATGCGGACGAGCGCGGTCCTGCCGGGCAGGTTCTCGAGCCGGCACATGGTCGGCTGCGAGCAGAGATCGGCGCCGCTCTCGGGCAGCCGGCCGACCGCCATCTTGAAGGCGGGATCGGCGCGCAGCGCATCGCAATCGTTGGCGTCTTCGTAGCCCGCCGCGATCATCAGCATGCGGAAACGGATCATCTCGGCGAGACCGTGTCGGACGCGGTCGGGCGAGCGCGGATCGTCCAGGCAGGCTGACAAGCGCTCGGCGATGGCGAGACGCTTCTCAATCTCCGCCAGTACCAAAATCCCGGCATCCGAGGTCAGCCGGCCGCCGTCGAAAGCAACCTGAACCGGCTTGCCCATGACCGGTGACAGACCAGGCAAAAACGGGGCATTCTCCGCCATGGCGGGGGCGAACTCCGTTGGATCGTGATGAGACTGCTTCAGCAACAGAATCATACACGATATCAACGTCTTGCGTCGCCTCCGCCAACGCCGCCCTCAGGCGTCATGAATTTTTGCGGCTAAGCCGACCCGAAATCAATAAGCGCTGCCCTAGTCCATCTTGGTATCAGCGCGTTGTTGCGCGCGAATGGCCACCTGAATCAAATCCTGGTGTTTCCGCTGCTCTGAAAGCATTGGCATGTCTAGAAGTTCTTTGACTTTCCACGCCGGGATAACGCCGTTCATTCCAGTGTTGGCTTTGACATATTGCTTTCTTCTACGAATTTCGCTTTGCGAAGCCTGATTATCGCGGATGACTTCTTCGTCTACTTCAAGTTTATCCGTGATATAACCCCAATTAACACCAAGAAATTTCACTCTATTAGGAGCAACGGTAACAGTTGGCCTGTTCATGTCCCATGGTGATTTGCAGACAAATACCGGAGAGCCAGAATACCCGCCCATGGATCGCATTTCGACACCATAGCTCAACTGTTCAAAGCCTCGTCGGCTTTGCCTAATCAGGGATGCATTCATGCTGATATTCCCGAAGCGAACCGAAGGCTGATTCCGTTTCTTGCCATCGTGGTGGACAAAACGGCCCACCATAAACACGTCATCGCCGGGGCCGATGTCGAGTTTATTGCTTGATTCTTCGGTCACAAACCAAGAGGTATCAAAAAGGCGAACATCATGAATTCCGGGCACCATCCCACCAAGCGGGATCACCGCAAGGTCATCGCCCGATGGATGAACAAGCCACTCGGCAGGATCAAATTCCAGGACTTCGACTGAACCGTCACATCGATTTACGCGGATGCAAGAGGCTCCATCGTCCACGGCTACGTGGCGATTGGTGACCGCATAGCCATAAATTACGCCTTCATGGACATCGGAGGGCACGCCTGCAACAAATCCTGTGCCTCCAATCTGCTCGCCAATTTCGGCCGCTTCGCGGCTAGGATACAGATAGAAAACACATTCGAGAAACTGGTCATTGATTCTTGGCATGCCGCGCGGCTCCCAAACCGGGAAAAGACAACCGCCCGAACCTGTCCTTAGCGATTGGTAGCGAGTAAAGCCCAGATCGTGCGGACCTAACGCAAGATAGGCTGGAAAAGCATTCGACTCGCAACCGTCGGACATTTGAGAGCGCCATTGAAATCGAGAGGACGATGCCTATTCTCAGGCCTCTAACCTATCGAAGTCCCGCTGGGCTCCAACCATGGGCGGGATGGGCACAAAGCCGGGTTGCCGCCCGGCTTTTGCCATTTCTAGAGCCGCTTAAATCTCACAAATTTTAGTTGAATGCAACGAGGCTAGGATTTCCCTTTCTTCGGCTTCAGGATCTCCCCCATCGCCCGCTCGAACTTCTCGCCGCTTTCATCCGTGCCAAGCTTCCGCGCGGTCTCGATAAACCGCGCGTACTGCTCTTCGTCCTCAATCCGATCTTCGTCGGGCTCTTTTTTTTCGCTTGGCTTTGGGTCGGTATTTGCTCGGCTTCCACGAGCCATAGGGCTCCTCCCCCTTAACGAGTCGTTTCGTAGGTGAGCCTCTTGCCCTTGACGTTCAAGAGCATCGACTCGGCGCGCTCCAAATCGCCGACACCAACGGCGACGCGGTGATTGTGCCGGAAATCGAACTCCGCCAGATAGCGGTGCAGGTGCTTTTCCTTGCAGTGCTGGTAGACGCCACGCATGCCGCGCTTGAAGACCGAGAAATAGCTCTCGACGGTGTTGCTGTGGACATCGCCCCGGACATATTCGCCCGACGCATGATGGACGGTGTCATGCTCGGCAACGTGGCTGTCGATGCCGCTGTAGAGCCGGCTTTCATCGGTGTAGAGGGTCGACTCGCGATCGATGTTCGCCCGCACCAGCTCCTGGACGTTGTCCTTGTTCGCCTGCCTGATGTGGAATGAGCGCACATTGCCGCCGCGCTCCACCAACGCCAGGATCGGATTCTTGTTGGAGATGCCCTTGCCCGGCTTGGTGCTGATATAGGGGCGTCCCTTGCGCTGCTCAGAGACCGCCTGAACCTCGCGCTTGCCGTAATAGGTCTCGTCAGCCTCGACCACCTTGCCGTTGCCGCCAAGCGGCTCCAGAGCGCCGGTGCGCATCGCCTCGCGGATGCGGTGCGACATGAACCAAGCGGTCTTCAGGGTGACGCCCAGGGTGCGGTGGAGCTGGTTGCTGCTGACACCCTTCTTGCTCGACGCCATGAGATAGATGGCCTGCAGCCAGAGATGCATGGCCACATGGCTCTTCTCGAAAATGGTGCCGATCTTGACGGTGAATGGCTTCTTGCAATCGTAGCACTTATGGACGCCCATCCGGGTGCTCTTGCCCTTGAGCTTGCCGATTTTCTCGGTGCCGCCACAATGAGGGCAGACTGGACCGTTCGGCCACAGCATCGCCTCGACATAGCGATAGGCGGCGGGCTCGTTGCGGTAGTGGGGCTTGCAAAGCTCGGACATGGCAGAACTCCTAAGGTTCTGCTTAGTGTACTGTGTGGAATGAGTACGTCAAGTATAATATGCGGATTATATTCTTAAAATAACAATCAGTCGTCTCCGCCACGTTCGTTGTCCTCCCTTACTATCAACCTCAACAGGAGTAGCGCTCATGGGTGAGCTCTCGGTAGAGGCTGTTCTATCGCGGTATCGGGCTGCCCAGAGCCGGCGGAGGCCTTGGGAGAGCCTTTGGCAGGACTGCTATACCTACGCTCTGCCACAACGCGGCAGCGGCTTGGGTTCTCAATTCGATCCTGCGAGACGGCACGCCGAGCGCCTCTTTGACGGCACGGCGACCGATGCGGTCGAGCAGCTCGCAGCGTCTCTTCTGTCACAATTGACGCCGCCATGGTCTCAATGGTTCGGCCTTGTGCCGGGACATGACATTAGTGCACTCGAGCGCGTGGTCGTCGCCGAAGAACTGGACCGCGCCACCGAGACACTTCAGGGCCATTTCGACCGATCGAACTTTGCCGTCGAGATCCATCAGGCGTTTCTCGATCTAGCGACCATCGGCAGCGCGACCCTGCTGTTCGAAGAAGCCCCTCTCGGGGTGTCCAGTGCGTTTCGTCTGACAGCCGTGCCCATGTCCGAGATGCATTTCGAAGCTGGTCCTGACGATCAGATCCTCGGCCAATTCCGAAGCCGGAGTCTGCCAGCACGGGCGTTGCGCACCCTCTTTCCAGAGGCGGTCTTGCCCGATGAAAAGAACGCAAATGCCGGCGACTGCCAATCTCTGTCAATCGTCGAGGCGGTCCTGCCGGAAGCGGGGAAGTTCCTTTACATGGCACTCCTGCTGGACAAGCCCAATCGGCCGACATGCCTGGCCAAGGGCTTGCTTCCAACCTCGCCGTTCATCAGTTTTCGTTGGCTCAAGGGGGCATCCGAGGTCTATGGCCGTTCGCCGGTCATGACCGCGCTTCCGGATATCAAAACCGCAAACAAGGTCGTCGAGCTGGTTTTGAAGAACGCTTCGATCGCGGTGACCGGCATCTGGCAGGCCGACGACGACGGCGTGCTCAACCCTGCCAATATCAGGCTGGTGCCGGGAACGATTATTCCAAAAGCCGTCGGCTCCTCAGGGCTGACACCGCTGCAGGCCCCAGGGCGCTTCGACGTCTCCAACCTCATGCTCGACGATCTCCGCGGCCGCATTCGCCACACCCTGCTGGTGGATCGCTTGGGACCTGTCAGTGGCAGCCGGATGACCGCGACGGAAATCCTTGAACGCAGCAACGAGATGTCGCGCCTGCTGGGCGCCACCTATGGGCGACTCCAGTCGGAACTTCTGACCCCTTTGATCAGTCAGGGCATGCGCATCCTCAGACGGCGCGGCGAAATCCCCGACATCCTCCTCGATGGCCGAACGGTGACGCTGCACTATCGATCACCACTCGCGAGATCGCAGGCGCGAGATGACGTCCAGAACACGCTGCTCTGGCTGGAAACCAGCTCCGAGCTCGGTCCGGAAGCCATGCAGGCCGTCGACGTACCCGCAACCGCCCGATGGCTCGCCGAACGACTGGGCGTGCCAGGACAGTTGGTCCGTGACCTGTCGCCGGTGGCCAACCTGATCGATGAACTGCTGCCAGCCGACAGTAAGGAGGACTGAGCTCTTGGATCAAGGAAGCGATTTGGACGATGGCTCCCTCGGTTGGGAATGGTTCGAGCCGAAGAACCCCGAGGCGACAGCGAGCGGGAGCGACGAGCTTGCCCGATCCTATGCTCGATGCTTCGCCGGAGGCGATGGTGTCATAGTCATCGATCACTTGAGGCAGACCATCCTCGACCGCCGGCTGGGACCAGGCGCCAGCGACGCCGAATTGAGGTTCCTGGAAGGCCAACGGTCGGTGGTTGCGCAAATGCTCTCGATCATCCAGCGCGGCAGCTGATCGAGATGACGCCGAAGGATCCCGTCAACAGATCGGAAGCCAATGATGAGTGAACAAGAGTGTCATGCTGATATGGTAAGTACACCAGAGGCTGACGCCGTGTTGAGCAGCAATGCCCCCCTAGCCGACATAGCGATCGAAGCTCTGATCGACGAAGGCCCCCAGGACACTCAGCATACGGCGCAGATCGATGACGTCGAGGACGCCGGTTCGGTCACCAGGCCGGCCGACGTCCCCGAAAAATTCTGGGATGCGGAAGGTGGAACGCTGCGGACCGAAACCTTGCTCAAGTCCTATCTCGAGCTCGAAAGAAAACTCGGCACGATGGTGCCGCTACCGACCGCGGATGATCCCGCCAGCCGCGACAAGCTCCAGCGCGTTCTTGGCAAACCCGCTTCTGCAGACGACTACAAAATCAAAGCGCCACACGAGTTGATCACGCCCGATCCGGCGATCAACACCAAGCTTCACGAGGCGGGATTGTCCACCGAACAGGCACAACTCGTCTATGACCTCGCCGCTGAACATCTCGTTCCCCTTGTCGAAGAGGTCAACAAAGAAGCTAGCGGAAGAATCGAGCGTTCGCAGCTCGCGGCCCATTTCGGCGGCAAGGAGAAATGGCAAACGATTGCGCCTCAGATCAAAATCTGGGCCCAGGCGAATCTCAGTGACGACGTCTATGAAAGCCTCGGATCCAGCGCCGAAGGCGTGATCGCCATCTATCACATGATGCAGACACGTGAGCCCAATGTGATCTCGGAGGCCGCCATACCGGCCGCTGCCACCGACGAGCGCCAGCTCTCTCAGATGATGCGCGACCCACGCTATTGGCGCGATCGTGATCCGGCTTTCGTCGCCGAGGTCACCGCCGGATATCGCCGGTTGTTCGACTAGAGACACGGCACCGACATCCCGACGCCGATCCCCTGCCCCGCCTTTTGCTGCGGCGTGATAAAAGGAGACGATGATGGCCAGACTGCGCGACAAGGGCCCGAGTGCTACCCGACTGGTGCGTGACGATGACAATGTCCCGATGCCAATCATGCCTTGGGGGACGACGTTTAATCTGACCCCCGACGAGACAACGGCGGCGCGAAATGCAACGCCGATCTCGAACACCTGTGGTGTGGTCAGCGTGATCGCCATAGGCGGCGGTGCCCACTTCCGCCAGGGCGATGCCACGGTCGTAGCCACGACCAGCGATCCGTTTCTGCCGGAGGGGGTCTGGCACGAACTGCCGGTCTTCGATGGAAGCAATTCGAGTCACATCTCGTTCATCGCGGCGAGCGGTGCTGGCAGCATCGTCACGCAGATTTGCGAGAGGCAGTAACCGATGACGGTTCTAAGCCTCCGCGAGGCGACACGACTGGGCCTGGAGCGAAGGCGGCGCGCCATCGATACGGACGAGCCGCCGCCCCCTCAGGGTCAGCCCTTTTCCGATCTGACGTTCTGGTCCGACTCGACCGGCTGGGTCGACTAACATCAGGCGGACCAGATCCGACAGCAGGTCGTCAAGGGCTTCACACCTCAGACGGCCACATCCGCCACCGAACCGGATTACCGGACTTGGATAAGGATCACCCTCTTTCATGGAGGGCCCTTCACCAGGTCCCGCTCAGACGGTGCGTAGCCGTCCAGACCGCGGCCCTGCTCCGCCAGGACCAACCGCGCGTCGTCTCCCGCTGTACCTCAACGGAGGGACGAAAGTGTCCACATCCATAGACCAGGCGTTCATCAAGCAGTTTGAAGAAGAAGTCCATCAGGCATATCAGCGGATGGGCTCCAAACTCCGCAACACCGTGCGCGTCAAAAACGGAGTCGAGGGCAGCTCGACCGTCTTCCAGAAGGTCGGCAAGGGCACGGCCTCGACCAAGGCTCGTCACGGCAAGGTTCCCGTGATGAACATCGATCACACGCCGATCGAGTGCGTCCTCGAGGACTACTATGCCGGCGACTGGGTCGATCACCTGGACGAGCTCAAGATCAACATCGACGAGCGCCAGGTGCTCGCCAACGCTGGCGCCTTCGCGCTCGGTCGCAAGACTGATGAGCTGATCATCACCGCTCTCTCCGGCACCACCAACGTCGCCGGTGCCGGAACCGACGGGCTCACCAAAGCCAAGGTGCTCGAGGCTTTCGAAATCCTTGGCGACAACGATGTGCCCGACGATGGCCAGCGTTATGCCGTCATCGGCTGGAAGCAGTGGTCCGAGCTCCTGGACATCGAGGAGTTCGCGAACGCCGACTATGTCGGTCCGGACGAGCTTCCCTGGCGCGGCACCCAGGCCAAGCATTGGCTTGGCACCATGTGGCTGCCGCATTCCGGTCTGGAGCTTGCGACCGGTGTGCGCCGCTGCTTCTGGTACCACCGCAGCGCCATCGGCCACGCGGTCGGCCAAGATGTGGTCACCGACGTGACCTGGCATGGCGATCGGGCGGCACACTTCGTGTCGAACTCGATGAGCCAGGGTTCATGCCTGATCGACGCCGAAGGCGTCGTCGAAATGCCCAGCCTGGAGAGCTAAATCATGGCTTATAATTCCAACAATCTGAGCGCACTGACCTATGCCAATGGCTTTACGCTCTGGCACTACAAGACCGCCGATCTCGCGGCAGATGTCGATACCACAGGCTATTTCAACGAGGCCGCATCGATGCTCAGGATCGGCGACTTCATCATGGCCAATACCGCGATCGATACCACGATCGCCAGCGGCGTCTTCATCGTGAAGTCGAATGACGGGACGTCCGTCGACGTCTCCAACATCAGCAGCTTCGGCCTCGCCAACACGGACTAAACGAGGTCAGGACACGCCTTTTGTCGGCTGCTGGCGACGGATGGGTGGTTTCGATTACCCATCCGTCTCTCCCAAGCTTCCACCGGGCGATGCAGTGATCTCGACGTTGGATAGCCCTACCTGGGGAGAAGAAGATGCCGAGACATGTTATGGCCGCTTTCCTGGCTGCATTGCTGATATCGAAGGGCGCAAGTGCCGCCGAACTGACAGAGCCGAACAGCCTGTCTTGCCCTGGACTATCGATTAGCCACTTCGAAAGTCGATTTCCGGCAAAATTCAAACGGGTCACGTTTGAGAACGACATGCTCGAGCCTTTCGTTGAGCTTTGGAAGGCTGGATCCCGGCCAGACCTGCCGAAGCAGCCCGAGCGCGTCGTGGTCTACGCCTTTCCCGATCTGCCACTGATCATCGGCTATCAGGAGCAGCACTGCATCATCGCCTATCTCGCCATAGACAGCGACGTGCTGCAGCGCTGGCTGCATCAATATCTGGGCTGGACTGCCTAGCCCTACCCTGCCTTCCCACCTCCAAGTCAAGGAAGCGAGATCATGCCTTTAAGCGATGTCCAGCTTTGCTCAGCTGCCCTTGTCAAGCTTGGGGCGGAAGGCATCTCATCCTTCGCCGACGGCACCGCGGAAGCGGATGTTGCGGGAACCCTCTATGAAATCGTTCGCGATGGTCTGCTCGGCGCGCATCCCTGGTCATTCGCGACGGCGCACGCCGAGCTCGTGCCGGCGGCAAGCCCTCCGCTGACTGACTTCGACTATACCTTCGACCTGCCGGCCGACTTCATCAATGCCTTGTCGGCAGGCGATGACTGCCGCAGCCGTGGAGCCATCTACCAGGTCGTCGGCCGGGAGGTGCACAGCAACTACGAAGAGCTCACACTCGCCTATATCAAACGGCCTGACGAGGTCGACTTTCCGACTTATTTCGTCTCCGCCCTGGTGAACCGGCTCGCCGCCGAATTCTGCCTGCCGCTCACCGAGAACGCATCACGCTCCGAACTCCTGTTCAAGCTTGCCGATACCGAACTCAAGCTCGCCAAGCTGATCGACAGTCAGCAAGACACGCCTCCCAAGGTCGAAGACTTCACCTTGATCGAGGCTCGCCTGTCATGACCCGCATCAATGTCCTGCAGACGAACTTCACCTCCGGAGAGCTGGATCCGCAGCTGCTCGGTCGGAGCGACCTGCGATCTCAGGAGAATGGTGCGGCACAGCTTCGAAACGTCTTCGTCGAGACGACCGGCGGCGTCCGTCGTCGTTCAGGCATGGCCTATCTGACCACGGCAGCAGGACGCGGCCGTCTGGCCACGTTCGAGCCGAGTTCCGGCGGCAGCTATCTCTTCGTTTTCTCCAATCTGCAACTCGACATCTATGAAGACGAAACGCTGCTCGTCACGCTCACCACACCCTGGGTGGAAGATGACATCAAGCAGTTGAGCTGGGCTCAATTCGGTGACAGCGTTCTCGTCACGCATCCGGATCACACGCCGCAGCAGGTGCTCAAGGTCAGCGACGTCAGCTGGACCATCGCCGATCTCGAGTTCAGCGAGAAAGAATCCGGTCTGAGCTGCCAACCGTTCGCCAGATTTGCTGCTGACGACGTGACATTGACATCCAGCGGCACGGGCGGAAGCGTAACGCTCACCACATCTGACGATGTCTTCGTTGCGGAGCATCTTGGCGCGATCTTTCGTTTCCAGGGCGGCCAGATCCAGCTGACGAATATCATCAACGCCACGTCCGCCGACGGATTGGTCCTTGCAAGCGCACCCCTGTCAGGGACAGGTCCGTCAATCGATTGGGACGAACAGGCGTTCAGCGACGCTCGCGGCTGGCCGATCACCCTTTCATTCCATCAAAACCGCATGGTCATCGGTGGGTCGAGAGAGCTGCCCAACGGCCTTTGGCTGTCGCGATCTGGTCGCTTTTTCGATTTCGATCTCGGGACGGGTTTGCCTGACGAAGCCATCGCGTTCCGCCTGTCGGCCAACAGCGCCCCCGCGGTACGCGCTCTGCAATCGGGCCGGCACCTGCAGATCTTTACGTCGATCGGCGAATGGATTGTGACCGGCGATCCGTTGACTCCCGAAAGCATCCAGCTCCGCCAGCAAAGCCGGATCGGATCGCCTATCGAGCGGCAGGTGCCACCTCGCGATGTCGATGGTGCAACGCTTTTTGCATCGCGCAATGGTCAGGAAATTCGCGAGTTCGTGTTCGCCGATACCGAGCAGGCCTATCAGGCGCCTGACCTGGCGCTTCCGGCGCGCCATCTGGTCGACGACCCTATCGACCAAGCTTTCGATCGCCGACGACGACTCTTTCTCATTGTGATGGCCGACGGATCGATGGCGACGATCGGCATCTATCGTAATGCCGACATCGTAGCCTGGAGCCAGCAATCGACCGACGGCACCATTCTGTCGGTTGCGGTGACGGACACGCGCACTTTCCTACTGGTCGAGCGTGCCAATGGCGTTTTCGTCGAAGAACTGATCGATGACATTTTTGTCGATGCAGGTTTACAGCTCAGCGAAGCCGTGCCGACGACAATCTGGCCTGGCCTTGATCACCTAGAAGGCGAGAACATCACCGTTCTTACGGATGCCGGCACCGTCGAAACAACCGTCGTGGCCTCCGGTCAGATCACGCTTACAGCCGCAGCAACGGATATCACCGTCGGCCTTCCCTATACTCATATCGTCGAGCCGCTGCCGCCGGCCACGAACTCGACCTCGGGCCGAACCCAGGAACCGCTCTATCGTCCCATCCGGCTCGTGCTGCGTGTCCTGGAGACAAGCAGCCTGCGCGTCGATACCGGAAGTGGCCCGCGTGACCTCCTCTTTCCGGTTTCCTCAGATCCTACGCCCTTCACCGGGGATCAGACCCTCAGAGCCCTTGGATGGCGCCGCGGCGCCAAAGAACCACCCTGGCGAATCGAGCAATCGACACCGCTTCCTTTCACGCTCTTGTCCGCAACCACAGAGATAAAGGTGAATAGCTGATGGGTGCTCTAACCCGGTTCATTCATGAGAGCTGCATGAGGCCGGCAATTTTAGCGGTTTCGGCCGAGCATCGCCTTGGCGCCGGATGCGCATGAAGGCTGAGCTTGAGGTTTCGGTCGTTTCGGGTTTTTGCGCCGGGCACATTGCCCGGTCGTTTAAGGCGGCAGCTTTGCGGTGCGCTTGACGAGGAGCGCCATGGTGTTCTGGTAGGGGAAGGCCGAAGGCAGCAGGACTTTGATGCGGGTGACCATTTCGGTGACGCGGGCGGCGACCTTGATCAGCGCGAGACGGATGGTGTCGAACTGGGCGTCGCGCCAGAAGGACCGCTTGGGCGCGAGACCACGCAGGGTGTGAAGCAGCCAGTAGGCGGCGGTGTGGATCAGGAGCCGGAACTGATTGGCGGCAGCACTGCTGCAGGAAGTGCGGTCGGAGGCGAGGTGCAGCTTATGCGCCTTGATCAGATTCTCCACGGCCTGGCCGCGGGCGCAGTAAGATTCTGTCGTAGAGCCAGCGCGGTGCGCTGACGATGTTGGTGACGATGAAGCGGCTGTCGGCGCCTTCCGGCGAAGACCTCGATCAGGTGATCACCTGGCACTCAACGCCATCGCCAGCTTCCGGCGGCATAGAGGAAAGCGTCGTAGCGGCGGACCTTTTCCGGCTTTCCCCCTCGATCCTGGCCATGGCGGCGTCCTCGGCGAGCGCAGCGACCTGTCGAAGCAAGACCTTGTTGCCGGCGAGCCCGAAGATGTAGCCAACCCGGTTGCGCTCGCACCAAGGTCGCGGCCTCGTACCGGGCGTAATGGCTGTCGCCGCGAACGGTGATGTCGACCTTCGGCCAGCGGCGGCGGATGGCGCCGATGACGTGACGGATGACCGAAGCACCTCGGCGCCATTCGGCGTCTTGCCGAGACGCAGGATGACGGCGACCGGCTTGCCGCTGCCGACGTCGTAGACCGTGGATTGGCGGAAGCGGCGGTGGTCGTGATGGGCGTGGAACAGCGAGAGCTGCTGATGGCCGTGAACGATCCAGCGTGTCGTCGATATCGAGGACGACGCGCCGCAGGACCTCACGAAAGCTGTCGCAGTAGAGGCTCGACCATGGCGTCCATCATGCGGACGAGCGCGGTCCTGCCGGGCAGGTTCTCGAGCCGGCACATGGTCGGCTGCGAGCAGAAGATCGCCGCTCTCGGGCAACCGGCCGACCGCCATCTTGAAGGCGGGATCGGCGCGCAGCGCATCGCAATCGTTGGCGTCTTCGTAGCCCGCCGCGATCATCAGCATGCGGAAACGGATCTCGGCGAGACCGTGTCCGGACGCGGTCGGGCGAGCGCGGATCGTCCAGGCAGGCTGACCAGCGCTCGGCGATGGCGAGACGCTTCTCAATCTCCGCCAGTACCAAAATCCCGGCATCCGAGTCCAGCCGGCCGCCGTCGAAAACAACCTGAACCGGCTTGCCCATGACCGGTGACAGACCAGGCAAAAACGGGGCATTCTCCGCCATGGCGGGGGAGCCGTTTGGATCGTGATGAGACTGCTTCAGCAACCGGAATCATGCAGTATCAACGTCTTGCGTCACTCCACGCCAACGCCGCCTCAGGCGTCATGAATTTTTGCGGCTAAGCAGTCTCGCCTCCGTTGGCCTCAATCTGGCCCTTGCCGATCAAGCGCAAAAGCGGCAATCCCGCAAAATCAACGCTGAACGCGACCAGCGCATCGACGACATCGAACGCCGCAGCGCGGAAGAGCAGCGCAAGACCGATGAGCGTCTGCGGCGGCAGCTTGCCAGCCAGCGCGCGCGCGCAGGCGCTGCAGGCGTCGGTGGCAGTGCCTCCACCAACGCCATTCTGCGCGGCCTCGTCCAAGAGGCGTCGGCCACGGAGCAAGCGCAGCGACAGGAGACGGCGCAGTCCATCGCCACGCTGAACCGCAACGCTCGATCCGCACGACGCAGCAATCTTCTTGATCTTGCGGATACGTCTGCACGCCAGGGCCTGTCGCTCCTGAGCGGCGGCTCAGGACGATCATTGCTCGATCTTTAGAGCAGCAGCATCAAGCGAGCGATGTCGACATGTCCCTTCAGGAACTCAGGATTGACGCTCTCGAGCGATCGTCCTGTTGCGATGGATCGCATGATCGACATCGCGTCCTCTTGTTTGATGAGATCGCTTCGAAAGCCGTGAGGGCCTCCATTGAGATGCTGTTCATGACCCGACCCTCGCAGGCATTCACTATGGCGTATGCGCGTTCTCACGCTCGCCTGGAGCGCGCTACTGACCCGCGAATGGGCGAGGTCGTTCACGCCGGATATGCCAACGCACCTGTGGATCGCATCATCTCGGGCCTGCAAGGCTAGAGCCGTGAAAAGCTCCCGCAGCAGCCAGAGCACCAGGTCAAGCGACCTCTCCTTCCAGCAGTTCGTATGGCTCTGGAATCGCAGCCAGGGCCAGCAAACGCCGAGGTTGCACCTCGAAATTGCGGGCTGGCTTGGGCAGAGGTGGACCTCTGGTGATCGCCGACTACTGCTGCTCTGTTTTCGCAGTGCCGGCAAATCCACGCTGATCGGCCTGTTCTGCGCCTGGCTGCTGTTGCAGCAGCCGGATCTTCGGATCTTGATCCTCTCAGCCGAATACGATCTCGCGAAGAAAATGGTCCGGAACGTCAAAAACATCGTCGAACGTCATCCTCTGACGTTCGACCTTGTTCCCGATCGAAGCCTTCAGTGGGCATCGGATCAATTTACCGTGCAGCGGAATCTTGTGCTTCGCGATCCATCACTTCTCGCGCGAGGTATTGCCTCAAACATCACCGGTTCGAGAGCGGATGTCGTCATATGCGACGACGTCGAGGTTCCAAACACCTGCCGCACCCCTGCGCGACGCGAAGAGCTCAGGAACCGCTTGCATGAGATCAGCTATGTCCTCGTACCAGGCGGACTGCAGCTCTATGCGGGCACCCCGCACAATCTGAACTCTATTTATGCGGAAGGTCCAGCCGATCACGAAGCTGAGGTGTTTCTGGAAGGTTTCGAGCGCCTCGTCATTCCCGTCCTCGACGACCGCGGGAAAAGCCGCTGGCCGGAACGATTTCCGGAAAGCTGTATCGAAGACCTGAAGCGACAGACCGGGCCAGCCAAGTTCCATAGCCAGATGATGCTGCGCCCCTCAGCCGACGATGATGTCCGTCTCAACCCTGATGACCTCATACGCTATGAAGACGACATCGTCTGTCGGGAAAGCAACAGGCATCACGTCCTTACCATAGGCGGACGTCGGATGATTTCGGTGACAGCCTGGTGGGATCCCGCCTACGGCTCACCCGAACGGGGCGATGCCAGCGTGGTTGCCGCGGTTTTCGTCGATGATGATGGCAACTATTGGCTTCATGATATCCGCTATCTCGTGCATGACCCTGCACGGCGCGACGATGTCGACGAGGCGACGCAGCTTTGCCGTCAGGTGGTCGCTTTCGCACGAGATCTCCACCTGCCGTCGATCACCATCGAAACCAACGGCCTTGGGCGCTTTCTGCCAGCAGTGCTACAGCGTGAACTTAACATCGATGGCTGTGGCTGTCGGGTTCGCGAGCACGTCTCGCGCCGCAGCAAAGATCAACGGATCCTCGATGCCTTCGACCCGATTCTCGCAGCCGGCGCCCTCAGAGCACATGCGCGCGTTTGGCGAACGCCCTTCATCGAAGAGATGCGGGAGTGGCGGCCCGGAAAGAATGGCCGCGACGACGGCCTTGATGCCGTCAGCGGCTGTGTTCTAGCGGAGCCGGTCAGGCTGAGGCGTTACCCGGCATCGTCGCAGAGAAACTGGCGCCATCAACCCGCCAACCGCGCCCTCGAAATCGATTTCACGCCGTAGCTCACGTCCAGCGTTCTGCACGTCTTCGAACCTAGCAATCACGGCCCTTCACAAAAAGAAACGCCACTCCAGTCGTCCCTCCAAACGTCATCCTGGTGAGGAACCATGGCCCAGACAAACGACACGCAGTTGGTGGAAGATACAAATGCGAATGTAGTCGACTTCGAGACTGCGGTGGCGAGGATAACCACTGACCGCATTGCCGCGGCTCTTCTTCACATAGCTTCAGACGAGAATGTGCGGGTAGTCGAGGCGCTCGCTTCGACCATCGTCAATGCTCTGCGGTCGGGGACGGAAGCCCAACACGCCTTTGTTTTCGGCCGCACGCGTCTGCTGCGGTATCCGAGTGCGTTCGCAGCGGACGACTCACCGAAGACGGCGGCCTTTCGGCGCATTGCCAGACGAGCGCTCAGCCAGACCCTCAACGATCCCACGCTTGGTGCGACAGCCTTTCATCGCATCGAGACTTCGCCGACATGGTCCAAGAATTTTCTGCCGATCGCCGTCTTTGGCTCTTTCCTTTTCTACCGTGTCTAGATCGGGGAACGGTCCAGCACAGGAGTGGTTTCAGGAGATCGCTGCGGCCTAGTGCATCGATCCAAACAGAGCGATCAGCGGTGTTTGAAAAAATCGATGCAAAACCAATAACCTAGTGCTGCGGCTTGTGAATCATCCGAATGCGCCGCTGCACTAGCGAAAGGCGGGTTCGTCAAAACTTCGCAGCTTTCGTGAATGGATCTGATCGACGCCAACATCGTCGCGAAGAATGCGAATAGCCTCGATACCAATCTTGAGGTGCTGATCAATGCGTTCCCGATAGAACGTATTCGCCATCCCGCGAAGCTTGATCTCGCCGTGAAGCGGCTTGTCGGAAACGCAAAGCAGCGTTCCATAGGGCACGCGGAAGCGAAAGCCGTTGGCGGCTATCGTCGCACTCTCCATGTCGACGGCGATGGCACGCTGTTGATTGAGACGCTCATAGAGCTCGTCATAGCGAAGCTCCCAATTGCGGTTGTCGGTGCTTGCGACGGTGCCGGTGCGCATGCGCGTCTTGATATCCCGCCCCTTCAAACCGGTCACATTGACGACCGCTTCCTGCAGCGCGACTTGGACCTCGGCAATGGGTGGAATTGTCACGAACGGCGGAAGATCCTGATCGAGCACATGATCTTCTCGCGCATAGCCATGAGCCAGGACGTAGTCGCCAAGCTGCTGGCTGCGACGCAGGCCGGCGCAATGGCCGAGCATCAGCCAACAATGCGGGCGCAGGACGGCGAGATGATCGGTGATCGTGCGAGCGTTCGATGGGCCGACGCCAATATTGACCATCGTTATGCCCATGCGATTTGGCGCGACCAAGTGATAGGCAGGCATTTGCGGCAGATGCCTGGGAGGAGTCCCGCTCTCACCTATCGACGTCATTCGTTCGTTCGGGGTGACGACATCCCCCGGCTCGACGAAGGACGTATAGGTCGTGCCGTCTCTCACTTCCTCCCGAGCGAAGTCGATGAAATGCTCGACGTAACGCTGATAATTCGTGAGCAGAATGAAGCGCTGGACATATTCCGGCCTGGTTGCGGTGTAGTGATGAAAGCGCTGCAGCGAATAATCCACGCGCTCTGCGGTAAACAGCGCGAGGGGTTTCGGCTCGCAAGCGCCAGATCGATAGGTGCCATTGGCGATAGCGTCATCGATCTCACTCATGTCCGGCAAGGGAAAGCCCGCCTGAAGCGTCGCGATCCTGTCCTGACGTATGTCGGCCGTGCTCTCTTCGATCACGAAGGGCAGCGGCATGCGCCTGTTGCTGATACCGACGACGACCGACGTGTCGTGTTGCTCGATCAGCAGTTCGATCTGACGACGATAATAATCGGCAAACAGAGAGGGGCGCGTAAGCGTCGTGCCGTAGACGCCGGGATCATGGAGTGCGCCGTAGGAAAGGCGATTGTCGAGATTGAGATTGGCGGCGCTGACCTCGATGCCCAAGAAGGGGTAGCAGGCGTCGATGGGATGCTGCACATGACCGTTGTCGCCGGCCATGAACCGATCGAAAGCCGCCTTCATGATCGCCACGCCCTGATCATAGATTTCGGCGATTCTACCGACGGCATCGTCCGCGTTGTCCAGAACCTGAACATCGCGGACGCCCATAGCCGAAAAGATCGTATGAAGGTGACGGCTCATGCTGACTTCCTGATGGTGCAGAGCCTTCAATCCCTAAATTCGTGTTTCCTGTCAAATCGTTATTGGATGGCTGTTAGTAGATATCGACCGACGCCGGTAACCGATTCTCTGGGCTGGCGGGGAGGATGCCTTCCACGAGGCAACGAAAGGCTTCTTCGGCATGAGAGCCCGTCGGAAACTCGGTCAGATAGTGTTGACAGGCCTCAGCCGTGCCTGATGCTGTCACCGCTTCCCAAGCCCGGTCATCCGGGCTGATGTCTTGAGCGACAGCCGATCCGCCTTGACCAGCGACGAGCGCAATCATCAGAGCCTTCAAGCTTCCGTAAGTCGTCGCCATCCAGCGCATTAAGCCTGCTCCTCCGACTTTTCATCCTTTGGAAGACCGTCAGCCGAACATGCAGGGTAACGATGTCCTGCGTCGACCTGGTCATTCGGGCCGGACTTTGGCATCGAACCGCCTCCTTTCCAAGAGGCCGATGCCCGATTCATGATCGCTCTGACCCCCGGATCACCAATCATACAACCTTGAAGAAAACCTTGGAGCATCGGAAAAACCAAAACATGCTCCCTCCTCTGGCAGCGTTTGCGATTATTCGGTGAGAACAGTTGGCAGAGGCTTATCTTCAAAGGGCGATAAAGACCACAGCGTCAGCATCCTCATCGCCGACTCGCCAAAGGCAACAACGCGGACTGGATTCCATTTCCTCCTGATAATGGCCAGTCGGCGCTGAATATAGAGATCCCAGTGGAGCGAACGGTCGAACCGATCACGTTCTTCCATCGGCGGCAGATATTCGAAAATCAGGCCATGCGCGCGCAGTAATTCGAACGCATCCAGGTCGACCAGACAAAGAGGCTTCATCCCTCGCGAGCAACAATCACGTTCGATGATGGGCAGCAACTGCTCGATTTTTTCCTTGTCCAGACCAAAAAGAACCACACCGACGATCGGCTGCCCGACGTCACCACCCCGACGAGCGGCGAGAGGTGGAACCTGCCCATGCGTCAAATCTGAGATCTGAACCTTCGTGGCGGCGCCTTCGGTCTTGCTCTGCCGGCGAGCAAGCCAGCTCCCGACGCCATGGGCGATAGACTGAAGCACACTGATGAAGGACGCTCGGCCACCAATAATTCGGGCGGCTCCTTCCGAGGGCAATGTCTGGGCCGGCAGATGCCTGCCCAACTCTCGATTCAGCCGTTGGATCTGGTCATCACGCTTGTCCAGAAGAGCCTCCAGTTGCTTCCTTTCACCCTGAAGGCGGTTGATCCTGCGGTTCGCCTTTTGAAGAGAAAGCTCGAGTTCCTCCAGCGCAGCCTGCAAGTCGGTTTTGTCCTGTCGGTCCGATTGCCACGGCGGAATACGATCTCCTTGTCCGGAACGATCGGTATCAACCGCAGGCCAAAGTCGTTCGACGGAACTCTTCATATCTCGGATTTCTTGGAGACGTTTCATCAGGGCAAACTAGCAAGACGGCATTGATCATGTCCATTCTCAGCGGCATGATCCGGTCCGACGTCATGCGCATCTCAGCCTTTATATCCCTTGGAATAAGAGCCGCAGCCTATCATGGCCCAGTCAAGCTTCGAGATCATCTTTCTCGGTGATTTCCGCGATCCTTCCTACCGAACGACAACTGCCGAACAGATCCACGCCATCGCGACCGCGGGCTATCGGACCGGGCTTGTGCAATTGGCGAACAGCCAACGACGTCGTCCTGCAAGAATGCATCGGGACATCCGGGCGCTGATCGAGTCGGGCGATCTTGCGCATCTCGACCCCGATCGGATCTCTACCTGCAAGCTTCTCCTCGTCACCGATCCACGATGCCTGGCCCACAAGCCAAGGCGCCTTTTGAGGATCGAAGCTCCTCTCAGTCTCGTGCTGGTACCGCATGGACCTGCGTTGTCGAATGGACAGCAGCATTATGATTGGGCCACTGTCCAGTCGAATGCCAGCGAGCTCCTCTCAGGACAGATCGTCTGGGTCCCCATGACGTCGGTGGTTCGCGAACAGCTCGGTCTTCTCGATCCGAAACCGTCCTTGAACGCGTTGGACTGGCATGCCTGCATCGATCCCGAACGCTGGGCATCGACTCGGACCGGATTTTGTGGATCGAGACCGGTTATCGGCCGATCGGGACCGCCTTCCGACGATGCCTGGCCGACCGACTCTGGCCACATTCTGTCCCTCTATCCGGATAACCCGCATTACCTGGTTCGGCTTCTCGATGGCGGCTCGATCCTCAAGAACTATGTCGGACCCTTCCCAAGAAATTGGGATGTCCTCGACTCGGAAAGGCTGAGCGAGGCGGATTTCTTTCGCTCCATCGATTTCTTCGTCTACAGCCATCACCCCGACTTCATCACCCCCGTCGACCCGCACATCCTGCGCGCTATGTCCGCGGGTGTGGTCACCATTTTGCCTCCCCCGTTCGAGAGAATCTTCGGTGAAGGTGCCGTCTATGCGGAAGACAACGAGATACGATCGATTGTCTGGCGACTCTATAACGATCCCGCTCGTTATGCCGAGATCAGCAAGGCTGGTACGCAGACCATCAGGAGCAGGTTCAGCCCGCAGCATCTGATCGGCCGTATCGCGGATGTGATCGGCGAGCCCTGCCGCTCGACGGTAGGACAGGTCGACGCTCCGACGTCAGGGGCCGTCACGACAGATCGCGGCCGGCGCCGGGTCATGTTCATCACGATCAATGGTGTCGGCATGGGACATCTCACGCGAATGCTGGCCATCGCGAAACGCTGCCCGTCCCCGATCGAACCGGTCTTCGTGACCATGTCACAGGCACTGAGGGTGCTGCGCGAGCATGGCTATCTCGCCGAATTCATTCCGAGCAGGCAATATCTGGATTGCGACATCAATCAGTGGAATCGCTTTCTTCGCGATGAACTCAACGAGATGATCGCGTTCTACGATCCGGCCGTCGTGGTCTTCGACGGCAATGTTCCCTATCAGGGCATCCTCGATGCGATCCAGGCTAATCCGGATCCCTGGTCGATCTGGTCGAGGCGCGGCATGTGGCGCTCGCAGAACAAGGAGATTGTCGGTCGAGAACACTATTTCGACGTCGTGGTCGAACCAGGAGACCTCGCGGCATCAGACGACCACGGTATCACCAAGCGCCATCAGGAGCGGACGTACCATGTCAGCCCCATCCGCCTCCTCGACGGCGCCGACATGCTCTCCCGCAACGAGGCCAGGCAAGCGCTCGGCATGGATGGTGAAAGTCCGGCGGTCCTGATCCAGCTCGGCGCTGGCAACAATTTCGACTATCGAAGCGTCCACAATACGGCGCTTGCCCATATTCAACAGCGTTACAACGCCCAGATCGCTGTCGGCGAGTGGCTCATCAGCGAACAGCCGATGGATCTGCCGGAGACGGTCATCCGCATGCCAGGCTATCCTTTTGCCCGCTATTTCAAAGCCTTCGATCTCGCTATCAGCGCCGTCGGCTACAACTCCTTTCACGAACTGCTGTTCGCCGGCGTCCCGACCATCTTCGTCCCCAACGAGAACATGAGCCAGGACAATCAATTCGCCCGCGCCCTGTTTGCCGACCGCCACGGCCTCGCTGTCTGTGTCCGGACCAGGGAGGTCTACAAGCTGACCGCGACCATCGACCGGCTGTTCGATCCGGACGAACGCGAACTTCTCAGATCCCGCCTGGCAGAGCTCGATCCGATGAATGGCGCAGCCGACGCTGCAGCGCTGATCGATGAGCTGGCTTACAGCCGACGGGTCGGCGGGTTATAACGGGCATCGTCATCGTCGCCTTTTCAGCGGGGCACCCTCCCTGTAGTCAAGGACAGGACATCGATCTGGTCTCTGAATCAGCGTGATCTGGAGCAGGCGGAGTGTCTTGGTCTCACCTCTTGTTTTCACACCGGAGCTGGAATGCGGATTCTTTATTGCGGCGATGTGGTCGGACGAGCCGGGCGCGACGTCATCATGGCCTCGCTTGCACGTCTGCGCGAGCAGCATCGGCTCGATGTCATCGTCGTCAACGGTGAGAATGCTGCCGGCGGCTTCGGCCTCACGCCTGCAATCTGCGACGACTTCTATGCAGCCGGCGCCGACCTGATCACGACGGGCAACCATGTTTTCGACCAGCGCGATCTGATCGGCCATATCAGCAAAGAGCAGCGTTTGATCCGTCCGTTGAACATGGCGGAGGGCACGCCGGGCCGTGGCGTCGGCGAGGTACGCCTCCCGGATGGCCGGAGGTTCCTCGCGATCCAGCTCATGGGCAGGCTGTTCATGGGGTTGTACGACGATCCCTTCCGTGCTCTCGACGCTGAGCTCGCGAAATATGCTCTCGGCCATACGGTCCAGGCCATCCTGGTGGACATCCACGCGGAGGCGACCAGCGAAAAGCTGGCGATCGGCCATACCGCCGACGGGCGTGTATCCCTGGTCGCAGGCACCCATACCCACGTTCCGACAGCCGATGCGCAGATTCTGACAGGCGGCACCGCCTATATCACGGACGTCGGCATGACGGGCGACTATGATTCGGTGATCGGCATGGAAAAGACCTCATCGATCAAACGCTTTCGCTCCGATGTCCCGGGACCGCGCATGACGCCGGCCCTGGGCGAGGCAACGTTGTGTGCCGTGATGGTTGAGACCGACGACCGCACCGGCCTCGCCCGCTCGATCGAACAGATCAAGCTGCACGGCAGACTTGGGACCCACGATCTCGGCGAGCCGGAATGAGTTCAGGCGAACGAGCACTGCCGGCAACGTCCAGAGCGCTGATCACGCTGCTCATCGGCATCACCGCTCTTGCGCCGGTCACGCTCCAGATCTTCATACCGGCACTTCCAGCCATCCAATCCACCTTCGGCAGCAGCACAGGCGTCACGCAACTCGTTCTCAGCCTGTCGATCCTGGCGAATGCCGTCGCGACGCTCGTCTACGGACCACTGTCCGATCGCTTCGGCCGGCGCCCGGTCGTCCTGGCGGGTTTCGTCATCTTCCTAGTCGGCAGCGTGCTGTGCGCCATCGCGCCGACCGTAAGCCTCCTGATCGTCGCGCGCATCATCCAGTCAGCTGGAGCCGCGGCGGGCATGGTGCTCGCAAGGGCGATCGTGCGCGATCTCTACCATCGCGAACAGGCGGCAAGCGTCATCGCCTATCTGACCATGGCGATGGTGGTCGCACCCATGATCGCACCGACCATCGGCGCTCTGTTGATCGACTACTTCGCCTGGCGAGCGATCTTTGTCGCCCTGGCGGCCGCCGGCTTGCTTCTCGGCTGGCAGGTCTGGCGCCATCTCACCGAAACCCATGTCGGCCAGGCCACTTCGAGCTTGTTGGGAGGTCTCGGACACGGCGGCCTGCAGCTTATTCGCCAACCGGCATTCCTTGCCTACACGCTGCAAAGCGCCTTTGCCATTTCGACATTCTTCGCGTTCATCTCCGGCGCGCCCTACTTCATGATCGATATCCTGGGCCGATCCGCAACCGCTTATGGCCTGCTTTTCATGGCGGTTTCCGCCGCGTTCATGCTGGGCAATTTCACGACGGCACGTCTCGGCAAGCGCTTGGGGATCGATCGCTTTATCCGCATCGGCTGTCTTCTGGCGATCGTGGGCGTTGCCTTCGCGTCCTTCTTCATGCTCGCCGGATATTGGCAACCCGCCGCCTTGTTCGGCCCCATGATGCTGGTCGCGTTCGGCAACGGCCTTTCCATCGCGAACGCTCAAGCGGGAGCCGTGAGCGTGCAGCCTGGACTCGCCGGCACCGCATCCGGCATCGCCGGCTTCTCCCAGATGTTCACGGCAGCGGTCGTCAGCCAGGCCGTCGGCATGCTGCAGAATGGCACGCCTTATCCCATGGTCAGCTTCATGATGGCCTGCGCTCTCGCCTCCCTTTTCTGCTTCGGTCTGGGTAAAGGCTTCGTCCGCAGCTCGGGATAGTTTGCCCCTTGCCATTGCCTCGACGCGTGAACAACCCATTGTCATTATGAGACGATCGCCAACACCCTGCCGTATCCGGCGACCGTCTCGAAGCAACTCGGCGGTCAGTCCGGGAGATGCCAATGACGGTTGGGTCCGACTCGGTAGCTTGGCGACGGATAGGTGATGGATCCCTGCTGCTTTTGGTGTTGTTGCTCCCGCTTTGGACTGCGTCGGCTGCACCGACCCCGTCGGCGAACCCTGCCGAACTGACCAGCCGCGAAAAGCAGATTGTCACCAGGCAGGTCTCGCTTCACCCCCGAGACGATATCCCAGCTTCGGAGAGCCGCTTCAGCGTGCGTCTGATCGAGGCGAGACAGGTGTTGCTCGAGCTGCAGGTCTTCGTCGAAGAAGCCGCACGCACAGTCGAACTCGGCAAACAGCTTAAATCCAGGCGCCTCGAGAATGAGCGTCTGCGACGCCTGCTGCAGACGACCGAAGCGGCACGGAGTGCCTACGAAGTCGACACGACGCCGGCGCAAGCTCTGGTTTCCAAGCTGACCAGGCGGATTGTCGACAATTGGCTGGAGAGTGTTCGTCTTCAACAGATATCGGAAAAGACCGATCGTGATCTCGATGCTTCGGAGCAAGGCTGGCGTGCCCTGGAGGCACGCTTGTCGACGCTTCGCCAAACGCTGGTGAAACGACGCGCCGAACTCCGTGCCCTACGGGCTGAAAGCGATGCGCTGAACGCGGAACTGCAGCGCACGCGCCAGCTCATCGACGACACGCATGCCGACACGCAGGAAATCGAACGCGAGCAGCATCAGATCACGAACGAGACAAGAAAACTGCGCCGTAAGATCACCTCGAAACTGCGCGCGATGCTTCTGGAAGACGAGACGCTATAGATCCTGTCCCACACGCAATCAGCATGAACCGACGTCATTCGTAGCGTTCAGGCGGTGCTTTGGTCTGCGCTCGCAGCAAGGCTCCATCCATCGGATCACCCGCCGATGGAGTCAGCATCGAGCTTACGGCTGACGGCAGCCTCGTCCGAAGGGTTTCGGCGAGCCCGCCCAGCAGCGAAACCGGCAAGGCACCTTGCCTGCCGATGAGCCGGATGAGCCGGCAGACCTCGTTCGACGCCGCATCGAGCAGTCGACACGCCGAGGCGTCGCCTTCCGCTTCATGCTGCAGGATCAGAGGAACGAGGGCCGCAAAGCGAGTCGAGTCCGCGGCTGCGATCCAATCGAGAATGGCATCATGATCACGGCCCATATGATCGATCAATGCGAACGATAGCGGTGATATCGCCCCCTCGCCGAAGGCGACGTCATCCGTTTCTCTAAGAGCGGCACGCACAGCGTTTCGGCCAAGCCAGTTGCCGCCGCCCTCGTCGCCGACGACCGGGCCAAAGCCGCCGATCTGTCTGGAAAAGCCATTCTCATCCAAACTCAGGCCGACGCTCCCTGTGCCGGTGATCACGATTGCCCCCGGCGCACCGTGGTGAGCGCCAAGAAGTGCTGCGTAGCCATCGGAAATCACCTCGAGCGCCCCGACATCGGCCAGCCTCCGCTCGAAGACGAGGCGTTTCGCATTCTGGCGATGGCCGGCGACCCCGCAAACCATCCGGCATCTGCCAATCTCGATCCCGCTCGGCGCGAGGGCCTGCGCAAGCGCTTGCCGGCAATTGTCAGCCGCCATCTCCGGCGACAGGGTCAGCGACCCGGGTCCGGCGGCCCCCTCGCCGATCAGATGGCCTCCTGGGTCGATCACCCGCGCCCGCGTCCTGGTCCCGCCGCCATCGATCCCGGCGAAGGCCTGTATCGACAATCCTGTCATCAGCTGTTCTCTAACGACCTATGGCGAGTCCACTTGGTGCAGCGGCGTCTGGATCGATGCACCAGCTGCCTAAGCTCGGTGCAGCGCGATCAGATGCTCGATCTCGTCCATCAGACCGCCCGCGAACACGGGCTCGCCGGAACGCCGGTACCAATAGCCAGCATTGGCGGCATCCCCTTCGATCCGATGCACGAGTGCATGCAGGCGATCATAGGCGGGCTCGCCCTCATGCCCCTGCGCAAGTTGATGAGCCCGTTCCCAGGCGTCGCCGGGCTTGGCACCTTCTGCTTTCAAGGCGATAAGAGCGCGTTCGATATCCTGCATGTCGCCGACCTCCGGCTGCTATCAGTAGGCAACAGTCATATAGACAACGGAAGCCCTTGCAACCATCGGACCTCATGCAGCACGCAATCAACACGACCACGGATCTGGAGGTTCTCCCCGCAGTCGCGGGGGCCTACCTGCTCGTCATCCATCTTGAGGAGGCTGCGGCGCTGCCGGAGCACTTCAGGGGACTGCACCTGCCCGCAGGATGCTATCTCTATGCGGGCAATGCCAACGGCCATGGCGGCATTCGGTCCCGCTGCCGTCGTCATCTGAGGGCAATCAAGGCAAAGCACTGGCATGTCGACTGGTTGACCAGCGTCGCGAGCGACCTCGCCGCCGTGGCGTTTCCGGGAGCCAGCGAGTGTGCACTGATCGCCGGGCTTCTGGACCGATCCGGCGTCCGGTCTCCTGTTCCGGGCTTCGGCAGCACCGATTGCCGCCACTGCCCGTCGCACCTCGTCCAGATCGACGGTCCACGCACGGCCGGGTTCTGGCGGGAGCTGCTCGCCTCAATCGAGGATCCCGACGATCACGTCGAGCCCATGCGAATGCGAAAGTCGTTTTGCCCCGACGCATCCCGTCCGCGCAGCAGGAAGATCGAGTGAAGCGACATGTCGGTTCCGCCGCGTTCGGCGTGACGACGTATTGCAAGCTCGCGGTCGAAGACGGAGCTGGTCGGCATCAGACGAAGGGTCATGCCGCGCCTGGGCCGGGGCGACAGATTCTCCTCCGAGCCATGGGCGATATAGACGTCATGAAAGGCCATGCCGCCGGCCGGCAGGATCAGATCCTCGGCCTGGCTCTCGTCATATTCCTCCTTCACCAGCTCCCGGTTCAGCGTGTAGTTCGGGTCGTTCTTGACCTCATGTGCCATCAGACGATTGGCCTTGTGCGAGCCCGGAATGTAGCGCAGACAGCCGTTCTCGACGGTCGCCTCATCCACGGCGATCCAGACGGTACAGGTCGCGAGCGGCTGGATCGGCCAGTATTCGCCGTCCTGGTGATAGGGCGTCTTCTTGCCGTTGAGCGCTGGCTTGGCGAAGAAGCTCATGTTCCAAAGGCAGATATCGTCGCCGATGAGTTGAGCGACCATGTCGAGGATCTCGGGATTTCGCGCATAGTTTAAGAAGCCGAGATCGTGACTGAGCAGCGCCGAACAATTGTCCCTGAATTCGGGATGCTTCGCCAGGAGCCGGCTGTGGTCGGCCCGTATCCGCTCGAGCATCTCGTCGGGCAGACGGTAGTCGGGTATGACGTAGCCCTTTTCGTGATAGGCCTCGATCTGCGCGTCGGTCAGCATGATGATCCCCCTGCCTTGATTGGTGCTCTTCGCTCGGAACACACGGGAAAGCCTAGCAGATGCCGCAGGCGATGTCCTCAGCGGACGCCGCAGCTTGACCTCGACGACAGCAGGCACCACCGTGGATCTTGATGGACAGCGCTGTCGTTGCTTTGGGGAGGAGTGCATGAGCAAGCCGAAGGTAATCGTGACCCGCCGTTGGCCGGACGCCGTCGAAGACGCACTGAAGGAGCATTTCGACGTCGAGCTCAATCTGGACGACGTGCCCTTCGACAAGGCGGCGCTCATGGATGCACTTCGTCGCGCAGACGCGCTTTTTCCGACGGTGACCGACCGCATCGACGCGGATGTGCTCGCTGCCGCACCCAGACGGTGCCGTCTGATCGGCAATTTCGGGGTCGGCTACAACAACATCGATGTCGAAGCTGCGAAGGCTCAGGGCATCACCGTCACCAACACGCCGGACGTGCTGACCGACACCACCGCCGATCTCGCCATGGCCCTGCTGCTGGCCGTCGCCCGGCGCGTCGGCGAGGGTGAGCGCCATGTGCGCGCCGGCGACTGGAGCGGCTGGCGCCCGACCCACATGATGGGCACGCAGGTCACCGGCAAGACGCTCGGCCTGATCGGCATCGGCCGCATCGGCGGTGCCGTCGCGAAGAAGGCCGGCCACGGCTTCGACATGACCGTCCAGGCCTACGACCCCTTCCCGCCGCCCACAAAGCGCCTGACGGAACTGGGCGTCACCTTGGTCGACAGTCCGGAAAAGATCTTCGAGACCAGCGACTTCGTCTCGATCCACTGCCCGGCCACGGCCGAGAACCGCCACCTCGTCAATGCCGAGCGCCTCGCCTCGATGAAACCCTCGGCCTTCCTGATCAACACCGCGCGCGGCGACATCGTCGACGAAGCCGCCCTGGTCGAAGCTCTCAAGTCAAAAAAAATCGCCGGCGCCGGCCTCGACGTGTTCGAGCGGGAACCCGTGGTCACCAAGGCCCTTCTCACCATGGAGAACACCGTCCTCCTCCCCCATCTCGGCAGCGCCACCACCGAGACGAGGGAGGCCATGGGCTTTCGCGTCATGGAGAACGCGCTGGCGTTCTTTGGAGGGAGGGAGCCGGGGGATCGGGTGGCTTAAGAACAAAGCCCCTTCTTCATCTCACGATCGTATCACTGTAACCAAAGAATTCAGCGGGATGACTGGTCTCAGCATTGCAAGCAAAGTCCAGTTGAACCTCCAATACAGCCCAGTCCTGGCGGCGGATCAATTGCCTCCGGTGTTCACTACTGGCGGATAGGCGCATCGTCCAAGGCAGTAGTCCGTACCTCTGTCCCTAAGCTCTTCGATCGTCAACGGAATCGACCCATCCTCGGCTCGCCTCAACATAAGATCGACGCAAGCATCTGGCCGCTGATCGTACCAGCAATGGGTGGCATCGGGATCATTCTCGGACTTAGGGAGCTTTTCAAGCCCAACGCACTCTCCGATCGTTGCCTCAAGCTCTTCAGCTGGTATATTGAGTCGTCGGAAGATCTTGTCTACCATGACGTCAGAGCCTTCAGCATAAATTTTGCAGTTCAAGCAACGGCACCAAAGGCTGCGTGGGTCGTCCGGATTCAATGCTAGCCAGGGGAACTTGATCTTGGCGCCTTCGCCGGCAGCTTTCACGGCCTTGGTCATCTCGCTGTCACCAGGGTTGATGCCACCTTGAAGTTCCGGAAAAGGATACTTAGGGAAAAACTCGCCATCCTGGGCTCTTTTGTGGAGAATGCAACGACCGACTAATATATACCATCGGTAGAAATCGACTCGATTTGGCTTGCAGGCGATTAGATCCTGATTGGAGTTGTAGGTCTCATAAAGCATGTCGACGACAAGACTGCCGTGACACTCGGAGGGATGGCCGTTCTCATCGACCTCATCGACGGTCATCTCATAGTCGAAAATCTTACCATTTACTTTACAACGTTGTTCCGATCCGAAGCCAGCTTTGAGACGGCTATTCAGAAACTTAAGAAGCTGGAATGACAAGAACCCTGGAAGACCGCAAAACTCGGGCGATGTTTCTCGAACAGATGAGTCAACAACGCCAACTTGGTTCAACCCTTGAACACGCTCCAAAACCTCGTCGATATTGCTGAGATTGCCGTCAAGCGACGGAATGACATGTGGGACAACACAAGCCAGCCTGCCAGCGTCATCAAGAAAATCATCAATCATCAGCCCATCAACTATAAAATCACGAATATTCAACGAATTCACCATCGTAAACTCCAATATTTGATTGTAGATTAAGTATGACTTTATTTCTTACCAGCTTTATCAAAGGAGTCAAACACAATAAGCGTCGAGGCATGACTAAATGTATTGCAGGGCTTCGTACGCTCGTTGTTCCTGAATGACATAGAATGAAGATTTGCCATCATTCTCGAGCAGTTGATCCAGCGTGCAGCGAAGACGCTTGCTAACGACAGCTTGGAGCCGTCGATCGCGGCTATGTTCAATGGTCGCGCAGAGCGCGTCGATATATTGGCCCTGGGCCTTGCAACGCTTTGCGTAGCGTGCTCCTGTGACCAGCCACCGCATTGCTTCTCGACCGTTGTGCAGCCGTCCCAGCGAGTCTCCCAATACACGACAGGCAGCAGCTCGATAGAAGATGATGCCGGTTTGTTCCATCTCCGCCAGCGCGTCGCTGGCCATGTCAACAGAGGCCTCAAGATGATCTGCATGCCGATAGGCGTCTGCCAATAAGTGCGATGCATAGCCCCGCATTTGTCTCGCGCCAGTCAATTCATATTGCCGAAAGCCGTTCTTCAAGCGCGCGATGCCCTGCTCCGTCTGGCCAGAGACTGAACAGGCCCAGCCGTTGACGATACTCGCCCAGGCTTCCCAGTAGGGAAATGTGTGCTCCCTTGAAAGCATGAGGGCCTGATGCGACATAGCCGAGGCCTTTGACACATTTCCCAAGGCCTCAGCTAGCGAAGCAGCCAAGCAGAGTGCGTAGCAGTAACTGAATGGATGCTTGGCTTCCTCTGCATATGAGAGTGCTGCCTGACTAGCCAACTCCGCCTTTGTCGACTCGCCCATGAGTCCATGAGCCCAGGCTTTCACTGAGTAGGCGATCACGGCCGGATTCGTTCCAGTTCGAGCAGTATGGCTGCTTAGCAAAGCAGGTTCAATCAACGCAATCGCTTCTTCTTCATGATCTTGGGCGTTTTCGAAATTTGAGGTAAGGAGATCGCAAAGCCCTTGAACTCTGTGCCAACTTAGGCGGAGTTCTCGATCACCTAGTTCACTGGCAATAACCTGCATGCGATCACATGCTGCGTTCGCTTGATCCAAATTGCCAAGGAGAAGGAAAAAGTTTGACAGACCTATCCAAGCCTCGAATTGAGCACGATGCCCGGCGTCGTCCGAGCTCGACAGTCGTAAAATAGCCCGATAGGTCTTTTCCACTTCCGGAGCTGACCAGCCTGACAGTGCGATCAGAACGGGCGCTCGTGCTCGATGAAGCAAGAGCCACCATGCCTCCAGATGCTGCGCACCTGCCGCCTTCAACTTTTCCAATTCTGCTTCGGCGTGTCGAAAATAGGCGATCGCCTCGGTGTTCGCCGAACGCCTTGCGGCAATTTCACCTGCCTTCATCCAGCAGCCGAATGCATCTCCATGACTCCCGGCGGACTCATGATGTCTAGCCAGAATGTCGGGGCGCGTTTCGGCGATACGCTGAAAGTGATTGACCAGTATATCGGCGGTTCGCTTGTGAATCCGCCGGCGCTCATCGCGAAGCAGGCTATCATAGGCGATTTCCGCCAGAAGCGCGTGGCGAAATCCGTAGGTGTCGTTTTCTGGCCTGATCAAGGCGGCATCGGTCAACGTATCCAGCCCGGCCTGCAAGGTTTTCGCATCTCCTTCCCAGACATGCTCGAGCAACGGCCGCTCAAAGCTGTGGCCGAGAACCGCTGCCGTCTGCGCAACGGCCTTGGCCTCGCCCATGCGGTCGAGCTGCGCCATCAGGCTGTCGCGCAGGCTCGCCGGAAGGACGATCGGGGCGCTGCCAGCCTGGCCATCCGCCTCCAGAACGGGTTTTGGCAGCTCCTCCAGATAGAGCGGCACACCATTCGCTCGTTGGAGCAAGGTGGTCACCGCGGCCTTCGGCAGCTCGGCACCTCCGAGCACATGGCCGAGAAGATCCTGCGCTGATGCCGGACGCAGCCTCTCCAAGTAGACCACTGTGCCGGCGGCACATGCTGGACTTGCCTGCGTGGCCGCGGAGGGTCGGCTTTTCTTGACCACCCACGGAGCCTCGGACATTGCCCCGGTGGGCTTCGGGCGGTCGTAGCGAGCACCCGTCAACGAGGTACGCGTCGTACAAATGAGGAGGAGGGGGTGATTGGGGAGTGTGGGTTTCAGGCGGTCGATGGCTTCGAGGGTGGAGGCGTCGGCCCAATGGAGGTCTTCGATCACCAGGACCAGCGGCTGGTTTCGGGATTCGTGCTGAAGCCAGGCGGTGATCGCAGCGAGAGTGAGCTCGCGGGTGCGTTCGGGCTGAAGCGGTGTCGGTGCACCATCGTCCGGGATGTCGATGCCCAGGAGGTTGGCGAGACCGATCGCGATCTCGGGGCTGGGCATGCCCTGGCCAGCGAATCGCTTGCGCAAATGATCGAAGCTGTCGCCCGGCTCTGCGCCGGCAGCCTGCGCAAGCGGGAAAAGCTGCCGAAAGAGCTCGGAAAAGGCAAAAAAATCGGTGTTCGTGGCATAAGGCGAGGTGCGCGCAATCAGCCAGCGGCTGGGCTGGGTGACGATGCGCTCCTCGACCGCGCGGATCAGGCGGGACTTGCCGATGCCGGGTTCGCCCTCGATCAGCAGATGCCGGCCTTCGCCCTGCCTTGCCGACGCCCAGAGCTGGCGAACGATCGCCAGTTCCCTCTCGCGGTTGACGAAGGGCAGCACGCGTCCGGCGACGCGGCGGTCGCCCTGGCCTGCACGCACTTCGCGCGCAGCGAACACCTCGACGGGTCGGCCAACCCCTTTCAAGGCGGCGCTGCCGCGGGCTTCGCAGACGATCGCCGGTGGAAGCAGCGCCTTGGTCGCGGCGGTGAGCATCACGCCGTTCGGCATGGCGAGCGACTGCAGGCGCGAGGCGATGCTGGGCACGCTGCCGAACACCGCCATGGCCTCCTTGACGTCGACCTTGAGAACATCGCCGACCACGACAATGCCGGTATGGACGCCGATGCGCACGGCAATGCGTCCCCTGCCCTCGCCGACCCAGCGCAGATTCATCTCCGCGGTCACCCGGACGACCTCCAGACCGGCGCGCACGGCGCGTTCAGCGTCGTCCTCATGGGCTTCCGGGTAGCCGAACAGCACCAGCATGCCGTCCCCGAGATAGCGGGCGACCACGCCACCGAAACGGGTGATCGGGGCGACGGCGATGGTACGATGCGCCTCGATCAGGACTTGAAAGTCTTCGGGATCCATGCTGTCGGCTAGGCCGGTAGAGTTCACCAGATCCGTGAACATGATGGTCAGCTGGCGTCGTTCCAGCGAGCGGCCGGACGCCGGAGATGGCGATATCACGTCATGTTGCGGCCTGAGTAGCAGCTGATTTCCGCAATTCGAGCATCGCTTCCGGGACCTGGCATTGCTCTGGCCGCAATGATTGCACGCGATAGAGCGGGAAGCACCGCAATGGGGGCAATAACGCCCTTCGGCAGCGCTCACAGCGCCGCAGGCACTGCAGGTGACGGGCGAATGCACCATGGCGTCCCGATAATGGTCAAAACAATCCTGGGAATCTTAGCCTTAGGACCGAGGGATGGAAAGCGAGCCCCGTGCATCTTTTCGACGCTGAGCACAAACCACAAAGGTCTTGCGTGGATCTTCCGAATGACCAGACTGGGCGCGCTGTCCACGAAGCGAGGTCGATGTCTTGACGTTCACGCCCTTCGAAGCGGCCGCCGTTCTGGTGGTCATCGCCGCTGTCCTCGGCTATCTGAACTACCTCTGGTTCCGCATGCCGCATACGATCGGGCTCACGGTGATGGGCGCTGTCGCTTCGGTCATGATGATTGCTCTCGATGCGGCTCTGCCGGGTCTTGCGGTCGGCGACGCCGTTCGTTCCTTTCTGCGCGGCATCGAGTTCGATGACGTGCTACTGGATGCGATGCTGTCCTTTCTGCTGTTCGCAGGGGCTTTACATGTCGATCTCGACGTGCTGCTGACCCGACGCTGGGCGGTTCTGGCGATGGCCATCTTCGGCGTCCTTATCTCAACCTTCGTGGTCGGCATCGGATTTAGGTTGCTAACGATGATGATCGGCCTCGACGTGCCGCTGGTCTGGTGTCTGGTATTCGGCGCGCTGATCAGTCCGACCGATCCCGTCGCGGTTCTCGGCATCCTGAAGTCCGCGCGCGTGCCGCCTGAGCTCGAGGCCAAGATCGGCGGCGAGAGCCTGTTCAACGACGGCGTCGGCGTGGTGGTGTTCTCGATCTGCCTGGCAGCTGCGCTGGGCGCCGGCGAGTTCTCGGCAGTCCATGCGCTGGAACTGTTCGTGGTCGAGGCGTTCGGCGGCGCCCTGCTCGGCCTGATTGCGGGCTGGATCGGCTATCGGACCATGAAGGCGATCGACGAGCACAATCTCGAAGTGCTGATTTCGCTCGCGGTGGTCATGGGTGGCTATGCGCTGGCCCTTCGCCTGCACGTCGCGGGGCCGATCACCATGGCGGTGGCGGGGCTGCTGATCGGCAATTACGGCACGCGGTTTGCCATGAGCGACCGCACGCGCGAACATCTGACCAGCTTCTGGTCCCTGGTGGACGAGATCCTGAACTCAGTGCTGTTCCTGCTGATCGGCATGGAGATCGCCGCCATCGTCTTCGACGTCGGCTATCTGGTCGCCGGGCTCTTGTCGATCCCGCTGGTGCTGCTGGCACGCTTTCTCGCGGTGGGCGCCCCGTTCACGTTGCTGCGCCGCTTCACCCCTTTCACCCGCGGCACTCTGCCCATCCTGGTCTGGGGCGGCCTGCGCGGCGGCATCTCGATTGCGCTTGCGCTTTCGCTCCCGGAGGGGACGGTGAAGGAGCTGATCCTGGCAGCGACCTATGTGGTGGTGATCTTTTCCGTGGTCGTGCAGGGAGCGACGATGGGCATGGCGGCGCGCCGATTCGTCGGCCGTGTCGCGGATGGAGACCAAGTTAAAGCCTGATGGATTGCGCTCGATTGAGAGGCTGCAACTAATACGATTTGATTAACGATATTTAAAGATCCTCTGGCGATAGTTGTAGCCATGAGCGTGGCCGAACGCCGCGCCGGCTGCTCAGAGGGATTGTTATGAACCAGTTCGAACTCACTCTTTTGGCGCAGTTGAGCGCCCATCGCGAACTGCTGGTGACGTTGTTCGTCTATCGCTTCCTGCAGGAAGCCAATCCATTGAAGGCGGCCTATGTGGTCAAGGACATGTTCGATGACTCGCCGACGACCGCCCCTCGGGACGGGACCTGCCTCGATCCGGCGACCTCGGACCTCCTTGCAGCCATGACCGACGAGGCGATCGAGGATGTCATGGAGCGCGTGATCGAGCGGCTGGAATACTGCATGCAGGATGAGCCGGATCTGGCCGCCAGCGACCCCGTCCATGAGCGCTCGATCATCGCCAATTTGTGAAATCGAATGGACGGCCTGAAGCGGACGGCAACGTCGTGAGGCCGCGCGGACCACACCTTCAGCGCCGACGGCGGAGCTTCGGGTCCAGAAGATCCCGGAGACCATCGCCCAGAAGGTTCAGGCCCATGACCGTGATCATGATCGCCAAACCGGGGTAGACCGCGAGCGCCACCGAGAGATGCAGCAATGTCTGCGCTTCCTTCAGCATTTTTCCCCAGGAGGGGTTCGGCGGCTGCGTGCCGAGACCGAGATAGCTGAGCCCCGCTTCGGCGAGGATGGCGAGCGCCAGCTGGATCGTCGCCTGAATGATCAGCAGGCCCCCGACATTGGGGAGGATGTGGTCGGTGGTGATGCGCACGGCGCCCTTGCCGGCAATCTGCGCTGCCTGGATGAACTCGCGAGGCCAGATCGCGAGCGCGGCTCCCCGTGTCACCCTGGCAAAGACGGGAATGTTGAAAATACCGATGGCAATCATCGAATTGACCGCGCCGGGGCCGAAGATCGAGGTGATCATGACGGCGGAAAGCAAGGCTGGAAAGGCGAAGGCGAAGTCGTTGAAGCGCATGACGATCTCGTCGACCCAGCTGCCGCAGGCTGCTGCCAGGGCGCCAAGCGGCACGCCGATGCCGGCGCCGATGCCCACGGCGACAAGAGCCACGAGGATCGAGTTTGCGGCACCGCGCATCATCATCGATGCCAGGTCACGTCCATATTGATCGGTCCCGAGCCAATGGAGGTCACTGGCCGGGGCAAATCTGTTGGCGATGTCCTGGGCGGCGAAGGGGTGCGGCGTCCAGAACAGGGACAGCATCGCCATGATCAGCACCACGGACGTGATGATCGCACCGATGACCAGGCCTGATTGTCTATGCATCATCCAGCGCCTTCGGCGACGATCGGCGACCCGCGGCCTGGCCGAGGCTCCTCGACTCCGCTCGACCGCGTCATCGTACATAGCGGAGCCGGGGATCGAGGAGTGCGTAAATGAGATCGACGATGAAATTGATGATGATGACGGCGCCGGCCAGCAGCAGCACCAGATTACGGACTACGATCAGGTCGCGGTTGGAAATGGCCTGAAAGATCAGCCGGCCGAGACCCGGCAGATAGAAGACGTTCTCGATGATGATCGTGCCGGCGAGCAGAAAGGAAAACTGCAGACCCATGATGGTGACCACGGGGATCAGGGCATTGCGCAGAGCGTGTCGCCAAAGGGCCGCGCTGCGGGTGAGGCCCTTGGCGCGCGCGGTTCGAACATAATCCTCACCCAGTGTTTCCAGCATCGACGAACGGGTGATCCTGGCAAGAATGGCGGCCTGCGGCAGGGCAAGGGCGACGGCTGGCATCAAAAGCGAGGCCAGGCCGGGCCAAAGTCCCGCATCCCAGCCGGCGAAGCCTCCGGTCGGAAGCCAGCCGAGCTGTACGGCAAAAACCAGGATCATCAGGAGCGCAAACCAGAAATTGGGAATCGCGACACCAAGTTGACTGAACGCCATCACCAGGAGATCGATCAATCGGCCATGCCTGGCTGCAGCGAGCACGCCGAGCGGGATGGCGATGGCCGTCGACAGGACGATCCCCATCGTGGCCAGCGGCAGAGAGATCGCAAGGCGGTCGAGAATCAGCTCACGCACCGGAACGCTGTAGGTGTAACTCAACCCGAGGTCGCCCACGGCGAGTTGCTCCAGCCAGTCCAGATAACGATCGAGATAGGGACGGTCGAGGCCGTGAAGGCTGCGGAAGGCGGCAAGCGTGTCCTCGCGCGCGCCGGTACCGAGAACGACGGTCGCGATGTCGCCGGGAAGCGCTTCCATGACGATGAAGATGACCAGTGTGGCGACCAGAAGGGTCAGTGCCAGTGCGAGAAGGCGCTTGAGGAAGAACAGCAGCATCGGACGTCAGGCGGACCCTTCTCAAAAATGTGGTCGCTGTGAAGCAAACCACATCGAAACCACATGAATCACTGTATCACCGCACACCTGGAGGTCGATTTCTTTTCGAGATTGGACCTTTTGACGCGTTCGCAGGCGGGGATATGGATCCCATGGGCATCGACGATCAAGGCAAGCAGGGATCAGCGACCTCAGGCCGGCTCTTGTCCGTTCCCCTTCGCGGTCGAGAGACGGCATGGACCACCCTTGGCTATGCAGCACAGAACCTGACGCGCTGGATATTGCTTGCGAGCATGCTCGCCTTTCTGCTTTCGGCGATCCTGGCGCTGCATGAAGCGCTCAATTTTCAAGATCGTGTGCTCGAGCTCGCCGGCAACGATCTCGACCGCGCCCGCCGAGTCCTCGGCGTCCTCCACGACACCTTGGAGAATCCGGACAGCTACCCCGAGGACCGGGAGCTGCCCTATGCATCGATCGCGGTGAAACTTGACCGGCTGAGCAAAGTCCAGGAGACGCTGACCGGTTTTGCCATTCCTGCCGCCAAGACCGAGGATGCGTCCGATTCATCCCAGCAGGATGCCAAGAACATTGGCTCCTCGACCTCGAACGATGCGTCACCGAATGAGAACGCCGATGCTGAAAGCGCCGGTTCGACCGACAATGAAGCCGACCACGCCAGCGATGATGCCGCCGCTCAATGGCAGGCGGCGAGCAACCGCCTGAAGCTGAGCATCGCGGACCTTGACGATACGCTCAAAGCCGGCGATCCGGCGCGCAGGCTTTTGGAGGCACTCCATCAGACACGAAACCACATCCGGACGCTCGCAGCGTTCAAGGGCAGCATCGCCGAGGCGGATAGGAGCAGCCTGCCGTCGCCAGGTACAGCCTATGCCGCCAGCAGCCTCGATGATCTAGCACGTGAAGCGGACCGCTTCGAACTGCAGCTTGTGGCTGATGAGCTCAAGCGCGATGTCGTCAAAGTCGAGGAGCGGGTGAACACCTCGCCGGATGACGAATTGCTGGTCGCCCATCTCGAGCATCTCAAAGGAAAGATCGGCCGTCTGGAGGATTTCTACGACTCGGCCGACCTGACCTATGTCCCCTCGACGGATGACCAGCCCGACGAGCCGCCGCTGCCGGTCAACCTTGTGATCGAAGACATCGATCATCGCATCAACGAGATCGAATCCATTCTCCTCAAAGTCGATGACGGTTTCGTCGCGGCTGCAAAGCTTGCTGATCTGATCAACCAGGCGAGGCGCTTTTCCGATCGTCTGCAGGACATGCCGACGGAAGGCGTCACCCGACAAAAAGTACTTGGTGAGAAAGCTGTCGAAGGGACCGCGGCAGTCGTCGCCTTCGAGACCACGCGGGGCGAACTCTCCGAGGCTATTCAGGAGATCGAGAACCAGCTCGACCGGCGCACGCGCGTGATGGTGGTCGCCGATCAGCTCGCCAAGCTGGAGGAAGAGGGTGATCAGGGACGGCACAGCCGCGCCCTCGCCATCCTGAGAGGCTTTGACTCGGTCGGCCGTTTCGAAGGCACGCTCCTGCCGTTCCACTCCCTTGCCGAGATACCGGTGCTCAACATCGTGAGTGGCCTCGGCTTCGATCCGCAGCGCATCTCGACCTTGTCCCGCGAGACCCTGGCGCTCCTTTTCGTATTCGTGATCGGCGCGATCGGCAGCGTCATCTACATCACCAAGGACAGCATCCAGCTGGTGCTCGAGGGCAATTGGGTCACGGACCGGCCGAAACGATCGCTGGCCTGGTATCTGTTTCGCCCCGTCTTCGGTGTCATCGTCGCCCTCGCCGCCTTCCTGTTGTTCAAGGCCGGCCAGCTCGCGATGGGCAATAGCGGCGTGGTCGACGGCAGTCAGGACTTCAACCTGCCTATCCTGAGCGTGATCGCGTTGTTTGCGGGACTTCTCTCCTGGCAGGCCCTCGAGGTCATCGAAACCCGAGGCGCCTCCTGGTTCCGATCACAGAAGCGTCAAGCGCTTTGGGCGACCGGCCTGGAAAATCGCCTCTATATCGAACAGCACAGCATCGAGGAGCTGGCGAGCAGCATCGGCCGCTCGGTCGATCAGGTCTTCCGCTGGCTGGTGTTTCGCGATCGGGTGTCGCCGGAAATGCAGGACCGGATCGCCGATTGGCTGGACGTCCCCTTCAATCAGCTCTTCAGAAACGATCAGCCGGTCCGGAAGACGCTCTGGCTACGCGTTCAGCCTTTGGACGACGGGGGACTCGCTCGGGAGAAGTTCGAGGAACAGCTTGCCGAAGAGCAGTTTCACGCCGACCAGCTGGCGGCGTGGCTGGCCTGCGGCGAGCCGGTTCCGCCCAAGGTTCAGGACAGGATCCTGCTCGCCATGGACCGTCCCATGCCCGCGGTCTTCACCGACAAGAGACCTGAGCTCCAGATCCTGCAGGGAGATCGAGCTGCCTGACCAGGATAGAATTCATACGACCAATGGCAACACGACTGGAGATCGGGCAGCAGGCCATAATCTCGCGTGAGAGATGGAAAAAACGACGAAGCCATGCTTCTCTAATTGCCGACGCGTGCTCCTTTGACGCTGGCGCTCGCAACGACCATGGGGCGTCAGCCTCAAGAAACACACGAACTCTCGACGCTTCGACGGGGGAAGCCACGTTGGACAAGGCCTTCAAGTCCTGGCTCGACGAGCTGGGCCTTGCTCAATATGCGGAAACCCTGGCCGGCCAGGACATCGACTTCCGCTCGCTCGATTATCTCACCGAAGATGATCTGAAAGAGCTTGGCCTGTCGATCGGTCATCGCCGCGTCCTGCTCGCTGCGATCGAGGCGCGCAAGGCCGACCACATCGAAGCGCCCTCCCCCGCACGCATCGAGCTATCGACTGCTCCCCCTGCCGATCCCGGCCACGCCGAGCGCAGGCAGCTCACCGTGATGTTCTGCGACCTGGTGGGATCGACGCCCCTTTCCAGGCAGCTCGATCCCGAGGCCCTTCGCGACATCCTGAGACGCTATCACAACGCGGTCGCCTCAGCGGTGATCGGCTATGGCGGCCATGTCGCCAAGTTTCTCGGCGATGGCGTACTCGCCTATTTCGGCTGGCCCCGCGCCTACGAGGATCAGGCGGAACGCGCGGTGCGGGCGGCGATCGATGCAATCGCGGGGGTCGAAACCCTGCGTCTCGACGATGGCGACTATCTGCAGGCACGGATCGGCATCGCGTCGGGCGAAGTGGTCGTCGGCGATCTTCTCGGCGACTCCACCACCGACAAGGAGGCCGTGATCGGCGAGACGCCCAACCTCGCTTCTCGTCTGCAGGGCTGGGCCAATGCCGGCAAGATCGTCATCAGCGAAGCGACCCGCAATCTTCTCGGTGAGGCGTTCGAGCTCGAAGATATCGGCGCGTTCCGACCGAAGGGATTCGACCAGCCAGTGGGCGCCTGGCGGGTGGTCGGCGAAGCGGACGTGGAGAGCCGGTTCGAAGCGGCGCATGGCCGGGTTCTGACCGATCTCATCGGCCGCGAGCATGAACGCGGCCTCATCGATGCGGGCTGGGCGCATGCCGTCACCGGCGAGGGCCGCGTGATGATGCTCTCCGGCGAAGCCGGCATCGGCAAGTCGCGCATGGTGCAGGACTTTCGCGCCGCCCTGCCCGACAGGTCCTTTTATTCCATCCATTTTCAGTGCTCCCCGCACCATGTGAACAGCACCTTTCATCCACTGGTGCAGCGTTTGCGCAGCGGCGCCGGGTTCCGTGCCGATGACAATGGTGAAGCGAAGCTCGACAAGATGGAGGCCTATCTGACCCGCAGGCGTGCGGATGTCGCTGCGGTCTCGCCGATCATCGCCGCCATACTCTCCCTTCCTGGGGAGAGCCGTTACGGCAAGCTGGAGCTGTCGCCGCAGCAGCTGAAGAACCGCGTCATCGAGATTTTCATCGAGCACGCGCTTCGCCAGACAGAGCGCCAGCCAGTGCTGTGCGTCATCGAGGATGCGCACTGGGCCGATCCGTCCACCACGGAGCTGATCGGTGAGATGATCACGAGAATCACCGATCGCAAGGTCTATGTGCTGATCACCTACCGGCCGGATTTCGCGCCGCCCTGGCCGGATCTCAATCATGTCAGCCAGCTCAAGCTGAACCGGCTGGGGCGCGATCAGGCGGCAGAGATCGCCGAGGCCGTCGCCGGGCCGCAAATGCTGGATGCCCTGGTCGAACAGATCGTCATCCGATCCGATGGCGTCCCGCTCTTTGTCGAGGAACTCACCAAAGCGGTTCTGGAGAGCATTTCCTCGAACGGCGAGTCGACCATCGACGAAATCATTCCGGCGACCTTGCAGTCCTCGCTCGTAGCCAGGCTGGATCGGCTGGATGGTGCCAAGGAGACTGCGCAGACCGCCGCGGTCATCGGTCGCGAGTTCCCTTATGATCTCCTGAACCGCGTGGTCGACCGGAGCGAGGAGCAGCTGCGCGCGGATCTCGACCGCCTCGTCATCTCGGGCTTGGTCAACCGCCAGGGACGACCGCCCACGGCAACCTACAGCTTCAAGCACGCGCTGGTTCAGGATGCCGCCTATGCCACGATCTTGAAGAGTGAGCGCCAGCGCCTGCATGCGCGGATCGTCGAGGCACTGGAGACAGAGACCGGCAAGAACGCGATCGAACGCATCGATTCCCTGGCCCACCATGCGCGTCAGGCCGAGCTTTGGGACAAGGCGTTCACCTATTTGCATCTGGCAGGCGTCAAGGCGATGGATCGGGCGGGCCTGCGCGAAGCGATCGCGCAGTTCGAACATGCGCTGAACGTGGCCGCCAAGCTGCCGGAATCGAAGGAGACGCTGGAGCGCATCATCGACCTGCGCTTCGAGCTGCGAAATGCGCTCTGGGCGCTCGGCCGGTTCGAAGCGATCCTCGCGCATCTCGCCGACAGCACCCTGCTGGTCGCGAAGCTCGATGATCCGGTGCGTCGGGGCTGGATCTCGGTCTTCGAGAGCGCCAGCCTGTGGCAACTCGGCCGAGGGGATGAAGCGATCGAGACGGCCGAGCGTGCCCTCGACGTGTCGCGAGAGGCAGACGATCTCGCGCTCGAAGTGGCGGCGCATTTCTATCTGGGCTGTCCGCTGATCACGTCGGGCAATCTCGGGCGTGCGGAAGCGATGTTCCAGAATGTCGCCGACCGTCTCACCGGCGATCTCAAATATGACCGCTGCGGCCTCCCCTTCGTGCCCGCGGTGATCGCGCGCTCCTGGCTTGTCTGGTCCATGGCGGAGCGGGGCGATTTCGCGGGCGGCATGAAACAAGCCATGGAGGCACTGACCATCGCGGAAGAGGTCGGCCATCCGTTCAACATTGCCCATCTCTATTACGATCTCGGCTATTATTACGAGATCAAGGGCGAGATCGAGCAAGGCGTCGACGCGCTCAAGAAGGCCGTCGACCTGATCGAGACCTGGCGCCTGACCTACCTTTCGCCGTTCATCAAAGGCTTTTACGGCCACGTGCTGACGCTGGCCGGCAAGGTGGACGAAGGTGTTCAGATTCTGGAAGAGGCGGAAGGCCTCTATGGAAAGATCGGCCTCGGTCTCTTCCGTTCGCTGGTCGGCCTGCAGCTGGGCGAGGCATATCTGATCGCCGGCCGGCCGGATGATGCCCTCGCCAAGACGAAAGAGGCGCTGGCCCTTGCCCGAAAGCGCAGCGAGCGCGGCCACGAAGCCTATGGTCTGCGCATTCTCGGCGACGTGATCGCGACCTCGGCCGGCGACAGGCAGACGGCCATGGTCAACTATCAGGGAGCGAAAGCGCTCGCCGCCACCCTCGGGATGCGGCCGCTGCTGGCGATGACCGACCTCAGAATCGGCCGCTTTCTGGAGCAAGACGGCCAGAAGGCGACGGCGAAACGGCATCTCGCCGCGGCCAAGAAAACCGCCGCGGAGGTCGGCATGACACTCCTCGATCTGCCGGCAATGCCGAACGGAATTCGATGAGCGCAATTATCGCATCTTGGGTTTTCGACGGTCTTCAGTTCATAGCATAATGGTTCGCAGCAGTGTGCGCGGCGTTCGGGGGCGAAGCGCCCTTTCCAGCGGCCACGGGTGACAGGACGGACGACTTCAAGGAGGATCCAGGCGTCATGCGTTTGCAGGACAAGACGGCATTGATAACGGGAGCGGCTTCCGGCTTCGGCGAGGGTATCGCTCAGACCTTTGCGCGCGAAGGTGCGAGGGTGGCGGTTGTCGACATCAATGAAGACGGCGCCAAATCCGTCGCGGAGGGCATCGGCGATGCGGCCTTGCCGATCACCTGCAACGTCGCCGACGGCAAATCGGTGCAGGCCGCGGTCGATCAGGCGCTCAGAGCCTTCGGCAGGCTCGACATCGTGGTCAACAATGCCGGCGTCAGCCACAAGAACAGCCCCATGCTCGACGTCGACGAAGCTGAATTCGATCGTGTCTATGCGGTTAACGTCAAGTCGATCTTTCACATGGCGCACGCCATCGTGCCGGTCATGCGCCGCGACGGCGGCGGTGTGATCTTGAACATCACCTCCACCGCCGGCATCCGTCCGCGTCCCGGCCTGACCTGGTACAATGGCAGCAAAGGTGCGGCCAACGTCATCACCAAAACCATGGCGGTGGAGCTTGCGCCGGACAAGATCCGTGTCTGCGGGATTGCGCCGGTCATGGGGCAGACGGCGCTGCTCGAAACCTTCATGGGCATGCCGGACACGCCGGAAAACCGGAAGAAATTTCTCGCGACTATTCCGCTCGGCCGCATGAGCCAGCCGCGTGACATCGCCAACGCCGCCTTGCATCTCGCTTCCGACGACAGCGACTTTCTGACGGGGATTATCCTGGAGGTCGACGGCGGCCGCTGCGTCTGAGCCTGGATGCGTCTGCCGACACCGGTCCGGCGTTGGTCCGATCGGATCATCGCCGGCCGGAGACGACGGCCGCGCTCCGCGGCTTAGCCGACCATCCTGGCAATCAGGTCGTTGACCTCTGCCGCCTTTTCCATATGGGGCATGTGGCCGGCGTGCTCATAGACCGTCACCGCGATGCCATCGGGCAGGCCTTCGGCATGGCTTGACGGCAGGATCTGATCCTCCCTCCCCCAAATCACCTGGACCGGCGCGGTCAGCGTTGACAAGGATGCCCGAAGATCCGTCCCCTGCGTGCCGCCGGGCATCAGACCGTCGCGCAGCTTTTCGAGTGCCGGGCCGACACCGTCGACGCGTTTGAACTTGATCACCTCGTCGACCATCTCCGATGTGATTGACTGGGGATCGGCAACCAGGAGCTCGAGCACGGCTCGAAGCTTCCTGGCGCGGCTCTGGCTGATGAAGCCGTCAATATAGTCCATGTTGATCTCGCGGCCGAGACCGGCCGGTGCGATCAGCGTTGCCGAAGCAACCCGATCGCCGGCATTGGCTGCCAGGGCCAGCGCCGTGGCGCCGCCCATCGAGTGACCGACCAGATGCGCTTTCTGGATGGTCTTGACATCCATGAAGGCGAGAACCGCCGCGGTGAAAACGTCCAGCGAGCCGTCGCCGACGGCCTTGGTCGAGCCGCCATGGCCGGGCAGGTCGATCGCATAGGTCGTGCTGTTCTCAGCCAGTGTCTCCTGATTGAACATCCAGTTGTTGAGGTCACCGCCATAGCCATGGATGAAGATGATCGGGGCACCGTCCGCCTCGCCCATCTTCAGATAGCGAATGCGCGTGCCGCCGGCATCGACCGTCTCGGGCTCGGGGCCGCTGTCGCCAGCGGCCGCGTCCCAGTCGAAATTGTCGTTGAAGTCCTTGACATAGGCATCGACCTCGTCGTCGGTCACCGAGGACGGGGCGACGACGCCGAGCAGGGCACCCACCGGCACCGTGTCGCCTGCAGCGACCACAATTTTTCTGAACGTACCGCCAAGCGGGCTCTCATAGGCATTGGCGATCTTGGAGGTCTCGATATCCATGATCTCCTGACCGGCCTTGATCTCCGTACCAGGCTCGATATGCCATGCAGCCACCATGCCTTCCTGCATGGCGAGCCCCCATTTCGGCATCACGATCGGCTGTATGCTCATTTTTTCCCGCACTTGCCTGAGTTCAGTTTGAGCGACAGTGCCCCGACCCCGCCTGCCGCGAAGGCTCGGAGGCCGGGACAGCCGCCGCACACGCCCTAAAAATCAAGAAAGCTTGCCGGTGATCGAGCGGACCGCGGCTTCGATGTCGGCGACCTGCGGGATGTAAATGTCCTCCAGCGCCGGCGAGAAGGGTACCGGTGCGTGCGGAGCCGTCACCTGCTTGATCGGCGCCTTCAAGTCCGAGAAGCAGTTCTCGCAAATCAGCGCGGCGACATCCGTCGCCATATTGCAGCGTGGATGAGCTTCATCCACCACCACCACGCGGCCGGTCTCGGAGGCGGTCTCGAGGATCGTCTCCTTGTCCAGCGGCGACGTCGTACGTGGATCAACCACCGTGCAAGTGATCCCAGCCTTGGCCAGGCTATCCGCGGCCTCGTTCGCGAAATTCACCATACGGCCGAAGGCGATGATGGTGGCGTCGTCGCCCTCGCGGGTTACATTGGCCTCGCCGAAGGGGATGGTGTAGGCCTCGTCCGGCACGTCGGCCTCGTCGTCATACATCGCCTTATGCTCGAAAAAGATGACGGGATCGTCGTCGCGGATCGCCTGGGTCAGAAGTCCCTTGGCCTCATAGGCGTTGGACGGCAGCGCCACCTTCAGTCCGGGAATGTGGGTGAACAAAGGGTAGAGACACTGGCTGTGCTGCGACGCGGCACGGAAGCCGGCCCCGTACATGGTGCGGATGGTCAAGGGCGTCACCGCCTTGCCGCCGAACATGTAGCGAAACTTGGCCGCCTGGTTGAAGATCTGATCGAAGCAGACCCCCATGAAGTCGACGAACATCAGCTCGGCGACCGGGCGCAGGCCCGTAGCGGCGGCACCTGCGGCGCAGCCGATGAAGGCGCTTTCGGTGATCGGCGTGTCCAGCACCCGATCACGGCCGAAGATCGGCATCAGACCCTTGGTGACGCCGAGCGGCCCGCCCCAGGCATCATCCTCTCCAGGCGCACCCATGCCGCCCGCGACGTCCTCACCCATGATGACCACACGCTCGTCCCGCTCCATTTCCTGGCGGAGCGCTTCGTTGATCGCCTGGCGATAGCTTTTCATTGGCATGATCAGAACTCCCCCGATCAGAACTGATAGTTCACATAGACGTCGGTCATCAGGTCAGCCTTGGTCGGCAGATCGCCGGCCTTGGCCTCGGCGAGGCAGTCCTTGATCGCGGCCTTGCTCTCCTTCTCGATCTCGTCCATTTCCGAGGCGTCGAGCAGACCGGCTTCGGTCACCCGCTGCTTGAACAGCATCAGGCAATCCTTGACCGCCTTGATCTTGTCCAGTTCGTCCGGCGCCTTGTAGGTGATCGCGTCGCCCTCGAAATGGCCGTAATAGCGGTTGAGCCTGAAGTGCAGCATATGCGGGCCTTTGCCGGAGCGGGCGTGGTCGATGGCTTCCCTGGCCGCGTCCCAGACGGCGAAGAAATCATGGCCGTCGACCTCGATGCAGGGCATGCCGAAGCCGGAAGCGCGTGCCGCCTGGCTGCCGCTCACCGACCAACCGCTGGCCGTGCTCTCGGCATAGCCATTGTCCTCGACGATGAAAACAGCCGGCAGGTTCCAGACCTTGGCGAGATTGTAACTCTCGAAGGTGGTGCCCTGGTTGGATGCACCATCGCCGACGAAGGCGATCGCCACGCCGCCGGTCTTGAGCGTCTTTGCCGTAAGCGCGGCACCGCAGATCAAGGGCGGACCACCGCCGACGATGCCGTTCGCGCCCATCATGCCCTTGGAAAGATCGGCGATGTGCATCGAGCCGCCCTTGCCGCCGCAGAGCCCGCCCTTCTTGCCGTAGATCTCGAGCATCATACCCTTGGGATCGACGCCCTTGGCGATGCAGTGGCCGTGGCCGCGATGGGTGGATGCGATCGCGTCTCGGTCATCGAGATGCATGCACACGCCGACGCCCGATGCTTCTTCACCGGCATAGAGATGCACGAAACCCGGGATGTTGCCTGCGGAGAACTCTTCGTGGAGCGTGTCTTCGAATTCGCGGATGGTCGTCATCCGCTTATAGGCTTCTCTCAGTTCCTCGCGACTCAGCTGCATGAACGAGCCTCCCCTGCTTTCTACCTACGTTCCTGTACGACGTGCCGGCGACCCTTGAAGGGTCGTCTTGAAAAAAATCATGCCATCATTGTCGGCCAAACGGAAGGCCGAGACATGGCGGATGATCTCCGACGCTTCAGGCTAACGCGGGAGGCTGACGGCGACGCCTTAGCCTTGATCCGCGGCGCCGTATTCATCGTGCAGCCTCACCCAACTCATGGTTCCGTCCTCGTTTCGGCCTTTGGGGGTGAGGTCCAGCCAGCTGAAGGCGCCGATCATTGGCTCGTCGCCGCGAAAGAAGGTCGAGTAGGTGTGAAACAGCTCGCCGCTCTCGCTTTTGGCGAAGATGCTGGTGCCGTGCATGTCCTCGCTTTTCCTGATCACGGTGTCGTAGTTGTAGATGGCCCGGCCTGCTTCGATGTCCTCCTTGCGGAAGGACACGCCAAAGTCGTAGTTGAAGTCGGTGCCGTTCGAGGACACCCAAGGGAAGGTCCAGCCGAGGCGGCGCCTGACCTGCTCGATGCGCTCCAAAGGCGCGCGCGAGATCGCACAGAAGGACAGGTCGGCCTGCTCGAAATGCCGGCGTGCGGCATCGACATGATCGGCGATGAAGGAGCAGCCAGGGCAGATATGATCGGATCCAGGCGCCAGCATGAAATGGTAGACGGCGAGCTGGTTGCGACCTTGGAACAGATCCGACAGCGAGCACGGGCCGTCCGGACCATCGAACAGATAGGGCTTCTCGATCCTGACCCAGGGCAATTTCCGTCGCTCCACGCGCAGGGCATCGAGCTCTCGGGTCAGCGCCTTCTCTCTGGCCAGATGGGCCTTGCGTGCGTCGATCCACGCCTGGCGTGAGACGACATTGGACGCGGACAGGGGGGCGTCGGTCATGAGGCTCTCCATTGGTTGCATGATCGTGCCTGCGAGACTAGGACCGTTCATCCGGTCGATGGGAGTGACAAATCTGGCGGGATATCGATGGACGCCCTGATCACGGCGGCGGCGCGGGCGCTCGCAGCGGGTGATCTGTTCGGCGCGCTCAACCAGGTGGCGCTTCGCGAGGACGCGCCGGCGCTGGCGCTGCGCGGCATCGCCATGGCCAGGCTTGGCGATCTGGATCGGGCGAAGGTGCTCCTCAGACGCGCGGCTGACGCCTTCAGCCCGAAGGAGAGTGTGGCGCGGGCGCGCTGCGCCCTCGCCGAGGCGGAGATCGCCCTGGTCTCGCGCGATCTGAGCTGGCGGCCAAAGGCGCTCGAGGCGGCGACCGCGACGCTGGAGCGACGCGGCGACCGGGTCAATGCCGCCTTCGGACGCTCGCTGGAGATCCGGCGTCTGCTGTTGACTGGCCGCCTGGATGAGGCCGAGCGGAAACTCAAAGCTCTCGATCCCGAGCCCTTCCCGCCCGCCTTGCGCGCGGTTCACGAACTCACGGTCGCGGGCTTCGCGATGCGGCGTCTCAGGATCGGGGCAGCGCTGGGCGCGCTTGCCCGGGCGAAGGCCGCTGCACGAGAGGCAGACATTCCAGCACTGACTGCCGAGATCGAAAGCGCCTCGCTCTTTCTCACGAGGCCTTCGGCGCGCTTGATCGCGCGCGGCGAGGAACGTCCGCTCCTGCTGGATCAGGTCGAGGCGCTGATCGGATCGGATACGCTCATCGTGGATGCCTGCCGTCATGTCGTTCGGCATTGGGAACGGGTCGTGTCGCTCGCGACCCGTCCGGTGCTGTTCACGCTGGTGCGCACGCTTGGCGAAGCATGGCCGGAAGGTGTGACGAGAGAAAAGCTCCTCACCAGCACCTTTTGCGCAAAACATGCCGATGACTCCCATCGCGCCCGGCTTCGGGTCGAGATCGCGCGCTTGCGTGCCGAGCTTCAGGGTCTGGCTGAGGTGACCGCGACCGGGGACGGCTTCGCGATCACTCCCTGCGTTGCGGCCGAGATTGTGGTGCTGGCACCGCCGATCGATGGGCCGCACGGCGCCTTGCTCGCGCTCCTCGCCGATGGCGAGGCCTGGTCCAGCTCCGCATTAGCCCTGGCGCTGGGGACGAGCCAGCGAAGCGTGCAGCGCTCATTGGAAGCGCTCGCCGTGGCCCGTAAGGTGGAGAGCCTCGGGCGTGGCCGCGCGCGCCGCTGGACGACGCCTTTACCGGGTTTCGCGACGATCTTGTTACTCCCGGGCCCTCTGCCGAGCGCCTAGGGTGACGGGTGTCTTGAACGGGAGACCAGCATGAAACGATCGGCAGCCGAGATCATTCACGACTACGGCCCCTTCCCCGACCTGGAGGGCGTTCACGGCGTCACCTTCGACGGCCGGCAGGTGTGGTTTGCATCCGGCGATCGGCTGAACGCGCTCGATCCGGAAACCGGCGAGACGACGCGCTCGATCGCCGTCACCGCCAATGCCGGCACCGCGTTCGATGGCGAGCATCTGTTTCAGATCGCCGAGGACCGCATTCAGAAGATCGATCCCGAGACCGGCGCCGTGCTCGCGACGATTCCGACACCCAGTGGCGATGGCGGCTCCGGTCTCGCCTGGGCGGAGGGTTCGCTCTGGATCGGGCAGTATCGCGATCGCAAGATCCACCAGCTCGATCCCGAGACCGGCGAGGTCCTGCGCAGCATCGAGTCCGACCGCTTCGTCACCGGCGTCACCTGGCTCGACGACGAGCTCTGGCATGGCACCTGGGAAGGCGATGAGAGCGACCTTCGGCGGATCGATCCGCAGACCGGCGAGGTGCTGGAAAGACTGGACATGCCGCCTGAGGTCGGCGTGTCGGGGCTGGAGTCCGACGGACGGGATCGCTTCTTCTGCGGCGGCGGGCCGAGCGGCAAGCTGCGCGTCGTCCGCCGCCCGCGATGACACCGGGGGCGCCTTCGGCCGTCCGAACGGCTGCCATTTGGCATGCTTGCGCTGATCATGGCAGGATCGTCTGAGCCGCTGGGCTCCCTTGCCGATCGCCCCTGGAGAAGAATTTGGACGATCTCGCCCGTTTCACCGAGGCTCAAGCGCCGGTCCACCCAACGGCGCTTGCCGAGCTCGAAGCGGGACGGAAGCGATCGCATTGGATGTGGTTCATCCTGCCTCAGCTCAGAGGTCTCGGACGATCGGCCATGGCGGAACGCTACGGCATCGCCGACATCGCGGAAGCCAGGCGCTATCTTGCAGATCCCGTGCTGGGCGCTCGGTTGAAGACCTGCGTCGCCGCGGTGATCGGACATCCCGAACGCACGGCCCATGAGATTTTCGGCTCGCCGGACGATCTGAAATTCCGCTCATGCCTGACGCTGTTCGCCGCGGCCGATCCGTCCGAGCCGCTGTTTGGCCAGGCGCTCGACATGTTCTACGCCGGCGAGCGCGATCCCGGCACCCTGGCGCTGCTCAACGGCTGAGCGGCTTTTGGCGACGTCCGCCTGCAGACTGGCCCGCCGCCAATGTGATCGATGCTACTGTTCTCCGGCCGCAAGCGTGCCAACATCTTCTCTATGAAGAGAGGAGAACGGCCATGCGATCTGTCATCATCCTCGCCGCAGCGGCCCTCTTGTCGGGATGCAGCCTGATCGGCGCCGAGGGCTCACCCAGGCAGATGCTGGAGGCGAGAGCTGTGCACGCCTTCGTCGGCAGCCCTGGCCCCTACGGCCACAGAATAGTTGCGGCGAACGCCATCTATCAGCCGCAGCTTTACGGCCTCAATCCCTATTTTGACCGGTAACGGAGTCCTCCGGCCCGTAATCGATCGGGGTCGCATGCCAGCCTTTGCTTCGCTTCGACCAGTAGAGATCACGCAGGCGCATGGTGACCGGGCCGATCGATGACGCGCCGATCACCTGCCCGTCGACCTGGCTGACCGGCATCAGTCCGCCCGCGGTGCTCGAGATGAAGATCTCGTCCATGCTGCCGAGGTCGTCAGCCGGCAGCGGCGCAGGCACGCAATCGAGATTGGTCTCGGCGCAGAGCGCGAACACGGTGTCACGGGTCATGCCGTCCAGGCAGCCGGCATCCGGCGTCAGCAGGTGCCCGTCCTTGACGGCGAACAGATTGAAGCCTGGGCCCTCGGTGACGTTGCCGTGCTCGTCGGTCAGCACGACCGTGTCGCCGCCGCAGTCATAGGCTTCGAACAGCCCCATCTCGAAATCCAACCAGTGATAGGTCTTGATGGTCGGATCGACCGAGGTCGGCGGAATACGCCGGATGTCGCTGACGATCAGATGCAGGCCCCGCTCTTTCTGCTCGGGCGTGGCGATCGAGATATAGGGCACGCAGAACAGGAAGAAATTGTTCTGCGCAAGGCGAATGTCGCGGCTGCCGATCGGCGGCCGTCCGCGGGTCATGATCAGCTGCAGATAAGCCTCGCGCAAGCCGGTCAGCCGCACCGCCTCCATGGCGAGTTCGTGAAGCGCTGCGCGATCATGCGGGCAGATCATGCGCAGACGGGTGAAGCTGCGCTCGAAGCGCTGGAGGTGATCCTCCAGGCGAAAGAAGGCACCGTTCCAGACCGAAACCGTGTCCTGGCAGGCGTCGGAGCGGAGAAAGCCCCAGTCGAGAAGCGGGATGCGCGCTTCATGGATGGGGCAGAACTTGCCCTCGACGAAGGCGACCCCGTCTTTGAATTCCGATGCCATCATTCCTCCTTTGCTCGCGCAGGCCCTAGCCCTTGGCGGCCTCCTGGATCATCGCCGCCGCCTTCTCGGCGATCATGAGGGTCGGCGCGTTGGTGTTGCCCGAGGTGATGGTCGGCATGATCGAGGCATCGGCGACGCGCAGACGCTCGAGGCCATGGACGCGCAGCTGATCGTCGACCACCGCGGCCGGATCGCCCCCCATCTTGCAGGTGCTGACCGGATGAAAGATCGTGGTGCCGATATCGCCTGCGGCCTTGGCCAGTTCGGAATCATACTGCGCCGACGGGCCAGGCATGAACTCTTCAGGCTCATAGGGATTCATCGCCTCGGTCTCGAGCACGATCTTTCGGGTCAGACGGATGGCGTCGACGGCGACCTGCTTGTCCTTGTCGGCGGAAAGATAGTTGAGCTTGATGACGGGCGCAGCACTCGGATCGGCGCTTCTCAGGCGAACATGCCCCCTGCTCTCCGGCCGTAGATTGCACACGGATGCGGTGAATGCCGGAAACGGGTGCAGCGGCTCGCCAAATTTTTCGAGCGTCAGCGGCTGTACGTGATACTGCAGATTGGCGGTCGCAAACTCGTCCGACGACTTCGCAAACGCGCCCAATTGCGACGGCGCCATGGTGAGCGGACCGCGTCGGTACAGGGCATAGTCGAACGCCATCTTCGCCTTCTGCAGGAGGCTCTGAGACATCTCATTCAGCGTTTGGATGTTCTTGACCTTGTAGGCCAGGCGGAGCTGCAGGTGATCCTGCAGGTTTTCGCCGACACCCGGAAGCTCGTGCAGCGGCTCGATGCCCAGTTCTGCCAGCATGAAGCCATTGCCGATGCCGGAGAGCTGCAGGATCTGCGGCGAGCCGATCGAACCGGCTGCAAGGATGATCTCGGTCCGCGCGTCCGCCCGCTTCAGCCTTTCGCCCTGACGAAACAGCACCCCAGTCGCTCGCCTGCCGTCGAGGACGATGCGCTCGGTCTGCGCATGGGTCATGACGGCGAGGTTCTTCCGGTCCCGGGCGGGCTTCAGGAAGGCCTTCGCGGCGTGCCAGCGTATGCCCTTTTTCTGATTGACCTGGAAATAGGCGGAGCCTTCATTGTCACCGCCATTGAAGTCCACAATCCGGGGAATACCGACTTCGGCAGCGGCATCCCTGAAGGCGTCGAGAATCGGCCAGGAGATCCGCGGCTCCTCGACCCGCCACTCGCCGCCGGCGCCATGCAGCTCGCTCTCGCCGGCGAAGTGGTCCTCGGTCTTCCTGAAGATCGGCAGCACGTCCTCCCAGGACCAGCCGACATTGCCGAGCTGGCGCCAGTGATCGTAGTCCGCCGCCTGGCCACGCATGTAGATCATGCCGTTGATGGTCGAGCAGCCGCCCAGCACCTTGCCGCGTGTGTAGTTGAGGGCACGGCCGTTCAGGCCGGGATCGGCCTCGGCCTTGAAGCACCAGTCGGCGCGCGGATTGCCCTGGCTGTAGAGATAGCCGACCGGAATATGGAACCAGATCCAATTGTCCTTGCCGCCGGCTTCGAGCAGCAGCACTTTTCGGCCGGGATCGGCGCTCAGCCGGTTGGCGAGCAAGCAGCCGGCCGTGCCGGCACCGACGATGATATAGTCGAAGCTGCCGACCAGCTCGCCGCTGTCTTCATCCGCTCTGGCCATCGATCATCCCGTAACTCATCGAAAAAGCTTTCTACACCGGCATCACGCCTGATCGGCAATGTCAACGTGTCATGGCTTGGCAGCATGGTCAAAAATGGCCGAGCCCGTCGCGGTCAAGGTCGAGCTGTCGTCGAGCGACGGCCCGTCGAATCCTCCGATGTCGTCGAATTTGCGCATGAGCCACTCGGCCAGGATCTGGTGTCCAAGGCAGCTCGGATGTGCGTCCGTGAGCGAGCGCGTCATGTTGCGGCTGGCGCGCGGATCGTCGAGATAGGCATCGAAACCGTTCAGAACGGCGACGCCGAGACGCCGTTCGAGTTCGGAGCCGGCACGTTCGGTTGCCGGATACATCGGATTGTCGACGGACAGGTGCTCCACCGGCGGATAGAATGCCACCATCATCGGAATCGCATCCCGCCGAACGCGCGCCCTGATCGCCTGCAGTCCGATGTCGATCAGGCGAAACTCCAGACTGTTCAGGTCAGACCAGAGACCTGGATAGCGAAGCCGGCCGATCGTCTCGTCACCACTGAAGCCGACCGCGAGTTGCGCCGAGGCCTCACGGAAGAAGCGATAGCCATAGGAAACCCCGTGCAGCCACCGGTCGACCGGTCCGCCGATGCTGAACCAGGACGTCGATCCTGAAGCGGCGGGCTCGCCGGGAACGATACCAGCGCAAAAGCGTCGGATCCCGGCTTTCTCCTCGGGAGACAGCGCGTCCGCACGCTCGATCACATCGGCGACCGGGCACATGCGCGGCTCGATCACATCGATGTCGTTGGTATAGAGCATGACGATCACGCCAGCAGGCGTGCCTTCGGCCGCTTCGTACCCCTGGAGCTGATCGAGATAGGCGAAAACGGACGTGTTGGCCGATCCGAGATTGATCGCCTTGTAGCCCGGCGCGACCTCGTGCATCGCGTGCGAAAAATGCCCGGCCAGATTGAGAGCGGGGCCGCATTTGATCCCGGCCAGCATCGAATCGCCGAGAAAGACGATGGCTTGCCGCGGGTCGGCCAGGTCCTCCGCCGTCGCCATTACCCGGCGCGTACGGCCATCCCATTCGTGATAGGCATAGTCGACGGCGTGCGCACTGTAGTCGTCGAAGCGCAGATAGGCCTCGATCATCGAAAACCCGGCGAGAAATCCGACAAGCAAGGTGAAGGCCGTCGCGCGCATGAAATCGTCAGCCGCCTGATGATGTCTTTTTTCGTTAGGATGTTGTCATAATGTCAGATGCCTCGGCGTGCCAACAAAATTTGGACAGGCGTCCGCACTCCAGATCGGGTTGACCGTCCGCGGTTGACGCGACCTCTGCACTGGCCGCACCATTGGGGCAGGTGACGGAAACTTCGTGAGAGGTTGGCATGGCTATCGAAAAACGGCCGTTCGGCCGGACCGGCCATATGAGCTCAGCGGTCATCTTCGGCGCAGCCGCGCTCAAGAACGTCGATCAATATACGGCCGACCAGACCCTGGATGTCCTTTACCGCTACGGCGTCAACCACATCGACACAGCGCCACGCTACGGCGATGCGGAGCTGCGCATCGGCCCATGGATGGAGCGGGCGCGCGACGACTTCTTCCTCGCGACCAAGACCGATCAGTTCGACTATGACGGCTGCAAGGCACAGATCCAGCAATCGCTGGAGCGGCTGCGCACCAACCGGCTCGATCTCCTGCAGCTGCACTGCTTGATCCACCCGGACGACTGGGAGCGCACCTTCGCGCCCGGCGGCGCCATGGAGGCGATTCTGGAAGCGAAGAAAGCGGGCTACGTCGACCACATCGGCGTCACCGGCCATGGCTGGACGGTCGCCGCCATGCATCGGAAAAGCCTGGAGCGCTTTGACTTCTCTTCGGTGCTGATGCCCTGGAACTGGTTCGCCGCCGCGCATCCGAAATATTCGGCCGATTTCAAGGCGACGGTCGCCATCTGCGAGGAACGCAATGTCGCCGTGCAGACCATCAAATCGATCGCTCGCGGCCCCTGGGCGGCTGGCGTCCATCAGAATCGCAACACCTGGTATCAGCCGCTTGAAGACGAGGACGATATCCGCACCGCCGTCCACTGGCTCCTGTCCCACAAGAGCTTCTTTTTGAACTCCGTGGGCGACGTCGACCTGCTGCCACTGGTGCTGCGCGCCGCTGACGAGCTGGACGCCGCCATACCGAATGACGCCGTCATGGCCAAATTCGGCGATCAGGCAGGCCTGGCATCGATCTTCGGGCTTTAGGAAGACGACAGGCAAGCCGGCCTGCGGTTCTCTTTCAAACTGAAGTCCTAGGCCGTCCATCTCTCGGTGGGGAAGCGCAGTTCGTGATGAGGTCATACATTACGCGGCGACCTTCTGGCGCCAGCGCCCGTCCTTGAAGCCATCGATCAGTTTCCTCACGCGATCGGCCGTGCCTTGCAGATCGAGCATACCCGTGGTCGCCGAGCGCAGGATGTCGACGAAGCCCGGCAGTTCGCCGGCATCTTTGGGGCGATAGAAGCCCATGCTCCAGGCGCCGAAATTGCGTTCATCGATGGTGCCGCGAAAGATCAGACTGAGCTCGGAATGGCGTTTGTCCTTCGAGATCCGATCGTAGACCTCGCTCACTGTCGCTTCTTCGCCTTCGAGCACCTGCAGGAACGATCCGTCATGGTAGAGAAGGATGCCGGTCACGCCTGCCGCCTCATTCCTGGCGCGGGCGGTCGTCAGCAAGGTGTCGAGGTCGGCCGACGTGAACGAGTCGCTGGCCGCACTCGCGTAGACCCACTGCATAAGTGCCATCGCCGTCTCTCCAAGGATTCGGACCGTTCTCACCGTTCTTGGAGTCTCTGTTATTTGTCTAAAGAAGTGATTAAAATTGCCCGAGAAATCTGCAGAACGACAAGCCGGCACCCGCCTCCATAAAACTCACGCTTTGTAGCATTCGCTACAGCCTCGCCTCCAGCAGGCTGGTATCGAAAGAATGAACGACGATCGCCAGCTTCCAAATTATTGGGGAGGCCCGACGGCGATCGAACCCTTTGGATTGACCGGCCTAGCTTTAGAGAACGGCTTGGAAGCCAAGGTGAGCGGGCCGGGTCGATCGCACCATTCAACGAGCCGCCTTATTGAAAAACCGCGGTGGCGATGGGGAAAGAAACATGTCGACGAAACAGAACCTGCTCGACCGGATTGCCGGCTGGTCAGCCATGAGCGTCGCCGGGGCGCTCCTGCTGAGCGGATCGGCGACCCTGGCCAAGGAAAGCTCGATTGGCGAGCTGTTCGATCCGGCCATCATGGCGCTCGGCGTCTGCGGGCCGGAGAGCAAGAAGGCGGGCTACGCCAATCCCAATGCCCAGATCGCCCTGGCCGAGGTGCTGGCGGCGACAGGCGACGATCCCGGGCCGGAGCTTTGGAACAATCTCGGCGATCACAGCTTCGCCATCACCACAGGCGTGCCGGAAGCCCAGGCCTTTTTCGATCAGGGCCTGCGCCTCAGCTACGCCTTCAACCACGCCGAGGCGGTGCGCGCATTTCGCAAGGCGCAGCGCCTCGATCCCGACTGCGCCATGTGCTTTTGGGGCGAGGCTTTCGCGCTCGGTGCCAACATCAACGCGCCGATGATGGAAGGCGCGCTCGAGCCGGCCCTGGTGTCGCTCGACGAGGCCAAAGAGCGGGCCGCGAATGCCAGTCCGCGCGAGCAGGCGCTGATCGAGGCACTGACGGCCCGCTATTCCGCCGATTCCAGTGCCGATCCAGGAGAGCTGGCGACGGCCTACGCTGCGGCGATGGCCGACGTCCGAAAGCAGTTTCCGGAGGATCAGGACATCGCGGCCTTCTATGCCGACGCGGCCATGAACACCATGCCCTGGGACTATTGGGAGCTGGACGGGCGCACGCCCAAGGCTGGCATCGGCGATGCGATCGCGGCGATCGAGAGCGTGCTCGCCGCCAATCCCGATCACCCCGGTGCCATCCATCTCTACATCCATCTGATGGAAGCCTCGACCACGCCGGAAAAGGCGGAGGCATTTGCGGATCGGCTGGGGAGGCTGATGCCGGGTGCGGGTCATCTGGTGCATATGCCCTCGCACATCTACATCCGAGTCGGCCGCCATCTGGACTCGATCAAGGCCAACCGGGCCGCGGTCGAGGCTGACGAGGCCTATTTCGACAAGGTCGACGATCAGGGCGTCTATCGGGCCGGGTATTATCCGCACAATATCCACTTCGTCATCCAGGGTGCACAATATGCAGGCGACGCCGCGAATGTGCGCTGGTCGGTCGACAAGCTCCGCGGCAATGTCTCGGAGGACGTCGCGGCCGAGGTCGGCTGGATCCAGGCGATCCTGACAGCACCCTATTTCGCCCACGCACAATTCAGCCCGCCCGAGGAGATCCTCGTGGTCGATGACCCCGGCGATCGTTTCCCGATGGTCAAGGCGATGTGGCACTATATGCGCGGCGTGGGTTTTGCGGCCAAGGGCGAGCTGGAGGCAGCGCGCGGCGAAGCTGCGATGATATCGGAGCTGAATGCCGCCAGCGACTTCCAGTTCCTCCTGGACTGGGCGGTACCGGCCCCCGATCTGCTGCGGATCGCGCGCCACGTTCTGGAAGGCCGGATTGCGCAGCAGGAAGAGGATTTCGCACGCGCCGCCGAGGAGTTCGATGTTGCGGTGCAGATCCAGGACACGCTGCCCTACATGGAGCCGCCCTATTGGTACTACCCGGTGCGCCAGTCCCTGGGTGCGGCGCTCACCTCGGCCGGCCGGATCGACGAAGCGATCCAGGTCTACCGCCAGAGCCTGGTGAACTACCCGAACAACGGCTGGGCGCTCTACGGTCTTGCCGAAGCCTACGAAGCGGCGGGTGACGACCTCGGTGCCACCGAGACTCGCAAGCTCTATGAAAAAGCCTGGGCCGAGGACGGCATCACCCTCGATCTTTCCAAGCTCTAGGGGTCAGTCGCCGCCGGAGGGTTCACCCTCCTGATGCGGACGCGGCCTGCCGGCGACATAGGCCTGGTAGGCCGCGTTCAATTCCAGCCATGGCTCACAGCCTGTTCGCCAATCGCCGTTCGCGAATCTCGCGGCGACACGCTGGCACTCCAGCGCCAGCGTAGCCAGCACCTCTTCGGTGCGCTCGGGCCGATCCATCTCTAGATAGGCTTCGCCCAGATATTCGAGCGCTTCCCGATTATGCGGGTTCAGCGTGAGCGCCTTGTCGTAATTGGCAAGCGACGTCTCGAAGTCCCCGAGCTTCCGATAGGCGAAGCCAAGCAGGCTGTAGGCGTCGTCGTGCCAGGGCTTCTCCTCGACCACCTCGCTCATGTGATCAATCACGCTCTGCCAGTCCTCCTCGTCGAAGGCCTCGCGCCCCTTCGCATAGGCGCCGTCTTCCTGCTGATCGGCGGAGCTTCCGCTGTCGGGCATCGCTGACCAGGCAGACATCGGCGGTCCTGCCATGACCACGGCCATGACCATGACGGACAAAACGCTCCGAACCGGTCTCATGCCTTCGCCTTTCCTTCGACAGCACGCTCACGAGCCAGCACCTGCAAAAGCGCGAGAAGAAGCCTGTCGCGCTCAGCCGCCAGTTTCTCGACCGGAGCCGGACCATCCGCCTCGTAGGCAGCCACCAGCCGATCGATGGTCTCGGGCGTGATCTCCGGCCTGCCGAGATCGGCCCACCAGGCACTGACACCCGGGCCCAGATGCTCGAGATGGTGACGCATGCCGCCCTTGCCGCCTGCGAGCTCATGGAGGGCGTGCGGCCCCAAAAGCGCCCAGCGCAGGCCCGGCCCATAGGCGATCGCGGCATCGACGTCGGCCGGCGTGGCGACACCGTCGAGCACCAGGTGAACGGCTTCCCGATAGAGCGCCGCCTGCATACGGTTGGCGACATGGCCGGGCATTTCCTTGTCGATGCGGATCGCCTTCTTGCCGAGCCAGCCATAGAACGCGACAGCCCAGTCGACCACGGCCGGGTCGGCCTCAGGGCCGCCCACCACCTCCACCAGCGGAATCAGATGCGGCGGATTGAAGGGATGGCCGACGAGATAGCGCTCCGGCCCCACCCTGCCCGCCCGCAGCTCTGACGGCATGAACCCCGACGTGCTGGAGGCGACGACGCTCGATAGCGTAAGTGCAGGTTCGAACTTGGCATAGAGGTCGCGCTTCGCCTGCAGGTTTTCCGGGCCGCTCTCCTGAACGAAGGCGGCTTCAGCAACCGCCGCGGACGGATCATCGACGAAACGAAGCTTCGAGGGGTTGGCACGCTCGTCGAGCCCCAGACGTTCGAGGGCCGGCCACGCCTCGTCGATGAAGCGCTTCAGATGATCCTCCCCATCTGATCGCGGGTCATGGGCTACGACCTCCAGCCCTTTCGACAAGAACAGCGTCGCCCAGCTCGCTCCGATGGTGCCGGCCCCGATGACCGCAACCCGCTCGACCTTGTCCGGCGCCGGCCTCATGGCGTGCCCCCCGTTAACCGTTTCTTAACGTTAATGCCCTATGCTCCACCGACATCGATGGACTGGCAAGCAAAGGTCCGGGTCAAGCCCGGGCAAACCGACAAGATTGGAGATTGCATGACAGCGCGCATGCAGGACTCCAGGTCAGGGCTGCAGGGCCACCCTGCCTAGCGAAGATATTCGACATTGCCGTCGACGCCGAGGACCTGGCCGGAGACGAGGTGGCCGGCATCGGAGCAGATGAACAGCATCATGTTGGCGATGTCCTGGGGATCGATCATCGTCTGCATCGAGGCGGTGTTGGCGTAATGCTGGTACATCTCCTCGAAAGGGACACCGCGCGCTTCGGCTTTGGCTGCGATCACGCGATTGATGCGCTCACCGGCGACCGCCCCCGGACAGATGGCGTTGACCCGGATCTTGTCGGGGCCGAGCTCGATCGCGAGGCTCTTGGTGAAGCCGACCACCGCCCATTTGGATGCCGCATAGGGCGTACGCAGCGGAAAGCCGAAGCGGCCGGCCGCTGAGGAGAGGTTCACGATCGAGCCGCCGCCTGCGGCCCTGATGGGGGGCACGGCTCGCTTGGTGCAAAGGAATTGTCCGGTGATATTGATATCGAGCGTCTGCCGCCAGGCATCGAGCTCGACCTCCTCGACCCGCGCCGTCGGGCCGGCGATGCCCGCATTGTTCAAAAGGATGTCGAGGCCGCCGAGCCGTTCCAGCGCCGTGTCGAAAAGGCGGTCGACGTCGTCCGGATGGGAGACGTCGGCATGGATCACGCCGACATTCTGAAAGCTGCTGCGCACCTCGTTCAGGGCATCGTCGTCGACGTCACAGACGAAGACATCAGCGCCGGCGTCGACGAATGTCTTGAGCGTGACCCGGCCGATACCCGCGGCGCCCGCCGTCAGAATGACCCGCTTGCCGTCCAGTCTCATGTCCATGATGGCCGCCTCCCGCTGGTTCACTTCCTCATGATTGCCGGAGGCCTGTCGGGAAAGTCAATCGGGCGGCGTCAGGACCCGTTCGCTTCCCGGTCCAGCATCTCCATCGCGTTCGCCGAGATGAAGCTGGAGACGTCACCACCGAAACGGTGGATCTCCTTGACGAAGCGCGAAGAGATGAACTGGTTGGTTTCGGAGGCGGTCAGGAACACGGTCTCGATGCCCGGCGCAAGGCGGGCGTTGTTGGAGGCCATCTGGAATTCGTACTCGAAGTCCGAAACCGCGCGCAGGCCACGGATGATCAACGTCGCCTCGACGTCCCGCGCGAAGTCCACCAGCAGGTTTTCGAAGGGGGCCACGCGGATCTCGCAGCCATTGGCCCGGCCGTTGCGCATCAGCTGCTCGCCCTCATGGATGGCGAGCTCGATGCGCTGGTCCAGGGTCAACAAAGGATCCTTGCCGATATTCGCAGCCACGGCGATCACCAGCCGGTCAAGAACCCTGGTCGCCCGCCGGACGATGTCGATATGGCCATTGTGGATGGGATCAAACGTCCCGGGATATACCCCAATGCGCGGCGTCGTCATGATCGGCGGACCCTCCCTTGTCTTGGCCGTCGTGAGCTTATGACGAGTTGGGAGGCTCTCCCTCCTGGCCCCCATTCTCGTCTTCCTCAGCCCCTTCATCGTCAATGTCCGCAGCACCTTCGAGCCGCGCCACAGAAACGACATGTTCATTGGGATCCGTGTTGAAAAGGGTCACGCCCTGCGTGTTGCGTCCGGCGATGCGGATTCCATCCACCGGAATACGGATCACCTTGCCCTGATCGGTCACCAGCATGATCTGGTCGTTCTCGGTCACCGGGAAGGCCGCGACCACGTCGCCATTGCGCGCCGAGGTCTCGATATTGATGATGCCCTGCCCGCCCCGATTGGTGACGCGGTATTCATAGGCCGAGCTGCGCTTGCCATAGCCATTGACCGTCACCGAGAGGATCATCTGCTGACGCTCGGTCAGCTCCTCCAGTCGGTCATCGCCGATCTCGGCTGGCTTTTCGGGCGGGCCGTCGCCGTTCTGGCGGCGCAGACCGCCGTCATAGCGAAGGAACGCATCGCGTTCGTCGATGTCGACCTCGATATGATCCAGGATCGACATGGACATCACGCGGTCGTCGCCGGCAAGCGCCATACCGCGCACGCCGTCCGAGCTGCGCGAGCGGAAAACGCGCACGCTCGCGAGCGGAAAGCGCACGCACTTGCCGCCCTTGGCGGCAAGCAGCACGTCGCTGTTCTCGGTGCCGACGGCGACGCCGACCAGGTGGTCGCCGTCATCGAGCTTCATCGCGATCTTGCCGTTGGCCGGCACGAAGATGAAGTCGGCGAGCGCGTTGCGCCGGACATTGCCCGACGAGGTCGCGAACACCACGGAGAGCTCGTCGTAAGTGCTCTCGTCCTCGGGCAGCGGCAGGACGGCGGTGATGTACTCGCCCTCGGTGAGCTGCGGGAACAGGTTCACCATGGCCTTGCCGCGCGCCTGCGGATTGCCGAGCGGCAGCTTGTAGACCTTGAGCTTGTAGACCCGACCTTCCGAGGAGAAGAACAGCACCGGCGTGTGCGTGGTCGAGACGAAAAGCTGGGCCAGATGGTCGTCGTCATGGGTCGCCATGCCCATGCGGCCCTTGCCGCCGCGCCTCTGCTCCCGATAGGTGGAGAGCGGCGTGCGCTTGATGTAGCCGAGCTTGGTGACCGTGACGACCATGTCCTCCTTCTGGATCAGGTCCTCGACGTCGATGTCGAAATCCAGATCCTCGATGGTCGTCCGCCTCGGTGTCGCGAATTTTTCTTTGACTTGAAGGAGCTCCTCCTTGAGCACCTCCAGCAGCCGCTCGCGCGAACGCAGGATGAGAAGGAGTGCCTTGATCTTCTCGACGAGCTCGTTCAGTTCGTCGGTGAGCTTGGAGCGCTCCAGCTGGGTCAGACGATGCAGGCGAAGATCGAGGATCGCCTGGGCCTGACGTTCGGACAGGCGATAGCCGTCTCTGCCGACCTCGTCACCGCCACCGCTCTCTTCAGCCAGGGCTAGAAGCGGAGCGATATCCCCTTTCGGCCAATCGCGTGCGCAAAGCTCGGCCTTCGCGGTGGCGGGGTCGGGTGCGGCGCGGATCAGCGCGATGACATCGTCGATATTGGCGACCGCCACCGCAAGGCCGACCACGAGATGCGCGCGTTCACGCGCTTTCGCCAGATCGAAGGCGGTGCGCCGGAGAATGACCTCTTCGCGGAACTCGAGGAAGGCCTCGAACACGTCCCGGACATTCAGCTGCTCGGGCCGACCGCCTCTGAGCGCCACCAGGTTGACGCCGAAACTGATCTGCAGCGGGGTGTGGCGGAAAAGCTGATTGAGCACGATATCGCTGTCGGCATCGCGCTTCAGCTCGATGACAACGCGCGTGCCATCGCGGTCGGACTCGTCCCGGATCTCCGAGATGCCCTCGACCCGCTTTTCCCGCACCAGCTCGCCCATGCGCTCCTGCATGCGCGCCTTGTTCACCTGGAACGGCACCTCGGTGATCACGATCGCGAAGCGGTCCTTCCTGATCTCCTCGACATGGGTGCGCGAGCGGATGACGATCGAGCCGCGCCCGGTGGCATAGGCCTGGCGAATGCCGGCATGGCCGAGGATCATGGCGCCGGTCGGAAAATCCGGACCGGGCATCAGCGCCAGCATCTCCTCGAAGCCGAGATCGGGATCGTCGACCATGGCGATGCAGACGTCGATCACCTCGCCCAGATTGTGCGGCGGCACGTTGGTCGCCATGCCGACGGCGATGCCGGCCTGGCCGTTGACCAGAAGGTTCGGATATTGCGCCGGAATGACGACGGGCTCTTCGGACGACTCGTCGTAGGTCGGGCGAAAATCGACCGTGTCCTTGTCGATGTCGGTGAGCAGCGCATCCGCGGCGAGGGCCAGCCTGGCCTCGGTGTAGCGCATGGCCGCCGGCGGGTCGCCGTCCATCGAGCCAAAATTGCCCTGGCCGTCGATCAGCGGCAGGCGCATGGAGAAATCCTGGGCCATGCGCACCAGAGCGTCGTAGATCGCGCTGTCGCCATGGGGGTGGTATTTACCCATGACGTCGCCGACGATGCGGGCACTCTTTCGAGGCGGCTTGCCGTGATCGTAGCCGCCCTCGCGCATGGCATAGAGAATGCGCCGGTGGACCGGCTTCAGGCCGTCGCGCACGTCGGGCAGCGCACGAGCGACGATGACGCTCATGGCGTAGTCGAGGTAGGAGCGCTGCATCTCCTCCTCGATCGGAATAATGTTCTGCTCTTTCGGTGGGTTTTCGGTTGCCAAGCTCTTCTAGTCCAGCAGGTTTGTGTCAAACTGTTCCGGTGCGCGCGGAACATGGCACGGCTGGCTGACGAACGCTACTTTATTTACATTTTTTGTGCATTGCAACATATTCGTCATCTCAACGAATATGGCGGTTTTCAGCGGATTTCACGCTCTTTTCCCGGCAAGACTTGTTGTGCATTGCAAGAAGAGAATCCAACGACATACCGATGAACCAGGGCGAGGGCCGAGGGAATGACGGGAAAACCAGCGATAGCAACCGCTCAGGCCTCCTGCAACAGGCCCTGGTGGCAGCGCGCCGTGATCTACGAGATCTACCCTCGCTCCTTTCAGGACAGCGACGGCGACGGGGTCGGCGATCTCGAAGGGATCATCGAGCGGCTGGACTATCTCACGTGGTTGGGCATCGACGCCGTCTGGATCACCCCGATCTATCCCTCGCCCATGGCGGATTTCGGCTATGACGTCGCCGATTATACCGACATCCACCCGCTGTTCGGTGATCTTCTCATCTTCGACCGCCTGGTCACCGAACTGCACGCGAGAAACATCCGGCTGATCCTGGATTTCGTGCCGAACCATACGTCCGACCGGCATCCTTGGTTTCTGGAGGCCAGGAGCAGCCAAGTGTCGGCTAAGCGTGACTGGTATATCTGGCGCGATCCCGCCCCGGGCGGCGGTCCGCCGAACAACTGGGTGAGCATCGCCGGCGGCGATGCCTGACGCTGGACGAGGCGACAGGCCAATATACTGCCATTTCTTCTGAAAGAGCAGCCGGACCCTCACAATTGGCGCAACCCGGAGGTGCGCGCGCGGCGATGTATGGCTGGCGCGCGGCGTCGACGGCTTTCGTCTGGATGTCTGCTGGCTCCTGATCAAGCGACGATCACTTTCGAAGCGACCCTGAACCCCGATTTCCATGAAGGCCAGCCCGATTTTCGCAAGGTTCCGCCGATCTTCAGCGCCGACCGCCCGGAGATCCACGATCATGGCCGAGATGCGCGGGGTCGTTGGAGAGTTCGATAAGGAACGCATGCTCAATACAAATCTACCTGCCGCCGGAAAAGCTCGTCACCTATTACGGCACCGGACGGAGGCGGGCTTTCAGATACCGTTCAATTTCAACCTGATGTGGCAGCCCCGGCGAGCAGCAGCACTGCAGGCTTACATCTTGAAATATGAGTCCGCCCTCCCCGAGGGCGGCTGGCCGAGTTGGGTGCTGGGCAATCACGATCAGAAGCGGATCGCGAGCCGGGTCGGGCCGCGGCAGGCGCTGGTCGCGATGCTGATCCTGCTCGCGCTGCGCGGCACGCCGACGCTCTACTATGGGTGACAACTCCCGCCTCGAAAACGTGCCGATCCCGCCCGGCCAGGGTCAGGATCCGTTCGGCTTCGCCCATCTCGACCAGGGCCGCGACCGGGTGCGCACGCCGCCTCCCCTGGTCGCCGGAATCCCATGGAGGGTTCACTGCCGGGCGAGCCCTGGCTGCCGCTTGAGATGACTATGCGGAGGCAGTGAAGGCGCAGCGGCAGGATCCTGGATCGATGCTCACCTTCACCCGCGAGCTGCTGGCGCTTCGACGGTGCCTGCGCTTCGGATCGGGGACTGGCGTCCGGTGTCGATCGAAGGCGACGCGCTTGCCTATGCGCGCGAGGCAGAAGGGCGGTGTTTCGTCATTGTCGCCAACTCGACGGATCGGCAAGACTGTTGATGCACCCGAGGCCAACGGCGGCAGGGTCGTCCTGTCGACCATCGACGGGATCGGCGAACGTCCGGTTGCAGCATCGATCGAGCTTCGCGGCGACGAGGGCTGGTCATCGCGCTGTGAAGCGCCATCAGCCCGAAGCGGCTCATTCCCTTCACCGCCCTTAGCGCGCAGCACGTAAAGAAGAGTCGTGAGCGTGCGTGCGGAATAGGCGATGATCAGGGCGATGGCGAGGCCGATCACCTCGACCACCAGATAGAAGGCGGCGGCGAGGTAGCAGATGGCCCAGAGCAGATTGACGTGGAAGCGCAGCCAGAAGCGGTTCTCGGCGGCGAGGTAGCTGCCGATGCCCTGGGTGCCGCGGCCACGGCGGCGGCGAGCATGGCGATGAAGACCTGTGACACCGCTTTGGAAGTCCGGGCCGTAGGCCGCCACGATCCAGGGGCTCGCGAGCACCAGCGGTGCCGAGATCAGCGCCACCAGCACCAGCACAAGATCGCTGATGATCGAGCGCGAGGCCACGCGCTTCCTGACGCCCGCCGTCACCCACCTGCCGGCTGAGGATGGGGAGGATCGTCTGGGTAACCACACCCGGGACGAACAGCAGCAGCGAGAACTACTGATTGGCGGCGCCGAACAGGCCCATTTCGCAAAGCTGCCGGGCTGGCGCACCAGCATGAGCGTACCGATCCAGGTGACCGGCAACCAGAGGATCGCGGTCGCCATGGAGGGCAGGCTGACATGCCAGAGCACCGGCAGCTCTTCTCGGGGAAAAGCGCCAGCCAGGCGTGATGCCCTGTGCAGTGGCGGCGCGATGGCTGGCGTGCAGGAGGAGGGCGAAGCGGACGACCTCCGCCAACGCCAGCCTGACCAGCGCACCGGCCACGCCCTGATAATAAGCGCCTGCGATCAGGAGGACGAAGGCGATGGTGCCGGTGATCAGATTGGTCCAGAAGATGGCGCGAGTTGGCGAGAAAGCCGAGATTGATGCCGAGCATGCTGTCGGCGAGCACCTGGAACAGCAGGAGAAGCGCGGTGAGGCGAACGCCCGAGGCCAGCGCCGCATCGTTCAGGATCTCCGACGCAATCCATGGGGAGAATTGAGCATGCCGAGACTGACCACGCCGCCGCTCAGCAGCGCGACCCACTGGCAAAGCGCCAGATGATGCGCCCGTCCTCCGGGTCCTTGCCCGCAGCTTGGCGACCAGCTTGGTGCCGGTCATGATCAGGCCGAGCGAGGCGACCACGTTGAAGGTCATGGTGGTGCTGTAGAGGATGCTGAGCTGACCGAAGCGCTCCAGCCCGAGGATGCGCGCGGCGATCAGCATCCCGAGGATCACTCGCACCCCGATAGGTGATCTGGGCGAGCGCGTTCCAGGCGGCGCCCATGGCCAGGTTTTTCGGGAGCAGGCTGGTGAGCCGCCGGCTGGAAAGAACGCCCGCCAGCATGTCAGCGACCTCGCCGCTTCGGGAGGATCACGCCGCGAGATCCAAGTTCGGCGGAACGTCCGCTCATGGCGAGCGCGGCGTTCGAAGTTCCGCACCATGGCCGCCATGGTGTAGTCGCGGTGCGCCGTGATGCGGTGGCTGCTCGCTCATCGCCGACTGCAGGGGCGGGATCACTGATGATACGGCCGAGCGCTTTCGCGAAATCGGCAATGTCGTTCTCGACGAAGGTCAGTTGCTGGTACACAGGGATCGAGAGCGGCGATCTCCGGGTTCTCTGATTGCGCAGATTGTCGTGGGTTACCACCGGCAAGCCGTAGGCGAAGGCGTGCAGCAGACTGAGGCCGATCGGGCCGGGGTAGAGCAGGCATTCGGCCGACAGAAACCAGGGAGCAAGCTGGTCCTCGTCGAACATCGCGCCGAGGAAACGGACGCTGTTCCCGGCGCCCTTCTCCTCGACCAGGGCTTCCGCGTCGGCGCGCATGGTGCCGTCGCCGATGACGGCAAGCAGCACGTCCGGATGCTCGGCCGAGACACGCTGGACTGCCTCGACCGCTTGCAGCAGCCTGGTCTTGGGCGTGAGGCGGCTGCAGAACACCAGCAGCTTTCGCCCTCCAGCTTCTCACGCTCGCGAAAGCGGCGTCGGCCTCGCTGACCTTGTCGACGGCGGCCTGCACCAGGTCTCGTCGATCGTGTTATTCAGGAAGAAGGTGCGATCCTTGGGAAAACCGAGCTCGACGAAGGCCTTCGCCTCTTTTTCCGTATAGACCATGACCGCATCGGGGAAACGCCGGGTCAGCCAGTGGCGGATTTTCGTCGTTCGTGGCGAAGCTCAGGCGACCATCCCTGGCACCACCAGATCACCGGCAGGCCCTTGCGTCGCGCCTGCAGGGTCAGCGGGTAGATGTTCGAAGAAGCGCGGATTGCCGGCGCAGACGATCACGTCGCCAGGACCCAGATCCGGATCCGCCCTCGAAATGGCTATGCCAGTCGGCCGCCTGCCAAGCAGTTCCTCTCGCCGGCCTGGTCGGCTACTCGATGCTGTCGGCGAAGGCAGAGGCCTCGCTCTTGTCGAACAGGCCCGGGTCCGCCTGGTGAGCTGGATAGCTTGAAGTCGATCCTCCCGGATTGCTTAAGCCTGGCCAGAAAGACGCTTTACATTTCTCGGCAGCCCTTCCAGCAGAATTTGCACCAGCGGACGATCCGACATCACGCTTTCCCCATTCACGAAACAACGCCCCAGACCAGAACCGCATACCGTCGACCCTGGCACCAACGCTGCGGGAGCCAATGAAGTGGTCATACCATTCAGCTGCAGCCGCCAAGCGGCTGGTCGTCGGCGACGTTTCGTGGCCCGCCCAGAGTTCGAGGCAGATCAGCCTGAAGATGGTCATGGTCGCGTCGATTTTTCCCGACTTGTTGGCGGCGCGCAAGGCTCGCCACCGCCTTGGGGTCGAACCAGCCGCGCTGACGTCAGGCTTTCGGGCGAGAGCACGTCCTCGACCATCTCCTTGAGATCGCTTTCCAGCCACTCCTGGATGGGCGCGCCGAAGCCGACCTTGGGACGATAGATGACGTCGTGAGGGAGAAGCGGCTCGGCGATTTTTCGGAGGAGATATTTGGTGGTGGTCCCCTTGAGCTTGAGGTCGACCGGGAGCGTGGCGGCGAAGCTCATAAGCTCGCGGTCGAGATAGGGAACCCGCACTTCGATGCCCTCGGCCATGCTCGCCTTGTCGGTGTAGTTCAGATTGTGGTCGGCGAGGAAGAACTGCTGCTCCAGATAGAGAAGCTTGTTCAGATCGGGCACGTCCGAAGACAGCCGCTGGAAGCGCTCGGTGAGCGGCGCGAGCACGTCGCTCGAGCCGATCGCTGCTCTGAGATCGTCCGAATAGAGGGCCTGGCGGGCGTCGCGCCCCGACCAGAAGAAGGCGGACATCATGCGCTCGTCCGCAGGGCGGTCCGCAGAGCGAAAGGCGGTCTGCACGCGCCGCCCCCAACCCTTGCCGCCCGGCGCCAGGCGCGAGCCCTGACGCAGGGCGGCGCGCAGCGGTGCCGGCATCCAGGACCACCAGCGCTCCAGACGAAGGGCGATGTGACGGCGATAGCCGGAGAAGACGTCGTCGCCGCCGGCGCCCGAAAGGAGAACCTTCACCCCGTCCTTGCGCGCGGCCGCCGAGATCAGCATGACGTTGATCGGCGCGATGTCCGCCTGCGGCTCGTCGAGCATGGCGATCATGGAGGCGATGTCGTCGGCCGAGGGTGGCGTGATCTCGATCTCGGCGAGCTTGACGCCCAGATGCGCCGCCGCCTTCTGGGCATAGGGCAGGTCGTCGACGAAGCCGCGATGGGCGCCGATCGCTGACTTGATGGTGTAGCAGGGCAGCGTCGCCGCCTCGGTGTGCTTCGCCATTAGGGCGACGATCAGGCTGGAATCGAGCCCGCCCGAGAGAAAGGCGCCGACCGGCACGTCGCTCACCATCTGCCGGGCGACGGCGGCCTCGACCTCCCTGGTCAGCGCCTCGATCGCCTCGCTTTCCGACATCGCTGCAATCGGCGCATTATAGTGCGTCGGCTCGTGGGTCCATTTGCGCTCGATGCGGCCATCCCTGACCAGGAGCGCTTCGCCCGGCGCGCATTTCTTCACCGCCTTCAGCATGGTGTCGTCAGCCGGGCACCAGAGATAAGCGAGGTGGTAGTGGATCGCCTCGGGATTGACCGAGCGATCGAGATCAGGAACGTCCAGCAACGCCTTGATTTCCGAGGCGAAGGCGAAGCCGCTTTCGGTTTCGGCATAATAGAGCGGCTTGATCCGCGCATGGTCGACCGCGAGAAACAGCGACTTCTTCCGCCGATCCCAGATGGCGAGTGCGTACATGCCGTTCAGCCGGTCCAGCATGTCCGGGCCTTCGAGATCGTAGAGATGGATCAGGACCTCGACGTCGCAATGGGTCTTGAAGCGATAGCCCTTGCCTTCGAGAAAGCTCCGAAGCTCCCGAAAATTGTAGATCTCGCCATTGCAGACCAGCTGGATGTCGCCGCTCTGGTCGGACATCGGCTGGGCGGCCTCGGGGCTGAGGTCGATGATGCTGAGACGGCGATGGGCGAGGCCGATCCGATCCTCGGGATCATGCCAGATCGCGTGATCGTCAGGGCCCCGATGCTCCTGACGCGCGTTGAAGCGGAGCAGCAGCTCTTGTCCGTAAGTGCCTTGAAAACCAGCGATGCCGCACATAGATCACCTCTTCGACGCCCTGTCGACGCTTATGCTTCGATGCCCGTCGCGAGACTCAAGAACAGCCCTGGCAGTCGAAGCCTTCCTCGATGAAGCGCACGGTTTCATCCCACCAAGGGGGAATGTCGGAAAAGTCGATCGCCTTGGTGTCGTCGATCGTCCAGATCACCACGCCGTCGGCATGTTCGCGCAGGAAATCGAGCTGCACGCGCCAATAGCCGGGCTCGAGCGGCTCGCCGGCGCGGGTGTCGTTCGAGGGGTGATATTCCGGCCAGAGAAAGGCGTAGACCTTCTTGTCCGGTGCGATCCGCCGGCTCTCGTCGATCTGCGCCTTGGCGTAGGTGAGCCAGCCTTCGCGGTCCTCGTAGAAGGTGTAGATCGACGGGAACACGATGTCGACGGCGCTCGCGAGGTCGGTCAGCCGGTCGTTCTCTTCCTGCCAGCCCTTGTATTTCGGATCGTCCGGCCCGCGCTGTGCGCGCCAATAGTCGCGGATCGGCAGCATGCTGTAGTAGCCGACCTGCTGGTCCGCCGGCGCCGCCTTTCTGAACCAGTCGAGCACGGTGAGGTAGTTGTCGACGGCTGCCTGCGCGAAGGTCTGGTCCTCGACCGGCCAGTGCTCGATGTCGAGCACGGTGATGTGGCCGAACTCAGGTGACCTTCTGGCGACATAGTCGACCCGGTCGCGGTCGGGAAGGCCGAGATCGAAGTCATCCTTGCGCGGCACACCGTCCGGCCAGAACTCGTGCCCATACCAGATCTTGAGGGGCTGGACGCAGTGCGTGCCGAGATCGGGGATGTTGCGGTAGCCCATGATCTGGAAGACCGCGAACGGCTTGCTGCTGGCCTTGTCGGTGAGCTGGCACTCCTTCGCCGCCACCTGCTGGGGCATGCAGGCGGCGAGGAAAGCGGCGAGCATCAGGGCTGACGACGCGCCGGCTATCCGGCTGATCTTCGGACTTTGGGTCATGGTTCCTCCGGCCATCACTGGCCTCTTCTGCTTGCTCTCGGCGCCGGGCCGATGCGCTCGTTGCGCGCTGCTTGCGGGATATATAGCCAGCCTTTCAGCGAATTGCAGCTAGAAAGGCGTGGTTCGTGCCGCCCGCTGCGGCTCGCCGGCCTCGGAGCACCGCCGATTCGGATCGTCCCGCCCGTCCTCACCGGCAGCGTTAACGTTTCTCTAACCTTCCCGCGATAGAACAACAGAACGTTCTTCGGGATTGCCAGAGCCGACCTCATGGCGCCCGCCTGCCGGATTCTTGAGGAAGGATGAGATCGGAAGCCCGTGACCAGTCCATCGAAACGCGAGGCTCTTCTTCGTCTGCAGCGTGATCGCTTCATCGGCTTCGCCTTCGCTGGCGGCGACCTCCTGTTGGAGACGGATCTTGCGGGGCGGATCAACTACGTGGCCGGAGCCGCCAAGACCGTCAGCGGCCATAGTGACGAAGCGCTGCTCGGGCGCTGTCTGACCGACCTCGTCCTCCCGGAACTTGCGGAAACGGCGGCACGCTTCCTCGATGACGTCAGGGCGCATGGCCGGGCAGCACCTTGCCGTATTGGCTTCGAGGGCATCGGCGGACACTGGCTGATCATGGCCGGTCATGCCAGCGACGAACGCCCCGACACCCTGCAGCTCAGCTTCCGCATCGAGCTGCCGAGCCCTACCGAAAGCAACGCCTTCCTCAAGGCCGACGTCTTCAAGAACCAGCTCATGGACCGGCTTCAACCGTCGGATCGGGCGCCGACGCTGACCATGCTGGATCTGAGCGAGCTGGAAAGCTGGTCGGAGGAGGCTGCGGCCTCCTGCCGGCATGAGATCGGCAAGAGCCTGGAGGGCCTTTGCGGCGAGGACAGCACGACGGGCTGGCTGGACGACGGGGTGCTCGGCATCGTGCAAGGCGCCGAGATGGACATCGAGGCGCTGGAGGCGACGGTCAAGACCCACTCCAAGATCGCCGACCCCAAGGGTATCGGCCTGACGCCGAAGGCCGCTTCTCTGTCGATGAACTCAACCGGCCTCCACCCCGGCGATGCCGCCCAGACCCTGCTCTACGCGATCAACCGCTTTGCCGAGACCAAGGGCGAAGGCTTCAGCGTATCCTCGCTCCAGGACGGCTTCGACAAGATGGTGAAGGAGACCGTGTCACGCGTGGTCGAGGTGCGCGAAACCGTCGACAATGACGACGTCGAGCTCAATTTCCAGCCGATCGTCGATCTCAAGACAGGGATCGCGCATCACTACGAGGTGCTCAGCCGGCTGAAGAACGGCAAATCGCCTTTCGACCTCGTCTGCTTTGCCGAGCAGGTCGGCCTGATCGCGGATTTCGATCTGATGGTGTGCCGTCGGGTGATGACCATGCTCGACGCCCGCGAGGAACGGACCCTGCCGCTTGCCATCAATCTCTCGGCGCGCTCCATGGAGAGCCATGTCTTCGGCCGTGCCCTGATCGCGCTGCTCGAACGCTTTCCCAGGATGCGCGGACAGCTGATGTTCGAGCTGACCGAGTCCGCCGCGATCACCGATCCCGAGCCGGTCGCCGATCTGATCCAGACCCTTCGCAAGAAGTCCTTCAAAGTCTGTCTCGACGATTTCGGCAGCGGTGCCGCAGCCTTTCACTATCTGCGCGCCTTCACCTTCGACTATGTGAAGATCGACGGCCTCTACGTGTCGTCGACCGGCAAGCGTGATCACGGCATTCTCAAGGGCATGGCGGCCCTTTGCCGGGAACTCGGCGTCGTTTCGGTGGCGGAGATGATCGAAACCAAGGGCCAGGCCGAACGCCTGCGGCGCCTCGGTGTGGACCTCGGTCAGGGGTATCTCTTCGGGAAACCCGTGCCTTCGCTGGACTGAAGCCGGAAGCGCCGACCGATCGGCTATCGGTCGATGATCAGCCCGCAGTCCATGCCCGCCTCTTCCAGCCAGGCCCAGAGATAGTCGGCGAACGAACGGCCGAAATAGAGATCGACGACATCCGCCGCGCGCAGATGCAGCAGGACGGAGATCTTGGCGAACACCGAGCCTGCCACATAGCCGGGCTTCGCGACCCGGGGATGAAGATCGAGCGGACAGCCTTTGGCGACGACGTCGAGGGCGCTCGCTCCGGCAAGACGAAAGACGGTGCGCCCGGCGCTGACATCGGTCACCGACGCGTGGGTGCCCCGAACGGCCTGGTCGAGACTGGCCGAGAGCTCGGCGACGTCAGCCCTGCTGCAGGTGATCAGCCACTGATCCGGCCCCACCCACAAGGCGCCAATCCCGTCCCTGGTCGCGGACTGACAGGGCTCCGTCGGCAGCAGAAGATCGAGCGCGCGGCCGATCTCGCTCATGAAGCCCTTGTCGGCCGGGTCGCCGCGAAGGTCGATCTTGCCGATATCCCGGCACTCGGAAAGCCGGACACCGCGCGGCGACGGCGATGCGGAAACGGCGTGACGGGCTTCAAGCATGGAGCCTGGTCCCTTCCTGATCGATGAACACAGGCTCGGTGACGGTCGCCGCAAGGGTGCGATCGATCATCGGCACATAGACGGTCTTGCCGATGAGGGAACGCCCCTGGCGCAGCATGGCCAGAGCGAAGCCGCGGCCGAGCTCGGGGCTTCGATAGCTCGACGTGACATGGCCGATCATGGTCATCGGCAGCGTCTGATGGGGATCGGCGACGATCTGAGCGCCCTCCTCCAGCAGCGCCTGAGGATCGTTCGGCAGGAGGCCGATCAGCTGCTTTCGATCATCCCTCATGATGTCCGCGCGCGCGAGCGAACGCTTGCCGACGAAGTCGCCTTTCTGCTTCGAGACGATCCAGTCCATGCCGAGATCGGCCGGCGTCGCCGTCCCGTCGGTGTCCTGGCCGGTGATGATGTAGCCCTTCTCGGCGCGCAGCACATGCATCGCCTCCGTGCCGAACGGGGTGAGATCGTAGCGCTCGCCGAGCTCGACGCAGCGCTCCCAAAGGGACAGTCCGTAGTCCGCCGGGATCTGGATCTCGTAGCCCATCTCGCCGGTGAAGCTGATGCGAAACAGTCGCACGGCGACGTCGTTAACGCGCGCTTCGCGCACGCTCATATGGGGGAAGGCCTCCGGGCCGAGATCGACGTTCTCGACCAGTTCCGCCACCAGATCCCGAGATCGCGGCCCGGAGAGCGAGACGGTCGCCCACTGCTCGGTGACCGAAGTGGCAAAAACCTGGAGCTCCGGCCACTCCGTCTGCAGCCATTCCTCCAGCCAGGCGAGAACCCGGGCCGCCCCGCCGGAGGTCGTGCTCATGAGGTAGTGGTTCTCGCCGAGACGCGCGGTGACGCCGTCGTCGAACACCATGCCGTCCTCGCCGAGCATCAGCCCGTAGCGGCAGCGGCCGATCGCGAGCTTGGACCAGGCATTGGTGTAGATACGGTTGAGAAATTCGGCGACGTCCCTGCCCTGCAGATCGATTTTTCCCAAGGTGGAGGCATCGAGCATGCCGATGGCGGTGCGCGTCGCGCGGACTTCACGATCGACCGCAGCCTGCATGTCCTCCCCCGGTTTCGGAAAATACCGGGGGCGCTTCCACTGGCCGACATCCTCGAACACGGCGCCGTTCGCCTCGTGCCAGGGGTGCATCGGCGTCTTTCTGACCGGATCGAACGGCCTGCCCCGGTTCTGGCCGACGATCGCGCCGAAGGTCACGGGCGTGTAGGGCGGGCGAAAGGTGGTGACGCCGAGCTCCTGGATCGGCTGGCCGGTGGTCTCGGAGACGATGCCGAGCGCGATCACGTTGCTGGTCTTGCCCTGATCCGTGCCCATGCCGGTGGTGGTGTAGCGCTTGACATGCTCGATCGAGCTGTAGCCTTCGCGCAGCGCAAGCCTGATGTCATCGGCGACGACGTCGTTCTGGAAGTCGACGAAGGCTTTGGTCCTGACGCCCGGCTTGCCGCCCGGCACCTGCCAGAGGATGCGCGGGGGCGCTTCGCTGTCGCGATCGAGCGTGGGAACGCGCGGCCTTTCGGCCTTGAAACCGGCAGCGTCGGCCGCAGCCGCCCCGGCCTCCGCGCCGGACGACATCGCCTCTTCGAGCGGAAACACGCCCGCACAGGCACCCGCCGAGCGTTCGTCCTGCACGGGCGGCCCCGGGAGGAAGTTGGCGCGCTCGGCATCGTAGAGCGGCCGGCCGCGGGACTGGGAGTGCAGGTGAATGGTCGGATTCCAGCCACCGGACATGGCGAGCAGATCGCAATCGATCCATTGAAACCCGCTCTCCACCCGGTCCCCCGCCGCGTTCAGCCTGCCGACCTCGACGGACTGCACCCGCCTGCTGCCCCTGGTGTTGATGATCGCCGAACCCTCGATGCGGCGGATACCGGCGGTCGCGGCGCGAAGGGCGAGATCGCCGCCTGACCCGTCGCGCGCATCGATCACCACCACCTCCGCGCCGCCCGCCTGAAGATCGAAAGCGGTGGCATAGGCGCTGTCATTGGTGGTGAAGATCACCGCTTTCCTGCCGGGACGAACGCCATGGCGGTTGAGATAGCTGCGCACGGCGCTCGCCAGCATCACGCCCGGCCGGTCATTGCCGGCGAAGGTGAGCGGCCGCTCGATCGCCCCGGTCGCGAGCACGACCTGCTTCGCCCGCACCTTCCACAGACGCTGCCTCGGAAGCGAGGGCGCACCGACACCGAGATGATCGGTGACACGCTCGACCAGGGCGACGTAGTTGTGGTCGTAATAGGCGAACGCGGTCGTGCGCGTCAGCAGCCGGACGTCCGGGAGCGCCGAAAGCTCGCCGACCGTCGCCTTCAGCCAGTCCTCCAGCGGGTGATCGGCGGGCTCATCGAGAAGGCAGCCGCCCAGATCGGGCTGCTGCTCGGCGAGGATCACGCGGGCACCGCTTCGTCCCGCGGCCAGGGCGGCCGCAAGCCCGGCCGGGCCCGAGCCGACCACCAGGACATCGCAATGGGCATGGCGGTGCTCATAGCGATCGGGATCGGGATCGACCGGCGCCTCGCCGAGACCTGCGGCCCGTCGAATGACGCGCTCATAGACCGCATGCCAGAATGCCTTCGGCCACATGAAGGTCTTGTAGTAGAAGCCGGCCGGAAACAGCGGGGACACCAGACTGTTGATCGCCCCGACATCGACGCCGACGCTCGGCCAGCAGTTCTGGCTGCTCGCGGTCAGGCCGTCGAACAGCTCGATCTGCGTGGCGCGAAGATTGGGCTCGGTGCGGGCACCCTCGCCCAGCTGCACCAGCCCCGAGGGCTCCTCGGCGCCCGCTGTCATGATGCCGCGCGGGCGGTGATATTTGAAGCTACGCCCGATCAGATGGATGTCGTTGGCGAGCAGGGCGGAGGCCAGCGTGTCCCCTCCATATCCCTGGAGGTGCTGGCCATTGAAGGTGAAATCGATCGGACGGCCGCGGTCGATCCGCCCACCTGCCGAAAGCCGGTTTGCCTGCTCGGACATCAGCGCTCGCCCTCCCCCGACAGCGGCGGGCAGGTCTCGCCCATTTTGTAGACGGCAAGAAACCGGTCGCTAACCGTGTCCCGCGCCGCATTGAACCAACGCCCGCAGCCGGCGTCGTGGCGCCAGCGCTCCAGATGCACGCCTTTAGGATTCCTGCGCATGAAAAGATAGTCGGCCCATTCGTCGTCGGACAGCGCCGCCGGCTGCTTCGGCCGGAGGATGTGGGCCTCGCCGCCGCAATGAAATTCGGTCTCCTCGCGCGCGCCGCACCAGGGGCAGGTAATCAATAGCACCGCCAGGATCTCCCATGTCTCGATTTGGCCGCCATGCCTCCGCCCCGCCTCGAGGGCGCTGTTCCGGCGTGACCGGTCGTTGCCAGCACACCGTCGCTGCCAAGGTCGTCCCGTTCACCAGGCCTTAACCTTTGGCCGCTACAATCATGAGGCTGACTGGTCCATGCGATCCTGGGAATCCGTCCGCGCGCGAGAGAGTCTGACGCTGGACGGATTCCCAGGATCGCATGGACCAGGGCAGGAGTATGACGCGAATTCGTTGAGAAAAGGTTAATGCGGGAGTGTGTGCGCATCATGGCCGTGGCGCTGCAGCTCTTCTGCAACAGCATGCCTCCCTTGCAGCGAGAGGACGTAATCGTGCCGCCACTGAGGCCCGTCCGTTCATCGGATCTTAACCTTTGACCGCTACCATCAGCGAGCTTGATGGTCCATGCGACCTTGGGAATCCGCCCGCCCGCGAGAGAGTCTGACGCTGGACGGATTCCCAGGGCCGCATGGACCAGATCGGCAGTGTGACGAGGATTCGTTGATAAAAGGTTAACGCGGGAGCGCATGCGCATCATGGCGGGTGCTGGGAACCTGATCGGATGCGATGGTCGAGCGACTGCCGCGTTGGCACGAGCTTGGGTTCGGCCTGCAGTCGCCAGCAGAGCGCCCTTTGCAGCGCCCGAAAACCTGGCGGCATACCGTCGGGCTTGGCAGAAGACGCCTGAGATCAGCGGCGTCGACGCTCGACCGGTAGCGATCATGGCGCGGCTTCCACCGCCTGAAAACCTGGCGGCATACCGTCGAGCCTGACCGAGACGGCCTGAGGTCAATGAGGTGCGCATCGCACTAGTGGGCGACGGCGGCGGCGCCGTGTTCGTCGACCAGCTCGCCGCTCATGAAGCGGTCGAGGGCAAACGGCGCGTTGATGCTGTGGGGCTCGCCGGTGGCGACGGTGTGGGCGAAGACGTGGCCGGAGCCGGGGGTCGCCTTGAAGCCGCCCGTGCCCCAGCCGCAATTGATGAACATGTTTTCGACAGGCGTCTTGCCGATGATCGGGCTTCTATCTGGCGTGACGTCGACGATGCCGCCCCATTGGCGGAGCATGCGCATGCGCGAAAAGGACGGGAACAGCTCGAGGATCGCCTGCAGCGTGTGCTCGATCACGTGGAAGGAGCCGCGCTGGCTGTAGGAGGTGAACTGGTCGGTGCCGGCGCCGATCACCAGCTCGCCCTTGTCCGACTGGCTGATATAGCCGTGCACGGCATTCGACATGATCACCGTGTTAACGCAGGGTTTGACCGGTTCGGAGACCAGAGCCTGGAGCGGGAAGCTCTCGATCGGCAGGCGGAAGCCGGCCATGTCGGCGATCACGCTGGAGTGGCCGGCGGCGACCACGGCGAGTTTTTTACACTTGATCTGGCCACGGGTGGTTTCGACGCCGGTGACCCTGCCCTGCTCGGTCAGGACACCCGTCACTTCACAGTTTTGAATGATGTCAACGCCGTGCGCGTCCGCACCGCGGGCGTAGCCCCAGGCGACAGCGTCGTGGCGAGCGGTGCCGGCGCGGCGCTGGATGGAGGCGCCGAGGATCGGGTAGCGGGCGGTCTTCGCGGTGTTGAGGAGCGGCTCCTCGGCCTTCACCTGCTCGGTCGTCAGAAACTCGCTGTCGACGCCGTTCAGGCGGTTGGCGTGGCTGCGCCGGCTGACTTCCTGCAGGTCGTGCACGGTGTGGGCGAGATGCATGACGCCGCGCTGGCTGAACATGACGTTGTAGTTCAGCTCCTGGGAAAGGCCCTCCCAGAGCTTGACCGCATGGTCGTAGATGCGCGCGCTTTCGTCCCAGAGATAGTTGGAGCGGATGATCGTGGTGTTGCGTCCGGTATTGCCACCGCCGAGCCAGCCTTTTTCGAGCACCGCGACATTGGTGACGCCGTGCTCCTTGGCGAGGTAGTAGGCGGTGGCGAGGCCGTGGCCGCCGGCACCGAGGACGATGACGTCGTAGGCGGGCCTGGGCTCCGGGCTGCGCCAGACCTTCTCCCAGTCCTTGTGGCCGGAGAGCGCGTTTCTTGCGAGACTGAAGATCGAATAACGGGTCATGGCGATGGCCGGACTTTCAAGAGGCGATCCTGGCAAAAGGCGATCTGGCGAAGGTGCTGCCTATCCTGGCAAAGGGTCGGAGGTCATGCAATCGCCCGACCTGCGATCAGTAGCGGTCCGACGACGCTCGATCCTTGGAAAAAACGACCGTTCGCCTCCAAAGCGCGACATGAAAAAACCGTCAGGCACCGCGCGCTTATTGACAAACAGATGACGTGTTTGCGACATGGCTTGATAGAACCTGCCGGAGATTGATGAGGTGGGCCATGATGGATGCGGGTTCGTTACCGATCACGGGGAGCTGGAGCGAGGCGCCTGAACGCTTCGCCTTCGTGCTCGTCCCGAACTTCTCGATGATTGCCTTCGCATCAGCGATCGAGCCTCTGCGTCTGGTCAATCGGCAGACCGGCCGCGAACTCTACAGCTGGCAGATCGTGTCCAAGGACGGGCAGGCGGTGCGCGCCAGCAACGGGGTGCAGGTGGCGGTCGATCAGAGCCTTATCGATGTCCGGCTGTCGCCGGGCGGCACCAATCCGACCGTCATTCTGTGCACCGGGGCCGGGGCCGAGCACTACAGCGACAGGGAATTGTTCGGCTGGCTGCGCCGTGCCGACCGGGCGGGCGCCGTGGTCGGCGCCCTTTGCACGGGCGCCCATGTTCTGGCGCGGATCGGGCTGCTCAACGGCCACAAATGCACCATCCATTGGGAGAACCTGCCGGGCTTCATCGAGGATTTTCCGGATATCGAGGTCACAGCTGATCTCTACGAAGTCGACAAGAAGCGCTTCACCTGTTCCGGCGGCACCGCAGCACTCGATCTGATGCTGCATCTCATCGGCAACAAGCACGGCAACGAGGTCGCGACCAAGGTTTCCGAGCAATGCCTGCAGGATCGCATCCGCCAGCCGCATGATCATCAGCGCGTGCCCTATCGCGTGCGGATGGGCGTGCACAATCCGAAACTGATCAGCGCCATCGAAATGATGGAAAGTAACATAGAAGAACCGTTGAATCAGGAAATGCTTGCGCGCTATATAGGGTTGTCCAGGCGTCAATTGGAACGTCTGTTCAGAAAGCATCTGGGAAGAACACCGGCGCAATATTACCTGGAGCTTCGCTTGGAACGGGCCCGTCACCTTCTCTACCAGACCAGCATGCCGATCATGAACGTGGCGTTTGCGTGCGGCTTCGTGTCCGCCTCGCACTTCTCGACATGCTACCGCCAGAAATACGGCCGCACCCCGCGCGCCGAACGCGTCGCCCTCGGCGCCTAGGCATCGAGCCGATGCGGGCGTTACCTGGACCTCGGCACCTCTGGCAGCGTCTGGTGCTCGTCGTGGTGACGGCGCTTTCTCTCGCCGCCTGTGCGACGACGCCGCCGTCCAACCCGGACAATATCTGCGACATCTTCTGGGAAAAGGACGGCTGGTACGAGCAGGCCAAGCGCACGGAAGAGCGCTGGGGCGTGCCGATCCACGTCAAGATGGCGATCATGCGCCACGAAAGCGCCTTTCGCCACGACGCCAAGCCGCCGCGCTACTATTTCCTCGGCTTCATTCCCTGGGGCTACGTGTCCAGCGCCGACGGCTATCCGCAGGCGCTCGACGGCACCTGGAAGCGCTACCAGCGGGAAAACCGTCGCCGCGGCGCCAGCCGCCACGACTTCTACGACAGCATCGATTTCATCGGCTGGTACATCTACACGTCGAGGCGGCAGATCGGCCTCAGCCCGGGTGACGCTTACAGCCAGTATCTCGCCTATCACGAAGGCCAGAACGGCTTCAAGCAGGGGACCTGGAAAGCGAAACCGAGCGTGCAGCGCTACGCCCAGAAAGTGGCGGCGACGGCCAACCGCTACCAGCATCAGCTGAACGAATGCCGAGCCGCCCTGGACAATCCAGGCCCCTGGTGGTGGCCGTTTTCCTGACGATGCGGGCGCTGTCGTGGCGCGAGCGCGGCCCGAGCCGAGGAAGGTGCAGGTGCACCGGACGGGTCACCTCAGCGCGGTGAGTCGTCGCTGCTGCGACCGGGATTGCGGGCCGAACTCGGTGACGAGGAGTGCTCGACGTCCGCGCCCGAGATCCCGACCCAGGGATGGCGCCTGTGCTCGTAGACCGAGAATTTCGGAGGGGGAAAGGCCGGATCCGCGAAGGCGCCGAGAGGGATGGCGGTCACGCCCGGCCAGCCCTCGATGACATAGGCGACGGTCGAGCCGCAGTTCGGGCAGAAGCGGTAGGTCGCGACATGGCCGCTGTCGGCGACACGCTGCCATGTCGCAGCCTCGCCTTCGACCCTCACCTTGTCGTCGGGCCATCTCGCCTGCGCGGCGAAGGCCGAACCCGTCCGCTTCTGGCAGTCGAGACAGTGACAGACGGAGATTCGGACCGGATCCCCTTCACAGATCGCACGCAGCGCGCCGCAGCGGCAGGTCGCGGTTCTGGCCGTCATCGGACGTTCTCCTGCAGATCGGTTGCCGGCGTCAGGGCCGGGTTCGCGCGGCTCAGGTCGCCTGAACGTCCGTGCCCGCCTCTTCGGCCGCCTCGGCTTCGGCGCGCTTCTTCTCGACCAGGCGCACCATCCAGATCGAGATCTCGTAGAGAAAGATGATCGGCACGCCGAGGCCGATCTGGCTGATGATGTCCGGGGGCGTGATGATCGCGGCGACCACGAAGACGCCGACATAGGCGAATTTGCGGTTGCGCACGAGGGCTTCCGAGGAGATCAGGCCGACCCGGCCCATCAGGGTCAGCGCCACCGGGAGCTGGAAGCTGAGGCCGAAGGCGAAGATCAGCTTCATCACCAGGCCGAGATATTCGCCGACCCTGGCTTCGAGCTCGATGGGAAGGCTGCCGGGTCCGCCGGTGGTTTCGAAGCTCAGAAAGAAGCGCCAGGCGAGCGGGAAGATAAAGTAGTAGACCATGGCACCGCCGAGGAAGAACAGCACCGGTGTTGCCACCAGGAAGGGCAGAAAGGCGTTCTTCTCGTTCTTGTAGAGGCCGGGCGCGATGAACAGCCAGAGCTGGACGGCGACGAAGGGAAAGGCGAGGAACGAGCCTGCCCAGAAAGCCACCTTCAGATAGGTGAAGAACGCCTCAGTCAGACTGGTGTAGATCATGCGCCGGCCGGTCTGGCCCTGATAGATGTCGGCGAGCGGCTGCACCAGGAAGGCGTAGATGTCCTCGGCGAAGAAATAGCAGACGAGAAAACCGAGCAGGATCGCGGCCGAGGCGTACATCAGCCGGTTGCGCAGTTCGAGCAGATGATCGAGGAGCGGCATCTCCCGATCGTCGATATCCTTGATCAACGCCATGATCGATCTCTTGGCTGCATCACCTCTGCCAAGCCCCTAGCTGAGCGACATGCCGGCCTGCCGCCCGCCGACCGGGCGAAAGCTGGCCTCGTTTTGGTGAGACCGTCGAGCGTCGACATAGCATCAGCCCGATTTCGCCGCCAAGCTCTGCGCGCCGCCATCGTCGTTCGAGCCGCCCGTGGAGCCCTTCTCGGAGGCCGCAGCCTTCGCCTTGCTCCTGGTTCTCGTTGAACGCGGCGTCGACGCGGTTTTCTTCGGACTTGCCGCAGTTTTCGGCGTCGACGTTTCGGACTTGGCAGGCGTCGTCCTGGCGGCGGTCTTTTTCGCTGCGGGTGCTTTTTTCGCCGGTTCAGCCGTTTTCTTCTCGGCAGGCGGCGTCTCGGCGGTTGCGGCAGGCTTGTCCTCGACCGCCTTGCCGTTGGCTTTGGCCGCGGGCTCGGTGGATGTCTTCTCGGCCGCGGCCTTCTGGTCGTCTCCGGCTTTCTTGCCGGCGTTGTCCTGGACGTCGAACGCCTTGGCCAGCTCGCCTTTCGGATCGACGGTCTTCTCGATGGTCTTCTTCAGATCCGTGCGACCGACCTTCTCGATCTCCTTCTTGACATCGTCGAGATCGGCCTCCTTGGCCATCTCCTCGAGCGAGGACTGGAACTCGCGCGCGAGCATGCGTCCCTTGCGCACCCACTGGCCGACGGTGCGCGCCACACGCGGTAGGTCCTTCGGCCCGATGACGATGAGCGCCAACAGCATGATGACGGCCATCTCGGACCAGCCGATGTCGAACAAGGCTTGGTTTCCTTAAGCGAGAAGGAGAGCGTGTGCCGCAGCCTGGCGGGTCAGCTCTTGGCGGCCTCGTCCTGCTTCAAGGTCTGGTCAGCCCCCTTCGGGGTCGCGTCCGAGGTCAGAACCTTGTCGTCCGCGGGCTCGTCGTCATCCTTGAGGCCAGACTTGAAGTTCTTCACACCCTTGGCGACGTCGCCCATCACCTTCGGCAGCTTGCCCGCGCCGAACAGGATGAGAACGATCAGCAAGATCAGAACCACCTGCCAAATGCCGATACTCATGGAACTCTTCCTCCTATAGCCGCAGCCAAGCCTTCAGCCCTGGCAGACGCGGCGATGCCTCCCAACACTTGTCGGGAGTGTCGCAAAAAACCCAGGCCGGTGCAACGCCGACGCCGGCCCGGAACAAGTGAATTGCACTATCACGTACGACCTTCGGCCGGATAGATGTGAACCTGTCCGGGGTCGACATCGACGGTCACGGTATCGCCGGCCTCGAAGTCGGCATAGCTGGTCATGCGCACGGTCAGCAGCGGACCATTCGGCACCTTCAGCTCGAGCACCCGGTTCGTGCCGAGATCGCGAATGCGATGCACGCCGAAGCGCGGGCTGTCGCCCTTGAGCTGTTTCGAGGGATGCAGGCCTTCCGGCCGGATGAGCACGTCGACCGGCGTGCCGTCCACCAGGTCCGTGGCCTCGACCGGACCGAGCGGTGTCGACACCTTGCCGGCCAGCACCCAGCCCTTGAAACGATTGGGCGGGCCGAAAAAGCCTGCGACGAACGGGTTCGCCGGATGGCTGTAGAGCTCGGCAGGCGTACCGGACTGCAGGATTCGGCCATCCAGCATCACATGGATGCGATCCGCCACCCTGACCGCCTCCTCGGCATCGTGGGTGACCATCAGCACCGGCGTGTCCTTGGCGCGCAGCAGGGCGACGGTATCGTCGCGCACCTGCTCTCTGAGCGTCGCATCCAGGCTGGAAAAGGGTTCGTCCAGCAGCATCAGGCGCGGACTCGGCGCAAGCGCGCGGGCGAGGGCCACCCGCTGCTGCTCGCCGCCCGAAAGCATATGCGGATACGCATCGACATGGCCGGACAGGTCGAGCTGCGCCAGCAGGTCGGCGGCGCGGCGGCGGCGTTCATGCCGGTCGAGATCGGTGAGGCCGAAAGCGACATTGTCGACGATGCGCAGATGCGGAAAGAGCGCGAAATCCTGAAACATCAGGCCGATGCGCCGGCTTTCCGTCGGAATCCCGCGTCCGGGCTCGGCGACCACCTCGCCATCGATCACGACCCGGCCGCCCTGGAGCGGCTCGAGGCCGGCGATCAGGCGCAGAACGGTCGTCTTGCCGCAGCCGGAGGGGCCGACCAGGCAGTGCACCTCGCCGGCCGCAAGCCCGAAAGCCACGTCTTCCACCACCCGCCGGCTGCCATAGGCATGGCAGAGATGCTCCACATGGAGGCCTCGCTCCTGGAGGCTTTGGTTGGAGGCGGGCAGATCCGGTTGCGGACGCTCGAGCACGGCATGGGCCATTGGGATGTGTTTCAGCCGATTGGTCGCTGGAAAGCTCCTTCGGGAGGTAGGACCTCAATCCTCCCGGGTCAAGCCCGCAGCCTCCGCCGCACTGTCCTGCTCCGAGGATGCCGAAACCGGTGCTGTGCCGCTCTCGACATCGTCCTCGCCGTCCTCCGATCCCTGCTCCGACTCCTCCTCTTCCGCCGCCGGCTCGCCGCGCAGCGCACCGGGCGTGCCGAGCAGGCCGACCTGAAGCAGCTCCTCGATGCGCGGCAGATCGTCCAGTTGGGCGAGATCGAGATGGTCGAGAAAGGCGGCGGTCGTGACCCAGGTCACCGGACGGCCGGGCGTTTCCCGACGGCCCTTGGGCTGCACCCAGCCGGTCTCGATCAGGAGGTCGAGCGTGCCCTTGTTGGTGGAAACGCCCCTCACCTCCTCGATCTCGGCGCGGGTGATCGGCTGGTGATAGGCGATGATCGCCAGCGTTTCGAGGGCCGCCCTGGACAGCCGCCGGCTCTGCACGGTCTCGCGCTGCAGATAGGGGGCGATGTCCGGCGCCGTGCGCAGGGCGTAGCGGTCGCCGTGGCGCTCCAGCCTGACGCCGCGCCCCTGATAGTCGTCGACGAGCCGGTCGATGACGTCGCGCGCATGGATCTCGCTTTGCAGATGCGCCTGGAGGGTGTGCAGATCGAGCGGTTCCTCCGCGGCGAACAGCACGGCTTCGACGATGCGCTTGGCCAGCGTCATATCCATCGGGACATCCTCATGCGGGCTCCGGCCGGGTGCTCTTGCGCCGAACGTAGATCGGGCCGAAGGGGGCGGCCTGGCGAAGCTCGATCAGCCCGTCGCGCGCCATCTCCAGGCTGGCGCCGACATGGGCGGCGATGGCCGAGCGTCTGAAGGACTCGTCCATGAAGTCGGCCGGCAGGAAGGCGAGCAGGCTGTGCCAGTCGGGGCCGCCGAGCAGCCCGGTGATCCGCTCGATCGCCTCCTCGATGCGCATCACCGGCGTCGTCGCGATCCGGTAGTCGGGCTTGCTGCCGCGCGAGCGCTGATCGAGATAGGCCTGCAGGAGCTCGTGCAGGCTGAGGCGATAGCGGCTTTTCTTCAGGATGCGCAGCCCCTCCGGCTCGCCGCGGGAAAAACGCTCGACGCCGAGGCGCGGGCGGGTGAACAGCATGTCGGCGGCGCGCCGGATCGCATCGAGGCGCTGCAGACGCTCGGTCAGCGCCTCGGCCAGTTCCTCGCCGCTGGGTTCGTCGTCGTCATGGGGCGGCGGCAGGAGCAGGCGGGATTTCAGATAGGTCAGCCAGGCGGCGGTCACCAGATAGTCGGCGGCGATCTCCAGCTTGAGATCGCGCGCTTTTTGGATATAGGCGAGATACTGCTCGGCGAGCGCCAGCACCGAGATCCTGGCGAGGTCGACCTTCTGCTGCCGCGCGAGGTTCAAGAGCAGATCGACCGGCCCCTCAAAGCCATCCAGATCGACCACGAAGCCTGCCGCGGCCGCCGTCTGGACAGCGTCCGCCTCTCTGCCCTCTGGGGCCGGCATGTCGTCAGTCGTGCTCATGGGTCACCATCTGCCTAATGGGCCAGGCCGGTCAGGATCAGAACGAGATCGAGCAGGCCATTGATCGGCGGCCAGAGAATCGCCTCCAGCGGCACGAAGGGCAAGCCCAGATCGCCGGCGAAGACCGAGGACAGCAGCAGGGCCAGGAGAATGACGAAGCCATAGCGCTCGACCTTGGCGAAATGCCAGTCGAGCGGCCGCGGCAGCAGGCCGGTGAGCACGCGCCCGCCGTCCAGCGGTGGGATCGGCAGCATGTTGAAGACGGCGAACACCACATTCGCGAAGATCGCGTTCTGTAGATTGGCGTCGATCCAGGCGATCACGCTGCCTTCCGCCGAGGGCGACACGAGATGCAAGGACAAGGCGGCGACCAGGGCGAGCGCCACATTGATGGCCGGCCCCGCGATCGCCACCAGGATCATGTCGCGTTTCGGATTGTAGAGGCGATGGAAGTTGACCGGCACCGGCTTGGCGAAGCCGACGATGAACGGCGAGCCCACCAGAAACAGACCACCCGGCAGCAGCAGCGTGCCGATGGGATCGACATGCCGGATCGGATTGAAGGTCACCCGCCCGAGCAGACGGGCGGTGGGATCGCCGCGCAGGTCGGCAACCCAGGCATGGGCCGCTTCGTGGAAGGTGATGGCGATGATGACCGGCAGAAACCAGACCGAGAGCACCGCGCCGAGGGTGGCGAAATCCATGATCAGACCGAGACCTCGCCCAGAAGATGGCGCAGTCGATCCTCGCCCGCGCCCGGATCGAACGGCTCGGCGGCGCGCCGTCGGGCGAGGGCTCGCTCGAAACGCGCCAGGCTCACGCCGTCGAGCGGGCCCGCTGCCTCGAGAACAGCGGTCATTTCGGCGAGAACGCCATTGCAGTGCAGGGCCAGATCGCAGCCCGCCCGGCGCGCCGCCGCCGTACGCTCGCCGAGGCCGCCGCCGAGCGCCTGCATGCTGAGATCATCGCTCAAAAGCGCTCCCTCGAAGCCGATCTCGCCGCGGATGATCTCCCGGATGATCCGGGGCGACTGGGTGGCGCAGGCGGCAGAATCCAGCCGCTCGAACAGGATGTGCGCGGTCATGCCGAGCGGGGCGTCGGCATTGGCCACGAACGGCCGCCAGTCGGTCTCGCCAAGATCACCGACACCGGCGCTGACGCAGGGCAGATCGGCATGGCTGTCGACCATCGCGCGGCCATGGCCCGGCAGATGCTTGATCACTGGCAGCACGCCGCCCGCGAGATAACCCTCGATGGTCGACCGGCCCAGGGTCCCGACGAGCTCCGGATCGGCGGCAAAGGCGCGATCGCCGATCGCCTCGGTCTGACCGGGAAGGCCGAGATCCAGCACCGGCGAGCAATTCACGGTGATCCCGAGCGGCAGCAGATCGGCGGCGATCAGACGGGCATGCAGCCAGGCGGCCTCGATCCCCGCCTCAAGGTCCCGCTCGGCAAGCTCCCCGATTCGGCGAAGCGGCGGCCTTGCGGGCCAGTGCGGCGGCTTCAGCCGTGCGACGCGGCCGCCTTCCTGATCGATCAGCACCGGCGCTTCGGCATTGCCGGCCGCCAAGCGCAGATCCCGCACCAGAGCCGTGACCTGCTCCGGCGTCTCGCAGTTCCTGGCAAAAAGAATGAAGCCGGCCGGCCGGCAGCGCGCGAACAGCTTCCGTTCCTCGTCATCGAGGACCGGCCCCGCCACGCCGACGATCGCGGCCGTCTCGTTCAGCCCCGCCTGAGCGCGGCTCCGCTCATCGGGAGACAACAAAACAGCTCGCGTTTTGCTTTTTCAGTTCGGCGCACAGGCGATCAGCTTCGGCCGTTTCGGCGAAGGGACCGACCTGCACCCGATAGAAGATGCCGTTGCTGGTCTCCGCCCGCTCGAAGAAAGGCTTGAGGCCGGTGATGAACGGGCCAAGCTGCTGCCGAAAGACGTCCCAGGCGCGTTTTGCATCCGCCTCTTCCCGCACCGCGGCGAGCTGAACACGGTAGCGTCCGCTGGCGGCGGTCTCGAAGGGCTGCGACAGGGCCGCCACGTCCGTGCCGCGGGTTGGGACAGCACTCGGCACCGACGACACCGAACGGGGCGTCACCGGCTGAGCGCTTGTCCCGGTCGGCCGGGACGGCGCCGGGACGTTCACGGGCGCATCGTCGCTGGGTCCGCCCGCGCCGACATCGCCGTCCTCCCCCGACCGGCCTCGCTGGATCTCGGAGACCAGGGCTTCAAGGGCTGCGCGCGCATCCGATCCCGGGCTGCTGCCATCGCCGAAGCCCTCGCCATCGGCCGGTGTGAGCGGCTGCTCCGGCCGCGGCAGCAGATGCTCTTCGGTCTGCGCGGGCTGATCGCGCAGCAGATCGCCGACCCCCCCCAGTTCGGCGACGGTGCGGCCACCCGGATCATCGGGGGATCTTTTCAGCGGCACGCTCGACGCCTTGACCAGCGGCGGGTGACGATCCGCGGTCATCTCGCCGGCCTCGATATGGGCGAGCCAAATGATCCCTGCGCAAGCCGCAAAGACGAGAAGCGTCAGCAATGGAGCTAAAGTGAATCGAAACCCAACCATCAGTCTTGCTCAAAAGCGCCTAAGTCAACTATTGGCCGCAAAACTGTCACCCTAAGGACGGCCCAGCGGCACATTAGCTGACGAATGGCGCAAGCAAAAGTCACGTCATCTCCTCGACCGGTTCCACGCCAATAATGCCGAGACCCGAAGCGATGATGGTCCGAACGGCGCCGATCAGAGCGAGGCGTGCCTGGCTGGTCGGCAAGGAGTCCGGCAACAGAAACCGCAGCGCTGGTTGCTCTTTACCCTGATTCCAGAGCGCATGGAAGCTCGCAGCAAGGTCGCCGAGGTAAAAGGCGAGGCGATGCGGCTCCCGGTGTGTCGTTGCCGCTGCGAGAATACGCGGGTATTGCGCAAGCTCGCGGATGACCGCCAGCTCCGCAGGATCGGCGAGCAGACTCAGATCGGCTTCGGCCAGGGTGGCGGGATCGACGGACAGCCCCATCTCCCCGGCATTGCGCTCGACCGAGCGGATGCGCGCATGGGCGTACTGCACATAAAAGACGGGGTTGTCCCTGGATTTCTCGGTGACCTCGGCGAGGTCGAAGTCGAGCGGCGCGTCGTTCTTGCGGGTGAGCATGATGAAGCGCACCACATCCTTGCCGACCTCGTCGACGACATCGCGCAGCGTCACGATCTGCCCTGCCCGCTTGGACATGCGGATCGGCTGGCCGTGATCCAGCAGATTGACGAGCTGGCAGAGGCGCACATCGAGGGACCCCGTCCCCTGGCTCATCGCCCTGACCGCGGCCTGCATGCGTTTGACATAGCCGCCATGATCCGCGCCGAACACATCGATCAACTGCCGGGTGCCGCGGCGGATCTTGTTGAAATGGCAGGCGAGATCCTTGGCGAAATAGGTAAGCTCGCCGTTGGAGCTCCTGAGCGGCCGATCGATATCGTCGCCGAAATCGGTCGCCTTGAACAACGCCAGCGGCACCGGCTCCCAGTCATCCACCGGCTTGCCCTTGGGCGGCGGCAGCGTGCCCTCATAGACCAGGCCCAGATCCTCGAGCAGCTTGAAAGCCTCGTCGACCTTGCCCTCGGCGACCAGCGCCGCTTCCGAGGTGAAGACGTCGTGATGCACGCCGAGCGCATCGAGGTCGCCCTTGATCAGGTCCATCATCGCGGCGATGGCGCGCGTCCTGAAGACCGGCATCCAGTCGGCCTCGGAGGCGTGCAGCCAGCGATCCCGGTCGTCCTCGGCGATCTGCCGTCCGACCGGGATCAGATAGTCGCCGGGATAGGTGTTCTCCGGCATCTCGGCGGGTGCTGCCCCCAGCGCTTCGAGATAGCGGTGATGCACGGAGCGCGCGAGATGGTCGATCTGCACGCCGCCGTCATTGATGTAGTATTCGCGGGTGACGGCGAAGCCCATGGTCGCCAGAAGGTTGGCGAGCGCATCGCCGAAGACCGTGCCGCGGCCATGGCCGACATGAAGGGGCCCGGTCGGGTTCGCCGAGCAGTATTCGACATTGACCGCCTCGCCCTGCCCGAGATCGGCGCGTCCGTAATCGGCGCCTTCGGTCAGCACCTGACGCACCTGATCGCGCCAGACATCGGTCTTGAGCCTGATGTTGATGAAACCAGGCCGCGCGATCTCGGGCTTCTCGCTCGCGAGCGCGGCGTCGCTGTCGACCGGCTTCAGGGCGACCAGGGCGTCGCACAGCTTCTCGGCAAGCTCGAGGGGCGGCATTTTCGCCTGCTTGGCCAGCACCATCGCGGCGTTGGTCGAGGCATCGCCATGGCTCGGATCGCGCGGCGGCTCGACCGTCACCCGTGCCGTGTCGAGGTCGCCGGGCAGAAGGTCGTCGGCCTGCAGGCTGTCGATGGCGTCTAGAACATCTCGTCGCAGCTGGTCGAACAGATTCATGGATCACGCTTTGAGAATTTGAACAATCGGTCATGCTCCTTCATCGCGAAGCGATCGGTCATGCCGGCGATATAGTCGCTGATCGCCATCGCCCGTCCCGCATCGCCGCCGTCGGCGGCCGCCGCCTGCCAGGTCGGCGGCAGGCATTCGGGATGATGGAACAGAACCTCGAAAAGCTCCTTCACCACGCCCTCGGCTTTCCGCGTCATGCGCATGACCTTGTAGTGTCTGTACATGTTGCGGCGCAAGAACTGTCGCAAGACCGAGAGCGGCTCGGCCACGTCAGGCGAAAACGCGATCATGGGACGATCGAGCGCACGCAGGGCCGCTGCCGATGCGGGCGACGCCGCCGAAAGACGCCTCCTCGCCTCGGCGATCAGGTCCCCGACCATCAGGCTGATCAGGCGGCGCACGCTCTCATGGATCAGGCGGATCTCGTCGATCCCGGGGTAACGTGCCGAGATCTCGCGAAAAAACCCGCCGATCAGGGGCAGATCGAGCAGATCCGAGGTGGTGAACAGACCGGCGCGCAGGCCGTCGTCCAGATCGTGATTGGTATAGGCGATATCGTCGGCGAGTGCTGCGATCTGCGCCTCGGCGCTGGGCTGGCTCGAAAGCTCGAGATCATAGTCGGCATTATAGTCTGCGACATAGGCCGGGATCGCCTCGAGCAGCGGCCCGTTATGCTTGACCACGCCTTCGAGCGTCTCCCAGGTCAGGTTCAGCCCGTCGAAGGAGGCGTAACGGCTCTCCAGCGCGGTCACCACGCGCAGCGTCTGGGCGTTGTGGTCGAAGCCGCCGAAATCGGCGAGCACGGCATTGAGCGCACGCTCGCCCGCATGGCCGAAGGGGCTGTGACCGAGGTCGTGGGCGAGCGCCACGGTTTCGGCGACGTCCTCGTTCAGCCCGAGATAGCGGGCCGCCGTGCGCGCGATCTGCGCCACTTCGAGGGAATGGGTCAGGCGGGTGCGGAAATGATCGCCTTCGTGATTGACGAACACCTGGGTCTTGTATTGCAGGCGGCGAAAGGCGACGCTGTGCAGGATGCGGTCGCGGTCCCGCTGAAAGGCCGTGCGCAGCGGGCTTTCCTCTTCGGCGAACCGCCGCCCGCGGCTGGCCTCGGGATGGCAGGCATAGACCTTCAAGGTCGGGCTCGGCATGATGCACCGTTCGGCAAGACGATTTGACAAGGCGAAGTCAGCGCTTACATCTTGAGGACGTCGACCGGCCAATGCGCGGCCTGCTGACTTGGTGCTTGAATAAAGGTCAGGTTCATGTCTGAAAATCAAGACAAATCCAGGCCATCGCCCCCCGGCCCGTTCGTCGTGACCGAGCGTGCCGCCAGGCGTATCGGTGAAATCCTGGCGAGCGATGGCGACGCCAGCCAGAAACTTCGGATTTCGGTCTCCGGCGGCGGCTGCTCGGGCTTTCAATATGGTTTCGACCTCGATGCCAGCGATCAGGACGGCGATATCGCGGTCGAACGCGACGGCGCGGTCGTGGTGATCGACGGCATGTCGCTGCTCTACATGATGGGCTGCGAGGTCGATTTCATCGAGGACCTGACCGGCTCCTATTTCCGCGTCAACAACCCCAACGCCGCCTCCTCCTGCGGCTGCGGCAACTCCTTCGCCATCTGACGCGGCGCGCGTCAGCGTGGACTTGGCCCGCGCGGCGGGCGGCGTGGACTTGCCTGAGACTGGCGCGGACGACAGCGCCCCGATGGACGGTGGCTGTCGTGGCGGGATCGACTCGGTCGGAAGCAGCGATCTCTTGGGCTTAAAAAAAACGGCAAGACCTGCCATCTTGCGCGCGAGCTCGAACGGACCGGCAGTTTGATGAGGTCCAGTACGAAAAAAGGTCCAGTACGAAAAAAATGAAGATCGCGACCTGGAATGTGAACTCGATCCGCGCACGTGTGCCGATCGTGACGGCCTGGCTGGAGCGGGTGCAGCCGGATGTGCTGCTGCTGCAGGAGACCAAATGCCTGCCTGAAAAATTTCCGGCGGAGCCGTTCGAGGAGCTGAACTACAATATCGCGCTGATCGGCGAGCCCTCGCTGAACGGCGTCGCCATCCTGTCGAAGTCGCCGATCGAGGACGTGATCGAGCGCCTGCCGGGCGACGACGAAGACCAGGAGGCGCGCTATATCGAGGCGACCGTCGACGGTGTGCGCGTGGCCTCGGTCTACGTGCCGAACGGCACCGAGGTCGCGAGCCCGCGCTTCGATTTCAAGCTCGCCTTCTTCGATCGCCTGCGCGCCCATGCCGCCAATCTCCTGGAGGACGATCAGCCGCTGGTCATCGGCGGGGACTACAACGTCGCGCCGACGCCGAACGACGTCTACGACGCCAAGGAGCTGGAGGGCACCGTCTGCTACCACCCGGCCGAGCGCGCGAAATGGCGAACCCTCACCAATATCGGCCTCTACGATGCCTATCGCGCGGTGGCGCCGGAGAGCATCGCGTTCAGCTGGTGGCACTATCAGGCGCGCTCGTTTCAGCTCGGCCACGGGCTTCGGATCGATCATCTGCTGCTGTCGCCAAACGCGCTCGACCGGCTGGAGACGGTCGAGATCGACGAAGCGCCCAGGCGAGAAAAATCACCTTCCGATCACACGCCGGTCTTGTGTTCGCTTGCGGCCTGACCATCTCTTGAACGGCAGGGAGAACATTCGGCGTTTTTCGGCGAGAACAAACGCAGCGCGCTGCAGATTTCCCTTGGAACAATGTCGGCGGACGGACGTTAACTCAGCAATGGATGGCGGCCCCTCCCGCCCAAGGCGGCGCTAAACCCATAGAGGACAAAGGAAAGACGAAAAGCGCGATCGTGATTGACGATCGGCGGACCCGTTATCGATGCCATGAAGATCCTGAACATCCTTCTACCGACCATCGCCGTCGCCTTTCTGGCGTTTCTCGCCGGCAGCTACGTCATGTTCGCCGAAGCCGGCCCGTCCGGCTTTCTGAGCAATGCCTACAAGGCGGGACACGCGCTGTTCGATCAGCAGACCAACTACCGCCACCCCTATTTCTCACGCTTCTATCAAAAAGCGCGCACCGATCAGCGCGGCGTGACCATCTACGATCCAGCGAAGACCGAGGAGGGCTTCACCCTCTACAGCTCCGGCCACGAGCAGCGCATTCGACTGATCTCGATGAACGGCGATGTGGTGCATGAATGGCAAGTGCCGTTCAGCACGGTCTGGGACGATCAGGCCGCCGTCAAGAACCCGGTCCCCGACAGCCATATCTACAACCGGGCCGCGCACCTCTATCCCAATGGCGACATGCTGGCGATGTACATCGCATCCGGCGACACGCCCTGGGGGTACGGGCTGGTCAAGATGAACAAGGACTCCGAGGTCATCTGGACCTATCTCCAGCAGACCCATCACGATCTCGACGTCGGGCCGGACGGACGCATCTACACGCTGACCCACGAGATCAAGAACGATGTCATCGAAGCCTGGACGCAGCTCGTGCCGCCGCGCATCGACGACTACATCGTGGTGCTCTCGCCCGAGGGCAAGGAGCTCAAGAAGGTCGACGTGACCAAGGCGCTGATCAACTCGCCCTATGGCCGGATGCTGACCCGCATTCCCTGGTACGCCCACAACAGCGGCGACTACCTGCACACCAATGCCGTCGACGTGATCACCAAGGAGAATGCCGCGGTCTTCCCCTTCGGCAAGGAGGGCGACGTCCTGGTCTCGATGCGCGAGCTGGCGACCGGCGCGATCGGCGTGATCGACATGGAGAAAGATGTCTTCAACTGGGTGACCATGGGTTCCTGGGCTGGCCAGCACGACCCGGACATCATGGCGAACGGCAATATCCTTCTGTTCGACAATCGCGGCGAATTCGGCCCCTATGGCACGGCGCGGGTGATCGAGTTCGATCCGAAGACCGACGGCATCGTCTGGAAATATTCGGGCACCAAGGACCATCCGCTCGAAAGCGTGCTCCGGTCGGTGCAGCAGCGGCTCGCCAACGGCAATACGCTGATCACCGAGAGCGACGGCGGCCGCATCTTCGAGGTGACGCCGGAGAAGGAGATCGTCTGGGAATTCGTCAATCCCGAGCGCGGCGGCGAGAATGACGAGTTCATTCCGATCATTTCGGCAGGCGAACGTATTGATCCCAAGAGCCTCGATCCCGACTTCCTGGAGTCTCTGTCGAAATCAAGCTGACGGGCAAAAAGCCCATTCATCTGGAGGAGGATGACTTGATGAAAACCGCTGTTCCTTTCGTTGTTGCGTTGATGACCTTCGTGATCGGCTTCGGCCAGGATGCCTTCGCCTATATCGGCCCGGGTGCCGGTCTGTCGATGCTCGGCGCTTTCTGGGGCCTGGTGGTGGCGGTGCTCGCGGCGCTGAGCTTCCTCGTGCTCTGGCCGTTCCGCAAGGCCTTCAAGAAGACCGCGCCAGCCGCCGAATCCGATGCGGAGCAAAAGCCCACCCCTTGATCGCGGACTGACCATCGCGCGTCAGGGAACAGGTTTTCGTTTTGATGGGATTGTTCGATCTACCGGCACCGCTCTTCGCCTGGGCCGACCAGGCGATGAGCGGTTTCGCACCGCCGACGCTTCGCCTCATCCTCTGGGGCCTCGTGGCGGCGGCTCTGTCCATGGGGCTGTACTGGCTGTTCTCGCCCCAGGGCAAGCTCACCCATATCAAGATGAGCGCGCTCGCCGCGCGCCAGAAGCTGAACGCCTTCGACGGCGAGTTCGCCGAAGCCTGGCCCCTGATGCGCTCGATGCTCGGCCTGTCGCTGAAGCAGCTCGCCATGACCACGCTGCCGGCGATCGGCGCATCGCTGCCCGTGCTCGCCCTGATCGTCTGGCTGGGCTCGGCCTATGGCTACGGCCTGCCGGACCAGCAGGGCACGCTCGGCGTGCACACCACGCCCGAGGTCGAGGCGTCGGCCGAGATCCGAACACCGGACACAGCCTCGCCGCACAATCCGCCCCGTCTGGTGGTCACCGATCCTGGCGGCGAGGTGATCAGCGACGTCTCGCTCGCCGCGGCCATTCCCACCATCCACAAGAAGCAGTGGTGGAACACCCTCATCGGCAACCCGCTCGGCTACCTGCCCGATGACGGCAAGTTCGAGGCGATCGCCTTCGATCTGCCGGAGAAGGACTATCTCGGCTTCGGGCCGGACTGGCTCCGGCCCTGGTACGTCCTGTTCTTCACCATCCTCGTGATCGGTTCGCTCGCCATCAAGATCGTCGGTCGCATCGAATAGCGGAGCCGCTCATGGCATCTAAGGAGGCATCAGGCAGCAGCGACTTCGAGGTCGCCGGCTGGGTCGACCGGCTCGGCGGGCATATGGAGCGGCATCCCGGCTTCTGGATCAGGCTTGGCAATCTGGAAAGCCGCTTCCTGAAAGACGACCTCGCCGGAACAACGATCGAAGCCCCGATCTACGTCGCCGGCCTCGCCCGTTCCGGCAGCACCTTTTTGCTCGAAGCGCTCGCCGCCCACGAGGACACGGTCACCCACCGCTACAAGGATTTCCCGCCGGTCTTCACGCCCTATTGGTGGAACAAATTTCTCGGCTTCATGCCGAAGAAGGAGGCTGCACCCGCGGAGCGTGCCCACAAGGACGGCATCGTGATCACCGAAGACAGTCCGGAAGCCTTCGAGGAATCGCTCTGGATGGCGTTCTTTCCGGGGCTGCACGATCCGCGCAGCAGCGCCATGCTCGGCCGCGACCAGGCGAACGTCGCCTTCGAGACTTTTTACAAGGACCACATCCGCAAGCTCCTCGCGGTGCGCGGCGGCAAGCGCTACCTGTCCAAGGGCAATTACAACCTGACCCGCCTCGCCTATCTGCAGACGATCTTCGCGGACGCACGCTTCGTCCTGCCGATCCGCGCACCCGCCTGGCATATCGCCTCCCTGATAAAGCAGCACCGCCTGTTCCTGGACGGCCTCGAAGGCAACCGGAAGGCCCTCGACCACATGCGCCGCGTCGGCCATTTCGAATTCGGTCCGGACCGGCGGCCGATCAATGCCGGCGACGATCGGGCGATCGAGGAGATCGATTCGCTCTGGGCGGAGGGCAAGGAAGTGGAAGGCCAGGCGCGCTATTGGGCGCATCTCCACGGCAAGGTCGCCGACCAGCTCGACGCGGATAAGCGCCTTCGGGACGCGGTTCTGATCGTCAGCTACGAGGCGCTCTGCACCGAGCCCGAGCCGATGATCAGGCGGCTGTTCGAGCACTGCAGGCTCTCGATCGGTGAGGACAGGGTGAAGGAGCTTGCCGCCAAGGTGCAGTTCCCGACCTATTATCAGCCGAAGTTCACCGACGCCGAACGCGCGATGATCGACGAGATCACCGGCCCCGTCGCCGAGCGGCTGGCCGGACTTGCCGGAACGAGCGAGATGCCTGTCGGCACGCGGACCGCCGCCGGCTGATCTCTCCCGACCGACCGATCGATGAAAGACCGAGCCGCGCACGCCTTCATTGAAACGGCGCCGCGCTGCGCTCAGCCTTCGCGAATTTCCGACCAGTGGGTGTCGGCGAGGCCGCCGAGCGTGCGGAAGCGAAAGTCGGGATGCACGTTGACCCCATGTTTCTGGATCGTGGCCAGAGGCTCGGGGCCGCGCTTTCTATGGATCCAGCAGGTGTTCATGCCGAGGCGTTTTGCCGGCACGTGATCGAAGCGGATCGAGCCTGCCACATGCAGCACCTGCCGCTTGTCGATCCCGGCCTCCTCCAGCTTGCTCAAAAGATGGGCGAACATCCCGGTGCTCGGCTTGAACGTGCCGGTATCTTCGGCAGTGTAGACGGCATCGAACTCGACGCCCAAGGCTTGGTTGGTCACCTCGAACGAGGCGTGGTCGCTGTTGGTGAGCACGACCAGCTGGAAATGCTGCTTGAGATAGGCGAGCGCTGCCGGCGCGTCCGGATGGACCGGCCAGCGGCCGATCGAGCCTGCGAATTCCTCGGCGGCCTTGCGATCGGGCCTCACGCCGAAAAAGTCGGCGATCGCATCATGCGCCTGCACCAGCACGTCGCGATAGCGCATGCCGGGACAGAGGCTGGAGCGCTCCGCCAGGGAGAAGGCACGCACGATCTCGCTTCGCCCGGCGGTCACGCCGACGTCGTGCAGCCAGGGCATCAGGGCGGTCACGATGCCGGTTTCGCGATCGACCAGCGTACCGTAGACATCGAAGGTCAGCACCGTTGCATCGTCCACGCACAGCGGCCGTTCGACGATCGAACGCGGCAGGCTGGACAGACGGCTGCTGATCTCGGCGGTCGTGGACTTCTCCCGAACGGTGGCATCGGATGTGGTACCGTAGAAGCAGACGTCGAACTCGCCGGCCATGGTGTTGCCACTCTCCCTTGGGTATCTCTTAAGCCTCTTGTGTATCTCTTAACCGTATGCACGCAGCGTGCCACGCTTCGACACCCCGCTGCTTTTTTCCATGCCTGCGCTGCGTCGTCCGCCTATGATCGACACCAGTTTGTAGGCAAAATGTTCCGTCCACATAACGAACACGTATGAAGCGAATATCATCCACAGGATCTTTGCCCTTGAGTCAAATTTTAGAAAATTCTGATATTCGCAGGCTGAGCGACTGGATCTGCGAGCAGGGGCTCCTGGGTGTAAGCTTGGAAACGCTGCTCGACGGGTTCTGTCAGCGTCTGAGCGCGGCCGGCCTGCCGCTCGCGCGCGTCTATCTGAGCGCCCAGACGCTGCATCCGCGGATCGCTGGCGTCGGCAATATCTGGCGGCCGGGCGAAGGGGTGAAGATCGAAACCTACTTCTACCGCAGCGAGCCGAGTGCTGCGTTCCTCGAAAGCCCGATCAAATATGTGATCGACCACGGCATGACCGATCTGCGCGTCAGGCTGGAGGGGAACGAGCCGCTCGCCTTTCCGGTCTGCGAGGAGCTGCGCGCCAAGGGCGGCACCGACTATCTGATCCAGCTAGCGAAATTCGGGCGGGACGGCAGGCCGGATGGCAAGACCGGCGCCATTCTTTCCTGGACGACATCGGCACCGGGCGGCTTCGACGACCACCAGCTCGCCATCCTGCGCTTCCTGGCGCCGAGGCTGGCGCTGGCCGTGCAAATCCGAACCGCGCAGGACATCACCATCAACCTGCTCGAGGCCTATGTCGGCAGCGCCGCGGGCAGGCTGATCATCGATGGCGACGTCCGCAGAGGCGACCTCGACGTGATCTCGTCGGTGATCCTGCTCGCCGACCTGCAGGGCTTCACCGCCATGTCCGAGCGCACGCGTCACGACGATCTGGTCGACATGCTGAACCAGTATTTCGACTGCCTGGTCGGACCGATCGTCGAGCGCGGCGGCAATGTCCTGAAATTTCTGGGCGACGGCCTGCTCGCGACCTTCCCGCTGAACGGCGAGCCCGCGGACGATCTTTGCGAGCACGCGCTCGATGCCGCCGCCGACATCCTGGAGCGCGTCGCCCTGCTCAAGCGCGAACGCCAGGCTGCGGGCAAGCCCGTGATGATTCTCGACATCGCGCTTCACCTCGGCGACGTCTATTGGGGCAATGTCGGCAGCGCGGAGCGGCTGGACTTCACCGTGGTCGGCCCTGCCGTCAACGAGGCCGCGAGGATCGAGACCCTCTGCGCCCAATATGAACGCAACCTGCTCGTCTCCGAGACCTTCGCCAAGGCGGCGACCCGCTCGGCGCACCGGCTGGTGTCGATCGGGCGCTTCGCGCTACGCGGCGTGCGCTCGGCGCAGTCGATCTACACGCTGGAGGACATGGTCGATCCGGCGGGGTCGACCGGGCGCGACTAGCTCACGCTCAATGCTGAGGGGACGGGTTGCCGCCGAACGAGCCGGCCGGGCGCTGTGCACGGCCCCGAAACCAGGCTCCCACGCTCCGCAGCATGCAGGCAAAGGCTTCACTGCGCAGCCGCCGCCCGTTGGCGACATGCTGCTCGATAACGTGCCAGTCCTCGAGGGGATCGCCCGTCAGCCGGGGATGCGGCAGACGTCGGGCGAGGTCATTGACAGGTTCGAACATAGCTCAGGTCCTTTCGGTCATGTCAGAGACACATGCCGGCAACGCCACAGACGCGGCGCAAGTCGACACGCTGACAACCGAAAAGTAGTCAATCAGCAGAGAGAGAACATCAGCCAATGACGCATGGCTGCCATTACGCTGCTTTCTGCATATCAGCCATGCGGCAGAAGCTTCACGCTGTCATGAAGAACGCACGACTTTTGGTCAACTTTTCCTTAATTTGCTTATTTCTTCCTCATGACTGAGGCGCCTGATCTCGAAGCGATCGTGGGTGCGGCAGTAGCCGCCGCCGAACAGCCGGCCGATCGGTGCATAACGATCACGATCAACCCGCAGGGTGACGGGATCGACGACGTCGTCGGCGACGTGGATCACCTTGATCTCGCCGATCACCAGATAGCGGTTCTGGCCCGGATGCAGGGTCTGGAAGTGCACGCATTCGAGGGCCACGGGCGAGGCTTTCAGACGCGCGGGTGCCACCTGCTCGCTCGGGACGAGCTCGAGGCCGGCGACGTCGACCTCGCTGATCTCGGGCGGGTAGTCGACGGCGCAGATGTTCATGGCCTCGGCCAGCGGCTCGTCTACCAGATTGACCACGAACTCGCCCCCTTCCCGGATGTTGACACCGGTGTCCTTGTCCTCGCCCCGGACATTGGCGCCGACGCCGATGACGATCAGTGGCGGGTCCTCGGAAAAGGCGTTGAAGAAGCTGTAGGGCGCCGCGTTGTGCCTGCCATCAGCGCCGAGCGTGGTGACGAAGGCGATGGGGCGCGGCACGATCAGGCCAGCGATCAGCTTGTAGCGGTCGGTGGTCTTCAGGTCATCGAGAACGAAGTGCATGAGATCAGCTCAGCCTTTCAGGTGGAGTGTCCACGACATTGTGATTCCTCCCGCCATCACCAAGACCGATGGTATGCGGCCAGGTTTTCGCGAGTTGGGAGCGGGAGCCTTCCGTCAAAGGCACACCATTAGACATCGGGAGGTAAAGTAACGCCGGTCTGGCCGGTGATCCGGCCGTAATGCTCGATCCTTCGATGACGCTCGAAGGCGAAGGTGGCGCTCTTGTAGTGCTGGCAGAGGTCGAGGTCGCAGTCGAAGGCGATGACCTCGTCCTCCTCGCTCTGCGCCTGCGCCATGATCTCGCCGGTGGGGGCGACGATGCAGGAGCCGCCGAACATGTGGAAGCCGTCCTCGGCGCCGGCCTTGGCGGTGGCGGCGACCCAGGTCGCGTTCTGATAGGCGCCGGCCTGCACCGAAAGCCGGTGGTGGAACATGCGCAGATGCGGCGGTTCGGGGTGGTAGATGTTGTGGCTCGGCGTGTTGAAGCCGAGCGCCACCAGCTCGACGCCCTGCAGGCCCATGACGCGGTAGGCCTCGGGCCAGCGCCGGTCGTTGCAGATCAGCATGCCGAGGATGCTGTCGAACGCCCGCCACACCGGAAAGCCGAGATCGCCCGGCTGAAAATATTTTTTCTCAAGATGCTGGAACGGTAGCTCCGGTCGGTTGTCGGCATGGCCGGGCAGATGAATTTTTCGGTATTTGCCGAGAATCGCTCCGTCGGGTCCGACCAGCACCGACGTATTGTACCGCCCCTCGACGCCGTCGAGTTCGGCGTAGCCGAGGTAGAAGCCGACGCCGAGCTCGGCGGCGCGCTCGAACAGCGGGCGGGTTGCGGCATTCGGCATTTCGCGCTCGAAGAAGCGGTCCGCCTCGCGCTCGTCGTCATACCAGTAGCGCGGGAAGAAGGTGGTGAGGGCGAGTTCCGGGAAGACGACGAAGCGGCAGCCCAAGCCGTGCGCTTCGTTCAGCATGGCGATCAGGCGCTTGACCACGGAGGCGCGGTCGTCGGCGAGGTGGATCGGCCCGAGCTGCGCGCAGGCGGTTTTCAGACGGCGGGGCATGGTCTGTCCTTCACATGTCGGCAAGGGCGGCCTTGGCGATCTTGATCGCGCGGTTGGCGGCAGGCACGCCGGCATAGACGGCGACATGCAGTAGCGCTTCCTTGATGTCATCGGCGCTCGCCCCGGTATTGGCGGTGGCGCGTACATGCATGGCGAGTTCCTCCTCGTGGCCGAGGGCGGCCAGCAGCGCGATGGTGATCATGCTGCGCTCGCGCTTGCTGAGACCGGGCCGGGTCCAGACGGAGCCCCAGGCGCCCTCAGTGATGAAGCGCTGAAAATCCTGGTCGAACGCGGTCTTGGCCGCCTCGGCCCGGTCGACATGGGCGTCACCCAGGACCGCGCGGCGCACCTGCATGCCGGCGTGGAAACGGCTCGCATCCTCATTAGACAAACCGGTTCTCCCGGAGGAAGGTGGTGATGATGTTGGCGAGCACGTCAGGCGCTTCGACGCAGGGGAGGTGCCCGGCACCGTCGATCACCTCGAGCTCGGTGCCGATCAGATCCGCGGTCGAGCGCATCAGCTCGGGCGTGGTGGCGCCGTCCTCGCTGCCGACCACGCAGATCGCGGGCATCGCGAGGCTCGCGGCGGCTTCGGTCAGGTCGGCGTTCATGATGGCGTGGCCCGTCCCGACATAGCCTTCGACCGGCGTGCGCGTCAGCATCGCCCGCCAGAGCGCCAGCTCCTGCGGCCGGGTCTCGCGAAAGCTCCTGCTGAACCAGCGCTGCATGACGCCGTCGGCGAGCGACGCGAGGCCGTTCGCCCGAATGGCCTTGATCCGATCCTCCCAGATCGAAGGCGGACCGATCACATGGCCGGTATCGCAGAGCACCAGCCCCTTCACCAGATCCGGGCGCGCAGCCCCAAGCGCCTGGGCGATCATGCCGCCGACCGAGAGGCCGACCACGACGGCCTGTCCGATCGCCAGACCGTCTAGCAGCCCTTCGAGATCGCGCCGATGGTCCTCGATCGTATAGGGGCTGTCCGGGCAGGCCGACAGGCCGTGGCCGCGCTTGTCGTAGCGGATCAGGCGGAGGCCTTCGGGGAGATGCGGCAGCAGCGGATCCCAGAGCCGGAAATCGGTGCCGAGGGAGTTGGAGAAGACCAGAACCGGCGCGTCACGCGGCCCCTGGTCATCGAAATGCAAAATCTGACCATTGGCTTCGAGCGCTTGCATGGCGTGACCTTTTCGTTGCTCATCGCTGGATGTTGGAGAGTGCCGCTCCCATAGCGCCACGTCGAGCCCGGACAAGTCAACGCCGGCCGGCGTCCCGGCCCTAGTCGTAGGGAAGGCCGACATAGTTTTCGGCGAGCGTGGTCAGTGCCGCCCTGGAACTGGTGAAGTAGTCGAGCTCGGCGCGCTGCATGCGCGTGTCGAAGGCGCCGTCTTCGGGGAAACGGTGGAGCAGCTTGGTCATCCACCAGGAAAAGCGCTCGGCCTTCCAGACCCGGCGAAGCGCTCGTTCCGAATAGCCCTTGAGACCGCGCTCATCGTCACGTCGGAAAAAATCGATCAGGGCGTTCGAGAGATAATGCACGTCGGAGGCTGCGAGGTTCAGCCCCTTGGCCCCGGTCGGCGGCACGATGTGGCCGGCGTCGCCGGCGAGAAACATACGACCGTGGGCGAGCGGCTCGGCGACAAAACTGCGAAGCGGTGCGATCGACTTTTCGATCGAAGGGCCGGTTTCCAGACGTGCGGCCACGTCCTCGGGCAGGCGCTCGCTCAGCGTCTGCCAGAAGCGGTCGTCGGACCAATCCTCGGTGCTGTCCTCCAGCGGGCACTGCACGTAGTAGCGGCTCAGCGTCTTCGAGCGCATCGAGCAGAGCGCAAAGCCATCATCGTGACTGGCGTAGATCAGCTCCTCATGGACCGGCCTGGTGTGCGCGAGAACGCCGAGCCAGCCGAAGGGATAGATCTTTTCGTAACTGCGCAGAACGTCTGCGGGCAAGGACTGGCGCCCGACGCCGTGAAAGCCGTCACAGGCAGCGATGACATCGCAATCGAGCCGACGGTTCTCGCCATCCTTCCTGTAAGTGAGATAGGGGGCATCGGTCTCGATGCCGTGAGGCTGGACGTCCTCCGCCTCATGAATCACGACCCCGCCCATGCGGTCCCGCGCTTCGTAGAGATCGCGGGTCACCTCGGTCTGGCCATAGACGGTGACGGTCTTGCCGCCGGTGAGCGCCGCGAGATCGACGCGCACCATCCGCCCGGCGAAGGCGAGATTGACGCCGCCATGGCGATCGCCTTCCTTGTCCAGGCGCTCGCCGACGCCGGCCTGGCGCAGCATGTCGGTGAGCCCCTGCTCGAGCACGCCGGCGCGCACGCGGCCGAGCACATACGCTCTCGAACGGCGTTCCAGCACGACCGAGTCGATGCCGTGGCGATGCAGGATCTGGCTGAGCAGCAGGCCGGAAGGCCCACCGCCGATGATGCCGACCTTGGTTTTGCTCCTGATGTCCGTTCCAGCCATCAGACCCCCGCCGCGAAGACGACGCTCACCCCCTGCCATAATAGCCGAAGCGCCATGATCGTCAGCAACCCATTCAGGATGAGCTGGAAGCGCTCGTCGGCCGTGCGCTTGAGCACGGAGCGTCCGGCGAGCGTGCCGAGAAAGCCGGTCGCGATCATCAGGAGCATCAGCGGCAGGTACTCGCCATAGGCAAAGCCGAGCAGGCCGAAGGCGATCACCTTGATGCCGTGCTGGAAGGTCATGCAGGTGGCATGGGTGGCGACGAAGGTCAGGCGATCGAAGCGGAAGGTCTTGATCACCGAGGCGACGAACACGCCGGTGGCGCCGAAAAACATGGTGAGAAAGGTCGAGACCAGGCCGGTCGCCGCCATCGCCGAGCGGCCGGAGTGCAGTGCCGGCGGCCTGCCCCAGATCGACCAGAGAACGAACAGGCCGAGACCGATCTGCAGCAGCTCCGGCGGCATGTGCACGACCACGACGCTGCCGGCAAACGCGCCGATCAGACTGCCGAGGATGAAGGGCAGGATGATGCTGGTGTTGATCTCCTTCAGCATCATGAGCATGCGCCCGGCATTGGAGCCGAGCTGCACCACGCCGTGCACCGGGATCATCACGACCACCGGCAGGAGCGAGCCCATGATCGCGAGCAGCACGATGCCGCCGCCGAGCCCGAAGGCGCCGGCGATGAACGAGGTCACGCCGCTCGCCATGATCAGGGTCATGCCCGACCAGAGCGCCATGCCGTCCGGCTGCAGCCAGGTCAGGAGATCCATGTCGCCCCGCTCGCTGTCGATGTCATCCGATCACGCCTCGGGTCCGTAGAGCGCGTCCAGGATGCGCTCGCCGGAGATCATGCCCACCGGCAGGCCCGCCTCGTCGAGCACGGTCATCGGAGCGCCATGGCGGATCACCCTGCCCGCCACATCGGCCAGTTTCTCGTCCCGACGAACCGTCGACGCCGCGCCGGCCGTTCCCGCCGTGCCGCTCGCCTGCATCACGCTGCCGACGGTCAGCAGCTTCTCACGCGCGACGTCCTTGGTGAATTCCCGGACATAGTCGGTCGCCGGGGCGGTCAAGAGCTCTTCCGGCGTGCCGATCTGGTCGATCGCGCCCTCGTACATGATGACGATGCGGTCGGCGAGACGGATGGCCTCGTCGAAATCGTGGGTGATGAACACGATGGTCTTCTTCAGCATGTTCTGCAGGCGCAGGAACTCGTTCTGCATCTCGCGCCGGATCAGCGGGTCGAGGGCGGAGAACGGCTCGTCCAGAAACCAGACATCCGGGTCGACCGCGAGCGAGCGCGCGATGCCGATGCGCTGCTGCTGGCCGCCGGAGAGCTCGCGCGGGTAGTAGCGTTCGCGGCCCTTGAGCCCGACCAGCTCGATAATCTCGACGGCCTTGGCTTCCCGGGTCGCCCGGTCGACACCCTGGACCTCCAGGGGAAAGGCGACGTTCTCGACCGCGGTGCGATGGGGAAAGAGGGCGAAATGCTGGAACACCATGCCCATCTTGTGCCGCCGGAGCTCGATCATCTCGGCTGGCGTGGCTTCGAGGAGATTCTTGCCCTGGAAGAAAATCTCGCCCGAGGTCGGCTCGATCAGCCGGGAGAGGCAGCGTACCAGCGTGGACTTCCCGGAGCCGGAAAGACCCATGATCACCAGGATTTCGCCGGTGCGCACCTCGAGACTGGCATCGCGCACCGCCGCGATGTGCTCACTTTCCGCGATCGCGTTCGGCTCGGGATGGCCGCCATGGCGCTTCAGAAGGCCTTTGGGATCCGCGCCGAACAGCTTCCAGACATGGCGACAGGAGATGATGAGCTCGGACAAAAACGGCCTCCCTGGCGACGCGACGGCAGCATGTCTGTTCCGTATCTCGATCAGAGCTATTTTTCAGGAGAGATCAATTCAGGCTGAAGTGCAACCACCCGGGACGCCATGAGGGTACGGACGGCCGATGGGCACGGCATTCTTCAGGGTCGGCATGGCGCCCGAGGGAACCGCACCCGCATTTGATCCAATTCTCGAGCAATCGAAAGTGGCACCTGCAACCGCGAGTTCCCCACCAAATTCGATGGATTTTCGCATATTCCTGGGAAATCCGTCCATGACAAGTTCACCATCCAGGAGAAAATCATGCCGACCAGCCATTTTTTCTCACTTTTTGCGATTTAAATTGGAATGAGCCTGCGAGTCGCCTGTTAAGAGCACGTTCCGGGAACGCAGATGTGGTCCCGGCATTGATTGAGCCTCCCTGCTCCACTCGCGCCCGTGTTCTTCGGAACCGGGCGCTTTTTTTATGGACGGTGCTCCGGCCCCGGCCATGGGCCAGCGAAAACCGCTCGTGCCGCCTCGTCGACAATCGGTCTGTGCTTAACCGCCTGTTAATCGAGCTGGTCTAAACTCCGGACTGAGACACCGAAGGATTGCGGTGATCGTCTGCGCTGCGATGGCGGGTGACGGTCGAGGCTGGCAGTATCGCTAGAGGCTTTTTGCATGTCATCAGAGTCGACGAACGAACGCAATCATGAGATCAGCCGCGCTGTTCTCACCAAGCTCAAGGAGCTCGGCGTCTCGACGAAGCCAGAGAACTACATGATCTGGTATAACGATCTGACGCAGTCCAATCCCGATCTGAGCCGGACATTGAGGCTGATCGAGAGCCAGGGCGTCGAGATCAACGATGACGTCTGCAATCAGATCTATCAGCGCTTCTTCGGCTCGGAGGAGCAGACGCGGCTGATCGAGGAGACGTGCGAACGCATGGAGAAATCCATGACGCGCCTCCTTTCGCAGATGGGCAGCGTGACCGCCGATACCGATGGCTATGGCGAGACCCTCGAAGGATTTCAGGCGAAGCTGGCCGAGCCGGAAAGCGTCAGCGAGATGCGCGGCCTGATCGAGGAGGTGCTTGCGGAAACCCGGCGCATGCAGGAGCACACCAAGCTGCTCGAACAGGCTCTCGAAGATTCGACCAAGGAACTGGCCACGATCAATCACCAGATGGTCGCTGTCCGGCAGCAGGCCGTGACCGACAGCCTCACCGGCATCGGCAACCGACGCAGCTTTGACGAGAACCTCAAGCGCCTGACGTCCGAGGCGACGGAGGAAGACGACCCGCTCTGCCTGCTCATCGGCGATATCGATCATTTCAAGGAGTTCAACGACACCTATGGCCATCGTGTGGGCGACCAGGTGCTCAAGCAGGTCGCGATGACCTTGACCCAGTGCATCAAGGGACGTGATGTCGCCGCCCGCTATGGCGGGGAAGAATTCGCCGTCATTCTGCCGCAGACCGATCTGTCAGGTGCGGCACGGGTGAGCGAGCAGATCCGTCAGTCCATTGCCAAGAAGAAGATCAGGCTGAAATCCAGTGGCCAGACATTGGGGGCGATCACCATGTCGATCGGTGCCAGCCAATATGTCCCGGGAGAAGGCCCGGCTGCCCTGATCGAACGCGCCGACGAAGGGCTGTACCGCGCGAAACGCGAGGGACGAAACCGAACGGTGGTCCAACCGCCCGATCAAAAACAGTCCGCCGCCTGATCCAGCCCATCGCTGGCTTGCTATCGATCCCGGCGGCATCGCATGGGATGCACCGACAAGCCGCCGCGGAGAGAGCCGTTCGATCCGATCATCGCGTGCTGGATCACGGAGCCGCTGAGCGCGAGGCTGTTCCGCCCCGTCCTGGCCTCTCACTTGCGCGATCTGCTTGCCATTCCCAGGGTTTTAGCAGCTCCATGTCGCAGAAAAGGGCTTGACCGCAGCCGCCATCCATGCGGAAAAGCGCCCCTCATCATCGATCATTTCGATCAAGTCTCACGAAGGGGAGCCTTGCTGCATGCGACGCCTCGCCTATCTCTTCTGGAGTCTCGTTCTCGCCATGACCATCGCCAACGGCAGCACCGAGGCCGCCGACCTCGAAAATCTGATCTATCTCGACACGGCCAACGGCCGCGTCGTGATCGAGCTTCGTCCCGACCTGGCCCCCAAGCATGTCGAGCAGATCAAGGCGCTCACCCGCGAAGGCTTCTATGACGGCATCGTCTTCCATCGGGTGATCGACGGCTTCATGGCGCAGACCGGCGATCCGACCGGCACCGGCACCGGCGGCTCCGACCTTCCCGACCTGCCGGCCGAGTTCTCGCAAGCCAAGTTCGAGCGCGGCACGGTCGGCATGGCGCGGGCGCAGAATCCCAACAGCGCCAACAGCCAATTCTTCATCAATTTCGTCGCGACTCCCTTCCTGGACGGCCAATACACCATCTGGGGCCAGGTCGTCGAAGGCATGGAGTATGTGGACGCGATCGCCAAGGGCGAGCCGCCTGCCCATCCCGACAAGATCGTCAAGATGCAGGTCGCTGCCGACGCTCAATCCTGAGACAGGCAGCGGCGCGCTGTCGCCGGTGCCGAAAGGATGGCGCCGGCGGGGACAATGGTCATGCGGCCCGAGGTGATCGTTCATCACCTTGCCCAGGCCGAAGCGGTGCTGCTTGCGGCCGGCGAAGCGGGGGTCGACGTTCAGCTGCGCAGCGCTCCGGGCGCCGCGGGCTATGCCGGTGTCGGCTATCTGAAGGCTCTTGGTGAAACCGTCGGGCACGAGCTGCTGATCGATTGCGGCGATGATGCAGGGGTGGTCATGGCGGCCCTGCGCGCAGGCTGCAACAAACTCATGTTCACGGGCAAGGCCGATGAAAGGCAGCGTCTCGGTGAGATGGCCGAACGCCAGGATGCAGCGTTGCAAGGCCCCTCGGACCCCGCTCCGCCCAGCCTCGCCTTGTTGCCGGATGAAGACGGTTCGTCCGTCAGACCCTGGCTCGAAGCGTTGCACGATCGCTGAGTATCCCGCCAACCTATCGCCCCTTCGGCGAGCTTGAGCCCCCTATGGTGAACGAAGACCCGTCAGCGCCGCAAGGAACCTGGATGGTTCAGGCCCTCGGGCTCATCTTCGTCATCGTCGGGCTGGCACAGGCGACCGGCCTTTCTGAGATCCTCCCCTCTGCGGATGGCCTGCTATTAAGCCTGTTCCGTCCGTTCATGATCACCCTGGCCCTCCTTCTGGCAGTGTTCAGCGCTGATGCGCGGCCTGTCGTGCCGCGTCGCCTCGCGACCGTCGATCTCGTCGCGGCAGCTCTCGCTCTGATATCGGGCCTCTGGACCGCCTGGTGCCTTTCCGTGCACAGCCCCTCGATGGCGGCGGCGCTTGTCGGCCTGGCAGCCCTCTCGATGGCGGCATGGCGAAGCTGGGGGACGACGCTCGCCGCCCTGATGCTCGCAGCGGTCCTCCACGGCGCCATCTTGCAGCATGGTAGCGCCGGGCCTGAAACGCCGCTGATCGACACCCTCCCTGCCCTCGCCGGTCAGCTCTGGTTCGACCCGGATGATGGAGTGCTTGGCTGGTTGCCCGATATCCTGCTCTCGACGGTCTTTCCCGTTTTCATCCTCGGAAGCCTGCTTGCTGCACGCATCTCGCCGGCCGCATCGGACGAAGCCGCAGCCGACAAACTGCGACCCGGCCATGGGGGCATCGACGCCAGTCGGATGATGATCGCGACCATGGTGATGGGCCTGCTGATCATGACCGAACGTCCGGGCACGGACGCACCCATTCTGGGGAAAGCGATGCTCCTTCCGGCGCTCGCCTGGCTCGCTTGGATAGGACTTGCGTCGCCGGGCGGTTCGGCGCCGGGCCGGCCTGGACCTCGGACGCCACCTGACATCGCCCTCGTCCTGACGGTCACTGCCGTTGGCCTGTTCGCTCTGGTAAGCGGCGCCTCGCTTGCCCAGTCGGCGATGCTGGCCCTCGCCCTGACGATCGCCGTCTCAGCCTTTGACAGCCGGGTACGCCGCCAGCCGATGGTGCTCGCTCGCGCCCTCGCGCAAAGCGGCGTCGCGTTCGCGAAATTGCTGGTGGCGGCGGCCACAGCGGCCGTGATCATCGCCGTCCTCGATCGAACCGGCCTGCCGCTGGATGCAGCCCGGCTCCTCGCAGGCGCTGCGGGAGAGGCGCCATTTCCTCTGCTCGTCCTGACGGCGCTTGCGGTGATCGGCCTCGGCATGGTCATGCCGTGGGTCGCCGTCTATCCGATCGTCGTGACCATGATCGGCCCGTCGCTGCGCACCGTGGGTCTTGCCGAGCTCACCATCCACCTGTTCGTCCTGGTCGCCTCTGCCGGCGCATCGGTAATCGCGCACGGCATGGGTGCGAAGGCGATGGCCGGAGCGAGGCACGGGATCGCCCTGATCGGTATCGCCCTTGCCCTGGCCGCCAATCCCGAGCTTCTGCTGGTGCCGGGGGCACTGGCTGACGTCGGCAGGCCTGATCGCGGCGGCGACATGCTGACCCTCGGCTTCGCTGTCCTGCGGCTGGGCTGCATGGTCTACCTGCTCCACGCAGCGGCTCGCGGTTTCGCCGGCAAGGCGCCGCGCTTGTCCGGCGTCATCCTCCCCGGCGCCGCAGCCCTCGCCTGCGTCGCGGCGGATCCCTGGATCTACGGAACGGGACTGCTGCTCTGCGCGCTGATCGCCGCGGGCTCATGGCGTTCGGTGAGAAGCGCTGCAATCGTCACCTGAGAGGCGTATGTGGGTGCTGTCGGATAATGTGGCGTCTGCGGATCGGCGGGAGGGGCCGGCGGCCGGTCAGGCGTGCCCCGCTTCGGACGACAGCAGGGACAGGTCGATGCCGAGCTTGGTCATGGCGCCTAGCCATTTCGCCTCGTTGTCGAGGCCGAAGATCAGCTGATCGTCCGCGGGCACCAGGAGCCAGCCATTGTCCTGAATTTCCTGATCGAGCTGACCGGCGCCCCAGCCGGCATAGCCGAGCGCCAGGACGCAGCGCTTCGGGCCGGTGCCGTCGGCGATGGCCTTCAGCATCTCGGTGGTCGCGGTGAGCGCCACGTCGTCATCGATCAGGAGGGTCGAGTCCTGCACCAGATCGGCGCTGTGCAGGACGAAACCGCGGCTGGATTCGACCGGTCCGCCGAAATGCACGGGCAGGTTCGGATGCGGGTTCGCCGTCTCCAGACCGAGATGATCGAGCAGGGCATCGAAACGCATGCTGTCGATCAGGCGGTTGACCACCAGCCCCATGGCACCGTCATCGGAGTGGGCGCAGACATAGATCACCGTCCGGGCAAATCGCGGGTCTTCCATGTGGGGCATGGCGACCAGGAGCTGACCGCTCAGTGAAATCTCGGATCGGGTGGTTTCGATGCTGACCATATCATTCATTTAGAACGTCCCGGCCGCGCCAGCAAGATCCGGAGGTCATACTGGGTTGTGGTCGCGGTCCGATGACGGCGGCATATCCCATGCGACCCCGTGCGGATCACGGACCCCCATTGCCTGGCTTTCCCCTCCATGCCAGATTGCTCGCAGTCGAGGATACTGAGCGGATAGGGAGAGAGGATAAGATGACGATCAAGGTTGGAGACAAGCTGCCCAAGGCCACGCTTCGGCGCTTCGGCGAGAATGGGATCGAAGAGGTCAGCACCGACACGCTCACCAGCGGCAAGAAGGTCGTCCTGTTCGCCGTGCCCGGCGCGTTCACGCCGACCTGCTCGGAGCAGCATCTGCCGGGCTTCATGCAGCATGCCGACGCGATCAGGGCGAAGGGCGTCGACACCATCGCCTGCGTCACGGTGAACGACCCGTTCGTGGTCAACGCCTGGACCAAGGCCACGGGGGCGGCCGGCAAGGTCGACATTCTGGCCGACGGCAATGCCGAATTCACCAAGGCGGTCGGCCTTGAGCTCGACGCCAGCGGCGCCGGCCTCGGCACCCGTTCGAAGCGCTATGCCATGATCATCAAGGATGGCGTGGTCGAACAACTCATGGTTGAGGACGTGCCCACCCAAGCGGATGCGAGCAGCGCCAACGCGATTCTCGCGGTCCTCTAAGCCTTATCCAGCCTGACCGTCTGGCCGGTGCGCATGCTTTCATAGGCGGCATCGGCCAGACGCAGCGCCTCCAGCCCTTCCCTGAAGCCGGCGAGCGGCTTCACCCCCTGTTCCACGCATTCGACGAAGTGGTCGATCTCGGCCACATAGGCAGGCGTGTAGCGCTCGATGAAGAAGTTCATGACGGGGTCCCGGACGTCGGTTCCGGCTTCCCCCCAGAAGCTCAGGCTGGTGCCGCGCTGGTTGCCCGCCTGCAGCATGCCATCAGCGCCGAACGCCTCGATGCGCTGATCATAGCCGTAGACGGCGCGCCGGCTGTTGCTGATGTGGATCAGCGCCCCGCTCCGGGCGCGCATGGTGATCATGGCACTGTCGATGTCGCCGAGCGCCCCGATCTCCGGGTCCACCAGATTGGCGCCAGCGGCCTGCACCTCGGCCACGTCGCCTGCGAAATAGCGGGCGAGATCGAAATCATGGATGGTCATGTCGCGAAACAGGCCGCCCGAAACCTTGATATAGGCAGCAGGCGGCGGGCCGGGGTCGCGCGACGTGATGGTGAGCTGCTCGAGCTTGCCGACGGCGCCATTCTCCAGCCGTTTCTTCAGTTCGCGGAAGGTGGGATCGAAGCGCCTGTTGAAGCCGATCATGATCAGCGGGTCGAGCCCGCCGATCTCCGCCCAGCAGGCCTCGACGCGGGCCAGATCCAGATCGATCGGCTTCTCGCAGAGCACGGCCTTTCCGGCCTTCACTGCGCGTGTGAGCAGGTCGACATGGGTGTCGGTCGAGGACGCGATCAGCACCGCATCGACTGCCTCGTCCTCCAGGATCGCGTCGATCGAGGGGGCTACGGCAGCCCCTGTCGCCTCAGCCGTCTGCCTCGCCGCCTCGGCGGCGACGTCGAACACCGAGACCAGCTCGGTGCGCGGGTGTCTGGCGAGATTGACGGCGTGCATCCGGCCTATCCGGCCGCATCCGAAGACGGCGAACCGCGTCATGGTCTACCCCTGTGCCAATCCGTGAAATCGATCCGCCGAGCTTGCCGCAATCTCGATGGCCGATCAATCCGGGAAGAGGATGGACATCAGTGGATCGTGCCTTTCGCCGCTCAGCGGAGGATGGTGTCGCCGAGATCGGCGATTTCCAGGATGAGCTTTCGGCGGACCGCGTCGGCAAAGCTCAGGGGACCGTCCACGGTGACGACGAAGCTGCCGGGACCGCCGATGATGGTCTTGGCGAACGCATCCTCGAGATCGTAGACATTCGGCCGCCCGCTGCAGTCATCGCTGCGGCAGAGGATGGCGAGGCCGTTGATGATGATATCGGCCGCCAAGGCCGAGGCGCGCGCCGCCGCGATCGGGATGCCGCCGAAGCTGTTGGCGCTGTCGCCGGAAAAGTCGATGACCCGACGGAACGCCTCGATGTCGTTGCTCTCGATCAGCACCTGAGCCGCCGCCAGGGCATTGCCGATGGCATTCGGCCCGAAGGCGATGCGCGGCGCCTCCAGCAGGGCGGCGGCGAAGGTGTCGGCCGAGGCTTTGCCGTCGACGATCGTCCAGGGGACGACCACCTCCTGGGAACTCTGATCACCCCATTCCACATAAGTGATGGCGATCTTCTGGCGAAAGCCCTGCTCGATGGCGCCGAGCACGTCCGGATGGGTGATCGCGTCGGCATAGCCCTGACGCTGGAACAGGATCTCGGCGTTGTCGATCGAGCGTGAGGCATCAGCGAGAAGCACCAGCTCCAGGTCGACCTCGTCGGCGGCGAACGCCGCCCCCGCGATGACACTGCAAGCGACGGCAAGGGCTGAGGCGATCCAGCGCATGGGCCAACCTTCCGCTAGCTGAGCTCCTGGTCAGCCTAACCAGAGAATGGGCGCCCGTCGAGCACCCCGGCCAATGCGCGTCTTTTCAGCCTCAGATCGCCAGGGCCGCACGCCTCGCCTCGTAAATCGCCATGCTCGCCTTCCTGGGGGCCACGCAGTCGCCGATCTCCGCGGCGGCGATGCCCTCCGCGCGCAGGGCCGCTGCGAGGCCGGTCTCCGCTGTCGGCAGGGTCGCGAGCACGACGCTGTCCGTCTCGATCGCGCTTTCCTCCGAGGTCAGCAGGTTCCTGATACGGACCGCCCCGTCGTCGATGGCAAGGGCGGCACTGCTGACGATCGTGCCGATCTTAGCCGCTGCCAGATCCTTCATCATCAGGCCGACCGACGCCGTGTGCGCGATCTCCTGGCCGGGGTGGAGCGCTGCTGTCAGGATCGAGACCTCGTGCCCTTTGCCGGCAAGGTAGAGCGCCGTGCCGACACCGCGCCAACCACCGTCGTCGTCGATGATCAGCACGCGGCTGCCGAGGCGGGCACGGTCGTCGAGGGCATCTTCGGCTGACGCCACATGGGCCTGATCGGCGCCCGGCAGCTTGCGGATATGCGGAAAGGCTCGCTGAAATCCGTCAGCTGTCGGCCGGCTCCCGGTGGCAAGGATGATGTGGTCGGTCCGCATCTGCCTGATCAGGTCAACGCTGGGGTCGCACCCCCTCCGGATCTCGACCTGATGCCTGGTGAGCTGGCCTTCGAGCCAGGCCAGGAACTCGCCGATTTCCTGGCGCTTGGGCTGCTTGGCGGCGAGGCGAAAGCGGCCGCCCAGATGGTCCGACTTCTCGATCAGCGTCACCCGGTGCCCGCGCTCGGCCGCAACCCGCGCCGCCTCCATGCCAGCGACACCGCCGCCGATCACCAGGACATGCTTCGGCGCCTCGGCACGAGCGGATTCGGCCGCACCCCATGCCATCTCGCGGCCGGTGGTCGGATTGACCAGGCAGGAAATCCAGTAGTCGCGAAGCCGGCGGCCGATGCATTGCTGGTTGCAGTTGATGCAGGGGCGGATGTCTTCCGGCCGCCCTGCCCTCGCCTTGTTGGCCAGCTCCGGATCGGCGATCTGCGCGCGCACCAGGCTCACCAGATCCGCCTGGCCATCGGCAATGACACGCTCCCCATTCACCGGCGTGCGGATGCGCGCTTCGGCCTGCACCTTGGCATGCCTGACCACCTTCTTCATCTCGGCCGCGACCGGCGGGCCGAGCATCGGCTCGGTCATGAAGGAGGGCACGATATGGGCGAAGTCGTTGAGATAGCTGCCGGCACCGACCGTGACGTAGTCGATCAGCCCGCGCTCGTCCAGCCAGGCGACGATCTCCTGCTTGTCCGCGACCGACAGCCCGCCCGGATAGGGCTCGGCCCCCGAAATCGCGAGCCCGATCAAGAATGCCTGGTCCGTGACCGCGCGAATGCCCTCGATGATGCGGACGGTGAACCGAAGCCGGTTTTCCAGCGAGCCGCCGAAGCGGTCCGTGCGAACATTGGTGAGCGGGGACCAGAACTGATCGATCAGCGCGTTGTAGGCGGCGAACAGCTCGACGCCGTCGAAGCCCGCCGCATGATCGCGCCGCGCCGCCTGCACGAAGGCCGCGATCACCTCCTCGATCTCCGCCTCGGTCATGGCGTGGCTGCCGTCGCTGTCGTGATGCGACGCCGTGCCGGACGGCGACCAGTTGGGCTCCCAGCTGTTGTCGCCGTCGCCATGGGCGCCGATGTGGTAGATCTGGTGGATCATGACGGCGCCATGGTCGTGGCAGGCGTCGGTCACGTTGCGGAATGCCGGAATGACTGCGTCGTCGTCATGGCGGAAATTGCCGCGGGTCAGCACCCCGGTCCGGTGCGCCGGCACCGGCTCGACCACGATCATCCCGGCCCCGCCTCTGGCGCGCGCCTCGTAGTAGCCGAGATGGCGATCGCCGGGCAGGCCGTTCTCCGCCATGTTGGCGGTATGCGCGCCGAAGGTGATGCGGTTTTTCAAGACACTGCCGCGGATCTTGAGCGGCTCGAAGAGATGGGGAAAAGCCCCTGACATCACGACCTCCGCCGACGCCTGTTTCGTGTCAGCTTAGCATGCAGTTCGCCCTTGAGGTCCAGAGCGAGTTGGGCTCAATTCGAGGCAACGAACGCTGACGGCAAACGAGGAGCATGGTGATGAACAAGGAGCGCTGGACGATTGGCCTGCCTGCATGGGCTCTGACGCTAGGTGTAGCAGGTGGCGCTGCCATGGCGGAGCCGGTGACCATCACCTTCCTCCATACCAACGACGTCTACGAGATCGACCCGAGTGACGAGGGCGGCGGCATGGCGCCGCTGATGACCGCGCTCAAGGAAGCACGCGCCGGAGCCGAGCACAGCATCACCACCTTCGGCGGCGATCTCATCTCGCCTTCGGTCATGTCCGGTCTGACCAAAGGCTCGCAGATGGTTGATTTCTATAACAAATTTGGCACGGACATTGCCGTGCTCGGCAACCACGAATTCGACTTCGGCCCGGAAGTGGCGGCTGAGCGCATCGCCGAGTCCGACTTTCCCTGGCTCGGCACCAACGTCATGGGCGCCGACGGCAAGAACGCGGTCGGCACCGTCGGCAGCCACATGATCGAGATGGCCGGCTACAAGATCGGTTTTTTCGGACTCCTGGCGCCTGAGACCGACGAGCTGTCCTCGCCCGGCGACGATATCACCATTAACCCGATGATCCTGACCGCAAAGACCGCGGTCGCCGACCTGCAGGAGCAGGGCGCCGATCTGATCGTCGCCCTCACCCATGACGATCTTTCCGACGACCGCCGTCTGGTGAGCGAGGTCGAGGGCATTCATCTGGTGCTCGGCGGCCATGATCACGATCCGATGAGCATCTACGAGGGCGGCACGCTGATCGCCAAGGCTGGCTCGGATGCCCACTATCTGCTGGAGGTCGATCTCCAGGTCGACCGGGTGATGGAGAAGGACGAGGAGGTGGTCACGGTGCTGCCGACCTGGCGCTTCATCACCACGGCAGGCGTCGAGCCCGATGCCGACATCCAGGCGATCGTCGACACCTACAACAAGGAGCTGGACGAAGACCTTGCCGTGCCGGTGGGCACGACCACGGTCGAGCTGGACAGCCAGCGCAGCACGGTCAGGACCAAGGAAAGCAACATCGGCAATCTCATCGCCGACGCTGCGCGCGAAACCCTGGGCGCCGACGTCGCGATCGCCAATGGCGGGGGTATCCGAGGCGATCGCACCTATGCCGCCGGCACCACGCTCACCCGCAAGGACATCCTGACCGAACTGCCCTTCGGCAACACCGCCGTTCTGATCCAGCTTGCAGGCGCCGATCTGCTCGCAGCCCTCGAAAACGGCGTCTCGCAGATCGAGGACAGCGCCGGCCGCTTCCCGCAGGTCTCCGGCCTTCGCTACACCTACGACGCCTCGAAGGCCGCCGGCAGCCGGATCACCGAAGTCACCGTCGGCGACGCCCCGCTCAATCTCGGCAACACCTACAAGGTCGCGGTCAACGACTACATCTATGGCGGCGGCGACGGCTATGACGCGCTAGCCAAGGGCAAGGCGATCGTCGATCCCTCAGGCGCCGTGCTCCTGGCGAGCGTGGTCATGAACTACATCGAGCAAAAGGGCGAAATCGCCCCCGAGGTCGAAGGCCGCATCACCCGCCTCAACTAGGTGGCACGGCCACTTCGTTGACTTGGACCTCGACACCCGATGGGGCGTCGCGGAGCGGCTCGAAGGGATCGCAAGTAGCAGGGAGCTAAAATGAAAAAAATTGGGTTTGTCGGGACGGGGGTGATGGGGCTGCCGATGGCGCGGAACGTCATCAAAGGCGGGTTCGAGGTCACCGCGTTCGACATCAATCCCGAGGCGCTCCGGACCATCCGCCAGGATGGCGGATCGGTCGCGGACAGTGCCGCGGCGGCTGCGGAAGAAGCCGATGCCGTCATCACCATGCTGCCCAATGGCGACCACGTGCTGCAGGCGGTGTTCGGCGAGAACGGCGCCATCGAAGGCATGGGACCCGGTACCTTGCTGGTCGATATGAGCACCATTCTGCCGACCGTCACCGACGAGATCGCCAATCGGCTGGCGGCCGCTGGCCGCAGGCTGGTGGACGCGCCGGTCGGGCGGACGTCTCGCCATGCTGAGGAAGGCAAGCTCCTGATCATGGCCGGCGGCGATGCCGCTGACGTCGAGGCCGTGCGACCAGTCCTCGAATGCATGGGGGACACCATCGTCCATTGCGGGCCGACCGGCTCGGGCGCCCGGGTCAAGCTGATCAACAACTACATGTCGATCGCCTGCAATGTGGTCACGGCGGAAGCGCTGGCCCTTGCCGAGAAGAGCGGTCTGGATCGCGATCTGGCGATCGAGGTGATGATGGGCACGACCGCAGGCCAAGGCCACCTCGCCACCACCTATCCCGCCAAGGTCCTGAAAGGCGATGTCACGCCCGGCTTCATGGTCGACCTCGCCCACAAGGACATGGGCCTCGCTCTCGACTTCGCCGCCGCCCTGAAGACGCCGCTGCCGATGGGCGCCGCGGCGCGTCAGGTCTATTCGAGTGCCCAGGTCCAGGGACGAGGCCGCGACGACTGGACCGCGATCCTTGAAACTGTCCGCATGCTCGCCGGCCTAAAGTAAAGCCCGCGCCGGCTCGGCGTTCAGACCACCTGCTCGAACAGATCAGCCGCCGCCTGTTCCGTGAGCTCCACCGGATTGCCGCCGGCCGTTGGGTCCTTGGGCGCCATCCTGGCCATCTCAGGAATCCTGTCCGAGGTTACGCCGAGAGCGCCGAGCTTATCCGGCACGCCGAGCTGCTCGCGCAGGCCGATGACAGTGTCGAAGAATCCGTCGAAACCGCCGTCGATGCCGAGAAAGGCGGCGAGGCGTTCGATCTTTGCCTCGATCGCCGGCCTGTTGAAGGCCAGCACCGCGGGCATCACCACAGCGTTGGTCATGCCATGATGGGTGTTGAACAGAGCGCCTGCCGGATGCGAGAGGGCGTGGATCGCGCCCAAGCCCTTCTGGAAGGCGACGGCACCCATCGCGGCAGCGCTCATCATGTGGCCGCGCGCCTCGATATTGCCGCCGTCCTCGTAGACGATCGGCAGGTTGTCGAGGACGAGGCGCATGCCTTCGACCGCGATGCCTTCGCACATCGGATGATAGCTCGGCGCGCAGTAGGCTTCGAGACAATGGGCGAACGCGTCCATGCCGGTGCCCACGGTGATCACCGGCGGCATGCCGGTGGTCAGCTCGGGATCGGCGATCACCACCGAGGGCAGGATCTTCGGGTGAAAAATGACCTTCTTGACATGCTCCGCCGTATTGGTGAGCACGCTCGCGCGCCCGACCTCGGAGCCGGTGCCCGCCGTGGTCGGCACGGCGACGATCGGCAGGACGGCGTCGCTATCCGCACGCGTCCACCAGTCCCCGATGTCCTCGAAGTCCCAGACCGGGCGCGTCTGCCCGGCCTGAAACGCGATCAGCTTGCCGAGATCCAGCCCGGACCCGCCGCCGAACGCGACCACACCGTCATGCCCCCCAGCCCTGAACGCCTCGATCCCGGCTTCCAGGTTCGCGTCCGTCGGATTCGACTGCACGTCGGAAAAGAGCGCCGCCGCCAGCCCCGCACCAAGTAACCGCTCCAGGGCGTCCCTGGTGATGGGAAGGTCACGCATGTTCTGGTCGGTGACCAGGAGCGGCTTCCCGATCCCGCTCGCTCTGCAGGCTTCGGCCAGTTCGGCGATGCGGCCGGCGCCGAAGCGGATGGCGGTCGGAAAGCTCCAGTTCGCGACGACGGTCTTGCTTGTTGCCATGGGGCGTTCAGGCCTTCTTCAGATGATAGGATTTCGGGCGGGTCAGATTGTGATAGCCGATCACCGAAAGCGCCCCGCCCTTGCCGGTATCCTTGCAGCCGGTCCAGCAGAGCGCGGGATCGAGATAGTCGCAGCGGTTCATGAAGACCGTTCCGGTCTGGATGCGCCGGCCGATCGCGGCGGCACGGTGGGGGTCCCTGGTCCAGAGCGACGCGGTCAGGCCGAAATCGCTGTCGTTCATCAGGCGGATCGCCTCGTCGTCGTCCTTCACCTTCATGATGCCGACCACCGGGCCGAAGCTCTCGTCGCGCATCACGCGCATGCTGTGATCGACGTCGACCAGGATCTGGGGCGCAAGATAAGTGCCGCCGTCGTCCTCCGGGAAGTGCTCGGGGTCGATCAGCGCCCTGGCACCGGCGTCGATCGCCTCCTTGGTCTGGGCGCGCACCTCGTCGGCAAAGCGCCAGTGCGCCATCGGGCCGAGCGTGATCTTGTCCTCCAGCGGATTGCCGAGAACGTAGCCCTCGACGATCGCCACCGCCTTCTCGACGAATTTTTCGTACAGCGAATTAACGACATAGATGCGCTCGATGCCGCAGCAGCATTGGCCTGAGTTGAACATCGCGCCGTCGATCAGCGTGTCGACCGCCGCGTCGAGATCGGCGTCCTCCATCACATAGCCAGGATCCTTGCCGCCGAGCTCCAGGCCGAGCGTGGTGAAGGTGCCGGCAGCCGCGCGCTCGATCGTCCGCCCGCCGCCGACCGACCCAGTAAAATTCACGTGATCGAACCGGCCGGCGGCCAGGAGCTTTTCGGTGGTTTCGTGATCGAGAAAGACGTTGGTGAACACGGACTCGGGAAGGCCGGCCTTTTGGAATGCCTGCTCGAAGCGCTCGCCGGTGAGCAGCGTCTGGGTCGCGTGTTTCAGCACCACCGCATTGCCGGCGATCAGCGCGGGCGCGATGGTGTTGATCGCCGTGAGATAGGGATAGTTCCAAGGCGCCATGACGAAGACGAGCCCGGCGGGCTCGCGCTCGATATAGCGGTGGAATTTGTCCGAATTTTCGATCTCGATCGGGGCGAGCGCGTCGCCGGCGATAGCCGCCATGTGGTAGGCGCGCTCCTCGACCCCGCCGATCTCGCCGCCATAGCGGATCGGCCGACCCATGGACCAGGCGAGTTCGGGCACGATCTCGTCGTTTATGGAACGGAGTGCGGCGACGGCCGCTCGCACGATCGCGATCCGCTGTTCCAGGGGCTCGGCCGCCCAGGCCTTCTGCGCCTCACGCGCCTCGACGAGGCGCTTCTCAACCTCGGCCTGCCCGGCTACGGGTCGCTCGGCATAGGTGCTGCCGTCGATCGGGCTCACGAGCTGAAGGGTCTTGCTCATCAACGCTTCCTGACAGTTTCCGGAGGCCGGGATCGGCATCATCCCTGCAGATCATTGAGGTGGCAAGGGCCATGATCGCGCGTCCCCAGCTTCGCGTCAGCGTTGACGAAATCCAGGGTCGACCTCGCCCTCATGAACGGACGGGTGCAGCGCCGTCACCTTGGCCGCCGGCGGGCCCTGGCGACAGCGTTCGATCATGGCATCGACTTTGCCGGCGGGCCCGGCGACCACGGCTTCGACCGAGCCGTCGTCCCTGTTGCGCACCCAGCCATCCAGGCCAAGCCGCTCGGCGGTGCGCACGGTCCAGCCCCGATACCACACACCCTGCACCCGCCCTTCGATCCGCAGATGCACGCATTTTCTCTCTTCGGGCATCGTCTCCCTCCCGCCAACATGGGCATCTCGGCCTTTAACCTGTCGCAAGCTTGACGTATGACTAAGGGTATGAAGCGTCTGATGCTACCTTTCGTCATCCTCACCGCCACCGGCGCCCCCGGCTTCGCGCCGCCGGCCTATGCGGCCTGCTCGGACGTGCCTGCACCGGAGGTCTACTGGCGGCGCTGCGTGTTCGACCAGCAGGATCTCGCCGACGTCGACCTCACCGGCGCGAATCTGCGCGACTCCTCGTTCACGCGTGCCGATCTCAGCGCCAGCATTCTGCTCGGCGTGGACGCACAACGGGCCAAGTTCATCACCTCGACCATGCAGGGCGTGGTGCTCGACGAGGCCAATCTGGCGCGCGCCGACCTGACCAAGGCGGATCTCAGGGGCGCGTCGCTGAAAGACGCCAATCTGACCTGGGCGCGGATGTTCCGCGCCGATCTCTCCGGCGCTGATCTGACCGGCGCGCGGCTCGACAACACCGATCTCCTCGAGGCCGTGCTGGACGGTGCTACCTGGACCGACGGCAAGACGGTCTGCGCCGAAGGCTCGGTCGGCCGCTGCCGGCGAAGCCGAAGCGCCGTGTCGCCGGAGCCCTCCCCGGAAGTCAGCGACGCCGAACCCCCCGCCTAGTGGTGGCGTGGCCACCTCATGGACGTTGACCGGCATTGCCTGGATCGAGGGTATGCGGTTGGATTCTCGGGCATGACGGCGGTGAGGATCGTCGACGCAGATGCTGTCTGGTCGACATCAGGATGTCAGCATAACGCACTGTAGAACTTCGAGAAAACACCCGGAAGCTGATCGGCGAGATCCTCGGCGATCAGGCCCGGACCAAAGCTTTTCGCCGCCTCGGCGTGCAGCCAGGCGGCAGCGCTTGCCGCGTCGAAGAGCGGCATGCTTTGCGCGATCAGGCCGAGAGCGATTCCAGCGAGAACGTCGCCAGAACCTGCCGTCGCCAGCGTCGGCGGCGCGTCGGTCATGATCGAGGCCCGGCCATCCGGGCTGGCGACCACCGTGTCCGCTCCCTTCAGCAGGACGACGGCACCGCTGATCTCGGCCGCTTTTCGCGCTCGCATGAGCTTGTCGCCATCGAGGACGAACAGCCGCCTGAACTCGCCCTCATGCGGGGTCAGCAGCACACGGCCGTTCTTGGCGATGCCCTGAAACAAACGCTCCGCCGCGTGCTCGAAGCTGGTGAGCGCATCCGCATCCAGGACGACCGCCTTGCCTGCCCCGAGACTGGCCTCGACCTTTCGGCAGAGCGCCTCGCCGACGCCGGCACCCGGTCCGAGCAGGATGGCGTTTCGCCTGTCATCCTCGAGTTGCTCCTCAAAGCTCCCCTCCTCTGCGGCGAAGGGCCGGACCATGACGGCGGTGAGCGCAGCGGCATAGACCGGCAGGGCCGAGGCCGGACAGAGCACGGTCACGAGCCCTGCTCCTGCCCGAAGTGCCGCATGGGCCGCCAGCCTGGCCGCACCGGACGACGCCATGCCGCCGCCGAGCACGAGGGCGTGGCCGTGGCTGTATTTGTGACTGGCCGTCTCCCGCCTCGGAAGCGCGGAGGACCAGAGCCTGGGACCATTCGCGAACAGGCTGATGTCCAGGCTCCGGTCGACGGTCTCTGGAATGCCGATATCGGCGACCACCAGCCGTCCGACATGCTCGCGTCCGGGCAGAAGATAGTGGCCTGGCTTGGCGCGATGGAAGGTGACGGTGATCGCCGCCTTCGCCGCGGTTCCGCGCAGCGCGCCGCTGTCGCCATCGATACCACTCGGCATGTCCACGGCGACGATGGGGATCTCCGCATCGGCAGCGGCGCGCACGACCGCCGCTGCCTGCCCCTCCAACGGCCGGGTGAGGCCGGCGCCGAACAGCGCATCGACTGCGAGGCCGACGCCATCGAGAACGGTGGGATCGAGCGCCCTGATGGCTCCCCGCCAGCGGTCGCGCGCGATGGCGGCATCGCCTGTCAGCCGGCCGGGATCACCGAGAAGCGCCACCTCCACCTGCCAGCCCGCATCCGCAAGACGGCGCGCGGCGACGAAGCCGTCGCCGCCATTGTTGCCGGGGCCGGCGAGAACCACTGTCCTGACCGGCGAAAAGCCACCGATGACGGCATCGGCGACCGCAGCGCCTGCGTTTTCCATGAGCTCGATGCCGGGGACACCGGCCGCGATCGCGCGCGAGTCGGCCTCGCGCATCTGGGCGATGGTGTAGAGACCGCCGTCGTCAGGCATGGGTTGTCGCCGCAGGCTGGCTAGACGCGGGCATGGCGCGCATAGGCACCGCGCTCGATCGCGGCGGCGATCAGGCTGTCGACTCCGAGCCTGTTCTGCAGCATGTGCAGCAGATTGAGTTCCTCCTCGGCGAGTTCGCCATCGGCCGCGGCGACATCGCAGGCGAGCGCATAGGCGGTCTCGCGCAGCTTTTCCGGCAAGGCCTCGGCAATGATGTCGCAGGCCTGGTCCAGTCCGTCTTCCTGACGAAGCAGATAGGTGCAATCGCGGCCGACCTCGGTCAGCCGATCATTGTCGAAATCGCGAAAGATCGGCAGATAGCGTACAAGCCGGCCGATCGTCTCGATCTCCGTGTCCGCCATGACCCCTTCCGCTGCCGAGACCAGGACCATGGTGTAGATCAGGGCGCTGTGATGATCGATGGGTTGAGGCATCTGGTTCATCTTCCCTTGCAGACGGTGCTATTCCCTTGAGCGGTCACCCCCTCTCTCCGAGCCGACCCTAGATGAAAGCGACGCGAAAGGCACCGCCGATATGATGAAAATCGCTCCAGAATTGGCCGAAGCGCTCACTGCCGGCCGGCCCATCGTCGCCCTCGAGTCCACGCTGATCTGCCACGGCATTCCGAAGCCGGAGAATGCCGATCTCGCGATCGAGATGGAGCGCCGGGTTCGAACGGAGGGCGCCCTGCCCGCCACCATGGCCGTCATCGACGGCGTCGTCCGTGTCGGCCTGGGAACGGAGGACTTGCTGGCGCTCGCGGCGGCGGACGACGTCGCCAAATGCACGACGCGCGATCTTCCCATGGTCATGGCTGCGGGCGGCCAGGGGGCGACGACCGTGGCCTCCACCATCTATCTCGCCGCGCGCCACGGCATCGGCGTCATGGCGACCGGCGGTCTGGGCGGTGTGCATCTCGGGGGCGAGCACAGCCTCGACGTCTCGGCGGACCTGTTCGAGCTGCAGCGCAGCTCGGTCGCCGTGGTCTGCGCGGGCGTCAAATCGATCCTCGATCAGGCGCGCACCATGGAGGTCCTGGAAAGCCTGGGTGTGCCGGTGATCGGCTATCGCTGCAGAGAGCTGCCGGCGTTCTATACCGCCGAGAGCGGAATCGCGATCCCGGGCGTCGACGATCTCGACGACCTCGCCCGCATCGTCCAGAGCCATCGCGCCCTCGGTCTCTCCTCCGGTCTTCTGATCGTCACGCCGCCGCCGGCCCGCTACGCGCTTGGCGGCGAGGAGACGGCGGTGCTGGTCGAAGCCGCAAGAGAGGCCGCCGAGCGGGCGGGTATCAAAGGTGCCGCGCAGACACCTTTCATGCTGCGCCACATGGCCGAAGCGAGCGCGGGGCGAACGGTCGTCCTCAACGTCCATCTCGCCGCCGCGAACGCGACCCTCGCGGCGAAGCTGGCGGCAAGCCTGGCCGAGCTGGCTTAGCCCCCACCGCGCCTGCTGCCGGCAGACGCTGGCGATCCTGTCGGCTGCCTTTGCCACGACCATCGATCCTTTTCCGATAAGTCGCAGAAAAGCCTTGACGAATGAGCAAATATCGACAACACAAATAACTATCTATGGTTGATAATTCACGAGGCTGACTTTCTTGCTGCGACAGCTGCCGATCATTCGGTTCCGAACCGGAGTTCGCTCAGAACGACACATGGGCGAAGCTTCGCCATGACTCAGCCGATGCCCGCGGACGAGGCGAACGTCGACGTCCTCGCCATCGTCGACGAGGCTCATCTCGCCTCGTTCACCGATGGCGACAAGGCGCTTGAAGACGAGCTTGCCGACCTCTTCGTCAACACGGCGCGCAGCTATCTGAAGCGCATGCGGGAAGCGCTCAAGGAAGAGCGCAGCTGGTCCGCCGAAGCGCACGCCCTCAAAGGTGCCAGTGCCAATCTCGGCGCGAACCGGATGGCGGCTCTGGCCCGGCAAGCGGAGTTCATGCCGCCTTCCGGCGACCAGATCGCGGCGATCGAGCGGGCGCTCGGCGATATCCAGACATTTTTCGCCGATCGGACGTCATGAGTCCGATCCCGATGACCACCCCACCCCGATGGCAGCCGAGCGACTTCAGCCGCGGACAGCCCTCTAAGGCCAGCAACCCTTCAAAAGAGCGCGATAGACCCATGCAACGGATGACGACAACAGGCCTGGCAGCACTGCTGCTGGCACCGATCGCCGGCTGCGGCAGCTATGACCCCGAGCTGGTCGACGATATCGAGGTGGTACGCTACGAATATGACGCCGTGCGTGCCATGGAGCCGCAGGGGCCCGAGTTCAACCAGGGCCTCCGCCAGGGCTATCTGGACTACGGCGACAAGCAGTATGACGAGGTCGACGTCAAGGATTTCATCCACTTCGCGTTCAAGGCCGTCGACTCCGCCAAAGGCGAGACCGTCCTTCCGGACGAGATCGAGGAACGCACGATCCCAGCCGGCGCCGTCGATGAACTGACCCTTGCCCGCGCCCGGTTGATGGGCGCGTTCGAACAGGGCGGACGCAAGAAGGCGCCATGGGAAGCCGCCGGTGCCCAGACCGCCTTCGACTGCTGGATCGAGCGCACCGAGGAGCATGCCATCCAGGCCCTGATCGAGGAGTGCAAGGCGCGCTTCGGCGAACAGCTCGCGGCCATGGAAGACAGCCTCTCCGGTGATCTCGGCGGGGCGCATCTCGTGTTCTTCCCCTGGGATCAGGCCGCCCTCACCCCGGTGGCGCTGGCCACGCTGGACAGCCTCGTGAGCAAGTTCGGCCGATCGAATCGCTCACGCCCCCTCACCGTCGCCGGCCATACCGACTCCTCGGGAAGCGAAGCCTATAACGACAGGCTCTCCAAGGCACGCGCCGAAGCCGTGGCCGCAGCACTCGAAGCGCGCGGGCTCGCAGACGGCGTCAGGGTCGAATGGTACGGCGAGAAGAAGCCGCGCATCGAGCTGCCCGACGGCACCCGCGAGCAGGAAAACCGCCGCGTCGAAATCATCCCCTAAGCTCAGGCTCAGGCGCGGGGCGCGCCGGCCCGGACTTGCCTGAGACTGTGGGTGACGCCCGAGTCCCGGTGGTGATGGGTCGGCGCCAGGCGCTGACTCAGGGCTTGTCGTCATCCCTGGTCTTCTGGCGCGCTGCCTCGATTTCCTCGCGTTCGCGCAAGTAGTCGTCGGTGGTGCGCACAGGGGCTCGGGCGGGGCCGGCCATAGGGTTGTCGGTGGCCTCGAACTGCACCACGACACGGCAATCCTCGCACATGCGGATGCGGTCGATCGCGCTCTTGTCCTGAAACATGCTGTGCTTCTCGCCGAGCATCGCGACGATCTTCTCGATCGAGCTTCTGGTGCCGAACGGGCGCTGGCAGCGGATGCAGAGGAACGGCTCTTCCTCTTTGATGACAAGGGGTTGCTTCGCGCTTTCCTCGAAGCTGACGCCCGGCTCCAGCGTGATCACGGCCTCGGGACAGGTGGCGGCGCAAAGACCGCATTGGACGCAGGCGTCCTCCTGGAAGCGGAGCTGCGGCGTGTCGGGATTGTCGATCATCGCCCCGGTCGGGCAGGCGCCGACGCAGGCGAGACAGAGCGTGCAGCCCTCAGCGTCGACCTGGACACGGCCGAAAGGGGCGCCCACGGGAAGGGCGATGCGCTGCGGCTGTTGCGGCGCGTGTTCGAACAGACCGTCGAGGGCGGCGCGCAGCAGCGAGCGCTTTTGCCCGATCGGGAGATAGTCCGCGTGCGGCAGCGCACGCAGGGGCGGGAGCGCCCAGAGTGCGTCGTCGACCACATCAGGATCGCTCTCGATCAGGGTGCGGATGCGGTCGGCACCGCCATGTCCGAGCCCCCCAAGAATGGTTTCGGCATAGGACTTTTGCTGATCGAGCCCGGCGAGCTCGTCCTGACGTTTCGGCGGGACCAGGATCAACAGCCGCTCCGCTCCGAAGGCGAAGGCGGCAAGGATCGCTTCCAGGCCAAGCTGGGTGACTTCGTTCAAGGCGAACGGGATGACATGGGCGGGCAGCCCCCGGCCCATGCGCGCGATCGCCCCGATCAGATCGAGCCCCTGCTCGTCATGGACCAGCAGCACCGGGCGCTCGCCGCCAGCGGCGAGATAGCCGCGGATCAGCGTCCGCAGGCGCTGCACCACGCTGGTGCCGGGCGGAAAAGCATAGGCGGCGGCGCCGGTCGGGCAGACCGAGTGGCAAGCACCACAGCCGCCGCAGAGATGGGGGTCGATCGCGACCACGTCGCCGGCAGGCTGGATCGCGGCGGCCGGGCAGACGTCGAGACAGCGCGTGCAGCCAGTCTTGCGCGAGCGCGAATGGGCGCAGAGATCGGCCTGGAAGTCGACATAGAGGGGCTTTTCGAACGTGCCGACCAGATCGGTGATCTGGAACAGGGCGCTCTGCACGGCGACAGGATCACCGGGATCGGGCCGGAAATAGCCGTCCCGCTTCTCATGGGCTGGAAACAGCGGCACGCCTCCGGAGAGATCGAGGACCAGATCGGCCTCGGCGGCGACCGCGGCGCGTGCCGGACCGAAGGCGATGCTCGCCTTCGAGGACACGCCCATCACCGAAAAATCGTCGACCGTGAGCTGGAAGCTGCCGAGATGGCCGCTCGCCCCGGTGATGCGGCCCTTGAAGATCGGCATGTCGACCCGGCCCGGCGGCAGGGCGTCCTCGGCGTCGGTGAACAGCAGGGTCACGGCGAGGCGGGACGCCAGCTGGCGCGCCGTATCGAGGGCCTGCTGACCGCTGCCATAGACCAGGCACTGGCCGCTGCTCTCGAGCGTGATGCTGGGTGTCGCCGGGATGTCGAGCGCGGCCTCGGCGAGCAGGGCCGCGATCTTGGGAAGTGCTGCGGCGCTCGCCTCGGACCAGCCGGCACGCTCGCGGATATTGACGTAGGTGACCGGCGTCTCGGGCCCGAGTTCCGCCCTGGTCTCCTCGAACAAGGGCGCTTCCTGGGTGCAGCCGACCAGGAGCGGTCCGCCCGCGGCGGCGGCCTGCCTGAACCGGTCGATCTGGGCGCGGCAGAGCTGGGTGCAGACCTCGATCGGGCCCCCCTCCCCGTCCCGAAGCGCGCTGATCGCCTCGCCCAGCCGCTTGCCGTCCAGCGCCATGGTCACTTCGCAATTGCAGACCAGCACCTGTTTTCTGGACATCGTCTTCCCTGCCGTCCGTCGCCCTTTGATCCCACCGTCCCGAGCGCGGCATCTCCTCGTCGATGGGCCGGCAGGATCGCCCTGCTGGCCGATTTCGACCGACCTTCCCCGATCGGCCTCCCGGTGGCAAGTCCCGGCTTTTGCGAGAACGCTTGCCAGGCCTTTTCCGCCTCTGGCATGCTCCGCATATTCAGCCTGGCAGGAGCGTGATGGAGCGACAGCTATCCATGCCGGTCGGCATCGTGGTCGAGCGGCGCGAACTCGATAACCGCTGGCAGAAGGTCGCGTGGAAGCCGATCGGCGTCCTGCCGGGCGCGCCCGTGATCGCGGAGAGCCGGCGGCTGCTGTCGGGCGACGGCTGGGCGCATTATCACATGGCGACCCTGACGCTCGACCTGCATCGAGCCGAAACCATCGCCTACAAGACCAATCTCAACGACAACCCGCCAAGGCTCTATGTGGTGCTCAGGCCGGTCGACGATCCCGGGGCCAGGGAGGAGGTGCGGCCGTTCCTGGTGACCGCATCGCCGTTCGAGGCCCAGGATTATCTCGACAGCGGCGATGAGATCGTCGAGGGGGTGACCATGCCGGATGCGGTGATCGCCTGGATCACGGCCTTTTGCGATCACCACCACGTGGACGAGCCGTTCAAGAAGCGCAAGCGACGGCCGCATGGCGCGGAGGATGGCGGCATGGGCGCGCGCGTCGACCCGCTGGACCGGAACGGTCCCGGGCGCATGAACGGCTCCGGCCAGGGAGGCGGCCATGGCCGGGCGTGACGCGAAGACGGACAAGCGCGACGAAACGGGCGCCGCGGACGAGGGCTTTCTCGGGCGTTGGTCCAGGCGCAAGGCTGATGCGCGCGGCGAGGAGAAGACGGCGGCCGTCGCTCCTGCCGCGGCTCTCGACCGGGATGCCGCTGATCTTCCCGCGGCCGACGCCCCGGAGCCCCCCGCCTTCGACATCGACAGCCTGCCCGATATCGACAGTCTCGGCCCCGAATCGGATTTCCGCGTCTTCATGCAGGCGGGCGTGCCGCCGGCGCTCAAGACCAGGGCGCTCCGAAAGCTCTGGCGCCTGAAACCCGAGCTCGCCAATCTCGACGGCCTGGTCGACTATGGCGAGGATCTGACCGGCTCCTTCAAGGTGGTCGATCATCTGAAGACCGCCTATCAGGTCGGCCGCGGCTTTTTGAAAAGCGTCGCTGACGAGGAAGAGCCCGGCCGCGAGACACCGCATGAAGGTCAGCAGGCGGCTCCCGCAAGCAGGCCCCTGCCGCAGCATGAACAGGAAAGCCTCTCCCATCATAAGGGCGATGATGTCTCCTCTTCGGAGATGCCGCAAAATCCGGAAAATCTGCAAGATTGCGAAGATAAGACATAATACGGCATTCTATTGCACGCTCATCAGCCCCTGGTCGGTCAGCGCTTCACGCTTGCCACCGATCATTCCAGTCGTTACTTTTGAGTTAGTTTAAGAACAAAGTGGACCTGCCCTCGACTTGGGTGGAACCGCTTGGTCTGCTTTGGGGAGCGGCACAGGAAATCTATGGCGTCATCGAGAGTTCGACCGATCGAATCGACCGGAGTCCTGCCTGAAGACGAGCTTCGGGCGAGCCAGTATCGGCTACTGGCGAGATTTCTGGCGAAGCCGCCCGACGCAGGTCTGCTCGGGCTGGTCGGCGGGTTTTCCGGCGACGACACCGAGCTGGGCAAGGCTCTGGCGCTGCTCGCCCGCCTCGCCCGCAGCACCACGCCGGACAAGGCCTCGGAAGAATATCACGACCTGTTCATCGGCATGGGCCGCGGCGAGCTTCTGCCCTACGGCTCCTTCTATCTCACCGGCTTCCTGAACGAGAAGCCGCTCGCCCTGCTGCGCCGCGACATGGGCGTCATCGGCATCGCGCGCACCAAGGGGACTTCCGAGCCCGAGGATCACATCGCCGCACTTGCCGAGATGATGGCCGGGCTGATCATGGGCGATTTCGGCGAGCCGCTCTCCGTCGCCGAACAGAAACGTTTTTTTAACCAACATTTGGCACCCTGGGCCGGGCGGTTCTTCGCCGACCTGGAAAAGGCGAAGGCGGCGGCGCTGTACACGCCGGTCGGCACGCTCGGTCGGGTGTTCATGGAGATCGAGACGACGGCATTCGCCATGGCAGCCTGAGGGGCTGCCCGGGTCGGATGGCCGGAAGATGCAGACATGCGAGACGGGAACGACGTTAACGCGCAGTAAGATCGAATGAGAAGGACAAGGGCATTGCCGACGAGGCCCTCTGGCGATCGGCGGAACGAGCGAGGTGGAACGATGGACAGCAAGCAGAACGCAGCCACGGCGAAACGCCGGGACTTTCTGAAAATCGCGAGCGTGGGCGCCGCCTCGAGCGCTGCGGCCGCCGCTTTGGGGACGGCCGCATCAGCCGAAGCGGCCACGCCGAGCGAGACGTCTGCCGGCTATCGCGAAACCGCCCATGTCAAGCAAGCCTATGAGCTCGCGCGCTTCTAGCGCCCGCTGGCCAAGCTGGAGACGACCATGCTTCGAAAGAAAACCAACGGTGCCGCGAGCATGCCTCACCTCGCGCAGGCTCTGCACGGCCTGACCGGCCACGCGGTCGACCGCCGCACCTTCCTCCGCCGTTCCGGCCTGACAGCAGGCGGTATCGCCGCGGCAGGTGCGCTGTCCGGCAGCATGGTGACCAGGGCCGAGGCGCAGACCGCCGCTGCCGCAGGCGTCGAAATCAAGAAGTCCATCTGCACCCATTGCTCGGTCGGCTGCACGGTCATGGCCGAGGTGTCAGACGGCGTCTGGGTCGGCCAGGAGCCGGGCTTCGACAGTCCGTTCAACCTCGGCGCCCATTGCGCCAAGGGGGCGTCGGTCCGGGAGCACGCCCATGGCGAGCGCCGCCTGAAATACCCGATGAAGCTGGTCGGTGGGAAATGGCAGAAGACCTCCTGGGAGGACGCGATCAACGAGATCGGCGACCAGATGCTCTCGATCCGCGAGGAGAGCGGCCCGGATTCGGTCTACTGGCTGGGCTCCGCCAAGCACTCCAACGAGCAGGCCTATCTGTTCCGTAAATTCGCGGCGTTCTGGGGGTCGAACAATGTCGACCATCAGGCCCGCATCTGCCACTCCACCACGGTCTCGGGTGTCGCCAACACCTGGGGCTATGGCGCGATGACCAACAGCTACAACGACATCCACAACAGCCGCGCCATCTTCCTGATCGGCGGCAACCCGGCCGAGGCCCATCCGGTGTCGCTGCTGCATCTGCTGAAGGCGAAGGAGCAGAACAACGCGCCCTTGATCGTCTGCGATCCGCGCTTCACGCGCACGGCCGCCCATGCGGACGAATATGTGCGCTTCCGTCCCGGCACCGACGTCGCCCTGGTCTGGGGCCTTCTCTGGCACATCTTCGACAATGAGTGGGAAGACCGGGAATTCATCAAGCAGCGCGTCTGGGGCATGGACCAGATCCGCGACGAGGTCGCGAAGTGGACACCCGAAGAGGTCGAGCGCGTCACCGGCGTGCCCGGCTCGCAGATGAAGCGGGTCGCGCGCACGCTGGCCAACAACCGACCCGGCACGGTGATCTGGTGCATGGGCGGCACGCAGCACACCAACGGCAACAACAACACCCGCGCCTATTGCGTGCTGCAGCTCGCTCTCGGCAATATGGGCAAGTCCGGCGGCGGCACCAACATCTTCCGCGGCCATGACAACGTCCAGGGCGCCACCGACCTCGGCGTCCTGTCGCACGATCTTCCGGGCTATTACGGCCTGCTGGAGGGCTCCTGGAAGCACTGGTGCCGGATCTGGGACGTCAACTATGACGACATGGTGGCGCGCTTCGCCTCCAAGGATCTGATGGAGACCGCGGGCATCCCGGTGTCCCGCTGGATCGACGGCGTGCTTGAGGACAAGGCCAACATGGACCAGGCGGACAATGTCCGCGCCATGGTCTTCTGGGGCCACGCGCCGAACTCGCAGACTCGCCTCGCCGAGATGAAGACGGCGATGGAGAAGCTCGACCTCCTGGTGGTGGTCGACCCCTACCCGACCTTCTCCGCCGTGCTCCACGACCGCACCGACGGCGTCTACCTGCTGCCGGCGGCCACCCAGTTCGAGACCTATGGCTCGGTCACGGCGTCTAACCGCTCGATCCAGTGGCGCGACAAGGTGATCGACCCGGTGTTCGAGAGCCGGCCGGATCAGGACATCATCTACGCCTTCGCCGAGAAGTTCGGCTTCGCCGACGAGATGTTCAAGCATATCGCGGTCGAGGAGGGTGCGCCCTCGGTCGAGGACACGCTGCGTGAGATCAACAAGGGCATGTGGACCATCGGCTATACCGGCCAGTCGCCGGAGCGCCTGAAGCTGCACATGGCCAACCAGCACACCTTCGACAAGACCACGCTGCGCGCCAATGGCGGGCCGTGCGACGGTGACTATTACGGCCTGCCCTGGCCCTGCTGGGGCACGGCGGAGCTGGGGCATCCCGGCACGCCCAACCTCTACGACACCTCGAAGCCGGTGTCCGAGGGCGGGCTCACCTTCCGCGCGCGCTTCGGCGTCGAGAAGGACGGCGACAATCTGCTGGCCGAAGGCTCCTACAGCGTCGGCTCGGAGATCGAGGACGGCTATCCCGAGTTCACCATGGCGATGCTCAAGGAGCTCGGCTGGGATAGCGATCTCACCGACGACGAGCGCGCCACCATCGAGGCGATCGCCGGCGACAAGACCAACTGGAAGACCGACCTCTCGGGCGGCATCCAGCGGGTCGCGATCGCCCATGAATGCGCGCCCTTCGGCAATGCCAAGGCGCGCTGCGTGGTCTGGCAGTTCCCGGACCCGGTGCCGCTGCACCGCGAGCCGCTCTACACGCCGCGCCGCGACCTGGTCCAGGACTACCCGACCTACGAGGACCGGCAGATGTACCGCCTGCCGACCCGCTACGCCTCGATCCAGCAGCAGGATTTCTCGGAGGAGTTCCCGATCATCCTGACCTCGGGGCGTCTGGTGGAATATGAGGGCGGCGGCGACGAAAGCCGCTCCAACCCGTGGCTGGCCGAGCTGCAGCAGGACATGTTCTGCGAGCTCAACCCCTTCGATGCCAACTCCGCGGGCATCAAGGACGGCCAGATGATGTGGGTGCACTCGCCCGAGGGCTCCAAGGTCAGGGTCATGGCCATGGTCACCGAGCGGGTGGGACGCGGCGTCGCCTTCATGCCGTTCCACTTCGGCGGGCATTTCCAGGGCGAGGACCGGCGCGCCAAATACCCGAGCGGCGCCGATCCCTATGTCCTCGGCGAGGCGTCGAATACGGTTGGCACCTATGGCTACGACTCGGTGACCAACATGCAGGAAACCAAGACCACGCTTTGCCGCATCGAAGCAGCGTAGGGAGCTGAACCATGGCACGCATGAAATTTCTATGTGACGCCGAGCGCTGCATCGAGTGCAATGCCTGCGTCACCGCCTGCAAGAACGAGCACGAGGTGCCCTGGGGCGTGAACCGCAGGCGCGTCGTCACCATCAATGACGGCTCGCCGGGCGAGCGTTCGATCTCGGTCGCCTGCATGCACTGCTCGGACGCGCCCTGCATGGCGGTCTGCCCGGTGGACTGCTTCTACCAGACCGACGAGGGCGTGGTGCTGCACTCGAAGGACCTCTGCATCGGCTGCGGCTACTGCTTCTACGCCTGCCCGTTCGGCGCCCCCCAATACCCGCAGGCCGGCAATTACGGCTCGCGCGGCAAGATGGACAAGTGCACCTTCTGCGCCGGCGGACCGGAGGCCAACAATTCGGCCGAGGAGTTCCAGAAATACGGCCGCAACCGTCTTGCCGAGGGCAAGCTGCCGCTCTGCGCCGAGATGTGCTCGACCAAGGCGCTGCTCGGCGGCGACGGCGACGTGCTTTCCGACATCTACCGCGAGCGGGTGGTCGCGCGCGGCTTCGGCTCCGGCGCCTGGGGCTGGGGCACGGCCTATCAGATCAAGGGCGACAGCTGATCGGCAGGCTCTGATCCTCTGAAAGCATCGAAACGTGACATCGGGGCGGCTGCGGCCGCCCCTTTTTGTCGCCGGCTGCGGGACTAATCCGGTTGCCTGCAGCACCCCGCTACCCGACCGTTCGGCCCCGCTTTCGGCCATCCGCGGTCGCTTTGATAGCTCATTTGTGCTAGAGAGGCGCCTTTGGCTCTGTGCCGACTGCTTGTAGGCGACGATGAGGTCTGCAATGTCCGCTATGTTCAGAATGCTGGTGCTCGCGGCGAGCCTGGCCGCTTTGTCGGCTGCCGACGCGGCGGCTGTGGAATATGTTTGCCGCAAGAAGGACTCGTCGCTGCGCATCGCGATCGAAGTCGCAAGTCCGGGCCACACCCTGCCCTGCGAGGTCGTGGTCGAGGACGATCGCGGCGAGCGCGCCGTTCTTTACAGTGCCCAGTATGACCGGGACTACTGCCCGTCGCGCATCGAGAAAACCAGAGCCGAGGTCGAGCAGGAAGGCTGGGTCTGCGACAAGACCTCGGACGAGGCGATCGCCTCGAACCACGACACCCCGGCCAATGAGGATGCCGGATCAAACCGCAGGGACGTCGGCGAAGCCCAGGTCGTGGCGCTGCAGCGATCCGACGAGGCTGCGGTGCCGGCCGCCGAGTCGGGCCGCAACGTCGTCGCCAGCCTTCGCTGCAACAAGGACGGCGAGATCCGCCATATCCAGATCGAGGTCGAGGATCCGAAGCGCGGCACGCCCTGCGAACTGCTCTATTGGCCGGACGGCGATCGGACCGGCCCCGGAGAGCTTCTCTGGCGCGCCGAGCACGACGCCGCCTTCTGCCCGTCGAGGCTGAGCAAGATCGTCGCCAAATGGACCGGCGAGGGATGGCAATGCGACGGCGACGGGCTGCAGACGGCGGCGCTCGAGTCGGCGCCCGATGGCTCGGCCGACGCAGGGCCGGTGCCCGTGGCCATCCCGGAGGCGCGCGACCCGGTTGAGGCATCGCCGGCGATCGCCCAACCCACACCGGCAACGGTCGAGTCCGTGGCTGCTACAGACGATGAGGCTGCAGACCGGCCGCAGCAGACCGCCGAGACGGCCCCGACATCGCCGGACGTCGCTATCTCCGATGAGGATATCGCGGAGAAGGATGCCGCGAAGGGCGATGTCGTCGCCGGACAGCAGGCGGAGGCGGAGACGGACCTGTCGGCCGATCCTGCTCTCGCGGCGGTGGTCGCCGCCGATGCCGAACGGGTCGGCGAGTGGATGGACGTCGAGCCTGCGATCGAGATCGCGGCGCGCGGTGATTTGAACGATGACGGCACGGACGACGCGGTGGTGGTTCTCGCCTATCAGTCCGAGCAGGCCGCCTACCGCCAGTATCTGATGAGCTATCTGGTGGCGGAGGGCGGCTACGAGCTCGCCGGCGTCAAGCTCCTGACCGGAGTCAGCCCGCCGCCGGCGCAGGCCCGGGTCGATCAGATCGACAAGGGCGTCATCTGGGTCACCCTGCCCCGTGAAGACGGGGCGAGCGCCGCGCACACCGGCTTCAAGCTGCACGATCAGCAGTTGATCGAGGTCGACGCCGGCAGCAATTCGCCAGCAGGCGGCAACTGATGTGACATGCAGGGTTGCACCGCAAAGCCAAGGCTCGTAAGAAGCCCAGGGTAGAGCCTTGCAGGACGATGACATGACAGGGCCGGCGTAGCTCAACTGGTAGAGCATCCGCCTTGTAAGCGGGAGGTTGCGGGTTCAAGTCCTGCCGCCGGCACCATCGGATGGTCTGCGTCGGCGGGCGTTTTCGGCGTGTCGCGCCGTGTCAGCCGATACGATCGCGCTGACATCGTCGATCGGTCAGGGCTCATCCCGTTGCCGCTCCGACCGCACGCGATAAGGGTCTGAAATGAGTGCGACGCCCCGAATTGGGGCAGGATTTTGCTTTCCACAGCTCCCGTAAAGTGTTAGAAAACTGCAACTTTAGGCAAAGTTTCCTCAATTTCGATGTAAATTGAGGAGGGGGGAGAGGTAAGTGATGAGGTGCTGGCGGACGATCACGCTGTCTCTCATCTCGGCGATGCTGTTTTTGTTGCCGGACTCGTCATCAGCCGAGACCAAGATCATCACCGACACAGGCAAAGAGCATGTGGGAGACGTGATCTCTGCCGGGGTCAACACCCTGACGATGAAGCTGACGAGCAGCGGCTATCAGATCATTCCGGTGAAATCGATCGCATGGATCAAGGTCGATCTTGCGGATGGTTCGCCGATCGAAGGCAACTTCATCGACTGGAGCAATGGCGAGATGGTCGTGCGGGTCGGCGATCGCGACGTCGGCGTGAGCAACGGCATCATCACCTCGGTCATCGACGTCAACGTGGCAGCCGGAGGGCCGAAGCTTTCGGCACCGCCTCCGCCGGCCTATGAACCCCCGCCCGCGGAAGCCCCGCCCGTCGAGGCGCCGGCGACGGTGGAGCCTGCACCCGCCGGCAATGCTCCGGCGCCGCAGCCCGAAAGTGTTCCGACGAACGCCACCATGTAGCAGGTGAGCCGCGCGCACGCGGCCTGCCGGTTATCGGTCAATTATGGAAATGGCAGGCTCATGTCGCGGCAGATGCAACCTAATTGGCAACCAGACTTTCTGACCGTTCGACATTGGAAAACCTTAAGATAATCCATGTCCGGGACAATCCGGATCAAGCAAGAGGAGTCACGTTTGATGATGAGGAACGCTCTGCTTTTAGGCATGCTGGCGATGATGGGGTTCGCCGGCTCGGCCATGGCTCAGTCCGACCTGGTGCAGACCAATCGCGACAAGGTCAACAAGCATGTCCTGGGCATCATGGCCGGACGGCCGGGATCGACCGATCTCGACCAGGGCTATGATCTGGATATCGCCTTTTCCGACGGCTACGACCTCAGAATCCTGCCCATGGTCTCGCATGGCTCGGCAACGGAGTTTGAGGATCTGCTCTATCTGCGCGGCGTCGACATGGCGATCATTCAGCACGATGTCGTCGAGTTCATGGACAAGTATCAGATCTTTCCCGGCATCAAGAATTCCGTCCGCATGATTGCGCCGCTCGGCATCGAGCCCTACCATATCCTGGCCTCGAAAGACATTCAGTCGATCTACGATCTCGCCGGCAAGAAGGTGAATTTCGGCCGCACCGAATCCGGCACCTCGATGACCTCGAGCGTGGTGTTCGACGCGCTCGGCATTCCCGTCGATGTCACCAACTTCGATCACAAGATCGCCCTGGAAAAGATGCGCAAAGGCGAGATTGCCGCCATCGCGCGCACCACGGGCGCGCCCAGCTCCCTGTTCGAAGGCGTGAGCCCCGACGAGAACTTTCATTTCCTGCCGGTGCCCGCAAGCGGCGCGGTCGATGAAAATTACCGCGTGGTCAGCCTGACATCGGAGCAATATCCCAATCTGATCGCGCCCGGCCGCGTCATCGAGACCATTGGCGTGTCCACCGTTCTCATCACCTATAACTGGCCGAAGGGCCACTCGCGCGGCGAGACGGTCGACCTGTTCACCAAGCGCTTCTTCGCCGGCTATGACAAGCTGCTGGAGGACGGCTTCCACGAGTCCTGGAAGACCATCGACATCTCGGAGGACGTGCCCGGCCTGACCCGGCACTGGTCCGCCGAGGAAGCTCTCCGTCAGATCAAGGTCGGCTCGTCCTCGTAGGACCTCGGCGGCCACGACCAGTGATCGAGCCCGGCGCCTGAACAAGGCGCCGGGTTTTTGCTGTCAGGAAAAGAGGCCTGGCGCGCCCCGCGGCTGATCCCGAAGGCCGGCATCGATCGAAAGGTCCACCGGCGCTGCGGATCCCTCGGCCGGCAGGCCCTGGACGAGGGTCAGGAAGCGCTCGGCCTCGGTCTCGCTCACCCGCCGCTCCGACAATTTCAGAAGCTTCCGCCGATAGTCTTCCGGCCCGAAGGGCGAAGCACCGCGCGGGTGGGCATTGGCGACACGAAGGTTGTCTTCGACGATCCGACCGTCGTCGAAGGTGATGACGACCGATGCACCGTGGGCCTTGTCGAGCGGGGCGGGGTCGGTGAAGGCGCTGGTCCAGACGGGGTCGGCGACGGTGCGCACTTTCTGCCAGAGAGCCACCGTATCGGGACGCGCGACCCGCGCCGGGTCGTAACTGGCGTCATGGTCCCAGATACCGTCCTGCAGCGCCACGGTGAAGATGAACATGGCGGAATGATCGAGCGTCTCGCGGCTCGCCTTGGGATCCCATTTCTCGGGATCGCCGGCGCCCGAGCCCATCACCAGATGGGTCAGCTCCTTGGTATGGATCGCGATGTCCCTGACCTTCCCGGTGTCGCCGATCTTGTCGCGCATGTTAAAAGCAAGATCGATCAGCGCCTGGCCGTGATAGCCGGCCGAATGTTCCTTCGGATAGGTCTCCAGAATGGCACGCGCAGGTTCCCCGGGCGCCGGCAGCGGCACGATCGCCTCGCTGTCCGGGCCGCCCAGAAGGATCGCCAAGATGCCGTAGTCGCCCTCATAGACCGGGGCCGGGCTGGTCTCGCCGCGCATCGCGCGATCGAGCGCGAGCATGGCGATCTGCCCGACATGCCCCGGCGCATTGGCCTTGTAGGAGGAAATCTCGCCCTTGCGCGTCTGCCGCGTCGAGACCGTGAGCTGGGCGGCGAGGTTGACCGCATGGTAGATCACCTCGGTCTCGAGACCGAGCATGGCGCCGAGCCCGGACGCGACCGCAGGCCCGAGATGGGCGACATGGTCGATGCGGTGGCGGTTGAGCGCGATGCCTTTCACCAGGTCGACCTGCACCTCATAGGCGGTGACGATCCCGTGCAGCAGCGCTGCACCGCTCAACTTTTTCGCCTCGGCGATCGCCGCGAGCGGGCCGATGACGTCGCCGGGATGGCTGGAGTCGACCGCGAAGAAGCTGTCGTTGAAATCGAGCTCGCGGATCGCCGTGGCATTGGCATAGCCGCCCCAGAACGGATCGACAGCGACGCGCTGACCGATTCCGATCAGGCTGGAGCCCGCTTCCGCCTTTGGGAAGGCGAGCGCAGCTCCCTGCGCCGCGATCACCGAGGGGCGGTCGAGGGCGGCGATCGCCACGGCCCAGTCGTCGATGATGCGCAGCGCCGCCATCTCGGCGGCGGCGGGATCGAGGGGTGCGCGGTCCGCGGCGAACGCGGCGATCTTCCAGGCCAGCTGCTCCTCGCGCGGACAGCGTTCACCGGGTTTCTGCGGGCGGACCCGATGCTCGATCAAGCCCGAGCGTCCTCGGCTGGTGCGTCTTTGCCCTTCCGCATCTCTTTGATGTCGCGCAGGGCCGATACCACGATGAAGATCACGGCGGCGATCAGGAGACCGACCGAGATCGGATCCTCGAGGAACACGCGATGCTCGCCGCCGGTGAGCAGCAGCGAACGGCGGTAGTTCGCTTCGATCAGATAGCCGAGCACCAGACCGAGCACCAGCGGCAGGAAGGGGAAGCCGAGAAGGCGCATGACATAGCCGACGGCGCCCGCGAGCAGCACGAGATAGAGGTCGAAAAGCGTGTTGTCGATCGAGTAGATGCCGGAGAAGATCAGGGCGTAGATCGCCGCCATGAGATAGGGCTTCGGCCGGTTCACCAGCCAGATGGCGGGCGTCAGCAGCAGGATGCCGATGCCGAGCTGCGCGATATTGGCGACCAGGAGGCCGCCGAACAGCCCGTAGATCACGTCCGGACGCTGCTCGAACAGGAGCGGTCCCGGATGCAGGCCGTGGATCAGAAGGCCCCCCAGGAGGACGGCGGTGGAGTTCGAGCCCGGGATGCCGAAGGACAGCATCGGGATGATCGCGGTGCCGGCGACCGTGTTGTTGGCGGCCTCTGGGGCCGCGATCGCCTCGTCCGAGCCCTTGCCGAATTCCTCCGGCGTCTTCGACCAGCGCCTGGCCTCGTTATAGGCCATGAAGGAGGCGATGGTGCCGCCGGCGCCGGGCATGCAGCCCTCGAACAGGCCGATGCCGGAGCCGATGAGCTGCGGCTTGGTCAGCTTGCGCAAGCGTGCCCAGCTCGGCAGCACGATGCGCATCTGGGGCTGGTCGCCGCGGTCATGTTCCGGCTGCCCGGCCTGCACCAGCAGCTCGGAGACCGCGAACACGCCGACCATGACCAGGATGAACGGAATGCCGCCCAGAAGCTCGGGGGCGCCGTAGGTGAAGCGGTTGACGCCGGAGAGCGGATCGGTGCCGACGGTCGCGATCATCAGGCCGATGACACCGGCGATCAGCCCCTTGATCGGCGACTCCGAGGACAGGGAGGCGATCACGCTGAGGCCGAGAATGCCGAGCGAGAAATAGGCAGGCGGCGTGAAGTAGAGGGCGACGCTGGAGAGCGGCCTGGTCAGGAGGATCAGGCAGAGAATGCCGATCAGCCCGCCGACCACGCCCGAGACCAGCGAGATGCCGAGCGCCTCGCCGCCCCTGCCCTGCTTGTGCATCTCATAGCCGTCGATCGCGGTCGCGGCGGCGGCGTTGGTGCCAGGCGTGCGGATCAGGATCGCCGGGATCGAGCCGCCATACTCCGCCCCCACATAGGTCGACGCAAGCAGCACGACCGCGGTGACCGGCTCCATGGTGTAGGTGAAGGGCAGCAGCAGCGCCATGGTGATCGAGGGCGAGATGCCGGGAAGGGCACCGCCCATGATTCCCCAGGCGACACCGCCGAAGGCGGCGAAGATCGCTGGCGTCGTGGTCAGGGCCGTCCAGGCGTAGCCGAGGCCTTCCATGGTGATATCCCCGCTTGCCCGCCGAGCTCAGCCGAGGCCGAGCAGCGGGAGAATCTTACCCGCGGGCAGCGAAATGCCGAGAAATTCGACGAACAGGAGATGAAAGAAGATGCCCCCGCCCACCGCAACCAGCAGGGTGCGGCGGTTCAGGGCTGCGCCGATATAGAGCGACACGGCGAGCAGCAGACAGGCGACGGCGATCGCGTAGCCGAGCCAGTCGATGATCAGGAGATAGCCCACCCCGATGACGAGAAGGCCGATGGCGCGCAGATGCGGATGTATCTTGTCGGCGAGCGGTGTTGCGTCGTCTTCAGTGCTCGAAGCCGTGTTCCCGCTGATCACGGCACCGGCGACGCTTCGGATGATCAGGATGACGGCGAGAACGCCGAGCGCATAAGCGAGCGTCTTGGGAAGGCCGGAGGCGCCCACCGGGCCGTCCAGCGGGCTGATCCGGATCTTGTCCGCTTCCAGCCAGTAGACGGCGGCCACGAGCAGCATCACGAGACCGATCCAGGTATCGCGGTTGAGGAAGCTCATGGCGCGCCGTCCGCTGGAAGCCGAAAGGGAAATGATCGGATCAGCCGATCACTCTTCGGTGATGCCGTATTCCTTGAAGAACGCCTGCTGCTCGCTCGCGAACTCTTCGAGGAAGGGGTTGTAGTCAGCACTGCTCATGTAGAACGGCACCAGGCTCTGCGCTTCGTACCACTCCTTGAACTTCTCGTCCTCGAGCACGGCCTGGATGGCGGTCTCCCACTTGGCGACGATGTCCTCGGGAAGCCCCTTGGGGCCGGCAATCCCGCGGAACTTGTTGACCACCAGGTCGACGCCCTGCTCCTGGGCAGTCGGCACGTCGGCGAAGTCGTCCAGACGCTCCTTGGTGTAGGTGGTGATGATGCGCACTTCACCGGCCTCGAGCTGCGCGGACAGCTCCTGGATCTCGCCAATGCCGAGGGAGACGGTGCCGTTGAGCACGCTGATCAGAAGCTCGCCGCCGCCGTCATGGGTGACCACGGGCGAGGTCACGCCAGTCAGCGCCTTGAATTTCTCCATGACCTGACGATCGAGCGAGCCCGGCGTGGTCACGCCGAAGATCACCGCCCCCGGATCGGCCTTGGCCGCGTCGATCACCTCGGTCAGGTTGTTGAACGGACTGTCCGCCTTCACATAGACGATCTGCGGATCGAGGAAGACGTTGGTGACGCCCATCAGATCCTTGTAGGTGTATTCGGGCTCGGACAGCAGCGAGGTGTTGATGTAGGTCGGCGTGGTGCCGTAGAAGATCGAACCGTCGGCCGGCGAGCTCGCGAGCTTGGCCATGGCCTTGGCGCCGGAGCCGCCGCGCACGTTCTCGACCACGAAGTCCGCACCGAGATACGGACCGAGATGCCGCACCATCTCCCGCAAGAACACGTCGGTGCCGCCGCCTTCCTTCGAATGGGTCACCAGCGTCACGGTGTCGATGGGATAGTCCGCTGCCATGGCTGCGTTCGCCATACCGATCGCCGCAGCGCCGATCACCGTGGCACGCAGGCCGCGCTGAATGTAGGAAATCATCTGGGTCCTCCCTTTGAATTGCGAGCGCAATTCATTCTATCGGATGAGAGCAGGGAGAATTTCAGAAGCGCTATCGATGGTCAACTGTCAACATATTGGTATTACACGTAAGATAGTGAGCTTTACGCGTGAGAGACGGACGGCAGGGCCATGGATGGAACGTTGACGGGAGTAATGGCTGCGTACCTCGCGCAGGCGTCGAAAATGACACTGCCGCAGGAGGTCGCCTCGAAAACCAGGCTGCATCTGCTGGACACGCTGGCGGCCATGATCAGCGGCACCCATCTGCGCGCCGGGCGCCAGGCGCTGGCCTTCGTCGCCACCCAGAGCGGGCCGACGCAGGCGGGCATCGCCGGCACGACCATGGTCACCGATGCGGTCAACGCCGCCTTCGCCGGCGCCATGGCCGCCCATGCCGACGAGACCGACGATTCCCATCTGGGCGGCCGCTTCCATCCGGGCTGCGCGATCGTTCCGGCGGCCCTCGCGGTCGCCGAACACAAAGGTCGGAGCGGAAAAATACTCCTGCGCGCGATCGCGGCGGGCTACGACATCGGCGCCCGCGCGACCATGGCGCTCGGCTTTTCCGCCCCGCGCAGCGGCACCCACTCGACCCACTGCCTCGGCGCCAATTTCGGGGCGGCAGCGGCCGCCGGGGTGATGGCCGGGCTGGATGCCCTGCCGTTCGAGCATCTTCTCTCCTACGCCACCCAGCAGGCCTCGGGCATCGCCTATTGGCAGCGGGATTCCGAACATGTGGAGAAAGCCTTCGACTTCGGCGGGATGGGCGCACGCAACGGCGTGTTCGCGGCCCTGTTCGTCGCCAGCGGCGCGAGCGGCGTCACCGGCGCGCTCACCGGCGAGCATTCCTACATCTCGGCCTTCGCCGAAAATCCGCGGCCGGACGCGCTGACCAACGGGCTCGGCACGCGGTTCGAGATCATGCAGGCCTCGATCAAGAAATGGTGCGTCGGCTCGCCGATCCAGGCCGCCCTCGACTCGGTGACCGCGCTGATCGACAGGCACCATCTCAGCGCTGGCGACGTCCAAAAAGTCCGCGCCATCCTCCCCGATGACCGGTTCGTGATCGTCAACAACCGGGACATGCCCGATGTCTGCCTGCAGCATCTGGTGGCGCTCGCCCTGGTCGACGGCGGCGTCACTTTCGCCTCCTCGCACGAGCGGTCGCGCATGCAGGACCCGGCGGTTCTGGCGGTCCGCAAAAAAATCGAGGCGATCCCCAGCCCCGAGCTGACCGTTGCACGGCCGGCGCGACAAGCGATCATCGAGGTCGACACGGTCGACGGGCGGTCCCTTCGCCATCACACCCGCGCCGTTCTCGGTACCCCGGACAACCCGATGAGCGAGGCCGAGGTTGAGGCCAAAGCTCGCGATCTGATCGAGCCGGTTCTGGGCGAGGAACGTGCCGACGCGCTGATCGCGGCGGTGCGCGGCATCGAGACCGTGGACAATGTCACCGAGCTCCGCCCGCTCTGGACGCCACTTGCGAGCGACTGACGTCCAGCCGGAACGCTCCCATGGCTCCGGGCCGATCAACATTCGTCGGCCACTTTCTCTCCCCCTTCATCTTTTGTTAACCGAAGGATGGGATCATCACGGTCTGGTCCATGCGATCCTGGGAGTCCGCCCGCCGGATTGTGGAGTGAGGCTCGGACTCCCAGGATCACATGGATCAAAAGGGGAGCATGACAGAGCAAAATTAACTTGTGGTTAAGCAGATGCTGGAGCGGATCCCGATCGGATGCGATCGAGATCCACCCTATCTCATTGTTTCACCGCATGCCCTGATCGATCAGGTGTTTCCACCTGCTTGGGAAAAGCTCCAACCGTCGGCGACTGCGAGAGGTCAAGGCAGGCGAGCCAACGGCTGGAACGACAGCACGAGCGGGCCCGCCCAAACCTGGCCGCAAACCGTCGCCCCTGTCGCCGACGGTCCAAGTCCATGAGGTGGCCACGCCACCTAGGGCATGTAGATGCCGCCTGAGACGTGGACGCTCTGGCCGGTCATGTAGCGCGCATGGGGGAGGCACATCGAGACGACCATACCGGCCGCCTCCTCGATCTCGCCTTCGCGCCCCAGCAGAATCTTGGCGCCGGTGTCGGGCACCGCGCCCGAGGTCGCCGACCGCTGGCCGCCGATCTTGCCGGGCACGACGCAGTTCGCGGTGATGCCCCGATCCGCGAATTCCACGGCGATCGCCTTGGTCAGGCCGACGATGCCCGCCTTGGCGGCGCAAACATGGGCGCGCGCCTTGGCGCCGGTATGGCCGGTCATGCCGCCGATATTGACGATCGTGCCGCCGCCGTTTTCCAGCATGACGGGCAGGACCGCGCGGCTCATCAGGAAGGCGCCGTCGAGGATGACGGCGTTGATCTCGCGCCACTCGGCGAGGCTCATCTCGAGAAACGGCGCCATGCGGCGGACGGCGGCGTTGTTCACCAGGACGTCGATCCGCCCGTGGGCGGCCTTTGCTTCCCCGACCATGCGCGCGACGTCGGCTTCGTCGGTGACGTCCCCCATCACGACCGTCGCCTTTCGGCCGATCCCGCGGATCTCCTCGGCCACGGCCTCGATCTCGTCCTTCGCCGCCTTCGCCGTGATCACCAGGTCGGCACCGTGCCGGGCGAGGCCGAGCGCGGTCGAGCGGCCGATCCTCCTGGATGCGCCTGTGACCATGGCGACCTTGCCCTCCAGGCTCTCCATCGGTGACGTCACGGCCATGTTCTTCTCCTTGCGAACGGTCCCTGCCATGGACAGGCGTAACGCTGCCGTGCAAAAAAACCAATCGCAAAAGCTGGTTCGGAGGCATCGATGGCGGAGGCGGAGATCGAGGAAGAAACGGTCGCGGAGCGTTTTTCGGCCTTTCTCGCCAGCCTCACGCCAGGTTCGGTGCCCGACGATGTCAACGACATCGCGCGTCGCGACCTGATCGATGCCGTCGGCCTCTGCCTCGCGGCACGGCGGTCGGTCTACATGCGCCAGATCCTGGACGCCGCCGACGGCGACGGCCCCTGCACCGCGATCGGCCAGGCGAAGGCGCTCGGCGCGCAGGACGCGGCGCTCGTCAACGGCGTCGCGATCCACGGCGAGGATTTCGACGATACGCTCGAAGGCGCACCCATCCGGGTCGGCGCGATGGTCATTCCGGCCGTGCTCGCGGCAGCCGAACGCTTCGGCCTCTCGGGTGCTCGAACCCTGCTCGGCATCGCCGCCGGCCTCGAAGCGATCTGCCGCCTCAATCACGTCGCCGCCGGCCACATGCATCGCGCGGGGTTCCACCCCGTCGGCGTGATCGGAGCACTCGGGGCGGCAGCCGGCGCCGGTGTGGCGCTCGGCCTCGACAGGGAGAAACTGACCGCCGCCTTCGGCGTCGCCGCCAGCATGTCCTCGGGCATCATCGAATATCTGACCGACGGTGCCTGGACCAAGCGCCTGCATCCGGGCTGGGCGGCGCAGTCCGGGCTGAAGGCGGCGCTGATCGCCCGCACCGGTTTTTTTGCCCCCAGAACCGTGTTCGACGGTGCCCACAACTTCTTTCGCACGTTCGCGCCATCAGCGACGCCCGACTACAGCCACCTCACCGACGGCCTCGGCGAGGACTGGTATATGACCAGGATCGTGTTCAAGCCTTACGCCTGCGGCACCATGATTCATCCCTATATCGACTGCGCGCGCCGACTCGGGAGGGATGGCGTCAAGGCCGAGGACATCGAGAGCATCCTTTGCGATACCGGCGAAGGGCTGGTGCACCGCCTTTGGGAGCCGCTCGCCGCCAAGCATCGCCCGCCCTCGGGCTACGCCGCGAAATTCTCGATGCCGTTCTGCATGGCGCTCGGCTTTTTCGAGGACGATGCCGGCCTCGCCCAGTTCGACGACGCCAAAGTGCATGAGCCGCACCTCCTGGAGCTGGCAGGAAAAATCAGCTACCGCATCGATCCCGACAATGAGTATCCCAGGAACTATACCGGGCATCTGCGCGTGACCCTCCGCTCCGGCGAGGTGCTGACCTATGATCAGTCCCATATGCGCGGCGGCATGCACGAGCCGCTGAGCGACGACGACATCATGAAGAAATTCTTCTCCAACGCCGACTATGGCGGCTGGAGCCGGGAGCGCGCCGAGGCGTTGCTGGCCTTCTGCCGGGGCCTCGCCCAGGCCGCCGATCTCAGCGGCCTCGCCGCGTTTCGCCACTGAGGGAGTTCTTTTTTTGACTGGACCGACCCGCTCCGGCGAGCTCGCCGCCTGGATCGCCGACCTTGATCTCACCGACATCCCCGAGACCGCACGAACGGCGATCGAGAACACGGTGATCGACACGGTCGCCCTGACCATCGCCGCGCTCGAGACCGACTACGGGCGCGCCGTGCGCGAGGCCTTCGACGCGCGCGGGCAGTGCACGGTCTGGGGCCTCGACGAAACATTCGATCTCGCGGGCGCTACCGTAATCAACGGCACCTGCGGCCATGGCGAGGATTACGACAACACCTTCGAGGGCTGCCCGGTACATTCCGGCGTGGTGGTGGTGCCGGCGCTGTTCGCCGCGGGCGAGGCGCTCGGCCTTGCGAAGGCCGACGTGGCGAAGGGCCTGGTGGTCGGCATCGAGGTCGCGAACCGGCTGGGCATGGTCGCCGGCAAGGGCGTGCATGCCGCGGGCTTTCACCCGACCGCCATTCTCGGCACCATGGGGGCGGCAGCGGGCGTGGCCGCAGCGATGGGGCAGACGCCTGAAAAAATCCGGGACACGCTCGGCGTCGCCGGATCGATGGCGGCGGGCATCATCGAATATCTCGCCGACGGCAGCTGGACCAAGAGGATGCACGCCGGCTGGGCCGCGCAGTCCGGCATCCGCGCCGCCCGGATGGGCGCGGCCGGCTTCAAGGGACCGGGCACGGTGTTCGAAGGCGTGCACGGCCTCTACGCCGCCTTCGCGCCCTCGATCACCCCCGACTTCACGCCGCTGACCCAGGGCCTCGGCGAGACCTGGCAGGCGGCGAATGTCGCGTTCAAGCCTTACGCCTGCGGAACCATGACGCAGCCCTTCATCGACTGCGCGGTGCGCTTGAAGAGGCAGGGTATCGATCCCGGCAACATCGAAAAGATCACCTGCGAGGTCGGCGAGGGCACGGTGCACCGGCTCTGGGAACCGCTCGCTCTCAAGCAGAAACCGCCGACATCCTATGCCGCCAAGTTTTCCTCGCCCTACACCATCGCCGCCGGCCTGCTGCACGGCGATGCCGGGCTCGCCCAGTTCACCGACGAGGCGGTCACTGACCCAGAGGCACTCGCGATCGCGGCCAAGGTCACTTACGTGATCAATCCGGACGACGAGTATCCGAGAAACTATACCGGCCACATCCGCGCGGAGCTGAAGGACGGCAGCGTGGTCGAGGAACGCCAGGGCCAGATGCGCGGCGGCACCAAAGAGCCGATGACCCGCAGCGACATCCTGGCCAAAGCCACCGCCAACCTCACCTTCGCCGGCCGGCGGCCGGCGGCCGCGGCTGCACTCGAAGCGTTCGCAGCGGAACTCTTCACCGAGGACGCGGCATTCAGCGCCCGACCGCTCGCGACGCTGGGCGCCTGAATGGAACCTTCGCTCGCCAGTCTCGATCCCTGGACCATGGTCGCTGGCGTCGGCGTCTGCTTTCTCGCCGCGATGCTCGGCAGCGTCGCCGGGATGGGGGCGGGGCTGATCGTGACCCTGTTCATCACCCCGATCGTCGGCGCGAAGGCGGTCGTGCCCGTGATCTCGGTGCTGATGCTGATCAACAATGCCAGCCGTGCCTGGTTCTACCGTGAGGGCCTGCAGCTGCAGAAGGTCGGGCTGATCGCCGGCGTGGCCGTGCCGATGTCGGCGCTTGGCGCCCTCGTCTATGTGCGCCTCGAAGGCGTCCTGGTGCAGGTGCTGCTCGGCGTGATGCTGATCGCCTCGATTCCGATCCGCCGCTGGATGGCGGGACGCGAGGTCGAGCCGTCGCGCGGCCAGATCGTCGCCGTCTCCGGGATCTTCGGCTTTCTGTCGTCGGTGATCGTCGGCGCCGGCATCCTGGTCATCCCGATCCTGATGGGCCTCGGCCTGGTCGGCCCGGCACTCCTCGCCACCGACGCCGCCATCGCCGTGCTGGTCAACATTGCCAAGGTCATTTTCTTTGGTTCGCTCGACGCCCTCTCGCTGCAGCTTTTCCTGCTGGCGGTGGCCATGGGCCTCTGCACCATTCCGGGGACCTGGGCAGGCGCCTGGATGGTGCGGCGCACCTCGATCCGGGTGCACACCGCCATCATCGAAGGGCTGATCGTGGTCGGCGGCGCCTCATTGATCTGGGGCGCGATCCGCCCATGAGTGTGGTCCACACATGATTCACTTGCTAGACCCAAGGGAAGCGAACCGCCTGGTGCTTGGCGAGGGGGAGATCGCTTTTCTCGATCTGCGCGAGGCGGGGCCGTTTTCCGAAGGGCATCCGCTGTTCGCGGTGCCGGCCCCCTACAGCACGCTCGAAGCCAGGGTCGGACAGCTCGTGCCGCGAGTCGACGTACCCGTCGTGCTGGTGGACGGTGGTGACGGCATCGCGGAAGCGGGCGCCGAAGCGCTGGCTGCGATGGGATATTCGGACGTCGCGATCGTCGAGGGCGGGGCGCCCGGCTGGGAGGCTGCGGATCTGACCCTGTTCAAGGGCGTGAACGTGCCTTCGAAAGCGCTCGGCGAACTCGCCGAAGCGCTCTGGCATCCCAAGACCATCGATGCCCGAACGCTGTCAGCCTGGCAGCGCGACGGCCGTTCTTTCTCGTTGTTCGACTGCCGCCCGCCGGGCGAGTTCGAAAAGATGACCGTGCCCGGCGCCGCCTGCCTGCCCAATGGCGAGATCGCCCATCGCCTGCCGGCGCTCGATGCGGAAAAACCGATCGTGGTGACCTGCGCCGGACGCACCCGCGGCATCATCGGGTCGCTCGGACTTGCGCGCGTCATACCGGCGCGAGAAATCTATGCGTTGGAAAACGGCACCCAAGGCTGGGCGCTCGCCGGCTTCGAGCTTTCGCGCGGCAACGAGCCGGGGGCGCTGCCTGACCTTACGCCGGAGCAGGCCGCCGAGACCCGCGCACGCGCCGACGCCTTTCTCGCCGCCGAAAACATCCCGCTGATCACCTCGTCGGACGTCGCCGCCTTCCTCGACAACAAAACGAGGACGACGTTCGTCTTTGACGTGCGCTCGGCGGACGAAGCCAAGGCCGATCCGCTGCCCGCCTTCACCCATGCCTGGTCCGGCCAGATCGTGCAGGCGACCGACCGCTGGGTGGGGGTGCGCCGGGCAAGGCTGGTGCTAGCGGACGATCTCGGCCTGCGTGCCGGCCTCGCCGCCTTCTGGCTGCGCGCCTTGGGCTTCGACGTGCACGTGGTGCGCATCGATGATGTGCTGCGCGCTATGCCGGCACCGAAGCATTCAGAAGCGCCCGCCATCGACATCCCTGAGATCACTGCCGAAGAGGCCTTGGCGGATGTAAGAAAAAACCGCGCCGGCCTGCTCGATCTTCGTCCTTCGGGACGCTATGCCGCCGGTCATGTCGAGGACTCGACATGGTCCATCCGCCCGCATCTCAGGGAGGTCGCCGGCAAGGGCCGCTGGCTGCTGATCGGCGACGATGGTCCCGAGGTCCGCCTCGGCGCGCGCGAACTGCTGTGTCTCGGCCACACCGACCTCGCCCTCATCCAGGGCGGCATCGACGCGATGCGCAGAGCCGGCGCCGGGTTCAGGCAAGTCCGGCCCCTGCCGCCGGCAGCGGCAGCAGACATCACCAGTTTCGCCCATGGGCGTCATGACGGCGATCTGGCGGCTTCTCGAGAATATCTGGCGTGGGAGCAGGGGCTGGTGGCGACGCTGAGCGCGGACGAGCGGGCGGCTTTTCGCCTATGAGCTTGACGGCCATGCGCGTCTGGCTGGCAGCGGCCCCCTGGCCGCGCCTGGCCCTGACCTATGGGCTTGCGCTGATTGGTGGCGGCATCGCCCAGGCTCTGGGCCTGCCGCTCGCCTGGATGCTCGGGCCTTTTTTCGTCTGCGGGGCGGCAGCCGCCCTGGGCGCTGAGCTTGCCACCGTCCCCTATTCGCGCCAGCTCGGCCAGCTCACGGTCGGCCTCGCCATCGGCCTTCGGGTCGGGCCGTCGACACTGGTCGCGATGCTGTCGCTCCTGCCCGCCATGCTCGCCTCGACGGTCTATGTCATGGTCTACACCATGATCGCCGCCATGCTGTTCCGCCCGCTCGCCGGGGTCAACGCCACCACGGCGTTCTTCGCGACGGCGGCGGGTGGCATGGCGGATATGGCAAACGTCGCCGGCCAGCGCGGCGGCGATCGTGCCGCCGTCGGCATCGTCCATGCCATCCGCGTCTCGACGACGGTGGCCGTCGTGCCGTTTCTGGTGATTGCGTTCGGCGCGCCGGGCACGCTGCCCAATGGCGACATCGTGACGGCGCAGAGCCTGATCTGGCTCACCCTTGCCTTCGCGCTCGCCTTTCCCGCCGTCTCCTTGCTCAGGCGCACCACCCTGCCCAACCCCTGGCTGCTGGCGCCGATGCTGGTCGGCCTGATGCTGAGCCTTTCGGGGATGCTCGTGCTGCGCATGCCGCCTTTGCTGATCACCCTGGCTCAGCTGATGATCGGCGCCTGGCTGGGCAGCCAGTTTCAGCGCAACGTGCTCGCCCGCCTGCCTCGGGTCTCGCTTGCGGGTGCCGGCATCACGCTGTTCATGATCGCCGCCGCCTATGGCGGCGCCTTGTGCCTGTCGCTCGCGACCGATCTGCCGATCACCACGGCCTTTCTCGCCCTCGCCCCTGCCGCGATGACCGAAATGGCGCTCACCGCCAAGGCCATGCATCTCGACGTCGAGATCGTCACGGCCTTCCACGTGACCCGTATCTTTCTGGTCTGTTCGACGATTCTGTTCGTGTTCCGGCTGTATGGCCGACTTGCCGGCACTGTCCTCCCCGACGAGCTGAAGGAGCAGGACATCGCCGACCGCACGCCTTGAAGACTCCCCGGACGCAGCATCGCGAAGGTCCGTAAGGTTGCGGTAAGCCCAGGCTGGCACGGTCCCCCCGTCAGCAACTTTCACACTGGGACCGATGACAATGAACAAGTTTGCCGTTCTGGCTGCCGCGACCGCCATTCTGTGCTCGGGGAGCGCCTTCGCCGAGGAGCAGTACTGCACCGGCGAAGGTGCCGCCATGCCGACCGAGCAGGTCATGCAGAAGCTCGAGACCATGGGCTATCAGAAGGTCAAGAAGCTCGACATGGAGCATGGCTGCTACGAGGCCAAGGGCTTTGACGCCGAGGGCAACAGGGTCGAGGTCTATCTCGAGCCCGCGACCGGCGAGGTCGTCAAGGTCAAGAAGTCGTGACCGACGAGGTCGCCCCTCTCGGCACGGCAGCCTCGCTCCCATCCCCCGGGAGCGAGGCTGCGGCCTTGGCCGGGCCGCGCCAGGTCCGGGTCTGGGACCCGCTGGTGCGTCTGTTTCACTGGAGCCTGGTCGGCGCCTTCTTCACCAGCTTCCTGATCGTCGACAGCGCCAGGATCCATGAGCGTGCGGGCTATGTCGTGCTCGGCCTTCTGGCTTTCCGGGTGATCTGGGGCATGGTCGGCAGCCGCCATGCGCGTTTTTCCGATTTCGTGAAGCCGCCGATGCGGGTTCTGGGCTATCTTCTGGACATCCTGCGCGGCCATGCCGCCCGCTATCTCGGCCACAATCCCGCAGGCGGCGCCATGATCCTGGCGCTGATCGCCGGTGCCGCCCTGACCGCAGGCAGCGGCTGGCTTTCGACTACGGACGCACTCTGGGGCGTGGCATGGGTCGAGGAGCTGCACGAGGCCGCAGCCTATGGCACGGTCGCTCTGGTCGGCCTGCATGTGCTCGGCGTGATCGCCGCCAGCCTCTCCCATCGGGAGAACCTGGTGCTCGCCATGGTCACCGGCAAAAAGCGCGCCTGATCGCCGGACCTACTCACCGGCGCCGCTCAGCCGATCGGCGCCGGCCGCCAGCCTTCGCCGATCAGACCGCGGCCACGAAGCTGTCGGGCCGCGCCATGTCCCAGAACTTGGCGAAGGCGGGATGGCGCACCTGGCCCGAGACCAGGGCATCAGGCTCCAGCCAGTCATACTGGCTGGCGGCGGAGCGCACCTCGCGGCTGTTGATGCGGATCATCAGGTGCTGCGGCGTGAACTCGGCCGGGTGGTGCAGGCCGCAGGCCTCCACCACCTCGCGCAGCGCACGCAGGGTGTTGGCGTGGAAATTGGCGACGCGCTTATGCTTTTCCGCCACCACCAGGGCGCGGTAGCGGCCGGGATCCTGCGAGGTGACGCCGGTCGGGCATTTGCCGGTGTGGCAGGTCTGGGCCTGGATGCAGCCGATCGCGAACATGAAGGCGCGCGCCATGTTGCAGGCATCGGCGCCGAGGGCGAAGGTGCGGGCAATGTCGAAGCCGCTCACCAGCTTGCCCGAGGCGATCACCCTGATGCGCTCGCGCAGGCCGAGGCCGACCAGAGTGTTGTGCACCAGCATCAGACCTTCGCGCAGGGGGGCGCCCGCGTGGTCGGCGAACTCGACCGGGGCGGCGCCGGTGCCGCCTTCGGCGCCGTCGACGGTGATGAAATCCGGCGTGAGGCCGGTCTCGATCATCGCCTTGCCGATCGCGAACAGCTCCCAGGGATGGCCGACGCAGAGCTTGATGCCGACCGGCTTGCCGCCGGCGAGTTCGCGCACGCGCTCGATGAAGGCCATGAGCTCCAGCGGCGTCGAGAAGGCGCTGTGCCTGGAGGGGCTGATGCAGTCGACGCCGATCGGAATGCCGCGCGCTTCCGCGATGAACTCGGTGACCTTCGGCCCGAGCAGGATACCGCCATGGCCGGGCTTGGCGCCCTGGGAGAGCTTGATCTCGATCATCTTGACCTGATCGGTGGTCGCCTGCTCGGCGAAGCGCTCGGGCGAGAAGCCTCCGGTCGCGTCGCGGCAGCCGAAATAGCCGCTGCCGACCTGCCAGATCAGATCGCCGCCGGGCTCGCGGTGAAAGCGGGAGATCGAGCCTTCGCCGGTGGTGTGGGCGAAACCGCCGTTTCTGGCTCCTTGGTTGAGCGACAGGATGGCGTTCGGCGAGAGCGCGCCATAGGACATGCCGGAGATGTTGAGCACCGAGCTTTCATAGGCTTTGGTGCATCCTGGGCCGCCGATGCGCACCCGAAAATCGTCACTTTCCACCTTGGAAGGGGCGATCGAGTGGTTGATCCACTCATGGCCGATCTGATGCACGTTCAAGAGCGTGCCGAACGGACGAAGGCCCTCGAGGCCCTTGGCGCGGCGGTAGACCAGAGCGCGCTGCTCGCGCGAATAGGGCACCTCGTCGTTATCGCTTTCGAGGAAGTATTGGCGAATTTCCGGGCGAATCCCTTCGAGCAGAAAGCGTAGTCGCGCCGTCAGCGGATAGTTCTTGAGGACAGCGTGATTGACCTGAAGGAGATCGTAAATGCCGACCGCCGCCGCCAGCAACGCCACGCCCGAGAGCAGCCCGCCGAGGAAGGGGCTCGCCGCACTGAGCGCCAGGCCGAGCGGGATACACAGGATCACCAGTGTCAACGGTACATATCGAAGATAACGCATAGCCGCCTTCCCCAAGTCGACAGATCAAGACGCCGAAGCGGCCGCATGTAGATTTTATTACGCCGCCTGTCGATCGAATTTTTGACGGCCATGGTCGAAGCAAAGCGTTGCAACCAGATGACAATCGGCCGCCTCCCTTGCACGATCTTCCCGGATGGCGGTCGTCGCAGCAAGCCCGTCGACGCGATTTCCGCGCTGCACCCGCGGTCTCCCGGCACGGGGAAGGCGTGGGACCGTGGTGACGAAGGATCGGGAATTGCCGTAGCTTCGCAAACGAAATCTTAAGCGTTTGGCCCTACGCTCCGTCATCAGGTCCATGCGATCCTGGGAGTCCACCCGCCTGCTGGCAGGGTCGCATGGCTCGGATTCCCAGGATCGCATGGACCTGATCGGCGACTATGACGGCAGTGAGTTAAGATTTCGTTGTGCGACAGCCGTTCCAGCAGGAATTGTCACCACGGCCTGAGACGTCTCCCGGGCCATCGGCGCCGGCCCGCACACCCTGTCGCCCCCCGAAGCGAGGAGACCCGCAGGGGCAAACGACCGCGTCGTCCGGCGGGAACGTGGAGAAATCCGCCGGCCTCGGTGCTGCCGCCGATCGCGGCTCAGTCGTTGTCCTTGATGGTTGCGGTGATGCGATTCGGGGACATCTGGACCAGCGACGGGTCGCTCGACAGAAAGAGGCTCAGCGACTCGTCCCCTTCCCTGACCTCGTCGTCGACCAGGGGTATGCTGATCTCGCCCTCGTCCGAACCGGCCTTGATCTTGAGGACGCCGTTGCCCTTGGTGAAGTCGTCCCGATCGGCGGTCCCGGCGAGCGCCGTGTAGATGATGATCAGGTCACGCGGCGCCGGACGCGACAGGTGGAGGCCGAAATGCAGGGCCTCATCCTGCTCGGAGGCTTCCGCGCCGGTCACCGAGATTCGGATCCAGTCCTGGTCGACCGGCGTCGGCCCGCCGGTGCCCTGCGCATCGCTCGCCACCCCGTCCTCGGGGGCGAGGGCCGCGGTCTCCGTCCGGTCCGCAGGCGCCCGCAGCACCTCGCGCGGTCCGCCGGCCGTAACGTCGTCTGCGCTCTCGTTCAGAATGACGCCACGCGACACCTGCACGATACGGTCCTCGACGCGCAGCTCGAACACGCCGTCCGACCAATCGATGAACTCGCCGGTGATCGACCCGCCGTCGACGCTGCGCACCACCACGTCCCTCAGGTCGTCGACGCGCAGGGTCTGCTGACCGCCGGACGCACGACGCACCGTCAGCAGCGGGCTTTGAAAGTCGATCGGACGCCCGGCGATCGTCGCACCGTTCCCGAGAACAAAAATTGGCGGCGGCAGGTAGGAGTGCTGGCCCGCCCTTCCGCGGCTCACTGCCGTCAGATCGGCCGACGGGTCGCTGAGGCTGGCAGTTTCGACCGGCTCGTCCCGCCCGTCGAGGATGCGGCCCTCGCGGACGCGAATCGGTCCGGCGTCGGTCTCGAGCTGCAGGGTGCCGTGCGACCAGCCGGCGAACTTGCCCTGGAGAGCCCGGCCATTCTCCAGATCCACGCTGATCTCGATGATCCGCTTGCGCACAATCTGCTGGATGCCGCCGGTGCGTCGCTGGACGATGACGATATTGCCATTGGCCTGCACGATCTCGCCCTTGAGCTTGCCGCCCCCCTCCAGATAGAGGACATCGGCATCGGCGGAAATCGGCGATGTGAGGAGTACTGCGCAACCGAGAAGAGCGACGGCAATGCCACCCTTGCTGCGGCATTCAGCGCCGACGCGCCGGCGCCTTTTCGAGGTCGGAAATCGCAGCATCTGAGGTGCCACCCATTGAGTGCTTGGTGCCGATGACAAATTTCTCACGCATAGCATAACTTCGAAGTAATCATACTGCCGGGCATGATTTGTCAATCCATTTAAGAAATAACGACGTCACCGTCCAGCCAACTGCGTGAAAATCATTGTCACAGCCAGCGTAAAATTAGTCAAATTTCAACCCATAGTATCTGCTCAAATGTCAATATTCTCTATTTATTTTTTCTATTTCAGCAATTCGAGATATCCGAATGCGGCTTGTTTCTTATTTGGAGTTTGTAAGACCGGTCAAATTTGCTATGAGCCTGCCCAGCACTAGAGATTCTGCTGCTTGAAAATCCAACGCTGCCGAGGTCATCGATGGGCTCTTCTCGCTACTGCATTCTGCTCACGGCCGTCTGCTCTCTGCTGGTCACCGGTGCAGAGGCCCAGGAATCGCCGGGCCAGCGCCAGCTGGTGAATGACGGCGTCGTCCGCCTGATGGCGGGCTCCTACGAAAGCACCGATCTGCGCATGGCGGTCGATCTGGCCAATGCGCTCGACGATGGCTACGACCTCAGGGTCATTCCGATGGTCGGCAAGGGTTCGGTGCGCAATGTCGAAGACCTGCTCTATCTGCGCGGTGTCGACATCGCGATGGTGCAGTCCGACGTGCTCGATTTCTATCGACGCAACGACTTGATCAGCAATATCGACGGGCGGCTGCGCTACATCACCAAGCTCAGCAATGAAGAAGTCCACGTGCTCGCGCGCGCCGAATTCCGCGAGATCGACGATCTGGCGGGACGGCGGGTGAGCTTCGGCCTGCCGGAAAGCGGCGATTTCATGACCGCAGGCATTCTGTTCGATTCGCTCGGCGTCACCGTCGATGTGGTCACCGACCCGCCGGAGCGCGCAATTCAGCTGCTGAAGACCGGCGAGATCGACGCGATGGTGATCGTCGATGGCGCGCCGGTCGACCTGATCAAGGACGTCGGCGTGGATGCCGAGCTCACCCTGCTCCCCCTGGCGCCGAGCCGGATCGGGGCGAGCTACGCGCCGGCGACCCTGACCTCGGATGAATACCCCAACCTGATCAAGTCCTACGCGCCGATCGAGACCGTTGCGGTCAGCGACGTGCTCGCCGCCTACAACTGGGCGGAGGACAACGAGCGCGGCCGGCCGGTCAACCACTTCGTCGAGCGGCTGTTCGCCCATTACGAGAAGCTGCTCGGGCCGTCCTATCATCCGAAATGGCGGGACGTGGATCTGGCGGAGGAACTTCAGGGCTGGCAGCGCCTCGAGGCAGCGGATACGGCCAAGGCGCAGGTGGCGCTCGCAACCGTCGAATATGGGGAATATCTCTCGCTGGAATGCGTGGCCTGCCACCGTGCGACCGACGCCGCCGGCGCGATCCCGACGATCGCCGCTCTGCCATCCCAATATTTCGTCAACGCCCTCAAGAGCTATCGCGACGGTGATCGCCTGAACCTGGTGATGCAGGACGTCGCCTTCTCGCTGGACGAGGAGCAGATGCAGGCGCTCGCCGCCTACTATCAGCAGCTTCGGGAGAACGGCCAATGAGCACCACCAGGCGCGAATTCTCCAAAGGCATCGCCGCGACCGGTCTCGGCGTTCTGGCAGCGCCGTCGATCCTCTGCGCCGCCGATGCACGCGTGGTGGTGATCGGCGGCGGCGCTGCGGGCGCCACGGCGGCGAAATATATCGCGCGGGATTCGGACGGAGCGGTTCAGGTCACGCTGGTCGAGCCGAAGACGCGCTACGTCACCTGCTTCTACTCGAACCTCTATCTCGCCGGCTACCGCACCCTCGAATCGATCACCCATGACTATGACCGCCTGCGCGACAGCTACGGCGTCACGCTGATGAACGACAGCGCGAAGGAGATCGATCCCACGGCCAGGCGCGTCACCCTCGAGAGCGGTGAGACCATCGGCTACGACAAGCTGGTGGTCGCGCCCGGCGTGGACCTCAAATTCGATGCGATCGAGGGCTATGACGAGGCGGCGGCCGAGATCATGCCCCATGCCTGGAAAGCCGGCCCGCAGACGGAGCTCCTGCGCAGGCAGGTCGAAAATACCGAGCGCGGCGGGCTGTTCGTGCTGGCGGCACCGCCCAACCCCTATCGCTGCCCGCCTGGCCCCTATGAGCGCGTCTGCTCGATCGCGCATCAGCTGAAGCAGCGCAATCCCAGCGCCAAGATCCTGGTGCTCGATGCGAAGGACAAGTTCTCCAAGCAGGAGCTGTTTCAAGATGCCTGGGACCGTTACTACAGCGGCATGATCGAATGGGTGCCGGCGGAATTCGGTGGCGTGGTGACCAGGGTCGACACGGCGGCGATGACCGTGACGACGGGCGACGAGACCCATCGCGTGGCGTTCGCCAACATCATCCCGGCGCAGACGGCAGGCGCCATCGCGCATCGCTCCGGCCTGGTCGGCTCGAACGGCTGGTGTCCGATCGTCTCGACCACCATGCAGTCCCGCTTCGACGAGAACATCTATGTGGTCGGCGATGCCACCGAAGCCGGCGACATGCCGAAATCCGCCTATTCCGCCAACAGCCAGGCCAAGGTCGCGGCGATGGCGATCAGGGCCGAGCTGACCGGTTCACGACTGTTTCCCCCGCGCCTGCGCAATACCTGCTGGAGCACGCTTGCACCGCACGACGCGGTCAAGGTCGGCGCCCATTACGAAGCGACCGAGGACGGCATCACCACGGTCGGGTCCTTCATCAGCACGTCCGACGAAGACGACAACTCGCGCGCCCGCTCCAGCACCGAGTCCGACGCCTGGTATGACGGCATCACCGCCGACATCTTCGGCTAAGTGGCGCGGCCACCTCGTGGACTCGGACCGGCATGGCCTGGATTGGCGGTATGCGGCCTGGTTTGAGAACGCAGACGGGCGAAACTAGGCCGACTGGCCGCTGAAGAAGGTGACGTCGCGGCCGGGGGCGGCGGCGAGGAGGGAGCGGGTGTAGGGGTGTTGCGGCTTGGCGTAGACTTCGGCCGTCCTGCCCTGCTCGACCACCTGGCCGTTCTGCATGACCATGATGCGATCGCAGATCTGGGCGGCGACGCGCAGGTCGTGGGTGATGAACAGCATGGCGAGGTCGAAGCGGTTCCTGACATCGTCCAGCAGGTCGAGGACCTGAGCCTGGACAGAGACGTCGAGCGCCGAAACCGCCTCGTCGGCGATCAGCACCTTGGGCTGCATGGCGAGCGCGCGGGCGATGCAGATGCGCTGGCGCTGGCCGCCGGAGAACTGATGGGGGAAGCGTTCGAGCGCATCGGGGCTGAGCCCGACCACCTTCATCAGATTTTTCGCGCGCGATTCAGCGTCGGCGAGGGATAGGCCGAAATTCATCGGCCCCTCCTTGATCGACTGCCCGACCGTGCGCCTGGGATTGAGCGAGCGGTAAGGGTCCTGAAAGACGATCTGGATGTCACGGCGATGCGATCGCAGCGCTGACTCCTTGAGCGTCGCGATATTCTCGCCCGAGACCATCACCTCACCCGAGGTCGGATCGATCAAACGGACGATGCAGCGCGCGACCGTCGACTTGCCCGAGCCCGACTCGCCGACCACGCCCAGCGTTTCGCGCCCGTGCACCACGAGGTCCACATCCTTGGCCGCATGCACCTCGCGCCTGCCGCCGAGCATGCCGCCGCCGCCATAAACCTTGTTCAGGCCGCGCGCCGACAGGGCCGGCGCGCCCTCGTCGATCTGCGCGCGGTGTCCTGGGATCATGGAGGGCACGGAGCCGATCAGCATCTGCGTATAAGGGTGCTTCGGCTTCGTGATGATGTCGTCGCAGGAGCCCTGCTCGACGATTCGGCCGCGCTGCATGACGACGACGCGATCAGCGATCTCGGCGACCACGCCGAAATCGTGGGTGATGAACAGCACGCCCATGCCGTGGTCGCGCTGGATCTCCTTGATCAGCTTCAGGATCTGCGCCTGGGTGGTGACATCAAGGGCCGTGGTGGGCTCGTCCGCGATCAGGAGGCCGGGATCGAGGGCGAGCGCCATGGCGATCATGATGCGCTGACGCTGACCGCCGGAGAGCTGATGCGGGTAGCTGTGATAGAGTTTTTCGTGGTCGGGCAGGTTCACGTCCTGCATCGCCTTCAGGACGCGGATCTTCTGCTCGCGCGCGGAGAGGCTGGTGTGGATCTCCAGCATCTCCAGGATCTGGTCGCCGACCTTCATCACTGGATTGAGCGCGGTCATCGGCTCCTGGAAGATCATCGCCATCTTCTCGCCGCGCAGGCGTCGAAGCTCCGCCCTTGACTTGGCGAACAGGTTCTCGCCGTCCAGCAGGATTTCGCCCTGCACCGGCTTGAGCGCGTTCGGATCGTTCAGCCCCATGACCGTGAACGCCGTCACCGACTTGCCCGAGCCTGATTCGCCGACGACGCAGACGATCTCGCCGGCGTCGACCGTGAAGGACACATCCTCGATCGCGAACGCCCGATCCGCCCCCTTGGGCAAGCTCACGGTCAGATTCCTGATCTCCAGAACCGCCCTGCGAGTCTCAGGCAAGTCAACGCCGGCGGGCGTCCCGCTCGTTGCGCTCATGTGCGCAATTTCCTTGCGATGCGGGGGTCGAGGGTGTCGCGGAGGCCGTCGCCGACGATGTTGACCGCGAGCACGGTCAGCGCGAGGGCGATGCCCGGGTAGAAGATGATCCAGGGGGTCAGCTGAAAGTAGGTGCGGCCCTCGGCCATGATGTTGCCCCAGGACGGGATTTCAGGCGGGATGCCGGCGCCGAGAAAGCCGAGGATGGACTCGGTGAGCATGGCGGCGCCGCAGATATAGGTCGCCTGCACGATCAGCGGTGCGATGGTGTTGGGCAGGATGTGGCGATAGAGGATCAGCGGCAGCCTCGTGCCGGCGGCGATGGCGGCTTCGACATAGGGTTCTTCGCGCACGGTCAGGACGACCGAGCGCACCAGGCGGACGACGCGCGGCACCTCGGGGATGGTGATCGCGATGATCACGGTGGAGAGCGTGGCGCCGGAAATCGATATCATGGCGATGGCGAGCAGGATTGCAGGGATCGCCATGAGGCCGTCCATGACCCGCATGACCACCGCATCGAGCGTGCGCACATAGCCGGCGATCAGCCCGGTCAAAAGGCCGATCGCGGTTGCCACCACCGCCACTGCCAGACCGACCACCAGAGAGATGCGGGCGCCGTGAATGACCCGCGCGAACAAATCGCGCCCGAGATAGTCGGTGCCGAACCACCATTCGGCGGAGGGCGGCTTCAGCCGGCTGATCACGTTCTGCTCGGACGGACCGACGGTGAAAAGCGGGCCGATGGCCGCGATCACCACCATGATCAGCAAGAGGAGGCTGCCCCACAGCACCGAACGGTTGCGCAGCAGCAGCTGCCAGGTGGAAAGCTGCTTTCGCTCGGACAGAACCGAGTCCGCCGAAAGGGCGGCGGGGTCGGATGGCGCTGGTCGGGTCGCCGCCATCAATAGCGGATCCGGGGATCGAACAGCGTGTAGCTGAGATCGATCAGCAGGTTGATCATGATGTAGATGAAGCTGAAGAACAGGATCAGCCCCTGGATGATCGGATAGTCGCGCGCGAGCACCGCATCGAGGACGAGGCGGCCGAGGCCGGGAATGTTGTAGACGGACTCGGTGACCACCACGCCGCCGATCAGAAGCGCGATGCCGATGCCGATCACGGTGACGACGGGCACCGCGGCGTTTCTGAGCGCGTGACGCAGCAGGATCTTGAACTCCGACTGGCCCTTGGCACGCGCCGTTCGAATATAATCCTCCTCCAGCACCTCGATCACCGAGGCACGGGTCATGCGTGCGATCAGGGCGATGAAGATCACGCTGAGCGTCAGGGTCGGGAGCGTGATGTGGTAGAAGAAAAGACCGATGCCGTCGGTGAAGGGCGACTTGTAGCCCTGCACCGGCATGATCTTGAGCTGCATCGCCAGGACGTAGATCAGGATATAGCCGAGCACGAACACCGGCACGGAAAAGCCGCCGACCGAGAACAGCATCACCCCGCGATCAATGAGGCTGCCGGCGCGCCAGGCGGCGATGGTGCCGAGGGGTACGGCGACCAGCACAGAAAAGACGATGGTGGTCAGCGCCAGCAGCAGGGTCGGCTCGATGCGCTGGCCGATCAGCTCGAGCACCGGCTTCTTCGAGAAGATCGACTGGCCGAGGTCGCCCTGCGCGAGCTGGCCGATCCACTGCAGGAGCTGCACCGGGATCGGCTCGTTCAGGCCGAGCTGCTCGCGGATGCGCTCGACATCTTCCGCGGTCGCATAGTCGCCGGCGATGACCGCGGCCGGATCGCCGGGGGCGAGACGGAGCATCAGAAAGACGAACACCGCCACGATGATCATGACGGGGATGGTCGCAAGGATGCGCTTCGCTATGTAGCCGAGCATATCCCCATTCCCGCGGAATGACCGGGCCGGGCCGCATCGCGGCGACCCGGTCCGGCAGGCATCACGCTATTCGACCGAGAGGTTCCAGAAGAACTGTACCGGCGACTTGATCAGGCCCTTGACGTTGTCGCGATAGGCGACCGGCACGAAGAACTGGCCGAGCTCGCCCGACGCGGCGATGCCCCAGAGCTGTTCCTGCACCTTCTCGGCGATCGCCTTCTTGTCCTCGGGCGAGGTGGCGAGCGCGAAGTCGGAGCGCAGCTTTTCCAGCTCCTCGTCGCTTGCCCAGCCGAACCAGCCCTTCTCGGGATTGCCGGAAAAGGCGTTGGCCAGCGGATCGACGACATCCGCACCGATCCACCAGGTGTGGAACAGGTTCCAGCCGCCTTCGCTCACCGGCTCGCGCTTGGCGCGGCGCGACACCAGGGTCGACCAGTCCATCGCCTGCAGCTCCACCTTGAAGCCGGCGTTCCTGAGCTTCTCCGCAGTGATCAGGGAGAAGGCGGAGAGCACCGGCACGTCGGTCGGCTGCATGATGACCACGGGCGTGCCATCATAGCTGGTCGCCTTCAGCGCCTCGGCCGCCGCCTCGACCGATCCGGTCTTGATGAGATCCGCGCCCGCCTCGCTCGCGAACGGCGTGCCGCAGGGATAGACGGAGTAGCAGGTCTTCCAGAACTGCGGATCGCCGATGGCGCCCGCCATGTAGTCGTCCTGCTTCATCGCCATCAGCGCGGCGCGCCGCACCGCGACGTCATCGAAAGGCGGCAGCAGATGGTTGAAGCGGGCGAAGCCGATATTGCCGATCGGATCGTTGATCTCGGTGACCACGCCCGGCGCGGTCGACAGGATCGGCATCAGATCGGTCGAGGGCTGCTCGAAATAGTCGATCTCGCCGGCCATCAGCGCGTTCATCGCCGTGGTCTGGTCCGGGAAGTAGGTCCAGATCACCTTGTCGACCTTGGCAACCTTGCCGCCGGCCGCGGCCGAAGGCGGCTCGTCGCGCGGCACGGAGTCCTGGTTTTTCGTATAGACGACCGTCGAGCCCGGCACCCACTGGTCCGGCTCGAACTTGAAGGGGCCGGAGCCGATCTGCTCCTCGATCTGCTCATCGGGCGAGGTCGCGGCGATGCGCGCGGGCATGATGAAGGGCACGTTGGAGGAAATCTTGCCGATCGATTCCAGCACCAGGCCGAAGGGCACGTTCAGCTTGAACTGAAAGGTCTTGTCGTCGACCGCGACCATCTCGTCCATGGCGGCCATGAGCTGCTGGCCCATGCCGTCCTTCGCTCCCCAGCGCTTGAGCGAGGCGATGACGTCCTCGGAGGTGACGGGAGCGCCGTCGTGGAATTTCAGACCGTCGCGCAGGGTGAAGGTCCACTCGAGGCCGTCGTCGGAGGCCTCCCAGGTGTCGACCATCTGCGGCTGCGGCTCGAAATTCTCATCCATGGCGAACAGGGTGTCATAGATGAGATAGGCGTGGTTGCGGCTGATATAGGCCGTGGTCCAGATCGGATCGAGGACTTTCAGATCCGCATGCGGGATGACTCGCAACACCTTTTCGGCGCTTGCGGTCGTGGGCGACAGCGACGCCAAGGAGGCCACCATTGCTGCCGCGGCCAAGAGGCCTGGACGCTTCCAGCCTTTCATCTCCATGCTCCGTTCCGTTTCTGGTTACCCGATTTGCGCCAACCGGCACGCATCTCCTCCGTCATTTAACGCATCGCGATTTCGCCGAGTCAACGCCAGTCCTGCAAGGATCGGGCCAGCTCCGGCAGCGGCGACGGTTGCCGTTCAGAACCGCGATCAGCACCCGTCACGCGCGGCCGAATTCTGTGCTATCGATGGTCCACATCCCGATCGAGGAGGAGGAAATCCGCCATGCGCTTGTCCGATTTCAAGGTGCTGACCTTCGATTGCTACGGCACGCTGATCGACTGGGAAACCGGGATGATCGAGGGTCTGAAACCGCTGACCTCCAAGGCCAGCCAAGCGGTCAGCCGAGACGACATTCTGATGGCCCACGCCCATCACGAGTCCACCACCCAGGCGCAGACGCCGGCCAAGCGCTACAGCGACGTCCTGGCGGTCGTCTACAAGCGGCTTGCCGAGGAGTGGGGTGTGGCCGCGAGCTGGGCAGACTGCCTCGCCTATGGCCAGTCCGTGCGCGACTGGCCTGCTTTCGAGGACAGCGCTGCGGCGCTCCACTATCTGAAGCGGCACTACAAGCTGGTGATCCTCTCCAATGTCGACAATGCGAGTTTCGCCTATAGCAACGCGAAGCTCGAGGTCGCATTCGATGCCTGCTACACGGCCGAGGACATCGGCTCCTACAAGCCCTCGCCCCGAAATTTTTCCTACATGCTGAGCCAGCTCGAACGGCTCGGATTCGGCGAAGCGGACATCCTGCACACGGCGGAAAGCCTGTTTCACGATCATGCCCCCGCCAACGAGCACGGCCTCGCCAATTGCTGGATCTACCGGCGCCACGGTCAGGAAGGCTTCGGCGCGACCATGACCCCTGCGAACATGCCGAGCACGAAGTTCACCTTCACCTCCATGGCCGAGATGGTGAAGGCGCACCAGGGTGAGCTGGATGGCGCGAGCTAGCCGACATGACGGGGCGCCGGACGGATGATCGGCGGCATCGGCGCCACTCGCGGGCTTGACCGCCCCCGATTTCTCTCGGCTAATCTCAAAGATGCAAGCGGCGTGCGGATCGAGGGCGGCGTCGATCGGGTTGGGGATCGATTGCTGGAAGAAGGGCTGACCGGAGCGCGACGCTCATGGCGGGGCGGCGATCGGCACCGGCAGGATGACCTGAATATCGCCGATGAGGGAGATCGTCTGACCGTGACCACACTGATGGACCTGCACAGGAAATCGGCGGCCGAGATCGGCCGGGCGATTGCCGAAGGCCTCGATCCGGTCGAGGTGGCCGACGTCTTTCTCGAGCGCATCGCCGCGCGCGCGGATCAGCCGGTCTTTATCAAGGTCACGGCAGGACGTGCGCGCCAGGAGGCGTTGGCCAGCCGGGAGCGGCACCGCAAGGACCAGGCACTGGGGCCGCTGGATGGCGTGCCGATCGCCTGGAAGGACCTGATCGACGTCGAAGGAGCGCCGACCACCGCGGGTTCCGACCTTCGCCGGAACGATCCGCCCGCGGAGAAGGATGCGCCGATCGTCGCCAACGCGACCGCGGCCGGCATGGTCACGCTCGGCAAGGTCAACCTCACCGAATTCGCCTATTCCGGCATCGGTCTCAATCCGCACTACGGCACGCCGAGCATCCCCCACGATCTGAAGACGCCGCGCGCACCCGGCGGCTCGTCTTCGGGCTCGGCGACCGCGGTGAGCTGGGGGCTCGCACCCTGCGCCATCGGTTCGGACACGGGCGGTTCGGTGCGCATTCCGTCAGCCTTCAACGGGCTTACCGGCTACAAGAGCTCGGAGGGGCGCATTTCGAAGGACGGCGTGGTGCCGCTTTCGGTGACCCTGGACACCATCGGCCCGCTCGCACGCACGGTCGAGGACTGCATCCTGCTGGATGCCGTGCTGCGCGGTGTGACGCCTGCTATGCCGACCCATCCGACGCTCGCGGACATCCGCCTGGTGGTGCCGGAAAACGTCATGCTCGCGGATCTGGATCCGGCGGTCGCCGAGAATTTTCTCGCCTCCCTTGAGGCGCTGGGCAGCGCCGGTGTGGCGATCGAGCATCGAAAGCTGCCGCTGCTCGACGAGGTCGTGGCCATGACCAAAGAGCATGGCACGCTGATCGCCGCCGAGGCCTATGCGCAATACAAGGACATGCTGGAGAGCGAACAGGTCAAGAAAGTCGATCGGCGCGTGGTCGCGCGCATGATGATGGGAAAGTCGATCACCCCGGAGGACGTCCAGGCGATCCGTGACGGCAGGGCGCGACTTGCAGCGGAACTGCGCGCGGCTCTCGGCAGTGCGTTTCTCGCCATGCCGACCGTTCCGCACACATCGCCCGCGATCGCGCCGCTCGAAGCCGACGACGAGCGCTTCCACAGGGTCAATCTGAAGACGCTCAGAAACACCAGCATCGGCAACATCCTCGGCACGCCCGGTGTCGCCATGCCCAACGGCCATGACCGCAACGGCCTGCCCACCAGCCTCCTGATCTCTGCGCTCGCCGGCGACGACGACCGCCTGCTCGCCGCCGCGCTCACCATCGAGCTGGTGGTCTCGAAACGCGCCCAATGACGAGGCCGCGTTCGAGCACCAAGGGGGCTAGTCCGCCTCCAGCCTTGCGATCAGATCAGGGTCCAGCGGATCGCAGGGCCTGCCGAGCAGCTTTTCAGCCTCGGTCCACATCGCCATGACGTCAGGCACGATCGCCTGCCTGCCGGTGGCCGAGCTCAGCAGATAGGAGCGGCCGGCGACGTCGGAAAGCTTCAGGCGGTAGTGCCGCAACACCCGGTTGGCGAGCGCGATGCGAGCGTGGCGCTCCTGGCGCAGGGGTTGGCTCCTGCCCCCTTTGAAAGCCTCGGGCGCAGCGGCGACATCGGTCCAATGCACCGCCACCCCGAACAGCCCGCATAGCCCGCACATTTTTTCGACGTGCCTCGATCAGCTTTCGTTACGACTGTGGCCTGGCCCGTTTCTTTCTGGGATAGCGCTTGGCAAAGTCGTCGGCGATCTCCTCGAAGGTCACCCATTTCACCCCGGGATGGCGGTTGATGTGGTTGATGATGCGCTCATGCATCAACAAAACCTGCGGCTTGCCCGATACATCAGGATGAATCGTCATCGTGAAGATCGCGTAGTCATATTCGCGGTAGACCCAGTCGAACTGATCGAGCCAGAGCCGCTCGATGTCCTGCGGGCTGACGAAGCCGTGGCTGTTGGGGGCTGCCTTGATGAACATCATCGGGGGGAGATCGTCGAGATACCAGCTTGCCGGGATCTCGATCAGGTCGGTCTCCTTGCCGCGCTTGATCGGCTTCATCCAGTGGGACGGATGCTTGCCGTAGTCGATCTTGGTCCAGCTGTCGCCGACCGTGTTGTAGTAGGGATGGAAGTCGTTGTGCATCAGGGAGTGGTCGTATTTGATGCCCTTCTTGAGCAGGAGCTCGTTGGTCTTCGGCCCGAACTCCCACCAGGGTGCCACATACCCCCTCGGCTTCTTGCCGCAAAGGTCGACAATGCAGTCGATGCATTTGTCGAAGATCGCCTCCTCCTGTTCCGGCGTCATGGCGATCGGATTTTCGTGGCTGTAGCCATGCATGCCGATCTCGTGACCGGCCTTGGCCACCTCCTTCATCTGCTTCGGGAAGCTCTCGATCGAGTGCCCGGGGATGAACCAGGTGGTCTTCATGTCGAAACGATCGAACATCCTGAGCAAGCGCATCGAGCCGACCTCGCCCGAGAACACGCCACGCGAGATGTCGCACGGACTGTCCTCGCCGCCATAGGACCCGAGCCAGCCGCCGACCGCGTCGACATCGACCCCGTACGCACAAAAGATCTCCTTAGCCATGAGGCTCCTCCGTTTTCTTGCTTTTCTTGACGCTGTCGCCGTCACCAGGAGAAGCCTAGGGCCTCTTTTCACAGTTTAGAAGCTCTGCCGGCCGGCTCACATTCGCCACCCGCGATGCGCGAGGTCCAAGTCAAGCCTCAAGGCGCTGCCTTGAAAAAGCTGATAGCGAGCGCTTGAGCAGCGCTGGATCGAGGCCGCGCAGGATGAAAACGATCCGGGATCGATGATCATCGTCCGGCCAGGCATCGAGATGGGCGGGCGGGTGCACGACGTGCTGCACGCCGTGGATCATGACGGGTGTGGCCTGCCCTTCGACGTTCAGGATACCTTTGACGCGCAGCACCTTTTCGCCGTGGCGATGCAGCAGCATGGTCAGCCAGATGCCGAAGGCAGTCCAGTCGACGGGATGATCGACGATCAGCGAGAAGGTGCGGATGTCGGCGTGATGGCTTTCGTGATCGTGGGTGTTGTGATGCGCGTGCTGCTGCAGCCAGCGCCGGACCTCCGCGGCCTTCGCCTCCTCGTCGTAGAGATCGCTCGCCATCAGATCGTCGGGATCGAAAGCCTCGGCGTGCACGTCGATGATCGGCGCCGAGCGGTTGAGCGCTGCGAGCGCGGTGTGTACGGCATCGAGCGTGTCCCGGTTGGCAAGGTCGGACTTGGTCAGCACGAGGCGATCGGCGATCGCCACCTGCTTGACCGACTCCTCGTTGCTGGTGAGATGCAGCGTCGCGTTCAGGACGTCGACCGTCGTGATGATGTTGCCGAGGCGAAAGTGATTGCGAATCACGGGCTCGGCCAAAAGAGTCGAAACGATCGGTGCGGGGTCGGCAAGGCCCGTGGTCTCGATCGCCAGGCGATCGAAGCGCGGGACGACGCCGCGTTCGCGCTTGGAATGCAGCTCGCGGATCGCGTCTGCGAGATCGCCGCGGATGGTGCAGCACACGCAGCCGCTCTCGAGGATCACCGTCTCCCGATCGACCACGTCGAGCAGCAGGTGGTCGAGGCTGACCTCGCCGAACTCGTTGATCAGCACGGCAGTGTTGGCGAGCTTCGCCGAGGCGAGCAGGCGCTGCAGGAGCGTCGTCTTCCCGCTGCCGAGAAAACCCGTGATGATGTTGACGGGGATGAGGCTCTGATAGTCCGCCATGGGCTGATCTTCCGACGACCCGCGATCTGTCGATCCTCGACGCGAACTGCTCTCGAAACAAGAGGGCGTCGTCGGCCGGTTCGAGACCGCGGCCACGACGATCCGCCGGATGCAGCGTTCGGTTGCACGGCAGGGTGCGGATTTGTGAATAGATGTCGCATCTTGCCTTGGCGCAATCTATTCTAAACAATGAGTTTACGAATCCGGCAGAATGCAAGCCGAAACCTATGCCCGTCCGCCCTTGCGGATCGAATTGACGCTAACTAGGAGGCCTATCATGGCACCAGCGAGATCCTCGTCCTACCTCAAAGCCGCCGCGTTCGGCTTTGCCGCCACGGCACTGACCGTAGGTGCGGCACCGGCTATGGCCGCCTGCGACGGCGGCGAGATCGTGGTCAAATTCGCCCACGTCACCAATACCGACAAGCATCCGAAGGGCATCGCCGCCCAGCTCCTCTCCGATCGGGTCAATGAGGAGATGAACGGCAAGATGTGCATGGAGGTCTATCCGAATTCCAGCCTCTATGACGACGACAAGGTGCTTGAGGCGATGCTCGCCGGCGACGTGCAGCTCGCCGCCCCGTCGCTCTCCAAGTTCGAAACCTTCACCAAGAAATTCCGCCTGTTCGACCTGCCCTTCGTGTTCGAGAACGTCGATGCGGTCGACCGCTTCCAGAAGTCCGAGGACGGTCAGGCGCTGAAGGAGTCGATGACCCGCCGCGGCTTGCTCGGCCTTGCCTTTTGGCATAACGGCATGAAGCAGCTCTCGGCCAACAAGCCGCTCCTGAAGCCTGAAGACGCGGCCGGCCTGAAGTTCCGCATCCAGCCTTCCGACGTGCTCCAGGCGCAGTTCGAGGCCCTCGGCGCCAACCCGCAGAAAATGGCGTTCTCCGAAGTCTACGGCGCGCTGCAGACCGGCGTTGTGGACGGCCAGGAAAACACCTGGTCCAACATCTACGGCCAGAAGTTCTTCGAGGTGCAGGACGGCGTCACCGAGACCAATCACGGTATCATCGACTATCTGGTGGTCACCTCCACCGACTTCATGGACAGCCTGCCCGAGGACGTGCGCGAGCAGTTCGCCACGATCGTCAATGAGGTCACCGACACGCGCAATGCCGAGTCGACCGCGGTCGACGAGCAGAACATGCAGTATCTGGTCGACGCCAAGGTCGAGATCCGCACCCTCGATGCCGATCAGCGTCAGGCCTGGGTCGATGCCATGAAGCCGGTCTGGGATCAGTTCGCCGACGACATCGGCCAGGATCTGATCGACAAGGCCGTTTCCTACAACGCGTCGAACTAACCAACCAACGACAACACCATGCCGGCACGGCGGGTCCTGGCGACCCGTCGTGCCGTCGCGGCAATGACAACGGGAGACTGGGGGATGGTCACCGAAGCCAGGAGCGGCGGTTTTCTGAACGCGATCGAGGAATCGCTGATCGCGATCATTCTCGGTCTCATGACCGTCATCACGTTCGCGAATGTCATCGCCCGCTACATCTTCAACAGCAACATTCTCTGGGCGCTGGAGACCACGGTCTTCCTGTTCGCCTGGCTGGTGCTGCTCGGTGCTTCCTACTGCGTCAAGACCAGCGCCCATCTCGGCGTCGACGTGATCATCAATATCGTCTCTCCCGGCATGCGGAAACTGCTTGCCCTCGTCTCGGTCGCTTGCTGCCTCGCGTTCAGCATCCTCCTTCTGATCGGCGCCTGGCAATATTGGTCACCCTTCATCGGCAAGCAGGTCTGGTACGAGGTCAACGACATCCCGATGCCGGACTTTCTGCGCTTCATCGAGCCGCTCATGAACGAGAACGAGGCTTATGAAAAACTGCCGCGTTTCATTCCGTATTTTGCTCTGCCGCTGGGCATGCTGCTGATCACGCTCCGCTTCGTCCAGGCCGCCTGGCAGATTCTCAAGGGCGAAAGCGACCGCTTGATCGCCAGCCACGAGGCCGAGGATCTGGTCGAGGAAGCCGCAGCCAACGTGAAGCGGGAGGGCTGAGGCGATGGATGTCCTCTTCCTTTTTGCCATGGTCATCGGCCTCCTGCTGATCGGCGTGCCGATCGCGGTGTCGCTCGGCCTCTCCTCGATCATTTTCCTGCTGCTCTACTCCCAGGCGTCGCTCGGCTCGATCGCGCAGACCCTGTTCAATGCGTTTGCCGGCCACTACACGCTGCTCGCGATCCCGTTCTTCATCCTGGCGTCCACCTTCATGTCGACCGGCGGCGTGGCGAAACGAATCATCCGGTTCGCGATCGCCTGCGTCGGCCACGTTCAGGGCGGGCTCGCGATCGCCGGCGTGTTCGCCTGCATGCTGTTCGCAGCACTATCCGGCTCGTCGCCTGCGACCGTCGTCGCCATCGGCACGATCGTGATCGCCGGTATGCGCCAGGTCGGCTATTCCAGGGAATTCGCGGCCGGCGTGATCTGTAATGCCGGCACGCTCGGCATCCTGATCCCGCCCTCCATCGTCATGGTGGTCTATGCCTCGTCGGTGGACGTCTCGGTCGGCCGCATGTTCCTCGCGGGCGTGATCCCGGGCCTGGTCGCCGGTTTCATGCTGATGATCGGCATCTACGTCGCCGCCAAGGTCAGGAACCTGCCGGCGCAGCCCTGGGCGGGCATGGGCGAGATCGTCGCCTCGGCAACCGACGCCGGCTGGGGCCTGTTCCTGATCGTGATTATCCTGGGCGGCATCTATGGCGGCATCTTCACGCCGACCGAGGCGGCCGCGGTCGCCGCGGTCTACGCCTTCGTGATCGCGAACTTCGTGTACAAGGACATGGGGCCGCTCAAGGGCGACGGCGACGAGAAGATCTCGTTCTTCAAGAAGCCGCAGAGCCTGATCACGGTTCTGGTCCACCCGGACACCAAGCACTCGCTGTTCGAGGCGGGCAAGCTCACCATCATGCTGATGTTCATCATCGCGAACGCGCTGATCCTGAAGCATGTGCTGACCGAGGAGCAGATCCCGCAATCGATCGCCGGCGCCATGCTGGAGGCGGGCTTCGGGCCGGTGATGTTCCTGGTGATCGTCAACCTGATCCTGCTGATCGGCGGCCAGTTCATGGAGCCGTCGGGCCTGATCGTGATCGTCGCGCCGCTGGTGTTCCCGATCGCCATCCAGCTCGGCATCGATCCGATCCATCTCGGCATCATCATGGTGGTCAACATGGAGATCGGCATGATCACGCCGCCCGTGGGTCTCAACCTGTTCGTCACCTCGGGCGTCGCCGGCATGGCGATGCTGGACGTGGTGCGCGCCGCCCTGCCCTGGCTCGGCATTCTGTTCATCTTCCTGATCATGGTGACCTACATCCCCTGGCTCTCCACCTTCCTGCCGACGCTGATGATGGGTCCGGAGATCATCACCCGCTAGCGGCGTGGTGGCGTGGCCACCTCATTGGGTTGCCGTCCGTCGTCGCCAGGACCGACGGTATGCGCCCAAGATTCCGTATGATGTGGTCACGCCACTAGCCGCCGACGATCACCCGCCCCTCTTTGGGGCGAACAGTCAGTCGCTCGCCGGTGGTGATCAGCCTGGTGACGTCGCCGTCCGTGAAGCGGTCGCAAAGCGCCATGTCGGCGAAGGCGGCTCCCTGGGCGAGGATGGTGTTCGCCTGGTTCATGAGAAGTGCCTTCGGTGCCATGCCGCGCGCCGCCATCTCGTGCAGCATCCAGGCGGTGGCGACCCCGCCCTTCGCCGTGTTCACCACCAGGATCACGCCGACATAGCTCTTGCCCGCCAGCTTGTGCTGCGGGCGCGAGAAGATGCCCTGGAGGCGGTCGAGATCGTAGCGCGCGGAAAAATTGTCGTCGGTCACCAGCGCCTGCCCTGTGACCTCGGGGCCGATGCCCGGATGGCAGCGAAGCTCGCGAAGATTGCTCTCGGTCATCAGACGATCTCCCCGGCGACGGCGGACGCCACGCAGTCTTCGGTGCTGGCGAGCGTCGGCTGATAGCCGTAGCCGCCGATGATGTTCACGAGCTTCGCCGAGTTGGTCAAAAGCCGCTTCCAGCCATTGGCCTCCCCCATTTCCCGCGCGTAGCTCTGATAGAAGCACATGCCCTTCAGGACGAGAGCACCCGACGCCTCGATCCGCCGGGTCAGGCCGAGCCGGTCGGCCTCTGCCCCGACCTGCGGCGAGGTCACGACGAGGAGCGCTGTCTTCTCGTGCACGTGCTTGCCGTCGAGGAGATCGGCCACCGCCTGCATTTCCACCAGCGAGAGCTGTGGCGCTGAAAACACCACCACGTCGACCTTGTCGCCCTTGCCGCCATAGACGCCGTAAAAGTCCGAAAAATCCTGCGCGTCGATCACGCGCGGCTCCATCGCCGGGTCGGCGACCGCGGCCAGATCCGGGGCTTCGGGGGTGATGCCGACGATGTGGTAGAGCGGCACCGAGCCGAAGCTCGCCATGGCGGCGCCCATATGCTTGAGCGCATCGGACCCAGGCGGCGCCGCGATCCCCTCGATTACCGGCACGCTCCAATAGGAGCCGGCGAGCTTGCCGATGATCCCGCCCAGTGCCCCCCAATCCGCCAACCCACGGGGTTGAGCGTTGACTTGGAAGCGGCAGGTCGCGCGGCGGTGCTTGTCCAGGTGGAGGCCGTAGCGGGGCGTGCGGCCGGTGAGGCCGGCGGCGAGTGCGGAGGGACCGCCTTCGAAATTGGAACGAGCGCCCAGCACGCTGTTGCAGTAGATCACCACGCCGGTGTCGCCGTAAGCGAGATGCTCGCCCCGGAGCGGCGGCATGATGGTCTGGTAGTTGATGCAGGTGTCGGTCATCAAAATGCCGAGCGCCTCGAAGGCGTCGATCGCGCGGCGCTCGAGCGCAGCCATGGCGTTGGTCTGCTTGAGCGTGCGGTCGTGGTTGAAATCGATGCCGCGCGGATCGGTGATCATGGGGATGCGCACGCGCCGCTCGTCCTCGGAAAGCTCGGCCAGGCGCTCGACGAAGGCGACGCCCGCCTCGCCCAGGCTCTCGGTGTCCGCCATCATGTGGGCCTGGGAGACGTCGACGAGATCCTCGGCGTCGAAGAAGTGGCCAACCTGGAGCATATGCTCCATCGCCCAGCGCCGCGCCTCCCCCTGCTCGCCGTCGAGCATCGCCTGGTCTTCGGGCGAAAGCCGCATGCCTGCCTCCCCGCTTCGTCGATGAACCGCTTGCCTGTTGCGACAAGCTTAGACCGCGAGCAGCGTTCTCACCAGAAAGCCAAGGGCAGCAACTGCGAGAACGCCCGCGAGCCAGAGCCCGACGAACCAGGCGAGACGCTTCAGATGCTCTCGACCGGACCTGCTCATGTCGTCTTCGGTCTCAGTGATAGCCATCGCCCGGCCGGACTTTGCCGCGGAACACCCAATAGGACCAGGCGGTATAGGCGACGGTCAGCATGAGCAAAGGAGCGGCGCCGACGATCAGGAACGCGAGGCTGGTGTCGGGGGCGGCGGCCTCCCAGATGGTCACCGAGGGCGGCACGATATAGGGAAAGAAGCTGATGCCGAGCCCGATGAAGCAGAGGAGGAAGAGGAAAAGGGAGGCCAGGAACGGCAGCGCATTCATGCGTTTTGCCAGGCTGAGGAACAGGAGCCCCGCCGTTCCCAGCACCAGGAGCGGCACTGGGGCCACGTAGATGATCGCCGGATAGGCGAACCAGCGCTCCATGAACACCGGATCGAGAAACGGCGTCCAAAGGCTGACGACGCCGATCATGGCGAGCGTGCCGAGACCGGTGATCCAGGCGAAGCGATAGGCCTGATCCTGCATGGATCCTTCGGTCTTCATGACCAGCCAGGTGGCGCCGAGCAAGGCATAGCCGACCACCAGCGCGACGCCGGTCAGAAGGCTGAACGGCGTCAGCCAGTCCCACCAGCCTCCCGCATAGGCACGGTCCTCGACCGGGATGCCCTGGATCAGGGCGCCCAGGATGATGCCCTGGGCGAAGGCGGCGCCGAACGAGCCGAGCGTGAAGGAGGCATCCCAGAGCCTGCGGCCACGCACCGTCTTCCAGCGGAATTCAAAAGCCACGCCGCGAAAAATCAAAAAAATCAGCATGGCGATCACCGGGGCATAGAAGGCCGGCATGACGATGGCGTAGGCGAGCGGAAAGACCGCGAACAGCCCGCCGCCGCCCAGGATCAGCCAGGTCTCGTTGCCGTCCCAGATCGGCGCCACGGTGTTCATGGCGACGTCGCGGTCGCCGTCGCCGCGCAGCAGCGGAAACAGGATCCCGAGGCCGAGATCGAAGCCATCGAGGATGACATAGGCGAGCACGGCAAAAGCGATGAGGAAGGCCCAGACCAAGGCGAGATCGAGCATCATCGGGCGGCTCCCTCAGCGATATGTGCAGCCGAGACCGAGGCGGCGGGCGTGACGCCGGCGGCACGAACCGGCGCATCGGCTTCGACGCCGGTCTCCTCGGCTTGGGGTGCTCTGGCCATGAGCCGAAACAGATAGAAAACACCGGCGCCGAACACGATCACATAGACGATCACGAAGGCGAGGAGCGACATGGCTACTGCGGGGGCGTCCAGCGGCGAGGCGGATTCGGCGGTGGTCAGCAGCCCGTAGACGGTGTAGGGCTGGCGACCAACTTCGGTGGTGATCCAGCCGGCGAGCACCGCGACGAAGCCGGACGGCCCCATCAGCACGGCCGCCCAGTGCGCCAGCCTGGTTTCATAGAGCCGGTCCCGCCAGCGCAGCCAGAGCGACCAGAGGCCGAGACCCACCATCGCAAGCCCGATGCCGACCATGACACGAAAGCTCCAAAACAGGATCGGCGCGTTCGGCCGCTCCTCGGGCGGCCAGGCTTTCAGGCCCTCTATTCGGCCGTTCCAGTCATGGGTCAGGATCAGGCTGCCGAGCTTTGGGATCTCGAGGGCGTAGCGGGTTTCCTCGGCCTGCATGTCCGGCATCCCGAACAGGATGAGCGGGGCGCCGTCCCTGGTCTCGAAATGGCCTTCCATCGCCGCAACCTTGGCGGGCTGGTGCTCGAGCGTGTTCAGGCCGTGGAAATCGCCGGCGACGATCTGAACAGGCGCCACGATCACCGCCATCCACATGGCCATGGAGAACATCAGCCTGGCCATGGCGTTGCCCGGCTCGCGCAGCAGATGCCAGGCGCCGACCGCGCCGACCACGAAGGCGGTGGTGAGATAGGCGGCGAGCACCATGTGCACGAGGCGATAGGGAAAGGACGGGTTGAACACGATCGCCCACCAGTCCTCGGGCACGAACTGGCCTACGTCGTTGATGGCGTAGCCCGCAGGCGTTTGCATCCAGCTGTTGACCGAGAGAATCCAAAACGCGGAGAACAGCGTGCCGGCAGCGACCATCAGCGTCGCCACGAAATGCAGCCCCCTGCCCACCCGGTTCATGCCGAACAGCATAACGCCCAGGAAACCAGCCTCCAGAAAGAAGGCGGACAGCACCTCATAGCCCATCAGCGGCCCCAGGATCGGGCCGGTCTTGTCGGAAAAGACGCTCCAATTGGTGCCGAACTGGTAGCTCATGACCAGGCCCGAGACCACGCCCATGCCGAACACCAGGGCGAAGATCTTCAGCCAGTAGCGGAAGGTGTCGAGAAACACCTGCCGCCCGGTGATCAGCCAGAGCCCTTCGAGCACCGCCAGATAGGAGGCGAGACCGATGGAGAACGCCGGAAAGATGATGTGCAGCGAGACGGTGAAGGCGAATTGGAGGCGGGCGAGCTCCAAGACTACTGGCATGTCCATGAAGAAATCTCCGGGTCGGCAGTCGCTAATCTGTGCCAATTCGCATGCGCTTACCGTGATAAAGTCACCTTCACCCTAACGTTCCACCACCCTGCGGCAAGAGATCGCTGAGACCGCCCCCTGCACGGCCGGGCCTGGTGCCTGGCGAAGACCGGGAAGCATTGCCCTTCCCCGCGGAACGGGCGATGATTGTCCGAAAGGACGGGAGGTTTCCGTGATCAGGCATCGGGCTCGTTGCGACGCGGCAGGATGCGCAGCGCGCCAGCTGGCTGCGCGCGCAATGCGAGGCGGAGCATGATGGACGACGCCCTCGACCAGCCGCTCGGCCCCTGGAACCCCGGCCTGAGCTCCTCCCTTCCGCCGGCAGCGCGGTCGCTCGCGACAATCTATCGTCCGGAGAACATCGCCGGCCGTCTGGAGGACGCGCTGGAACGGAGCGCCTTTACCGGCCTCGACCCCGAGGACCTCGTCGCCTTTCGCCCGGAGCGGCTTGCGGTCCACGAGCTGCTCATCCGCGTCACCGGCGATTTCTCGGTTCCTGACGGCAAGCGTTACGCCGATCTCGGGATCAATTTTCGCAGCATCGTAGACACGATCCTGAAACGGGATATTCAGCCGGCGATGGGCGAGATCGTCGCGGACTTCGAAGCCTTGAAGTGTGAGATGCGGGAGGCGATCGACGCAGAGCTCGCCCATCTGCAGCCGCACCCTCCCTCCCCATCTCCTGAGCGTTCCGAGCCGCGGGAACAAGGCGGCCTGCTCGCCTGGCTGGGATTGAAGCGGCCAAAAGAGGCGCCGAAAGCGGCCAGTGCCGACGATCGCGCAGGTGCTCCGGACATGCTGAGCCGCTGGCGCAGGGAAAGCCTTGAAAACCCGGACCCAGAGCGCCGCCGGCTCTGCCGGGCGCTCACCCTGGTCGCGGGCGCGATCTCGATCAAATATGGCAGCATCCCGCACGACACCGGCGTGATCGCCGCCATCGCCCTCGACTGCGTCATGAACGACCATGGCAGCGCGGTGATCGGCGGCATGATCGAGCCGCTGATCGCCAGGGCGGTCGAGCGCGAGGGCTATCGTCTCCTGCCGACGCAGGCGGAGCCCGTGGTCATGAACGTCAAAGGGGCGTCGGCCGCGGGCAAGAGCACGCTTCGTCCGCTGCAGCGCCAGCTCGCGGAGCGTCTCGGCATCGACTGGGCCGACTTCGCCCTGATCAGCCCCGACATCTGGCGAAAATACCTCCTCGACTATGACAGCCTCGGCGAGTTCTGGCGCTATGCCGGCACGCTCACCGGCCATGAGCTCAAGATCGTCGACCAGAAGCTCGATCGCTACATGGCGGACAAGGCGCGGCGGGGAACGATTCCGCATCTCCTGATCGACCGTTTCCGCTTCGACAGCTTCGCCGAGACCGAGGGCGGCGAGCTGGGTGCTCGCCTTCTGACCCGCTTCGGCTCGACCGTCTACATGTTCTTCGTGATCACCCCGCCCGACGCCACGGTCGAGCGCGCCTGGAAGCGCGGCCTGGAATTCGGTCGTTTCAAGGCTGTCGACGACCTTCTGCACCACAATGTCGAGGCCTTTACCGGCATGCCTGATCTGTTCTTCACCTGGGCGCTCAGGAAGGACAAGAAGGTGCATTACGAGTTTCTCGACAACAGCGTGCCGCTGGGCGAGCGACCGCGCACCGTCGCCTTCGGCTGGAACGGCGCCATGACGCTCCTCGACATCAAGAGCTTTCTGGATGTCGAGCGCTACAGGCGGATCGACATCGACGCCGCCTCGCCCGAGGAGGTCAATCCGGACGCCGACGACATGGCGCCCGAAAGAAATACCGCCTTTCTGAAACGCTGCGCGCACGACATCGCCGAGATTACCGTCGCGGACCAGGAAAGCTGCCGCGTGATCGCGCGCATCGAGCGGGGCCGGCTTGTCTGGCTCGACCAGGGCGCTTTCGAACAGGCGCTCACCGATCCCGATCAGCGCGCCGGCCTTGCGGTCCTCGCCCCCGAGACCATGCGCGGCCAGGCGATCCGCGCCGAGAGCCCGGTCTATCTCGATGCCGACGAAGCGGCGACCCTCGGTGCCTATGGACCCTCGGGAGCATAGGAGCCGCAGATCCGGCAACGCTCTCGAGAACCCGCCGATCCACCCGACGTCCACCTGGCCCAGCCCCGTCGGTCCAGCGGACCTCCCGCCACGGGCCCGCCGGCGAAAGGGCCACTCTTCACTCTTGCTTCACCTTTCTCTGCGACAACAGCGCATTTGCTGGTCCATGCGATCCTGGGAGTCCGGCTGCGCGTCAAAGACGTTGGTGCATATGCGCGGAGTCCCAAGGTCGCATGGACCATCGAGAACGCCGCTTGTCGCATGAAAGGGTGAAGAAACGGTGAAGAACTCGTTGCCTGCGGGCGTACCATCCGCTCCGGCCTAGCGGTCCCCGATCAACCGTCTCCGGTGGCTTCTTGTGGAGCGAGGTGATGGTGACCGGGCCTGACGCTGGAACACCCGTCGCCTGAGCTCGAACCATGAGCTTTCGGCCACAGCGAACCCGATCATGCCTCAGCTTCAGAATGGGACCGCATACCGGAGAGCCAGGCGCGAACAGTCGGAGTCCATGAGGTGGCCACGCCACAGCAAACCCGATCGTTCCTCAGCTTCAGAATACGACCGCATACCGCAGAGCCAGGCGCGAACAGTCGGAGTCCATGAGGTGGCCAAGCCGCCGCTAACCTGGATTTCACACGGCACCGGCATTTCGGCGCGTTTGATCGTCTGATTTGGCGTTGAGACGACGGGAGTAATCTGAGTGCATCATCAAGTTTCGTCTTTTTTCCTTTTCGACAGGACGGTCGAACCTTTTTCGGTTTGCGATGACAAGATCAGCCCGTCCTTTGCCGTGACCTCGGCGAGGCCCTGTGTCTGATCGGGTTTTTCAGCGATCTAGGCGGCCCGATGACCGAGCCTGAGGCAGGCGAGCGCGAACTCGCTCTGATAGGGGCAGGTCTGAGCCATGCGCACCAGGCAGCGGCGCACGCTGACAGTTGCCAGGGCGCCGATCTTGAGCTGCCGGTTGCGAATGGTGCCGGCGGTCGCGGTGGCGAACTGGGTGTGGCGAAGGCCGAGCCGACGGAGCGCTTCGATCAGGACATGGGCAAACGCGGCGAACCGGAGCCGGAGCTGATTGGCCTTCATGGAGGCGGTCGAGGTGCGATCGGCGAACAGATCGAGCTGCATTTCCTTGATCCTGTTTTCCATGTCGCCGCGATCCGCTCGATCTCTTCTCTGGCGCCGGCCGAGGCGTCGATGGTCGATGGCCGCAGCCTGGCGGCAAGTAGCCGGTGGCCGCAGAAGATGGAGAGCGGCAGGTAGCAGTAGCAGCCGCAATAGCCGTGAAGCGAAGCGCCCTTGGTGGGATGCTGAGCCGTCCTTCCTGATGGCCGTGGAGAGGGTCGTCGGCGGCGTCGAGGCCGATGATGATCCGCTTGGGCGGTTGGGCATGGGCCTCGATGAACAGATCGACCAACAGGGTCTCGAGCTTTGTCGGGTCATGGCTGATCCTGTAATAGCGCCCCGGTGATCCGGCCGGTGCGTGCTCCGGACGATTGAGTGTGCTCTTGCCGGCGAGAACCGCGCAGGCGCGGTGCTTCGGCTCGATCCGGCCGGCCAGCGACGCCAGCACCGGATCATGACGCAGATCGTCGTGGTCGCCGACATCCTCGTAGCCGAGCGCGATGCCGACGATCCGCTGGCCCGCGAGGGCCGGCAGGCCATGGACAACGAAATCAGGAGAACGGTGATCGACGAAACAGGCGGCAACGCGATCGATCAATTCGATGCTCCGATCGGCATGCCGAAGCAGCAGTGCGCCGGCATCCGATGTCATGGCGCCGCCTTCGAAATCAGCGATGACGCGGCGACCGCCGACGCCTTCACATGCGCGCTGCCCGGCTCGACAGCCTGTCAGCATCGGCGCTTCCGCCTGGTTCCGCTAAGTGATTGCTGCAACCTCACTTTCGCAGATCACGGACGTCGATACACCATCACAGGTGAGAAATGCGGGTTAGGTGTGTTTGCTACATAATTCCGGAAAAATGGGGCCGGGTTCGGACTCCCAGGATCGCATGGACCAGCGTGCGATTGTGGCCTCGGGTGATGAAGAAAACGCTAAAGAATGGCGCGGAAACCCGAGTCGCCGAGGCGATCACATACGGCAGGCGACCTATCTGTCTGAGCGAAAATTCTATCGAAGAGCGAAAATGCCGCAGCGACGCTTCTTGCACCCATGGTCAAACATCTTGGCATCACAGTCAACATCCCGCCGATATTTTCATCTGCAAGATGACAAGCGGCGTTCGCCGACTGCCGACCTCAGTCGACTTGAGTTTCCTATTGGGAAACGGGCGCTCTTGTCTATTGTTTTGCCTGCGAGACGGCTGTAACGTTCGCCGGTTCGCTGACTTGGAATGTAGGCGCTGTATGTTTGTCGATCTGAGATCGGCAGAGAATGATCAACTCTTCGAGGCCGATATCTGCATCATCGGGGCCGGACCGGCCGGCATCGCGATGGCGACCGCGCTGGCCGAGGAGTCGCTCGACGTCTGCATCGTCGAAAGCGGCGGGTTCGAGTCCCATGGCGACATCCAGTCGCTTGCCGACGCCGACATGGTCTCGCATCCGCATCATCGGCTCATCACCGGACGGAACCGACAGCTTGGCGGATCGACCAATTCCTGGGGCGGTGCCTGCGCGCCGATGAGCGCGATCGATTTCGCCCCGCGCCCATTCGTCGACCTCCATGGCTGGCCGTTTTCCCGTGCCGCGCTCGATCCCTACTACCGGCGCGCGCAGACCATGTTCGAGATCGGTCCGTTCGCCTATGCGCCTGCCGACTGGATCGGCGACAATTTCGAGCCGCTCGGCCTCTCCCGGGAGCGGCTGGAGACCCGTATCTGGCAGATGAGCCCGCGCACGAATTTCGGCCGCGTGCACCGCAGGGACCTGGACCGCTCGAGCCAGATCACCGTCCTCCTGCATGCGACCGCCACGCAGATTCTGACCAACGAGGCGGCATCCTGCATCGAAGCGGTCGAAGTCCGCGGTCTCGACGGCAAGCAGGCGAAGGTCCGGGCAAAGGCGACCGTGCTCGCCTGCGGCGGCATCGACAATGCGCGGCTGCTCCTTCTTTCCAGACAGCGCCGTCCGCAAGGCCTCGGCAACGATCGTGATCTGGTCGGCCGCTATTTCATGCAGCATCCGCACATCGCCGCCGCCTCGATCCGCTTTTCCGGCTCCAAAGGCTGGCTGCGCAACTACAAGGACTTCAGGAGCGGCGATGTCTGGCTGCGCGCACGCATCGGCCTCACCGAGCGGGCCATGACCCAGGAACGGGTGCTGAACCCCGTCGCGAGCCTGGTCAACCGGTTCATCACCGACAGCCTGACCCATACCCAGTCGGTCGGCTATGTGACGTTGAAGCGGGTCCTCCTCGATCTGAGGCATGGCCAACTGCCCGCCAATTTCACCCACGAACTGACGACGATCCTGAAGGACATCAGGGGAATTTCGGTCGGCTTTCTACGTCATCTCAGGGATCAGAACGGCGCAGTCTACGTGATGGGGGAGCAATTCCCCAATCCCGACAGCCGGGTGATGCTGACCATGGAGAAGGACCGCCTCGGACAGGAAAAGGCCTCTGTGGACTGGCGGCTTTTGCCGATCGACAAGCAGTCGATCCGCGTGCTGATCGACGCGATCCGATGGGACTTCTCGCGTCTCGGCATCGCGCAGATCGTGCCGGACGAATGGCTCACCATCGACGACGAGACCTGGCCGCAGTCGCTCGCCGGCGGGCATCACCACATGGGCACCACGCGCATGGGTGACGATCCGGCGACCTCCGTGGTCGATGCCGATGCGCGCGTACACGGCATCGCCAATCTCTACGTCGCCGGCTCCTCGATCTTTCCGACGGTGGGCTCAGCCAACCCGACGCTCACCCTGGTGGCGACCTCGCTGAAGCTCGCCGATCATCTGGCGGCGCTCATGGCCGGCGAGCGAACCGCGGCCGTCGCCTGACTTTTCCGGCGCCGGGATCCCTGCTATCCCAGGATGATGTCGGATCTCACACCCGAACTCCTGCTCTGCGCCTATGCCAGCGGCATTTTCCCCATGGCGAACGACCGGGACGACCCGACCGTTCAGTGGATCGATCCCCACCACCGCGGCATCATCCCGCTCGACGCCTATCACGTGCCGAGGAGCGTGAGGAAGCTCCTTCGCCAGCAGCGCTTCGAGATCCGCACCAACAGCGCCTTCGAAGCCGTGATCACCGCCTGCGCCGAATGCCGTGACGACCGGCCGAGGACCTGGCTGAACGACGAGCTGATCGCGCTCTACTGTGCGCTGCATGACCGGCATTACGCCCACAGTGTCGAATGCTGGATCGACGATCGCCTGGTCGGCGGCGCCTATGGGCTGTCGCTCGGCGGTGCGTTCTTCGGGGAAAGCATGTTTTCGCGGGTGCGCGACGCCAGCAAGGTCGCCCTGGTGGACCTGATCGAGCGTCTGAACCTCGGCGGCTACTGCCTGCTCGACACCCAGTTCGTCACCGATCATCTGAAACGCTTCGGCGCGATCGAGATCCCGCGCGAAGCCTATCTGCGCCGGCTGCAACAGGCGCTTGCGGTCGAGGCGCGCTTCTACTCGGATGAGGGGGTGATCGTCTCGAGCACGCCCTGGCCGCTCAGGGCCGGATCGGTCGGCTCCTCGCAATCGACCACCCAGACGTCGTAGACCGCGTGCTCCAGCGCCGAGACTGCGGGGCTGGAGGCGAACATCCATCCGGAAAACAGGAGCTTTGGCTCACGCTCGCGATCGGCTGCGGGCGGCAGCTCACGGATTTCGAGGAAGGCGGCACTTTCCGGCGGCTCGGTCGGCGGCGTTTCCCGACAGGCCCGCACCACGATCTCGAGCGTGCCGAAATAAGTGGGCAGACCGAGCGTCGCATAGATCGGCGAGATTCTCGCCGTGATCTTGTCCAGCCCCTGCAGGATCGCGACCTGATGCTCGACGTCGGGCGTGTGCGGAACCCGCTCGCCCTCCCGGAGCGCCGCGTTCTGCTGGGCACCAGCCGGACCGATGCCAGCCAGCCAGAGAAGGGCCAGGGCAGCCGCAGGTCTATGCAGCGACCTTCCAGGCATCACTGGGTAACCGGCGCCTCGCCGCTGTCCTCTTTGCCGCCCGACCCGCCGCTGTAGATGAGCTGGCCAATCAGGTCTTCGAGACGCACCGAGGACTGCGTGAGCGTGATCTCGTCGCCGGAGGCCAGCATATCGATATCACCGCCCGGTTCGAGGGACAGATATTTGCCGCCAAGCAGGCCATCGGACATGATCGCGGCAGAGCTGTCCAGCGGCAGCTCGACATTGTCCTGGACGGTGAAGCTGACATTGGCGCGATAGGTCGCAGGATCCAGGGTCTGGGCGATCACCGAACCGACCTTGATGCCGCCGATGCGGACGTCGGCGCCATTGTTGAGCCCGTCGATTCGATCGAATTGGGCCATCAGCGGATAGCTGCCCCCCTCGCCTGACCGCTCATTCTGATAGGCATAGTAGAGAAAGCCGATCGCCACCAGGAGAACGACGGCACCGAGCACGGTTTCGAGGATATTCCGGTTCATGATCCATCCATCATGTGAGGCCGGCCGACGCGACCGGTCCGGTAAAAGCCGGCTTCTCTGGCGGACGCCGTCATCGCCATGCGGTAGAATGGGAAAGCGACATCCCCGCACCTCGACAGCAGCGTCGACCGAGTGTGTCCTAGGATCAATCCGCTGATTTCTCAAGTCCTAGTAATGCGCGGGCGAAGGTGTCGGCCTCGAAGGCGCGGAGATCGTAGACCCCCTCGCCGACCCCGACGGCATGCACCGGCAGACCGAATTGCCGGGCGAGCGCCACGACCACGCCGCCGCGCGCCGTGCCGTCCAGCTTGGTCACCACCAGGCCGGTGAGCGGCACCATGCTGCGGAAGGTCTCGACCTGCGCCTTGGCGTTCTGCCCGGTGGTGGCATCCAGCACCAGCACGGTCTGGTGCGGTGCCTCGACGTCCTGTTTCTTCACGACGCGCACGATCTTCGCAAGCTCGTCCATCAGCGCGGATTTGTTGTGCAGGCGCCCCGCCGTGTCGATCAGGAGGACGTCCGCCCGCTCCGCCCGCGCCTTTTCCAGCGCCTCGAAGGCGAGACCCGCGGCATCGGCGCCGGGCGCCTTGGCGATCACCGGACAGTCCGTACGCCGCCCCCAGATCTCGAGCTGCTCGATCGCGGCAGCGCGAAACGTGTCCCCGGCCGCCAGGATCACCTTTTTGCCGTCATTGACGAATTGCTGAGCGAGCTTGCCGATGGTGGTCGTCTTGCCCGTGCCGTTGACGCCGCAGACCAGGATCACCTCCGGCTTGTGCGCCGGATCGATCGCCAGCGGCCGCGCCACGGGGTCGAGCATCTCGCTGATCTGGCGTGCGAGGGCCTCTCGAACGTCCTGGTCGGTGATGTCCTTACCGAAGCGGGCCTTGCGCAGGCCCTCGGTGAGGTCCATCGCGGTCTCGACGCCCATGTCGGCCGCGATCAGCGCCTCTTCCAGCTCCTCCAGAACAGCGGCGTCGACCTGCTTTTTGCCGGTGAATACCGAGGCGATGTTGTTCTGCAGGTTGGAGGAGGAGCGGCTGAGCCCCGCCTTCAGGCGCTGGAACCAGCCTTGCCTGGATTCGTCGCTCATGCGGCCACGCGCCCGACCAGCATGCCGTCCTCGATGCGTTCGGGCATCACCGATGCAAGGCTACCCGGAGCAGGAACATTTGCCGCCTCGGCGAAGCGGAACGGCGCGAAGGTCTCGGTATGACCGCCCTGGCTCTGCTCCACCAGAAGCGTGGCACTCCGTCCGAGCTCCCGCCCGAGAAAACGGCCAAGCGCCAGATCGCCCGCCTCCCGAAGCCGCGCCGCACGCTCCTTGCCGACGGCCTTCGGCAGCTGCGGCATGCGCGCGGCCGGCGTACCCTTTCGCGCAGAATAGGGAAAAACATGGAGGTAGGTGAGATCCGCCTCCTCGACCAGGCGAAGGGTGTTCTCGAACATCGCCTCGGTCTCGGTCGGAAAGCCCGCGATCAGATCGGCGCCAAACGCGATCTTCGGGCGCAGGCCCCTGCAGATCGTCGCGAGCGCGATGACGTCGTCCCGCGTATGGCGCCGCTTCATGCGCTTCAGCGTCAGCGTGTCGCCCGCCTGCACGGAGAGATGCAGATGCGGCATCAGCCGAGGCTCGGAGGCGATCAGCTCGAACAGATCAGGGTCGACCTCGGCGGGATCGATCGAGGACAGGCGAAGGCGCGGCAATTCCGGCACCAGCTTCAGCAGACGGCGCACCATCTGGCCCAGCGTCGGCTCGCCGGGAAGATCCCTGCCGTAGGATGTCAGATCGACGCCGGTCAGCACCACCTCCTTGTGACCATGCTCGACCAGACGCCGCGTCTGCGCGACCACCTCGCCTACCGGCACGCTGCGGCTCGGGCCACGGCCATAAGGGATGATGCAGAAGGTGCAGCGGTGATCGCAGCCGTTCTGCACCTGCACGAAGGCGCGCGATCGACCGTCGATCCCGTCGACCAGATGCCCCGCGGTCTCTCGGATTTTTTCGACGTCGCCCACCACGACCCTGGCCGGCTCCGCCCTGGCCAGCGCCTGCCAGGCCGAGCCGCGCAGCTTCTCGGCATTGCCGAGCACGTGGTCCACCTCGTCCATGCCGGCATACATGTCCGGCGAAATCTGGGCACTGCACCGGTCACCACGATCGTCGCATCCGGCCGCTCGCGCCTGGCCCGCCGGATCGCCTGACGCGCCTGACGCTCGGCCTCGGCCGTCACCGCACAGGTGTGCACGACGACGACGTCATCCAGTCCGGCCTGGGTCGCCTGACCCCGGATGATTTCGGATTCGAAGCTGTTCAGGCGACAGCCGAAGGTGATGATCTCGGGTTTTCTCAAGAGGCTTTGGCCTGATCTTTCGCGGCGGCCTGATTGTCCACGGCGAGCATTTCCGGCTGGAAGCTGCCGGTGAAGCTGTGACTGGCCGGCCCCGTCATGACCACCTGGCCGTCCTCCCTCCAGGTGATGCTCAATTTTCCGCCGTCAAGCAGGACCGAGGCGGTCGGGCCGACCAAATCGCGCCGGATCGCCGCGACCACCGCAGCACAGGCACCGCTGCCGCAGGCGGACGTGATGCCGGCGCCGCGCTCGAACACGCGCAGGCGGATGGTGTTCCGGTCGCGCACCTGGGCGACGCCGATATTGGCGCGCTCCGGGAACAGCGGATGATGCTCCAGCCCCGGCCCGAGTGCTGCGAGGTCGACCGCCTCGGCGTCACCCACGAAGAAGACAGCGTGCGGGTTGCCCATATTGACCGCGGTCGGCGCCTTGAGCGGCCCGGCCTCGATGTCCAGATGCAGCGTGTCCATGGCCCTGGCGAGCGGGATCTCGTCCCAGGCGAGGCCCGGGCGGCCCATCACCACGCTATAGCCCATGAGCCCGGGTTTCGCTTCCAGAATGCCCGCACGCGTCTCGATCAGCACGCTGGACAGCCCCTGCTCTTCCATCATCAGCCTGGCGACGCAGCGCGTGCCATTGCCGCAAGCACCGGACTCCGAGCCGTCCGGGTTGTAGACCCGCATGAACACATGCGCCTTGTCGGACGGCTGCAGCAGCAATAGCTGGTCGAAGCCGACCCCGCGCCTGCGGTCCGCGATCTTTCGGATCTGCGCGGCCGACAGCACCAGCTTGCCGCTTCGCTGATCGACGATCACGAAGTCGTTGCCGAGGCCGTGCATCTTATGAAAATCGAGCTCGCTCATGATGGCGCATAATTAAGTGCATTCTTCGCTCATCCACAAGTGGCGTCAGCGACGCCAGGCTTTACGCTGTCGCGGTTCCTTTCCTTGACTTGTTGGTGCCTGACTTCCTATTTCCTAACCAGGATCGGCCTCGTCGCCTGAAGCAACCTCCGGAAGAACCGATGTTCGACACGCTCTCCAACCGCCTCGGCAATGTCTTCGAACGGCTGAAACGCCGTGGCTCGCTGTCCGAGAAGGATGTCGAGGAGGCGATGCGCGACATCCGGGTGGCGCTGCTCGAAGCCGACGTCGCGCTGCCGGTGGTCAAGGACTTCATCGCCTCGGTCAAGGAAAAGGCGGTCGGCCAGGAGGTGCTGAAGTCGATCACCCCAGGACAAATGGTGGTCAAGATCGTCCATGACCACCTGGTGGCTCTATTGGGAGGCGAGACGGTCGAGCTGAACCTGGCGGGCTCGCCGCCGCAGGTTCTGCTCATGGTCGGCCTCCAGGGCTCCGGCAAGACCACCACGTCTGCGAAGATCGCCCACCGCCTGAAGACCAAGGAACGCAAGAAGGTCCTGCTGGCGTCGCTCGACGTACAGCGTCCGGCCGCGCAGCAGCAGCTCCAGGTGCTCGCCGATCAGACCGGCACCCAGGGCCTGCCGATCGTGCTCGGCCAGCAGCCGGTCGACATCGCCGTGCGCGCCAAGCAGACTGCCGAGAAGGAAGGCATCGACGTCGTCATTCTCGACACCGCAGGGCGCCTGCATGTCGACGAAGCGCTGATGGTCGAGCTCGAGCAGGTGCGCGACAAGGTCCGGCCGCACGAGACCCTCCTGGTCGCCGACAGCCTGACCGGCCAGGACGCCGTCCACCTCGCCAAATCATTTCATGATCGGATTGGGATTTCGGGCATCGTGCTCACCCGTATGGACGGCGATGCCCGCGGTGGCGCAGCACTCTCGATGCGCGCGGTCACCGGCCAGCCGATCAAGCTGGTCGGCGTGGGCGAAAAGATTTCCGAGCTCGAGCCTTTTCACCCCGAGCGCGTCGCAAGCCGCATCCTCGGCATGGGCGACGTGGTCTCGCTGGTCGAGAAGGTGGCGGAAACCGTCGACAAGGACGAGGCCGAAGCGCTCGCCGCGAAGATGCAGAAGGGCCAGTTCGACCTCGACGACCTGGCGACGCAGCTCAGGCAGATGAGCAAGATGGGCGGCATGAACTCGATCCTCGGCATGCTGCCCGGCATCGGCAAGATCCAAAAGCAGATGGCCGAAGCCAAGATCGACGACAAGATGATTGGCCGCCAGCTCGCCATCCTGTCCTCCATGACCGCGAAGGAGCGCAAGCAGCCGCAGATCCTGCACGCGTCCCGCAAAAAACGCATCGCCGCCGGCTCCGGCACCCAGGTGCAGGACGTCAACAAGCTGCTGAAGCAATATCAGCAGATGCAGACCATGATGAAGCGCATGAAGAAAGCCGGCGGCATGAAGAACCTCATGGCCCGCATGCCCGGCATGGGCGGCGGCATGCCCCCGGGTGGCCTCCCCCCCGGCATGCTCGGCCGCTAGGAGCGGCGGCCTGGACTTGGTTTTTGGCCCTTGGGCTTTGATCGAGCCGTAACTGACGGTCGGCGAGCGTCTATGCCCATTTTTTGATGTCGTCGAAGTCGCCCAGAATCTCCGCGTGCAGCCTGTCATCTTCGACCGAACGTCGGGAACCATCGTCGACTGTCGACCGTGGCCTGATGTTCGCCGACACGTAGTCGGCGACCGCATTGTCAAACGGAACCTCGCAGAACGCACAGACCCGCTGCGACACGTGCTCCGGATCCGCGATAAAGTCTTCGTAGAACACGTCGATATGCCTGCCGGGCTCCAGCATTGACAGATCCGCCTTCGCCAGGTGCTGATTGATGCGCCATTCGACCAGGCCGCGATAGTAGTCGTCGACGGCGAAGGGGATGAGCCGATCGAGTTCCGGATAGTCCGCGGCGCAACGGCAGAGCGCCCGCCATTTATAGTCGTTAAAGCCCCACCAGCTGCCGTCCCGCCGGACACATTGCTCGATCGACAGGGCGACCGCGCGCGGCGAGCGCTGCAGATGTATGAATTTTGCGGTCGGATTGAGAGCGGCGACATAGCCGACGCTGCAGGTGTTGAACGGCAGCTTGTCACAGACGATCGGTGATCGCCGCTTCACGTGAAAGTCGACCATGGCGCGGTAGCGGGCCCTGATCTTCTCCGTGACGTCACGGTGATCGAAGCGCAGCCGCCCGCCTGACAGACGGGCGAAGGGCGACAGAACATCCGCCTCGCGATTCGTCCCGATCCAGATATGCTTGGGCTCGTTGAGCTCGACGATGTCGGGATGCTGGCCCAGGCAGCGGCTGAAGATCGTCGTGCCGGAGCGGCCGCAGCCGAGGACAAAGATCATCCGATAAGCACTCTGAAACGCCTCATCGTCGACCGCAGGAGCGATCATCCGCCAGAGCGCAGCCTGCATCACATCATGGGCCATCATGAGATTGTAGTAGAGCTTGTAGCGCGTCCGCCAAAATCGCTTACCGGGCATCGTCCGCTGCCAATACAGAGGTCCGTCCTTTGCGCGTTCGATCGCCGCCATCGGGCTTTCGTCGACGAGCTGCGCGGCGCAGGGCAAAAGAGGTGAACCATCAAAATCACGCAATCGCTACCATGGTTAGAGCAGCGATTTCGTCTCATCAACCTTCAACTTCGAGTTATATGTCGGGCATCAGAAAGCGGTCGCCAGATAGCGCACCAGAAATCCGACGACAGCCGCCTGCGACCGCTTGACAGGCCGCCTGCACGATAGGCAAACCTCGCATAGCTAAATCTAAAGTCGAATTTCGCGGCAGGCCATGTTCCAAAAACAGGATATCAAGCTCGGCATTTTCTGGCGCATGGTCGAGGTGTTGGGCGCCGAGTTTTTCGCGTTCTGCTCCTTTCTGGTGCTCACCTGGCTGCTTGCACCGGAGCAATTCGGCGTGGTGGCGCTCGCCACCATGCTGCTCATGGTCGCCCAGCTCGTTCTCTTCCAGGGAATAGGCGAAGCGCTGGTGCAGAAGGACGGCATCGACGACGCGTTCTTCTCGAGTGCGCTCTGGATGAACATGCTGCTGGCATCGGTCGCGGCAGTGATGTTGACAGCAGCCTCCTCCTGGATCGCTGACGCGTTTTCCGAGCCGCGCTTCGCACCGATCCTGCGCGCGATCGCGCCGCTTTTGCTGGTCTATGCCGTGAGCGGCATTCTGCAGGCCAGGCTCCGGCGTGAGCTCAAGCTGAAAGGATTCGCCCTCGCCTCCATCGCCGCGACCCTGTGCGGTGCCATGGTCGCCGCCCTGATGGCGCTCATGGATTTCGAAGCCTGGTCCCTGGTCGGGCGACAGTGGACCTATGCGCTGATCAGCACCGCCATGTTCCTGCTTTCTGCCCCCTGGTTGCCGAAGCTCGCCTTGGCGCGCGAGCATATCAGCGCCCTTGCCGGCTTCAGCCTGAACACCATCGGTGCTGCACTGCTGCGTTTCGGCCTTCGCCAGGTCGATCTCCTGTTTCTCGGCTTTCACATGCCGGCGAAACAGGTCGGCCTCTATTTCCTAGCGACCCGTATTCTCAACACCGTGGGCCAGCTCACCTATCAGTCGATCCAGAAAATCGGCCTGCCGGTGCTGTCCCGGCTGCAGAACGACCCGGCGAAGCATCAGGCGGCGGTCATCGCGATCCTGCGCGTGACCTGCATGGTCTGCCTGCCGATCTTCCTCGGGATGGCGATGACCGCCGACCTGTTCATTCCGATCGTGTTCGGACCGGCATGGGTCGGCAGCATTCCGCCCTTTCGCCTGCAGTGCCTGTTCAGCATTTTTTTCGCTCTGTCCCTGATTGCCAACCAGGTTCTGCTTTCCCGCGGGCACACCGGGACCATGCTGCGGCTGTCGATGATCAACGTCGCGCTGTTCATCACCGCCGTCGCGATCGCCGCCCCCCATGGGATCACGGCGACGGCATTCGCAGGCGGCATGGCGCACATGCTGTGCCTCCCGGTCTATCTCTACGTCCTCAGCCGGAAGCTGCGTGTCGATCTCACCCACCTGCTCGGCGAACTGCTGCCGATCGGGGCAGCAGGAACGGCCATGGTCGCCGCGGTTTTCGCCTGTCGCCAGACGCTCCTGAACACTGTCGAGCCGGGGGTGAACCTCGGCCTGTCCATCATTCTCGGGGCAGCGGTCTTCACCGGCGTGATCGCCTCGCTGCGTCGCGATTATATCGACGAATTCATCACGACGTTCATCGCCGCACGCCAACCCCACCCCCCTTGAGGACCGCCGCTTTTCGCCGTCACCGTGACGTCAAGCCTGCAGGCGCTGCCTGCCTGCGCTAGAAGACGATGACCTGCCGGACCTCGGAGCCATCGGCCAGGCGATCGAACGCCTCGTTCAGGTCCTCCAGCGCAATGCGGCGGCTGATCAGCTTGTCGACTGGAAGGTCGCCGCGCTGAAAGAGGTCGATATAATGGGGAATGTCACGCTCGACCACGCAGGACCCGAGATAGCTGCCTTTGATGGTCTTCTCCTGGGCGACCAGATTGACGTGCTGTACTGAAAATTTCTTGTCGGGATGGGAGAGGCCGCTGGAGATGGTGGTGCCGCCCATCTTTGTGACGGCGTAGGCGAACTCCATCGCCTGGACGTTGCCGACGCATTCGAACACGTAGTCGTAACCGCCTACCTGCTCGATGATTCCGTCCTGCAGGGGATCGAACGCCTGGTTCGCGCCGAGGTCGATGGCCTTGGCGCGTTTGTCGGCTAGCGGATCGAAGCCGGTGATGGTCGACGCCCCTGCCGCCTTGGCGCCCATCAGCGCGGCAAGGCCGGTGCCGCCGAGACCGACGATGGCGGCGCTCGCCCCCTTGGGCAAGGCGGCGGTGTTCATGACGGCGCCGACGCCGGTGATCACGGCGCAGGAAAAAAGAGCGGCGTCTTCCAGCGGCAGGTTTTTTTCGACTTTCACCAGCGAGCTTTGGTGGGCGACGGCGTATTCGGCGAAGCAGGAGACGCCGACCTGGTGGAAGATCGGCTCACCGTCCTTCGAGAGACGCTTCGCGCCATTGAGCAGCGTGCCGGCAGCGTTGGTCGCAAAACCCTTTTCGCACAAGGACGGGCGGCCCGCCTTGCACATCGCGCACGCGCCGCAATGGGGCATGAACACGAAGACCACATGGTCGCCCGGCGACACGTGGGCAACACCCTCACCCACCTCCTCGACCACGCCCGACGCCTCGTGGCCGAGCACCATCGGCGTCGGCCTTGGGCGATCGCCGTTGACCACCGAGAGATCGGAATGACAGACGCCGGCGACAGCAACCTTGACCAGCACCTCCCCCGGCCCCGGCGGCGCCAGCTCGACCTCTTCGATCTTGACGGGCTGGCTTTGCGCAAAGGGGCGAGGAGCGCCCATCTGGTGGAGGACCGCGGCCTTGATCTTCATCCGATGCTCCCTGAATGGCGATCTTCAGGAAAGTCTACCGGTTTTTCGACAAACGTCGATCCGCCGCAGCAGCGGCGGTTTCAGTCTCAGGAATGCGCAGCCTTGCCCCAGCTGTCGCGCAGGCCGATGGTCCGGTTGAACACCAGCGCGCCCGACCTGCTGTCGGGGTCGGTCGCGAAATAGCCCTGGCGCTCGAACTGGACGGCCTTGCCGGGCTCGGCGTCGGCAAGCGACGGCTCGAGCATGCAGCCGCT